>LR698958.1:497671-1596098 GCA_902381685.1 Lachnospiraceae bacterium | reverse complement strand
CCCGAGAAATAACCATGGTATAATAAGATATGACTAATAAATTAAAATACCATAAAAATTATACCGAATTCGGCGAACCTTATCAACTGGTTTTGCCACTAAATTTAGAAGGTTTGATTCCTGATGATGATTCTGTCCGACTGCTGAGCCACGAACTGGAGGATTTAGATTACAGCTTGCTGTATCAGGCTTACTCTGCCAAAGGCAGAAATCCAGCAGTTGATCCAAAGACCATGTTCAAGATTCTTACCTACGCTTATTCTCAAAACATCTATTCTTCGAGAAAAATTGAAACTGCCTGTAAACGGGACATCAACTTTATGTGGCTGCTAGCCGGACAGAAAGCCCCTGACCACAGTACGATTGCTCGTTTTCGTACCGGTTTTCTTGCAGATGCCTGCGAAAATCTTTTTTACCAAATGGTAAGACGCTTGGAAGAGGCAGGGGAACTGTCAAAGGAAACAGTATTTATTGACGGAACTAAATTAGAAGCCTGTGCAAATAAATATACCTTTGTCTGGAAAAAATCTGTGGGAAAAATGGGAAGAAAAAATGTTCAGGAAGATACAGGAGGCAATACAGCATCTGAACAGAGAATATATGAAGGATTTTTCGGTTGCTTCGGAAACAAAGACACCGGATTTACAGAAAATCGTTTGTTTTTTAGAAGAACGCTGTCGAACAGACCACTCCGTTTTTGTTCATGGACGTGGAAAACGGAAAAGCAGAAACCAACGGTATTTTGAACTTTTCACAGCTTTCTGGAACGGCAGACCGTTTATGACTGGCATACGGCAAACTTTCAGGGAAGAAACAATTATTGCAAAACAGATCCTGATGCAACCTTTATGCACATGAAAGACGACCATATGAGAAATGCACAGTTAAAGCCCGGGTATAATGTACAGATCGCAGTAGACAGTGAATATATCGTGGCAACGGATATTTTTCAGGATCGGAATGATGTCTGGACATTAGTTCCGTTCTTAAAGACAATGGAGAGGAACCTGGGGTTCCGTTATCCGAGCGTAACCGCCGATTCCGGATATGAAAGCGAAGAAGTGTATACTTACCTAAGAAGTGCAAAGCAGAAGCCATACATCAAACCACAGACTTATGAGAAATGGAAGAAGCGAAACTTTAAGCAGGATATCAGCAAACGGGAAAATATGGGATATGATGAAAAGACGGATACCTACACCTGCCATGCCGGGAAAACGCTATTTCCCATTTTTATGAAAAAACAGAAAAGCAAGAGCGGTTATGAATCGGAAGTAACCGTTTATGAATGCGAGGATTGTACCGGCTGCCCCTATAAAGAAAAATGTACCAAAGCAAAAGGGAATAAACGGTTATATGTTTCTAAAAGTTTTCTGGAGAAGCGTCAGGAATCCTATAAAAATATCCTAAGTGAAACAGGGATTAAATACCGCATGAACCGTTCCATTCAAGTAGAGGGGGCATTTGGGGTTTTGAAGAATGATTATGAATTTCAAAGATTTCTACTCCGTGGAAAAAGCAAGGTAAAACTAGAAATTCTTTTGCTTTGTATGGGTTATAATATCAATAAACTGCATGCTAAAATCCAAAAGGAGCGTACAGGAAGTTACCTTTTTCTAGTTAAAGAAACTGCCTAAAAAGCCATAAAACAGAGGCATTATTAAAGTACGCCAAAATCCGGAAGGAATCCTTTTATTTGGGGAATCTTTTCGGATTTTTTGATATGTATAGAGCGAGGGTGCCGCTCAATCATCTAATTTGATGATTTTGCGACACCCCCTTTTTATAAAAAAGATAGGAAAATGGGGAATAACTTTATTATATCTGAAAAAGTGATGAGAAAAAATGTTACAAAAATATTACAAAATAAGATATAATTAAGGAAAGAAACCTTGCGGAATATTGGACTATCGTTTATAATGAGGTGTGATATTGTAATAGGTGGTGGAAAAATGAGTTATTGGATAAGAAAATTCGAGGCCACAATGTGGCTTGTTATTAAAGCAATTTTATATTTGTCATTGTTGGGTGTATTCATGTTGATTTTGTCAGAAGAAAATCCATCGTTGATTCGATTGTCAAGAACAATGGGAATTACAATGACGACATTTGCTATAGTAGGTATCTTGTTTTTGAGAATTTACGGAATGTATGATGTAGGGCGAAGAAAGAGCAAACCAATCATATATTCTATTAGTTTGGCAACGTTTTTTACTGATTTAGTAGTATATTTACAATTAATGATTATGAATACGATTACACCCAGCATTACTGCGTTTAGATTAAGCAGTATAGGGGCATTAATAATAGCATATATCGTACAACTTATTGTTATTGTTATTTTTGCGTATGCGGGAAATGCACTGTTTTTTAAGATACACGAACCGGACAGTTGCTGTATCATTACGTCCTCACAGGAAAGTTTGGACTGTATTACAAGGGCTATTTCACGTTTTAGGAAACAATATAAAATTGATTATGTTTTAGATTACAAGGATAAAAAAATATGGGAAACAATAGATAAAGCGGATACTGTGTTTATTCAAGATGTTCCTGTTGTGGAGAGAAGTGAAATTATACGGTATTGTTATAAGAAGAAGACCCATATTTATTTCAATCCGGAAATAGAAGATATTGTGGAGATGAATGCTAAGTATTACTTGCTTGACGACGTTTCTGTTTTAAATGCAAACGTTAAGGCTTGGACGATGGAACAGAGAATTGCAAAAAAACTTCTTGATATGGGACTTGCCATCGTACTTGGAATTCTGACTTCACCGATTTGGATTGTGAGTGCAATTGCAATCAAAGCATATGACGGAGGTTCTATTTTCTTTAAGCAGAAACGTGCGACGTTGAACGGAAGGGTATTTGAAGTGTACAAGTTCCGTACAATGAAAGAAAATGTGGAAAATCGTTCGGTGACAGATGATGACGACAGAATTACAAAACCGGGAAAGATTTTAAGAAAAATCCGTATGGACGAACTTCCTCAGTTGCTCAACATACTAAAAGGGGATATGAGTTTTGTGGGACCGCGTCCTGAAATGTTGGAAAATGTAAATGAGTATGAAAAACAACTTCCGGAGTTTAGATATCGTCTTCGTGTAAAAGCAGGTTTGACAGGATATGCACAGATTGCGGGAAAATATAATACAACTCCGAAAGATAAACTTATTATGGACATGATGTATATAGAGCAGTTTAACATTTGGAAAGATATACAGTTGATTTTCCAGACATTTATTGTACTGTTGAAATCTGACAGTACGGAAGCATTTAAGACAAATGGCGGAGGACCGGAATACGTTTTCCATGCGGCAGAGAGCGATGAAAAGGAGTATGAATAATGAAGAAATATGATTATGTCATTGTAGGCGGAGGATTATTTGCGGGAACATTTGCTTATTTTGCGCGTAAGCAGGGTAAAAAATGTTTAGTAGTGGAAAAAAGAGAAACATTAGGTGGAAATATTTATTGTGAAGACGTGGAAGGAATCCATGTGCATAAATATGGGGCGCACATCTTCCATACAAGTAACCGCCAAGTGTGGGATTTTGTAAATTCATTGGTTGAATTTAACCGTTATACAAATTCTCCGATTGCAAATTATAAAGGTGAAATTTATAATATGCCATTCAATATGAACACATTCAGCAAAATGTGGGGTGTGGCCACACCGAAGGAAGCGAAAGAGATTATTGACAGACAGCGTGCAGTAATCAGCGGAGAGCCACAAAATCTTGAAGAGCAGGCGATCAGCTTGGTCGGAGAAGATATTTATAAGAAATTAATTAAGGGATACACTGAGAAACAATGGGGGAGAGACTGTAAAGATCTTCCGTCATTTATCATTAAAAGGTTACCAGTCAGATATACTTATGACAATAATTATTTTAATGATTTATATCAGGGTATTCCTGTTGGTGGTTACAATGTTTTAATCAATGCATTGTTTGAAGGCTGCGATGTAGAACTTGGTGTAGATTACAATGAGAATAGAGAAAAATACAGCGCTTTAGGAGAAAAGGTGCTTTATACGGGAACTTTGGATTCCCTCTATGATTTCTGCTATGGGAAATTGGAATACAGAAGCCTTCATTTTGAATCAGAAGTATTAAATGAAGAGAACCATCAAGGGGTGGCGGTTGTAAACTATACGGATAGAGAAACACTGTATACCCGCGTGATTGAGCATAAACATTTTGAATATGGTACACAGGACAAGACGGTCATTACTAAAGAATATCCGGCAGACTGGAAAGAGGGAATGGAGCCGTATTATCCGATTAATGATGAGAAGAATCAGGAATTGTATCAGAAATACAGAGCAAAGGCAGATAAAGAAAGCAACTTGATTTTAGGTGGCCGTTTGGCAGAATATAAGTATTATGATATGGACAAGGTAATTGAATCTGCATTTCAGTTAGTGGAAAAAGAGTTAGCGTAAGGACAAGATGAAAGTGGGCATGAACCAGAGAGAAAAATCATTTGATATTGCAAAAGGAATTGGAATGTTAGCAGTTGTTTTAGGTCATATGTCAATTCCGGCAAAAATGGGAGATTTTATTTTTAGTTTCCATATGCCGTTATTCTTTTTGATTAACGGATATTTTTTCAAGAAAAAAGAAATTAGTGACAGTAAATATATTATAACGAAGGTGAAGACATTAATATTACCATATATAATGACATGTATTTTTGTTATTGCATTTTCTACATTATTTCAATTGCGACAAGGGATTGGAATGACAGGAATTTTAGAAAATGCAAAGTCATGGATTCTGGCTGCTCTTTATGGAAGCGGAACCTTTACACATTTTTTAAAGTGGAACTTTAGGATAATTGGGGCAATTTGGTTTTTGCTGGCAATGTTTTGGGCAGATGTTATTTTTCATTTCCTTTTAAAAAGCAAAAATCTATATGTATGGGGAACTGTACTTTCTATAATAGGTTATTTTACTGCGAAAATAGTATGGTTACCAATGAGTGTACAGGCGGGATTAAGTGCAATTTTCTTTATTCAGATAGGATATTTTATAAAACAGAAAAACATGTTACAAATATATGGGAATAACAAACAAGTATTTTGTTTATCTGCAATATTTTGGGGTATAGCGGTTATATACAGTGGAAAACTTTATATGGTTGGAAACAATTATGGAGGAGGATTTCTAGATGTGATAGGAGCCGTTAGCGCAACGTTTCTGATTTTGAAGTTTTCAAAATTTCTTGAGAAAAAATGTGGAAAAATCGCAGAATTATTAAGTTTATATGGAAAAAATTCTTTGATTGTATTATGTTTTCACTTAGTTGAATTAAATACATTTCCATGGTCCGTATTGAGTGGGAAATTTTCTTATCCGACGGGACTGGTAGTTGTATTTGCATGTAAAGTGATTTGGTCTATTGCCATGATTTATGTGGTACATAAAATAACATTATTAAGAAATGTATATTGTGGAAAACAAAAAAGTAAACGATGAAAGGGGAGTATAGTAACTGGTCAGTAACTATACAAGTAGAAAAGATGGAAAATAATATTAAAGTAAGTATCATTATGCCTGTATATAAGGTAGAAGAATATGTGGGAAAAGCCATTGAAAGTATTCAGGCACAGACATTAAAAGATTGGGAATTTTTAATTGTAGATGACGGAACTCCTGATAAAAGTGGAGAAATCTGTGATGCTTATGCAGAGAAGGATCACAGAATCCGTGTGATTCATAAAGAAAACGGTGGTGCTCCAAGTGCCAGAAACATGGCGATTGAAATGGCAAAAGGAGAATATTTCTATTTCCTTGATTCAGACGACTGGGCAGAGCCTACCATGTTAGAGGATATGTATAATCTTGCAAAACGTGACAATGCACAACTTGTTGTGGCAGGATTTTATATTGATACGTTTATTGGAGATGGTCAATTTATGACCGACAATTATGTGGTGGAAGACGCGGTTTATCCGAATAAAGAAACTTTCCGCAGAAATGCGTACAAATTATTTGACAAAAATCTTTTATATACGCCGTGGAACAAATTGTTTGAGGCAAAATACGTTATGGAAAATAATTTACGTTTTCCAACAACGTTTTGGGACGATTTTCCGTTTAACGTAAGTGTGGTAAGAAATGTGGAGAGAGTTACGGTAACTTCTAAACAGTATTACCATTTCCTCAGAGCGAGAACAGAATCGGAGACAGCGGCATACAGACCGGGAATGTATGAAAAACGTGAGGAAGAGCATGGCTGGATGGTAAATCTTTACAAAGAATGGAAAGTTGGGGGACCGGAAAGCATGGAAATGATTGCAAGACGTTATATGGAACGTTTTGTTGGCTGCGTGGAAAATATTACAAACCCGAAATGTGAGATGACAGCAAAAGAAAAGAAAAAAGAAATCAAAAAAATGCTGCAGAATCCGAGAATTAATGAGATGGGTAAATTGGCAAAACCACGTTCTCTTTATATGAAAATATTGTTATTGCCGATTAAGTGGCACTGTACTTTCCTCACTTATTTAGAGGCAAAAACAATCACTTATGTGAAGACGAAAAATACAAAATTATTTACCAAATTAAAGGTGGGAAGATAATGGAGAATAGAATTGCAGTAAGTGTAATTGTTCCTGCATATAATGCGGAAAAAGTAGTTGAAAATTGTATAGGAAGTATTTCAAAACAGAGTTTAAAGGACATTGAAATTATAGCGGTTGATGATGGAAGTAAAGATTCCACAAGAAAGGTTTTGGAGAAACTGGCAGAAGGAGATAACAGAATTCGTTTAATTAAAAAAGATAAAAATGAAGGGTTAAGTGCTGCCAGAAATTCTGCGTTGGAAATTGCAACTGGAGAATATGTCGGATTTGTTGACGCAGATGACTGGGTAGAAGAAGATACCTTTGAGAGAATGTTTCGGGAAGGTAAAGGGGCAGATTTAATCGTATCCGGTTATAAACACGATACAATGGAAGAAAATAGAAAACAGGTTAATATCAGTAGAGAAGTAAAGACACAGCCGGGCTATTGGAATAAAAAAGCGGAAGTTATTTCCAGAGCCGCCTATATTGATACGGCAAAAATGTTTGCATATACATGGAACAAACTATACAGAAGAGAGATTATAGAGAGGAAGAAACTTGTTTTCTCAAAACAGGTATTAATTGAGGATTTTATTTTCAATACAGAATTTTGGAATGAAATTTCTACGTTATCCGTTGTATGTTGTACGGGATACCACTATATAAAGGCATCAAAAGATGCGCTGACACAGAAATTTTTACCGGATTTTCTTCAAATTATGAACTTAAGATTCGATTGTATGAAAAATTTGCTTGAAAAAAATGGTGTCTATGAAGAAAATTGTAAAGAGCAGGTTGCTAATATATATATTAAGCATGCTGTTGCCGGTATTGTAAGAAATTGTTCACCGGCAGGCAATTATAGTTTTAAAGAGCAGTTTGACCGTGTGAAAAAATTACTAAAAGATACACATTCAAAAGAAGCGTGTCAAAATGCAAAAGGAAACTCTAAGCAGGAAAAGGTATGTAATTTAGTATTTAAAAGTAAAGTTGCATTGATGAATCTGTTGTTAGGAAAAATGATATATGCAATGCAGACAAAATCAAAAACAGCATTTGATAAATTGAAATAATGGAGAATATCTGATGAAGAGAATAATGTTTATTTCATGGGATATGAGTATTTTAGGCGGAATCAATCAGGTACTGGTTGGTTTGGCAAATAAACTAAGTAAAGATTACGAAGTTTATATAGTATCTCTGGTAAAAAGTGGAGAAAAAACAAAATATATTCTTAATTCTGAAATAAAAGGATTAGAATATTTAACGGAAGAAGATTGCAGAGGAAGAGAAGTTCTCATAAAAGGAAGAAAAAAATTAAGAAAATTGATTAAAGAAAAAGAGATTGATATTTTATTTTTAATGGGATTTCAGGTTTCGCTTCCGGTAATTTTGATGACATTTGGTCTGAAGTGTAAAAATGTTTTTTGCGACCATGAAGCTTTATTAAGCAGATGGCATGAAAAGAAGATTACAATGGTACGTTATATGACTTCCATTTTTTCTAAAAAAGTAATTACGCTGACGAAACAAAACGCGGAAGATTATAAAGAAAAATTCAGGTTATCTGATAAAAAGGTGGATTTTATTTATAACAGCATAACAGAAGAGGTATTGAATAACTGTTCAGAATATAATTCTGATTCCAAAATTATTTTATCTGTTGGAAGATTCAGTAAAGAAAAGGGATATGATATTTTAGTGGAAGTTGCGAGAAAGGTGTTGGGAAAGCACGAAGACTGGAAATGGTACATTTATGGAAATGGAGATACATTTTTTGAGATAGAGCAGCAAATAAAAAAAGAAAAGTTGGACAAGCAGGTTATTCTGAAAGGAGAAGTATCAGATGTTTCGTCAATTTATGGACAGGCGGGAATATTTGTTTTAACTTCTTATAGAGAGGGGTTACCATTAGTTTTACTGGAAGCAAAGGCGAATCATTTGCCGTGTGTTAGTTTCGATATTATAAGCGGACCAAAAGAAATTATCCGGGATAAAGTTGATGGTATTCTTGTTCCGCCATATGATAGAGAAAAAATGGCAGAAACAATAGAAAAGTTGATTTGTGATACTTCGTTAAGGAAAAAGATGGCGGAGAAGGCAGAAGAAAATCTATCAAAATTTTCTGAGAAAGAGATTATGAAACAATGGAAACAGTTAATAGAAGAGTTATAAAAGAAGGTGAATAGGTGAAAAGTTTGTTTTGGGAAAAAGGTGAGTTTAAACTTTGGATATTACTATTATGTGCATATCACTTTTTTCCTTTTATTACGACAAAAGGGAGTATAGTATTATATATATGGGCTTACGTTATTCCTCTTGCGTATATTGCATTGAATTTGAACTATCTGAAGAAAATAGTTTCGTCTATTGCACATTCAGAGGCGTTGATTTGCGTATCAGGGATAGTCTTGTTAATCTGTTTAAGTCTAATTATACCGGTTATTTATAATACGGGGGATTTTACTTATCTGACAGACTCGATATTAGGCATGATAAAAATCCTAATACGAATGCTATTTATAGTACTTGTAATTATTAAAAATATCCCGGAAGCAACAAAAGAAACGTTTATGAAGTATTTCATATATTCCTGTTGTTTATACATCTGCAGTACAATTATTATGATGCTTTTTCCAAGTATAAAAGATATTTTTTATCAGTTGATAAAAGAAAGTGATCATTCTAAATTAATGGCTATGGATGCAAGATATAAAACAAGATATGGCTGGGGCGGATTTTCAGGTTTTGAATATACATTCAAATGTGTGCTGGCTATTATATTTAACAGTTATCTTATTGAAACGAGAATAAAACAAAAACGAATTTGGCTGAATGTGGGAATTTCATTATTTCTATTAGTAGGAACTTTGTTTTATGGAAGGGTAGGTTCACTATTTGGCGGTTGCGTGCTGGTTGTACTGTTCATCAGACTTATGAAAAAACGTCCGAAGATTTTAGTCGGCGTAATTGTAGCAGGATTGATGGGCTGTATTGCACTTTTTGTTTTGCAAAGTAGAAATGAAACCATTAAAACATGGTTTAACTGGGCGTTTGATTTGTTTGTTACTTTTGCAAAAACAGGAAAATTTGAAACCGAGTCATCTAATGTGTTGATAGAGCAGATGCTTTTTGTTCCTGAAATAAAAACAATTTTGTTTGGAGATGGAATGTACACAACTTTGACCGGATATTATATGTCAACAGATGCAGGAATTATGCGGTCGCTATTATTTGGTGGTTTAGGATTTGCGTTATTGAGATATTTGAGTTTTTATATACCACTCGGTCTAAGCATGTTTAAGAAAAGAATGAACTCAGCAGACAAAACAATGTATTTGTGGGTATTGTTACTTTGTGTTGTCTTTGAGATAAAGGGAGAAATACTCTTTTCATGCATACCGATATTTATATGGATAATGGCAATGGAACAATATGAACGATGGAGGAAAAAAGAATGGAACGAGATTTAAGTTTTGGAAAATTATGTAAAATGTATATTTTAAACATTTGGGTGATTATTTTGGCGGGAATTATTGTTGCTGGGGCAATGGGTGCTGTTTTGAAAGGAAAATCAGAGGCGTCAGTAACACAAAGTGTTTATTTAGTGTATGACTTGGATACAGAGCAGAAAGAAACACTTGAAACGAAAAGAAGTGTTTATTTTGATGCGTATAAAGGTTTAATAAGTGGAAACACATTATTAGATTCAAATGAATTTTCAAAGGAAGAAAAAGCGCTTTTAAGTGGCATTACAACAGAAGTAGAATCAAGTTGTTATACACTTACAATGCAGGCACAAAATGTAGAACAAGATGAAGAATTATTAAATCGTTATGTGAAAGCATCTGAAAAATGGATGCAGGAAAAATACAAAGATGACAGCATTAGTGTAGAAACATTGAAAAAGGTAAGTACAAGCAATGAAGGTGGAATTAGCATTATGAAAATTGCGTTAGGATTTATTGTCGGTGCAATTTTAGCAGCATTAGGGTTATTTATCTGGTTTGTATCGGATAAAAAAATCCGAACAGAAGAAGATGTGCAGTATTATACGGAACTTGAATGTCTGACTACAGTAAGAAGGAGATAGTTATGGGAAGAGCAATGGTTGATATTGAGAACTTAAGAGAAATTGTTTTATTATCTGAATCTAAAGTTTGGGGAATTACCAGTTTATCAAGAAAGACAGGAAAAACTTTTGTGGCACGTCAACTTGTAGAAAATCTGTTAAAAGCAGGTAAGAAAGTTGTATATCTGTCTTTCCAAAAAGAAAGTGGCGAGGAAACAAAGAATTTTTTAGAAAAAGAATTAAAAAAAGCAGAGAATGTATCAGGCTCGGTGAAAAGTGTTGTATTAAAGGATACTCTCCATTTAGAAGAAATCGTATATAGTGAAAAATTTGTACAGTTGGTTGAAGAGTACAAAAAAGAATATGATTATATCATTATGGATATGATGAGTATGGAAGAAAATAGTATTGCAAAGAAGATTGCAAGCGTTTGCGAAAACAACTTCATTGTTGTTGCGAAAGATTGTGAAAATGGAGAAGAAGTAGGAAAAATGGTACATCAGTTGAAAACATTAAATATCCGTTTGGCGGGGATTGTTTTGAACGAGTATCACGAGAAGAAGAAATGGCTTAGAATGTAAGGAGGAGCAAAATGAGAACATATTTAGTAACAGGCGGAGCAGGGTTTATCGGCTCAAACTATATTCACTATATGTTAAAAACTTATGGGGAAAACATTAAAGTTATTAATGTGGACAAGTTAACTTATGCAGGAAACTTGGAAAATTTGTCAGAGGTAGAAAATCTTCCAAACTATCAATTTGTAAGAGCAGATATTTGTGACAGAGATTCAATTGAAAAAATATTTGCAGAAAATGAAATTGACAGAGTAGTTCATTTTGCGGCAGAAAGCCATGTGGACAGAAGCATTAAAGAACCGGAAGTTTTTATTAAGACAAATGTGCTTGGAACTTTAGTATTATTAAATGCCGCAAAAAAAGCATGGGAAATTGATGACGGTGTTTATAAAGAAGATAAAAAATTTCTTCATGTGTCTACAGATGAAGTATATGGTTCTCTGGAAAATAGTGATGAATATTTTTACGAAACAACGCCATATGATCCACACAGTCCTTACTCTGCTAGTAAAGCATCATCAGATTTCTTAGTAAAAGCGTATATGGACACATATCGTTTCCCTGCAAATATTACAAACTGCAGTAATAATTACGGACCATATCAGTTTCCTGAAAAACTGATTCCACTTGTGATTAATAATGCGTTGAAAGGGGAAAAACTTCCGGTATACGGTGATGGGAAAAATGTGAGAGATTGGTTATTTGTAGAAGATCATGTCAGAGGAATTGATGCTGTTCAGGAAAAAGGCAGATTATATGAGACATATAACATTGGCGGACATAATGAAAAACAAAACATTGAAATTATACACATTATTTTAGATACATTATTAGAACTTTTGCCGGAAAATGACGAGAGAAGAAAAAATATTTCAGAGTCACTCATTACTTATGTAACAGATAGAAAAGGGCATGACAGACGTTATGCAATTGCACCGGATAAAATAGAAAAAGAAGTGGGCTGGACACCTGAAACAAAATTTGAAGTGGGTATTAAAAAGACAATTCAGTGGTATTTGGAGCATGAAGACTGGATGAAAAACGTCACAAGCGGTTCTTATCAGCAATACTACAAAGAAATGTATGGAAATCAATAATATATTTCAGAAGAATTGGAGATGAAAAGATGAAAAAAAGAAAAGGAATTATTCTTGCAGGAGGAACAGGCAGTAGATTGTATCCTATAACAAAAGTGATTTCAAAACAAATTGTTCCTATATATGATAAACCGATGATTTATTATCCGTTATCTATTTTATTATTGGCAGACATTCGGGAAATTTTAATTATTTCCACACCAAAAGATATTGACGGATTTAGAAATTTATTGGGTGACGGACATAAAATGGGAATTGAACTTTCTTATGCTGTTCAGGAGCAGCCGAATGGTTTGGCGGAGGCTTTTATCATTGGAGAAGATTTTATTGGAGATGATGACGTAGCATTAATTTTAGGTGATAATATTTTTTACGGACAAAGTTTGTCAGATGTATTGAAGAATGCTACAGCGAGAGAAGAAGGGGCAACTATTTTCGGATATTATGTTAAAGAACCAAGCGCATATGGAGTTGTGGAGTTTGATGATGAACTAAACGTATTGTCAATTGAAGAAAAACCGGAAAACCCAAAAACAAATTATGCCGTGCCGGGATTATACTTCTATGATAATGATGTTGTGGAGATTGCCAAGAATGTACAACCTTCAGCAAGAGGAGAAAAAGAAATTACGAGTGTAAACAACGAATATTTGAAGCGAGGAAAGTTGAAAGTAGAGTTACTTGGAAGAGGTTTTGCGTGGCTTGATACGGGAACGCCGGACGGATTGTTGGAAGCAGCAAACTTTGTTGCGACTTTCCAAAAAAGACAAGGCTTATATGTGTCATGTATTGAGGAAATTGCATATAAGAGAGGATTTATTGACAGCAAACAGTTAGAAAAACTGGCATTAGAATTGCCTAATACGCCGTACGGAGAATATTTGCTGGAACTTTCCAAAGGACATTAAGAGAAGTAAAGAGGAAAAAAGATGAAACAGGATTTACTTGTAACAATTATTGTTTTAACATATAAAGATTTTAGTGGTTTGAACAAAACAGTGGAAGCAATTCTTGAGCAGACTTATCAGAATATAGAAATTATTATTAGTGATGATGGTTCGGAAAACTATCAGGAAGATATGTTTTTACCTTTCCAAAAGAAAGCAGAGGCAGAAAATAAAAAAATTATTTTAAAACATCATGCTCAAAATGAAGGGACAGTAAAAAATATTAATGGCGCATTAGAATTGGCAACAGGAGATATTATTGGCTTTTTAGGTTGTGGCGATTATTATGCTTCAAAAGAAATTATTAAAGAAATAGTAGATGAGTTTTTGAAAAAGGACGCAGAAGTTGTTACAGGAAAAATGAAAGGAATTTCACTTTCTAATCCTCAAAGAACAACATGTTTACCGGAGAAACATCTTATTAAGTTATTAAAGGAAGGAAATAGAGATAAGATTTATCGAAAAATGTTTAATGAGAATTGTTTTTGTGCTCCGGCAACATTTTATAAAAAAGATGTTTATGACAAAGTGGGAAAATACGATGAAAGAATGCGACTTATTGAAGATTACCCATTTATGTTTAAACTGGTTCGGAACCATATAAAAATAGTCTTTATGGATAGATATGTTACAATTTACTTATTTGACGGTGTTTCAAGTGGAAAACAGAGTCCGGCAATTTGCGCAGATTTGGAAAAAATAAAGAAATATGTGCTTTTGCCACACATAGAAGAGTGTGACCGAAGGAGCAGAAGGTTATTTTTATATAATTATGAAAGAAAGAATACAAAATCGGTAACAGAAAAATTGTGTGTAACAATAAAATACTTTGACCAGTTTTTATATTGGCAGTATAAACGTGTTGACGGTATTTGTAAGGCACAGAGGCGAAAATAATGGTTTCTAATACAAAAATAGTTGAATTTAAAGATATTATAAACACAAAGAACAGTACAAAATATATGGGACATTTAGTACCAATTGAAGTTGGAGAAGATATTCCGTTTGTAGTAAATCGGTTATATTATATTACCGACGTTCCAAAGAATGAAACAAGAGGCTATCACTCACACAATGATTTGGAACAGGTACTTATTTGTTTACATGGCAGTGTAACAATCAAAGTCAACACTCCATATGAAGAAGAATATGTTGTTTTAAATAAAGTCAATCAAGGGTTATATATAGGTCCGATGGTTTGGCGGGAAATGTATGATTTTTCTGATGATGCGGTGTTGCTTGTATTGGCATCAAAGCATTATGATGAAGCGGATTATATAAGAGATTATAATGAATACTGCCATATGGCAGAAGCGTATTTTGAAGGAGGAAGAAAAGCACATGATACCATTTAATGATTTTCATATTATGCACAAAGAATTAAAAAATGAAATGGGAGAAATGTTTCAGCAGGTGTTCGATAAAAACTGGTTTATCCAGGGAGAACAAGAGGAAACATTTAACAAAAAATTTGCTCAATATTGTGGAGCAAAATATTGTATAGGTGTAGGAAATGGTTTGGAAGCATTGCGAATGATTCTTCAAGCCTATGATATAGGAGAAGGAGACGAAGTTATTGTACCTTCAAATACATTTATTGCTACAGCATTGGCAGTGACATATGTGGGAGCAAAATTAGTTTTTGTAGAACCGGATATTGAGACATATACAATTAATCCAGATCTTATAGAAGAGAAAATTACAGAGAGAACAAAAGCCATTATAGCAGTTCATTTATATGGGCAGACATGTGATATGGACGGTATTTTAGAAATTGCTAAAAAACATAATTTAAAAGTAATTGAAGATGCAGCACAGGCACACGGAGCAGAGTATAAAGGAAAAAAAGCCGGAAATTTGGGAGATGCAGCAGGATTTAGTTTTTATCCGGGTAAAAATTTAGGCGCTTTGGGAGATGCAGGAGCGATTACAACAAACGATGAAGAACTTGCCAAAAAAGTACGTGCAATTGGAAATTATGGTTCAGAGAAAAAATACAATCATATTTATAAAGGCACTAATTCAAGATTAGACGAGATGCAGGCAGGATTTTTAAATGTAAAATTGGGGCATTTAGATAAATGGAATGAAAGAAGAAGAAAAATTGCAGACCGTTACCTAAATGAAATTAAAAATCCAAATATTGTACTTCCAACGGTGAAGGAAGAGAATGTACCCGTATGGCATATTTTTGCAATTCGTTCAGAGAGAAGAGAAGAATTAATAGAGTATCTTTCCGAAAATAATATCGGAACAATGATTCATTATCCGATTCCGATTCATTTACAAAAAGCATACGAAGATTTGGGACATAAGCAGGGAGATTATCCGATTGCGGAAAAAATTTCAAATGAACAAATCAGTTTGCCTATGTTCTATGGATTAAAGGACGAAGAAGTAGACCATATCATTTCATGTTTAAATGCATGGAAATAAATAGAGGGATATATATGAAAAGAGGAAAAAATGTTATTTTGGAAGAAGGCGTTTTTGTAGGGAATGATGTTATTTTGGGTGATAACGTATATATCGAACGTGGAACGATTATCCATGATAATGTAGAGATTGGTGCTAATACATTTATTGGTGCTAATAGCATTCTCGGAGAACATCTTGCAGGATATTATAGAGACAGAGAAAATTACAAACAGCCTAAACTGGTTATTGGCGAAGGAAGTCTGATTCGCAGTGGAGCGATTATTTATGGTGATGTAAAAGTTGGTAAAGAATTTCAGACGGGTCACCGTGTTACAATAAGAGAGAATACAACCATAGGAGACTGCGTAAGGATAGGGACAAATTCAGATATTCAAGATGGTGTAGAAATCGGCAATTATGTTAACATTCACAGTGATGTATTTATCAGTGCGGATAATAAAATTCATGACTATGTTTGGATTTGTCCAAGAGTACTGTTTGCCAATGATTTTACTCCACCATCAAATGAAATTAAAGGTTCAATTGTGGAGAGTTTTTCAACAATCTGTTCCAACACAACTATTCTTCCGGGGACACACATTAGACAAAACGTGTTAGTTTGTGCAGGTGCAGTTATGGGTGGTGATTCCGAAGAGGGCTTTACTTATAAAGGAATTCCTGCAAAAAAAGGAAAACCAATAAGTGAAGTGAAAAATCATATTACGGGAGAGGAAGCATATCCGTGGCCTTTACATTTTGACAGAGGAATGCCATGGGAAAAAGAAACATTTGAAGAATGGAGTAATTCATGAAACGTTTTATAAATTTATATAAAAATTTATCGAATGAAGCAAAGGCGTCAGCGTGGTTTGTCGTCTGTAATATCATTCAAAAAGGAATTTCTTTTTTCACAATTCCTATTTTTACAAGATTATTAACAACTGAAGAATACGGTATGACAAATGTATACCAGTCGTGGATGAGCCTGATTATTATTTTTGCAACCTTAAATTTGCAGTATGGTGTTTTTAATACTGCGATGATTAAGTTTGAAGAGGATAGGGATAGGTTCATCTCTTCTTTACAGGGGTTAAGCACTGCTTTTACAGTAGGCATTTTTGCGATTTATTTTATAGCACATAAAAGTTGGGATTCTTTATTAGGACTTCCGTTTGTGCTCATGCTGACAATGTTTGCTGAATTATTTACCTCACCGGCCTTAGGATTTTGGTCAGGAAAACAGAGATTTGATATTAAATACAAAGGGCTTGTATCTTTAACTCTGTTGATTGCAGTATTAAGTCCAGTTATAGGAATTTTATTAGTTATTCCTGCTGAAAACAGAGGTGTGGCACGTATTATCGGGTGTGCCATGGCGAATATTATTGTCGGCTTAATATTATATTTTTATAATTGGAAAAAAGGAAAATCATTATATGTAAAAGAATACTGGATTTTTGCCTTAAAATTTAATTTACCGCTTATTCCATATTATTTATCACAGATGGTATTTAATCAGTCAGACAGATTGATGATTGATTATTTAAGTGGTAGAGATAAGGCGGGAATTTATGGAGTGGCATATTCCATGGGGTTAGTATTGAACTTTGTTATCAATGCGATTAATGGTTCATTTGTTCCGTGGACATATAAAAGTATACGAGATAAAAAGCAGAAAAATATTAAAAATATTGCAAATGGAATTTCTATATTAGTTGCGGTTATGTTAAGTTTATTGATTCTGATAACGCCGGAATTAATGAGATTTATCGCAGGACCTGAATACTATGAGGCAATTTGGGTTGTGCCACCAATTGCAGCCAGTCTGTTCTTTTTATTTATGTCACAATTATCAATTAATATTGAATTTTATTTCGGAGAAAATACACTGCTAATAAAAGGTTCAATTATCAGCGCACTTGTCAATGTAGTATTAAACTTCATTTTTATTCAGATGTTTGGTTACATTGCAGCGGGATATACAACCTTAATTGCATATATTATTTTCTGCCTGACAAACTATTCGTGCATGAAAAAGATATGTAAAAAAGAGTTTGGGGAAGAAAATTGGAAATTATACGATACAAAATTTTTAAGTATATTAAGCATTGGATTTTTAATAACTATGGTTGTACTGACGGTTTTATATCCATTTGTTATTGTAAGATATGTAATTATTGCTGCTATTTTGTTTGTATTATTCTTGAAACGCAAACTTATAATCGAGAAAATAAAAGAAGTTCGTAAAGGATAAGAAGAGAAGGTTTATGGGCATGTTAAACAGGTTTAAAGCAAAAATAAACGAGATATATTTGGATAGCACGATACCATACAATAATATAAGTAAAAAAATGGTATGTGCGTTAAAACAACGTATCACGAAAGAAGATTTCAAAACTTTTCAGAAACTAAAAAAGTTGAAAAAGAAACAGAATAATCTAGATAAAAAAATCAGGATAGTATTTTTATTACAAATGCCGGAAGTATGGGGAAAACAACAGATTGTGTATGAGGAAATGAAGAAAAGAGATAACATAGAAACAATTATCTTTACTATTCCGGAATATGACATAAAAACAGGCGGTCACAAAGAAGACATTGCTTATGACTATGCGGTGAAAGAAGGGTTAACGGAAATTGTTCAATCCGAAAAAAACGGAAACTGGGTTTCTCTGAAAGAATTACAGCCGGACTATGTATTTTATCAGAGACCGTATGAGACATATCTTCCGGAAGTCTATCGAAGTAAAAATGTTTTGGAATATGCAAAAACCTGTTACATACCATATGCAATTTTTGCGTCTATATCAAGTGCGATGAATTTAGAATATGAAAGAGGATTTGCACGAAATATTTATTATCATTTTGTTAGTAATTTGGAAATGGAACATTTAGTAAGGCATAAATTTTCTATTACATCAAAACTGGGATTGAGACAGGTAAAATATTTAGGAGTGCCTATATTGGAAAGTGTTTTGAAAACTGCTGTTAAAGGCGAAGATAATGAAGTATGGAAAAATTGGGGAAGTCAACAAGGGCAGTTAAAGGTATTATGGACTCCAAGATGGACTGTTGATGAAAAATTAGGGGGAAGCCATTTCTTTCATTATAAAGATAAGTTTACAGAACTAGTCCGAGATGATAAAAACATTTATTTTTCTTTTCGGCCACACCCAATGGCATTTGATAACTATGTAAAAGAAAAATTAATGTCTGTAGAACAAGTGGAAAAATTAAAAAAAGAATATGCAGAAACGTCCAATATGGTTATTGATAGTCACAGAGGCTATGTTGATACATTTTGGGGAGCAGATGTTCTTATTACGGATATTTCTTCTATGATGATGGAATTCTTTGTGACAGGTAAACCAATTATTTTTTGCGGAACAAATATGGCATTGGATTCTTTACATAAAGAAGTTGTAGGAACATTGTATAAGGGAAATACATGGCAAGAAATAGCAGACGCATTAGAGCAATTAAAATCAGGAAATGACTATTTGCAGGAACAAAGAAGTCAAGTGATTAAACGATGGTTTGCAAATATGGACAAGACATCAGAAAAAATAGTTGATGCGATAGTGAAGGATTATCAACTTTCTTGTACAACAAACAAAAAAATGATATACTAGTCAGAGTATAGTGAATATAAAAATAAGGAGATTTTGTTATGGCAAATATTAAACCTTTTTGTAGCGTTCGTCCAAATGAATCTTTGGCAAGAGAGATTGCAGCACTTCCATATGATGTATATAATAGGGAAGAAGCTAAGCAGGTAGTAGAAAAAAATCCAAAATCATTTTTGAAAATAGACAGGGCGGAAACACAGTTCGATGATGATTTTGATATGTATAGTGAAGAAGTATATCAAAAAGCACACGATACATTGGCAGAAATGATAGATGATGGAGAATTTGTAAAAGATGAGAAACCATGCTTTTATGTATATGAATTAATTATGAATGGGAGGTCACAGACAGGAATTGTAGGTTGTGCTTCTGTTGATGATTATTTGAATAATGTTATTATGAAACATGAGAATACAAGAGAAGATAAAGAATTGGATCGTATTCATCATGTAGATACCTGTAATGCACAGACAGGACCGATTTTTCTTACTTATCGTGCAAATGAGAAGATAAATCATATTGTAACAGATAAGAAACAGGAAAAGGCATTATATGATTTCGTTGCGGAAGACGGTGTGTCTCATCGTGT
Organism: Lachnospiraceae bacterium; assembly: GCA_902381685.1. GTDB lineage: Bacteria > Bacillota > Clostridia > Lachnospirales > Lachnospiraceae > Faecalimonas. The sequence goes on along the minus strand of LR698958.1, from coordinate 1,576,191 downwards.
CTGGAGAATAGATGCAGTTGAAGAAGTGGAAAAGATTGCGGAATTATTTGCTGCAATACCACATATTTACATAGCAGATGGTCATCACAGAGCGGCATCGGCAGTAAAAGTTGGATTAAAAAGAAGAAATGAAAATCCAAATTATACAGGCAGAGAAGAGTTTAACTATTTCTTATCAGTACTTTTTCCAGACGAGGAACTTATGGTTATGGATTATAACCGAGTAGTAAAAGATTTAAATGGATACACAAAAGAAACCTTTTTAGAAGAGTTGGAGAAAGATTTTGTTATCTGCCCGAAAGGAGAAATGCCATATTCACCTAAAGCAAAAGGAGAAATGGGAATGTTTTTAGGAAAACAGTGGTATTCTCTTACTTTTAAAGGGAAAGTGTCAGAAAACCCTGTAGAATCTTTAGATGTGTCTATTTTACAAAATAAGGTTCTGGAACCATTATTGGCTATTGAAGACCCGAAAACGGATAAAAGAATAAAATTTATCGGAGGAATCAGAGGGTTAAAAGCATTGGAAGAACAGACAAAAGAAGGGGTGGCATTTTCAATGTACCCTACATCAATGAGGGAGTTATTTGCAGTATCTGATGCAGGACTTCTTATGCCGCCAAAATCTACTTGGTTTGAGCCAAAATTAAGAAGCGGATTATTTATTCACCAGATTTAAGGAGGATTGGACATGCAGGCGATTATTTTAGCAGCAGGAATGGGAAAACGTTTGAAAGAGTTGACAAGCAATGCAACAAAGTGCATGGTTGAAGTAAATGGAGTAACAATGATTGAAAGAATGTTATCCCAATTAGATGCATTAAAATTAAACAGAATTGTTATAGTAGTAGGATATGAAGGGAAAAAATTAATGGAATACATTAGAAGCCTTAACATATCTACCCCTATTGAGTATGTAGACAATGATATTTATTATAAAACAAATAATATTTACTCCTTGTATATGGCTAAAGACTACTTGGTTCAAGATGATACATTATTATTAGAGTCAGATTTGATTTTTGAAGATTCTGTATTGCAGAGATTACTTGATAACCCATACCCAAGTCTTGCATTAGTAGCAAAATTTGAGAGTTGGATGGACGGAACAGTAGTTACTTTAGATGAAGAAGACAATATTAAAAACTTCTTAGGAAAGAAAGACTTTGTTTTTGAAGACATTCCAAACTATTATAAAACAGTAAATATTTATAAATTCAGTAAAGAGTTTTCAAATAGCCATTATGTTCCATTTTTGGAAGCGTATAGCAAGGCGTTGGGAAATAATGAGTATTATGAACAGGTTTTAAAGGTAATTACTTTATTGGACAAACCGGAAATTAAGGCAGAACGTTTAGGTCACGAATCATGGTATGAAATTGATGATGTGCAGGATTTGAATATAGCGGAATCTATCTTTGCGACAAAAGAAGAAAAACTCAATAAATTTAACAGACGTTTTGGTGGGTATTGGAGATATCCACAGTTAATTGATTTCTGTTATCTTGTAAATCCGTTTTATCCGAATCAAAAACTTGTAGATGAAATCAAAGCAAACTTTGAAAGATTATTGTGTGAATATCCTTCGGGAATGGAAATCAATAGTCTTTTAGGTGCAAAATATTATGGTTTACATAAAGAACAGGTTTGCGTTGGAAATGGTGCTGCAGAATTGATTAAGTCATTGATGGAGAATCATGAAGGGAAAGTAGGTATGATTTATCCTACATTTGAAGAGTATCCACATCGTAAAAAGGAAGAAGATATTGTTCCATACTGGATTGAAAGTAAGGACTTCAGATATTCAGCAGATGATTTGATGAGTTTCTATGAAGATAAAGACATTCAGTTTTTGGTATTAATTAATCCGGATAATCCTTCAGGAAATTATATTGAGAAAAATGATGTACTAAGAGTTGCTGAGTGGGCGGAAAAGAAAAATATTAAATTTGTTGTAGATGAGTCTTTCGTGGATTTTGCTGAAACAGAAGGTAGTTCTACATTGTTAGAAGAAGAAATCATAAAAGCATACAATAATTTAATTGTAGTGAAAAGTATCTCTAAATCTTTTGGGGTGCCGGGATTACGATTGGGAATTTTAGCATCAAATGATTTACAGTTAATTTCAGATATGAAAAAAGATGTTGCTATTTGGAACATTAACTCATTTGCAGAATTTTATATGCAGATTTTTGAAAAATATAAATCTAATTATGAGGAAGCATTAGTAAAATTCAAAGAAGTTCGTAAAGAATATGTGGAATTGTTAAATGGAATTGAATATTTAAGAGTAATTCCATCTCAGGCAAACTATTTAATGTGTGAACTCACAGGGCAGATGACAAGCAGAGAACTTACGGAAATATTATTGAATGAGTATAATATTTTAATTAAAGATTTATCGTCTAAAAACGGATTTTCAGGGAAATCATATATTAGGGTAGCGGTAAAACGTCCTGAAGAAAATATGAAATTAGTTGAGGCGATTAAGTCAGTATTGATATAGTGGAAAGGAAATTACATGAAAATTATTACATTTGAGGATATTCTTAAATTGAATATTTCTCCATTTGAATGTTTTGAATGGGTTTCTAGTGCAATAGAAGAAAAGAAAAAAGCATTGCTTCCGGCTAAGATTAGTTTAAAACCGGAAATAGAAGGCGTTTTTTATAATACAATGCCAGTGATTCTTCCTTCTATCAATTACGGAGGGGTAAAACTTGTAACAAGATATCCTAAAAGAAATCCAAGCCTTGATAGTGAAATTTTACTATATGATTTAAAAACGGGTGAAAATGTTGCTTTGATAGATGGAAACTGGATAACTACAATGCGAACGGGAGCGGTTGCAGCGCATTCTATAAAATTGTTAGCCAATCCAGAGTTTTCTGTTATTGGATTTATTGGCTTAGGAAATACCGCACGTGCAACATTGAAAGTGCTTTTATCTATTTTTCCGGAAAAGCATTTTAAAATTAAATTGAAGAAATATAAAAATCAACATGAATTATTTCAACAAGTATTTGCTAAATATCCGAATGTTACTTTTTCGTATTATGATACAATGGAAGAGGTAATAAAGGGAAGCGAGGTTGTTGTTTCAGCAGCAACAGTATTTGAAGAAGATGTTTGTTCAGATGATTGCTTTGATGAAGGTGTATTACTAGTTCCTATTCATACGAGGGGATTTACAAACTGTGATTTGTTTTTTGATAAAGTTTTTGCAGATGATACAAATCATGTAAAAGGATTTAAGAATTTTAATCAATTTAAATCCTTTGCTGAAATTTCAGATGTTGTATTAAAAAATGTATGTGGACGTGAAGATAAAAAAGAAAGAATTTTAGTATATAATATCGGAATTGCTTTACATGATATGTATTTTGCTGGAAAAATATATGAAAAGATGAAAGAGTGTGAAGAAATTTCTCTAAATGCACCAACGAAAAAATTTTGGGTAGAATAATTATAAGAAGTTTATTTTGTGAAGAAAGATTCTTTATTAAAACTGGTCAATTTTATCTTGACAAAGAAGGGGCTGACGGTTAATACCGATTTTAGCCCCTGATTAACAAATTAAAAATATTCTATAGAATTCAGTGTTTTTCTAAAGACAAACGCAATATGTCCTCCTCAGCAATCCGCATAAGATTTCAAGAGGAGAACAGTTGTCAATTTCAATGATTGTATTATTAGACGTTTTTTGTGTTTTGTAAGTTTCCGTTTCAGGTTCATTTCAATACTATTCCTTCAACCACAAATATCTGTGCATTTGCAGTACCATATTTAGAATAATGCTCATTTTTATCTAAAAAGAATTACATTTTGGATAAAGAAAGGCAATGAACTAATTCTTCTTTTTATCCTCTTTTTCCATCACTTTATATTGTAATCCCTCTTAATATAGTGTATAATGTTTGACGTATATGTAAACATAAGAAAAAAGAGGTAAATATATGGCGAAGAAAGAAGCGGGAAATCCGAGGAGAACAAGGACCGCACGAAGTAGACGGCGCAGACGAAAACGTGGAAACTGGTTTCTCAGATTAAGCATAGGGAAAAAAGTTGCAGTTTGTCTGTTAGGAGTTCTGATTTGTCTTATTGCATCAGGTGTTATATATGTATCAGCAAAATTGAACAAGTTAAATACAGAAGATATTCCTAAGAAAAATATTGCAGTAAATGATTTAGAGGAAGGTGTAGGAGAGGGATTTACGAATTTTGCACTTTTCGGAAGTGATTCCAGAGCGGCGGGCGCTGACGAAGGAACAAGAACAGACTGCATTATCGTGGCAAGTTTAAATAACAAAACACGAGAAGTGAAGATGGTGTCGGTATATCGAGATTCCCTTTTGGATATAGGAGAGGGAACACTTAATAAATGTAACGGTGCATACAGTCACGGCGGAGCAAAGCAGGCGATTGATATGCTGAACACAAACTTAGACCTTGAAATTGAGGATTATGTGACAGTTGATTTTGCGGCTATCTCAGATGTAATTGATTTACTCGGTGGAGTGGAAATCGAAGTCAGTGAAGTTGAATTACCATATTTGAATAAATTTTTAGGTGAGACTGCGCAGGTTGCGGGAAAGAAAGCAAATCCGGTAACAAAAGCGGGAATGCAGACGCTGGACGGTGTGCAGGCGACGACATATGCCAGAATCCGTTCCACAAAAGGCGGAGATTTTAAAAGAGCAGAACGTCAGAGATATGTAATTGAAAAGATGGTAGAGAAAGCACTAAAGGCAGATTTGGCAACAATCAATAAGATTATTGATGTAGTGTTACCAAAGATTAAGACAAGCCTTTCCGCTACGGAAATTTTAAATTACGCAAAGTCTTTCAATAAGTATACGCTGGGCGATAATATCGGATTTCCGATAGAGAAAACAACGGATACGCTTCCGGGATTGGGAAGTGTTGTTATTCCGGTAACGTTAGAAAGTAATGTGGTTCAGTTACATGAATTTTTATACGGGGAAGAGGATTACCAGCCTTCATCTAAAGTACAGTCGATTAGCAGTAAATTGCAGAAAAAGGTCGGTAAAAGAGTGGCGGATCCGGAGACACAGTGGGAAAGTCCAAGTGATAAAAAAGTAACCGAAAGTGTTGGAAAAACGGAAGAACCGGCGGAAACTCAGCCAGATGTTCAGATAAATTAAATGAGATAAAAAGATTGTGTTTAACACAATCTTTTTATGCTATCAGGGCAGCATAATAAATGTATTGTAATTTAATAAAGGGGAGTTAATTTATGTCAGAAAACAAAAAACTGCGGGAAGAAAAGAGGCTGGCAAAACAAAAGAAACGTAAGCGACGCAGAATAAAAAGAGCGGTTGTGTTAATCGCAGAAATCCTTATTCTGCTAGCATTGTGCGGAGCGGCATATGTCATGGCCAAGTATGATAAATTCCAGACAGTGACATTTAGCAAAGGGGATATTCAGTCAAACGAAGGAGTAAAACAGGAGGGCTATATGACGGTAGCCCTGTTTGGCGGAGACTCCAGAAACGGACAGTTGGAAAAAGGGGCACATGCGGACACAATTATTTTGGCGTCCATTCATCATGATACGAAAGAAGTACGTCTGGCATCTGTTTACAGAGATACACTTACGCAGCAGGTGAGTGGGAAAATACAGAAGGCAAACTATGCTTATTTTGCAGGTGGTCCGAAAGATGCCATTAATATGCTGAATAAAAACTTTGACTTAGATATTCAGGACTATGTGACTGTAGATTTTAAAGCGCTGGCAGACGTAGTTGATTTGCTGGGCGGGATAGAACTGGAAGTGACCGATCAGGAAGCAAAGGAAATTAATAATTATATTGATGAGACGGGAACTGTCACAGGGAAAAAAGCAACACATTTGACAAACGGAGGTACATTGAAACTGGACGGCGTGCAGGCAGTTACTTATGCGAGAATCCGCAAGAACGTAGGCGGGGATTACAAGAGAGCGGAACGTCAGCAGAAAGTTATTGCCAAAGTGGTTGAAAAGGCGAAAACAATGGATTTAAAAACGATTAATAAAATAATCAATAAAGTATTTCCACAGATTTCAACCAGTTTTTCGCTGGCAGATATGATAGGACTTGCATCTGGTGCGCTGGATTATAAATTAATCGAGACAACAGGATTTCCTATGGAGTCGATGAACGGGAGAGTGGATAAAGTGGGAAGTGTTATTGTGCCTGTCGGACTGGTTGAAAATGTGCAGGAATTACATCAGTTTTTATATCCGAAAGAGGAAGTGAAAGAAGTCTCGGACACAGTTAAATCTATTGCAGAAAAGATTGAAACGCTTACAGGAATTACAAGAGATAAACTGAATGATCCGTCTGCTGATATTTCAAAAAGCAGTCACAGCACGGCAGGGGAAGAAAAGAAGTAGACATTTTCTTGAAAAAAGTGTATTATAAAAGATATGATGCTTGTTAAAGTATATACTTTGACAATACTATACAATAAAAGGATAAGTATATTAATGGAGGAAAAGTACATGAAGATAATGAAACGAATAGCGGCAGTATTGCTGGCACTATGTCTGACAATTCCGATGTACTCAGTGATGAGTTATGCGGCGTCAGGACGAGTATCTTTTACTGACTTACAGACAAAGACGGGTGAAACTGTTGAAGTAGCCTGTGCGTTAAGAGCAGGAACAGGTTCTTTGGAGAGTTTTGACATTACATTAAAGTATGACGCATCATTATTGTCCTTTAAAGAGGGAAATGGTGTCACAAAAGAATCTGACGGTGTGTTGAAATTTTCGGGAAAAGGTGACGGAACAAACAAGATCCGTTTTACAATGAAGTTTCAGGCATTGAAAGCAGGAACAACAAAGATTGAAGTAGTAAATTCTACGGGAGTAGTGACAGGCGGAGAGACTGTTGAATGTGTGAACGGAACTTCCACAATTCAGATTGCGGAGGGGACAACTCCTCAGACAGAGACGACAGAGCAGACTTCAACGGAAAATGGTGGAGACGCTTCCCAAAGTGGAATTACTGTCAGTGGAAAATCTTATCAGTTTTCAGAGGACTTTAATTCTTCAAGCATTCCGGTAGGGTTTGTGGAGACAAAATTGTCTTATAATGGTGGAGAGCGCAAATTTGTCCGTCAGGAAAATGGAAGCATTGTATTGGGATATTTAGTTGATGCAGAGAACAAAGGAGATTTCTTCTTATATAACGAAGAAGATGCAACATTTTCTCCTTATGTGCAGGTAACTGTATCTCCGTCCACATCAATTGTATTATTGGAAAACAATGAGGGAGTAAAAGTTCCTTCAGGATATCAGAAAGTAAAATTAACTGTAAATGAACATGAATTTCCGGCTTGGCAGGATAAGAAGAATGAAGGTTTCTACCTTGTATATGCCATGGACAGCAAGGGAACAAAAGGGTTCTATCAGTATGATACAGAGCAGGAATCTTATCAGAGATATGTTTCAGACGGAACAGACGGTACAGATAAGGCTGCAACAAAAGTAAGCAAATTAAATAATTTCATTACAGAACATCTTTCTATGGTGATTTTATGCGTAGGACTGGGAATTCTTTTACTTGTTATCATTATTATTGTGCTGGCAGTTAAACTTCGTCATCGCAATTTAGAATTAGATGATTTGTATGAGGAATACGATATCGACGTGGAAGATTTAGACGATGAAGAAAGTGATGATAAATTAGTTTCTCTTAAAGAAGAGAAAGCGATTGAAGAAAGTCTGATTGAAGAGCAGAAAGAAGAATTTATTGAAGACTTTGAAGATGAAGATTTTGTAGATGATTTCGATTCAGAAGATTTTGACGATGAAGATTTTGATGACGAAGACTTTGAAGATTTTGACTTCGATGATGACGACGATGATTTCGATATGAATTTTATTGATTTGAATTAATGAAAAAGGTGAAGCACCGATGAGTGCTTCGCCTTTTTTCATATACAGGAAACTCCCACAGAATTCTATGTGTGGGAGAACGCAGTCCGTGTGAGAATGTACATGGAAAAAATTGGCATAGTTCAAAAAGTTTTTAACGAATAAACACAATTTAAACACAATTAATCTTTAAAATAAGGTTCATAAACAAGAAACGAAAGGAGTCTGAAGGGTATGGATAATGAATATAAATCAGGACAGGGAAATGAAGAAAATCAGGAAAATATGAATAGCGAAGTAAATTTTGTTTTACGTCAGCCGGAAGAAGAGGCTGTAGAGGAACAGGTACAGTCGACAGAAGAGGTTACAGAGGAGCAGGTACAACCGGTAGAAGAGATTACAGAGGAACAGATGCAGTTGGCAGAAGAGACTATGGAGGAATTTACACAGCCAGCAGAGAATATACTTACGGAAGAGCCGATGGAGAATGCTCAGACTGAAGACAACAAGACGGAGAACGGACATTTTACGGAAGAATCACATATTGGCGAGTCTTACCAGATGGGCTCAAACATTCCACCAAAGAATAATGTACCGCCAACACCGCAGAGACCTAAGAAAAAGAAAGGCAGCAAAGGCTGGGTAAAAGCAGTTGCCTGTGTAGGACTTGCAGTTCTGTTCGGTGTTGTGGCAAGCGGAACTTATCAGGTAAGCAATTATGTTACAGACAGATTGCTGGGAAGAAGCACTTCTTCTTCAAAAGAAACGGCAAAAGTCAATACAACAAAGGTAAGTAATTCGACAAAAACAGTTACATCAGATGTTACGGAGATTGTAAAAGAGGCGATGCCTTCTGTTGTATCTATTACAAATATGAGCGTACAGGAAGTACAGAGTTTCTTTGGCGGAACACAGATGCAGGAGAGCCAGAGCAGCGGTTCCGGAATTATCATCGGCAAAAATGACACGGAATTACTGATTGTGACAAATAATCACGTTATCGAAAATAGTACAAGCCTCACGGTTTCATTTATTGATAACGAAAGTGTGGAAGGGGTTGTAAAAGGAACAGATGCCAGCAGAGACGTAGCGATAGTTGCAGTTCCATTAAGCAAAATTAAAAGTGAAACATTGGAGGAAATTTCCATTGCAACTGTGGGAGATTCATCTAAATTAAACGTAGGAGAACCTGCAATCGCCATTGGAAATGCTTTAGGGTACGGTCAGTCCGTCACAACGGGAATCATCAGCGCAACAGACAGAGAATTAGATGGATTTAAAGGAAAATTAATTCAGACAGATGCTGCAATCAATCCGGGTAACAGCGGTGGAGCATTATTAAATGCCAACGGTGAAGTAATCGGAATAAATACGGTAAAAATCAATGCTGAGGCAGTAGAGGGAATCGGATATGCCATTCCGCTTTCTGACATCAAAGATTTACTTGAAAACTTAATGAATAAAGAGACAAGAACAAAAGTATCAGATGCACAGAGAGGATATTTGGGAATTGCGGGATTTGATGTGACAGAAGAAAGTGCCAAGATGTATAACATGACAAAAGGTGTCTATGTTTCAGAAGTTGTCAAAGGCGGAGGAGCAGATGAAGCAGGCGTTATTCAGGGAAGTATTATTACAGGATTTGAAGGCGTAGGCGTTGACACAATGCAGGCCTTACAGGAACAACTTCAATATTATAAAGTAGGAGAGAAGGTAAAGGTAACATTACAGGTACCTGCAGATAAAGGAAATTACAAAGAAGAAACAGTTGAAATTACATTAGGGAAAAAACAATAATGACAGCAAAAGAGCAAATTGTACGAAAAGTATGATTTGCTCTTTTTTATTGTTTTTTCTTGACATCAATTTTATAAAGTGATAATATTCAAATATACCCTAGTGGGGTATAAGAAAGGAAGTGAAAATATGAAAACAGAAAAATATACAATTAGCGGAATGAGTTGTGCTGCATGCAGCAGTGCGGTGGAAAGAGTGACAAGAAAGTTGGAAGGAGTTTCGGAGAGCAATGTCAATCTGACAACCGGGAAAATGACAATCACTTACGATGACACTGTGCTGACACGGGAAAATATTATTACGAAAGTGGAAAAAGCCGGCTTTGGTGTAACTCTAGATGTGGAGAAAAGCAAAGAAGAAAAACAGCATGAAAAAGATGAATTGAGAGAGAGTATAAAACGAACGAAACGTCATCTGATTACGAATTTAATTTTAGCAATCCCTCTGCTTTACATTTCGATGGGGCATATGCTTCCGATAACGCTGCCTCTTCCAAAATGGCTTGATATGGCAGAAAATCCATTGCATTTTGCGTTGGCACAATGTATTTTGACGGTGATTATTCTTTACAACGGAAGAAAATTTTATCTAGTAGGATTTAAAAGTTTATTCAAGGGCAATCCGAATATGGATTCTCTTGTTGCGATTGGAACAGGAAGCGCTTTTTTATATAGTCTGGTGATGACAATCCGTATTCCGTATGATGTTTCCGGAGTGCATAATCTGTACTATGAGTCAGCGGCAATCGTTGTCACACTTGTCATGCTCGGAAAATATATGGAGGGAAGAAGCAAGGGAAAAACTTCGGAGGCCATACGGAAACTGATGGAATTAGCGCCGGATAAAGCGATTGTGCTTAGAGATGGTAAGCAGATTGAAGTTCTGGTGGAAGAGATTAAAGTGGGAGAGCGTATTTTAGTCAAACCGGGGAATAAAATTGCTCTTGACGGTGTGATTGTGGAAGGAAATACAAGCGTAGATGAATCTATGCTGACAGGAGAAAGTATTCCTGTGGAAAAAGAAAAAGGAATGACGGTCATCGGTGGAAGCATAAACTATCAGGGGGCAATACAAGTTGAGGTAACCCGTGTAGGAGAGGAAACGACACTGGCGAAAATCGTGAAATTAATGGAGGAGGCACAGGGAAAGAAAGCGCCTATTTCCAAACTGGCGGATATTGTCGCTGGATATTTTGTGCCGACCGTAATGGTGATAGCGGTTGTTTCAGCGATTATCTGGGCAATTTTGGGCCATGATTTGGCATTTGTACTGACGATTTTTGTCTCTGTATTAGTTATTGCATGCCCGTGTGCTTTGGGGCTTGCCACACCTACGGCAATTATGGTGGGAACAGGTCTTGGAGCAAATCACGGTATTTTGATTAAGAGCGGAGAGGCTTTGGAGACAACTCATAAAGTTGATACGGTAGTTTTGGATAAGACAGGAACAATCACGGAAGGTAAGCCGAAAGTGATGGGAATTATAAGTCATGATATGGAAGAGGAAAAACTTTTACGGATTGCTGCTTCCTGCGAACAAAATTCCGAACACCCTCTTGGACAGGCAATTGTAGAGGAAGCAAAAGAAAGAGGTCTGAAATTGGACGGTACGGAATCTTTTAACAGTATTACCGGACAGGGCATACAGGCAGTTTTGAAGGGAACAGAATATTATATTGGAAATAAAAAACTTTGTGAAGAACTGAAAATCGACATGGGCGGGAATGAACAGGAAGCGCAAAATATGGCGAGAAAAGGCCAGACTCCGATGTTTGTTATTGCCAACAAAAAAGTTGTGGGAATTATCAGTGTGGCAGATCCGATTAAAGAGACAAGCAAAGAGGCAATTAAGCAGTTGAAAGGTCTTGGAATTACAGTATATATGCTTACGGGTGATAACAGACTGACAGCGGATTATATAGGAAAAAAAGTTGGAGTGGATAAAGTGGTTTCAGAAGTTCTCCCACAAGATAAAGTAAGTGTCGTAGAAGAGTTGCAAAAACAGGGGAAACGTGTCATGATGGTAGGAGATGGGATTAACGATGCTCCCGCTCTTGTGCAAGCTGATGTCGGTATGGCAATTGGAAGCGGAAGTGACATTGCTCTGGATTCCAGTGACATTGTTTTGATGAAATCTGATTTGCAGGACGTATATAAGGCAATACGTCTGAGTAAAGAGACTATCCGCAATATCAAACAAAATCTGTTCTGGGCATTTTTCTATAATGCATGCGGGCTTCCGCTTGCGGCAGGGGCGCTTTATCTGATTAATGGAACGTTGTTAAATCCTATTTTTGCAGGGCTTGCCATGTCTCTCAGTTCCGTATCGGTTGTGGGGAATGCGTTAAGACTTCGCAGATTAAAACTATAGCATTTCACGGGAGGACAAGACACAATGGAAGAAAAGTGTTGTGAAAGGACAAAACACAGAGAATCCAAAGAATATAAGGATATGATCAACAGATTAAGCAGAATTGAAGGACAGGTGCGTGGAATTCGCAAAATGGTGGGGGAAGAACGCTACTGTGTGGATATTTTGACGCAGGTTTCTGCGATACAATCTGCGTTGAACAGCTTTAATAAAAAACTGCTGGCTTCCCACATTCATTCTTGTGTAGTGGACGATATTCAGGACGGAAAAGTGGAAGCGGTTGACGAATTGTGTGAGATTATTCAAAAATTAATGAAATAGCAGGAGGGAAAAAGATGACAGTAATTAATGTAGAAGGAATGCATTGTGAAAAATGTGTTGAAAGAATTGAAAAAGCAATGAATGAGGCAGGATTAGATTACAAAGTAAGTCTTGCAGACAAAACAGTAGAGATAGACGGCTGCGAACATTGTGTAAAAACCGCAATGGAAATTTTAGATGATTTAGGATTTGATGGAGAAATCGAGGCGTAAATAGATGAATGCTAAAAAAGGTATTGTGGCAGCAATCTGCATCATGTGTATGTTTTGTATAGGAAAGACAGGGGCAGTTCGGGCAACCGAAACTGTCCCTGAAGTATATGAAGATATTTTGCGGGACGAAGACTATATGGAAGTTTCCCTGGGAAGATGTTATCCGGGAAAACAGATTTTCTATGATATCCCAAAGAAAAAGACAGTGATAGAGCCTTTTGAAGAACAGAAACAGATTATTTTCAGGGAAGGCGAGAAAGCAGAAGTTTATTATGGAAAATACAGGGGCAGGGAAGAGTACGATAATTTCAGGCTTCTGTCCTCTATGTTGGACGCAGACTTTTTCTTTGAGCCGTTTTTGGCGCTCAACATTACAAAAGAAAAGATTGAGGAAGAAAATTTTTACGTTCACATAGATGAAGAACAGGAAGTGGAATATTTTTCAGAATTGCTCATTTTTGCCGAAGTGCTAAATGGCGATGAGGCGTACATGGAATCAGTTGACATTTTGTTCGATGAGGCATACCGCCCGGCGCAGATTCAATTTCATTTTCAATCCAATATCTTATCGGAGGAACAGTTGGCATATTTGGAAAAAGAAATGACACAACGGTATAAGTACATCACGGAAGAAGAGATTGACGCCAAAATGAAGGAAACGGAAGAAAAGATGAGTCATACTGTGGCGGAAGACGATGTCACGATAGAAGACTACGTTACGGAACTTCCCAATATTTTGCGGGCAAAAAGCAGATATTTAATAGAGACATTATTCTATCAGGGAGAGGAACTGGAAAAAGAAGCCGGCTGGGATAAAAGAGCGGTTTTGGCGTATATGGAGGCGGTCAATACTAAGTTCAATTTATTTGGCGCCAATGGATATGAGGCGCAAAATGTGACGGAGGAAGAGTATCTTCAGGAAATTGAGAGAACTTATGAATCGGCACATCAGATAGGTTCAGATGTGTATACATATATGTTTGAGGCAAGTAAAATTTCGCCGAAGGAAAAAGCGCTGCTTGTCATCAGGCAGATGGGCGGTTACATGGATAAAAATGGAATGTTACAGTTAGGGGAGGGAGATACATTTGCTCCGGAAATGGCACCTCACTCTGTGTTTTTAGAGGACTATGCGGAATGTGTCAGAAAAGCCTACAGGAAGAAACATCTGGATAATGAAATGATTCACCAGTTCAGAATGTATATTGATAAACACAATATAGAATATGTCCGGGGATATTATGAGGGGAAAACGGATTATGACAGGTTAAAATCTTATGCAAAAAACTTTAATATGAAGTTATATTATGGTGAACCGTCCAGACACCACAATAAAACAGAAAAAGAGCAGAAGTTTAAAGAACAAAGATACGATAAAATACTGACTCCGAATAAGTTGTCTGAGTTTATCATTGATGTAAAAACGGGAAGTTTTGTAACAGAGTGGGACGTTTTGACAAAGACGAAGAGCAACCGGATTCAAAGTACAACAGCGTCCTATGAAAATATGGAAAAATCGCAGAAAAAGAAAGTGATAAACAGCGAATCATTTAACTATGCCCCTGCTGATTACAACGAAGAACATCACAGACTGGACGTTCTTCCGGCGACGCCGGCAGCAGGCAGAAAAAAGACTTATCTGGAAAATGATTTTAAACGGAGTTTAAAGAAAATCTGGAAAAGTCCTAAACGGACGCAGTATAAAGAAAAATACAAATCCCCGAAGGACTATTTAAAATAAAGGAGACCAACTATGAAAAAAATAATGATGTTAGGCGTGGCATTCTGCATGTCGCTTACCCTTCTGTCCTGTCAAAAGGAAGTGGATTCTTCAGAAAAAATAAATGATATTCTTGAGAACGAAAAATATATGAAAATAGAATTGGGAGAAGATTATCATCAATCATCTGTTCTGTTTGCCTTGCAGGAAGAAAAAGCGGTTGTTCCAAAAGATGTCAAGTGGGGACTTCCAAAATACCGAGAAAAAGATACAATCGGAGTAAGTTTTGCAGAAGAGGGAACGGAAATCTATAAAGCAGATGGCGAAATGTATCCTGAATTATACGCAAAAGCTTATCTGGCGTCCATTGTAAATCTTGATTTGAGTGTAAAAGAAGTAAAGGACAGAAATTATAGCGTAAAGATTGCGGACAAAGAACAACTGAAATGGTTTGAAGAGGAATTATACACGGTATCTACTTTGGTAATAGGGGACTCTTACGAACTTTCAGGTGTCACTGTGGAGTTTGACAGGGAATACCGTCCTGTTAAAAAGATATTCCAGTTAAAGAAGAAAAATAATATGATATTAGGCGATGAGGAAGATGACAGTGAAAAATGCATTCAGGAATTTTCTTATGATGTGGGGAAGATGAAATTTAACCGAGAATTTAGCCGGGTGGAAAATTTGATTGGAAAAGACTAAAAAATAAAATTTGTGCTTGCATTTTTCTTCGTAAGATGATATTATAAATCCTGCTTGAAATAAATGAATATTCAGCGGGGTGTGGCTCAGCTTGGCTAGAGCGCCTGGTTTGGGACCAGGAGGTCGCAGGTTCGAATCCTGTCACCCCGATTTTGCGGGTGTAGTTCAATGGTAGAACACTAGCCTTCCAAGCTAGATACGTGGGTTCGATTCCCATCACCCGCTTTTATTTTTAAAAGGAATGTTATCCGGTTGCAGATAACATTCCTTTTTTTAGTACATCATCTTCTGCAATTACAATTTTGAGTCTTGTCAAATTCAGGGTTGAAGGCGTAGAAGTTTTTACTGTCTAAATTATCCTGAACAATTCTTAAACTCTCACCGAAACGCTGATAGTGAACAATTTCTCTTTCACGCAAAAAGCGGATAGGATCGCATACTTCCGGGTCTTTGACAAGACGTAAAATATTATCGTAGGTTGTTCGTGCCTTTTGTTCTGCTGCCATATCTTCGTGTAAATCTGTAATTGGATCTCCTTTTGACTGGAAATAAGTTGCTGTCCACGGAGTTCCTCCCGCAGACTGTGGCCACAGTGCGAGAGTATGGTCGACATAGTATTTATCAAAACCATATTTCTCGATTTCTTCAACGGAGAGATTTTTAGTCAGTTGATAGACGATGGCGCAAATCATCTCCATGTGAGCTAATTCTTCTGTGCCTATATCAGTAAGAATTCCTGTTACCTGTTTATATGGCATTGTGTATCGCTGTGACAGGTATCGCATGGAGGCGGCGAGTTCGCCGTCAGGCCCACCAAATTGACTGATGATTACCTGAGCAATCTTAGGATTAGTCTGTGTGATCTTAACGGGATACTGTAATCTTTTTTCATAATTCCACATAAATTAGCAGCCTCCTTCCTGCCACGGATACGGCTCGTCAATCCATTTCCAATAGTCACTGCAAGTAGTGATTGAATCGAGAGTAAGAGGGCTGTAAAGACGGGCGTAGTCCTTTAATGCCTGTGTACGGATTGCGTTATATTCCTGAAAGTAAGCAAGTGCTTCCCTGTTGTCAGGGTGCGTATCCAAAAACAATTTTACATCATCGACAGAAAAACTGGCGACATTAATTAAGTGAAGCAATTCTTTTCTGGAAGGCACATTATTCATCGACAGCCACCTCCTCCGTGTTCAAATGGTTTTCGCAAATCATGAAAAATTGTTCCGCAGTGAAATCCTTTATCCGCATCAAGTATGTTTTCCCAGCGCTGCCACGGAACGTAAGCCATGGCTAGGGGCATGGAAGATAAGGAATCAGGTCTTTGACAGGAAAGATTTTCGGGATTGTAAAATGTCATATTATTACGAAAATTTTGCATAACCAACATACTCCTTTAAAATATTTACAGTATTAGATTATGTAACGGATAGGAAAAAGTGTTTGTTTTTACGAGGCAATATAGTATAATGAATAGTTAAGAAGAGGAGTATAAAAATGACAGGGACAAGAATAAAGAAAAACAGAGAAAAGAAAACAGTAGAGTATTTTGATTATAGTTTATTGGCAGTGCTTATTTTTCTTATTGGTTTTGGTTTGCTTATGCTTTACAGCACAAGTTCTTACAGTGCCAAGATGAAATTTGGTGATGGAATGTTTTACCTGAAGAATCAGTTAAAGGCATATGCAGTAAGTTTTATTGCCATGTGGATTGTTTCTAATATAGATTATCACTGGTATGCAAAATATTCTAAAGCAATATTTTTGGCAGCCATGGTGGTTATGGCGCTGGTGTTTGTTCCGGGAGTCGGGATAGAAGCATATGGGGCGAAACGTTGGATTAAAGTTCCGCTTATGGGACAGATGCAGCCGTCGGAACTGATGAAAATTGCAATTGTACTTTTTATTCCAGCGATGATATGTAAAATTGGCAATAAAATTGGGAGAAAAGAAGGTTTATTCTGTATTCTGGGCTTGGGAGCGATTGGTGCGGCAGGTGTATTATTTCTGACGGATAATTTAAGTACAGCGATTATTGTTATGGGAATGTCGTGTATCATGTTTTTTGTTGCACATAGAAAGACTGCTCCGTTTATTGCAATTGGAGCAGCGATGATTGCAGGAGTCTTTATAGTGGCGCAGGTTTTGGGAAAGGTGCTTACTGACAGTACAGACTTCCGAGTGCGACGAATTTTGGCATGGGTAAATCCGGAAATGTATGCGAGCGAAGGAAGTTATCAGAGTATGCAAGCATTGTATGCCATCGGTTCAGGTGGATTTTTTGGAAAAGGACTGGGAAACAGTGCGCAGAAAATAATTATACCGGAAGCGCAGAACGATATGATTCTTTCGATTATATGTGAAGAATTAGGTGTTTTTGGCATGATGATTGTTCTGATTTTATTTGGAATTTTGTTATACCGTCTTGCGTTTATTGCACAGAATGCTAAAGACTCATATGGATCTCTTATAGTGACGGGAATTTTTTCTCATATAGCGCTTCAGGTTATTTTTAATGTATGCGTAGTAATGAATATCATACCGACAACGGGAATAACGCTGCCGTTTATCAGTTACGGCGGTACGGCGGCGCTGTTTTTAATGATTGAGATGGGAATTGCATTTAACGTATCTAGGACAATAAAAGTGGCTGTTTGATGTTTACATTAGCATGGAATTGAATAGTTATAATAATGAGAGGGAAAATTATAAAAAGTCTTTTCTTATCAGGGAAAATGTGGTAAACTAATCAAGTGGTATTTAAAACTACATATAATAGAAGTGAATGTGATAAGTAAAGAGATAGAGAAAGGTTCTAGTTATGAGTTATAAAATTGTTGTAGACAGTTGTGGTGAATTAACTGAAGAGATGAAACAATCCGGAAAAGTGGAAAGCGTTGCGCTGAGCATTCAGATTGATAATGAGAATATTATAGATGATGATACATTTAATCAGGCAGAATTTTTGCGAAAGGTGGCAGAAAGTTCTAACAGTCCCAAATCATCTTGTCCGTCACCGGAATGTTATATGGATAGTTATAAATGCGATGCGGACAGAGTTTATGTTGTGACTTTGTCAGCGGAGTTAAGTGGTTCTTATAATAGCGCGGTACTTGGAAAAAGTATCTATGCAGAAGAACATGGAGAGAAGAAGATTCATATTTTTAATTCTCGTTCGGCTTCGGTGGGGGAGACGCTTATTGCAAAGAAGATTATGGAATGTGAAGAGCAGGGATATGGTTTCGAGGAAGTAATTGAGGCAGTAGACGCGTATATTCAGGGGCAGAACACATACTTTGTTTTGGAGACGTTGGAGACATTGAAAAAGAACGGAAGGCTGACCGGGGTAAAAGCGCTGGTGGCATCTGCGTTGAATATTAAGCCGGTAATGGCATCGACATCACAGGGAACAATCTGTCAGTTGGGAAAATCAAGAGGTATCAACAAGGCGCTCGACAAGATGGTTGAATATGTCATAAAAGATGCGGTTGATATGGAAGAAAAGACGCTGGCGATTGCACATTGCAACTGCTATGAACGAGCAATGTCTGTAAAGGCAATGCTGGAAGAACGTGGACATTTCAAAGATGTTATTATATTGGATACACGGGGAATCAGCACAATGTATGCGAGCGATGGAGGAATTATCGTAGTTGTATAATTTTACATTTTGTGATAGATTATTTATAGTTGAATTGCAAAGGAGTTTTGAAGATGAGTCAAGAGAAAGTAAATCGTTATAAAGAACAAAAAGCGAACCGAAAAGCAATCATGAAGAAAGAAAAGAGAATGAAAATTTTCAGAAACACAGTGACAGCAGTTGTTGTAGTAGCAGTTTTATCATGGGTTGGATATTCGGGATACAATTCTTATGTAGATAGTCAGCCGGTGGAAAAGACGGAAGTTGATTATACTTCAATCGCTGAATATCTTACAGGTTTAGCAGAATAATATGGTATGAGAAGGAAGATATATCTCCACATTTGTGGGGATATATTTTTTTAGTTAAAAATGCTAAAAAACTCTTGAAATGAGGGAAAAAGTGGTTTACAATGAATCCAAGTGGTAGAAAGTGGTGAATAGTGGTGCGAAATGGGACATAAGTGGCAGGCCCATTTGAAAGAAGGTGTTCCATATGTTGACAGGAGAATTTAATCATAGTATAGATGCAAAAGGCAGGTTGATTATTCCCTCCAAATTTCGTGAGAATCTTGGAGAAAATTTTGTGATTACAAAAGGATTAGATGGCTGCTTATTTCTGTATCCTGACAATGAATGGAAAACTTTTGAAGAAAAACTAAGAACCTTACCGCTAACAAATAAAGACGCCAGAATATTTACCCGTTTCTTTTTGGGAAGTGCGGTAGATGGCGGCCTTGATAAACAGGGCAGAGTGTTAATCTCTTCTGCACTTCGTAATTTTGCCCGTTTAGAAAAAGAAGTGGTTCTTGTGGGAGTGTTGGACCGTGTGGAAATTTGGGATAAGGCAAAATGGGAAGAAAATAATACAGTAATCGAAGACAACATGGACGATATTGCAAGTCACATGGAAGAATTGGGGCTGGGCATTTAATCTGATATGGAGGTAAACATGACATTTGAACACAAATCCGTATTATTGGAAGAGACAGTAAATGGTCTGAACATTAAACCGGACGGCATTTACGTAGATGGAACACTTGGTGGAGGCGGACACGCTTTTGAAGTGTGTAAGCAGTTAAGTGACAAGGGGAGTTTCATAGGAATAGATCAGGACGAGGCGGCAATTGAGGCTGCGGGAATCCGATTACGTGACTTCGGGGAGAGAGTTACAATAGTCAGAAGCAACTATTGTGATATGAAGTTACAGCTTCAGAAACTTGGAATTGACAAAGTCGATGGGATTGTACTCGATTTGGGTGTATCATCTTACCAGTTAGATACAGCAGAGAGAGGTTTTTCCTATCGTGTAGATGTACCTTTGGATATGAGAATGGACAGACGTCAGGAGATGACGGCCAAAGACATCGTCAATACGTATAGTGAGATGGAACTTTATCGCATTATTCGAGATTATGGAGAAGACAAGTTTGCGAAGAATATTGCAAAGCATATTGTTTTGGAACGCGAGAAAGGTTCCATTGAAACTACCGGACAATTAATAGAGATAATTAAACGTGCCATTCCGATGAAATTTCAAAAGAACGGGGGACACCCTGCCAAGAGAACATTTCAGGCAATTCGTATTGAATTGAATAGGGAATTAGACGTACTTAGAGATAGTTTAGATGAAATGATTGATATGTTAAATGAAAATGGGAGAATATGTATCATTACATTTCATTCTTTGGAGGACAGAATTGTAAAGAGTATTTTCAGAAGAAACGAAAATCCGTGTACATGTCCAAGTCATTTCCCTGTATGTGTTTGTGGGAATGAATCGAAGGGGAAAGTGATTACAAGAAAACCAATTCTGCCAAGCGCAGAAGAGTTGGAATACAATAGTCGCTCAAAAAGTGCAAAACTTCGTATTTTTGAGCGGTGTTAGTTTGATAACGGGAGATAAATAATTGGAGCAGAAGGGAGCATAAGCAGATGGAGACAAACAGAAGACCTGCTTATCGCAGACAAACTTATACATATTATGATTATGGAAATACTGTTCGCAAACCTGATATTGTTCCGAAAAGACATGAGGAGACACACAGACCGGAACAAAAGAAGGTAAGCAGACAGATTCGTAAGAACAGAAAAAATGCACTGCATATGAATAAAGGATATGTAGTGTTTTTGTCGATTGCAGTTGTAATTGCGTTTGTGGTTTGTTTACAATACTTACAGTTGCAGGCGGAAATTACGAACCGTTCGCAGAACATAACTTCTCTTCAGCGAGAACTGGCAGAGAAAAAGGAAGTTAATACAACGAGATTTAACAGCGCGTTGGATTCTGTGAATTTGGAAGAAGTCCGCAGGAAGGCAACTGAGGAATTGGGTATGGTTCACGCAGAGGATAATCAGATAATTACATATGACAATCCGAAGGAAAGTGACGTAAAACAGTATAAAGACATTCCTAAGAAATAGTGAGACAAATGGAAGGTGAATCGATGACAAAAAATAGGAAAAAAAGAGGCGGTCTAAAGTTTATCCGCCAAAAATTTCCTAAGAGAATGCAGAAAAAGCTGGTATTGGTATTTATGTTTACGATACTGGCTTTTGTTTTATTCTTAGGAAAAGCGATAAAGATTGTTGCGACAAAAGGAGAAGATTACAAAAAAGCGGTCTTGGATCAGCAGCAAAATAACAGCAGGGTAATTCCTTTTAAGAGAGGAGATATACTCGATGCGAATGGAACAAAACTGGCGACAAGCGAGCGTGTTTATAATGTGATTTTAGATGCAAAAGTGTTATTGTCAGGAAAAGAGGAAGAACTGGCGAAGTCGAAAGAGCAGACGGTGGAAGCGTTGGAAACATGCTTTGAAATTGATAAAAAAACGGTTTATACCGTTTTGGAGGAGAAGTCTGAAAGCCGTTATAACGTTTTGAAAAAGGGAGTATCCTATAAACAATATCAGGCGTTTGAAAAACTTAAAAAGGATACAAAAAACTATGGAAATTTAAAAGGAGTATGGTTGGAAGAAGATTATGTCAGAACCTATCCGTATAATACACTTGCAAGTGATCTGATAGGATTTACCGCATCGGGAAATGTGGGAAATGGCGGTCTTGAGGCTTCTTATAATGATATTTTGAATGGAACGGACGGAAGAGAATACGGTTATTTTGGAGAGACTTCCTCTGTGGAGAAGATTGTAAAAGAGGCGACGGACGGAAAAAGTCTGGTGACCTCCATTGACTTGAATTTACAGAGCATTATTGAAAAACATATTCGTGAATTTAATGAGGAACATAAAAACGGACCGAATAAAACAGGGCTTGGAAGTAAAAACACGGCGGTTATTGCCATGCGTCCCGGAACGGGAGAAGTTCTTGCGATGGCGTCCTATCCCAATTTTGACCTGAATAACCCGAGGGATTTGAGTGGTTTGTTCTCGGAAGAACAGTTGAAAAACATGAGTGAGGAGGATAAGATTAAAGAGTTAAATAAATTGTGGAGAAACTTTTGTGTGAGTGATACATATGAACCGGGTTCTACAATGAAACCGTTTACGATTGCGGCGGGATTGGAAAACGGAACGCTCAAAGGAAGTGAGACATATGTGTGTCCGGGATATTTGGACGTTGGAAAATGGAGGATTAAATGTAATAAAAAAGACGGACACGGAACACAGACTTTAAAACAGGCGATTGCCAACTCGTGTAATGTGGCGTTGATGCATGTGGGTGCGGCAATCGGTCCGGAAGAATTCTCAAAATATCAGCATATTTTTGGATTTGGAGAATATACGGGGATTGATTTACCGGGGGAGGCGTCCACAGACAAGCTTCTTTTTGCTCCGGATAAAATGGGAAATGCTGACTTGGCGACAAATGCTTTTGGGCAGAACTTTAATGTGACAATGTTGCAGTTGGCAGCGGGATTCAATTCTCTGATTAACGGAGGAAATTATTATGAACCTCATGTCGTAAAACAGATTCGTGATGCAGACGGAAATGTTATAGAAAATAAAACTCCTGTTCTGACGAAAAAAACAATCTCAGAAGAAACAAGTAAGCTGCTTCGTACTTACATGGAATCTACCGTAACGGAAGGAACGGCGAAAGCGGCACAAGTGCCGGGTTACGCTATCGGAGGTAAAACGGGAACTGCTGAAAAATATCCTCGTAATCATGGAAAGAACCTGATTTCTTTCATTGGGTATGCCCCGCAGGAAAACCCGGAGATTATGCTTTATGTCGTAATTGATGAACCAAATGTGGAAAATCAGGCAAACAGCAGTTATGCCATAAAACTGGCGCAGAAAATTATGGCGGAAGCATTTCCGTATATGAAGATTACAAAGACGGCAACAAATTAGAAGAATAACCTCACAATAGATTTAATACCCTATAGTAATAAATCTTTGTGAGGTTTTTGTGCGAAATAAGACTTATAATAAAAAGAAAATTTTTGTTGTGTTTTTGTGTGCTGTTTCTGTGATAACTCTGCTGATCGGCAGATTGGTGTATTTGATGATAGTTGATGCGCCTTATTATCAGAAGAGGGCGGAGGCACTTCACGAAAGAGAGAGGGAAATAAAAGCGGCCAGAGGAGAAATTATAGATGCAAAAGGGAAGGTGCTTGCGACAAACAAAACCGTATGTACGATTTCGGTTATCCACAGCCAGATAAAAGATAAAGAAAAGGTTATCCGCATTTTAAGTGATGAACTGGGAATAGGGGAAACCTTGGTTAGAGAGAAGGTGGAAAAAGTTTCTTCAATGGAGAGGATAAAAACAAATGTAGATAAAAAGACGGGGGATAAGATTAGAGAGTATGAACTTCCGGGGGTAAAAGTGGACGAAGATTTTAAACGGTATTATCCTTTTGGAAATGTAGCGTCAAAGGTGCTTGGATTTACAGGAGGGGATAATCAGGGAATTATTGGTCTGGAAGTCAAATATGAAGAATATTTAAAAGGGAAAAACGGAAGGATTTTGACGACGACTGATGCGAGAGGTGTGGAACTTGAGGGAATTGCGGAAGACAGAATGGAAGCAATTCCGGGCAATACATTACATATCAGCATGGATTATAACATACAGAAATATGCTCAGCAGGCTGCGGAAAAGGTGATGAAAGAAAAACAGGCGGATAAAGTGTCTGTTTTAGTTATGAATGCTCAAAATGGGGAAATACTGTCTATGGTAAATGTGCCGGAATTTGATTTGAATGAGCCGTTTACACTTTCCGGGAATGAAAATGCAGAAATTTCTGATGAGAAAAAACAGGAATTATTAAATCAAATGTGGAGAAACGGCTGTATTAATGACACATATGAGCCGGGATCCACTTTCAAAATTATTACATCAGCGCTTTGTTTGGAGGAGGGCGTTGTCAAAGAATCGGACAGATTTAGCTGCCCGGGCTATAGAGTGGTTGAAAATAGAAGGATACGCTGTCACAAAGCGGGAGGGCATGGTTCAGAGACATTTGTGCAGGGAGTACAAAATTCCTGTAACCCTGTATTTATTGACATAGGTTTGCGGCTCGGTGCAGACCGGTTTTATGATGGCTTTTATAAAATTGGACTTATGGATAAAACGGGAGTTGACCTTCCGGGTGAGGCGGGGACAATCATGCACAAAAAGTCCAACATAGGTCCGGTGGAACTTGCCACAATGTCTTTTGGACAGTCGTTTCAGATTACCCCGATTCAGCTTGCGACGACGGTCAGTTCCATTATCAACGGAGGAAAAAGAGTTACTCCGCATTTTGCAGTCTGTGTGACGGACAGAGAAGGAAAAGAAGTGGAAAGATTTCAATATAAGACGAAACGAAATGGAATATCGGAGGGGACTTCGGAGAAAATGCGTACGATATTGGAAAGCGTAGTCGCCCAAGGTTCAGGAAAGAATGCATATATACCCGGATATAAGATTGGAGGAAAAACAGCTACGTCACAGACGCTGCCGAGAAGTGCGAATAAGTATATCTCTTCCTTTATCGGTTTTGCACCGGCAGATAATCCGAAAGTGGTTGCGCTGGTAGTTATCCACAATCCAAAAGGAATTTACTATGGAGGAACAATCGCCGCGCCGGTGGTGAAAGACATATTTTCCAATATTCTGCCTTATCTGGGAATTGAAAAAAACAGTAAACTAGAGTATACTAATGAGATGAAAAAACAAAAGAGATAAAGAGGTGCGATATGGAGTATAATATTGTGATACCGGTGCTTGTGGCATTCGGATTAAGTGTGTTGTTAGGACCGGTTGTTATACCGTTTTTAAGAAAACTGAAAATGGGGCAGACGGAACGTGTGGACGGAGTACAGTCACATTTGAAAAAAGCAGGTACACCTACAATGGGTGGAGTGATTATTTTAGTCAGTGTGGCAATTACATCTGTTTTTTATATCGGGGACTATCCGAAGATTATTCCGATTTTGTTTGTGACACTTGGATTTGGATTGATTGGATTTCTTGATGATTATCTGAAAGTTGTAATGAAACGTTCTGACGGACTTTTCCCGAAACAGAAAATGGCATTACAGATTCTCGTGACGGCTGTATTTGCCTACTACATGGTGAATTTTACCGATGTGTCTTTGGATATGGTTATTCCATTTACAAACGGTAAGACGTGGGATATCGGCTGGCTAGCCATTCCGCTTTTATTTATCGTTGTTATCGGAACGGTAAACGGGGTGAATTTTACAGACGGATTGGACGGTTTGGCGTCGAGCGTGACGGTGTTGGTTGCAACATTTTTTACGGTTGTTGCAATCGGTACAAAGAGTGGTATCGAACCGATTACGTGTGCGGTAGTCGGAGCGCTGCTTGGATTTCTTCTGTTTAACGTTTATCCGGCAAGTGTGTTCATGGGAGATACGGGTTCTCTCGCTTTAGGAGGGTTTGTTGCTTCCACGGCATATATGCTTCAAATGCCTATCTTTATTGTGATTGTGGGACTGATTTATCTGGTGGAAGTCCTTTCGGTCATGATACAGGTGACATATTTCAAGAAAACAGGCGGAAAACGTATTTTCAAAATGGCACCTATTCATCACCATTTTGAATTGTGCGGCTGGTCTGAGACAAGGGTTGTTGCAGTGTTTTCCATTATTACGGCAATTCTCTGTTTGATTGCACTTATTGCAATGTAGGGGGCAGGGAATTATGGATTTGAGAAACAAAAAAGTACTTGTTTTCGGTTCGGGCATAAGCGGTATCGGAGCAGCGAGATTATTGGAGCAGCAGGGAGCGGACGTTATTTTATATGACGGAAAAGAAACCCTTGATAAAGAGGAACTGAGAAAGAAAATCGGTGCAGGCAGTAAGGCACAGATTCTTTTGGGAACATTGAGAGATGAAGTTATTGAAACGTTAGACAGCGTTGTGATGAGTCCGGGAGTTCCTACGGATTTACCTATTGTAAATAAAATAAGAGAAAAGGGCATATGTATCTGGGGCGAGATTGAACTTGCCTACCGTGTCGGCGGGGGAGATGTTCTTGCGATTACGGGGACGAATGGGAAGACAACGACAACCGCCCTTCTCGGAGAGATAATGAAAGCGTGGAAAGACAGTGTGTACGTTGTGGGGAATATCGGCACACCATACACTTCCATAGCGGCCGAGACGAGGGAAGATTCGGTGATCGTGGCGGAAATCAGCAGTTTTCAACTGGAGACTGTTGATGCGTTCAGACCGAAGGTGAGCGCTATTTTAAATATTACGCCGGATCATTTGGACAGACATCACACAATGCGGGCGTATATAGAGGCGAAAGAAACGATTGCCAAAAATCAGACGGCTGAGGACGTATGCGTTTTAAACTATGAAGATGAGGAAACGAGAAAATTTGGTGAAAAGACAGAAGCGACAGTTCTATATTTCAGCAGCCGGCGTAAACTAGATAGAGGTGTTTATTTGGAAGACGGCACTATCATTTATGCAGAAAACGGAAACCGCACAACTATCTGTCATGTGGACGAATTAAAACTGTTGGGAGTACATAATTATGAGAATATTATGGCAGCAGTGGCAATGTCGCTTGCCTATCATGTTCCGGTGGACATTATCAGACAGAGCGTGAAAGCGTTCGGCGGAGTGGAACATCGAATCGAATATGTATGTGAAAAAAATGGCGTAGTCTATTACAACGATTCAAAGGGAACGAATCCCGATGCGGCAATAAAAGCTATTTCTGCGATGAAGAAACCGACATATCTGATTGGAGGCGGATACGACAAAAATGCGTCTTATGAGGAATGGATAGAAAGTTTTGACGGAAAGGTACAAAAACTTGTGCTGATTGGACAGACGAAAGAGAAGATAGAGGAGACGGCAAAGAGATGCGGTTTTACAGATACGGTACTTGCGGAGACTTTGGAAGAGGCGGTGTCAATCTGTGCAGAACTGTCGAGAGAAGGAGAAGCGGTATTACTCTCACCTGCATGTGCAAGTTGGGGAATGTTTAAAAATTATGAAGAACGTGGAGATAAATTCAAAGAACTTGTAAATGCTTTATAAGGAGTTGATTCACGGGTGTCCCGGAAGAGTAAAAAAGGAAGGTATGATTACAGCCTTCTGACAGCGGTATTTCTTCTTGTTGGAATTGGACTGGTTATCTTATATAGTACAAGTGCCTACAACGGAGAGGTGAAATTCCACGATTCATTTTATTACTTAAAGAAACAGGCTTTTGCAACAGTATTAGGTATTATTTTAATGTTTGCAATGGCAAATATAGATTATCACATATGGCAGCATTTTGCAGTATTTGCTTATATTGTGGCGTTGATTTTATCGACGGCAGTGCTGTTTATCGGTGATGAATATAACGGTTCTAAAAGATGGTTATCTTTGGGGCCGTTTTCTTTTCAGCCGTCGGAGTATGCAAAAGTGGCGTTGATTCTATTTCTGTCCTATATCGTAATGAAAAATGTAAAGAAAATTGATAAAGTGAGGACGTTGATAAAGATTATTGGAAGTATTCTTCCGATAGTGGCGTTGGTTGGTTCTAATAATTTAAGTACTGCAGTAATTATACTGGGTATTGCGATTATTTTGATTTTTGTTTCCAGTCCGAAATATACACAGTTTATTACGATGGGGATTTTGGCGGTAGGTTTTCTTGGAATATTTTTGGCGCTGGAAAGTTATCGGTTAGAAAGGCTTGCGATTTGGCGGAACCCGGAAAAGTACGAGAAGGGGTACCAGACTCTACAGGGGCTGTATGCCATCGGTTCGGGAGGGCTTTTTGGCAGGGGACTTGGATCAAGCATTCAGAAACTGGGATTTGTTCCGGAGGCGCAAAATGATATGATTTTTTCCATTATTTGTGAGGAACTGGGACTTTTTGGGGCAATTTTTATTATTGTACTGTTTATGATATTGATATGGCGCTTTTTTGTTATCGCAACACATGCGAAAGATTTATTTGGGGCGCTGATTGCCACCGGCGCAATGGGGCATATTATGATTCAGGTTATTCTGAATATTGCCGTTGTAACCAATTCCATACCAAATACGGGAATTACTTTGCCATTTATCAGTTATGGGGGAACTTCAGTTATGTTTCTTTTACTGGAAATGGGGCTTGTACTAAGTGTATCTAATCTGATAGAATAGAAGAGATACAGGAGGAGTATAATGAAAAAACAGAAGAAAACAAGTCATACGCTGTATGCATTTACCGTATTAATATTGGGGATTTTAATTATTGTTATGTCGGTTTTACTTCTTTTTCATGTGCAGACAATAGAAGTAACCGGAAACAAATATATAAATAGCAGTGAAATTGGTGAGAGCATACAAAAAAGCAGCAAAACGAAAAATTCTTTATACCTTTTAGGGAAAAATCTGATGGGGAAAATAGACTATCCAAAAGCGGTTGTCTCTGCGAAAATAAGATTGAAAACTCCGTGGAGTATCAGAGTGGAAGTCAAAGAAAAGGAGATTATGGCGTATGCGGTCATTGATGACGAGTATGTCTATTTCGATGAAGAAGGAACCGTATTGTCAAAATCAGTTGTGCTTATGGAAGGAATCCCCTGTATAGAAGGAATTTCCGCAAATGCTGAACTTTACAAAAAACTTCCGGTGAAAGAGGAGAGGCTTTTTAGAAATATTGATACAATGCTAAAGGCATTGGACGAATGGAAAATTAAGCCGGATCGGATTGTGAGTGAAGGGGCGGATTTAACTATTTACATAGAAAAAGTCTGTGTCACCTTGGGAAGTGGAAGTATGGAAGAAAAAATAAGTCAATTGCCGCCTATCCTGACAAAATTGGAAGGAAAAACAGGGACGCTGGACTTAAGGCATTACGGTGAAGCGACGGAAATGATAACTTTTAAAGAGGGAGAATTACCAAAAAAGGAAGAAGAAAAGACTGATAAGAAATAAAATGTACAAAAAATAAGAAAATAGGAAAAATTCTATTGATTATT
Organism: Lachnospiraceae bacterium; assembly: GCA_902381685.1. Classification (GTDB taxonomy): domain Bacteria; phylum Bacillota; class Clostridia; order Lachnospirales; family Lachnospiraceae; genus Faecalimonas. The sequence goes on along the minus strand of LR698958.1, from coordinate 1,547,142 downwards.
TGACGAAAAGTAGATATTATATACCTATATGGCTGAAACTGCCAACTTGCAGGGAAGTATAAGGCGAATAAGGAACACAAAGGAGGAGAAACTCTTGTTAGAAATTAAAACAAATGAATCAGACGCAGCAGCAAAAATAATTGTAGTTGGTGTAGGCGGTGGCGGTAATAATGCTGTAAACCGAATGATAGATGAACAGATCGCTGGAGTAGAATTTATTGCAATTAATACAGATAAACAGGCATTGCAATTATGTAAAGCACCAACACTTATGCAGATAGGGGATAAACTTACTAAAGGACTTGGTGCAGGAGCAAAACCTGAAGTAGGAGAGAAAGCAGCAGAAGAAAGTGCAGAAGAAATTGCTTCAGCACTCAAAGGAGCAGACATGGTGTTTGTTACTTGCGGTATGGGAGGCGGTACAGGTACAGGTGCCACACCGGTTGTAGCACGTATCGCAAAAGAGCAGGGAGCATTGACAGTAGGTGTGGTTACAAAACCTTTCCGTTTTGAATCAAAAGCACGTATGAATAACGCTCTTGCCGGAATTGAAAAATTGAAAGAAAATGTTGACACACTCATCGTTATTCCAAACGATAAATTATTGGAGATTGTTGACAGAAGAACAACTATGCCGGAAGCATTGAAGAAAGCGGACGAAGTGTTACAGCAGGGTATTCAGGGTATTACAGACTTAATTAATGTACCTTCATTAATTAACCTTGACTTTGCAGATGTGCAGACAGTAATGGTTGATAAAGGTATCGCACATATCGGTATCGGTAAAGGAAAAGGCGAAGAGAAAGCGCTTGATGCTGTTAAAGAGGCAGTTGCCAGTCCTCTTCTTGAAACGACTATTGCAGGGGCTTCACATGTTATTATCAATGTATCCGGAGATATTTCTCTTATGGACGCAAGTGATGCGGCAGAGTATGTTCAGGAATTGGCAGGAGAAGAAGCAAACATTATCTTCGGTGCTATGTACGATGATACTAAACAGGACGAGGCGACTATTACAGTTATCGCAACAGGACTTCACAATGTAGGTGGTGCTACTTCTAAATTAAAACAGAGATTAGAAGGACAGAAAGCAGCATTCCATCAGACAATTCAACCAAAAGAAGAGGTACAGTCACCAAAAGTTGACTTAACTAAAAATGTTGCTCATACACAGTTCCAGAGTCAGACTGCAAACCATACAGGCAGCGCTAACAATGAACAGAGGACATATGGTGGAGCGACACCGACTCTTCAGACACCAAAAGTGCCAACAAGTACAGTAAAAGAACAGTCTATTAAAATTCCTGATTTCTTTAAGAGATAGGAAATGATAAAGGGAAAGAACTATCATGAAAGATTTGTGATAGTTCTTTTTTTATTGCTCTTTTGACTTGTTTTGTCGAAAAAAAATCAAGTCGGGTTTTCATTATACGACATTTTTCTCGCGGCCTGCAATTTATAATGAATATGTTGCCGGAGAGAAAGAAGGTGGGCGATGTACTATGAGTTATATGTAGATGTATTTTTTTTAGTCAATTTTATGATGGACTTTTTACTTCTTCTGATTGCAAGAAAGATATTAAAATGTTCTGCCACACATGGAAATATCTGTCTGGGAAGTTTGGTGGGAAGCCTGCTGACATGTTTTGTAGTTGTGCTTCCCGTAAGAAGTGCAATATTGAAATTAATGCTATTTCATATAGTTATTAATGTACTAATGATTTACATAGGCTTGCGGGTACATACTCTTCGGGAGATTGTTCGGGCATGGATAGCATTATATATCGGAGGATTTTTGTTGGGAGGAGTATTCACTTATTTTCAGCAGTATTTGAAGATGGGCAGTTTGTTTTTTGCCGTTGCGGTATTCAGTCACTGGATTGTGCAGGGAATATGGGCCTTCGTTGTATGTATGCAGAAGGTAAAACAAAATGAATGTAATGTTACATTATATCAGAATGGGGAGAAATGTACCCTCCATGCCTTGATTGATACGGGGAATAGTCTTTCAGATCCTTTGACAAAACAGCCGGTATGTATTGTGGAGTACGAGGCAGTGAAAACGTGGCTGAATGAAGATGAAGTGAAAAATTTAAGACGTATATTTTTCCATTCCATAGGAAAGGAGTGCGGAACGCTTCCCGTAATGGAATTGGAAAAAATGTGCATACATAATGAAAAAGAATGTTGGGTAATGAAACCGATTGTTGCAGTGTGCGAAAATAAAATTTCAGCAGATGAAGAATACGGAATGATTTTAAATCCCGATATATTTTAGGAGGAAAAAAGAATGGTCATAAAAGTAGCAGTACCAAATCAATTTAAGTTAAAAGTAATATCAAATTTTCGGACGTTTTTGTTTCCGGAAAAGAGAGATATTCATTATATAGGAGGTTCGGACGTGCTTCCGGCGCCTTTGGAAACAGAGGAGGAGACGGCAGTCATTGAAAAACTTGGGACAGAAACGGACGATGTGGCGAAAAAGACTTTGATAGAACATAATCTTCGATTGGTTGTTTACATAGCGAAGAAATTTGATAATACGGGAGTTGGAGTGGAAGATTTGATTTCCATAGGAACGATAGGGTTGATTAAAGCGATTAATACGTTTAATCCGATGAAAAATATTAAATTAGCTACATATGCGTCCAGATGTATTGAAAATGAAATTTTAATGTATCTGAGAAGAAATAATAAAACGAGATTAGAAGTGTCAATTGATGAGCCGTTAAATGTGGACTGGGACGGAAATGAATTGTTATTGTCAGATATTTTAGGGACAGAGGAAGACACGATTTACAGGGATTTGGAAACAGAAGTGGAGAGAAAATTGCTAATGAAGGCAATAAACCGATTATCCAGCCGTGAGAAGACTATTGTGCAGATGAGATTTGGAATCGGAACGAAAGACGGTGAGGAGAAAACGCAGAAAGAGGTTGCGGATATATTGGGAATTTCCCAATCATATATCTCCAGACTGGAGAAAAAAATTATGCAACGGTTAAAACGAGAAATTGTGAGATATGAATAAATAAAAATATTAAATATTGAAAAAGTAATATCTATTTCAAGTAAAAAGTGCTACAATAAGAAGAAAAGGGGTTGAGATTATGAAACTGACATTTATCGGAGCAGCACACGAAGTGACGGGAAGTTGCCATTTGTTGGAGGCTTGTAACAAAACTATCCTGATTGATTGTGGTATGGAACAGGGACCGGATTTATATGAAAATCAGGAATTGCCGATTGTGCCGGGTGATATTGATTGTGTTCTGCTGACACATGCTCACATAGACCATTCGGGGCTCATACCGATGCTTTGTAAGCAGGGGTTTAAAGGACAGATAGTTACGACGTTTGCCACATCGGATTTGTGCAACATTATGCTGCGTGACAGTGCGCACATTCAGGAATTTGAAGCAGAGTGGAGAAATCGTAAGGCCAGACGTGCCGGCGCGGCTTTATATGAACCTCTCTATGAAATGCAGGACGCATTAGACGCGATAGAACTTTTGGCGCCGTGTGATTATGACCAGAAGATAGAACTTTATGACGGTATATCTGTTCGTTTTACGGATATAGGACATCTGCTCGGTTCTGCCTGTGTGGAAATTTGGATTAGAGAAGAAGGGGTGGAGAAGAAAATTGTATTTTCCGGAGATGTGGGAAATATAAATCAACCGATTATTAAAGACCCTACACAAGTAAAAGAAGCGGATTATGTTGTGATTGAATCTACATATGGAAACAGACTTCACGGTGAGGAGACACCGGATTATATCGGGGAATTTACCCGTATATTAAACGAGACATTTGCAAGGGGAGGAAACGTTGTCATTCCGTCTTTTGCAGTGGGACGAACACAGGAACTTCTCTATTTTATCAGAGAGATAAAAGAGAAAAATCTGGTGACGGCATTTCCGAATTTTGAGGTGTATGTGGATAGCCCTCTCGCCATAGAGGCGACAAATGTATTTACCAAAAATACAAAAGGCTGTTTTGATGAAGATGCAATGAAACTGGTGGCGGAAGGAATCAACCCACTTGTTTTCCCGGGGTTGAAATTATCTACAACAAGCGATGATTCAAAAGCCATTAACTTTGATGAACGTCCGAAAGTAATTATTTCGGCATCAGGTATGTGTGAGGCGGGACGTATCAGGCATCATTTGAAACATAATCTGTGGAGACCGGAATGTACGATTTTATTTGTGGGATATCAGGCTGTGGGAACTCTCGGAAGAAAACTGATTGAGGGAGCGCCTCTTGTAAAACTTTTTGGTGAGGAAATTGAAGTGAGAGCTCACATTGAAACGTTAAAGGGCATTAGCGGTCATGCGGATATGAGAGGGCTTTTAAACTGGCTTTCGGGATTTGAGACGGACATTCAGCATGTGTTCGTTGTACATGGGGAAGATGCGGTGACGGACGAATTTGCCAATACAATCACGGAGAAATTTGGTTATCCGGCATTTGCACCGTACTCAGGAGGCAGTGTGGATTTGGCTGCAAATGTTATCCTGAGTGAAGGCGTTAAAGTACGCAAGAAAGCGGAAGAGAAACCTTCTGCAATCCGTGCAATGACGGTATTTAACAGAGTTGTCATGGCAGGTAAACGACTGATGAGCGTTATTATGAAGAATGAAGGACTTGCCAATAAAGATTTGGCTAAGTTTGAAAGTCAGATTCAAAATCTTGCTGACAAGTGGGACAGATAGTTGTCAAGGGCTAAAAGTTTACTATAATTTTATAAAGAATGAATATAAGGAGCCATTTTGTAAATCCTTTTCTTATAAAGAAAATGAGGAGGTAACAAAATGGCTCTTAATAAAGTGGAAATATGCGGTGTAAATACGGCAAAACTTCCGCTTCTGAAAGAAGAAGAAAAAGAGGCGTTGTTTGTTCGGATAAAGGCGGGAGATGAAGAGGCAAAAGAGGAATATATTAAAGGTAATCTGCGACTTGTATTAAGTGTGATCAAGAGATTTTCCAACAGTAATGAAAATCCTGACGATTTATTTCAGATTGGGTGTATTGGTTTGATTAAGGCGATCAATAACTTTAATACAGAGTTAAATGTAAAGTTTTCAACATATGCAGTGCCTATGATTATCGGGGAAATACGAAGATATATGAGAGATAATAATTCCATTAGGGTGAGCCGCTCGCTGAGGGATACGGCATATAAGGCGATATATGCAAAAGAGGGATACATGAAAACACATTTAAAAGAGCCGACCATACAGGAGATTGCAAGCGAGATAGGAATTTCCAAAGAAGAAATTGTACAGGCATTAGATGCCATACAAATGCCGATGAGTCTGCATGAACCGATATATAACGATGGCGGAGACACCCTGTATGTGATGGATCAGATTAGTGATAAAAAGAATAAGGAAGAAAACTGGGTAGAAGAACTATCTTTGGCGGAGGCTATGGAACGTTTGGGAGAGCGGGAGAGAAAGATTATTCAAATGCGCTTTTTCGAGGGAAAAACTCAAATGGAGATAGCGAAAGAAATTCACATTTCTCAGGCGCAGGTAAGCAGGCTTGAGAAAAATGCTCTTGAATTTATGAAACAATATCTGGTGAATTAGAAGAAATGAAAAAGATGAAAAGTAAATTTTCATCTTTTTTGTGCAGTTTTTATGGTTGAATTTTAATGGAAACCATAATATTATAGTGGGTATAAAGGAGTGACAAAATGTATAAAGTATGTATATTTGATTTAGATGGAACGCTGACAGATACATTGGAATCCATTACATATTCAGTGAATAAGACGTTAGATGAACTGGGATTTGCCAATATTACAATGGAGCAGTGCAGACAGTTTGTGGGTGACGGTGCAAGAGTGCTTATGGAACGTACGCTTCGGGCTGTTGGTGATGTTGAACTGGAGAAAATTGAACGTGCAATGGAAATATATGGACGTATATTTGGAGAAAATTGTACATATCATGTAACTGCATATGAAGGGATTACGGATATGCTGGACCAATTGAAAGGACGTGGAATAAAGACGGCGGTTCTTTCTAATAAACCTCATCAGCAAAGTGTTGATGTGGTGGCGGAGATACTGGGAAAAGAAAGATTTTCCTGTGTGAACGGTCAGAGAGAAGGCGTGGAGAAAAAGCCGGATCCGGCAGGGGTATTTGAGATAATGCAATTTCTCGGTGCAACAAAAGAGGAATGTCTTTACATAGGAGATTCGGAAGTGGATATGGAAACGGCAAAACGAGCGGGACTTGTATCGGTCGGAGTATCTTGGGGATTTCGCGGCAGAGACATTTTACAGAACGCAGGAGCAGACTATATTATTGATAAACCATGTGAATTGTTAAAACTGGTATAATGAGAGAAGTGTTAAGGAGGACAAGAAAAATGTATGAATATGATGAAGAATGTTTACAGGTATTTTTAAAGAAGCAGGGACAGTTGTTTGATGAGCCGGTTGCGGAAACACTGGAGGAAGCGGAAGCGTTTCTTGAAGATTGTATGGCAGCGGTTGTAGATTCTATTGAGGAAGTCAGAGAGTATTTCGATGAAAGTGGTGCAGATGTAGACGGAATGTCGGAAGAAGAATTGGAAGATGCGTCAGAAGTATTTGCATTGCCGGACGGAAGATATTTAGTAGTGGAAGCGTAATGAGGGGCGGTCGAAAGACTGCTCTTTTTTTATGGAGAATTATTGTTTTTTTCTTTTTAGGCTTTGGTGTTCTCATAGGGAATTGCATAAGTAATTGTGCATGATAAGTTTTTAGTTATTCTCTAAACTGGAATTTTGCCAATCCATATGAATAATATTTTTCACATGGATTGGCAAAATTGCCTTGAAAATAGGGTTATAATTATGAGTTCCTATTTTTCAATTTGCTGATAAGTGTCGTTATACCAACTGTAATAAAAGAAATTAAACCACTAAACACGCATAAAAATCCAATTGGGATAAGAAAGAAATTCTCATGCAGTATTCCTTGTTCATCAATATATTCTACAGACATTCCCTTCACAAGAAGCAGTACAATTCCGATTAAAATCAAGAAACTACCTATAATCGAACACACCATATTATACCTGGCTCTTTTTGTTTCACTTCCATCTTTGATTACTTTTTCTGTCATGTTGTTCATTTCGTTTTCTCCTTTAATCAAATAATCCAGAGATATTTGAAACACATCAGACATCAAAATAAGCATTCCTATATCTGGAAGATTTTTGTTATTCTCCCAGTTTGAAACAGCTTGTCTACTCACATTCAGTTTCATAGCAAATTGTTCTTGTGTCAATTTTTCTTTTTGACGAATACTTTTAATTTGTTCTCCAAAATCCATGTATTTCACCTCCATGTTTTCAGTCTATAATTCAACCAAGGTTTTTTCAAGAAAGTGGCTCTTGCATATCAAAAATGCGGACGCAAGAACCTCTTGCATTACTATATTTAGGCTAATATTCCCTTCTCCAACATTTAAATTTTCCGTTTTATCTATTTCTTTTTTAACACCAAATTAGGGTGCATTGCCATTTCACCTTTACAACTTGAAATTTAGTTCTACAAGCTGGGATTTATCTTTCTTTTTTCTTATCCTGTCCTAATGCAATAAATCCAGCGGTAACAGCAAGGGCAAACATAATATCATGTTCTCCTAATGGGTCTGTTACTATGGAATAAATCAAAAACATCGTACAAACCAGTAATACTGCCAATATAACCCCGCGAACAATTTTTCTTTTTTCCATTGTATAACGCTCCTTTACAACTCTAAATTTATCTAGTTCTTCATACCCCATATTATACCAGTTCCATATATACACTACAATAAAATAATACTATTCAAACACGCTTTTATCTGCTACAATCAATCTATAGAATTCCTCTGTAAATGGAGGAAATTAGATGAAGAAACAACTAAAAAATCTTACCATCAAAGATAATTTTATGTTTGCAGCAGTGATGTTAGATGAGGAAAATTGCAAAGGCTTTTTAGAAAGAGCATTACAGATGAAAATTGACCGCGTGGAAGTCAGTGCGGAGAAAAATATCGTATATCACCCGGAGTATAAAGGTGTGCGGTTAGACGTATATGCAAAGGACGAAAACAATACCCGCTATAATGTGGAAATGCAGGTATCAACCCAAAGTTCATTAGGCTTGAGAAGCAGATATTATCAAAGCCAAATGGATATGGAAATGTTATTATCCGGTTCGGAATACGAAGAACTTCCAAAAAGTTATGTGATTTTTATCTGTGATTTTGACCCGTTTGGTGAAAGAAAATACAAATATACTTTTGAAATGGAATGTAAAGAAACAGCAAACGCCAAATTACAGGACAAAAGAAAGATTGTATTTTTAAGTACAAAAGGTAAAAATGCAGAAGAAGTGCCGGAGGAACTTGTCCGTTTTCTAGAGTTTGTAAAAGCAGACATAAAGGAAAGCCAAAATGATTTTCAAGATGAATATGTAAAGCAGTTGCAGAAGTTTGTAGAACATATCAAAAAAGATAGGGAAATGGAGGAACGCTTTATGCTTTTTGAAGAATTATTGAAAGAAGAAAGAAAATCAGGAAGAGAAGAAGGACGACAAGAGGGACGAGAAGGAATGGCTGAAGCCATAATTGTATTTCTGTCAAAATACGGAGAAGTTCCCGATACTCTTTCAGAAAAAATTAATGAAGAAAAAGATATGGAAGTATTAAAACAGTGGATAAAACTGTCTGTTGAAGTTGAATCAATAGAGGAATTTATTTCTAAAATATCTTAAGTTATTTCTAGGTAAATCAAATCTATAGCCCGCAAAACTGAGAAGGATTGCGGGCATAAATAAACAAGTCGTGCCAATTCAGGCGAATATTCAAAAAGAATGCAGAGGAATTCTATAAAAGTTTGCGTTATTATTTATGATGTTGTAAGATGAAACTGAGGTGATATTATGAATGAACGAGAAGGGATAATTCGTTTATGGTTTGATATGTGGTTATGTCAAAAAGATTTAGGAATTGATGAAATTTTTACGGAAGATGTTACTTATATTGAAAGTTGGGGACCTAAATACACAAATCGTTCCACAGTAAAACATTGGTTTGAAGAATGGAATACACGTGGAAAAGTCTATGAATGGGATATAAAACAATATTTTCATAAGGACAGTCAAACGGTTGTGGAATGGTACTTTAGAAATAAAATGAGTAATGGAGAGATAGAAGAATTTGATGGTGTTTCACTTGTTGAATGGACAGAAGAAAATAAAATTTGTTTTTTAAAGGAATTTGGTTGTAATCTGAATTTCTACAATCCTTATGAGAATGGGGATAAACCGCAGTTTACCAACAAAAAAACAAATTGGTTTTAGAGGGGGAACGAATATGTGTTTAATATGTGATAGAATTGAAATGATTAAACAAGGAACAAATCCATATTTTGTAAAAGAATTGGAAACAGGATATGTTGTTATTGGTGATAATCAGCATTTCAAAGGATATACGTTGTTTTTATGTAAGGAACACAAAACAGAATTATTTCAATTGGAATATAATCAGAAATAAATTAATAAAGGTGACAATAAAAACTAAAAACCAAAAGCCGCAGTTTATTTGACTACGGCTTTTTCCAACGCTTTCTCAATGGCAGAAACAATCATTTGGGAAGTATACGGATTATCTTCGGGGTAAGTAAGGTTTTTAGTTGACTGTGATTCGCAGACCTGCTCGGCAATATTTTCGATTGTCGGCTGTAGCAGCGGATACATTGTCGTAACGGATTCGCTCAGGTTGACACAACGTATAGAGGTAATTTTCGACTGGTCTACCGTAACCTCTATTTCTAAATCCGTGTTATTTAGACTTACCGTAGATGTATAAATTCCGGGCGCGTACTCTTTTGTAGTGTCCAATGCTTTTTTATTTTTCGGGAAGAACATAAACACTAAAAGTAAAATAAAAAGAATTCCCAAAATGACAAAAATGGCAGTGTAAATGATTTCTTTCATATGCAGAACAACAATCTTTGTTTTTGAACTCATGAAGTCCCTCCTCATCTATATATTTATATATTGGAAAATGTATCATTTACTTTGTATAATATATGAATGGAAGAAAAAAATATTCATGTCATTGCGTGACAAATAGAAAATGTTCTTGTAGAATAGAAAAAGATAAAAAGAAAACGAGGTGGCGAAATGTACATTATTGTAGGGCTTGGAAATCCAACTTCCCAATATGAAGGAACACGTCATAATGTGGGATTTGATGTCATAGATGCAATTGCAGATAAATATAATATAACAATGGATATAAGAAAACACAGGGCTTTTTGCGGGAAAGGTATTATTGCGGGACAGAAAGTTATTTTAGCAAAACCGCAGACATACATGAATCTAAGCGGAGAGAGTGTGAGAAGTCTTGTAGATTATTTTAAGATTGATGAAGAACAGGAATTAATCGTAATTTATGATGATATAAGTCTTGATGTGGGACAACTCCGCATTCGCAAAAAAGGAAGTGCGGGAGGACATAATGGAATTAAAAATATCATTGCCCACTTGGGGCATTCCGTATTTCCGAGAATTAAAGTGGGAGTAGGTGAAAAACCGAAACAGTATGATTTGGCAGACTATGTTTTGGGACATTTTTCCAAAGCGGAAAGAGAAGTCATGGAGGACGGCTATCAGAATGCGGTTAAGGCGATAGAGTTAATGGTTAATGATGAGATTGAAACGGCTATGAATGAGTTTAACAAGAAAACAAAATAGAAGAAGGAGGATATATGCAGGCTTTTGTAGAACCGCTTAAGGAACTGGCGGAGTTTGAAGAAATACAGAAAGAAAAGAAAAAACAAAAGGGAATGATACAGATTGCCGGTTGTGTCAATTCTCAAAAAACACATTTGATGTATGCTCTTGGCGATGATTCAACATATCGAATCATCGCTGTTTCAAGTGAAGCAAAAGCGAAACAGATTTACGAAGAATACAAGTTTTTAGACGAAAAAGTATACTATTATCCGCCGAAAGACCTTTTATTTTATCAGGCGGATTTGCGTGGAAAGGCGTTGGTAAAACAGAGGTTGGAAGTGATACAGGCGGTTTTGACAGAGGAAAAGGTGACTGTTATTACTGAGTTTGACGGATTTATGGATTCACTGTTACCGCTCCCAAAAATTCAAGAAAGAATTTTTACTCTGAAAGTCGGGGATACGGTAGATTTTGATTCGTTAAAAGAAAAAGTGGCAGCGCTTGGATATGACAGAGAGGTACAGATTGACGGCATGGGGCAGTTTGCCGTGCGTGGGGGGATTATTGATATTTACCCTTTGACGGAAGAAGTTCCGATTCGTATTGAATTTTGGGACGATGAGATTGACTCCATTCGTACATTTGATGTGGAGAGTCAGCGTTCCATAGAGAATCTTGAGGAGATTGTCATTTATCCGGCGACGGATTTTCCGGAAGAAGAGGGAAAAAGAGTTTCTTTTTTGGAATATTTTCCTGTAGAAGAAACGATGGTATTTTTAGATGAACCGGCAAGACTGATGGAAAAAGGAATGGGCGTGGAAGAAGAATATTTGGAAGCCCAGAAAAATCGTATGGAGGCAGGGTGTGAGATTTCAGACGTCAGAATACCGCTTTATCGGACAAAGCAGGTTATAGATAAGATGAATGAGTACTACTGTATAGGGTTTTCAGCGCTGGAAATACGGACGAGGGAGTTTAAGACAAATAATCTGTACAGTCTTCACACAAAGAGCGTCAATCCTTATAACAACAGTTTTGAGATGCTCACAAGAGACTTGAAACGGTTGAAACGAAACGGTTATCGGGTAATTCTTCTCTCGGGTTCAAGAACGAGGGCGAGACGTCTTGCGGAGGATTTACGAGATTATAATCTGAGTAGTTTTTATAGTGAGGAAAAAGACCGTCTTGTGCAGGAGGGAGAAATTTTAGTTTCTTTTGGTCATGTGGCCGAAGGATATGAGTATCCGATGTTGAAATTTACGGTGATTTCAGAGACGGACATTTTCGGAAAAGGAAAGAAAAAGCGTAAGCGAAAAGTTTATGAAGGGCAGAAGATACAAAGTTTCTCTGAACTGAAAATAGGAGATTATGTTGTCCATGAAAATCACGGTCTGGGGATATATCAGGGAATTGAAAAGATTGATGTGGATAAGACATCAAAAGACTATATGAAAATTTCCTATGCAGGGGGCGGAAATCTCTATATTCCTGCAACGCAGTTGGATTTGATTCAGAAATATGCAAGTGCAGATGCGAAGAAACCGAAGTTGAACCGTCTTGGCACGCAGGAGTGGACAAAGACGAAAACAAAAGTCAGAGGAGCAGTCAGGGAGATTGCGAAAGACCTTGTGGAATTATATGCGGCAAGACAGAGAGAGGAAGGTTTCGTGTACGGACCGGATACGGTTTGGCAGAAAGAATTTGAAGAAATGTTTCCGTTTGAGGAGACGGAGGATCAGATGTTAGCCATAGAGGCGACAAAGCGGGATATGGAAAGTAATAAAATCATGGATCGCCTGATCTGTGGGGACGTTGGCTACGGAAAAACGGAAGTGGCTATCCGGGCGGCATTTAAAGCGGTACAGGAAAATAAACAGGTCGTGTACTTGGTTCCCACAACGATTTTGGCTCAGCAGCATTACAATACGTTTGTACAGAGAATGAAAGAATTTCCCGTAAGAGTTGATTTAATGTGCCGTTTCCGTACACCGGCACAACAGAAAAAGACAATAGAGGATACGAAAAAAGGGTTAGTTGATATTATTGTAGGAACGCACAGAGTGTTGAGTGATGATCTGAAGTTTAAAGATTTGGGGCTTTTGATTATTGATGAGGAACAGCGTTTTGGTGTACAGCACAAAGAAAAGATTAAAAAGTTAAAGGAAAATATAGACGTATTGACACTGACGGCAACACCGATTCCAAGAACACTCCACATGAGTTTAATCGGCATCAGGGATATGAGCGTTCTGGAAGAAGCGCCGATGGACAGAATCCCTATTCAGACGTATGTCATGGAATACAACGATGAAATGGTGCGTGAAGCGATTCAGAGAGAACTGTCAAGACAGGGACAGGTTTATTATGTTTACAATAAAGTAAAAGACATTGAAGAGATTACGGACAGGATTCAAAGTCTCGTTCCGGAGGCGGCAGTGACTTATGCTCACGGGCAGATGAGTGAACATCAGTTGGAGAAAATTATGTATGATTTTATCAACGGTGAGATAGACGTTCTTGTGTCCACTACAATTATTGAGACGGGGCTTGATATTTCAAATGCAAATACAATGATTATTCACGAGGCGGATAAACTGGGACTTTCCCAACTGTATCAATTGCGTGGAAGGGTAGGACGTTCCAATAGAATGGCATATGCGTTTATGCTGTATAAGCGAGACAAGTTATTGAAAGAAGTGGCGGAAAAGAGGCTTTCCGCAATCAGGGAATTTACTGATTTGGGATCGGGATTTAAAATTGCCATGCGTGATTTGGAAATCCGCGGTGCCGGTAATCTTCTTGGAGCGGAGCAGCATGGCCATATGGAGGCGGTTGGATATGATTTGTACTGTAAAATGTTAAATGAGGCAGTAAAACATTTGAAAGGAGAAATGGAGGAAGAGGCTTACACGACGACGGTAGACCTAAATGTAGATGCCTATATTCCGTCTTCCTATATACCGAATGAGTATCAGAAACTGGATATTTACAAGAGAATCGCCAGTATTGAAAATGAGGAAGAAATGGACGATATGGTGGAAGAACTGATTGACCGTTTCGGAGATATTCCGAAAAAGGTGCAGCAGTTACTTCATATTGCTTCCGTGAAAGCGCTTGCCCACAGTGCGTATATTATTTCTATTGAACAAAAAGGTGAGCAATATAAATTCACCATGTATGAAAAAGCAAAAGTGTGTGCGGAGCGCATTCCGGTTCTTCTGCAGAAATATAAAGGAGATTTGACTTTTAAAATCGAGACAAATCCATACTTTATTTATCAGAAAAAGGGAAAGAACAAAAGAGAGAAAGATGAAAATATACTTGAATGTGTAAAAAGTGTGATAAGTGGGATAAAGGGATTGATAGAATAAGAAAAAAACGATATAATAATGAGGTTAGTAAAACTAAGGAGGACGTTATGGGTAATACAAGAAAGAAGATGGTTGCGTTGATGACAGTGGTCGCTATGTCTGCAACAGCAATTACAGGGTGCGGAAAAATAAATAACGAGGCGACATTAATGACGGTTGGCAAAGATAAGGTATCTATGGGAGTTGCAAACTTCTTTGCCAGATATCAGCAGGCGATGGCTGAGGCGCAATATGGCACATATATGGGCGATGATATGTGGGAATCAGAGATGGCGGAATCTGAAACAATGGAAGATACAATGAAGAAAAGAATTTTAGAGACGCTGAAAACTTTGTATGTACTGGAAGACCATATGAAAGATTACAAAGTGGAATTGACTGCTGAAGAGAAACAGAAGATTGATAAGACTGCGGAAGAATTTCTGAAAGCAAATAAAGACGCTGCGAAAGAAGTGGTTTCAGCAGATAAAGAGACGGTAAGCAGAGTGTTGGAACTTCTTACAATTCAGGACAAGATGAGAGAAGCGATGACGGCAGATGTTGATAAGAACGTAAGCGACGAAGAAGCAGCTCAAAAGAGTATGCAGTATGTATTTTTCACATTTACAAAGACGGAAGAAAATGGAACTTCTTCTACAATAAGCGATGATGAGAAAAAGACATTGAAAGAAAAAGCAACAAAATTCCAGGAAGGTGCAAAAACACAGGCAGATTTTGCGGCATATGCAAAAGAAAGCGGATATGAAGCGGTAACAAAAACATTTGACGCAGACGATGTTGATCCTTCAGAAGTTTTGATTAAAGAAGTTGACAAATTAAAAGCGGGAGAGATGACAGGCGTAGTTGAAGCGCCATCGGGATACTATGTTGCAAAAGTGACGAGCGTGTTGGACAGAAAAGCGACAGATGAAAAAAAACAGACAATTATTGCGGAACGTGAAAATAAGAAATACGAAGAATTAGTGGACAAATTCCTGAAAGATACGAAAATTGATGTAGACAACAAAGAGTGGAAGAAAATCAGTTTCTCTAAACAGAGAGTAACTTTAAAGACGGTTGAACAGCAGGAATCCACAGAACAGAAATAAGAGATAAAATAATGGGGCGGGATTTTAATCCCGCCCTAACTATTTAGTTCATCAAAGAGAGAAGTAAGTCGTTTACTAATTTTCCGTCGGCTTTCCCTTTCACTTTAGGCATTAACTCTTTCATAATCCGTCCTTTGTCTTTCGGTGTAGGAGCGTCGATGCCAAGTTCTGCGAGAGTGGCGTCGATAACGGATTTGATTTCCTCTTCACCCATCATCTTTGGTGCGTACTGCTCTAAAACGGCGAGACGTTTTTTACATTCATCAACAATTTCCGTGCGGTCGGCTGGTGTCATTTCTAAAGTTTCCTTTGTCTGTTTGATTTCTTTCATGATAACCTGTGTCTCTTCCTCGGCTGAGAGGTCGGCACGTTTTTCAATAGCTTTGTTTTTTAATGCGGATAAAAGCATGGATAAAGTCTCTTTTGTTTCTTTGTCCCCTGCTTTCATGGCAGTTACCATTGCACTTCTCACTTCGTCTATTTTACTCATTTTTCTACCTCCTTAAAATCATATACTTTCATTATAAAAGATGACCGGTTAAAGTCAATGTTTGTTTTTGTATTTCAAAATGAATAAAAATTTTCCATTTACAGATACTATTTCCAAATCGGAAAAGAATAATGGAGGAAAAGAAGATGAAAGCAACAGGGATTGTAAGAAGAATAGATGATTTGGGCAGAGTTGTTATTCCAAAAGAAATACGAAGAACATTAAGAATAAGAGAGGGCGATCCTCTGGAAATTTTTACGGACAGAAACGGTGAGGTTATTTTGAAAAAATATTCTCCAATCGGAGAATTGCACAGTGTTTCGTGCGAGTATGCGGATAGTTTGTCGGCGGCGACAGGGTATACGGTCTGTATTGCGGATACGGAGCAGATAGTTGCGGTTTCGGGAAGTGGGAAAAAATCTCTTTTAGAAAAAGGAATAACCCATGAATTAAGAAAAGTGATGGAAATGAGAAAATCTTTTGTGGCGGAGTGCGGAAGCAAAAACTATGTGAAAATTGTTGATGGAGAAATGCATGAGTATACTTCTCAGGCGGTCAGTCCCGTCATATGTGGTGGGGACGTGATTGGAGCGGTTATTTTGCTTGACAAAAATGACGGTAAAAAATTTGGTGACTTAGAGAGGATACTGGCGCAGACAGGGGCCGGATTTTTAGGAAAACAAATGGAGCAGTAAAGGTATAAAACTCCTCGGACAATCATACATTGTGTTAGAACAGAGGTGAAGGAGGAGTTTTTGTGGGGAAGAAAGAGAAAAAAGAATCAAAAGGGATATGGCTGTTAAAGGCGTTGTTGGCAGGGTATGTGGTGACGGGGGTTCTGCTGATGATACTGGCACTTTTACTGTATAAAATAGATTTAGACGAGCAAAAAGTGACTATGGGAATTATTGCGACATATGTTATTTCCACTTTTACAGGCGGATTCATTATGGGAAAACTTGTCGAAGAACAGCGGTTCGTTTGGGGGCTTATTTTAGGCGTAATCTATTTTCTGCTGCTTTTTGCCGTTTCCTTTGCGGTCAATCATCAATTGCAGAGCAACGGAACAAATCTGATAACGACACTTTTACTCTGTGCGGGAGGCGGAATGCTTGGCGGAATGGTTTCATAACCTTTCGTTTACAAACAGGTTTTCGTTCGGGGTATGATAATTATTCAGCCGTGCAAACTCGAATTGACGGCTGAATAGTTGCAAAAAAGACTTTAAAAACGGAATGTACTGTGTTATAATGAAACAAGTTAATGTATAATCAAGGAGGAATTGATATGAAACACATCAAAACATTAAATGCACAGACATTAAATAATACAGTGAAAAAAGGTGGCTGTGGAGAATGTCAGACATCTTGCCAGTCAGCATGTAAGACATCATGCACAGTAGGAAATCAGACTTGCGAACAGAAGAAATAATAGCGATTGCATAGTCAGAACTGGGCAGCGGCTTCGGTCGCTGTTTTTTCTTGTTAAGGCAGAAAATGTTTACATAAGGAAAGGAGAAAAATTGTGATTCATCAGTACAAGAATAACGGGTACGATATTGTCTTAGATGTCAACAGCGGCTCTGTTCATGTGGTGGACGATATGTGTTACGATATTATCGACTATTTGAATAAACTAGGCGTGGAAGATAATATGGAATTGCTTGAGCAGAATGAAACGCTGGAGAAGATGGAAACGGACTTGGGAGAGACATATCCGGTGGAAGAGATTGCTGAGGCATTTGAAGATATTAAAGAACTTGTAAAAGCAGGACAATTATTCACAAAGGACGTTTACGAAGAATATATAGGAGAAGTGAAGAAAAGAAAGACAGTTGTAAAGGCGCTTTGCATTCACATTGCTCATGACTGTAACCTGGCCTGCAAATATTGTTTTGCGGAAGAAGGAGAATATCACGGACGAAGGGCGTTAATGTCATACGAAGTAGGGAAGAAAGCATTAGATTTTCTTATTGCAAATTCGGGTAACAGAAGAAATTTGGAAGTGGATTTCTTTGGCGGAGAACCATTAATGAATTGGCAGGTTGTAAAAGATTTAGTTGCCTACGGAAGAGAGCAGGAGAAAATACATAACAAAAACTTCAGATTCACTTTGACAACAAACGGTGTGCTTTTAAATGATGAAGTACAGGAATTTGTTAATAAAGAAATGGATAACGTGGTGTTAAGTCTGGACGGAAGAAAGGAAGTCAACGATAAGATGCGTCCTTTCAGAAATGGAAAAGGAAGTTACGATTTGATCGTTCCAAAATTCCAGAAACTTGCAGATAGCCGTAACCAGCAGAAATATTATATCAGAGGAACATTTACGAGAGATAATCTTGATTTTTCAAAAGACGTTTTGCATTTTGCGGATTTAGGATTTGAACAGATTTCCATTGAGCCGGTAGTGGGAGAAGAGAGTGATTTCTATTCGATTAGAGAAAAGGATCTTCCACAGATTTTTGAAGAGTATGATGCACTGGCAAAAGAAATGGTTAAACGTGAAAAAGAAGGAAAAGGATTTACATTCTTCCACTTTATGCTTGATTTGGACGGAGGTCCTTGTGTTGCGAAACGTTTATCAGGTTGTGGTTCGGGAACGGAATATTTAGCTGTTACTCCGTGGGGAGATTTATATCCGTGTCATCAGTTTGTAGGTGAAGAAGATTTCCTTATGGGAAATGTCGATGAGGGAATTACGAAACCTGAAATTGCGGACGAATTCAGAGGCTGCAGTGTATATTCAAAAGAGAAATGTAAAAATTGCTTTGCGAAATTTTATTGCAGTGGCGGCTGCATGGCAAATTCATATAAATTCCACGGTTCTATTCACAATGCATACGATGTAAGTTGTGAAATGGAGAGAAAACGTGTGGAATGCGCAATTATGATAAAAGCTGCATTAGCAGATAAGGAAAGGGTGTAAAAAATGAAAAAAAGCAAAGGCGTCATCAGCCTGCTCCTAGTGACTGTTCTGACAGGACTTCTCGTATTCACAACAGCTGTCGGATTCGGAAGCGGACATATTGGGGCGGCAAAAAACATTAAGTTAGGTCTTGACCTGGCAGGAGGGGTAAGTATTACTTACCAGGCAAAAGGTGAAAAACCGACAGAAAAAGAAATGAGCGATACTGTTTACAAATTGCAGAAACGTGTTGAACAGTACAGCACGGAGGCAGGGGTTTACCAGGAAGGTGATGACCGTATCTCTATCGAGATCCCGGGTGTAACAGATGCAAACAAAGTGTTGGAAGAACTTGGAAAACCGGGTTCATTGGAATTCCAGGATTCTGAAGGAAACGTTGTATTGGACGGAACAGATGTTAAGAGTGCGACAGCACAGATTCAGGAAGATAATTCCGGAAATAAAAAGAACATGGTTTCGCTTGAGATGACAAAAGAAGGTAAAAAGAAATTTGCTGAGGCAACGGAGAAAAATTTAGGAAAGCCGATTTCCATCGTATATGACGGACAGGTTATCAGCAGTCCTACGGTAAACAGTGCAATTACAAACGGACAGGCTGTTATCGAAGGTTCATTTACATATGAGGAAGCGGAAGAACTTGCTTCAACTATCCGTATCGGTGGACTTCAGGTTGAGTTGGAAGAGATTAACTCAAGCGTTGTAGGTGCGCAACTCGGTGAAGAAGCAATCAGCACGAGTTTGATGGCAGGTGCAATCGGATTGGCAATCATCTTTGTATTTATGTGTGCTGTATATCTCCTTCCGGGACTTGCTTCAAGTATTGCGTTATGCATTTACACAGGAATTATTCTTGTATTATTAAACGCATTTGACATTACATTAACATTACCGGGTATTGCAGGTATTATTCTCGGTATCGGTATGGCAGTAGATGCAAACGTTATTATCTTCGCCAGAGTAAAAGAAGAGTTGGGAGAAGGTAAAAATGTTAAGACAGCGTTGAAAAAAGGTTTCCAAAAAGCGTTATCTGCTATCTTAGATGGAAATATCACTACTTTAATCGCTGCGTTGGTATTGGGATTGAAAGGAACAGGTACTGTAAAAGGATTTGCACAGACATTGGCTTTAGGTATCGTTGTTTCTATGTTTACGGCGCTTGTTGTAACACGTATAATTATTTTTGCATTCTATGCAGTGGGACTTAAAAGCGAAAAATTATACGGCGTTCAGAAAGAAAGAAAAACAATTAATTTCCTCGGAAAGAGAAAAATTTGTTTTGCCGTTTCTATTGCGCTTGCATTGAGCGGTTTTGTAGCAATGGGCGTTCAGAAATCACAGGGTAATGATATTTTAAATTACAGCCTTGAATTTAAAGGCGGTACTTCAACAAATGTAACCTTTAATGAAGACTTCTCTATCAAAGAGTTAGATTCAAAAGTGACACCGGTTATTGAAAAAGTGACAGGTGACAAAAATGTGCAGATGCAGAAAGTTAAAGGAACAAAACAGGTTATCATAAAAACACAAGCATTGGATTTGGATAAACGTGAAGCGTTAAATAAAGCGCTTGTTGATAACTTTAAAGTAGATGAGAAAAAAATTACTTACAGCAACATCAGTTCAACGGTAAGTTCGGAAATGAGATCGGACGCTATTGTCGCCGTATTGATTGCAACGGTATGCATGCTTATTTACATTTGGCTGCGATTTAAAGACTTTAGATTTGCAAGCAGTGCGATTATTGCATTACTTCATGACGTATTAGTTGTATTGGCGTTCTATGCAATCGCAAGAGTTTCCGTTGGTAATACATTTATCGCATGTATGCTGACAATTGTCGGATATTCAATCAATGCGACGATCGTTATCTTCGACCGAATTCGTGAAGAATTAAAAGCAGGACGCAGAAAAGACAGTCTTGAAGATGTGGTTAATAAGAGTATTACACAGACACTCACAAGAAGTATTTATACATCATTTACAACATTTGTCATGGTAGCGGTACTTTATGTTTTAGGTGTAAGTTCCGTAAAAGAATTTGCAGCACCGCTTATGGTAGGTGTAGTTGTGGGAGCGTACTCATCAGTTTGCATCACAGGTTCATTGTGGTATGTACTGAAGAAAAAATTCGTGAAAAAATAAGAAAAAGACAGGACGGGGGATTGGTTAATCCCCCGTTTCGTCTTATGGATAAAGGCAGGAAAACAGATGGAAAAATGGTTTTTAACACGAAAAGGCGCTGATTTTCAAAAAATCAGTCAAAAGTTCCATATCAATCCGGTTATCGCCAGACTTATCCGCAATAGGGATATAGTGGGAGATGATGAAATACAATTTTACCTGAATGGAAATGTGGAAAATTTATATGATGGTATACTGATGAAAGATATGTCTGTGGCCGTTGACATTATTAGAGAAAAGATTCAGGAAAGAAAATCGATTCGGATTATAGGAGATTACGATATTGACGGAATTAACGCCACATACATTTTGCTGGAAGGGATAGAAAAACTTGGCGGGGACGTAAGTGTGGATATTCCGGACAGAATGAAAGACGGGTATGGGTTGAATAAAACTTTAATTGACAGAGCGTTCGAGGACGGTGTGGACACGATTATCACATGTGACAATGGCATTGCTGCCGGGGGAGAAATCGCCTATGGGAAAAGTCTTGGTATGACGATTGTTGTGACAGACCATCATGAAGTGCCGTACGAGGAGACGGAGGAAGGAATACGCTATCTTCTCCCACACGCTGACGCGGTGATAGACCCAAAAAGAGAAGACTGTGAATATCCTTTCCCACATTTATGTGGAGCCGGTGTTGCGTATAAACTGGTGGAAACGTTGTTTAATGTGGAAGGAAGAGATGCGGGAGAGATAGAGTATCTTATTGAAAATGTGGCGATTGCCACTGTGGGCGACGTCATGGATCTAATCGGAGAAAACCGCATTTTTGTGAAATATGGACTGGAGAAGATAAAGAAGACAAAAAATTTGGGCTTGAAATCACTTATAGAATGTACGGGAGTGGAAGTGGACAGATTGTCGTCATATCATATCGGTTTTGTGATTGGACCGTGTTTAAATGCCAGCGGGCGATTGGATACGGCTAAGAGAGCATTAGAACTATTGCGGGCAAAAACAAAGGCTGATGCGGATATACTCGCAGGAGATTTAAAGGCGCTGAATGACAGTCGAAAAGAGATGACGGCGGAGGCTGTTGAAGAGGCGGTTGAGCAGGTGGAAAATACTTCTCTAAAAGAGGATACAGTGCTGGTGATTTATCTTCCGGATTGCCACGAAAGTCTTGCGGGAATTGTTGCGGGAAGAATCCGCGAGAAATATCATAGACCTACTTTTGTTCTGACGAATGCGGAGGAGGGGGCAAAAGGCTCAGGCCGTTCAATAGATGCTTATCATATGTATGAGGAAATGAATAAGTGCAAAGATTTACTTGAGAAATTCGGTGGACATAAACTAGCCGGAGGGCTTTCCATTCCGATTGAGAACATTGATTTATTCCGGAAAAGATTAAATGAAAACTGTGAGTTAAGTGAGGACGAATTGTACGAAAAAGTTTCTATTGACATGCAGTTGCCGCTTTCCTATGTAAGTGAAACGCTTATTGAGGAACTGGAATGTTTAGAGCCTTTTGGAAAAGGGAATCCTAAACCTGTATTTGCCGAAAAGGATATACAGATAAGGGGAACAAGAATATTAGGAAAAAATAAAAATGTGTTGAAACTGCAGCTTTCCGATATGTATGGAACAGAGATGGAAGGAATGTATTTCGGTGATGTCGGGAGAGTTATGGATACAATCGAAAACAAAAACGGGAAAATAAACATTACATATTATCCGACCGTCAATGAATATATGGGGCGGAAAACGCTGCAGATTGTCATACAGAATTATCAATAGTTATTGGATTTACGTTAGAAAAGTGATATAATAATATACATATTTTGTAGAAAATTGGAGGCAGGAAAGATGAAGCCAATAGAAGAGTATATAAGAAGTATTCCGGATTTTCCGGAAAAGGGAATTATTTTCAGAGACATTACAAGTGTTTTGGAAGATGCTGAAGGATTGCGTCTGGCAATCGATTTAATGCAGGAAAATATAGGGGAAGGTGACTTTGATGTTGTCGTAGGACCTGAATCAAGAGGATTTATTTTCGGAGTTCCGATTGCATATAATATGGGTAAACCTTTTATTCCTGTTCGTAAAAAAGGAAAACTGCCGTGTGAGACGGTTTCCATTCAATATGATTTAGAGTATGGAAGTGCAGAGATTGAGATGCACAAGAACTCCATAAAACCGGGACAGAAAGTTGTTATTATAGATGATTTGATGGCAACCGGAGGGACGATGGAAGCCATTATCAAACTCATTGAAGGAATGGGCGGAGAAGTCGTTAAAATTGTATGTCTGATTGAATTGGCAGGTTTGGAAGGAAGAAAGAGATTAAAGGATTATCAGATGGAAGCGGTAATTACTTATCCGGGTAATTAGAGTAAGAAAAAGAGGGAGGTATCATTATGGCACAGAACAACATCGTGGGGAATCCGTATCAAAATTTAGAAATTGTTGACGGTCATGCGGTAAAAGCACCGGAGGATTATCAGGATTCAGATCAACTGTACGATGCCCTGATTGCAAGAATTAGGAAATACCACCCGTCTACAGATATTTCACTGATTGAGAAAGCATATAGGATTGCAAAGGAAGCACATGAGGGGCAGGTGCGTAAATCGGGAGAAGCATATATCATTCACCCTACATGGGTTGGATTGATTCTTGCCGATTTGGAATTGGATAAAGAAACAATAGCGGCGGGAATTCTTCATGATGTCGTGGAAGATACGGTTATGACGGAAGAAGAAATCACGGAAGAGTTCGGAAGTGAAGTTGCGCTGCTGGTAGATGGAGTAACAAAGTTGGGACAGTTGTCCTACTCGGCAGACAAACTGGAAGTGCAGGCGGAGAATTTAAGAAAGATGTTTCTTGCAATGGCGAAAGATATTCGTGTTATTCTGATTAAACTTGCGGACAGATTACACAATATGCGCACATTACAGTTTATGCGTCCGGAGAAGCAGAAGGAAAAGGCGAGAGAGACAATGGATATTTACGCTCCGATCGCACAGCGTCTTGGTATTTCCAAGATTAAGACGGAGTTAGATGATTTGGCGTTAAAATATTCCCAGCCGGACGTATTTTATGATTTGGTCAATCAGATTAATGCGAGAAAGACCGAGAGAGAAGAGTTTGTACAGCAGATTGTGGAAGAAGTTTCCACGCATATGAAAAATGCGAATATCAAAGCGGAAGTGTATGGAAGAGTAAAACATTTCTTCAGTATTTACAAAAAAATGGTAAATCAGGATAAAACGGTAGACCAGATTTATGATTTGTTTGCAATTCGCATTATTGTCGACTCGGTAAAAGACTGCTATGCTGCGTTGGGAGCAATACATGAGATGTACACTCCTATACCGGGGCGTTTTAAGGATTATATCGCAATGCCGAAACCAAACATGTATCAATCTTTGCATACGACTCTGATGGGACCGGCAGGTCAGCCTTTCGAGATTCAGATTCGTACAGTGGAAATGCATAAGACGGCGGAATACGGTATTGCTGCTCACTGGAAATATAAAGAGAGCGGCGGAAGTGAGAAGAGTGTGGCAACCCGCGCGGAAGAAAAACTGAGTTGGCTCAGACAGATTCTTGAGTGGCAGCAGGATACGGATAACCGTGAGTTTCTATCTCTGTTAAAAGGAGATTTGGATTTGTTTGCGGAAGATGTATACTGTTTTACGCCGAATGGAGATGTGAAGAATCTGCCTAATGGTTCAACGCCTGTGGATTTTGCCTATGCAATTCACAGTGCGGTAGGCAATAAAATGGTCGGAGCAAGAGTGAACGGCAAACTAGTTCCGATTGATTATAAAATCCAAAATGGTGACAGAATAGAAGTACTCACTTCGCAGAACTCAAAAGGTCCTAGCCGTGACTGGTTAAATATTGTGAAGAGTACACAGGCGAGAAACAAGATTAATCAGTGGTTTAAAAAAGAGTTCAAAGAAGAAAATATTGTGCGGGGAAAAGAAATGCTCGCCGCATACTGCAGGGCGAAAGCGCTTGTGTTAAGTGATTTGACTAAACCAAAATATATGCAGGTCGTACAGCAGAAATATGGTTTTAGAGATTGGGAAGCTGTGCTGGCAGCGCTGGGGCATGGCGGTTTAAAAGAAGGACAGATTATCAACCGCCTTTTGGAAGAGTACAATAAAGAGCATAAAGAGGCGATTACAGATGAAACAATTTTGGAAAAAGTGTCTGAGGCCGCCAAAAATAAAGTGCATGTGACGAAATCAAAGAGCGGTATTGTTGTTAAAGGGATTGACGATATGGCAGTTCGTTTTTCAAGATGTTGTAATCCTGTTCCGGGAGATGAAATTGTAGGATTTGTCACACGGGGAAGAGGAATGTCCATTCACAGAACAGACTGCGTAAACATTATTCATCTGTCGGAGAGCGAACGCGCAAGACTGATAGATGCAGAGTGGGAGCAGGAAGAAGAGAAGGGGACAGGTCAGTATATGGCAGAAATCCGCATGTATGCAATGGATAGAACCGGATTCCTTATGGAAATCTCAAAAGTGTTTACAGAAAACAAAATTGATGTGAAATCAATGAACGCCCGAACGAGTAAACAGGGAAAAGTGACACTGGAGATTGGTTTCATTGTACATGGAAGGGAAGAACTTGCAAAAGTGGCGGAGAAACTTCGTCAAATAGACGGAGTTATTGATATAGAACGTGCGGTAAGTTAGGAGATAAAGATGAGAATTAAAACAATTGTAACGGGAATAATCAGCACCAACTGTTATGTAGTTCATAATGAAACAACAAAAGAGGCGATTCTTATAGATCCGGGTGCCTGTTCAAAGAACCTGAAAGACTATCTTTTGGAAGAAAAACTGAATGTCAAAGGAATTCTTCTTACACACGGACACTTTGACCACATTTTAGGATTGGACGGACTGCTGCAAATGTTTGATGTTCCTGTTTATGTTCATGAGGAAGAAAAGGAACTGATTGAAGATGCAGTTTTGAATCAGTCTAAAACTTATACGGAAGGCTATGTTTTTACAAAGGCGCAGTATGTAAAGGACGGACAAATGTTGAACCTGATTGGATATGATTTTCAGGTGATACATACACCGGGACATACGAAGGGAAGTGCGTGTTATTATGTAAAAGAGGAAGAAGTTTTGTTTAGCGGCGATACATTGTTCTATGCGTCGGTAGGGAGGACAGATTTTCCGACAGGCAGTACATCTGCACTGATTCGTTCTATTAAGGAGAAATTAATGTGCCTGCCGGACGAAACGATAGTTTATCCGGGACATATGGGAGCGACTTCTATCGGATATGAAAGACAGCAGAACCCTTTTATTCAATAGAAAAGTTACAAAGTCAAAAGGTGTGGGACGTGTTTTCTGAAAGAAAAATTGCGTCCCTTATTTTATAAAAGAGAGAGATGAAAATGGTTGATATTTATATAAAAGAAGAGTTTTATGCATATGATGCGTTCCATATCGTAAAGGCTTTTTTACCAAACGAAGAAATAAAGCAACATATTAATAGAGAAAGAAATGAAATAATTTCTATAGATGTGGATAAACAAACGATAATAAAAATTGATGATGTCAACAAAGAGTGTACAAAGAAAGAAAATAAAAGTGAAGTAAATAAAAAAATTTACAAACAAATGGAAAGGTATACAAATAAGAGTATAGCGTGGGGTATCCTTACTGGGATAAGGCCGACAAAAATACTGATGAAAAAATTGGAAGACGGAAAATCAGAAGAGGACATTAAAGAGTGGTTTCAGCAACAGTATCTTGTGTCTGAGAAAAAAGCAACTTTGGGAATGGAAATTGCTAAAAGAGAAAAAAGTCTGTTGGAACAGTTGGACTACGAAAACGGATACAGTCTCTATATCGGAATTCCTTTCTGTCCTACCACATGTTCCTACTGTTCGTTTACCTCTTATCCGATTCAGCAGTGGAAGGAAAGAACAGACGAATATTTGGAAGCGCTTTGTAAAGAAATCTCATTTGTGGGAGAAACTTCAAAAGAGAAAAAATTGAACACTATTTATATGGGCGGTGGCACTCCTACTACGTTGGAGGCGGAACAGTTGGACAGACTGCTGACGCATGTGGAAAAGACATTTTCTTTAGAAGAATTAAAGGAGTTCACTGTGGAGGCGGGACGCCCGGACAGTATTACAGAGGCGAAACTGGAAGTACTTAAGCGACATCATATTACCCGTATTTCCATTAATCCACAGACGATGCAGCAAAAGACATTGGACAGTATAGGAAGAAGACATACGGTGGAAGATGTCATCAGAATATTCCGGTTGGCAAGAAAATTGGGATTTGATAATATCAATATGGATTTGATTGCAGGATTAACAGGAGAAAATGTTGACGATATGCGAGATACATTAGAGAAGATAAAGGAGTTGAATCCCGATAATCTTACAGTACATTCCCTGGCAATCAAACGTGCATCGAAACTAAATCAGACTGAAACAAAAAAAGAATTGATGAATCAGTCGGAGACACTTTCAGAGATGATTGAACTCGCAGCAAAATATGCAGGAGAAATGGAATTGTTTCCATACTATTTATATCGACAAAAAAATATTGCCGGAAATTTTGAAAATGTTGGTTATGCAAAGGTTGACAAAGCGGGAATATACAATATACTTATTATGGAGGAAAAACAATCGATTGTAGCGGTTGGAGCAGGAGCGTCCACAAAGATTGTACTTCCAAAAGGGAAAGAAATCCGGGACAGGAAATCCGGTGATTTGAAAAATATTGTACGCATAGAAAATGTGAAAGATGTAGATGCGTATATTATGCGTATTGATGAAATGATAGAGAGAAAAGGAGAATGGCTATGGCGTTAAAGAAGAAAGCAATGACAGGCATGAAAGATATGTTGCCAAGAGAAATGGAGATTAGAGATTATGTCATTCATTTAATTAAGGAAACATACAGCACATTTGGATTTTCTTCCATTGAAACACCATGTGTAGAACATATCGAAAATTTGTGCAGTAAACAGGGCGGGGAAAATGAAAAACTAATTTTCAAAATCCTGAAGCGCGGAGAAAAGTTAAAATTGGAAACGGCACAGACAGAAAGTGACGTAGTGGACGGAGGACTTCGCTATGACCTTACGGTTCCTCTTTGCAGATATTATGCAAATGCGTCAAATGAATTGCCTTCTCCGTTTAAAGCATTACAGATGGGAAATGTGTGGCGTGCGGACAGACCGCAGCGAGGAAGATTTCGCCAGTTTATGCAGTGTGACATTGATATTTTAGGAGAGCCTACTAATTTGGCAGAGATAGAACTGATTTTGGCAACAACGACATTACTTGGCAAATTAGATTTCAAGAATTTTACAATTCGTATTAATGACAGAAAAATTTTAAAAGCGATGGCGTCTTACAGCGGATTTGAAGAAAAAGACTATGATAATGTGTTTATTATCCTAGATAAAATGGATAAAATCGGTTTGGACGGTGTTGCGGCAGAGTTGGAAGCAAACGGATATGCAAAAGAGTCCGTAGATAAATATTTGGCATTGTTTAAAGAAATCACAAACGATGTGGAAGGAGTACGTTACTGCAAAGAAAAATTAGCAGGATTTTTAGATGCGGAAACTGCTGACGGTTTGGAAATGATTATCACAAGTGTAGACAGTGTGAAAGAGGCAGAGTTTAAAATTAGTTTCGATCCGACTTTAGTTCGTGGAATGTCATACTATACGGGAACAATCTTTGAAATCGCCATGGACGAGTTCGGAGGTTCCGTAGGCGGTGGCGGACGATATGATGAAATGATTGGCAAATTTACAGGGCAGCAGACGCCGGCATGTGGATTTTCCATAGGATTTGAGCGTATTGTTATGTTATTGCTTGAAAGAGGATATGAAGTGCCAACAGCGAAAAATAAAAAAGCATTCCTAATTGAAAAAGGTATGAATCAGGAAGGTTTGTTGAAAGTGCTTTCACTTGCGAAAGAAGAGCGTGCTGCGGGCAATCAGGTACAGATTAGTGTGATGAAGAAAAATAAGAAATTCCAAAAAGAACAACTTTCTTCGGAAGGATACAACGATATACAGGAATTTTTTAAAGATAAACTATAAAGAAAGCAGGGAAAAAAGATGGCAGAATCAATGCAGGGACTGAAAAGAAGTCATAGATGTGCAGAACTTAACAGCAGTCATATCGGGGAAACAGTTACCGTTATGGGCTGGGTACAGAAAAACAGAAATAAAGGAGGGCTTGTTTTTGTCGATGTGAGAGACCGCTCGGGAATCGTGCAGGTTGTTTTTGAGGAAGGAAGCGTATCTTCAGAATTAATTGAAAAAGCAGGAAGTCTTCGTTCAGAATATGTAGTGGCAGTAGTGGGAAAAGTTGCGAAACGTTCAGGAGCAGTAAATGAAAATATTGTAACAGGTGATATTGAAGTTCTTCCGACAGAACTTCGTGTTTTATCGGAATCAGAGACACCTCCGTTTCCAATCGAAGAAAACAGCAAGACAAAAGAAGAAGTCAGATTAAAAAACCGTGTTTTAGACTTGAGAAGACCGGACTTACAGAGAAACCTTATTATGAGAAGTCAGGTTGCAACATTGACACGTCAGTTTTTGGCGGAAGAAGGATTTTTGGAAATTGAGACACCGATGTTAATTAAAAGTACACCGGAAGGGGCGAGAGATTACCTTGTGCCAAGCCGTGTGCATCAGGGAAGTTTTTACGCACTTCCACAGTCTCCGCAGATTTTCAAACAGTTATTAATGTGTGCTGGATATGACAGATATTTCCAGATTGTAAAATGTTTCCGTGATGAAGACTTGCGTGCAGACAGACAGCCGGAATTTACACAGATTGATATGGAATTGTCTTTTGTAGATGTTGATGATGTTATTGACGTAAATGAGAGACTGCTTGCAAAAGTATTCAAAGAAATTCTTGACGTAGAAGTTTCTCTTCCGATTCAGAGAATGACATGGCAGGAAGCAATGGACAGATTCGGTTCCGATAAACCGGACATTCGTTTCGGCATGGAATTGACAGACGTTTCAGAAGTTGTAAAAGACTGTGAATTTGTTGTGTTTAAAAATGCTCTTGAGCAGGGCGGAAGTGTTCGCGGTATCAATGCAAAAGGACAGGGAGCAATGCCTCGTAAGAAAATTGACAAATTAGTTGATTTTGCAAAAGGATACGGAGCAAAAGGATTGGCATATATTGCAATTCAGGAAGATGGAACAATGAAATCTTCATTTGCTAAATTTATGATTGAGGAAGAAATGACTGCGCTTGTAAATGCAATGGGTGGAGAAAACGGAGACTTATTACTGTTCGCAGCGGATTGCAACAAAGTTGTTTGGGACGTTCTCGGAAATCTTCGTTTAGAAATTGCACGTCAGTTAGAATTGTTGGATAAAAACGAATATAAATTCTTATGGGTAACAGAATTCCCATTGTTAGAGTGGAATGAGGAAGCCGGAAGATATACGGCAATGCATCACCCATTTACAATGCCTATGGAAGAAGATTTACACTTAATTGATACTGAACCGGGAAAAGTCCGTGCAAAAGCATACGATATTGTTTTAAACGGAACAGAACTTGGTGGAGGAAGTGTCAGAATCTTTAATCAGGATATCCAGAACAAAATGTTTGAAGTGTTAGGCTTTACAAAAGAACAGGCACAGGAACAGTTTGGTTTCTTATTAAATGCTTTCAAATATGGTGTTCCGCCTCATGCAGGACTGGCTTACGGATTAGACCGTTTAATTATGCTTATGGCAAAACAGGACAGCATTCGTGACGTAATTGCATTCCCGAAAGTAAAAGACGCTTCAGATTTAATGACGGAAGCGCCTGCGGGAGTAGATCAGAAACAGTTGGACGAATTAGGACTTGCCATTGTTGCGGAAGAAAAGACAGAAGAATAGAAAACGATAGTTTTGTACTGTGTAGTTGGATTCAGTTATATAAAAAGGGGGTGTCGCAAAATCATCAAATTAGATGATTGAGCGGCACCCTCGCTCTATACATATCAAAAAATCCGAAAAGATTCCCCAAATAAAAGGATTCCTTCCGGATTTTGGCGTACTTTAATAATGCCTCTGTTTTATGGCTTTTTAGGCAGTTTCTTTAACTAGAAAAAGGTAACTTCCTGTACGCTCCTTTTGGATTTTAGCATGCAGTTTATTGATATTATAACCCATACAAAGCAAAAGAATTTCTAGTTTTACCTTGCTTTTTCCACGGAGTAGAAATCTTTGAAATTCATAATCATTCTTCAAAACCCCAAATGCCCCCTCTACTTGAATGGAACGGTTCATGCGGTATTTAATCCCTGTTTCACTTAGGATATTTTTATAGGATTCCTGACGCTTCTCCAGAAAACTTTTAGAAACATATAACCGTTTATTCCCTTTTGCTTTGGTACATTTTTCTTTATAGGGGCAGCCGGTACAATCCTCGCATTCATAAACGGTTACTTCCGATTCATAACCGCTCTTGCTTTTCTGTTTTTTCATAAAAATGGGAAATAGCGTTTTCCCGGCATGGCAGGTGTAGGTATCCGTCTTTTCATCATATCCCATATTTTCCCGTTTGCTGATATCCTGCTTAAAGTTTCGCTTCTTCCATTTCTCATAAGTCTGTGGTTTGATGTATGGCTTCTGCTTTGCACTTCTTAGGTAAGTATACACTTCTTCGCTTTCATATCCGGAATCGGCGGTTACGCTCGGATAACGGAACCCCAGGTTCCTCTCCATTGTCTTTAAGAACGGAACTAATGTCCAGACATCATTCCGATCCTGAAAAATATCCGTTGCCACGATATATTCACTGTCTACTGCGATCTGTACATTATACCCGGGCTTTAACTGTGCATTTCTCATATGGTCGTCTTTCATGTGCATAAAGGTTGCATCAGGATCTGTTTTGCAATAATTGTTTCTTCCCTGAAAGTTTGCCGTATGCCAGTCATAAACGGTCTGCCGTTCCAGAAAGCTGTGAAAAAGTTCAAAATACCGTTGGTTTCTGCTTTTCCGTTTTCCACGTCCATGAACAAAAACGGAGTGGTCTGTTCGACAGCGTTCTTCTAAAAAACAAACGATTTTCTGTAAATCCGGTGTCTTTGTTTCCGAAGCAACCGAAAAATCCTTCATATATTCTCTGTTCAGATGCTGTATTGCCTCCTGTATCTTCCTGAACATTTTTTCTTCCCATTTTCCCACAGATTTTTTCCAGACAAAGGTATATTTATTTGCACAGGCTTCTAATTTAGTTCCGTCAATAAATACTGTTTCCTTTGACAGTTCCCCTGCCTCTTCCAAGCGTCTTACCATTTGGTAAAAAAGATTTTCGCAGGCATCTGCAAGAAAACCGGTACGAAAACGAGCAATCGTACTGTGGTCAGGGGCTTTCTGTCCGGCTAGCAGCCACATAAAGTTGATGTCCCGTTTACAGGCAGTTTCAATTTTTCTCGAAGAATAGATGTTTTGAGAATAAGCGTAGGTAAGAATCTTGAACATGGTCTTTGGATCAACTGCTGGATTTCTGCCTTTGGCAGAGTAAGCCTGATACAGCAAGCTGTAATCTAAATCCTCCAGTTCGTGGCTCAGCAGTCGGACAGAATCATCATCAGGAATCAAACCTTCTAAATTTAGTGGCAAAACCAGTTGATAAGGTTCGCCGAATTCGGTATAATTTTTATGGTATTTTAATTTATTAGTCATATCTTATTATACCATGGATTGCGGACTCTTCGGAGTCCGTTTTCTGTTTTTAGGACATAAAAATGGAACTGTTGCTCCAGTAGATTATTCATCTACTTTTGCAACAGCCCCTTTTTATATAAACTATTTTTGTGTTCTTGTAAATACTTTCGGCTTTAAATTTTTTGGCAAAGCAATGACAAGCAGATATACCAGAATCATAGAACCGATTTTATCTAATAAGTTATTGAAGAGTTTTGGTATGAAAGAAGCTGTAAAAATACTTGCTCCACTTTGTTTTAAAAACATAACTGCAACATCAGAAACAGTTCCCGTAAGTCCGCCGTATACGGCAATTCCGATAGGAGTTCCGATGAGTGGAGCAACGATTCCTGTTACAACGCCGATTAAAATAGCGTTTACAAAAGTGAAATTGATTTTACGGAATGCAAATCCTGTAATGAGACCGATTGCGATGCTTACGAGCATAAATGGCATACCGGAGATGGAACCGCTGAAAATGCTTGTTAAAATGTTGGTTGCTCCTCCTACAACTGCACCGTACCACGGTCCGAAGAATATGGCAATAAACATAGTTCCCATAACATCAAGATAAAATGGAAATTTAAGAGCTGCGGTTACAATGCCGAGAACGATGTTTAATGCGATGGCAAGACCACAAAACGCCATTCTGGCAGTTGGTGAAAATTGTTTGTTCATTTATTTTTCCTCTTTTCTTTAGATATAGTTTTATTTTAGCATTTTCTATAGGATAAGGATAATTGATTTTTGGTATATACTTATTAACGGATTCAATAAAACAACTTATAAAGAACGTGATATAATATGTATAGAATAAATTTTATTTAGGGAGGATTGCATGAAACAAAAAATTTTATTTGTAAGCCATTGTTTTCTGAATGATGGAGCGAAATTAAAAAATCAAAATCTATCGGAAATGGAACAAGAAAGGAAAGATAAGAGAGAATTTTTGAAAAAAATTTTAGATGCTGGAGTGGAGATTATTCAACTTCCGTGTCCGGAGTTTATTTTATATGGGGCAAATCGTTGGGGACATGCGGCATCTCAGTTTGATACAGCGTTTTTTCGTAAGGAATCCAGAAAAATGCTGGAGCCGATCCTTTTGCAAATTGAGGAGTACAGTTTTTATCCGGAAAGGTTTGAAATCATTGGAATTGTGGGGATTGATGGAAGTCCAAGCTGTGGTGTGACATTTACATATGATGGAGAATGGGGAGGAGAATTTAGTGGAAATGAAAATTTATCTGATACATTAGATTCTTTAAAAAGAGAGGAAAAACCAGGAATCTTTATGAAGGTACTGAAAGATATGCTTGCGGAAAAAGGATATGAAATTTCATTTTATTCATTAAAAGAGTTGGAAGAGAGAAATATCTTCCGAAAGAAATGCCTTCCGGAAGATATGTGAAATTAATATCCAAGTTCTTCTCCGATTAAAATAACTTTAATGCGCCCATCATGTCTGGAGTGTCTTGTGACAACAACCTGACAGCACATGCAGTCTGCTGAGTGGCAGTTTCCACAATGTCCCGTGATGCCGCATGGTGTTTTCTTGTTGAGTGAAACGGCGTTGACCGGGGAAGCGGTATTTTGAATGCGGGCAATCCCCGATTTGACATCAGATACAACCTTGTTCATGCCCACCAGAAGAATAACATGTTTCGGGCCGTGAATAAGACAGGCGATACGGTTTCCGTTTCCGTCAATATTAATGAGTTCACCGTCAATAGTGATGGCGTTAGAACTCATAAAGAAATAGTCTGAAGCAACACAATTCAGAAATGCCTGATGCTTTTCTTCAGGAGTTTGGGCGGAAAATGTTTCGATAACATGGACAGAAGAGTTCCTTAAAGCTTCTAACATTCCGGATTCTTTTAGTGTCGCAGAGCCTCCGAAACTGACGGTGGCGTTTTCGCCTATAATGTCCATTGCCAGAGAAACGGCAGAATCTTTATCGGGACAATAGAAACCTTCGATATTTCGTCTGGAGAGATTTTTGATAATAGTATTTGCCATATTTTCATGTGCTTTTTGTTTTGGATTCATAAGTATGTACCTCCTTGAATGTCTCTGAAATATTTTAAGAATATACTAACACAGATTGTCCTATGCGTCTATCAAGCGAATACTTTGAAAATTGAAAAAAAGTGTGTCAACCATTTTTGATTATGTCCTAAATTTTTTGTACGATATGCACCGATTTCCCGGTGCATATTTTAGCATATAAGCATAGTTTCTGTTATCTTATGATTTTTGAACTGAAGAAAAGTAGACATTCTCCATGGGTGCTTTGGCGATGGTAGATTCCGCTTTCGTGGTTTTTCCTTCAAAGGCTGGAGGTCAAAATTTTTTGAAAGGGGTTCATGTAACGGCACAACTTCCAGTTCATAAATCTTATTATTTACAGAAAACAGTAATCTCTTATCAAAGGTCTGTATAACCAATCCCTTTGTGCCTTTATGGTAATGCACCTGTATTCCGCATTCGTTAATTGTTTTATAGTACTGTTTTTGAAATTTAATACAATGCCCACAGTCAACAGTTCGTTCTGTTAAGACTGCAAGAATCTGATTGATTGTTTCACAATCGGGTTGCTTTTCAAATACAGATTTGTTATTGTTGATAGGAAGAGCGAATTTCGCGTTATATTCCTTTATGTAGGAGTTTAGGAATATATTTGCTTCGCTGATGGTTGTGATGCCTGCCAGACGTAATGCGATTGGCAGGCGTTGCTGTAAAGTCTGAAAAGCCCTTTCTACACGACCTTTTGCCTGAGCAATACTTGTTGTTTTTATTTCTACGCCCAATTGCTTACAGGCGTAACTGAACTGCGTGTAAGTATCCAATTCTGTTTTATTCATTTTTTTATTCCGATATTCAAAAACAGTTCTTCTATCCGTATAAAACATAGCAGGAATTCCATAAGTAGTAAGGATTTGATGGAATACGTTATAATAACCATTTAAGGATTCCTGTTCATCAAAAAAGGCACCGACAATACGGCTGGTAGAATCATCAATGGCGATATGAAGATTTGTTTTTGCATTGCCAAACCAAAGATGAACGGAAGCATCCATCTGAAGCATTTCACCAAAGTAGACACATCTTGGACGTCTGGAGTGAGGGGTTTCCACTGTAACGATAGCAGCTTGAAGTTCATCTTGTTTTTTCTTTGTAGAAACATTCTTTTGTTGTGTACGAAGTTCTTTTGCTAAGCGTTTGCGGACTGTTTTGGTAGTTCTGGGTGAAGGAATAAAGTTTTCATACATAATCTTTGTAAGAGCAGAAGGAGAGATAAAAATCCCGTCATTTTTTGCAAGCAGTTCACAGGTGTAAGTAAATGTAGCGTCATAGTACTTGTTGTTGTATAGAGTTAAGATTTCCAGTTTTTGAGATTCTGTAAAAGAATGTAGAGGTTTTCTGCCTCTGTTACCATGAATAAAGGCAGCCTTACCATTCTGTTTGTATTTTTGAATTAATCGATTGATGTGCCTTGTAGTACAACCGAGTTTCAAAGCCGCAGCCTTTTTGTTACCATTATGGTCTACTAGTGACTTAATCACTTCATACTTAAGTTGTTCATTCATTCTTAAATCCACCCTTTTCAATCTGTGTATACCTCTTTCTATAGTGTGAGGTTTTATCATACACCATATTTATCACTTGGGACATAATCAAAAGTGATATATAAGGACTTTATCAAAAATGGTTTATACGAATACTTTGAAAATTGAAAAAAAGTGTTGACAAAAGTGAAAAGGCGAAGTATAATGAATACTGTTCTGACGAGCAGCAGATATGCACGAGTGGCTCAGTGGTGGAGTATCGCCTTGCCAAGGCGAGGGTCGCGGGTTCGAATCCCGTCTCGTGCTTCCAAAGAATTTAATTGAATAATTGTTCTGGAGAGCAGAACAGATATGCACGAGTGGCTCAGTGGTGGAGTATCGCCTTGCCAAGGCGAGGGTCGCGGGTTCGAATCCCGTCTCGTGCTTTTTTTGTATATAAAAGTATAAAGCCGGAGGGAAAATTATGAAAAAGGAATTGAAAAATGAGGTGGGAATCCCGAAGTATCAGCAGATTGCCGCAGACATTGCATATAAGATTGTCGACGGCACTTACACGGAGGGAATGAAAGTCTATGCACGGTCTTCCATAGGAAGCCGTTATGGTGTATCTTCAGAAACGGCGAGAAGAGCGATGTGCGTGCTGTCTGACTGGGACGTTGTGGAGGTTGCGAAGAACAGCGGTGTTGTCATTAAATCGGAAGACAATGCTAAGAATTTCCTGCAGCAGCACACCCATATGCAGTCCATTCAGGGATTGAAAAGAAATATTTTGGAAAATGTGGAGAAGCAGCAGAAAGCTACAAAAGAACTGTATGGATATTTAGATGAAGTTATCAAGAAAATTGATAATTATCGTTCGATCAACCCGTTTATTCCGTATGAACTTGTCATTACGGATAAGACTCCGTATTTGAATAAAACAGTTGGCTCGATTAATTTTTGGCAGGAAACATTTGCCACGGTAATTGCCATACGAAGAAACGGAACGTTAATTATGTCACCGGGGCCGGAAGCGGTATTCAGGTTAAATGACATCGTATATTATACGGGAGATGAAGATTGTCCGGACAGAGTGAGAGGGTTTATGTATCCAAATAAATAGAGAAAAATAGAGTGCATCTTGATTATCAGTCAAGGTGCATTTTTTTAGTTAGACAATATGCTAAAAATGGACACTGGAAATTTGCGTAATTTTTCACAAACTAATACTTGAACAGATGACAACTTTGGAATATAATAAAGTTGTTACTTAAAGTGACAACTTTGAAATGCAGTAAGGTTGTCATAAATAAAAAGAATGCGAGGAAAAATTATGAATGAGAAAAAATCAAAGTATGATAAAGTCTTAAGTTCAAAAGATATATTTGTCATTGCGTTTGGGGCGATGATTGGCTGGGGCTGGATTGTTATGACAGGTGAATGGATTAATTATGGCGGCAGCATCGGAGCAATGATAGCATTTGGTATCGGTGGATTTATGGTATTGTTCGTAGGTCTGACTTACGCGGAACTGACAGCGGCAATGCCGGAATGCGGCGGTGAGCATATATTCAGTTTGAGGGCTTTTGGTAAAAATGGTTCATTTGTCTGTACATGGGCAATTATTTTGGGATATGTAGGCGTTGTTGCTTTTGAGGCGTGTGCTTTCCCTACGGTTATTAAATACATTGCTCCGTCACTTGTGACAAAAGGATATATGTACACGATTGGCGGATTTGACGTATATGCCTCATGGGTAGCGGTAGCGGTGGTTGCAGCGATTATTATTACTTATATCAATTATAAGGGAGCAAAAACAGCGGCAAATGTGCAGACAATTCTTACGGTTGTTATTGCTTTAGTAGGAATTGCACTGATTGCGGCGTCGGTAGTTCGCGGTGATACGGCAAATCTTGATCCGATGTTTTTAGAGGGAGATGAGATTGGCGGCGTATTCAAAGTTGCGGTAATGACACCGTTTATGCTTGTCGGATTCGACGTTATTCCACAGGCAGCCGAAGAAATCAACATTCCGTTCAAGAAAATCGGTAAAATTATTATCTTCTCCATTTTTATGGCGGTTGCATGGTATGTATTAATTGTTTTGGCAGTTTCACTTATTATGTCAAAAGGAGATTTAAGTATATCTGAACTGGTGACGGCTGATGCGATGAAGAAAGCATATTTTAACAGTGATATTGCTTCAACAGTATGTATTTTCGGTGGTATTATGGGTATTGTAACAAGTTGGAACTCATTCTTCATGGGTGGTTCAAGAGCGATTGCCGCTTTATCTGAATCGCATATGGCACCGGGATTTTTGGCAAAAGTAAATAAGAAGACAAAAACACCGACAAATTCAATTCTTTTAGTTGGATTTATCGCAGTGATCGCTCCGTTCTTTGGAAAATCTATGATGACATGGATTACTGATGCCGGAAGTTTTGCGGTTTGTCTTGCATACCTGATGGTTTCTGCTTCTTTCTTAAAATTGAGAAAGAGCGAGCCGAATATGAACAGACCATATAAAGTAAAAAATGCAAAACTTGTTGGCGGCATGGCCGTTATCACAACGACAATTATGTGTCTGTTGTATATAGTTCCGGGCAATTCACAGTTAATCACTGAAGAGTGGGTAATTGTAGGAGCATGGATTCTTCTGGGAATTGCATTTTACGG
Organism: Lachnospiraceae bacterium; assembly: GCA_902381685.1. Taxonomy (GTDB): domain Bacteria; phylum Bacillota; class Clostridia; order Lachnospirales; family Lachnospiraceae; genus Faecalimonas. The sequence goes on along the minus strand of LR698958.1, from coordinate 1,508,426 downwards.
ATACGCGAGAAAACAATATAAAGAAAAATTTGGTACACGTCAGAAATTGATTTATGAAGACGTGGTGGAAGAAAAGCCAAAAAAAGTTAGAGAAAGAGTGGCAGCGAAAGCCTAGACAAATAAAAAGATGCAAAGGAATTGCAAATTCTTTTGCATCTTTTTTCATACTATGATACAATTTCTAAGAAAATAAAATGAAAAAAGCAGAGTAGAAATATGTGCGTTAAGTGCCGACCGGACGGGGAGTTGCCGGTGGGACGAAAAGTGATAACTTGCGGTACATATTTTGCATCCCGCTGCTGCACATGACAGATATGTTTGTACTGTATACCTGCTATGCGTGGCTTGAGGACTACTGCAAAGGAGGTATTTTTTATGGAACAAATGAAAGCACAGTTTAAAGACTCCTGGCAAGAGTTGAAGCATCTGAAGACGATTGTAGTGACGGCAATGTTTATTGCAATCGGTGTCGTACTTGGATTCTTTTTTACAATTCAGGTGACGGATTTTTTGAAAATAGGTTTTTCTTTTATTGCCAATGAAATGACGGCGCTGCTGTTCGGCCCTGTGGTGGGCGGAATTATGGGCGGAGTGACGGACATTATCAAATTTGTGTTAAAGCCGACAGGGGCGTATTTCTTCGGATTTACATTTAACGCAATTTTGGGAGCGGTCATCTATGGAATGATTTTATATCACCGTCCAATCAGTTTGAAAAGAATTTTAATTGCTAAAATAATTGTCGCAATTATTGTAAACTTATTGCTTGGAACATATTGGCTGCACATTATGTATGGCAAGGCGTTTTGGGCATTGATTCCGGTCAGACTGTGGAAACAGGTTATGTCTGTACCGATTGAAAGTTTTCTTTTCTATATTGTGGCGAAAGCCCTGTCAAAGGCAAGAATTTTTGAGTTAGTGAAAACAAAAAGATAAAAGGGAGTAAGCATGTATGGAAGAAAGGCAACCGATAGGTTTTATTGTAAAACAGATTAACAATATTTATGAAAAAGAACTGACAAAACGCCTTAAGGTACTCGGTATCACTTCTTCCCAATGTGCAGTTCTCAATTATCTGTTCCAAAGTAATCAGGAACATGTTACCCAAAGGGAGATAGAGAAAAATCTGCAGTTGAAGAATCCGACTGTGACAGGATTGTTGAAACGGCTTGATGAAAAAGGGTTTGTGCTTTGTGTACAAAGTCCCACTGACAAACGGTGCAAGAATATCTATCTGACAGAGAAAGCATTTGATATTCAAAAGAAAATGGAATCCGACAGGAAAAGGCTGGATAAACGGCTGACAATCGGAATGACAAAAAAAGAAGTAGAAGTATTCAGACGAGGTCTGGAAAAAGTGCTTTATAACATATCAGAACCGTAGGAGGAGATTAAAATGAGTTATGCAGATAAAGTATTTATAGAAATGTGCCGCGACATTATTGACAATGGAGTAAGCACGGAGGGGGAGAAGGTACGTCCGAAATGGGAGGACGGAAGTTTTGCCTATACGATGAAAAAGTTTTGTGTAGTGAACCGTTATGATTTATCGAAAGAATTTCCGGCTCTGACATTGCGCCGCACAGGAATCAAAAGCTGTGTAGATGAAATGCTTTGGATATGGCAGAAAAAATCAAATAACATCAATGATTTAAACAGCCACATCTGGGACAGTTGGGCAGATGAAGACGGCTCTATCGGGAAAGCATACGGCTATCAGATGAGTGTGAAACATCAGTATAAAGAAGGTATGATGGATCAGGTGGACAGAGTGATTTACGATCTCAAAAATAATCCGTACAGTCGTCGTATTATGACAAATATTTATGTACATCAGGATTTACATGAGATGAATCTGTACCCGTGTGCCTATAGCGTGACATTTAACGTGACGAAGAAAAATGACAGTGATAAATTAGTGTTAAATGCCATTTTAAATCAGCGTTCTCAGGACGTTTTGGCGGCAAATAACTGGAACGTATGTCAGTATGCAGTTCTTGTGCATATGCTTGCTCAGGTGTGTGATATGCAGGTCGGTGAACTTGTTCATGTCATTGCGGACGCTCACATTTATGACAGACATATCCCGCTGATTGAAGAATTGATTTCAAGAGAATCTTATCCGGCGCCTGCATTTTGGCTTAATCCGGAGATAAAGGATTTCTATGAGTTTACAACGGACGATGTGAGACTGGATAATTATCAGACCGGTCCGCAGATTAAAAATATTCCGATTGCAGTGTAAGGGGGGAGAAAGAAAATGAATTTAATTGTGGCAGTAGATAAAAATTGGGCGATTGGCTGTGGGAACAGACTGTTGGTCAGCATTCCGGCAGATATGAAATTTTTCCGCGAGACGACGACGGGGAAAGTGGTTGTCATGGGAAGAAAGACATTGGAAAGTTTTCCGGGGGGACAACCGCTTAAAAAGCGTACAAATATTGTGATGACAAAGGATAAAAATTATAAGGTGAAAGATGCAATTGTTGTCACAAGTTTGGAGGAGGTTTTGGAAGAACTGAAAAAATATGAGGAAGAAGATATTTATGTTATCGGAGGGGAAAGCATTTACAGACAACTTCTTCCGCATTGTAAAACAGCGTATGTGACAAAGATTGACCATGCATACGAGGCGGATACCTATTTTCCGAACTTAGATGAAATGGAAGATTGGAGTTTAACGGGAATTAGTGAGGAACAGACATATTTTGATTTGGAATATGTATTTGCGAGATATGAGAGAGTGAAAGGAAATGAAGAAAAGCATTAATCTTTTGGAAGGGCCGATTCTGCCGTCACTGTCAGGGTTGGCGCTTCCGATTATGGCGACATCACTTATCCAGATGGCGTATAACCTGACGGATATGATTTGGATTGGAAGAGTGGGAAGTTCAGCCGTGGCGGCAGTAGGGGCTGCCGGAATGTATATGTGGCTGGCAAACGGACTCGCTACACTGGCGAAAATGGGCGGTCAGGTAAAAGTAGCACAGGCTTTGGGGGCAAAAGAAAATAAGCAGGCAGTAAGTTACGCAAAAAGTGCACTGCAGTTAGGGATAACGTTGGGATTGATTTACGGTATCCTTTCCGTTGTTCTTGCGAATCCGTTGATTGACTTTTTTAAATTAAACAGTGCGAAAGTAGTTGCTGACGCAAAGATTTATTTACAGATTACTTGTGGGGGAGTTGTATTTTCCTTCCTGAACCAGATTTTCACGGGAATTATGACGGCAATGGGGAACAGCAGGACATCGTTTGTCGCGACAGCGGTGGGACTCGTTATTAATATTGTTATGGATCCGGTTCTTATTTTCGGCATAGGACCTTTTGCCGAGATGGGCGTTATGGGAGCGGGAGTGGCAACCGTTTTTGCCCAAATGATTGTAACAGCCGTATTTATTTTGGCGGCGCTGAAGGATGAGATTATTTTTCAGAAGGTCAGACTGCTTGAAAAGGTAGATAGGGAAAGCATGATGACGATTGTCAAAATCGGTTTTCCAACAGGTGTGCAGAGTATGATTTTCACAAGTATTTCCATGATTATCGCAAGAATGATTGCAGGTTTTGGGGACAGCGCGGTGGCGGTTCAGAAAGTAGGCTCTCAGATCGAATCGATTTCATGGATGACAGCGGAAGGATTCGGTGCTGCGGTAAATGCGTTTATGGCGCAGAATCACGGGGCGAAAAACAAAAAGCGAATTGTACAGGGATACAAGGTGGCGATGCGCATAGAAATTGTATGGGGAATTTTATGCACATTTATCCTTATTGTATTTCCGGAAGTTATCTTTAAAATTTTTATTCCGGAGGCAGATGTACTTCCGATGGGCGTGGACTATCTGAAAATTTTAGGAGTATCACAACTCTTTATGTGTATTGAACTGACGACCGCCGGAGCGTTCTCGGGACTTGGAAAAACAGTTCCGCCGTCAATTTCAAGTATCGTTTTGACAGCAGCGCGAATTCCTATGGCGGTGGCGCTCACATCGACGGCATTGGGGTTAAATGGAATCTGGTGGAGCATTACAATTTCAAGTATATTTAAAGGTGTTATTTTGACCGGCTGGTTCTTGATTTATCTGAAGAAAATGATGTCTGCAAAGGAATAAAGTGTGTTAGAATAGGGGTAAGAGAATAAAATCAGGAGGACAATCGATGAAAACATTGGAAATGAAGTATTTGGAGCGGCTTGCAGAAAAATATCCTACAATCGCTTCCGCTTCAACGGAGATCATCAACTTGCAGGCGATTTTACACTTACCGAAAAGCACGGAACATTTTCTGACGGATATTCACGGGGAGGACGAGGCGTTTACCCATGTGCTGAAAAACGGCTCGGGCTCAGTGAGGAGAAAGATTGATGAGGTGTTTGGCAATACGCTGACAAACAGGGATAAGAAATCCCTTGCCACCCTTATCTATTATCCGAAAGAGAAAATGGAACTTGTGCGGCATACAGAAACAGATATGGCAGATTGGTACAGAATTACACTGTATCGCTTAATAGAGGTTTGCAAATGTGCATCGGGAAAATATACGCGAAGCAAAGTGAGAAAAGCGCTGCCGAAAGATTTTGCCTATGTCATTGAAGAACTTTTGACGGAAAAATCAGATGCGGAAGATAAGGAACACTATTATAATTCCATTATTGACACAATTCTTCGCATTGGAAGGGCAGAAGAATTTATTATTGCCATGAGTGAACTGATACAGAGACTTGTGGTGGATCACCTTCATATTGTGGGAGATATTTTTGACAGAGGACCGGGTCCCCACAAGATTATGGATAAATTGAAAAAGTATCATTCGCTGGATATACAGTGGGGAAATCATGATATTCTCTGGCTTGGCGCTGCAGCCGGACAGTTGGCCTGCATTGCGAATGTTATCCGCATTTGTGCGAGATATGGAAATTTGGATATTTTGGAGGACGGATATGGTATTAATCTGCTTCCCCTTGCAACTTTTGCGGTAAATACATATAAGGACGATCCGTGCGGCTGCTTTCGGATAAAAGGGCAGCAGGGTTGCAGTTCGGCTGAGATGAATAATGAGATTAAGATGCACAAAGCCATTTCAATCATTCAGTTTAAACTGGAGGGACAGTTGATTGAGCGAAATCCACAGTTTCACATGAAAAACAGGCTGTTGTTACATTGGATTGATTACGACAGGGGAACCATACAGATTGGGGATAAAGAGTATGCCCTTTTGGATACGAACTTTCCGACGGTAGATGCGGATAACCCGTATGAACTGACGGAAGAAGAACAGGACATTATGGAAAGACTGCAAAAAGCATTTGTTAATTGTGAAAAACTGCAGGGGCATATGAAAGTATTGTTGTCCAAAGGAAGCCTTTATAAAGTATACAACGGAAATTTGCTTTATCACGGCTGCGTACCTTTAAATGAGGACGGAAGTTTTAAGGAAGTGCAGATCTACGGCAAAACATATCATGGAAAGGAACTATATGATGTTTTGGAAAGTTATGTGCGTAAAGCGTTCTTTGCCGCGGATAAAGTAGAAAGAGAGAGGGGCAAAAACCTGCTCTGGTACATATGGCTTCATGAGGATTCACCGCTTTTTGCAAAAGATAAAATGGCTACGTTTGAGCGCTATTTTCTTGAGGAGAAAGAAACCCATGAAGAGAAGAAAAATCCGTATTACTATCTTCTGGAAAATGGGGAAGTGATGAACCGTATTTTAGAAGAATTCGGTTTGCCAAAAGAGGGAAGCCATATTATCAACGGTCACGTTCCGGTGAAAAGCAAAGACGGAGAAAATCCGATAAAATGTAACGGAAAAGTGCTTGTCATTGACGGTGGATTTGCAAAATCTTATCAGAAAGAAACGGGGCTTGCGGGGTATACACTGATTTATAATTCATATGGAATGATTTTGGCAGCCCATGAACCGTTTGAGTCGAGAGAATCCGCGATTCAAAAAGAAACAGACATACATTCAGATACGTTTCTTGTCAAGCGGGTGGAGAAGAGGACTCTCGTTGAAGACACGGACACAGGGAAAGAATTAAAAGAACAAATGGCAGATTTGGAAAGGTTATTGGAGGCTTACCGTTCAGGAAAGATTGCAGAAAAATAGTATTGAAAACAAAAAAGCAGACAAAAAAGGAGAGGAAAGCCGTGGCGGTTTTCTTCTCCTTTTTGCATATCTATAAAGCAAATATTTTTGTTGCAATAGAAAAATAAATGATAATGGAACATGTATCCACGAGAGTAGTGATAAGCGGCGCCGCCATAATGGCAGGATCTAAATGTAATTTTTTCGCAAAAAGCGGAAGAACACAGCCGATTAACTTTGAGATAATAATGGTTGCAATCAGGGAAAGTCCGATAACAATCGCAAGTTTTGCATCGTGGTACATAATAAAAATGCGGATTCCGTTTGCAATGGCAAGTCCGGCACTGACTAAAAGTGCAATGCGGAATTCTTTAAACATAACACGGAAAATATCCGAAAATTTAATTTCTTCCAAAGCAAGTCCGCGGATAACTAAGGTTGAACTTTGTGAACCACAGTTTCCGCCTGTATCCATCAGCATTGGAATGAAAGATACAAGAAGCGGTATGGCTGCGAATGCGTTCTCGTATTTTGTGATAATTGCTCCTGTAATAGTGGAGGAAAGCATTAAGATCAAAAGCCATAAAAAACGGTTTTTTGCGTGAGAAAAAACGGAAGTTTCAAAATAAGATTTCTCACTTGGATTTACGGCTGCCATGATTGTAATATCTTCCGTTGCCTCATCGACCATAACTCCCATAGCGTCATCGACAGTGACGATACCGACCATTAAGTTTCCTGTGTCCAGTACGGGAATGGCAAGAAGACCATATTTAGAAAAAAGTTTGGCAACTTCTTCCTGGTCAGTGTGGGTGGAAACCGAGATGATTTCCGTTTCCATAATTTCTTCAATTACCGTCTCATCGTCCATTGTCATTAAATCTTTGGCGGATACGATACCGATTAAACGGCGATGCTCAAGGACGTAGCAGGTATAAATAGTTTCTTTATGAATCCCTACCGCCTTGATATGTGACATGGCATCTTTAACTGTCATGGATTTTTTCAGGTTGACATACTCTGTTGTCATAATACTTCCGGCGCTGTCGTCGGGATAATTTAACAGTTGATTAATGCTGTTTCGCTTTGTGCTGTCCACGGTGTCTAATATTCTTGTGACGAGATTAGCAGGAAGCTCTTCCAACATATCTACAGTGTCGTCCATATATAAGTCATCTAGCAGTTCCTTTAATTCTTTCTCCGTGAAAATATCTACAAGATAAGTCTGCATGGAGTTATTCATATTAGAAAAAACATCAGCGGCTTTGTCCTTTGGAATCAGACGGAATGCCAGTGCAAGTTCTTTATCGTCTAATTCAGAAAGTAAAATGGCAATGTCCACTGCATTCATGACGTCTAAAATGCTCCGAATAACTTTGAATTCTCTTTTTGCCAAAAGTTCCATAAAAATTGTTGTATTCATGATGACCTCTCCTTTGTTCTGTTTTTAGTTTATGTACAAATATTAAGGTATACCTACCGGCACCAGCGTCCATTACCATCACCTGCCTTTCTGCTCTTAAATAAATTCATATACGCTAAAAAACCTTGCCAAAGCCTAAACGATGACAAGGTATAAAAATACTCCCACATGGTACATCGTTCAAGCTTTAGTATCATAGGGCGTAAAAATTGCATTAGGTTATGCCTTGTTCCGACATAGCCTGCTAACCAACTAATCGTGTCTCCACAATTTTGCGGCAGCAATCTTAGGTAAAACCAAATCCCTATGGTAACCTCACCTACCGAGTGTCTTTATTACCATTTCATTCTAACGCGGAATAAATAGTGTGTCAAGAAAAATTAGCGGATTGATTTTAAATAAAAAAATATGGTATAATAAAACAGATTATGTTTTAGAAAGAGGTGATTTCCAAATGGAAGCGTATACAAGTTTTGCATCTGTCTATGATACATTTATGGATAATATCCCATACGAAGAATGGAGCGTTTATGTAAAAGAACTGCTGGAGGAATATGGGGTGACGGAAGGTCTTGTGCTGGAACTGGGCTGTGGAACAGGGACGATGACGGAACTGCTGGCGTCAGCGGGATATGACATGATTGGAATAGATAATGCGGAGGAAATGCTGGAGATTGCCCTTGAGAAGAAATTATCTTCCGGCCATGATATTTTGTATCTGCTGCAGGATATGAGAGAGTTTGAATTATATGGCACGGTAAAGGCGGCAGTCAGTGTCTGCGATTCAATCAATTACATTATGGAAGAGGAAGAGCTGGAAGAAGTTTTCAGGTTGGTGAACAATTACTTAGATCCGAAGGGGATATTTATTTTTGACTTCAATACAACTTATAAATACAGGGAAATTCTGGGTGACCGGACGATTGCAGAGAACAGGGAAGAGTGCAGTTTTATCTGGGATAACTATTATTATGAAGAGGAAGAGATAAATGAGTATGAATTGAGCCTGTTTATCAGGGAAGGAGAGTCGGATTGCTATCGCAAATATGAGGAGACTCATTACCAGAAAGCATACTGTCTGGAGACAATTCGGCGTCTTGTAGAACGTTCAGGGTTAGAATATATCACAGCATACGATGCATTTACCCGTGAAAAACCAACGGAAAACAGTGAACGAATTTATGTAATAGCAAGGGAAAGAGGAAAATAGAGATGAAAGATTATATTGTAAGAGCAACAGCGGGAAACAATCAGATTCGTGCGTTTGCCGCAACAACAAAAGAAGCAGTGGAGAAAGCAAGACAGGCTCACAATACAAGTCCGGTTGCAACAGCCGCACTTGGAAGACTGCTTACAGGCGGAGCGATGATGGGAAGCATGATGAAAAATGATACAGATATGCTTACCATTCAGATTAAATGTGACGGTCCGATTAAAGGGCTGACTGTCACGGCTGACAGGCATGGAAATGTAAAGGGATATGTGGAAAATCCGGAAGTGATGTTACCGCCGAATAAGCAGGGGAAACTTGATGTTGCCGGAGCATTGGATTTAGGTGTGTTAAGCGTTATTAAAGACATGGGCTTAAAAGAGCCGTATGTGGGACAGACGATTTTGCAGACAAGCGAGATTGCGGAAGACTTAACTTATTATTTTGCGACATCGGAACAGGTTCCGTCCTCAGTGGGACTTGGCGTTTTGATGGAGAAAGATAATACGGTAAAACAGGCAGGAGGGTTTATCGTGCAGGTTATGCCGTTTATCGAGGAAGAGGTATTGTCTAAACTGGAAGAAAACATAAAGAAGATTTCTTCTGTAACGTCGATGCTGGATAAAGGATACACACCGGAAAATATTTTGGAAGAAGTACTGGAAGGGTTAGATGTGGAATTTACGGATACGGTTCCGACACAGTTTTATTGCAACTGTACAAAAGAAAGAGTGGAAAAAGCCATTATCAGTATCGGTAAGAAAGATATTCAGGAAATGATAGATGATGGAAAAGAAATAGAAGTAAATTGCCATTTCTGTAATACGAACTATACATTTTCCGTAGAAGAATTAAAAGAAATGTTAAAAAGGAGCAGATAGAAATGAAACAGGGGTTTGTAAAAGTAGCAGCGGCAACACCGGACATTAGGGTGGCAGATATTTCTTACAATACGGAACAGATTTGCAAACTGATTGATGAGACGGTTGCCAACGGGGCTAAAATAGTCGTTTTCCCGGAACTTTGTGTGACGGGATATACTTGTGGAGATTTGTTTTTCCAGGATATTTTATTGGAGCGTTCAAAAGAAGCGTTAAATGAAATTGCGGAGTACACGAAAGATAAAGATGCGCTAGTGTTTGTAGGTGTTCCGTTAGCGATTAATGGAAAATTATATAATGTGGCGGCAGCGTTAAACCGTGGGAAAATCATCGGGCTGGTGACAAAAACATTTTTGCCGAATTATTCCGAATTCTATGAGATGAGAACATTTCAGGCGGGGCCGGAAGAGGCGAGAGTTATTTTGTATGAGGGAGAGCAGGTCGCATTTGGACCGCAGATTCTTTTTAAGGCGAAAAATATGGAAGAGTTGATTGTATCAGCGGAAATCTGTGAGGACGTCTGGTCACCTATTCCGCCAAGTATTATGGCAGCGACGGCGGGAGCGACAATTCTCGTCAACTGTTCGGCCAGCAGTGAAACTTACGGAAAAGACGGGTACAGAACTTCTCTGATTTCGGGACAGTCCGCACGAATGATCGCAGGGTATGTGTACGCCAATGCAGGCGCGGGAGAATCCACGACAGATTTAGTTTTTGGCGGACATAACATTATTGCAGAAAATGGAATGGTGCTGAAAGAATCAAGACGATATATGAACGATGTGATTTATTCGGAGATAGATGTGCATCGTCTGCTGAACGAGAGAAGAAAGAACACAACTTTCCAACAGATGAGCGGGAAACATTTCTTGGTTACGGTACCTTTTGAAATTGAAAAGGAAGAGACGGAATTGACAAGAAGTATTTCGCAGATGCCGTTTATTCCTGAAGATGAAAAAGAAAGAGATGAGTGCTGCGAGGAAATTTTAATGATTCAGGCGTTAGGATTGAAGAAACGTCTTCAGCACACAAATTGCCGAAATGTTGTTATAGGCGTATCGGGAGGTTTGGATTCCACATTGGCATTGCTTGTGGCAGTAAAAACATTTGATATGCTCGGCATTGACAGAAAAAATATCACTGCAGTGACAATGCCTTGCTTTGGGACAACGGACAGAACATATCAGAATGCCTGTGTTCTTATTGAGAAACTGGGTGTAACTCTTAGAGAAATCTCCATTCAGGAGGCGGTCAGAAATCACTTTAAAGATATCGGCCAGAGAGAAGACCTTTTTGATACAACTTATGAGAACGCACAGGCCAGAGAGAGAACGCAGGTTTTAATGGATATTGCAAACATGGAAAACGGTATGGTAATCGGAACGGGAGATATGTCGGAACTGGCGCTTGGCTGGGCAACGTATAACGGCGATCATATGTCCATGTACGGAGTGAATTCTTCCATTCCGAAAACATTTGTGCGGTTTATCGTAAAACACTGTGCAGTGGAATGTGAAGATGAAACGTTGAAAAAAGCATTATTTGATATTTTAGATACGCCAATCAGCCCTGAACTGCTCCCTGCAAAAGAAGGAGAAATTGAGCAGAAAACGGAAGATTTGGTAGGTCCTTACGAACTGCATGATTTCTATCTGTATTACATGCTTCGTTACGGATACGAACCTTCCAAAATATATCGTCTTGCGAGAAAAGCATTTGCGGGCGTTTATGAAGATGAGACAATTTTAAAATGGCTGAAGAGTTTTTGCAGACGTTTCTTCACACAGCAGTTTAAGCGCTCATGCCTGCCGGACGGACCAAAAGTGGGAACGGTAGGTTTATCGCCAAGAGGTGATTTGAGAATGCCGAGTGATGCGTGTGTAACAATTTGGTTAGAGGAGTTAGAGCGGTTGTAAAAAAGGAGCTGGGTATCAATGGATAAAAAATGGGCGGAAACATATAGAAAACAAGTGCGTTTTGGAACTGCAGCGATTTATATTATTGTCGTTGCCTGGTTGTTTTTTACGGGGTGCGAATTATTTAGAACTGGTGATATAAACGGAACGTGGTGGCTTTTTACGATTGTTGTATTGGGATTGGAACTTGGTTTTAGATTTTGGAAAAGAAATCAGATGAAGAAAATACAAGATGTTTTATACGAAGAGTGCGATCCGTTTCGTTTTAAGGAAATATATGAATATTTTCGTGCAAAAACAAAAAAAGAACGAATAAAAAGTTTGTACAGTATTCAGATTTCTACCGCTCTCCTTATGCAGGGATATGAAGATTCGGCATATGAATTGATGAATCAAATAGATTTTTCTGACTTGCCTCCCCGATTTGAGTTGAGTTACTATGATTTTATGAGAATGTATTTTTCCTGTAAGAATGACGAGCAACAATTGGCAAAAGTGAAAGGTGTCTTTGAAAGGAGACTGGGAAATGCCAAAGCAATGGAAAGAAAATTGATTATTCAGCAGATAAAATATATGGACTTGCAGGTGGCCGTTCATCGGAGAGATTATGCAATCTATGATAAATTGATTTTGGAATGTACTTCCGACATGACCCGAATGCTTCAGAAAGTTTCCGTATATATGCTAATGGCAAGAGCAGAGTTTGGAAGAGGAAATGCAGATAAAGCAAAAGAATATTGTCAATTCGTTTTACAACATGGAAATCGTACATACTATGTGGAAAATGCCAAAAAACTTCTGGCTGTTCTGGACGGACAAGAAGAGGAAGAGCAGAGTGCGACAGAAAGTGTGCAGTGGGAAGAAAACCAGTTATATAAAGAAAAACCGGATTTAAAATTTTTTGACGGCAGAAAAAAATACAGACGAAGACAAAGAATGAACTATCTGCTTTGGATAGCTTTTGGATATGCGATTGGTTTTATTATTTATGGGGCTATGGGACTTAAACTTCATCAGGAGTTATCAAATATGGAAGTGGAAGTGTGGCTCTGGGGAAACAGGGCGCTGTTTGTACTTCAATTTGGTTTTTTGGGCGGCTTACTGATAGCGGGAGTGATTAACGGAGTGTATCTTTTTTTGAAAGTCATCAGTAAGTTGTCACTGGCAATGAAAATAGTTATTATTGTGTTTACGATACCATTTTTCTTAGTTGCAGGTTCGATATCCGTGATACCATATTGTGTTTATCAGATAGTTATGATTGTAAAAGAACGTGAAAAGAAAAAGTAGGGGTGCAATTTAGAGTGCATTCGTGGTATACTACTAAATAGAATGAAGCGATAAAAAGAAGAGGTGTATTATGAGCGAAGAACAATTACAGACAGAAACTATGGCAGATTATGAAGATCAGTTTGATGTGGCAAATCCGTGGAATATTGTCAAACGTTATATGGAAGAAGGAACAACTCTTTCTGTTAAGGTAGAAGGAATTGTAAATGGCGGAGCAATTGCTTATATTGAAGGAATCAGAGGATTTATTCCTGTTTCCCGTCTTTCTCTTTCATATGTGGAGAATGTGGAATCGTACTTATTAAAAGAACTGGAAGTGCGCGTTATTGACGTGGATCAGGCGGAGAATAAACTGGTATTATCTGCCAGAGAAATTTTAAAGGAAAAAGAAAATAAGGAAAAAGCACGCAGACTGAGCGCCGTGGAAGTGGGAAGTGTTTTGGAAGGTACGGTAGAATCATTACAGACTTACGGTGCGTTCGTCCGTTTGGAAAATGATTTGTCAGGACTTGTACATATTTCCCAGATTTCCGACAAACGTATCAAATCACCTAAAGATGTATTGTCAGCAGGCGACGCGGTTACGGTTAAAGTGATCGGAATTAAGGACGGTAAAATCAGCCTTAGCATGAAAGCGCTGATTGAACCGGAAGAGGAAGTTGTAGAGGAAGTGGAAATCCCTAAAGCGGAGGAAATCGGCACAAGTTTAGGAGATTTATTTAAAAATATTCAACTGTAGAAAATAAGTTGATTTGGCTAAGAAAACAGTCATGGAAGTATGTTCTTTGACTGTTTCTTTTCACTTTCGAGAACAATTGAGACGAGGAGTGAATATGGAGTTTATGGAAAGTAAGAGAGGAAGAAAAGTGTATGTGGTAGGGCATAAGAATCCTGACACGGATTCTATTTGTTCCGCACTGGCATATGCGAATTTAAAAAAGCAGATTACGGGAGATGACTATGTCGCTAAAAGAGCAGGGCAGATTAACGAAGAGACACAGTATGTGTTAAAACGTTTTGGAGTGACGCCTCCGGGGCTGCTGAACAATGTCCAGACGCAGGTAAAAGACATTGACATTAATAAGATGTCGGGTGTGGAGAGCAGTGTTTCCATTAAGAAAGTCTGGGCGTTGATGAAAGAGAACAATGCGAAGACGATGCCGGTTACGGCGAACGGTGAACTGGAAGGTTTGATTACAATAGGAGATATTGCCACATCATATATGGAAGTGTATGACAGTAATATTTTGGCATCTGCGAGAACACAGTACAGAAGTATAGCAAATACATTGGACGGAGAGATTGTGATCGGGAATGAACATGCGTATTTCATTAAAGGAAAAGTGGTTATCGCTGCATCAAGCCCTGAGTTGATGGAAAATTTCATTGAGCAGGACGATTTGGTTATCTTGGGAAACCGTTATGAATCACAGTTATGTGCTTTGGAGATGGACGCAAGTTGTCTTGTCGTGTGTCAGAACGCAACGGTATCCAAAACAATTAAAAAGATTGCCGAAGAGAGAAGTTGTGTCATTATCCGCACCCCTCATGATACGTTTACGGTGGCGAGATTGATTAACCAGAGTATTCCGGTAAAGCATTTTATGACAAAAGAAAATTTCACTGCATTTAAGACAAGTGATTACATTGACGATATTAAGGAAGTGATGACGAAAAAACGTTACCGCGATTTCCCTGTCATCGACAAACACGGCAGGTTTGTCGGATTTATTTCCCGCAGGCGTTTGTTGGACGCAAAGAAAAAACAGCTTATTCTTGTAGACCACAATGAGAAAACGCAGGCGGTTGACGGAATAGAGGAAGCGGATATACTGGAGATTATCGACCATCACCGCTTGGGAACAGGAATAGAGACGGTAGGTCCCGTATACTTTAGAAATCAGCCGGTAGGCTGTACGGCAACAATTGTATATCAGATGTATTTGGAAAATCATGTGGAGATTGATGAGACGACAGCGGGACTTCTCTGTTCGGCAATAACTTCTGACACACTTATGTTCCGCTCGCCAACATGCACGGCAGTGGACGAGAAAGCCGGAAGAGAACTTGCGGAGATTGCTCATATTGATATTGAAGAACTTGCGGGTAATATGTTTAAAGCCGGAAGTAATCTTGTCAATAAGACAGCAAAAGAAATCTGTTTCCAGGACTTTAAAAAGTTCGAGGTAAGCGGAGTTGACTTTGGCGTAGGTCAGATTAACTCAATGAGCAGGGAAGAACTGGAAGAGATTAAACAACGTATTTTACCGTATTTAAAAACCGCACTTGTGGAAAAAGGAATCGATATGATGTTTATTATGTTGACAAACATTATAGAGGAAGCGACAGAACTGCTCTGTGTCGGAAATAATGCAAGGAATCTTGTGCTGGAGGCGTTTGATTTGTCGGCAGATACGGAAGATATTATTTTAAAAGGAGTTGTTTCCCGTAAGAAACAGTTAATACCGGCAATTGTAGTATCATTGCAGAGTTAAGGAGAAAAAATGGCAAAACAGACATGGAAAGCAGGAAATATGTTATATCCGCTGCCTGCAGTTATGGTTAGTATGGCGGACGGGGAAGGAAAATCCAATATTATAACAGTGGCATGGGCGGGGACGGTTTGCACAAATCCGCCAATGCTGTCGATTTCCGTTCGACCGGAAAGATATTCTTATGACATTTTAAAAAGAACTGGAGAATTTGTTGTAAATCTCACAACAGAAAAACTGGCCTATGCGACAGACTATTGCGGAGTCCGTTCCGGAAGAGATGTGGATAAATTTAAGGAAATGAAACTGACGGAAGAGAAAGCAAGTATCATCAATGCACCTCTCATAAAGGAAAGTCCGGTCAATATTGAATGCAAAGTGAGAAAGATTGAAGAGTTAGGCTCACATCACATGTTTCTGGCAGACGTGGTGGCGGTCAACATTGATGAAAGATATTTGAATGAGAAAAATAAATTCGAGTTGTCAAAGGCGAAACCGCTTGTATATTCTCACGGAGAATACTATGGTGTCGGAAATCTGCTTGGGACATTTGGATATAGTGTCAGAAAGAAAAAGAAGAAGTAAGATAACAGGTGTAACAGCCTGTTATTTTCGTTATGAAGAGAAAGTTTTATACAATGGCTTCATATTCTTTATAGAGTATGATGATGAAAAAAGGGTTGTATAAAGTGAAGAAGATAAAGAAGTTATTATGTCTGTGTGGATTTCTGTATACGTTAGTTTTATTTCAGACATTGGGGATAAGTTTCCTGCATAAAGAAAAGGTGGTAGAAACAGGGAAGGTACTGTCGGAAAAACCACAGATAGCGATTACATTTGACGACGGACCAAGCGAGAAGTATACGCCTCAACTGTTGGACGGACTAAAGGAAAGAAATGTGAAAGCCAGTTTCTTTGTGATAGGGAAAATGGCAGAGAAAAATCCCAAATTGATTAAGCGGGAGCAGGAAGAGGGGCATCTAATTGGAAATCATACATATAATCATGTGGATATCAGCAAAATGTCAGATGAGGCGGCAGTGACGGAAATCGAAAAGACAAATCAGACGATTGAAAAAGTCACGAAAAAAGATGTGGAATATCTTCGCGCTCCTTTTGGAAGCTGGAAGAAAAATTTGGTTGCAAGAATGAATGTTTTTCCGGTGACATGGTCCGTGGATCCGCTGGACTGGACAACGGAAAACAGCGATGAAATTGTCAACAAAGTAGTGACGGAGGTAAAAGAAAATGATATTATATTAATGCACGACTGCTATCAGAGTTCGGTCGATGCAGCCCTTCGGATTATTGATATTTTGCAGAAAGAAGGGTATGAATTTGTTACGGTGGATAAACTTATAGTAGATTAGGATAGATTGGAGAATAGAATGATAAATGAATATTCCAGAACAGAATTGTTAATCGGAGAAGAAGGAGTTTCCAGACTGAAAAAATCTTCGGTGATGGTCTTCGGAGTGGGAGGCGTAGGCTCTCACTGTATAGAAGCGCTTGCAAGAAGCGGAGTGGGCAAACTGATTCTTGTGGACAACGACGTAGTTTCCATGACGAACATTAACAGACAGTCCATTGCCTATCACAGTACGGTAGGAAAATATAAAACCGAAATCATGAGGGACAGGATAAAAGATATTTGTCCGGAGATAGAAGTGGTGACATATGAAACGTTTGTATTACCTGAGAATATAGACACATTGTTTACGGAAAAGGTGGATTATATTATTGATGCCATTGATACGGTGACGGCAAAACTTGTGCTGGTTGAAATGGCAAAAGAGAAAAATATTCCGATAATCAGCAGTATGGGTACGGGAAATAAACTGCACCCGGAGAGATTTGAAGTTACGGACATATATAAAACATCGGTTTGTCCGCTCTGTAAAGTGATGAGAAAAGAATTGAAGGCAAGGGGCATACGAAAATTAAAAGTGCTGTACTCAAAGGAACAGCCTGTAGATACTTCGGGAAAAGTGATTGAGGAAAAGATGGGAAAACGTCGTTCTCTTCCGGGAAGCATATCGTTTGTTCCCCCTGTGGCGGGACTGATTATTGCAGGAGAAGTGGTAAGAGAATTGGCGGGAGTTTAGGAGAAACGATATGGATTTATTTGAATATATGCGGGAAAACACAAAAGAGAAAGAATCACCGTTAGCGTCACGACTTCGCCCGACAAAACTGGAGGAGGTAGTAGGGCAGCAGCATATTATCGGGAAAGATAAGCTGCTCTATCGCGCCATCAGGGCAGACAAATTAAGTTCCATTATCTTTTATGGACCTTCGGGAACGGGAAAGACAACTCTGGCGAAGGTAATTGCGAATACGACAAGCGCAGAGTTTATGCAGATGAACGCAACAATTGCAGGTAAGAAAGATATGGAAGCCGTAATTGAGCAGGCAAAAAACAACTTGGGAATGTATGGTAAGCGAACAATTCTGTTTATTGATGAGATTCATCGGTTTAATAAGGGGCAGCAGGATTATCTGTTACCGTTTGTGGAGGACGGTACGGTTATTTTAATCGGGGCAACAACAGAAAATCCTTATTTTGAGGTAAATGGAGCGCTGATTTCCCGATCCAGCGTATTTGAATTGAAACCGTTAGAAAGAGAAGATATAAAAATTTTGCTGAAACGTGCAGTGTACGATACAGAAAAAGGCATGGGAACTTATCGCGCAGAGATAGATGAAGATGCGCTGGAATTTCTCTCAGACATTTCCGGCGGAGATGCAAGAAATGCGTTAAATGCCGTAGAACTGGGAATACTGACAACTCCACGAAGCGATGACGGGAAAATACATATCACGTTGGAAGTGGCAGAGCAGTGTATTCAGAAGAGAGTCGTGCGCTATGATAAAACAGGTGATAATCATTATGATACGATTTCGGCATTTATTAAAAGTATGCGTGGCTCTGATCCGAACGCGGCGGTATATTATTTGGCGAAGATGCTGTATGCAGGAGAGGATATTAAATTTATTGCAAGGCGCATAATGATTTGCGCATCGGAAGATGTGGGCAATGCAGATCCCAATGCGCTGACGGTGGCCGTGTCGGCTGCTCAGGCGGTGGAGAGAATCGGTATGCCCGAGGCGAGGATTATCTTAGCGCAGGCAGTGACGTATGTGGCGTCCGCTCCAAAGAGTAATGCTTCCTACATGGCGATTAATAATGCGATGGATAATGTAAAAAGGAAAAAGACAACGGTTCCGTCACATTTGCAGGATTCCCATTATAAGGGAGCGGGGAATTTGGGGCATGGCATAGGATATAAATATGCTCATGATTATCCGGAACATTATGTGAAACAGCAGTATCTTCCTGATGAGATAAAGGAGGAGACTTTCTATCACCCTACAGAAAACGGGCATGAAAAAGTGATAAAAGAATATTTGGATAAAATAAAAGCACGCTCTTACTAGGGGAACGTGCTTTGCTTTGTTTATAACAGATTTTTCATCAGAAAAGCATAGATTTCTTCGTTTTTCTGACGCCAATTATTTGTGATGGCTTCTGCCTCATGCTCAGACGGAACAGTCAGAACAAGTTCCATAAGACTTGCGTTGTTTTCAATAATCTGACAGCGCACGGAAAACTCCTGATTGGCATTTGGAAAGTAATCTGCTTTGACGGAAACGTCATTTTTTAATTCATATTTATGCTCTTTGAAAAATGCGTCTATATCATCGCGAATGGCAGGAGATAATTTATTGATAAAAAACTGGATTGTTTCACTGCCTTCTTCCGTCAGATGATATAAAGTACGGTTATGGGTTGTCTCTTCGTGAATAAATCGGGCCTCCACCATCTCTGACAGTGCCTGCTGCAATTTAAAATAAGTGGTATAGCCTTTATCCAAAATAAATTCTGAAATTTGTCCGTTTGTAAGAGGAAAATCAACTTTTTCCAACATATACAATATAATCAATTTGTATAAAGTAAAGGTTTCAGACATACAAACACCCCTTTCTATTGCGGGAAATATTCCTTTCCCTGCCATATGTCTTCGCTTTTGAAATATCGCTGTATGGAATTCAAGACAAAACGCTTGCTGCCTGTCCAAAGCGGCGCGATAAGTAAATCTTTAGGACCGTCACCGGTGAGCCTGTGTACCACAATATCTGGACGGAGTAAAGAGATACATCTACTTAATAATACCATATATTCCTCTAAAGAGGGAAGATAAAATTTATCATTTTTAAAAAATACCGCCATGTCAGTTCCTTTTAGGATATGCAGTAATTGAAGTTTGATGCCCTGAATGTCTAATTGATTCAGGTAGGAAATAGTTTCGAGCATCATCTCTTCGGTTTCATTTGGAAGCCCGAGAATCGTGTGGACAATAACCGTAATTCCAATAGCGCGAAGATTTTTCACGGCAGATTCAAAGACGTCAAGAGTATATCCCCGTCGGATAAATTCGGCACTCTTTTCATGTATAGTCTGTAAACCCAATTCAACCCAAACGGGCTTAATTTGATTTAATTTTGCAAGTAAATCCAAAACATCTTTTCCGAGACAGTCAGGTCTTGTTGCGATGGAAAGAATTTTAATTTCCGGTTCCTGAATGGCTTCGGTGAAAATCTTTTCTAAATGAGAAACGGGAGCGTACGTATTTGTATATGCCTGAAAATAGGCGATATAAGAATGTCCTTTATATTTTCTTTCTACCAGTTTCTTGCCGTAGGCAATCTGTTCTCTGATGTCTATGGAGGAAGGGGCGGAAAAGTCTCCCGAGCCGCCCGCACTGCAGAAAATGCAACCTCGACTATCCAAAGTCCCATCGCGGTTTGGACATGTCATTCCTCCGTTTAAAGAAAGCTTATATAATTTTTCACCATAAACTTCTTTTAAATAATAATCAAGAGAATAGTAGCGTTTATCACCCCACCGCTTCATCAGATAAGAGATTTTACCGCATTGCTTACTGCATCGGCAACGCGCGGATCAAATGCTTCCGGGAGAATGTTTGTGTCGCTTAATTCTTCGTCTGATACAAGACCGGCGATGGCGTTTGCAGCAGCAAGTTTCATCTCCTCCGTAATCTGTGTGGCGCGTCCTTCCAAAGCGCCTTTGAAAATACCCGGAAAGGCAACGACATTATTTACCTGATTTGGGAAATCGGAACGGCCTGTGCCAATGATTCTTGCCCCTGCTTCTTTTGCGAGATCAGGCATGATTTCAGGAACAGGGTTTGCCATGGCAAATAAAATAGCGTCTTTATTCATGGACTGTACCATTTCTTTTGTGACAATATTTGGAGCGGAAACACCGATAAAAATATCAGCGCCATTTAAAGCGTCAGCAAGAGAACCTGTTTTCTCCTCAAGGTTTGTCACATCGGTCATCTTTTCCTGCGCCCAGTTCAGATTAGGGGAGGATTTGGAAATCATTCCGTTAATATCACACATCGTAATGTGTTTAAATCCGTAAGTGAGTAAAAGTTTTGTGATGGCAATTCCGGCGGAACCGGCGCCGTTTACAACAACTTTACAATTCTCTTTTTCTTTTCCCGTGATTTTCAGTGCGTTAATAATTCCGGCTAATACAACGATGGCAGTTCCATGCTGGTCATCATGGAAAACGGGAATATCAAGAAGCTCTTTTAAACGTTCCTCTATTTCAAAACAGCGAGGGGCAGAAATATCTTCCAGATTGATTCCGCCAAAGGCAGGAGCGATATTTACTACCGTTTTGATAATTTCCTCTGTGTCTTGTGTGTCAAGGCAGATTGGAACGGCGTTGACATTTCCGAATCCTTTAAAAAGAACAGCCTTTCCTTCCATAACGGGAAGAGCGGCATAAGCACCGATATTTCCAAGTCCGAGAACTGCGCTTCCATCAGAAACGACTGCGATTGTATTTGATTTCATTGTGTATTTGTAAACGGCATCTCTGTCTTCGGCAATTACTCTGCAAGGCTCTGCAACACCCGGAGTATATGCGATTGCAAGGTCTTCGCGAGAATTTACTTTTGCCTTTGCTACAGTTTCGATTTTCCCTTTCCATTGTTCGTGCATTTGTAATGCTTTTTCGTTTGTTGTCATAATTTCACACCTTTTCCTTATTTTTACATAGTCAAATAAAATATTGACGGTTTCTCTGTACATAATATACCATTCCTGCGAAAGCAAATCAACTGCATAAAGTTTGTGAGAAACCCTTTGCATTTTATAAAAAATAGTGTATAATTACCACATAATTCAGAAAAGTCAGTTCTGACGAGAGATTCCCATAGTGTTAAGTGAATAAGGAAGGAAGAAAGATAATGAGAGAAAAATATGAGTCTTTGCCATTGGCAACATTAAGAGATTTAGCAAAAGCAAGACATTTAAAAGGTGTTTCGACAATGAAAAAGGCGGACATTATTGAGTTAATGTTAGAGGAAGATGAGAAAGACAATACGAAAGCCGTGAGAGAAGAAGTGAAAAATGAAAAATCAGGAACGGCAGATATTGAACAATTAGACAGCGGAATTGTGGCAAATGGTATTTTAGAAGTTCTTCCGGACGGATATGGGTTCATTCGTTGTGCCAATTATCTTCCGGGGGAAAACGACGTATATGTGTCTCCGTCACAGATTCGCCGTTTTAATTTAAAAACAGGTGATATTGTTGAGGGAAATACAAGGGTGAAATCTCCGACAGAGAAATTCAGTGCGCTGTTGTATTTGACAAAAATAAACGGCATGAATCCGGCGGAGGCGTCAAAAAGAGGCTGTTTTGAAGATATGACACCTATTTTCCCAAATGAAAGATTGCATTTGGAAGGACCGGGAAGCAGTGCGGCAATGCGTATTGTCGATTTGATTTCCCCGATTGGAAAAGGGCAGCGTGGTATGATTGTTTCTCCGCCAAAAGCGGGAAAAACTACATTATTAAAAGAAGTTGCACTTTCCATTTTGAAAAACAATCCGGAAATGCATATACTGATTCTGCTGATTGATGAAAGACCGGAAGAGGTGACGGATATTCGGGAGGCGATTTGCGGTAAGAACGTGGAAGTAATTTATTCTACATTTGATGAGTTGCCGGAGCATCATAAACGTGTCTCAGAAATGGTAATTGAGCGCGCAAAGAGGTTGGTGGAACATAAAAAAGACGTTACTATTTTATTGGACAGTATCACAAGACTTTCAAGGGCGTATAACCTTACGGTTTCCCCAAGCGGAAGAACACTTTCAGGTGGTTTGGATCCGGCTGCGCTTCACATGCCGAAGAGATTTTTTGGTGCTGCGAGAAATATGCGCGAGGGAGGAAGTCTGACGATTCTCGCAACGGCACTTGTGGATACCGGAAGTAAGATGGACGATGTGATTTATGAAGAATTTAAAGGTACGGGTAACATGGAACTTGTACTGGATAGAAAGTTACAGGAAAAGAGAGTATTCCCTGCCATTGATATTGTGAAATCAGGCACAAGAAGAGAAGACCTTCTGTTGACGGCAGATGAGCAGGAAGCGGTAAACAATATGCGCAAGGCGTTAAACGGAATGAAAGCGGAAGAGGCGGTAGACAATATTTTAAATATGTTTTCACGCACAAAAAATAATGAGGAGTTAGTGCAGACTGTACGAAAAACAAAGTTCATATAAAAGAAATCTCCACTCGGAAGTTATTGACTTGAAATAAAAGTTAGTTTATACTAATATCGAAAATTAAGTTAATAATGGAGAGAACAAATGAATATAGAGAAAAAGCGGGAAAACGAAAAGGAAATGCTGCGCACGATGATTACGGTGTACTGCAGGGGAGTGCATAAGACAAAAGGACAACTTTGTCCTGAATGTAAGGAATTACTGGAATATGCATTGTTTCGGACGGAAAAATGCCCGTTTATGGCAACGAAAACGTTCTGCAGCGCATGTAAAGTACACTGTTATACAAAAGAGAAGCAGGAAAAGATAAAGGCAGTTATGAAATATGCAGGTCCGAGAATGATTTTTTCTCACCCTCTGCAGGCAGTTAAACATATGTGGGTGACTATAAAAGGGAAAATAAAGTAAAATCATTTAGAAACAACTTGCAAAGCAGATGAAATTGTGATATAATCAAAAAGATGTTTAAGAAAAATGCTAATGCGTAGGAAACTATGCACAAATAAAAATAGAGAGGTGAAATCATGAGAGAAGGAATCCATCCAGATTATTATCAGGCAACAGTAACTTGTAACTGTGGTAACACATTTGTAACTGGTTCTACAAACGAAGACATTCACGTAGAAATTTGTTCAAAATGTCACCCATTCTACACAGGACAGCAGAAAGCGGCTCAGGCTCGTGGTCGTGTTGACAAGTTTAACAAGAAATACGGAATTCAGGCATAATAGAATCCAGCATTTACAGGTTGAGGTTGCAAAACCTCAACCTTTGTTGCGTTAAGGAGAAGATTGGAGGTAAATGATGAAATCGTCCAATATCGGAGGTCAGGCTGTTTTAGAAGGCGTGATGATGAAAAACGGAGAAGACTACGCTGTTGCAGTGAGAAAGCCTGACGGTGAAATAGAAGTGAAGAAAGATATTTACAAGGGGATTGTAAAATGGAAATTTCTCACAAAGACACCATTTATAAGAGGGATATTTAATTTTATTGACTCATTGGTGCTTGGTATGAAAACATTAACCTATTCCTCAGAGTTTTATGAAGAAGAGGAAGAAAAGATTCCTCTGACGGAGGAAGAGGAGAGAAAGAAGAAGAAAAAAGAATCTATTCTGACGGGAGTGACTGTTGGAGTTTCCGTAGTGCTTGCCGTGGGGATTTTTATGGTTCTGCCTTACTACCTGATTAGTTTTGCGGAGAATATCGTTCATTCAAAGGCAGCGCTTGCGGCGCTGGAAGGGATTATCCGTATTCTTATTTTTATCGCATATATTTTAATGATATCAAAAATGGAAGATATAAAACGTGTTTTCATGTATCATGGAGCGGAACATAAATGTATTAACTGCATAGAGCATGGCATGGAACTGAATGTGGACAATGTGAGAAAAAGTTCTAAGCAGCATAAAAGATGCGGGACAAGTTTTCTTTTGTTTGTTATGATTGTCAGTTGCGTAATGATATTCTTTATCCGTTCGGATTCCCAGTTAGTAAAAGTCGGGCTTAGAATCGCACTTATTCCGGTAATTGCAGGAATTTCTTATGAACTGATAAAATGGGCGGGAAACAGTGATAATCCGATTGTAAATCTGTTGAGTAAACCGGGATTATGGCTTCAAAATCTGACGACAAAAGAACCGGACGATGATATGATAGAAGTTGCCATTCAATCTGTTGAGGCGGTGTTTGACTGGAGAACTTATCAAAAAGAAACATATGGAGTGAGTGAAGAATGACACTGGAAGAAGCGTATGGTTTTGGAAAACGGACATTGGAGGAACATAAAATTGCAGATGCGTCCATAGATGCATGGATTCTTTTGGAGTACATAACCAAAATCAGCAGAGCGATGTACTATGCCAATCCGAAACGGGAAATGACGGGAGAACAGAAAACACAATATAAATATTTTGTTGAGGAGAGGGCAAAAAGAATTCCCCTCCAGCATCTGACAAAAGAACAGGAATTTATGGGATTATCTTTTGAGGTGAATGAACATGTGTTGATTCCGAGACAGGACACGGAAGTGCTGGTGGAGACTGTTCTGGAAGATTTAGAGGAAAATATGCGTGTTCTCGATATATGTACAGGCTCGGGGTGTATTTTAATCAGTCTGTTAAAAATAATGCGCGGCGTAAAAGGAGTCGGCGTTGACATTTCCGAAGAGGCGCTGGAAGTGGCGAGGAGAAATGCGCAGAAACATGATATGGAAGCCGTTTTTATCCAAAGTGATCTGTTTGAAAATGTGGAGGGAACGTATGATGTGATTGTGTCAAATCCCCCTTATATTAAAACGGAAGAAATAGAAAAACTGGAGGAGGAAGTGAAACTGCACGATCCAATGCTTGCGCTTGACGGGAAGGAAGACGGACTTTATTTTTACCGTAAGATAATAAAAGAGAGCAGAAAATATTTGAAAAGAAATGGAAAATTGTATTTTGAAATAGGAAATACCCAAGGAGAAGAAGTAAAAACGCTGATGGAAGAGGAAGGTTTTACCAATGTGAAAATAAAAAAGGATTTGGCAGGGCTTGACCGTGTAGTCTGTGGCGTGTAAAATATTTCAGAAGAGGGTAAACGGATAGGAGGAAAAATATGTTTGACAGATTAGAAGATTTAATCATTCGTTTTGAGGAAATCATGGGCGAATTACAGGAACCAGATGTGGCGAATGACCAGAATCGTTTTCGTAAATTAATGAAAGAACAGGCGGATTTAACACCGATTGTAGATGCGTATAATGAATATAAGAGTGCAAAACAGGCGATTGCAGACAGCGAAGAGATGCTTGAGATGGAATCAGATGAAGAGATGAGAGAGTTGGCAAAAGAAGAACTCTCCGCTTCAAAAAAACGTGTGGAAGAATTGGAACATGAACTTAAAATCTTACTTCTGCCAAAAGATCCTAATGATGATAAGAACATTATGGTGGAAATCCGTGCAGGTGCAGGTGGAGATGAATCCGCATTGTTTGCTGCGGAAGTATATCGTATGTACGTACATTATGCGGAGAGCAAACGCTGGAAGACAGAGTTGATTTCTTTTAATGAAAATGGAATCGGCGGATTTAAAGAAGTTGTTTTCATGGTGAGCGGACAGAGCGTTTACTCACGAATGAAATATGAAAGTGGAGTACACCGTGTACAGCGTGTTCCTGAAACGGAATCGGGCGGACGTATTCATACTTCCACAATTACTGTTGCGGTTATGCCGGAAGCGGAAGAGGTTGACGTTGTAATTGATGATAAAGATATCCGTATTGACGTTATGCGCGCATCAGGAAACGGTGGACAGTGTGTCAATACAACAGACTCTGCCGTGCGTTTGACTCACTATCCTACGGGGATTGTTATTTACAGCCAGACGGAGAAATCACAGTTACAAAATAAAGAGAAAGCGTTTAGACTGCTCCGTTCAAAACTGTATGAACTGGAATTAGAAAAACAGCAGTCGGCAGAAGCGGAAGCGAGAAGAAGCCAGATTGGTACAGGTGACCGTTCGGAGAAAATCCGTACTTACAACTTCCCACAGGGGCGTGTTACGGAACACCGTATTAAGTTGACGTTATATAAGATTGATAATATTATGAACGGGGATTTGGACGAAATCATTGACCCGTTGATTGCGGCAGACCAGGCGGCGAAACTGGCAAATATGAATGAATAAATTATAAGAAAAACTACCATTTACAGCAATGTATCTGGTAGTTTTTTTGTCATATATAATGATTATCTGTAATAAAAGAAAAGACAAAATGGTGAAAATGTAAAATACATAGATAATTATACAAATAAATGCTACTAAAATGCACAAAAAATAAATTGGTAAAGCGGATTTATATGTTATAATAGACATATTCATAAGTGCCGACGCATAGAAGGAGGGAAAAGAATGCGAAAAAGGAAAATATGGCAAAGTCTTGTAAGCGCAATACTTACAGTTGCTATGGTTTCTACAGCGGTTATACCCGCAAAAGCAGTGGGAAATGAAAAAGAAAGTATCGAAGCAGTAAAGTCTCCGTGGGTTTCCGAATGGAAAAAGGGAGATGCAATGACAACCGGGGAAGAGTACCAGATTTACCCAATTCCGCAGCAGGTGACATATCCAAAAGAGAAACAGTCTTTTGAGATAAATAAAGAAGTGCAGACTGTAATTGGTGCAGATGTGGACGATGCCACGAAGAAGCATTTGGAAAAAGTGTTGAAAAAATATGATAGGACAGCGAAAGAAAGTAAGGCAGATAAGAAAGAGTCCAAAATTATTTTAGGTATCTACGGTAAAAATGATGAGGCAGATAAATGGTTTAAAGATAAAAATTTAGATGCAAAACATTTTGAGAAAGAGGACGCATACGCACTCTATGCAAAGGACGGGGATATCGTTATTTTAGGAAAAGACAGCGATGCCGTATTTTACGGCGTATCTACTTTGGAAATGATGTTTTCTTCTTTTGCGGGAAAGAAATTTTATCCGGTAGAGATTATGGATTATGCGTCTATAGATGCGCGAGGATATATTGAAGGATTCTATGGAAATTGGACACATGAACAGAGAAAAAGTCTGATGAAATTTGCGCCAGAAGCAAAGATGAATCTCTATGTATATGCAGCGAAAACAGATCCATACCACACGGACAAGTGGGATCAGTTATATCCGGCAGAGCAAATAAATCAGTTTAAGGAACTGGCTGATTTACAGGCAGAGACAAAGGCGGAGTTCTCGTGGTCAGTGCATTTGACAAATGTGTTAAAAGGCGTGACAAAAGAGGACGCTACTTATAATGAACGTAAAGAGAAACTGAAAAAGAAATTTGACCAGCTTTACAATATTGGTGTCCGCCGTTTTTGTGTTTTGAACGATGACTTCGGTTCAGGCTCAAATGAAATAGTTGTAAAATTAATCAATGATTTAACGGAGGAATATATCAAGCCAAAAAACTGTAAGCCGATTATTTTCTGTCCGCAGGGTTACAATGAAGCATGGGCAAGACCGGCAGAGTTGGAGGCAATGAAAAAATTTAATGAGGAAGTGCTTATTTTCTGGACAGGGAAAGACGTAAACTCTCCGTTTGAACAGTCAACAATTAAATATGTAAAAGAAAAAACGGGACATGACCCTGTGTTCTGGGTAAATTACCCGTGTAATGAGCATGCAAAATCAGGAATTTTCCTCGGAAGCAGTACACACTATATTCGTGATAACATTACAGGACTTGCAGGTGCGGTATCCAATCCAATTTTCTTTGCAGAGGCAGATAAAGTACCTCTATTTCAGTTGGGCGCATATTTCTGGAATGTAAACAATTATTCTAAGAATGTAGAGAAAGTTTGGGAACAGTGTTTTAAATATTTGCAGCCGGAAGTATATGACGAGTACTTAACGATTGCAAGAAATGTGTCAGACTGTCCAAATTCAGGAAGAGTACCGCAAGGTTTTGAAGAATCTTTGTATTTAAAAGATACTTTGGATAAAGTGAAAAGTGCTGCAGAAAATGACACGTTTAAAGCAGACGCAAAAGAAGTAAAAGAATTGCTGGCAGAATTTAAACATATACAGTCTGCGATAGCAGATTTCCAAAAGAACTGTACAAATGAGGCTCTAGTACAAGAATTGTCTAATCCGGGTGGAACAGAAAACGGAGAAGGCTGGCTTCAGGCGCTTGACAACGTGGCAAAAGCCGGAGAAGCCCTTTTACAGGCAGAGGCAGAACTTTCTGCGAAAACACCTGATATGTCAAAAGTATGGACGGAATTTTCAAAAGCATCAAAAGAGATGAATGCATACAACAGCCGCACATATAAATTCGGTCAGGGCAATGACAGGGTGACACCGAAAGCGGGAAATAAAAGATTGGTACCATTTGTAAATGCCTGCATGAAAGATGTGCAGAAAGAATTAGACAAATGGCTGAGCAGTGACAATACAGAAAAGAAAGCAGACCGTATTTATACAAATATGCCTGCATATGCAAAAACACCATTGACAATCGCTGAGAAAGAATTTGGGGTAAGAGACCTTTCTAACGTAACACTGAACAAAGGTGATTACATCGGTGTGAAGAAAGAAGCGATTGCAGAGATTTCTTCTATCATTGTGGAAGTAGAAAACACGGACAAACTTACATTAGAGTATTCTCTTTATGGTGATTCATGGCAGACTGCGAAAGCAGGAAACCAGACAAAACATTTGGAAGCAAAATATATCCGTTTAATTAATAAAGGAAACACGGCAGTAAACGTAAATCTGAAACGTTTGGCAATGGTTGTGGAAAATCTTCCAAATGACCTTCGTTTTAAAGAGACGAATATCAATGAAATTAAAGAAGGTAAATGGGATAACATGGTGGACGGAAACAAGGATACGTTTGTATGGACAAACCGTGCACAAAAAGTTGGAGATTATATTACGGTAGATTTGGGTGAGACAAAACCAATTCGTGATATCACATTCTGGACATCGGACGGAAATCCAAGAATTAAAAAGGCGTCCCTCTCCATTTCAACAGACAATAAGAATTTTACAAAGATTACGGATTTCAATGACAATGGAAAGGTAGACCCGCCGCTTAGAAGTTACAGCGCAAATGCGAACGGACAGCGGGGACGATATATCCGTCTGGAAGTGACAGAAGCATATGGATATTACTTGAAGATTCATGAAATCGAAGTGAACAAGGGAGATAAGCCAAACTACTCTATTCCTCCTGAATCGGCAGTGACGAACACAAAAGGCGATGTAAAAGCATTGGACGATAAAAACCTGTCAACTTTATTCCATGTACAGAATGTAAAGGCAGGGGATAAGTTGGAATACAGATTGACGGACAATGTAAATCTTGACAGTTTCACAGTATTCCAGGGAACACCTTGCAATGCGGACGTTACATTAGTTAAGGCGGACAATACAGAACAGAAACTTGGCAAACTGACTTCCGGCAAACAGGACTTTAGTGGAATCGACGGAAATATTCATACAATCCGTTTTGATTTTGAACAGGGCAAAGACGTGGAATTGCATGAACTGGTTTTCACTTATGGGGAAAATCCTTCTGATGATATCGGAGTTGCAGTGGAAAATATTTATATAGACTCGTCAGAGCCGGACAGTGAGGAAGTGGTAAATCTTGCATTAAATCAGAAAGTGGAAGTATCTGATGTAGAGAGAGTGAAGGGTTCAGGCGCTGAAACAAATTATACGGGAAACCTTTCCGTAGATGGAGACAAAAATACACGTTGGAGCAGCGGTGCGTTGAATGATAAGAGTTACGGAGAGCCTGCTGACCAGTGGCTCATATTGGATATGGGAGAAAAACCTGTATTGATGAACGAAATTCAGATTGATTTCTACAAGAAAGTATGGCCGACAGAGTATCAGATTCAAGTTTCAAACGATAAGCAAAACTGGGTGACACTTGAGACGATTATAAGAGAGTCTGCAAATAAAGAAGGAATTTCAGATAAGAAGACATTTGAAAATCCGCTTATGGCAAGATATATCCGTCTGTATTTCCCGAAAGAGAAGTTAAATACACAGGCGGTAGGTGGAAGTGTTTCGATTACGGAATTAACCGTAAAAGGAATCAGAAAGACAACTCCATTGAACTATTTGGCAGTTACGGATACATTTGAAGATGTCAAGGTGGAAAATGCAGCCACTGTAAAAGATTTACATTTACCGGAAATTGTGAATGTAAAAATGGCAAAAGCAACAGGTGAGGAGATTGCTGTACAGGTACTTCCAAAATGGAATACGGAAGGCTTTGATGAAGCAAAAGATGTAAGTCTTTCATTAAAAGGGGGACTTCCTACAGGAGCGCTTTTGATAAATGATAAAAAAGTGGAAGCAGTGCAGACAGTTGTTAAGGGAGAACCGAAAGAGGAAGATTTGACAGAACTGCGAAAAGCATTGCAGGATTTTATTGATACAGCAGAAAAAATGATTAGCGATGCAGAGTCAAATCATCGTCTGTATGATGTGTCAACAATTGATGCATTAAAACCTGTATTGGAGAAAGCGAAAGAAGTGTTGGCTGATACAGAAAGCACAAGAGATAGTTTGGAAAGTGCGAAAACTGACTTGGAGAAGGCGATTGAACAGGTGAACAGGTTAAATTTAACTGCATTTGACAATGCAATTTCACAGGCACAAAAAGTAGATAAAGATTTATATACAGAGGAAAGTGTGCAGAAACTGGAAAATGTATTGGCGGAGGCAGGAAAATTGTTCGATAAAGGGGTTACACAGGAAGATGTGGATAAGATGACAGGTGAAGTGGAAAAGGCGTATAGCGGTCTGGAAACAAAACCGGCGCCGGAACCTGAACCGGAGCCAAAACCTGAACCGAAGCCAGAGCCGAAACCTGAACCAAAACCGAAACCGGAGCAAAAACCGGAAAACAAGAAACCGAATGTGCCAAAGACAGCGGATACAGAGCCGATATTCTTATTCGGAGGACTGTTCCTGTTATCAGGATTGGCGGTTGTATTGACAAAAAGGAAATAAGATGAGGAAGTGGAGCATATGAAAATATGCTCTATTTCTTTGCAAGCATATTGCAGAAAAATTTTGGGAGAGTTATAATGTTCAAAAATGTTATGAACAGTGAGGAAAAGAAATGGATTTGAAGAAAATTATATTTAGCGCGACCGGAGGAACGGAGAAGGTTGCCGATATTCTTATAAAAGGACTTGATGAGTCGGCAGAGAAAATAGATTTGCTGGATAGAAACAGAGAATTTTCTAAAATCTGTCTGCAGAAAGACGATGTCTGTATGCTTGCCGTACCGTCTTATGGTGGGAGAGTACCTAAAGAGGCTGCGGAAAGAATTGCGAGAATAAAGGGAAACGGTGCAAAAGCAATCCTGCTTGTTGTCTACGGAAATCGGGAATATGATGACACACTGCTTGAATTAAAAGAAGTGGCGAAAAAGTCGGGATTTCTTCCGGTCGTGGCAGTGGCAGCCGTTGCAGAACATTCCATTATGCATCAGTTTGCGAAGGGAAGACCGGATAAACAGGACAGGGAAGAACTGCTTTCCTATGTGCAGTTTATCAGGGAGAGAATAGAGAATCCGAAACCATTCAAAGTTCCGGGAAAGAAACCTTATCGTGCATACGGGAAGATTCCGTTAAAACCACAGATAAAGAGGACGTGTAATCACTGTGGAAAATGTGCAAAGGAATGTCCTGCCGGAGCAATTTCCATGGGAGAGTATATAAAGTTGGATAAAAATCTGTGTATTTCCTGTATGAGATGCGTGGCAGTCTGTCCGCGGCATGCAAGAAAGTTAAGTCCTGTTTTATTAAAATTGGCGTCCCATAAATTAAAGAAAGTATGTCGGAAGAGAAAGAAAAATGAAATTTATTAAGAAACTAGCAGGAAGTAACAGATTAAAGGCGATAATAACGGAGTTCACTGCCGGTATCCTTGTGGTGATGTATGTGACGTTTCTTCTTATGCCGAATACAGTGGGAATAGTCAGACCGGATAAGAGAATCGGAAAAATGGACGGTTGGTATTATGAAGAAAATGGAGAAAAAATTAAACCGGAACTTCCGACTGTCATTGATAAAGTGAATCACGGAACGTTTGTTGTGGAAAATACACTTCCCGAAATCGCTTATAGAAATGCTGCAGTAGCATTTTATTCACAGCAGCAGAAAGTGAAAGTATTTTTGGACGAAGAAATGATTTATGAATATCCGGAAAGAAAATTAGCGGGCGATATGATACCGAGTACATGGAATTTTATCCGATTACCGCAGGACAGTTCGGGAAAGCATATTCGCATTGAAATATCTTCTCCGTATAAACGGTTTCAGGGGAAAATGGATTCGATTTATTATGGCTCTTATAACAGTTTATATTATGGAATACGTGAATGGAAATTTCCTGCATTTTTTACGAGTCTGTTCATTGGGAGTATGGGCATCATTATGTTGCTTATCTCTATTTTTTTGAGAAAATTCAGAGGATACAGGCGGGAAGAAACGCTGGGGATTTTGTTTATTCTTGTTTCCCTGTGGCTTTCGGGTGTGTCGCAGATGGTATATAAAAGCGTAGGTGCAGAACCGAGACATTTTATTACAATGCTGTCTGCCCTGTTTTGCAATGTGTTCTTCTTGAGTTATCTGGAACAGAGAGTGGAGGGGGAAAGTCAGAAAATTACAAGAACAGCATTTTATCTTAGCATTGTAAGTGCTTTTGGGTGTCTGATTTTACAGATAACAGGAATAAAAGATTTGGTAGAAACATCGAATTATATGCTGATGACATTGATTCTGTCTTTTATATATGCCTGCTGGATTTATGGAAAAAAGATTTTGGCAAAAGAAGAAGGATATAATAAGGGAGAATTTATTTGCATGATTTTGATTCTCCTTGCGGGAATGGTAGAATGGGGACATTTTTATTCCAAGAAATGGCATACGTTTGGCGTATGTATCAGAGGGACGGTGCTGATTTATACGGTATATCTGTTCGGGTACTATATTTTGGAGATTTATGGCACGGCACAGCTCAATAGGAAGTTGAGTAAACAATTGCAGGATAGTGAAATACAACTGATGATGAGTCAGATTCAGCCTCATTTTATATACAATACACTCGGTTCCATACGTGCCTTAATTAAAATATCCCCCGATGAAGCCTACAAGATGGTATACGATTTTTCAAATTATCTTAGGGGGAATATTGATGCCATTGGAAATCAGCAAAATATTTTACTTTCAGAAGAACTGCGTCATGTAAAATCTTATGTTAATATTGAAAAAGTACGATTTCAGAATCAATTGGAAGTTCAGTTTGATATACAGGAAGAAAACTTTTATATTCCGCCTTTAAGTGTACAGGCGCTTGTTGAAAATGCGATTAAACACGGAATCCGAAAAAAATCGGGTGGCGGCTGTGTGTGGATTCGAAGTTATAAGCGGGGAGAAAATTATATTGTGGAGGTAGAAGATAACGGCGTGGGATTTGATTTGAAGGAAAAGAGAAAAAAAGGCTCTGTGGGATTAAGAAATATTCAATTTCGTCTTGAAAAAATATCACGGGCAAAGTGTGAATTGTGGTCAGAAAATGGCAAAGGAACGAAGGTAACTTTGACATTTCCTAAAATTTTTCGGGGGGGGGTGCGAGCAAATTGAAGATCGTGATTGTTGATGATGAATGGTTACAGATTAAACAATTTGAAATGGAATGTGAGGGCCTTAAAGGAGTAGAAATTGCAGCGACATTTACAAACCCGCTGGAGGCATACGAATATCTGAAAGAGCACCCGGTAGAAGTTGTGTTTACCGATATTGAAATGCCGGAGATGAACGGTTTGGCATTTGGGAAAGAACTGCGGGAATTGTATCCCGACCTTGTTCTTGTATTTGTGACGGGATACGAGGAATATGCAAGAGAGGCGCTTCGCCTTAGGGCAGACTATTATGTTTTAAAGCCTTATAATCAGGAAGAAATCCGAGATGTTCTGAGACGTTCGTACTATTTTTCAAAACGACAGAAGAAGAGAGTGTATTTCAGAATGTTTGGACGATTTGACGTCTTTATCGATGAACAGGTTGTCTATTTCGCTAACGCAAAGGCGAAAGAATTGCTGGCGCTTTGCGCAGATCACAGGGGCGGAAATGTCACAATGGAAGAGGTAATTGACAAACTGTGGGGAGAAAGACTGTACGACGAGCGAGTGAAAACCTTATATCGGAAAGCGGTTATGTATCTGAAAAAACTTTTTCAGGTGTATGAGGTGGAAGATGTGTTTGTCAATAACAGGGGTTCTTGCAACATTCATTATGAAAAAGTGGATTGTGACTATTATGCGGTCTTAGAGGGAAGAACGGATACCATGAGGGAAAAACAATATGTCGGGCAGTATCTGTGGGAGTATTCCTGGGCGGAGGAGACCGCGATAGAGTTGGAAGAAAAAATAAAATAAAACAGGCAAAAGGTTGGAAACGAAAAAGTTTCCGACCTTTTTTAATATGCCAAAAAAAGACAAAAAATCAAGGTGAAAAGTAACGAAAGAGTAACAGTTCATTTTGTAAAATTTCTATGTATAAAAATACACATATGCTAATAGTGTAAATACGAGAGAAAGGGAGAGGAATTATGATGAAGAGAGAACGAAAAAAATTCCGAGATTCGTTCGTGGCGATTTTGTTGGCAATCAGTATGGTTGTCGGCCTGGTGCCTGTCAACAGTATAACGTCTTATGCGAAAGACAAGTCCGCAGGCAATGTAAAAAGTCAGCCACGAGCAGCATTTGATGAAGAATCTGTGTCAGACGAGTCATCGTTGGAGACATGGACAAAAGTTGTAGAAAATTCTACAGAAAACATAGGACGAATTTGGGTGGATAAAACCGTTTCGGATAAAAACATAAAACTTCCGGCTTCGTCCCAAGGAAAAG
Source organism: Lachnospiraceae bacterium (assembly GCA_902381685.1). GTDB lineage: Bacteria > Bacillota > Clostridia > Lachnospirales > Lachnospiraceae > Faecalimonas. The sequence continues at coordinate 1,473,107 of LR698958.1, read as the reverse complement.
AAATTGAAATTGATAAAGGAACTTCTGATTTTCTTGTAGGATTATCTGCTTTGTCATCTACATCAAATATATCCACAGTGGCGGATAAACCGTTGGATATTGTATTTGTGTTGGATACATCAGGCTCTATGAGCGACCCTATGGAATATATTTATAGTCCGACATATAATGTGGTAACTGACGGCAGAGTCGAATACTATGCGGAAGTGGAAGGAAACTATGTAAAAATTGATCGTATTACAGGATTGTTTGGGTTTTTTAAACATTGGGAAGTGGCTGGAAAGGAAGTAACACCTAAAAAAAATGAATCAGACACGAACGGCATTCAATTTTATACTCGTAGGGAAAAGCCTAATTCACAATCCAAAATGGGCGCTTTAAAAATAGCAGTAAATCAATTTGCCCAAGAAACTGCAAAACGTAATGATTCTATTACAGATGCAGCAAAACAACATCGTATGTCTATTGTAACTTTTTCAAGTGAATCTTATATTAGACAAAGTCTTAAAGCATATAACTCAAATACAGTTTCCGAATTTGAGAGAACTATCAATGGATTAAATGCAAATGGAGCAACTTATGCAAATTTGGGAATGGAAAAAGCGAAAGAATCTTTGAAAAATGTCCGTGAAAAGGCACAGAAAGTAGTTATTTTCTTTACAGATGGAACACCGGGACGGAGTGGTTTTGATGATGATACAGCAAACAATACTATTCAGGCAGCTAAAAGCCTAAAAGATGATCTCACAAAAATATATTCAATAGGTGTATTTGATCAAGCCAATCCGGACAATACTTCAAGTTCATTTAATGCATATATGCATGGTGTATCAAGTAACTATCCAAACGCAACAAAGTGGACTGAGTTAGGAGAACGTGCTGAAAACTCAAATTATTATAAAGCAGCACAAGATGCGGACGAACTCAATAAAATCTTCGAGGAAATCTTTGAAGAAATGAATAGCGGTTCAGGTTTTCCTACTCATATCGAAGATGGATATGACGCCGGAAAAGGTGGTTACATCACATTCACAGATGAACTTGGTAAATATATGCAGGTTGACGGTTTCAAAGATTTAGTTTTTGCGGATCAGACATTTAAACCAACAGGCAGCGAAGAAAAAGACGGAGTTGTAACTTATCATTATGAAGGAAAAGCAAGCGGTGACTCTGAGTTATATCCGGAGGGTAACATAAATGAAATCATTGTTCAGGTGCAGAAAAGTAAAAACCTTCAAAAAGGCGACACGGTAACGGTTAAAATTCCGGCGGGATTAATTCCGTTACGTCACTTCAATGTTGACACTAAAAATCAAGAAACAACAATGTCAATTAAAGAAGCGTACCCGATGCGTATTTTCTATGGTGCAAGTTTGAAACCGGAAGTTGTGGAAACATTAAAAGACGGTTTGGACGACAGAAATGACACAGACAGAGAATTAAATGCGTACTTAAAAGATAACAGAATTGACGGAAACAAAGCGGCGTTTTACTCTAACTTCTATGACGGCTCAAAAACAAGCGGCGCTAAGAAGTTAGGAAATACAGTTGCAAGTTTCACACCTTCAAAGTCAAACTCATTCTATTTCTTTACAGAAGATACAGTTGTTTATACAGATGAAAAATGTATACAACCGTTAAAAACAAATCCCGACACAAGCGGAAAAACCTCCTATTATTATGAGAAGAACTATTTCGTAAAAAATACAGACGGAACCGTAGAGAAAAAAGAAGAGTCTGCTAAATTCAACGGAGCGGACTTCGATACTTCCTCAACAACATGGGGGAAAAATAACAAAGGTGAAGTTTACATGAAAGCAGGCGCTGCGCGTTTAACACGTGTTGATGACCTGACACTGACTAAAGAAAAAAATCCTACAGGGACAGCGACAGAAGTTATCAATCCACAGTGGGATAACATTAATAACCCACAGAATGTTCAGGTTTACTTAGGAAACAACGGACGTTTGGCTGTGGAACTTCCGGGTGCTTTGGCAATCACAAAAGACGCTACCGTAACTCCAAACAAAGGACTGAATGAGGAAGAAATTGTAAAAGATAAGAAATTCAAATTCCAAATCAGCATTCCTGAGATGGCAGGTAAAACAGGTTATGTTCAGGTGAAAAATCAACAGGGAGATATTGCTGGGGAAGTACAGAAAGTCACTTTTGACGGCAAAGGTAAACTTGAGTATTCGTTGAAAAATGATGAAACATTGCTTATCTACGGATTGAATGCAAACGCTTCGTATGCGGTAACGGAAATTGAAGAGAGTATGCCGAAAGGATTTACATTGACATCTGTTGATGGAAATGCGGATACAACAGAGGCGTCAGGCAGAATTGAAGCGGGAGCAGTTAAAAAGCATACATTTGTTAATACATATGATGTAACGCCAACAACTGTAAACGCAGAAGAGTTTGCAAAATACCGGAAAGATTTTGATAATTGGGAAGTGACAGATAGTTTTGAAATTACACTTCGCAGATATACTAAAGACGCACCGATGCCTGAAGGTTCTACAGGTAATGAAAAGACGGTAACGGTGACAGAAAACAGCAGAGAAGGCAATTTCGGAAAAGTAGAATTTACAAAACCGGGTGAGTACAGGTATACAGTTGTAGAAAGAAGACCAAACGAAGCCATGCCGGGTATGACTTACTCAGCGGCAGTTTATAGAGTAATTGTTACTGTAACAGATAATGGAGACGGTACTCTGTCTGCAAATGCGGTTATGACAAAAACTTCTGATAATTCAGGACAGGATATTAATCCTCCTCAGGAGATAGGGGATAAGACAGCGGTATTCGTCAATACATTTAATGCAGAGTCGGTAAGTGCCGGTGCTGTTGCAAATAAGGTATATATAGATAACAGTGGAAAGAAACCTCTAACAAACGGTATGTTCCGGTTTAAGATCAGAGCAATTGGAGAAAATGCAGCGGAAGCACCAAAACCTGCAGCAACGCAACCGGATAAAGACGGATATTATTATGTACATAACGAAGGCGGACGCGTTCAATTTGAACAGTTTGTTTTTACGGCAGAACATGTAAACAGGACGTGGACATATGAGTTTTCTGAAGTGCTTCCGGAAGGTGCAACTGACAATAAAGACGGTACATATACATTAGACGGAATGAAATATGACGGACAGACATACAAGGTTGAATTTGCAGTTACTTCAGAAGAGATGAACGGCAAACCGACGGTAAAAGTTGTTAAAACATATAAAAATGCTAAAGGGGAAGTGCTTCCGGAAGGTGGCGCAGAGTTTCATAACGAATACACTCCGAAAGAAATCGTACTTCCGGGAGGAGATAGCGCTGCCATCAGGGGAAGCAAGACATTGGCAGGTCGTGATTCTCTCAAAGATGAGGCATTCTCATTTGATATGAAAGCGGCAAATCAGGAAGCGAAGACAGCTTTAGAAAAGGACTGGATTGTATTTGAAAATGATAAAACTAAAGATACAATGAAAGTAACCGTAGATGCCTTAAAGAATGGGGTTGAAAAACCTTTTAACTTTGGAAGTGTTACGATTACCCGTCCGGGTACTTATCAATTTAACGTAAATGAGATTATACCGGTGTATGGCATAGGTGAAGGAAATAAGGGAATGGTATATGATACACATTCGGCATTGGTAACAATTGTAGTTACAGATGAGAATGGTACACTTAAAGCTTCCGTAGCTTATAACAACGGTGAAGGCGGTGTGACAGACAGAGCAGCTTTCCTAAATACATACAGAGCCGAAACGACTTATGGACAGGGTGCAGCGTTAAATGTTGCTAAGACATTGAACGGTCGCGCTTTAAGTGCGGAGGAATTTAACTTTGAAATTAAAGGAAATTCTGAGGAGGCGGAAAAGAAACTTTCTGCCGGAGACCGTGCATTTACAAATACTTCCGGTGCGAATGACGGAGTTGCATCTTTGATATACAACAAAATGTCCAATGTAAAATTCACACAAGATGACGCTGGAAAGACATTCTCTTACACGGTAAGGGAAGTAGAGCCGAAAGAAAATAAACTTGGCGGTGTTACTTACGATAAGACTACTTATACGATTGATATTGAGGCGGTTGATAACGGCAACGGTACAATGCACACTGTGACGACGGTGACGAAGAATTTGGCAAACGGCACTACAGAAAAAATCGGTACATACAACAGTGCCGATGGAGCAGATACATTTGTTGTATCATTTGTAAACCAATATACGGCGAAACCGGTTGATGTTAATACAGCTACAGATGCAACGCTTACAAAACTCCTTACAGGACGTGAATGGAAGGAAAAAGATAATTTTGAGTTTACTTTGCAGGCGAAAACACCTACAGATGCTCCAATGCCTGAGGGTGCGCAGGGTGAACCTAAGAAAAAAACAATTACGGTAGGCAAACCGGCAGAAGGTAATAAAGCGTCATTTGATTTTGGAACAATCAGATTCGATAAAGCGGGCGAGTATGTCTATACCGTAACAGAGAAAAATGCAGGAGAAACAATTGACGGAATCACTTATGACGAATACGCTGCGACGATTTTAGTTACAATCAGTGATGCAGGAAACGGTCAGCTTATTGCGACAGTTGATATGTATGACGGAGATTTCATCAATGAATATAAGGCAGAATTAAATCATGATGATGCGGGTGGACTTGTGGTGGAAAAAACGCTTACAGGCCACGACATGAAAGAAGGACAGTTCACATTCCAGGTTAAAGCGTTAGATTCAGATAATGTAACAGCGGAAGAGGCCGCAAAACGTATCGGCATTTCTGAAGGAGTAGCAGGTGAATTTAAAAACACTGCAGGAAAAGATGGCGAAACTGTCACAATGGAAACAGAAAATCCGATTATCTTTACACAGGAAGATGTAAATAAACACTTTAGATATAAGTTTACGGAAAAAGGTGCAAACGGTGAGTTCGGAAAAGGCGGAACAAAAGACGGATATACCTTTGACGATGCTACATATACAGTAGAACTTTGGGTGACAGATGACGGGGACGGAACATTAACTCTTCATACAAGCGTAAACGATGAAGAGCAGATCAGTTCCGAAAACGATAAGAAACCTACAGTGCTAAGTTTCAACAACAGATATGATGCAACAGGATCGTTGGACGGAACAACAAAACTCGCAGGACAGAAAGAAATTGCGGGACCGTGGCCAAGTGACGATTATTCAGGATTTGAATTCGCAATCGCAGGCGGCGACGAAACAACAAACGATGCAATCAAAAACGGTGATGTTGTACTTCCGAAAGATACAACGGTGACATCTGAAAAAGACGGAAGTTTCCACTTTGGAAATATTACATTTAACCGTAAAGGTGAGTATGTATTCCATGTAACTGAAAAACCGGGAAACCGCAACGGTGTTACATATGATGATTCCGTAAAAGTTGTGACGGTAACCGTAACGGACAACAATGACGGAACACTGACTGCGGCGATAAAAGAAGGTTCTGATGAACTTACATTTACAAACGCATACAATACAACAGAAAACGCAACATTTGTACCGTCCATTACAAAACAGGTAAAAGGACACGATGCGGTGGAAGACATTACTTTCATCATGAAAGCGAAAGACGATGTGACAAAGAATGCGATTCAAGCAGGCGAAATCACAGGGTACAAAGAAGAAGCAACAATCTCTAAAGATATGCTGAAAAAGGGCGGAGACCCTCAGGCAGTTACATTTGGAGAATTGACTTTCACAAAAGCGGGAACATATACATTTGATGTTTTTGAAAAAGCAGTTTCCGTACCAAATGGCTGGACATATGATGCAGACCACTACGAAGTGAAGATTAAAGTAACAGATGAAAATTCTAAGTTGGTAGCAATGCAGGATATTTCAGATGCGGCAAATAATCTGAAACGTAACTTCGTCAATGTATTTGCAGCAGACACAACATACGGTGCCGAAGGCGGATTAAACGTAACAAAAGAGTTACAGGGACGTAAGTTAAAAGAAAATGAGTTTGCCTTTACCATCACAGGTCAGACAGAGGAAGCGGAAGCAAAACTGGACGACAGTGACAGAACATTTAAAAACAGCAAACCGGGTGATAATGGAATAGCAGTCATGAGCAAACTTGGTAAAGTGACATTCAATCAGGACGATATCGGAAAAACATTTACATACGCAGTTCATGAAGTGGTAAATGCAAGGGGCGCTATCGCATACGATAACAAAGATGTAACCGTTGCCGTTCAGGTATTGGAAGAAAACGGAGACATTTATACGGTTACAACTGTGACAAAAGACGGACAACAATTAGGTGTATATAACTCAAAAGACGAAAAAGCGACAGCAGTTGCTCCGTTTGTAAATAGTTACACACCGGATATTATTGAGATGAATCCTGCTGAGATGGCGGGTAAAGTGACAAAAGTGCTTAAAGGTAACCGCGAGGAAGCGCTTAAGGACAATGAATTTACATTCCAAATGAAAGTAGATGCATTGGAAGGCGATATGAATACAGTTGTTTTACCGGAACTTACGGCGACAAATAAGGCTGACGGTTCGGTTTCCTTCGGAAAAGTTAAATTCACGGCAGTAGGTAAATATCGTTTTACAATCAGCGAAGTAATTCCTGGTACACCTGACAAACAGATGACTTATGACAGACATACATTCAGTTATGTTGTGGAAGTTTCTTACGACTCCACAGAGGGTATGTTATCAGCAAAAGTTATCGAGAAGACAGGAAGTCCTGTATTTACAAATATTTACACAGATGAAAAATCAAAAGATGTTGCAAATGGGGAGGATAAGAACACATCGGCAGATGGTGACATGATTTCAGTCGGCGACACACTGACATATTCTATCGACTGGGTAAATAACGCTGTAGATGAAAACGGACAGCCGACAGTGGCAGACGTAATCATCGAAGATACGATTCCGGAAGGAACGAGATATGTGGAAGGTTCAGCAAGCAATGACGGTAAATTTGCTGACGGCAAACTGACATGGTCATTTAAAGAACAGGAAGCAGGAGCGGGCGGAACTGTGACATTCAAAGTGGAAGTTACGGAGGACGCCGTGAAAGTTGACACAATCAAAAATACGGCAAGTATCAAGATTGGAGACAACGCTCCAAAACAGACAAACGAAGTAGAAAACTTTGTTCCGGGTAAAGATGTGAAAAATGATAACGGTTCATCTGATATTAAAGTGGGTGATACGGTAACATACACAATCAAATATCGCAACACGGAAGATGCAGACGCAACCGTAACAATCACGGATAAACTGCCAAAAGGATTAACTTTCAAAGATGCAGACAACGGAGGAAGTTATGATGAGGCAACAGGAACAATCACATGGAAACTGACAAAGGTGAAACCGGGAACAACAGGTACGGTGACATTTAAAGCAGTGGTAAATGAAGATGCGTTGGTTGAAGACGGTGTAAATAATACGGCAGGCGTTCAGGTTGGCGAAAACAATCCTGTTATCGACACAAACACAGAATCGTTTAACACAAAGAAAGGTAACCTCACAATCTCCAAAGAAATTAAACTGACAGAAGATCAGGGAACGGTTATCGACAAAAACAAAGCATTTGAATTTAAAGTTGTCTTAAAAGATACTGCCGGACAGGAACTGAAAGGTGAGTATACTTACGGAGATAATCAGAAGATTAGAAGCGGTCAGACAATCAATCTGAAACACGGTGAAAGTATTACAATTAAAGGTTTACCGGAAGGTGCATCTTATGAAGTGACAGAAACAAAGGCAGCGGGATACACACCGAACGAATCGACAATCACCGGAACAGTGCCGGCAGAGAAAACAGCGGAAGCACACTTTATCAATACGTACAGTGTGGCAGACGGAAGTCTTGAAGGTGCTGCAAATCTGAAAGTGAAGAAAGAATTTACGGGACGTGAAGGAAATAAATGGCTTGAAAAGGACAGATTTACTTTCAAACTGACAATGGCAAAAGGAACACCGGAAGGTGCGGTAGTTCTTCCGAGCAATGCAGACGAAATTGTGATTGACAGTACAACGCCTAACAAAGCGGCCGCATTTGGAAATATTATTTTCAAACGTGCAGGAGAATACACTTTCTATGTTACTGAAAATCCAAGTGGCATTTTAGGTGTAGTTGACGATAAAAATGCGACAAGAGAAGTAGTTGTTGAAGTTGTTGATAACGGGGACGGGACACTTAGTGCGAAAGTGAAAAATGCGGCTGAAGGGCTTCTCACTTTCAAAAACGTATACAAGATTCAAAATCCGGTAGAAGTTGATACAACTCCTACGGACACAAGCGTATTCTTCGAGAAAGTGCTGGAAGGACGTGATTGGTTAGATACAGACGAATTTACATTTACAATCGCACCGGAGGGTGATGCACCTGTACCGGAAAAAACAACGGCTACAGTGAAGAAATCTGATGTAAAAAATAAAAAAGCGCCATTTGGATTCGGAAAAATTATATTTACACCGGAACTTATGGGAACAGCGCATACAAAGAAATTCACTTATAAGGTGACGGAAAATGACATCAACAAAGATAAGATGCCGGGCGTATCAAAAGATACACATACGGCAACTTTGGAAGTAACTGTATCAGACAATGGAGAAGGTAAACTTACGGCGGCAACATCAGTTGTAAACAACGGTACATTTACAAACCACTATCGCTCTTCAATCGACTATGGAGCAGCCGGCGGACTTGTGATTACAAAAGTATTGGAAGGACGCAATGCAGCGAAAGACCAGTTTACATTTATAATGAAAGCAAAAGACGATGCCTCAGCAGAAAAACTTGGAATTTCTAAAGAAGGCACGACTTTCAAATCACCGGCAGCAAAAGACGGAGAGACGGCAACGGTCAATGTACTTCCGGATAAAGTAGAATTTACGCAGGCTGATGCCGGAAAGACGTACCGCTACACGGCGGAGGAAGTCAATGACGGTCAGAAAGGCTACACATATGACAATACGAAACATGAAGTGGAAATCAGTGTAAAAGACAACAACGATGCGACACTGACTGTAACAACAAAAGTAGGAGATAAGACATATACTTACAAGACGAATGCGGAAGGTGAAAAAGCCGTTATTCCGTTTAAGAACAAATATGCCGCTTCTACAGACAATGCAGGCGGAACAAAAGCGCCGGTTGTCACTAAGAAAACATTGACGGGACGTCCTCTTACGGCAGGAGAATTTACATTCAGCGTTGTTTATAAGAACAGCAAAGACGTTGTTGTAAAAGACGTTAAGAACAGTGCAGACGGAACGGTAAACTTCGGAGAATTATCATTTACGATCGACTCTCTGAAAGCAGCAGCGAAAAAAGGTGATGCAGTTCAAAATCCAAACGGAACATGGACAGTATCTTACACAGCAGTGGAGAAAACAGACGGACTTGCTGAAAACGGAGTTACTCCGGTGAAAAATACGTTTGACTTTACCGTAACTGTTACGGATAACGGTGACGGAACATTGAAAGCAGTGACAAATCTTCCTGAAGGACATGGATTTACAAACGCATATTCAACAGGTGAACCTGTAGAAGTAAATGTAAACGGAAGCAAAGTTCTTTCAGCAGAAGAGGGGCTTACACCTCCTGACATTACAGGTAAATTTACATTTACACTGAAGGGAGAAAAAGATGCTCCAATGCCTGAAAAGACAACGGCACAGAATGATGCGCAGGGCAATGTAGACTTCGGAAAAGTATCCTTTACATTAGAAAATGTATTCGGAGAAAAAGCATCTGCAAAAGCGGGTGAACCGAGAAGTAAGACATTTACTTACACGGTAACGGAATCCGGAAAAGTTGCAGGTGTGACAAATGATAAAGAGACGAAGACATTTACACTTACGGTAACAGATGACGGAAAAGGTCATATGACAGTTACAAAGAACCCTGCCGACAAGACATTATTCACATTTACAAACACTTACAGCATTGAAAGTCCGATTACTTCAAGTGTGACAGATCAGATTTCTATCACAAAAGAATTAGAAGGACGCAAGATGCAGGCGGAAGAGTTCAACTTTGAACTTCTTGAAGGCGATAAAGTTGTCGCAACGGGAACAAATGATGCTGACGGTAAAGTAACATTTACCGGACTGGAATACAACAAACCGGGTGAACATGATTACACGGTACGAGAAGTTGCTCCGGAAGATACATATGGTGTTACATATGATACAAGCGAGTTTATGATTCATACATCGGTAACGGACAACAGTGACGGTACATTGAGTGTGAAACATACGACAGAAGGTGAAATTGTATTCAGAAATGTTTACAAGGCAGCAGGAACAAGCGTAACACTTGGTGCAAGCAAAGTATTAAAAGGAAACGACCTTGTAAAAGGACAGTTTACATTCCGGTTGAAAGACGCGAACGGAAATGTAGTTGCCGAAGCAAAGAACAACGAAAACGGACAGATTATCTTTGAAACATTAGAATACGACAAAGCGGGAACTTACAAATATACAATTTCTGAAGTAAATGATAAACAGGAGAATATCACTTACGATGAAAAAGTATATGAAGTGACGGTAAATGTTGTAGATGATGAAAAAGGACAGTTAAAAGCAACTGTTGAAGGAGACAGCGCAGTATTTACAAATGAATACGCAGAAAAAGCAATGGTATTAACACCTGCTAAACCAAAAGACGATACACCTGTTAAAACAGGTGACGAGTCAAATCCAATGGCAATGGCAGGTATGATGACGATTGCCGGAATGGTAATTCTTCTCAATGTACTTACAGCGGTACGCAGAAGAAGACAAAGATAATACAGACTGAAAAATCCTGCAGGAACGAATAATTCCTGCGGGATTTCTTTTGCAAAAATATTGCACTTTTTAGAAGCGTGTAGTATATTATAAAGATAGAGGAATTTTGAGGACGGACTTTTAGAAGTTTCGTCCTTATTTTAGAATGAGGAGGAGAAGAGATGAAAGACAAACTAAAGAAACTATTTGCGTACTATAAGCCGTATAAATTACTTTTTTACAGTGATATGTTTTTTGCAATACTCGGAGCGGGAGTCACACTGGTTATCCCTCTGATTGTGCGCTATATCACAAGTGAGGTTGTCTATTTTGACGGCAACAGGGCAATGGAAACAATTGTGGCATTAGGGGCGTTGATGATTGTTCTCGTTCTTGTAGAGTTTGGCTGCAACTATTTTATCGCCTTTTATGGACATATGATGGGAGCGAAAATGGAAGCGGATATGAGAAGCGACATTTTCAGTCACTACCAGAAACTGACATTTGCTTTCTATGATAATCAGAAGGTGGGAGCGCTCCTTTCACGTATTACAAGTGATTTATTTGACATTACGGAATTATTGCATCACGGACCGGAAGACATTGTTATTTCCATTATTAAGATTGTAGGTTCGTTTATTATTTTGGCGAACATCAATCTGCGTCTGGCAATGGTAGCTTTTGTGTTTGTTCCGGTTATGATTGTCTTTGCGGTATATTATAATAGGAAGATGAAGACTGCATTTAAGCGCAACCGTGCAAGAATTGCAGATATCAACAGTCAGATTGAAGACAGTTTATCGGGAATCCGTGTTGTAAAATCCTTTGCCAATGAAGAGATTGAGATGAAGAAGTTTCATAAAGGAAATGACGGATTTCTGGCTGCAAAGAAAATCAGTTATCGTTACATGGCGGGGTATCATTCAACATTGACAGCGCTGACAACACTTGTAACAGTTGTCGTACTGCTCGTGGGAGCGGAAGGGCTTACAACAAAAACGGTATTGGTGGCAGATCTTGTAACTTTCCTGCTCTATATCAATAACTTTATTGAGCCGGTGAAGAAATTAATTAACTTTACGGAAATGTTCCAGAACGGTTACTCAGGTTTTGACAGATTTCAGGAAATGCTTGCCATTGCACCGGATATTACCGATGCGAAAGATGCTGTTTCCGTTGGAAAATTGGAAGGCAAGATTACATTTGAGGACGTTTCTTTCCAATATCAGGACACAAACGAACCTGTTCTCTCTCACATTAATCTGGACGTCAAAGCAGGAGAATACATTGCTCTTGTAGGACCTTCGGGAGTTGGAAAGACAACACTTTGCAGTCTGATTCCGAGATTTTATGAGGCGACAGCCGGAAAAATTGAGATAGACGGAATGGATATCCGCAAGATGAAGTTGGACGATTTGAGAAATAATATCGGTATCGTGCAGCAGGACGTATATCTGTTTGCGGGAACAATTATGGAAAATATCCGTTACGGAAATCCTGATGCTACAGATGAAGATGTCATTCGTGCGGCGAGAAATGCAAATGCCCATGAATTTATTATGAGTTTTCCTGACGGATACGATACGGACATCGGACAGCGAGGGGCAAAACTGTCAGGAGGACAGAAGCAGCGTCTGTCTATTGCCCGTGTGTTTTTGAAAAATCCTCCAATTCTTATTTTTGATGAGGCAACTTCGGCGCTGGATAATGAGAGTGAGAAAGTGGTGCAGCAGTCTTTGGAAATGTTGGCGAAAGACAGAACGACATTTGTAATTGCACACAGACTTTCCACAATCAAAAATGCTGAGAGAATTTTAGTTCTCACGGAAAAAGGAATTGAAGAGCAGGGAAGCCATGAGGAACTTCTTCACCAAAAGGGGATTTATGAGTCTTTATATCATATGCAGTTTCACTAGAAACCAGTAATAGAATGAAGGTGTGGAAATGAAAAATATAGAATTTAAACGTCCTGAGATGGAGGACAGAAAATTATTGGACGGGTACTTTAAACGGTATCCGTCCAGAAGTTGTGAGAGGACATTTATCAATGTATATCTCTGGTCAAGGCATTACAAAGTTAAATATGCAGTGATTGAAAACACGCTCGTATTTAAAAGCGAAGATGAAGATATTGCTTTTACTTATCCTTTGGGAGAGGTGGAAGATATAAAGAGAGCGCTGCGGTTTTTGATGGAATACTGTGAGAAACTCGGCAAAGAATTTGAATTGTACTGTGTGACGGCAGAACAGTTTGAGCAGTTGAATTCGTGGTATCCCGATGAATTTCAAATCACATATGACAGAGACATAGCAGATTATGTGTATGAGTCAGAAAAACTGATAACTTTGTCGGGGAAAAAACTACACGGAAAAAGAAATCATATTAACAAATTCAAGGCGGAGCATGAAAACTGGAGTTATGAAACAATGACGGAAGACAATGTGGAAGAATGCTTCCAGATGGCTCTGCAGTGGAGAAAAGAAAATGGCTGTGACGCAGACGCAGAAAAAAATGCGGAGATGTGTGTGACACTTAATTCTTTGCGTCTTTTCAGAGAGTTGGAAATGACGGGGGGAATTTTGCGTGTGGACGGCAAAATTGTGGCGTTTACAATGGGAGAACCGATTAATGATGACACATTTGTTGTCCATATCGAAAAAGCGTTCTCGGAAGTACAGGGAGCATATCCGATGATTAACCAGCAGTTTGTGGAGCATGAATGTGCAAAATACAAATATATCAACAGAGAAGACGATGCAGGGGTGGAAGGACTGCGCAAGGCAAAATTGTCTTATCGTCCCGCTTTTCTTGTAGAAAAAGGGCGGGTGAAAAGATAGATGATTTCTGAAAAGATGGAAAAAATGGTATCAAACAGTTCTGCAATCCGGCAGATGTTTGAAGAAGGAAATCGCATGGCAAAACTCTATGGAAAAGAGAATGTGTATGATTTCAGTTTAGGCAATCCAAATCTTCCCGCTCCGAAGCGCGTAAAAGAAGCGATTGTTGAAATTTTGAATGAGGAAGATACCCTAACACTTCACGGCTATACAAACAGCAATGCGGGATATATGGAAGTGCGCGATGCGGTGGCATCGTCACTGAATAAAAGATTTAAAACTTCTTTAGCAGGAAACAACATCATAATGACGGTAGGGGCGGCAGGCGGATTAAACGTTGCCTTAAAGGTACTTTTAAATCCAGATGATGAGGTAATTGTCTTTGCACCGTATTTCAGTGAGTACAGAAGTTATGTGAATAACTTCGACGGTGTTTTGGTGGAAATTTCACCGAATACGGAAAACTTTCAGCCGAAGTTAGATGAATTTGAGAGGAAAATTACGAAACGCACAAAAGCGGTAATCGTAAATACACCAAACAATCCGACAGGCGTAGTTTATCCGGAAGAAACGGTTGTACGCATGGCAGAAATATTGGAGAAGAAACAGAAAGAGTATGGAAATGACATTTATCTTCTGTCAGATGAACCGTATCGTGAACTTGTCTATGACGGGGCAGAAGTTCCTTATCTGACAAAATATTATGACAATACAATTGTAGTCTACTCGTACAGTAAATCACTTTCTCTTCCGGGGGAGAGAATAGGGTATGTTGTTGTTCCTGATGAGGTGAGCGAAAGCGGGAGAGTCATCGCAGCGATGAATGTTGCCAACCGTATTTTAGGGTTTGTGAATGCCCCTACATTACAGCAGAAAATCGTGCAGAAATGTCTGGAAGAACAGACAGACATTTCCTATTATAATAGGAACAGAGAAACGCTGTATAAAGGACTGACAGATTGTGGGTTTTCCTGCATCAAACCGGAGGGAGCATTTTATCTGTTTATGAAATCTCCGATTGAAGATGAGAAGGAATTTTGCAGGCAGGCAAAAGAACTGCATATTCTTCTTGTGCCGGGAAGTTCTTTTGGCTGTGGCGGATATGTGCGTATTGCCTACTGTGTTTCTTATGAAACGATAGTAAATGCACTTCCGAAATTTAAAGAGTTGGCAAAGAAATATTTTTAAATATTGAAAAATATAATAAAGTGTGATAGATTTCTGAGAGTAGTCAAAATCAATATTTTGGCGGGAGAAATAGAATAAGAAGAGGTAGAAAAATGATTAAACAAATACTACAGGGTATGGTTGTTGGGATAGCAAATATTATTCCGGGAGTCAGTGGCGGAACAATGATGGTTGCGATGGGGCTATACGACAAACTGATTCATGCCATTACACATTTGAAAAGTGAATTCAAAGAAAGTTTAAAATTATTGCTTCCGATTTTTGCGGGAGCGGGAATTGCGATTGTTGCTTTATCAAGATTGTTTGAATTTCTGTTGGAGACATATCCGATTCCGACGAATTTTGCTTTCTGTGGATTGATTGCAGGAAGTCTTCCGTTTATCTTCAAAAAGGTAAAAGGACACAAAGTAACGGTTGGAAAGATAATTCCATTTTTGATTTTCTTCGGTGTTGTTATTGTTATGGCTCTTTTGGGAGAGACAGGAGGAAACAGTGCTGATGTCAGTTTTGGACTTGTAAATGTAATTAAATTGTTTGGTGTTGGAGTTATCGCCGCTGCAACAATGGTTGTACCGGGGGTGAGTGGTTCAATGATGCTGATGCTGCTCGGTTACTACGATACAATCTTAAAAACAATCAATGATTTTGTCGATGCGTTAGTGAAATTTGATATGGGTGGACTTACAACGGGTGTAGGCGTTTTAGCACCATTTGGTATCGGAGTTGTTATCGGTATCTTCTTAATTGCAAAATTGATTGAATTTATTTTCTCCAAAGCGGAAATTCACGCATATTATGGAATTATCGGTTTGATTCTCGCTTCTCCGATTGCCATTTTAATGAAAACGAACTGGAGCGGAGCATCTGTTCTTATGGTAGGTTGCGGAGTTGTCACATTTGCTTTAGGCTGGTTTGTCGCAAGCAAATTGGGAGGAGAGTAATCGCAAATGATGAATATACGGGAACAATTGGAAAGTCTGGCTGAGCCGGACTTTCAGCAATTTATGGCAAAATTAATTCCGAATGTTAAGCCGGAGAAAATAATAGGGGTAAGAACCCCGATTTTAAGAAAGATTGCAAAACAGATAGCAAAGGAAGACTGGAGATTTTATTTAGAGGAATATCCTGCCGAAAGTTACGAGGAAATTATGTTGCAGGGAATGGTTATCGGCTATATAAAAGAAGATTTTGGAGAAGTCTTAAAACAGGTAGAGAGATTTCTGCCGAAAATAGATAACTGGGGCATTTGTGACAGTTTTTGTGCGGGGTTGAAACAGACAAAAAAAGAGCCGGAAAAGATGTGGGAGTTTATCACCCGATATATACATGATGAGAGAACGTATTTTGTGCGATTCAGTGTAGTTATGATGATTTTTTATTACACGGATAAGGGACATATTGAACAGGCATTTTCCTATTTTGATGAAATCTGTCACGAAGATTATTATGTGAAGATGGCGGTTGCGTGGGCGATTTCGATTTACTTTATTAAAATGCCTGAGCAGACTATGGTGTATTTGAAAAATAATCGTTTAGATGATTTTACTTATCATAAGGCTTTACAGAAAATTCGGGAGTCGCAGAAGGTGGATAAAGAAACAAAAGAGAAAATAAAAGAGATGAAGAGAAAGTAATGAGGCAGACACTTCGTGAGAAGTGTCTGTTTTTGCATAATATTGCAAAGTATATGTGAAAAATTCTATAAAAAGACAAAATCAGCTATCGGTGTTCTTAGCAAGCGTTAATGTGGAAAATTTTGAGTTGCAGTTTGTATGTGGAATACTTAGTCTTATTCCGGTAACATTGTTGTTTTTGTTCTTTCACGATGAATTGGCAGAAGGAATATCCGTTTCCGTTTCAAAATAGGAGAGATGCGTATGAAGAAAAAAATATGGAAATGCAGTATATGGGTAATGCTTTTTCTTCTCCTTTGTACGATAACGTCCTTTTGGGTGGAAGAAAGGCTTATACCAGAAGTAGTTTCTACCGTGCCAACGGCTATGGACGAATTTTCGGAGCAAACAAAAGTTCCCGCTGTCTGTGTACGCGCAAATGAAAAGGGAGAGCAGGGCGTATGGGCTATGCAGGAAGTAGTGGATATTTGGGGTGAAAAGCAATATCAAGTTCGGTTTGAATCCGATGTTGTAAAGGAGATAGTCGGTGAGAGCGCTACTTTAAAAATAAGACCGGAGGCGGTAGTTGTTGATAATCTGTTTCCTTTAGAAGATGAAAAAACAGTCAAAAAAGTGTATGAAAAACGGGGAAATACAAAACCTGAACCAAATCATGTATTGTATGTAACGGATAAGGAAATAGACAGGGCAAAGTTGGAAAAAGATATTGCCGACAGTCAGTCTGTTTTGGACACGGCATACTTCGGTCACAAAAAATCTGTTTGCAAAGAGGAAGAAGTGGACGTTGCTTACGGTAATAAATCATGGCTTCGGGCGAGAAACATAGGATTATCGGAAGGAGAAACAGAAAGTTTCTTTCAGGGTGAGAGAAAGGCGTTTCTTCATAAACATACGGCGGACAGACTAAAGGTGAAGAAAGGTGATACCATTTCTCTGGACAATACTTCTTATCGGGTAGAAAAAGTATATGATAATCAGGAGAAAACAAAAGGATTTGGTGAAGAAATTTATGTAAATCAAATGCCGAAAGGCGAAGAAATTCCGATTACCTCCGTTATGGTAAAAAGTACGCAGGGAAAAACACTCAGACAGAATACGGCTGCGCTTATGGTGGAAGAATATTTGCATTTATCCGCAAAAGACGGAAAACAATATAATTTGCAGGATATGGATAAAATGGTAACGGAAGTAAAATGGATATGTTCCGTGATTGTCCTGCTGGTTATTCTTATTTTCCTTTTCCGCTATACTGTTTTTTGGTGGACAAAGGCTTATGAGGAGAGAAAGTTCCGATTTGTTTTGGCGGGCGTTTGTCTGAGCGGAAGCGGATTCGGATTTTGGCATACACTATTAAATCAATGCGGTATTCCACAGACGTTCTTTTCTTCGGAAGGAATTTTAAATATAGGCGCATATGCGGATAGAATCCGTGCGTTTTATGAAAGTATTCAGACGGGAGCAGGGAAAAATTATTTTCTCTGTCAGATTGGGTATCAATCATTGCTTCGTATAGGGAAATATGCCTGTATAGGCGTTTTAGCAGTCACAGTATTTCTTGTTGGGAAAAAATTGTAAAAAAGATTTGCGAAAAGTGTAATTTTTGTTGATATTTAATGCGTTGACAGTCCATGATAAACTTCGTATAATTTAAAGTGTAAACGATGAAGAAGGGAATTGTGGTAAAATGATTATAGCAAAGAATGATGAGGAAAAAAGAAGCAGAATATGGCGAATGGTGATGGCAGGAGCATCGATTATTCTTCTTATAGTGATTGTTTATTTTCTGTTTTCCTTATTTGCAGGTAATCCGCTTGAAGGAACGTGGAAGAGCGAGGAGAGTAATTTGCAGTTGACAATCCGCGGCGGGGATTCCGCTACGGCAAGTTGGTCGGAGATTGCAGAAGCGTCGAACGTTAAAGTGAAGATTAACTATACATTAGATAAAGAGAACAAAACAATTACATTTAAAGTCGATGATGCAGAGATTGCAAAAGCAGTGAAGAACTCTGATGCAGGGCTGACGAAGACGGCGCTGGAGACGGAAATCAGTATGCTGGAGACAACTTTTGACTATAATTTGGAGAAGAGTAAACTGACTTTATCTGAACGCGAATATGGTGAGCAAATCGTTTTTGTGAAAAAGTAAAAATAAACCAAAGCCACATTTTTTAAGGTGGAGGCTTTGGTTATTTTTTGATTATAAAAGATCGGAGAAGGAGAGAAAAGAGATGAAACGTGAAGAAACGAAAGTGGTACATATAGGAAATCGGTCTATTGGCGGAGGCAATCCAATCGCCATTCAGTCGATGACAAATACAAAGACAGAGGACGTACAGGCTACAGTGGAGCAGATATTGGCATTGGAGAAGGCAGGGTGCGAAATTATCCGCTGTGCAGTTCCGACGATGGAGGCTGCGGAAGCGTTGAAAGAGATTAAAAAGCAGATACACATTCCGCTTGTGGCAGACATTCATTTTGATTATCGTTTGGCAATCAAAGCGATTGAAAACGGTGCGGACAAAATCCGTATTAATCCGGGCAATATCGGAGATGTGTCAAGAGTGCAGGCTGTTGTGAATAAGGCGAAAGAATACGGAGTTCCAATCCGTGTAGGGGTAAACAGTGGTTCTTTAGAGAAACATCTTGTTGAAAAGTATGGCGGAGTGACGGCGGAAGGGATTGTGGAGAGCGCTTTAGATAAGGTTCACATAATCGAAAATATGGGATATGATAATTTGGTTGTCAGTATCAAATCTTCTGATGTACTGATGTGTATTAAGGCACATCAGTTGATTTCTGAACAGTGTAATTATCCATTACATATTGGAATTACAGAGTCGGGAACAGTTTTGTCGGGAAACATTAAATCTTCCGTAGGGCTTGGCATTATGCTTTATGAAGGAATTGGAGATACAATCCGCGTATCTTTAACAGGTGATCCGCTGGAAGAAATTAAGACGGCGAAACTGATTCTAAAGACACTTGGATTGAGAAAAGGTGGAATTGAAGTTGTGTCCTGCCCAACTTGTGGGAGAACAAAGATTGATTTGATTGGATTGGCAAATCAGGTGGAAAATATGGTTGCGGATATTCCACTTGATATTAAAGTTGCGGTTATGGGCTGTGTTGTAAACGGACCGGGGGAAGCAAAAGAGGCGGACATCGGAATTGCAGGAGGAATTGGAGAAGGACTTCTGATTAAAAAAGGTGAAATGGTGAAAAAAGTGAAGGAAGAAGAACTTTTGGAAACATTGAGACAGGAACTTTTGAATTGGGGAAAATAAAATGGGAAAACGATTTTTTGATGTATTTCCAACATTGCAGACAGAAAAAGAAATAGAGGGTTTATTTGAGGGAGTGGAAGTGACGAAAGTGACAACCACTTCCTTAAAAGACAGGTTGAAAATATATTTTTTAAGCACACATCTGATTCCAAAAGTATACATTTATCAGATGGAACAGATGATAAGGGAGCAGTTGTTTGCCCGCACGCCGATTTCCATTCAAATCGTGGAGAGGTATCAACTTTCAGAGCAGTACACACCGGAAAATCTGCTGCGAGAGTATCGGGACAGTATTTTGGAAGAATTGAAAGAAAAGAGTGCCGTGGAATATAACATGTTTTTGAACGCTAAGTGTACGTTTGAAAATGAGAGTATTCTTTGTATGACACTGGAAGATACAATTGTGGCGAAGGGAAAGCAGGATTCTATTGTGGAACTGCTTCAGGAAGTGTTTAATGAGCGGTGTAATGTTCCTGTGGAAGTCCGTGTACTCTATGAGGAAGCAAAAGAAAGCAAACATAAAAAGTACAATGAGATACGTTTGCAGCAGGAAATCAGGGCAATTGTAGAGGGAAATGAAAGCCGAAGAAAAGAACATGTCGAGGAGGAGAAGGAAAAGAAGCCTGAGGAGAAGAAAGAAAGAACGGTCAAACCGAAAGAGGAGAAGAAACCGTTTCAGAAGAAAGAGTTCTACTCATCGGTTAAACGTTCCGATGACCCGAATGTTATTTACGGCAGAAACTTTGAGGACGATACGATTGAACTTTCACAGGTCGTAGGAGAAATGGGAGAGATTACCATTCGGGGAAAAGTCATTCAGTTTGATACAAGGGAAATTCGCAACGAGAAAACAATCATTATGTTTGCGGTAACGGACTTTACCGACACGATTATGGTAAAAATGTTTACGAGAAATGAACAACTTCCGGAGATTTTAAGCGAGATTAATAAGGGAGCATTTTTGAAAATAAAAGGTGTTACGACTATTGATAAGTTTGACGGTGAGCTGACTATCGGATCGGTGACGGGAATTAAGAAAATTCCTGATTTTACAACGACACGGAAGGATACAAGTCCGGTAAAACGAGTGGAACTTCACTGTCATACAAAAATGAGTGACATGGACGGCGTATCGGAAGTAAAGGCGATTGTAAAGCGGGCGCATGATTGGGGGCATAAGGCGATTGCCATTACTGACCACGGTGTTGTCCAAGCCTTCCCTGATGCAAATCACTATATTGAAACGCTGGACAAAGACGATCCGTTTAAAATCATTTATGGAGTAGAAGGGTATTTGGTTGATGATTTGACGGATATTGCGGTGAATGAGGATAATCAGACGCTTGATGATGCTTTTGTTGTATTCGATATAGAGACAACGGGCTTTAGTTCCGTGAAAGATAAGATTATCGAGATTGGTGCGGTAAAAGTAGAAAATGGGAAAATTGTTTCCCGTTACAGCACATTTGTCAATCCGGAAGTGCCGATTCCCTTTGAGATTACAAAACTGACAAGTATTACGGACGCTATGGTAATTGATGCACCGAAGATAGAGACCGTATTACCTGAATTTATGGAATATGTGGGAGATGCGGTATTAGTGGCACATAATGCCGGATTTGATGTGGGATTTATCGAGGAAAATTGCAGAAGACTCGGCATGGAACGAAAGTTGACATCGGTGGATACGGTTGCTCTTGCCAGAGTATTGCTTCCGACACTTTCGAGATATAAATTGAACATCGTGGCGAAAACTTTGGGGATTTCTCTGGAGAATCATCATCGTGCGGTGGACGATGCGGGCGCTACGGCAGAAATTTTCGTGAAATTTGTGGAGATGTTAAAAGAGCGTGAGATAACTACGCTAAAAGGTGTAAATGAATTTGGGGCGATGAATCCCGATGCTATCCGAAAAATGCCGGCACACCATGTTATTATTTTGGCAAAAAATGATGTAGGGAGAGTAAACTTATATACATTGGTGTCCATGTCCCATTTGAAATATTTTGGCCGTATGCCCCGTATACCGAAAAGTGAGTTGAACCGTTATCGGGAAGGTCTGATTGTGGGAAGCGCCTGTGAGGCAGGAGAACTTTATCAGGCTATCTTAAATGATAAATCAGAAGAACAGATTGCAAAAATTGTCAACTTCTATGATTATTTGGAAATTCAGCCGCTGGGAAATAATGCGTTTATGCTGGAGAGTGAACGTATATCCAATGTAAATACGAAAGAAGATTTAATCCAGATAAATAAAAAGATTGTGAAACTGGGAGAAGAATTTCAAAAAATGGTTGTAGGCACTTGTGATGTTCATTTCTTAGATCCTGATGACGAAGTGTACAGAAGAATTATTATGACGGGAAAAGGTTTCTCCGATGCGGACGATCAGGCGCCGTTGTATTTGCGCACAACGGAGGAGATGATGTCGGAATTTTCTTATCTCGGTTCAGCGAAAGCGGAGGAAATTGTTATTACCAATCCGAATAGGATCGCGGATATGATTGACCCGATTTCTCCGGTGCGTCCGGATAAGTGTCCTCCCGTTATCCAAAATTCGGATCAGGAACTGCGTGACATCTGTTATGAGAAAGCTCACAGTATGTATGGAGAAAACCTTCCGGATATGGTTGTGGAACGTCTGGAAAGAGAACTAAACTCAATTATTTCTAACGGGTTTGCGGTTATGTATATCATTGCGCAGAAACTTGTGTGGAAATCCGTGGAGGACGGATACCTTGTAGGTTCCCGAGGTTCGGTTGGTTCTTCTTTCGTGGCGACCATGGCGGGGATTACGGAAGTAAATCCGTTAAGTCCTCATTATTATTGTAAAAAATGTCATTACAGTGATTTTACATCGGACGAAGTGAGGGCGTATTCCGGCTTGTCGGGCTGGGATATGCCGGATAAAAAATGTCCGGTATGTGGGGAACCCCTTGCAAAAGACGGGTTTGATATTCCGTTTGAGACGTTTCTTGGATTTAAGGGGAATAAAGAGCCGGATATCGACTTGAATTTCTCGGGCGATTATCAGAGTAATGCTCATAAATATACGGAAGTGATTTTCGGAACAGGCCAGACTTTCCGTGCGGGAACAATCGGTACTCTTGCAGATAAGACGGCATATGGTTTTGTGAAAAATTATTATGAGGAGAGAGACAGCCGAAAGCGAAAATGTGAGATTGAGAGAATTGTGGAAGGGTGTACGGGAATCAGAAGAAGTACGGGACAGCACCCGGGAGGGATTATCGTTCTTCCTCACGGCGAAAATATTAATTCCTTTACCCCTGTGCAGCACCCTGCAAATGATATGACAACGGATATAATCACAACACATTTCGATTATCACTCTATTGACCATAACTTGTTGAAACTGGATATTCTAGGCCATGATGATCCTACCATTATCCGTATGTTGGAGGATTTGATTACAGATATTACCGGAGAGAAGTTTGATGCAACAAAGATTCCGTTAGATGATCCTGATGTCATGGCGCTTTTTGCGGGGACGGAGGTTCTTGGAATTAAGCCGGAAGATATTGGTGGTTGTCCGGTAGGCTGTCTTGGTATTCCGGAGTTTGGAACGGATTTTGTTATTCAGATGGTTGTGGATACGAAGCCGAAGACGATTTCGGACTTGATTCGTATTTCCGGTCTTTCCCACGGGACGGACGTATGGCTTAACAATGCACAGACGCTGATTCAGGAAGGAAAGGCAACGATTTCTACGGCAATTTGTACACGAGATGATATTATGACGTACCTGATTAATAAAGGGTTGGATAGTGAGAAATCCTTTACAATTATGGAGCGTGTCCGTAAAGGACTTGTCGCAAAAGGAAAATGTAAAGAGTGGCCGGAGTATAAGAAAGATATGCTGGAACACGGGGTGCCGGAATGGTATATCGGTTCTTGTGAGAAGATTAAATATATGTTCCCGAAAGCCCATGCGGCAGCCTATGTTATGATGGCATATCGTATTGCGTATTGTAAGGTGAATTATCCTTTGGCATATTATGCGGCGTATTTCAGTATCCGTGCGTCGGCATTTTCTTATGAAATTATGTGTCAGGGAAAAGATAAATTGGAGTTTTATCTCAGAGATTACAAGAAACGTTCGGATTCTTTAAGTAAAAAGGAGCAGGACGTATTAAAAGATATGAAAATTGTGCAGGAAATGTATGCAAGAGGATTTGAATTTCTTCCACTTGATATTTATACTGCGAAGGCAGATAAGTTCCAAATTATAGACGGAAAATTGATGCCTCCGCTCAACAGTATTGAGGGAATGGGTGATAAAGCGGCTGAAGCGGTAGAATTGGCTTCAAAAGACGGTCCATATTTATCGCGAGATGATTTCCGACAGAGAACAAAAGTGAGTAAGACGGTTATCGATCTTATGGCAGATTTGGGTATGTTCGGAAATCTTCCGGAGTCAAACCAGTTGTCCCTATTTGATTTTTAAGAAGGTGATAAAAATGATTACGTTTAAAGAAATAGACAGAAGCAATTACATGGAATGTATTTCTTTGAGAATAAAGGAAGAACAAAAAGGTTTTGTTGCGGACAATGCACAATCTTTAGTGGAGGCCAAGTTTGAGGAAGGGTTGTACACCCGTGCGATTTATTCAGACGACACTATGGTAGGATTTGTATTGTTTGATTATGATGCTGAGATTCCCGGCTGGTCAATGAGCAGATTTATGATAGGAGAGCAGTATCAGGGACAGGGCTTAGGAAAAGATGCCGTTAAGCAGTTTTTTAAGTACATGAAAGAAGAAATGAAAATACAGGAACTCTATATTTCCGTTGAAGTGGAAAATACGGTTGCCTGCGAATTGTATGAAAAAATAGGATTTCATTTCTTAAAATCGGTTGAATATGAATTTAACGGGGTTGTGTATAAAGAAAAACAGATGAAAATAGAATTGTGAGTAAATGGCTAAATATATTGCTGTGTTTATAAAAGCATGGTATACTAACATATCAATGCAAATTTTATAATTGAATAATGAAAACATTGTGCGGTTACTTTTTGTAATGAAAAGTATTAAAAGGGAATTCGGTGCAAGTCCGAAACAGCTCACTTTACTGTAAGGAATGACGAAATCCATAAAGCCACTGTGGAGACAACTGGTCTGCATGGGAAGGAGGAAAGTAGGGTTTAGTTCTAAGTCAGGAGACCTGCCGATACATATTGTGAAATCTTTCGGTGAGGATAAGATGATACATAGAAGTTAAATCAGACTTTCATATACAGAGTCTTAGTTTTTGTGTGTTTAAAAGCAGCCGACAGGCTGCTTTTTTAATGTGAGAATGCGCAGTGGCGCAATGACTTTTAATGAGGAAAAGGGGGAAGGTATGAAATTTAGTGATTTTCACCCGATTGTGAATGCTGTCTATTTTGCAGTGGTTATCGGGGTTACCATATTTTCTATGTCACCATATTTTTTAGTGCTTTCTCTGTCGGGGGCATTTATATATTCTCTTGTATTGAAGGGGAAAAAGGCAATGAAACAAAACATTTCTATAGTATTTATTACCCTTGTCATTATGACAGGGATAAATGCGCTGTTTACCCATAACGGAGAAACGGTTTTGTTTTATATACGTCATAACCGAATTACGATGGAGGCTGTATTTTTTGGGATTGCATCATCGGTAATGTTGTCTTCCGTCATCATTCTGTTTGACTGTTTTCATGTGATTATGTCTGAAGAAAAATTGATTTATTTATTTGGAAGGATAGCTCCGGTATTCGGATTAATGGTGTCAATGATATTTCGGTTTGTTCCGCTTTTGCGCTGCAGATTTAAGGAAATACAGATGGGGCAGGCATGTATGGGAAGAAATGCACAGACGGGAGTGATTTGGAAAATAAGACAGTTGTTGAAAGAACTTTCTATTTTGATTGCATGGTCGCTGGAGGCTTCCATTGAAAGTGCGGATTCTATGGCTGCCAGAGGGTATGGACTGCCGGGAAGAAGCAGTTTTCATCTGTTTAAAATCACTGTTCAAGACGTGATACTGCTTATCATTGTCGGAGTGTGTGGCGGAATTACTGTGGCGGGCTGTATTTTTGGCCGGACAACAATGCAGTATTATCCGAAACTGCTCGTGCCGGCGATGGCATGGAAAGATATAATCTGCATAAGTTCCTTTGGTATATTAGTGTTTATGCCATCGGTAATTGAATATATTGGAGGACATAAATGGGAAAGATAAAGTTTGAACAGGTAACATTTACATATCCGCTTGCAGAGCAGGCAGCGCTTAAAGACGTTACTTTTGAAATAGAGGAATCACAATTTATTGTGATTTGCGGAAAGTCGGGCTGTGGGAAAAGTACACTGCTCAGGCAAATGAAAAAAAATATGATGCCGTATGGCGAATTAAAAGGTGAAATTTTATATGATGGAACTTCCATAAAAGAATTGGAAGAGAGGAAGAGTGTATCTGAGATAGGGTATGTACAGCAAAATCCCGATAACCAGATTGTTACGGATAAGGTTTGGCATGAACTGGCATTTGGGTTGGAGAGTCTTGGATACGACAATCAGACTATTAAGCGCCGCGTGGCAGAAATGGCGGATTATTTCGGCATAGAAAACTGGTTTCATAAGGAGACAAATACATTGTCGGGAGGTCAGAAACAGTTGTTAAATTTGGCGTCTGTCATGGTAATGCAGCCAAAAGTATTGATTTTAGATGAACCTACGGCACAACTGGATCCCATTGCAGCATCGGAATTTTTGCAGACGGTTTATAAAATTAATCGGGATTTAGGCGTCACGGTTATTATGTCGGAACATCGGTTAGAGGAAGTCTTTCCAATAGCGGACAGAGTGCTGGTTTTAGATAAGGGGAAAATAGTTGCGATAGATATTCCTGAGCGGATTGGAGAGTATCTTTCCGGCAGGGAAACAGGCGAAGCACACCCCATGTTTTACGGGCTGCCGGCGGTAGTTAGGATTTTTCAAAACTTCCGCATGGGAGAATCACCGCTTACAATCCGCGAGGGAAGAAAAAAGATGGAACAATTACTGAAAGGAAAAGAAGTAGTTGGAAGTTCCTTTGATGCGGTAGAAAAATCTAAGGAGACAGTCATACAACTGAAAAATGTATGGTTTCATTATGAAAAAGGGCATCACGATGTATTGAAGGGCGTATCTTTTTCCGTGGAAAAAGGACGTTGGTCCTGTGTTTTGGGAGGAAACGGAAGTGGCAAAAGCACAATGCTTAAAGTGATCTGCGGCATTTTAAAACAGCAGAAAGGGAAAGTTTTTATCAATGGTGCACAGACAGGAAAAAAATGTTCTGAGAAAGTTGTGATGCTGCCACAGAATCCGCAGGCAGTCTTTACAGAGATTACGGTGGAGGAAGAATTATTTGAGGGTGTGGCATTTATGGACATGGAAGACCGGGAAAAAATTGAAAAAGTAGAAATGATGCTGGAGAAAATGGAGATAACACATTTGCGAAAGGCAAATCCATATGACTTATCGGGAGGTGAGCAGCAGAGGCTGGCGCTCGGAAAAATTTTACTGTTGGAGCCGACAATTCTTCTTCTAGATGAACCGACAAAAAGTCTCGATCCGTTTTTTAAAAGGACATTGGCAAAGATTTTAAAAGATTTGCAGAGAAACGGAATGACTATTTTTATGGTAAGTCATGATGTAGAGTTCTGCGCATCGTATACCGACTACTGTGCCATGTTTTTTGATGGTGAAATTGTATCGGAAGACTGTACGAGAAAGTTTTTTTCAGGAAACAGTTTCTATACGACAACGGCAAACAGGATAGCGAGAAAATGGTGTAATGAATTGATTACTTGTGAGGAGGTTCAGGAATGGCTTCAGAAAAACGTCAATTAACACAGCAGGAAAAAGCGGCAAAACAGAGACTTCATGTGGCGGCGGAACTGATATTAATAGGTATTCCGATTGCCCTTATAGTAGGAATAAAGTTTTTGCCGAGAGAGTGGTATATGCTGCTTAGCCTGAGTGTTCTTGCGATGACGATAGCGCCGTTTTTCATGGTTTTTGAATCGAGAAAGCCAAAAGCAAGGGAAATTGTTCTGCTTGCCATGATGAGCGCTCTTGTTGTGGCGTCGCATTTGTTTTTCCATATTGTATTTCCGATACAGATAGGGACGGCGCTGATTATCATTAGCGGCATTTCTCTCGGACCGGAGGCAGGTTTTTTCATCGGGGCATTAAGCAGATTGGTGTGTAACTTTTATATGGGACAGGGACCGTGGACTCCGTGGCAGATGGTTTGTTGGGGGATACTCGGATTTTTGGCAGGGTTTGCGTTTAACTGCGGCAATAAGGAAACATTAAAATCAAGAAATTTTAAAATGATTGCAGGCCCGGTGCTGACAATACTGTTTTCGCTTTTGCTGGCATATCTTAGTTTTTTGCTTTATCCCGGGCAGGACAGTGCCGTGGGCTGGAGATTTTATCTGTTTGGGGCAGTCGGCTTGATTTTAGGGGTGGCTGTTCAGAAAAAGCGGCTTCCGGCAGATAATATTACGCTTTCACTATTTACCTTTTTCACAACGTTTATTGTGTATGGTGGAATTATGAATCTCAGCAGTGCATTGTTATCTGCAAACGGTGCTTCGGGGAAAGGAATCAGTCTTGAGGGACTGCGTATACTGTATGTTACCGGTGTGCCGTATGACTTTTTTCATGCGCTGACCGCTGCGGTTTGCGTATATTTCATTGGCGGGAATGTTATTCAGAAATTGGAACGAATAAAGATTAAATACGGAATTTATAAATAGAAAAATTGAGGGTGGAGATGTGGACAAAGATTTTGAAAAACTGATACGAAATAAAAGAAAACGAAAAATTTCAGTATGTATTGTAATTTTGTTTATTGTACTGACAACTCTATTTTCTTTCAAAACAGAAAATGGAAAAGAAAAAAAGAAAAGTGAGGTTACGCTGAAAATTCGCTGTGATGAACTGATTGACAATCCGGAAAAAATGACAAAACCGGAATTGTGGCAGTATATACCGGAAAACGGAATCATATTGGAAGAGACAAAGTGTACCATAGAAACAGGGGAGACGGTTTTTGATGTTTTAAACAGAGTGTGTAAGGAGAAAGACATTCAGATAGAATACAGTTATACAGCCGGATATGATTCATATTATGTGGAGGGAATCCAGTATTTATATGAATTTGACGCGGGAAAGAGAAGCGGCTGGATATACCTTGTTGATGGAAAAAATACAAACTATGGCTGTTCACAGTATAAATTAAAAGGCGGAGAAAAAATCGTGTGGGAATATGTCTGTGATTATAAGTAAGGCAGGGGAAAGGAAAAAGAATGAAAGAAAAAATTTTGAAATTAAAAAAAGAAATTGGAAAAGTAATTGTAGGAAAAGAGGAAGTAGTTGAGAAAGTTCTGATGGCGATCATAGCGGGAGGACATATTCTTCTGGAGGATATTCCGGGTGTGGGAAAAACAACACTTGCATTAGCCTTCAGCAAAGCGATGGGCTTGGAGTTTAGGCGTATACAGTTTACTCCGGACGTTGTCCCTTCAGACATTACGGGATTTATGATATATGACAAGCAAAAAAATAGTTTTACATATCGGGAAGGCGCCGTAATGTGCAATTTCTTTCTCGCAGATGAAATTAACCGCACGTCAAGTAAAACACAGTCGGCACTTCTGGAAGTAATGCAGGAAGCGAAAGTGACGGTGGACGGGGAGACACACCGGATTCCTCAGCCGTTTATCGTTATGGCCACGCAGAATCCTATAGGTACTGCGGGAACACAGATGCTGCCGGAAGCCCAGCTTGACCGTTTTATGATAAAGTTATCTATGGGATATCCGGAATTTAACGCACAGATAGAAATTTTAAAGAACAGGGAAAAAGAAGATCCTCTTGATGCCGTGAAAGAAATTCTCTCAATTGAAGAAGTGATTGAGATGAAGAAGGAAGCAAAAGAGATTTATGTGGACGATAAAATATATGAGTACGTTACAATACTTGTGGAAGCAACAAGAAAACATGATTATGTCAGACTCGGAATAAGTCCGCGAGGGGCTTTGGCGCTGTGCGGTATAGCCAAAGCGAGAGCATATATTTCAGGTAGAAATTATGTGACACCGGAAGATGTAAGCGAGAGCTTTTTAGATGTATGCAGACACCGTCTTATTCTTAAGCCGAAGGCGAATTTAACTTCTATGGATACGGACAGTATACTTCAGCAGATTTTAGATGAAAATAAAGCACCAAAGTTGTAGGAAGAGTGATGGTATTGAAAAAAGAAAAAATAGTATTCGGTCTTTTGTTTCTTGCCGGAACGGTACTTTACTTTTTTACGGAGATTTCATATGCACCGCTGTTTTTGACGGGAATATGTGTTTATGGAATTGTAGGATTTATCGTATCCGGAATATCGGGGAAAAAAACGGATTTGCATTTTGACGGGGAAAAGCAATGTGAAAAAGGAAGTCAGCTGGAAGTCACTCTGCATATGAAAAATAACAGTAAGATTCCAATCTGGAACGGGGAGATACTTTTGCGGGTGAAAAACAAGTTGACGGGTGAACAGACGGAAGTCAAAAAAACAATGTCTCTTCTGCCGTTACAGAGCAAAAAGGCGCACTTCTATTTAGAAGCGTATTTCTGTGGCTGCATTGAAGTGACTGTAGAGAAAATGAAAATTTCAGATCCGTTTGGCATATTTACCAAAGAGAGAAATTTCCATATGGAAAACAGATATTACGTTTTTCCCAAATTGATGGAAGTTGATTTTACAAGCGAACAGTTGAATCAATATGATATGGAAAGTTATAAATATTCCGCTTTAAAAAGCGGGGAAGATACAAGTGAGACTTTCGGGATAAGAGAGTATAAAGAAGGGGACAGCCTGAAATCCATTCATTGGAAACTGACTGGGAAAATGGAAAATCTCATCGTACGGGAGGCGGGACTTCCGGTAGAAAACAGTGTAATGATACTGCTTGACAAAAGAGAGAGAGAAGAAATTTCGGCGGACAAGAAAGATAAACTGACGGAAATGTTTTTGTCGCTGTCAAATACAATTATAAAAAACGGTATACACCATTCCATTGGCTGGTACAATTATGAAATAGAAAAATTTGAACAATATCGCATTCAATCCACGGAGGACATCTATGTGATTATCGGGGAACTTCTTTCCAATCCCCATTGTAAAGATGAAATAAGCACGGTGGATAGGTTTATAGAGTCGGACGCAGGGAAGGAATATAGTAACTATCTGTATGTGACAGAGAGTGATACAGCAGAGAGAGAGACGGAGAAATTAATGAATTATGGAAACGTTGAAATTTATCGAACGAGAGAATTTAGTTAGAAAAAAAGATATTATAAAGGAAATTTTGCTTTCTCTATTTTTAGGTATCTCCACTTTTTTGTGTTTTCGGGATATGTTTCAGTTTACTTTATGTTTTTCAGGATCATATTTAGGTGGAATGAGAAGCGGATTAGTGTATACATGGAACCGTATCGCAGATGTGTTGGGGAATGAAAAGTATATTCTGCTTCCTAAGTTTGCCGGAGCGGGAGAGGGAAATACATTATTTTTAATTACGGCGCTAATTCTTTTCGTAATTCTGTATTTCTTTTTTGTACACAGTAAAAACAGTTGGGCAATTTTTTTGATTTTTCTTTTGACTGTTATTTTAAGCGGAGCGACAAATTTGCAAATTTCCATGGGAACAGCAATGCTTTTTACCGTCTCCGTAATTGCCGGAATACTGTACGCCCGTGACAGGAATGGCTTGTGTAATAAGTTATGCCTATTTATTTTGACGGCAATCTTGTGCGCAGCCGTATTTTCTTCACCGCTGGGCAGAAAGATAAATGCCAAATCAGAAACAATTTATAAAATACAGAATGTGGTAAAAACGAAGGCGAAAGAGAAATACTATGGCTCTAATCCGTTAAAAAATGGTGATTTGAAACAGAGAAAACGGGAGAAAGTTGAAGGAGACGCACTTGAAATTACGATGACAACCCCTCAGTCAATATACCTCAGAGGTTTTGTCGGGGAAAGTTATCAGGATAACCGGTGGGAAACGTTGCCAAACTACAATTACTATAAAGAAAAAGATTTATTTTACTGGCTGAGAAAGGAAGAATTTCAAACGTTTGGACAGTTGGGACAGGCGGAGGAATTGTTTCATGAAGAAAAATCAGAAAGAGAGAATCAGGTTACCATTCAGGTCAAAGAAGCCGACAGCCGTTATGCCTATATCCCTTATGAGATGAAAGGGGAAATTTCCGAAGGAAAAGCATGGGGCGGCAGTTTTATCACACCGTCGGGTTTAAACAGACTAAAAAAGTATAGTTATAACACGGGTAACAATGCCGTTAAAACATGGACGGATACGGCGTCAAAAGTGTTTTTGAGAGCGGATACGGAACAGGCAAAAGACTATTTACGGAAAGAAAGTAATTATAATACATATGTATATGAAAACTTTACATATCTCTCCAAAAAAGAAAAAAGTATTTTGAACCGGTATATCGGTAAAGCGGGAGATCAGTCCCGTGGGCATATTGATTACAAACCGGCTATTGCGGGAATTCAAAAGTATCTGGAGGATAATTTTATATATACGGAAAATCTGGGGGAAAAGGCGGAGCAAAGTCAAAGTATGCTGGAGGAATTTCTTGTATCTAAAAAGGGATACGATGTGCAGTTTGCCACCGCTGCAACACTTATGTTTCGCTATTATGGGATTCCTGCAAGATATGTGGAAGGATATTTAATCACGCCGAAAGATGCAAAAAAAATGGAAAGCGGAAAGCCGGAAATCATTCCAAAAACAAATGCACACGCATGGGTGGAAATATATGTTGACGGGACGGGATTTGTTCCGATAGAAGTATCGCCCCCTTATCGAAAAATCATGGAAGAAGCGGATATGGAAGTCGGTATATCCAACAATACACTATTGCGACCATTTGATAATGAGGGGGGAGCAAATAATAAGGCGCAGGAAACGGAGATGTCAGGCGACGATAATAAGCACATTACTTTTCCTGTAATAATTATTATCTGTGGGATTATCGGTCTGATTCTTCTGGCAATAGTGATCAGGCTGTTTTGGAAATATGTTATCTGTTTTAAAAAATTTCTGAACAGACGGAAACTTTTTAATAAGGCGGCGCCGAAACAGGCGGTCAGTGCAATGTATTCGTACATGGAAGAGCAAAAGTATCCGATAAAAGAGGGCGTCAGAGCGCTGGGGAATAAGGCCGCTTACAGTCAGGAAGAGTTGAGCGACAAAGAACGCAAAGAAATGTTAATGGCGCTGAAAAGTGCGGCAAAGGAGAAAAAGAAAAATGAAAAGAAAAATAAAAGGAATGCTGGTCGGCGCGCTTGCGGCCGCCATGCTATTGTGCGGCTGCGGGGCAAAAAATCTGGCAGATAATATAGATGAGCAGACCAAAAAGACTGCGGAATATGTGAAAGAAAATGTCCCAAATCCGCAAGTGTCGTCAATAGGCGGAGAATGGGCGGTAAAAGGAATTGCGGAAAGCGGTATCGAACCGGACGACAGTTATTTTGAAGTATATTACGATACGGTGAGAGCGAAAGTTAAGTCGGAAAAGGGCGCAATTCACGAGGAATATTATTCGGATTATGCCAGAGTGATTATTGCCTTAAACGCGATAGGGAAAGATCCGACCAATGTGGAAGGGTACGATATGACAAAGCCGTTGGAAGAGTATGAGGAATTGACACAGCAGGGAGTGAATGCGGTTGCATACACACTTGTGGCGGCGAATGAGAGCGGTATTTCTCTGGAACATGAACAGGCGTATGTGGAATTTCTTGTGAAGGAAATGGAAGCCATGTTATCTGAACGGAAAGACACATATACAGATTATATTTCAATGGGGCTTTTGGGATTATCTTTTTATCAGGACGATGATTCGGTAAAGAAGGTGACGGAAGACGGCATAAAATATTTATCGGATATGCAGCAGGATAACGGAACAATGGGAAACTGTGAGTCCACTTCCGAGGCTGTCATTGCATTGATACAATTGGGAGTAGACGTATTTTCGGACAAACGATTCGTAAAAAATGAAGGAAGTCTCGGAGAAAGTTTAATGAATTATCAGGCGGAAAACGGGGCGTTTCTTCATACGGAAGACGGGGAAAAAGCAAATGAAATGGCTACGGAGAAAGCATTACTGGCTCTGTGCAGTATGAAAAAAATGGAGAAAGGAGGGCTTTATGACGGGCAAAAATAGTTTGCGGCACTTTTGGAGGAAATACAGGCTGTCTCTTTTAGGTGTCGCAGTAATACTGGGATTTATTTTTCTCTCGGGAACATTTTTATCAACTCAGGAGCAGGTACACGGAAAAAATCCATTGGAAACAGAGAATAAGGAATCTTCACGCATAGCGGTGACAGGAAAAAATTATACTTTGAATTATAAGCAGGAAGAAGAATATAAGCGTGAACAGGCAAAACGGGAAGAAAAAATAAAACAACAGCCCGCCGAACCGATAGAGGAGATAAAAAGTGAAACAGAATCCGGCAAAAAGAAGACATCATCGATTCTCTCAGAAAATTCTTCACAGGCACAGACAGGAGATAAAAATTCCGTCGGCAACGGAGATAAGACGGAAGAAGGACAGGGAAAACCGGAAACAGGCGGAGGAAACGAAGAGGGAAACGGCGAAGGTGAAAGCGGTGAGAATACAGGGGGCGATGAGGAAGTATCCAAACTTCCTGAGATTATATGCAGCCTGACGGAAGGGCAGGTGGTAAGCGGAGGCTTTCTGGGATTCACGGTGCAGGCAACCACATATAAAAAGGAACCGTTAAGTTCTTTTTATGTAACGGTAAAGGTAAACGGCAGGAAGTTGTACAGTTCGGGAACACAGCATAATGTGATAAGTTACAGAACTTCTCAGGAGTTGCAAGATGGAAATAATGAAATTTCCGTTACGGCAACAGATAAAGAGGGGAATACAGCCACTAAAAATTATCACGTCACAGTCAAAAAAGAGGACGCGCAGATAGAGGGAGGAACAATGCGCGTCAAATTGCAGGCGGACGTACTTGGATTGGGAACAATTTTTGACGAAACGGTTGTGTTCTATGAGGGAGAGAACCTTCCTTATGTAGTGGACCGTGCGTTTAAGAAAGCGGGAATAAAATATAAGTATACGGGAACATTTGACTATGGATTCTATTTGCAGAGAATATATAAACCGGGCATCACAAACGGATATAAAATTCCCGCACCGATTTTACAAAAACTGGAAGAAGAAAACTGTTCATGGGTTGGCTATGAGACGGATTCCCTTGGGGAGAAAGATTTTTATTACTGGTCGGGGTGGCTCTACAGGTTAGACGGATATTTTCCGGACGGGTTATCAACAATACCGGCGGAAGACGGTTCGGAGGTAGAACTTCTATTTACGCTGAACAATGGAGCAGAATATAACGGAACATGGTTTTCAGGAAACTGGTAATATTGAAAGGGGTGATGCGAAAAAGAAGGTTGAAACATGTAATGCA
This sequence comes from Lachnospiraceae bacterium, assembly GCA_902381685.1. Lineage (GTDB taxonomy): Bacteria > Bacillota > Clostridia > Lachnospirales > Lachnospiraceae > Faecalimonas. The sequence continues at coordinate 1,437,823 of LR698958.1, read as the reverse complement.
GTGCGAAAGGAAAGGAAGAAGAAAGATGAAAAAGTTAAAACAAATGGCAGCAACAATTCTTGCGGTGTCTTTAATGATAACAATGCTTCCGGCAAATGTGTTTGCCAAGGAGGCAGTTCGTGAGAATGTAGATACAGAATGGTACAATTTCCGAAACAATCCGGAAAATAACGGGGTGACAGACAGACCTACTCCGATTGAGGCGGAGGAAACAGTACAAAAGTGGGCAGAAAAGTATGGAACAGGCTGGTCGGCAGCACCGACTCCGCCTCTGATTTTAGATGGAAAATTATATATCGGTGTTGCAAACCGGATTCTTGAAATCGACAAAGAGACAGGTAAAGAAATTCGCAGAAGTGATGAAATGATTGGAAATGTCGGGTATGCGATGAATCCTCTCACATATGCGGACGGGAAATTGTTTGTACAGGTCGGAAACGGTGCAATTCAGGCTGTTGACTATAAGACATTAAAATGTGTGTGGTATAGTGAGAAAATAGGCGGACAGACGGTTTCTCCGATCAGTTATGCGAAGATTGACGGGAAAGGTTACATCTATAGCGGTACATGGAACAGTGAAAAACGAGATGGAAGTTATATCTGTATGACAACAGATGACGAGGGAACAACGGAAGTAGAGGGGCAGACAAAAGGTGGAGGAAAAGAAAAAAAATTAACATGGCAGTTTACTCCTTCAACAGATGATCCGCAGGTAAAGAATAAAAGAGGTTTTTACTGGGCCGGTGCATACGCTACAGAAAATTATATAGCGGTAGGCTCAGATGACGGTTCTAATGAGGGTGACTATACGGCAGACGCCATATTCTATACATTAGACTCACGTACGGGAAAAATCATTGACTCCATTTCCGGAATTAAGGGTGATATCCGTACAACGACAGTGTACGACAACGGATATTTGTATTTTGCCACAAAAGGCGGGGTTCTCTACAAGACAAAAGTAGACAGCAAAGGGAAACTGAGTGAGACAAGTTCGATTGACATAGGAGCGGTAACAAATGAAAAATTAATGGCGACAGCAGCGCCGTTAGTATATGGAAATAAGATTTATATGGGAGTTTCGGGTTCGGGAGGACAGTTTGATCCTGACGCAGGACACGGATTCCGTATTATCGATAACAGAGGTCCGCTTACACAGGATTCTATCATGTATAATCTTCCGATTGCCGGATATCCGCAGGCGGCAGCGTTAGCATCAACAGCATATGCGGACAAAGATTTTGACGGAGACGGAGAGGCAGACGGCAGAGTGTATTTGTATTTCACATACAATGCAATGCCGGGAGGAATCTATTACTGTTACGATACAAAGGATCAGACAGAAGCAAAGCCTGAACAGTACGGGGAATTATTTGTGCCGCAAAAGGAACAGCAGCAGTATTGTATCAGTACTCTTTGTGCGGACAGAGACGGAACACTATATTATAAGAATGACAGCTGCTATTTAATGGCAGTAGAAAACAATCTGGCATACTTAAACAATGTAACGGTAAAAGGCGGAGAAAACGAAAGTATTTCATGGAATAAAGCATTTGATTCGGCAAATGCGGAATATGAGTTAAAAATTCCTGATACAATGAAAACGGCAAATATCACATTGGAAATGAATGAGGGAATGACTGCTACAATCAACGGCAGCGCATATACCGGTAAAAATGAAGTGACACTTGAAGAAGGTGACACAAAAGTACAGATTGAAGTCAGCAAAACAGAAGGAGAAAAAACATATAAAAGAACATATACATTAAACTTTGCGAGGGTAAAGGCAATCTCCACTCTTGAGAGTATGAAGGTAGGAAATTCAAACTCCTTCACCGGATTTTTGCAGATGACACCTGAATTTACATCAGAAGTAACGGATTATAAAGTGGATACAACAAGACAGGAAAGTTTTTGGAGAGTGTGGTTAAAACCGACAGATGTAAACTCAAAAATAACCGTAACTCCTGTAGAAAATGTAGACAGAATAACAACATCAAATGGGAATACTTCAACTCAGGGGCATGACAGATGGAATGTGTATAAGAAAGATCAGACAAAAACGGCTAAGATTAGAGTCGACGTGTTGTCTGAAAACGGAAAGAAAACGACAAGTTATAATCTGACTTTAGAAGTTCCTGTAAAAGTAACCGGAATTGCGCTTGATAAACAGGAAGCGGAACTGGATATGACAGAGAAATTACAGTTGAATGCAAAAATCATGCCGGAAAATGCAACGATTCAGACGGTTAAATGGTATTCGTCTGATGAAGAGACAGCAACTGTAGACGAAAAAGGTCTTGTAACACCGAAAAAAGCAGGAAATGCAGAGATTACGGTTATATCTGATGATGGAGCGAGCATAACGGACAAATGTCATGTTACGATTACGGATAAGGCAAAAGAAGTAGACGATTTAATTGATGCAATCGGAACGGTTACTTTGGAAAGCAAGGCTAAAATTGATATTGCCAGAGATGCTTATAACACTTTGACTGCTGAGCAAAAAGAGAGAGTAACGAAGTTAAACGTATTAGAAGAGTCAGAAAAAGAATATGACCGTTTAAAAGGAGAGGCCGATAAAGAAGAAGCAGACAAGGCTGCTGCAAAGGCGGTAGACGATTTGATTGAAAAAATCGGGGAAGTTACAATTGACAGTGGAAAACAGATTCAGCAGGCAAGGGAAGCGTTTGAAAAACTGACTCCTGAGCAGAAAGAAAAAGTAGAAAAGGAAGAAATCCTCAAAGTAGCAGAAGAAAAATATGCCGAATTATTGTTGGTCGAAGAAAAAGAAAATGCAAAGAATCTTTTAGACAACTACAAAAATTTAACGGAATACAGACAGGAACAGCAGGAAGAATTAAAAAGAATTATCCGTGAAGGAAAAACGCAGATAGAAAATGCGACGGATAAAGACGGTATAGACAAGGTCGTAAAAGCGGCAAAAGAAAAAATGGACGCCGTAAAAACCGATGCGGAACTGACAGCCCAAGAAAATATGGAGAAAGCGGCAGAGTATGTGGAAAAGCAAATTGCCAATATAGGAGAAGTTCGTTTTACTTCAAAATCAAGAGATGCGATTTTATTTGCAAGAGTTTCTTATGACAAATTAGAAAAAACGGCACAGGAAAAAGTAGATAATTACAGTGTTCTGTCAGCTGCGGAAGCAAAATGGAAAGAATTGGAATCAAATGCAAAAGTAATCACTTTAGTTGATGAAAAGAGCAAAATAGCAGTCAGCGGAAAATTCATGGAAGATTTTGAACTCCATGTAGAGAAAGCGGATAAAGAAGCGGAAGCTGTTCTGCAAAAAGAATTTGTATCATTGGGTGATAAACTTGAAAATCTTTTTGTTCCGTATACAATTTCGTATGAAGGCGGATATGTGGGAGAAATCACAGTGAAAATTCCTGTTGATGCAGTTTACAACGGAAGAAATGTGATTGTAAAACAATTGTGTGGGGACAACTCCATAGTATCTTATGAGACAACTGTCAAAGAAAACAGTGTGTCAGTGAAAACAAACACATTGGGAACATTTATGGCAGGTGTTGAAAAAGTGAAAAATCTAAATGGAAGTGCGCCTAAGACGGCAGACACTTCAGACATGATACTCTGGATTGGAATTTGTGTGCTCAGTATGGTTACATTGGCGGTGCGCAGACGTTTAAAACACAACTAATTATTTGTAAAGAAAGTAACTCTTAACAGGGGTTACTTTCTTTTTGTCTGTCCTACAAATACATTTGCTTATGTCCGTGAAACAAATACGGTTTTGGAAAAATGTTCGCCTGTAGCGGATAGAATTTGCTTGATATTTTCGTAAAAATGGGATATGATATTTTTAAAGAAACGGGAAAAATTACCTGAAAGAATAGGAGAAGAAAACGATGAATGATAACAAAATGTGGGCATTGGTAAAAGAAGAAGCAGCGCCGGGATTAGCCCTTAAGAGAGTTCCGATTCCGGAAGTAGGCACAAACGATGTGAAAATTAAAATTCACAAAACAGCAATCTGTGGAACAGACGTGCATATTTATCAGTGGAATGAATGGGCACAACACACAATTGCAGTTGGACAGACAGCAGGTCACGAATATGTAGGTGAGATTGTAGAGATGGGTTCAGGCGTGCGCGGATATAAAATAGGAGACCTTGTATCAGGAGAAGGCCACATTGTATGCGGTAAATGCCGTAACTGTCTGGAAGGCCATAAAGAAAACTGTAAAGATGCAAAAGGTGTAGGGGTAAACCGAGACGGTGCTTTCGCAGAATATCTTGTTATTCCGGCAGAGAACGTATGGCCTACGAACCCTGCAATTCCGGAAGAAATGTATGCGATTTTTGATCCATTTGGAAATGCGACACACACAGCGCTTTCTTATGAAGTATTAGGGGAAGACGTATTGATTACAGGTGCCGGTCCGATTGGTATTATGGCAGCGGCCATCGCAAAATTTGCGGGGGCAAGACACGTTGTTGTCACGGACTTTAATCAGTATCGTTTGGATCTTGCAAAGAAACTGGGAGCGACAAGAACAGTTAACCTTGCAAATGAAAAACTGGAAGATGTGATGAAAGAAATCGGAATGACGGAAGGTTTTGACGTAGGTATGGAAATGTCAGGAGCGGCTGCAGGATTCCGTGATATGATTGAAAACATGAAACATGGCGGTAAAATCGCAGTTCTCGGTTTACAGAGACCGGACGCACAGATTAACTGGGAGACAGTTATCTGGAACGGATTGAACATTCGCGGTATTTACGGACGTAAAGTATGGGACACATGGTATAAGATGACAACAATGCTTCAGGCAGGACTTGACATTTCAGATATTATTACACACAGAATGAACATCAAAGATTACAAAGCAGGATTTGATGCAATGATCTCAGGACAGTCAGGAAAAGTTATCCTGAACTGGGAAGAGTTAGACAAATTAGAACCACAATCACAGGAAGTTTAAAATAAGAGAGAAAGGATTGATAGAAATGGCACGTAAAAATGATATTTTAAGTATCTACACAAAAGAAGTGGAAGATATTAAGGCAGCAGGATTATTTAAAGGTGAAGCACCGATTGCCTCTGCACAGGGCGCAAGAGTAAAATTGGAAGACGGCAGAGAAGTTATCAATATGTGTGCGAACAACTACTTAGGTTTGGGAGACAACCAGAGATTAATTGATGCGGCAAAGAGAACTTATGATGAAAGAGGATACGGAGTTGCATCTGTACGTTTTATTTGCGGAACACAGGACATTCACAAACAGTTGGAAAAGAAAATCTCTGATTTCTTAGGAATGGACGATACAATTCTTTACTCTTCATGTTTTGATGCAAACGGCGGGTTGTTTGAAACAATTTTGACTGCAGACGATGCGGTTATCAGCGATGAGTTAAACCATGCTTCAATTATTGACGGTGTCCGCTTATGTAAAGCAAAACGTTTCCGTTACAAAAACAATGATATGGAAGATTTGGAAGCAAAATTAAAAGAAGCAGATGAAGCAGGTGCAAGAATTAAACTGATTGCAACAGACGGTGTATTTTCTATGGACGGAATTATCTGTAACTTAAAAGGAGTTTGTGATCTGGCTGATAAATACAACGCTTTAGTTATGGTAGATGACAGCCATGCCGTTGGATTTGTGGGAGCACACGGACGCGGAACCGCAGAACACTGTGGAGTGGAAGGCCGTGTAGATATTATTACGGGTACTTTAGGAAAAGCGCTCGGCGGAGCGTCAGGCGGATACACATCTGCCCGCAAGGAAATCGTTGATTTACTTCGTCAGAGAAGCCGTCCGTACTTATTCTCTAACTCACTGGCTCCGGCGATTGCAGGTGCAAGTATCGAATTGTTCGATATGTTAAGTGAAAGCACAGAACTTAGAGACCATTTGGAAGAGACAACTGCTTACTACCGTAAATTGCTTGTAGATAACGGATTTGACATTATTATGGGAACACACCCATGTGTACCTGTTATGTTATACGATGAAGTGACGGCAGCAGAATTTGCAAAACGTATGATGGAGAAAGGGGTTTATGTAGTGGCATTCTCTTATCCTGTTGTTCCAAAAGGAAAAGCAAGAATTCGTACACAGGTTTGTGCAAGTCATACAAAAGAAGATATTGATTTCATTGTAAAATGCTTTATTGAAGTAAGACAAGAAATGGGATTAAATAAATAGCAATTTTGAAAAAGAAGAGTGGAAAATCTGCTCTTCTTTTGTTATACTGTTGAGAAAAAGTGAAAGAGAGGAAAGTGAATGGAAAAAAGAAAAATCATTCAGGTAGAAGAAAAAGTACCGTTTAAGTTATTGGTGCCTCTTAGCATTCAGCATATGTTTGCGATGTTTGGAGCATCTGTACTCGTGCCGTTTGTGTTTGGAATCAATCCGGCGATTGTGTTATTTATGAATGGGGTGGGAACTCTTTTGTTTATTTTGATTACAAAAGGGAAAGCACCTGCGTATTTAGGTTCAAGTTTTGCGTTCCTTGCACCGGCGGGAGTTGTCATCAGTAAATTTGGCTACGAATACGCTCTGGGAGGATTTGTGGCAGTTGGATTTTGTGGCTGTATATTAGCGTTTATAATTTACAAATTCGGTTCAGACTGGATAGACATTGTTCTCCCTCCGGCGGCTATGGGACCGGTTGTTGCTCTGATTGGTTTGGAGTTAGCGGGAACTGCCGCAAATAATGCGGGACTGCTGGATAAACACATCAAGCCGGAAAATGCCATTGTATTTTTAGTTACGTTAGGAATGGCTGTTTTCGGGTCGGTTGTATTTAAAGGATTTTTGTCGGTTATCCCGATTTTAATTGCGGTAATCGCCGGATATATTTCTGCCATTGCCTGCGGCATCGTTGATTTTACGGCAGTATCAAAGGCGTCCTTGTTTGCTATGCCGAATTTTTCGTCACCGAAATTTAATTTGGAAGCGATTCTGATTATTCTTCCGGTTATTCTTGTTATTACATCAGAGCATATCGGGCATCAGATTGTAACGGGGAAAATTGTGGGAAGAAATCTGTTAAAAGATCCGGGATTACACCGTTCATTATTTGGAGATAATTTTTCTACGATGTTGTCAGGATTTATAGGCTCTGTTCCTACAACAACTTATGGGGAAAATATCGGAGTTATGGCGGTAACAAGAGTATACAGTGTGTATGTTATTGCGGGAGCGGCAGTTCTTTCCATTGTCTGTTCGTTCATCGGAAAACTGACCGTTTTAATCCAGACAATTCCGGGAGCGGTAATCGGAGGAATTTCTTTCCTGCTGTACGGTATGATAGGCACATCGGGAATCAGAATTTTAGTTGATTCAAAAGTAGATTATGGAAAATCAAGAAATTTAGCGTTGACATCAGTTATTTTCGTGACGGGACTGTCAGGAATTACAGTGAAATTTGGAAATGTAGAATTGAAAGGAATGGTATTAGCCTGTGTAGTTGGAATGGCTTTGAGTTTGATTTTTTACATATTGGATAAATTTCATTTAACAAATGATGCAGAAGAGTAGAATAGACAGAGGAGGCGGTTCGCGTAGAGCCGCCTCCTCTGCTATATAAAAGATTTTACAGTTTGTTTTGTAATTTTGAACGTCTCCAAATATAAAGCCCTGAAAGGATAACCAATAGCCCTCCGCCAATCATTTCAATCTCATAAACGATATTGTCTTTTACCGTATCCATTACCGGATATGCAGAGCAGATGATGGCGATAATACAGATAACCAGTTCAAAAATGGCAATGCCCACGGCAAGTTTTTTGTTTTTGGTCATCACATAAGTATCTTTGTCAACTGTTTTCTGTCTCTTTTTGATTTTGATGTAAGCGAGAAACAGAAGTACATATGGGAACAAAGAAGTCAATGCCGTCATTGTTACCAATACATTGTAAATCGTATCCACACCGGGTAAAAGTGAAGTGGCTGCGAGAAGAACGGTGACGATGATTGCCTGTAAATATACTGCTTTCACAGGGATACCGTGTTCGTTTGCCTCTGTCAGTTTCTCGGGAAACAGACCTTTCTCCACACTTCCAAAAAGCATTTTAATCGGCGAAGCGATGTAAAGAACTAAAGCACCGATAATGGAGAGAGAGATTCCTGCTGCCAGAAGTTGGATAAATACAGTGGGAATACCAAGTAACTCACAACCTCTTGAAAGTGAATCTAAAATACCTGTAGAGGAACTGATCTCTTCAGGAGAAAGTAGCATACTGATGGAAATGGAACCGAGAATATAAAGGACACAAACAACTGCGGCGGATACGATAATCGCCCTCGGGAAATTCTTTTTCGGCTGATCCATTTCCGTAATAAAGTTTGCCGTAATTTCAGCACCTGTGTAGGCAAAGATAATACCTGAAATGGCGACAAGTGAATCCGGATTCAGTTTCGGCATCAGAGTCGAAACGGTATAAGTCGATGCACTCGGTGCTTTATCCAAAAGGACAATGGCAATAAAAGCCATGGAAATCAATAAAATTGTCGGAATGGTCGAACCGAAAGATCCTATGCTGGTGAAAAATTTTCCGAAGGACATTCCCTTTGTGCTGATCCACGACAAAATCCAAAAAAGAGCAACCGATAATACGAGCACCAAAATCTTATTCTCTGATAAACTTGGTTCTCCAAGCATATAGGCGAAATTTACCGCAAAAAATGTGAGGAATGAGGCATACCAGAAAATTTTGGCAGTCCAGTTCAGCCACGATACCATAAAGGCATATTTTGTTCCAAATGCTTCGCGTACCCAAGTATAAAGCCCTCCATCGGACTGGTAAGTGGAAGCAAGTTCCGCACACATAAAAGCCTGCGGGATAAAGAAAAGTACCATGAAAACCGCCCATGACGGAATGGCGCCTAAGCCAAGTCCGAAACTGGCAGAGGTGGATTTGGCAATCCAGCGGATACCATAAAGGGCAGAAATATTCATAAATACAAGTTCTTTAAAACTGATTTTTGATTTAGTCATCTTAAAACCCCCCTTTTGTATTTAAGATTTTAATGTAGACAACAGATAAGTAATGTAACGCATCATTTTCTGTTGGCAAATCTGATGAGAATATTCTTCTTTGTTGGAAACTCGATATTCTAATAAAAGATGATAGGCAGAAATCATCAGTTCATTTGTAATATCCAAATTTTCTTCTGAAACAGTAGGATCAGAATATATTTTAGTTAAGATGGCTTTATTTCGATTGTATAAATTAAAGTCCGTTAAAATCGAATGCCATTCGTTGGCGTCATCAACTTTCTCTTCTGAAAACAGTTCATAATAACTGTTGCATATGGCAGCGAGCGAATCGCTGTGCTTGTTAAAGAAGATCTGTAAAAACGCATCAGGATATGTAAAGGAAATATCCGAAAATTCTTCCCATGTCAGCAGAAGAACATCGTACCAGTCTTTTCCTGCGAAGGACTCCTGAATAATCTTCTGATTATAAGATGTCAGATGATTTAAAGAAGCGTACAAAAGTAACTGATCCAAATCCTGAAAATAATTGTATAAAGTGGCACTGTTAAAACCTGCAATCTCAGCCACTTTACGGATAGTGACGGCTTCCATGCCTTCTTTCTGAATAATTAACTGGGTAGCCTCTATAAAATATTTTAAAACTCTCTGATGGTGTCGTTCTCTGTTTGCCATATTTTTCCCTCCTTTTTTCATAGTTGTAATTATATCTTTTTTTTGAAATAAGTGCAATTATATTTGATTTTTTTGATAAAATCATCATAATGTACAAAAAACTTAATCGTGATTAGTATATAATCACGATTGACAAAATAAAGACGAATGATATAATCGTGATTAGAAATAAAGATTGAGAGGTACATACAGTGAAAGAAAAGACAGGTATTAAGAAGAATTTTTTTATGATTTGTCTGCTGGCGTTTGCAGGAACGATTATTTACGGACTTCCGTATTTCCGTTCATATTACTATGATACTTATCAGAACCTGTATCATTTGACAAACACCCAGATGGGGCTTCTTGGAAGTGCATACGGAATGCTGGGCGTTTTCTCCTATATGTTCGGAGGAGTTTTGGCAGACAGATTCAAAGCGAAGAAGTTGTTGATTTTGTCAATGATCGCAACGGGACTCGGAGGATTTCTCCACTTGTTTGTGACAGATTTCAGAGCATTGATGGCTATTTATGCATTATGGGGATTTACTTCCCTTTTGACATTCTGGCCGGCGCTTATGAAGATTGTAAGAACGCAGGGAAACGAAGATGAACAAAGCCGCGCCTATGGAATTTTTGAGGGAGGCCGCGGTGTGTTCAATGCACTTCAGTTGGCGATTGCAACAGCAATTTTTGGTTTCTTCCAGGCGAAGATGATGCCGGAACTGGGGATTAAATGGATTGTTATTTTTTATTCGGCAGCGCCGATTCTCTGTGGAATTATTTTCATTTTTGTTTTGAAAGAACCGGGTGAAACGAAAGTGAAAGAGAAGGCGTCAGAGCCGGAGAAAGAAGAGCCGAAAGAGAAATTTTCATGGAGCAATATCGGACTTGTATTGAAGATGCCGGCTGTGTGGCTCACTATATTGATGATGTTCTGCAGTTACACATTTAATATGTCCATTTATTATTTTACACCATATGCCAGCAACGTACTGAAGACAACAGCGGTAGTGGCAGCGGTATTGACTGTACTTCAGCAGTATTGCCGTCCGTTCGCATCACCGATTGGCGGATTTTTGGCGGATAAGATTGGAAGAGGTCAGGTTATGGCAGGCGGATTTCTTCTGATGGGAGTGGGAACGCTCGTCCTTATACTTTCAAGCGGAGCAGGCGGAGCGCAGATGGTTTTTGTTGTGGCAGCATGTATTATTGTTTATGTGGGAATGTATTCTAACTTTGGAATTTACTTTTCACTTCTTACGGAAGGCGGAGTTCCGTTAAAAGTTTCAGGTCTTGCAATCGGTATCGCATCAACATTGGGATACCTTCCGGAAGTAATCGCACCGATTGTGGCAGGAAATATTTTAGATACGTTTGCCGGAGCGAAAGGATACCATATTTATTTTGGAATTATGATTGCAATGGCAGTGATTGGATTTATCGCAAGTATTGTTTGGGCAAATACTTACGGAAAACGTTATAAAGAGCAAATGAAAAAACAAAAAAATAAATAAATTACTTTAAAAGTAGGAGGTATAAACATGAGCGTAGAAGTAAAAGAAAAGAAAGTATTGAAAAAAGAAGATTTTCCATACGACTGGACAGTTGAGGAAAATCACTGGATTCCGTTATCAGACGGAACAAAATTATCAAGCCGTATATGGTATCCAAAGACAGATGAACCTGTACCGGCAGTTTTAGAATATATCCCGTATCGTAAAAGAGACGGAATGAGAGGAAGAGATGAACCGATGCACGGTTTCTTCGCAGGAAACGGATATGTAGTTGTCCGTGTAGATATGCGTGGAACAGGAGAGTCGGACGGCTTATTAAAAGACGAGTACTTAAAACAGGAACAGGACGATGCGTTGGAGGTTATCGACTGGATTAGTAAACAGCCGTGGTGTGACGGAAATGTAGGTATGATGGGTAAATCATGGGGAGGATTTAACTCTCTTCAGGTAGCAGCGAGAAGACCACCGGCACTTCGTGCAGTTATCTGTGTAGGATTTACAGATGACAGATATAATCAGGATATTCACTATAAAGGAGGCTGTCTGTTAAACGACAACTTCTGGTGGGGAGCAATCATGCTCGCTTATCAGTGCCGTGCAATCGATTGTGAAATCAAACCGGAAACATGGAGAGAAGAATGGCTGGAACGTTTAGAAGATATGCCATTGTGGGCGGAGAACTGGTTACAACATCAGACGAGAGACGAATACTGGAAACACGGTTCTGTTTGTGAAGATTACGCAGATATTCAGGTTCCTGTATTCGCAATTGACGGCTGGTCAGATTCTTACACAAACACCGTATTAACATTGATGAACGGTTTGGACGTTCCTAGAAAAGCGGTTATCGGACCTTGGGCTCATGTATTTGCGCATGACGGTTATCCGGCTCCTGCAATGAACTTCTTAGGGGAAGCGACAAAATGGTGGGATAAATGGTTAAAAGGAAAAGACAATGACACGCTGGACGGACCTATGGTAGACGTATGGGTAGAGGACAGTATGCTTCCTGAAGCAATTCACGACGTAAGTGAAGGAAGATGGGTAGGATTAGAAAATTGGCCTTCAAAAGATGTGAATGATAAAGTATTCTCATTGACATATGGTAAACTGACGGAAGAGGAAAATACTAAAGAAGAGGTTGTTGATTTATGCACACCGTTAAATCACGGACTTCTTGCGGGAGAATGGATGGGAGCAGGTGTTCCGGGAGAAAATGCGTGTGATCAGCAGTTAGATGACGGATTATCAATGGTATTTGATTCGGACGTACTGGAAGAAGACTTTGATATTGTCGGATATCCGAAAGTGGAAGTGGAACTGACAAGCGATAAGGCAAATGCGATGTTATTTGCACAGTTGTCAGATGTACACCCTAACGGACAGGTGACAAGAGTATCTTACGGTGTAATGAACTTAACTCACTTGCAGGGACACGATAAAGTTGTTCCGTTAGTGCCGGGTGAAAAAGTAAAAGCATTTGTCGGCTTGGACGTATGCGGACATAAATTCCCGAAAGGACACCGTGTTCGTATTTCACTGGCGACATCACACTGGCCGATGTTCTGGGTAATGCCTGAGATTGCAACATTGAAATTAGACCTTTCAACAGCGAAGGTGACACTTCCGATCTTTACGGGACAGGATAGTGAAGGACCGGATATGAATCCGATGTGTGCACCGCTTACACCGATGACAACATTGTCAGAAGGACATGTGGACAGAAGCGTTTCCTATGATATTTTGAAAGATACATGGACTTGTATTACAGACGGAGTAGGAGGCGTATTCGGAGAAGGCGTATATCGTTTCGACGATATCGGAACAGTTGTGGAACATAACCTGAAACGAGAACTGACACTTTCAAATAAAGATCCGTTATCAGCGAAATACACGATTTATCAGAAGATGAAAAACGGCAGAGACGGCTGGTTAATGGATACGGATATTGTTGTTACACAGACAGCGGACGAAGAATATTTCTACCTGACAGGTTACATGACAGCGAAGATGAATGACGAGGAAGTATTCCATAGAGATTACGATAGAAAAGTAAAGAGAAACGGTTTATAAAGTCAAGACCACCGGCTTAGCCGGTGGCTTGCTTTGACCCTATAAGGGTCTATTACCGGCACTGGAGTCTAAAGACTCGCCGAAATAGGTTCGCCAAGCGCAACATCATTTACCCACTAAGCCCTAAAGGGCTTATTTTATTTGTTAGGTTTTACTGGCTCACCCGTGAACGGGTCAATATACTCTTTCAGTGTCATCTGATCATATTCCAAATCTTCTTGTAGCTGATTTACTATATATTCCTGTATTTTCTTTGCATTTTTCCCTACCGTAGCTACATAATATCCTCGACACCAGAAATGTCTATTTCCATATTTATATTTCAAATTTGCATGTCTTTCAAATATCATGAGTGTACTTTTTCCTTTTAAGTACCCTACAAAGTACGATACACTTATGCTCGGTGGAATTTCTACTAGCATGTGTACATGATCTGGACATATTTCCGCTTCTACAATTTTTACACCTTTTCTCTTACATAACATACTCAAAATATTTGCAATGTCCTGCTTTATTTTTCCATATGCTACTTTTCTTCTATTTTTTGGTGCAAAAACAATATGATACTTACAATTCCATTTTGTATGTGATAAACTATTACTATCCATCTGGATACCTCCTTTGTTTATTAATGCGGTTGGCGAACCTTGCATTAATTATAACACTGGAGGTTTTTTACTGTAAGCTGAAGCACCTCTATCTCACCTGCATAGCAGGTGGTTTATTTGTTTTCCAAAGTTCCGTTTTTCGGATCAGCGAAAAACTCCACAATGGCAAACAGGGCTTTACCCTAACAATCAAAAGGCAATCGGATTAAAATCCGGTTGCCTTTTAAAATTATTCTTTTCCGTTGAAACAATATGTACAAACTTTGCAAGGTTCTAATCCGATAGATGCGATAAGGTCATCTAAGCGGTGGTAGCGCAATGTTGTAAAGTTCTGTTGTTTGCGAATTTCTTCAAGCATATTTGCATATTTTTCTGTTGTCGGGTCAGCATATTCATGAAGTACATTTTCTGCGTTATCCCCTTCCAGTTTTTGAATTACCTGTCTTGTAATTAAATCCAATTCAGATTTAGAACGTGAGAAGTTCAAATATTTACAACCGAATAGCAACGGAGGACATGCAGGTCTTACATGAACTTCTTTTGCACCGCTGTTGTATAAAAATTCAGTCGTCTCACGCAACTGAGTACCGCGCACAATCGAGTCATCGATTAACAGAAGACTCTTATCCTGAATTAATGACTGTACCGGAATCAACTTCATGCGGGCAATCAAATTTCTCTGTTCCTGATTCTGTGGCATAAAGGAACGAGGCCATGTCGGTGTATATTTGATAAATGGTCTTGCAAACGGAATACCGGATTCATTTGAATAACCGATAGCGTGAGCAATGCCGGAATCAGGAACACCTGCTACAATATCAGGTTTTACATCGTCTTCCGCGTCGCGTTTTGCAAGCATGCTTCCGCATTTATAACGCATTTCTTCTACGTTAACTCCCTCATAAGAAGATGTCGGATATCCGTAATATACCCAAAGGAATGAACAGATTTTCATATCTTCTTTGGCAGGGCTGACTGTTTCCACTTTGTCAGGTGTAATGTGTACGATTTCCGCAGGTCCGAGTTCTTTATAAGTAGAGTAACCCAGATTAATATAAGCGAAATCTTCAAAAGATACGCAGTAAGCATCTTTTTTCTTTCCTATAACAAGAGGAGTTCTTCCCAAACGGTCTCTTGCGGCATAAAGTCCATCTTCAGTCATAAGAAGTAGAGTCATTGATCCGTCAACGATTTCCTGTACAAACTGAATTCCTTCCACAAGAGAATTTTTGTGACAAATCAAAGAGGCAATCAATTCGGTAGCGTTAATCTGTCCTCCGCTCATTTCCTGAAAATGTGTGTGTCCGTGACCGTAAACCCTATTTAATAAATCGTCCATATTGTTGATTTTGCCTACAGTAGTGATGGCAAAACTTCCAAGATGAGACTGGATTAATAATGGCTGAGGCTCAAAGTCGGAAATACAGCCGATTCCGATATTTCCTTTTAATTCTTCCACGTCCCGCTCGAATTTTGTACGGAATGGTGAGTTTTCTATATTGTGAATGGCCCGGCTAAAACCTTGTGGACCGTAAGTAGCCATACCGCCTCTTCGTGTTCCTAAATGTGAGTGGTAGTCAACGCCATAAAACAAATCAAGTGTACAGTTTGATTTTCCGGCGACACCAAAAAATCCGCCCATGAGAAATCCTCCTTTTTCTGATAACAAATTTAAGTCTTTAACAGAATAAGTTTATCACGATTTTCCGCGGAAAGCAAAGGAATGCTTATGAATATTTTTAAATTGATATTATAAGTATAAGTTATAAAAATGCGTTGAGAGATTTAAACGTATATCCCATCTCTTCCCATTTCGTTAAAAGTTCATCTAGAATCTGAGCGTTTGTGGAGGAAGTACTGTGTAAAAGAACGATTGCTCCCGGGTGTATCCTTTTCAACAGTTTGTCAAATGCCTCCTCTTTTGTAGGCTGTTTGTCTTCGTACCAGTCCACATAGGCGAGGCTCCAGAAAAATGTTTTATATCCGAGATCTTTAGCCATCTGTAAGTTTTGCGTACTGTATTTCCCCTGTGGAGGGCGGTAAAACTTTGTCATCGGTTTTCCGGTTATTTCTTTATATAAATCTTCTACACCGGAAATTTCTTTTTGAAACTCTTCTTTTGAGGAAAGTTTTGACATATCAAGATGATTTAATGTGTGGTTACCCACGATATGTCCTTCCTCTGCCATTCTCTTTACTAAATCGGGACTTGTTTTTAAATAGTTTCCCACGACAAAAAAAGTGGCGGGTGCGTGATGTTTTTTCAATGCGTCCAATATGGCGGGCGTATTTCCGTTTTCAAATCCGGCATCAAAAGTAAGATAGAGAACTTTTTCTTCGGTCGGTTCGGCGTAGTAGGCATCATATTTTTTTAACTCGCTGACGGACGCATTTCCTACAGGGAGTTTCCCCTCTTCTTGAAAACTCAGTCCCCAGTTTCCTTCCGCAGATGCCGTGACTGCTTTATCCGAAAAGGTGTGGACAGTTTTTGCGGTGAAATGCCCTATGGAAAAGGAAAGGGCAAAGAGGAGAACAATGGCAGTAAATTTCTTAGCTTTTTTCAAGAGAACACCTCTATATAATCTTTCTTGTTATAGGATATGGGAAAGAAAGAGGGAATATGTTACAATGGTAAAAGTGAATGTAGAAGGAAGTGAGGGGAGAAAGGTGAAAAAAGATACAGTGCATATGTTAAAACGTGCGGAAAGATTTCATGTCATTCTCATAGGAGAGGGGCTGCTTGTGGGAAGTGTGGCGGGACTTATCGTGCTGGCATATCGAATTGCTTTGAAGTATGCGGGACAGTGGCTTGAAGCGGTTCGCCATTATATAGGAAACTCTCCGGTAAAAGCAGCGATGTGGTTCTGCCTGTTGTTTCTCATGGCGATAGCAGTCGGGCTGTTGATTAAATGGGAACCGATGATTTCCGGAAGCGGAATACCGCAGTTGGAAGGGGAAATGTCGGGCAAATTAAATCAGACATGGTGGAAAGTTTTGCCCGCAAAATTTATCGGAGGATTTTTATCTCTGCTTGCAGGGCTATCTCTGGGACGTGAAGGTCCGTCCATTCAACTTGGCGCGATGACGGGAAAGGGGATTTCCAAAGCGCTTGACAGAGGGAAGACAGAAGAAAAAATTCTTCTGACATGCGGTGCGAGTGCGGGGCTTTCGGCAGCGTTTCACGCTCCGCTTGCGGGGGTAATGTTTTCCCTTGAGGAAGTACATAAAAACTTTTCCGTGTCTGTTCTCGTATCGGTTATGACCGCATCAATATCAGCGGATTATCTCTCTTCACAGTTTATTGGGATAGAACCGGTTTTTCAATTTGATATCGGACATGTACTGCCGCAAAATTACTACTGGCTTATTATAGTGTTGGGGGTTATTCTCGGTGTCTTAGGCAGCGTCTACAATCGGTTTACGCTGAAAGTGCAATCTCTGTATAAGCAATCCAAACGTTTGAATGAAGTGACGAAAGTAATGATACCGTTTATGCTGTCAGGCGTTCTTATATTGGTTATGCCCGAATTACTTGGAAGCGGGCATGAGTTGATTGACAGTCTCACAAATCACGAACTGCTTTTGGGTGGGGCGATTGTCATTCTGATTGGAAAATTTCTGTTTTCCGCAGTATGCTTCGGTTCGGGAGCACCGGGAGGCATCTTTTTCCCGCTACTTGTATTGGGAGCATTTGTCGGTGGTATTTTTGGAATGATAGGCGTAAATTATTTTGGTATGGATCCGGATTATATCAATAACTTTGTCATGCTTGCAATGGCAGGAAATTTTACCGCTATTGTAAGAGCGCCTCTGACAGGTATTATTCTTATTTTTGAAATGACGGGTTCTGTCAGTCAGATGCTATCACTGTCTGTTGTTTCGATAGTTGCCTATGTGGTGGCAAGTCTGCTCGGTTCAGAACCGATTTATGAAAGCCTTCTGGAGAGACTGCTGAAAAACAACGGTGAGGAAACGACAGAGGGAATAAAAGGACAGAAAATATTAATCAGCCATGTAATCATGCACGGCTCACCTCTGGCACACAGGAAAGTACAGGAGATAGACTGGCCGCAGAACTGTCTTCTTGTTTCTATTAAAAGAGGAGATAAAGAAGTTATTCCGAAAGGAAAAACGGTTCTTCTCCCAAGCGACATGCTTGTCACTCTGACTGATGAAAAAGATGAGCCTTATGTTCGGGAATGTGTGGAAAAATTATGCAAAATGAAGCAGGAGGAAAAACGATGAAGAAAGTGTATGTATATTCTTCTCCGGTTGGGAAGTTAGGAATAGATGTGGACGAAAAAGGACTTCGGAAAATTGAGTTTCTAAAAGATGATGCGATTGATGTCGTTGACGGGGATAATGAACTTGTCATGGAAGTAAAAAGACAGTTGAACGAATATTTTCGCGGGGAGAGAAAAACGTTTGATCTTCCCCTTGCCCTTTGCGGAACACCGTTTCAGCTGAAAGTGTGGGAGGCGCTACAGACTATTCCGTATGGGGACACGAGAAGTTATAAAGAGATTGCTATACAGGTCGGAAGTCCGAAAGGCTGCCGCGCGGTGGGTATGGCAAACAATAAGAACCCCATTCCGATTATTATTCCGTGCCACAGGGTTGTGGGAGGAAATGGAAAACTGGTAGGATATGCGGGAGGATTGGATAAGAAAGAGTATCTTTTGGAAGTGGAGAATTGTAATATTTCCGGGAGCGTTGCAAAATAGTTGAGTAATCATCTGTGGAGCGATGCTCCTTTTTGGTAAAAAATAACAAATGACAAAGTGTGAGATATGTTTTAAACGCATATGAATATGCCATATTAACAAAAAAGAAATTGAATATATTAAAAATATAGAAAAAGTGCTAAAATATAAACAGTGCATCTTTGTGTCAAATAAATAAAAGGTGTTGCGATATTTCATTTACCGGGTTAAATTAGATAGAAATTACCCGGCAAGAGAGGAGAAAGGTTATGAAAAGAAAACTTTTAAGTTCCATGCTTGCAGCGGCTATGGTCGTGACAAGCGTATTCTCCACGGCATTAGTTTCGGAAGCGAAAACAACGAATGGCTCCCACGGGACTGTGGAAGTGCAACAGGGAACAAATTCCGTGACCATCGGCAACGGTGCGATTGCGAGAACATTCTCAACAAAAGATTCGAAACTATCTACGACCAAAATCGTGAATAAGAGAACCGGTGGTGGAAAAACCAGTTTTACACCAGGGAAAGACAGCGAAGAATTTATTGTCAGGACGACAAAAGAAAAATCAAAGCCGATTGATTTACCGGCATTAGACAGAAAGAAGTGGACAGCGGAGGCAGACAGTTATCACAATGGTGCGACAGGGGCAGCAGACGGACCTGCGGCTAATCTTTTAGACGGTGATGTGAACACTATTTGGCATACGAACTACGGCGGAGGAAACAACGGAAAAGGTGACCAGGAATATCCGCATAACGTGGTGATTAAGTTAGACGGAAGTCAGAAATTCAAATCATTTTCGTATACTCCGAGAAAAGAAGGGGAAACGACAAACGGAAACATTAAGGGATATGAACTTTACGCATCAAATGAGACAAACCCTCTTTCTGCTGAGGCGAAAGAGTGGGGAGAACCGATTGCAAAAGGTAATTTTGAATATGACGGTGCAAATCCAATTTATGTAAATTTGGAGAAAGAATGTACGGCAACACAGATTAAATTCGTTGCAACTTCTTCAAATAACGGAAAAAATTTTGCGGGTGGTGCAGAATTTAACCTACATAAAGATGAAGCACCTGTTGTTAAAGACGACAGAGAGTTTAAAGCAAGTGATTTAACATTAAAAGATGGTAATGATGCAGTTAAAATTGAAAGTACAAATGCACAGATAAACGGAAAGAATAAAACAGGTAAAAAAGTAACGTTTTCTTTCAAACCATATGAGCATAAAGGGGTACAATACACGATTGACGAAGTACTTGTTATGTATGAAGGAGACCATTTCATGCGTAAATATTTGGAAATCAGTATTCCGGAAGATAAACAGGCTTCTACGGCAATCGATTATATTGACTTAGAATCTTTCAAAGTAAATCAAACAGATAAGCAATGGACGATTCCACGGGGAAAAGGCGGAATTGTGCAGATGGAAGAATTTAAGGCAAACCTCGGACAGCCGATTTACATTCAGGGAATGTTTTTCGGGTGTGAATTTCCGGCAACGGATACGGAAATCGTAGACGGCACAGGATATATGCGCTACTACACGGGAAAGACATTTGACAGATTGAAAAAAGATAATCAGTTGACAAAAGACGGAAAATATGTGACATGGCAGACAGTTGCAGGTGCAGCAAGAAGTACGGAGAACGAAGTGATTCAGGCGGATTTCTATGAATATATAAATTCCATTGCCACACCGTCAGAATTCCGTATCCAGTATAATTCATGGTTTGACAATATGATGAAAATAGATGACAACAATATTTTGGAATCATTTATTGAAATCGACCGTGAGTTGAATAATGCGGAAGTCCGTCCGATGGATTCCTATGTTGTGGACGACGGTTGGAACGCGTATAATAATGGAACTATTCCTGAACGTGAGCATCAGAAATCAGGTGCAAAAATTAATGAAAGCGGATTTTGGGAATTTAATGAAAAGTTCCCAAATGAACTGACACCTTCCAGCCAACTTGTACAGAAGTTTGGAAGTAACTTCGGTGTATGGGTTGGACCTCGAGGAGGATATAATTTCTACGGAACTTTAGCGGATATTATTCAAAAGTCAGGAAAAGGAAGTAAAGCGGGCGGTTCCATCGATGTTGCAGACCGTGTATATGTGGAAAACTTCAAAAAAATGGCAATTGAGTGGCAGAAAAAGTTCAAAGTAAATTATTGGAAATGGGACGGATTCGCAGACATGGGACAGTATGACCACTTTAATAATTTAGGTGGGGCGGACGGTGTTCCGGTTTACAGTGAGAGTAATCACCATATGACAGGCGGTTATCATCAGATGTACCATGTGACAGACCTTTGGGAAGCATGGATAGACTTGATGGAAGCTGTGCGTCAAAGCGAGAAGGCAGATGGAATTAACAATTTATGGATTTCACTGACATGTTATGTAAATCCAAGTCCATGGTACTTACAATGGGCAAACTCTGTATGGCTTCAGTGTACACATGACCAAAAAGATGCAGATTTTGGAACAACAAAGATGAATAAGCAGATTACTTATCGTGATGCGTGTTATTATGATTTCCTGAAAAATCATCAGTTCCAGTTCCCATTACAGAATATTTATAATCATGACCCTGTATATGGAAAAGAAGGAACGGGAATGAATCTGAACACGGCTACAGATGAAGACTTCCAGAATTATTTATATATGCTGTCAACACGTGGAACAGCTTTTTGGGAATTATATTATTCTGACAGCATTATGACAGATGGAAAATATGAGATTACGGGTGAATTCTTGGAATGGGCAGAAAAGAGCTATCATATGTTGAAGAATTCTAAGATGATTGGTGGTATGCCGGACAAAACAAGTTTAGGAAGTGCCACTTCAGATGCTTCAAAAGCAGAAGCATACGGATTCTCATGTTTTGACGGAAAGGACGGAATTATTTCTCTTCGCAATCCATCAGCAACAGAAAATAAAGCAATTACGTTTACATTTGACAGAACAATCGGTGTGTCAGAAAATGCAGGTACATTAGATTATTATCTGGAACACAGTTATTTACTTTCAGATCCGGCTGCACAGACAGGAAAATTAGTATACGGACAGAAATATACGGTGAATTTAAAACCGAATGAAGTTCGTATTTTACGCGTCTCAGATAAGAAAGATACAACAGCTCCTGAGATAGACAGAATTATGACGGACGGAGACCGCAAGGTTACGGTAAAATTCAATGAGAAAGTATCCGGCAATCTGTTTTCCGTAAATGGATTGGGAGTTGCATCAATCGCAAAGAGTGCAGATGATACAACATATCACATTACATTGACGAAAGCACCGAAGGACGGAGAAACAATTACGGTTACACCGAAAGATATTAAAGATATGGCAGGAAATGCAGCGGGCAAGCCTGCGTCTGTAATATATCATAAGGACAATGTCGTTGTTGAGCAGGGCGTGAAAGAGGAAAAAGGAATTACACCTGCTGACAAATCATTAAATTCTAAAAATGGATTTACGGTAGCGGTGGTTAAAAAGACAGCAGGCAGCAACGAATCGCTTGTAAAACAAAATACTGAGTATGAGTTAAAAATTACGCAAGAGGGAAAAGCAGCCTTTACTTTAAATGGTGCAACGGCAGTTTCCGGCAAAAAGGTGAATGATAACAAAGAACATATCATTGTCGGCGTTAAAGAAAATAATGGTATGCTGAAACTTTATGTAGACGGTCAGTTAGAAGGCTCTGCTTATAACAAAGAAAACAGATTCCACGAAGTGAGAAAAGCAGACATCACAGTGGGAGAAAACGTAACAAAAGCAGATGTGTACGATACTGCTTACGGATATGACAAAGTGGAAGAACTCTTCAGAGAAGGTTTTGGAAAACTGAAATTAAATGACGGAATGGTTACTGTATCCGGAACAGAAGAGGGAAATAAAAACACTATTTTTGATGGAAATAATACAACATACTGGACGAGCCAGAAAGTTACAAACGGTGCGATGAATACTTCTAACGCATGGTTAAAAGTGGACTTGGGTGGTATTTACAAGTTAGATCAGGTTGATTACACACCTCGTTTCCACAATAATGCAGACAATTACTGGTGCTGTACAGGTAACATTAAAAAATTAGTTGTGGAAATCAGTAAAGACGGAAATACATGGACACCGGTGACGGAAAACGGCGGACGTGACCTTTCAAATAAGATTGTCAATAAGAATGACAGTTCGTTCTTCCCGGAAGAGATTAAGTTTGATGAACAGGAAGCAAGATATGTCCGCATCGGTGGAACAGAATCATATCACTGGGAAAATGCAAATGTAAATAAACAGGTTACGGTTGCGGATTTGGCTATCTATGGAGAAAAGACAGAAAAAGATAATATTGCAAAAGATAGCACGGTAACAGCAAAATGGACAAAAGATAACACAAACGCAGCAGCAAACAATGACAGACCGATGTCTATGGTTGTGGACGGACAGAAAACAAATGTGGACGGCAACTATGGTGAGTTCGGCGCAGATGGTAAAGATGAATCTTCCTATATGCAGATTGACTTGGGATCAGTATGTGATGTGGAGGCATTAAATTTATACCGTTATTGGAATAACAACAGAACATACAAAGATACTGTTGTTGCAGTGGCAAAAACAGAAAAAGATTTTGCGGACGGAAAGGCAACAATCGTATATAATGCAGATGAAAACAATTTCCATAAGTTAAATGAAGCATATAAAAAAGATAAATATGATGAGGAATATGTGGAATCTTCTGCAGGAAAATCATGGCAGTTGCCGAAAAACACAAAAGCGCAGTTTGTTCGCGTATATATGCATGGCTCAGAAAGCGGTAAAACGAACCATATTGTAGAGATGGAAGTTATCGGAACAAAACAAAAAGATGAATCAGCATCGGTTGATATTACAAAATTAATCGACAGACTGGCAGAACTGGCGGCAGTAGATACTACAAATGCGACACCGGATAGTGTGGCAAAATTTAATGCACTTGTAAAAGAAGGATACGGCTTAGTTTCAACCGGAGTAAAAACACAGGACGAAGTCGATAATATGCTCAAAAAACTGGAAGGTGCAGAAGATATATTGGTGTATGAAAAACCACAAATTAACGTAGTTGAATTGGAAAAGGCAATCGCAAAAGCTGAAAAAGTAAATAAAGAACTGTACACAACAGATTCTTATCATGCGATGAAAAAAGTTTTAGACGAAGCAAAAGCGTTATTGGAAGAAACTGCAAAAGACCAGCCTACAGTTGATGCTAAGGCAAAAGCGCTTAATGATGCCATTACAGCATTACAGAAACGCGGTAATACGGACGCCCTTAAGAAACTGGTAGAAAAATACAGAGAATTAAAGGCAGAAGACTTTACAACTGCTACATGGAATGTATTTAAAAAAGCGTTTGACGAAGCGGAAGCAATTGTAAATGACAATAGTAACAGTACGCAGGAAAAAGTAGACGCAGTTAAGAAAGCGCTGGAAGACGCTTACAATTCATTAGAAAAAGCAGATAAAACAGTTGATAAGAGTAAACTGGAAGAAGCGTATAATAAATACAAAGACTTGAAAAATGATGGCTACACGAAAGACAGTTGGAAGGTATTTGAAAAGGCTTTGAACAAAGCAAAAACTGTTTTAGATGACAAGAACGCAACAGAAGAGCAGGTAAATAATGCTCTGGCACAGTTGGAAAATGCAGTGAAGAAATTAGAAAAAGCGCCAAATGGTGGAAATGCAGGCTCAGGTTCTGACGGAGGAGTAAAAACAGGGGACTCTTCTAATATGATGTTGTGGGGAATTCTTGCAGCAGCGGCGCTTGTTTCCGGCGTGATAGCAAAAAAGAAAAAATACTAAATTAAGTAAATGAAAGGGGCAGAGACAAAAAACTCTGTCTCTTTTATGTGGAGGAGAATGAGCTGAAAGGGTGAGAAAGTGGTAAAGGAAATAAAACAGAATGAAATTTCTCTTATTGAAAAACTGTTTTCCGGCTGGAGCGAAACCATGATTTGGTCGTGTCTGCAGGGGTGTATGGGGAAAGCGTTTGCGGTTGCAGGTAAGGAAGAAAAATCTGCCATGATAACGATTGCGGATTTCTGCTTTTTGGCGGGAGAAGCGGACAGGGAATTAGTCGCATACATTTCTCGGACGACAGAGAAAGATTTTATACTGATTGTGCCGCAAAATGAAGAGTGGAATACATATATTGAGAAACATTTTGGAGAACGTCAGGAAAAAACGAAGCGCTACGCAATAAAAAAGAAAGCGGATATGTTTGACGTGGAAAAATTGAGACAGTATGCGGAACAGATTCCCAAAGGTTATATATTAAAACAGATTGATGAAGAATTGTATGATAAAGTGTTAAAAGAGGAGTGGTCAAAAGATTTTTGTGCCATGTTTTCGGATTATAAGCAGTTTAGGGAGAATGGCGTAGGTGTAGTTGCCCTTTTGGGAGAAGAAGTTGTGGCAGGAGCGTCCTCGTATACCTTTTATCGTGAAGGGATTGAAATAGAAATTGATACAAAAGAATCGCACAGGCGGAAAGGGTTAGCGACTGCCTGTGGGGCAAGTCTTATTTTGGAGTGTCTGAAACGGGATAAATATCCAAGTTGGGACGCCATAGATTTAAGGTCGGTAGCGTTGGCTGAAAAATTGGGATATCATAGAGCGGAAGAGTATACAACCTATTTTGTCACATTTTCTTAGGAAACTATTTTGTCACATTTTCTTAGGACTATTTTGTCACATTTTCTTAGGAAACTTGACAAATAAAAGGCAGATGTGTACAATAAAAAGAGTTATTAATTAAATAAGATAATGACAAGGAAGAGGAGTATTAAGAGCCTATCGTTTGCAGAGAGTTGTCGTTTGGTGCAAGACAACAGCGTAATCTCCCAACTCGCCTCGGAGTTCTTTTGTTGAAATATATTTGATGAGTACCTCGAAAGTACTTCAAAAGTACCTCGTCAAGTAACATATGTGGAAACAACTACATCGCTAGGTTCGTAAGAACCTCACCAAGCCGATGAGTTGTGCCTTGTTACTAGACTCGAAAGTACCTCGTCAAGTAACATAGGCAGAAGCGGGACTTCCCGTTATAGAAGAAATGAGTGCATTTTGTGAGAGCAGAATGAATAAGAGTGGTAACGCGGATAGACCTTTTCGTCTCTTTTTTTGAGATGAGAAGGTTTTTTTATAAAGAAATAGGAGGAGAAAATCATGGCAACACCTTATAATCACAAGGCGATTGAAAAAAAATGGCGTGAAAACTGGGAAAAGAATCCGGTAAACGTCAAAGCAGATGAAAATGGACAGAGAGAAAAATATTATTGTTTGGATATGTTCCCATATCCTTCAGGAAACGGTCTTCACGTAGGACACTGGAGAGGTTATGTTATCTCAGATGCATGGAGCCGTTACAAATTATTACAGGGACATTATATCGTACACCCAATGGGGTGGGACGCATTCGGTCTTCCAGCAGAAAACTATGCTATTAAAATGGGTGTTCACCCGTCCGTATCAACAGAAGAAAATATCAAAAACTTCAAAAAACAGTTAAATGAAATCTCTGCATTATATGACTGGGATATGGAAGTAAATACGACAGATCCTGCATTTTATAAATGGACACAGTGGATTTTCGTGAAAATGTTTAAAGAAGGATTGGCATATGAGAAAGAATTTCCAATTAACTGGTGTCCGTCATGTAAAACAGGATTGGCAAACGAGGAAGTTGTAAACGGTAAATGTGAGCGTTGCGGAACAGAGGTAACAAAGAAAAACCTTCGTCAGTGGATGCTTCGCATTACAAAATATGCAGACAGATTATTAAATGATCTGGATAAATTAGACTGGCCGGAAAAAGTAAAGAAAATGCAGGCAGAATGGATTGGGAAATCTTATGGTGCAGAAGTAGATTTTAAAGTAGACGGAAAAGATGAAAAAATCACAGTTTACACAACAAGACCTGATACATTACACGGTGCTACATTTATGGTGCTTGCACCTGAACACGCTCTGGCAAAAGAACTTGCTACAGACGAAACAAGAGAAGCGGTAGAAAAATACATTTTGGATTCTTCAATGAAATCAAATGTAGACAGACTTCAGGACAAGGAAAAAACAGGTGTGTTTACAGGTTCTTATGCAATCAATCCGATTAACAATGCGAAAGTACCGATTTGGCTGTCAGACTATGTATTGGCAGATTACGGAACAGGCGCAATTATGTGTGTGCCTGCCCATGATGATCGTGACTTTGAATTTGCCACAAAATTCAATATTCCGATTATTCAGGTAATTGCCAAAGACGGCAAAGAAATTGAAAATATGACAGAGGCTTACACAGACGCAGCAGGAACAATGATTAATTCCGGAGAATGGAACGGAATGGAATCAGCAGTACTGAAAAAAGAAGCCCCGCACATGATTGAAGAAAGAGGAATCGGTAAAGCGACGGTCAACTTCAAACTGCGTGACTGGGTATTCTCACGTCAGCGTTATTGGGGTGAGCCAATTCCGATTGTACATTGTGAACACTGCGGCGCAGTTCCTGTTCCGGAAGATCAGCTTCCACTTACATTGCCGGACGTAGATTCCTATGAACCGACAGGTACGGGAGAATCTCCGCTTGCGGGAATTGAAAGTTGGGTAAATACAACTTGTCCGGTTTGTGGTAAACCTGCAAAACGCGAAACAAACACAATGCCTCAATGGGCAGGTTCTTCATGGTATTTCCTTCGCTATGTGGATAACCATAATGCAGAAGAACTTGTATCGAAAGAAAAAGCAGATGAAATGTTACCGGTAGATATGTATATCGGTGGTGTTGAACATGCAGTTCTTCACTTACTATACTCACGTTTCTATACAAAATTCTTATATGATATAGGGGCAGTTGACTTTGACGAACCATTTAAAAAATTATTCAATCAGGGAATGATTACAGGTAAAAATGGTATCAAGATGAGTAAATCAAAAGGAAATGTTGTATCTCCTGATGATTTGGTAAGAGATTACGGCTGTGACTCACTTAGAATGTACGAATTATTTGTAGGACCACCTGAATTAGATGCTGAGTGGGACGACAGAGGAATTGACGGTGTATACCGCTTCTTAAACCGTGTATGGAATCTTGTTATGGACAGCAAAGACGCTGATGTAAAGGCGACAAAAGAAATGATTAAGATTCGCAATAAAATGGTATATGATATTACAACACGTTTAGAGAGTTTCAGTTTAAATACAGTTGTTTCAGGATTTATGGAATACAACAACAAACTTTTGGACATTGCGAAAAAAGAGGGTGGAGTAGATAAGGAAACATTAGGAACGTTTGCAATCCTTCTCGCACCGTTTGCACCGCATATGGCAGAAGAATTGTGGGAACAGTTAGGAAATGCAGGAAGCGTATTCCATGCAGGCTGGCCGACATACGACGAAGAGGCAATGAAAGATGATGAAATTGAAGTTGCGGTACAGATTAACGGAAAAACAAGAGCGGTTGTGACAATTCCGGCAGAAATCTCTAAAGAAGATGCGATTGCGGCAGGAAAAGAAGCGGTTGCGGATAAATTGACAGGAACAATCGTAAAAGAAATTTATGTTCCGGGAAGAATTATAAATATTGTGCAGAAATAAGCCATGCAGATAATGGAGGTTGCCAGCATGGGTTATGATATGTAAAGTGCTTGGAAATATTGAAACGTTCGCTTGAAATCAAGGTTTACAGATATTTTTCTTCAAAGGAAAGGTATCGTAGAATACCGTAAAATATCGTGACAGATTTTTAAAATGGAGTAAATTTGAAGTAAAAGTTGAAAGAAAATGGAGTAAATATTTCAAGAAGATATGAAAGGAATGACGCAGATAGTAGAGATATTGTCTGCGTTATTTTTGGTGATTATAATGGTGCAAATAATTACGAAGTATGATATTATGAGAAGCAAATTCTTTAGGTTAGAATCGATGATGGGGTAAACGAAAAAGCAGTTTTGGCATTCCAGTGAACTGCCCCTTCGTTTACACCATTTTCGATTTGACCTCATTGAACAAAGTGAGCGTCCGGGTAGTCATTACCTATGGACTTTCAATCTTTTGTACTTACCTGTGATTATACAGGATTTTCTGTGCAGAAGCTACAGAAATCAAGTGTTTTCAGATAAATAGGTACGACAACAAAACCTCAAGCTTTGAGGCTTTAGAAAATGTATGAAAGAATAAGCTTTTAACATCTTTGTGGTATTCGAAGCTGTGGTTTTCCAAGATGCCCGCCACAGGATTTACACACACAAATGTTTATCTCATAAAGCTGTTTTAATATTTCCGGCATCTCCTTACCTCGAAGCTTCGAGAGATACTTTTGGCATCCAAGGAGATTCCGGCATAAAGTCAGCTTCTTGTGTTTGCTACGGGAACAAAGAAGTCCGTAATGCCGAATCCTGACAAAACGTTTTGGCGGTACGTGCATCAGAAACCGTCGTATAAATTCAACACCGGAAAGAGTCAGTTCTTTCCATTGTCCTTTGTTCCGGTAATCCTTTACAGAAAAAGTAACGTTTTCATCGTCCATACAGATGATGCGGTGATTGCTGATGGCAATCCTGTGGGTATACTTTCCAAGGTAGTCAATCACAGATCCTGCGCCGTTAAACGTTTTCTTACAGTAAGGAATCCATTCCGTATCATAACAGGAATCCAGCAGGTCTTTGAATACATAATAATTACGGTATTTTTCGGCAGTGCCATGAAACTCAAGCTGACCAGTATTCCAGAGATGTTTCAGTTCATCTATATATTTTCCACGGAAGCTTTTGGAGACAGCCCTTATAGGAAGAAAAAACTCGGTACCGTTGTCTTTCCACTCATTTTTGGATGTTAGACCACCGCCGAGCAGTATTGTATGGATATGGGGATGAAAGTTCATTTCAGATCCCCATGTATGCAGGATGCAGATATAGCCGACATCAGCACCAAGGTGCTTTGGGTCAGCGGTCAGTTCACTGATTGTGGCAGAAGCTGCATGATACAAGGTGTCATATAGCAGTTTCTGGTTATTGTAAATGATGGGATTCAGAATGTCAGGAACCGTAAATACCAGGTGGAAGTAGGGGGCATCAAGCACATCTTCCCTGTGGGCATCCATCCACATTTCTTTCGGAACAGCCTGACACATGGGACAGCAACGGTTACGGCAGGAATTATAATGGATCTGAACAGCGCCACAGTCTTCACATACACTGACGTTTGCACCATAAGCCCCAGTCTTACAGTTCATGATGTTTCGGGAAACCTTTGCCTGTTCTGCAGAAGGGGAATGTTTTTCAAGGTATGCAGGGTAAAAACGCAGGAAGATATCCTGTACGGTCGGCTTATTCATTATCAGCACCTTCTTTCCTGTCAAAGGGACTTTGGATTCCCATAAGGGATTTGTTGCTGACATGAAGATAAACTTCCGTTGATTTTGGGTCACGGTGTCCAAGCAGTGCCTGAATATTCTGCCGTTCTACCTGTTCCATCAGATGAGTGGCAAAGCTGTGACGGAGACAGTGTGGGGTTGCTTTCTTTGGAAGTTCAGCATCGGATACTGCCCGTCGCATCACTTGTTCCAGTGTACTGACTGTCAGGTAATTCCCGGTAAATTTATTAGGAAACAGGATTCCACGGGGACGCCCTTTCTCAAACCAGTATTGTGTAAGGATATCCAGACACCGTTTAGAAAGAATTGTATAGCGGTCCATCCTGTTCTTCGTATCCCGGACATGGATCTGCATATTTGAACGGGAAATATCATCATAATGAAGGTGGATCACTTCAGAGACCCGCATCCCGGAAGAATACATCGTTGCAAACATGGCTCTATATTTGATATCATCAACAGCTTCTAACAGACGGTCGATTTCATCAACAGTCAGTACGGTCGGAAGCTTATGTTCCAGAATCATCCGTGGAACTGTGATGTCATCCCAAAGGATATGCAGGACATTTCGATAGAAAAAACGGATAGACGAATTATAGAGGTTCAGAGTTGTGGCTTTTAGTCCTTCCTCTTTTTTGGCAAGCAAAAAATTTCTGACATCCTGACAGGTAAGTTCTTCAGGGGGCTTCGCTTGATATTTCAGAAAGTAAGAAACATAGTTTTTATAGCAGTTGATGGAACGCTCTTTGAGATTACGGATTTTTCCGGCTTCCTCAAGCTGTTCTAAATATTTTTCATACATAATAAAATCCTCCATGTAAAATCAGTAGTAATCAAAACACTGCTTTACACGGAGGCGCATTTGAGTCGTAAAACCGCTTGCCAACCAAGCGGAAGGGTGGTATTCTTTTCATAGGCAGTGGGAAGGTCGATCCTGTTTGATTGTTATTTTGTGGTGATTTAACAATACTACTTTTAGGACTTGCTTTCCACTGTTTTTTATTATAGAAAACAGAAAATCGCTATGCCACAGCCTTGGCAGGCCATCGCGCAGCGATTTTGTTCAATTGGAATTTATTAAGGGGGAGTGGAAAAATGGTCTTATTGGTTGTAGATACACAAAAGGCACTTGTTAATGATGAATTATATAATTACAATGAGTTTATTGATAATATTCAACTGTTAATTAAAAAAGCACGAGAAAACAATGTTGAAGTCATTTATGTTGTACATGATGATGGCAATGGGAGCGGTTTAACAAAAGGTACTGATGGTTTTGAAGTATTTGAAAAATTTAAGCCATTATCTAATGAGAAATTGTTTGTTAAAAGTGTGAACAGTGCATTTAAAGATACTGGTTTAGTTGAGTATTTAGCAGAAAATAATGAAAAAGACATAATTATTGTTGGACTTCAAACCGATAAATGTATCAATGCAACAGTAATAAGCGGATTTGAATATGGCTTTAATTTGATTGTACCTGCATTTGCAAATTCGACGATAAACAATAATTATATGGATAGCCAAAAAAGTTACCGATATTATAACGAATTTATGTGGCATGAACGTTATGCTGAATGTATTTCCATAGAGGAAACTATAAAAAGAATGGACAGTTAAATTCCAGTATGTTTTCTGGTTGCAGTTATTGTAGTTAGCTTGATAAGAAAACATTCTTTCAATAGAAATTTATAATGACGGGTTAGGGAGTATGGCATTATACTACCTTTTCGTCAGTTTATTCATTTATATTCGCGGGGAATATTTTTCAAATAAGAAGTAAGGGTGGAAGTAATGGAGATTATTTATACAGTGTTAGGTGCTATTGCATGTATAGTTTTGGTAATTTCTGTTGATGCGGGAATAACAAAACTGTTTGATGAAAAGAGCATTATGCAAAAAATTATATTAAGATGTCGCTTTCTTATGAAAACAGGATATTCTGATGATGGTTCAGCATGGATTGGATATGTAAAAACTTCAAAAACCAAGAAAACCATTTACTTTAATGACCATGCTTTCAGAAATATAATGGTGGTTATTCAAACTATATGGATATTGAAAACAGAGATGAATATTGGATTTCTGGATTAAAGAAGAAAGTAAGTAATCGTCATTGGGCAGGACGTGGAAAAATTATGATTGACCATAGGGCTGTTAATGAATATCTTGCTTTGATTGGAGAAAAAGAATTACCCTTAAATTTATTTGAAGTAATTGATATTGAGGATAGGTTTCCAGTTGAAAGAGTAAATGAATTGTTGAATGAAAAGGAATAAATAATTGGGCTTGTACCAAGCGTGGCAAATGATGGTTTTTACAGGTAAGCATAGGGAGGGAAAAATTATGCTATATCTATTAGAATTATTATAGGTCTTTTATTTTATATTGAAATTGTTAAATCAAAAGTAGGTATGAAGATATAAAAAGGAAGAATATAAGCATTTCTCAGTTTCTGTCCTGTTCTTTTATAGAGAAATTATGTAATATGGGGATAGAAATAGAAGAAAGGAAGTGTCATATATGAACCAACATGAAATAGGAGATTTTATTTCCTGCTGTAGAAAAGAAAAGGGCTTAACGCAAGTTGAACTGGCTGAAATGTTAGGGGTTAGTGATAAATCTATTTCTAGGTGGGAAAATGCGAAAACAATGCCAGATATATCATTGTATGAACCATTGTGCGAAGCACTAGATATTCAAGTAGCAGAATTGTTGTATGCAAAGAAAATGACAGACAATGAGAAAGCGAAGCAAGGGGAACAGTCAGCCTTAAATATTTTTAAAACAAAATTGCAACTAAAGATATTCAGTATTTTTTCTGAAATTTTAATACTCATTGGAATTATTATTACAATTACATTTACGAAGACACTGGCGGTCACTATTCCTCAAACAGTTGTAACGATTATATGTGGTAGTTTCGTATGGGGAGTTGGTATCATATTAAGTGTTAAAATAAAAAAAGCAATTTTGGCATTAGAAAATCAATGATGTTGGTTATATATACCTAGTGAGGTCAAGGAACAAGGTGTAGCCGATACGTCATAGGGCAGTTCTTGACGGAACGGACACAGCCAACAGCACCATGATACAGCAGAGGACTTGAAAGGTCAGAAACCTTGCAAGTCCTCTTGTCTGTTATTTGTGACAATAGAAAATAGGTAAGCACATTTTCTATTGTAGGGCGTTGTGTTTTAAGTAAAGTGCTTCTTTCGTCAGTTCTTTCTCAAATGCTTTTATGTGACCGTCTTGTATTCCGTTGTCGATATAAAAGCAGTCGTCAGCCTGTGAGTAGGAAAGCATGGTAACTTTCGGTTCATAGGTCTTTGTATCAATTCCATAATAGTAAATCGTGGCAGTTGTTAATACCATGTGAATGCTTTCAAAATCTCTTGTAAAAATAGTATGCCTGTCGGAATAGAAGAAATCAGAAGGGCATTCATAGAATTGGGAATTATCCTCTTTCAAAAATAGAGGTAATATGTGCATTGCATTTCCACCTCGGTTGACAAGGAAATAAAAGCGTGGAATGGGGGGAATACTGTGTTTTCATAGCAATATACATATCGTCTAAATCATCAAGAAGATACTCGGAGCAGGAGTTGTTATAAAAGACATATTGCAGGGGTGTATTATTTTTTTGTGTATTCTCCATAGGTACACTTTCTCCATAAAGCCAACGCAAATCTATATCTGATTTGGTGTTTGCCTATTCGGACGGTTCGCCGGTTTATTATTACAACGTTAATAGTGAAATCCATACTTTGAGGCATACATACGCTACAAGGCGCTATGAAAATGGAATAGACCAACAGGTAGTACAGAAACTCTAAGGTCATTCCACGCCGGTAATGACAACAGATTTATACATGCATGCTTCAGAAGAAAAGAAAAAGCGGTAGAAGTAAGTCTGGAATTAACAGGGAGTAGAGAAGAAGTTACAGATAAACAGTTGTTACCAAAATGGAAACAAGGAAAATACATACTGGTACTTTTATTTTAAGTTCTATCGTTATATGATGTGAATGAAAGAGAGGTATGGAGTATGGCATTAAGTGATAACATCAAAAAATTCAGAGAAGAAAAAAATCTCACTCAGCAACAACTTGCGGATAAGTTATATGTTTCAAGACAGACAATTTGTCGTTGGGAAAATGGTTCGAGATGTCCGGATTTGATTACTGCAAAAAAACTGGCATTAGAACTAGATGTAAGTATGGACGAACTTATATCTGATGAAGATGTAAATGACACTCGAGTAAATTATGGGATATGGAAATCAGAGAGGATACAAAATCGGACACGTCTGCAAGAACTCCGCAAAAAATTATTGAATTTTATGGAAATTTTGGGTTCCATATTTATGGCGATTATTCTGCTTTTTCGTGTTCAGTTAGAGAGGGATATACCATTATGGCTTACCATTAGTTTCTTTTGTATAGCAATCCCATTGATTGCAATTAACTTACTGATTTCTAAAAAAATAAGAGAAATGTAGTGAGACCAAGGAACAAGGCGAAGCCGATAGGGCGTATGACCTATAAAGGTATTGGAGAATACCGCAAAATATCGTACCTGATTTTTAAAATGGAGTAAATATTTCAAAGGTGTAATGGAAACGGCGTGGATAGTGGAAACATTATCTGCGCTGTCTTTTTGAAATAAATGATGTGAGAAATTAAAAGATATGATATTCTATAGGTAATTGGAATTGACCGAGCAGAGAGAGGGATACTCTTGAACTTATCTTCAAGAAGATGGGCAGTTAGAGAAAGTTAAAGAATTCTTAAAAAATACAGCATAGAATCATAACTTTTCCATAGTATACTTTAAATCAAGAAAGGCGAAATGGGAGGAATAGACATGAAAAAGCAAAAGAAAGGATTTTTGACATTTATCTGCTCTTTAATACCGGGAGCGGGAGAGTTGTATATGGGATTTGAAAAACAGGGAATGAGTATTTTGATTACATTTTGGGGAATCGTTGCTATATCGGCGCTTACGGGAATGACATTTATTCTTTGTCTCTTACCGATTATCTGGTTTTACAGTTTTTTTCATACACACAATTTGAAAAATTTGACCGAAGAGGAATTTATGATGGAAAAAGACAGATACCTGATTAATTTGGGATATGTAATGGAAAACAAAGAAGAATTATTACAAAAATACCGTGCAGTAATTGCAGGAGCGTTGATTTTAATTGGCGCAGCAGTGATTGGAAAGTCTTTGGTAAGAGTTCTTTGGAATGTTATACCGATGTATCTGTATGATGTTTTTTCTTCAGCGATTCATTTAATCGGAGGAGGAGTTGTAGGAATAGGAATCATTATTTTGGGAGTATATTTTCTGCGTAAAAGAGATGAGGCCGAAGAGGCAGAAGAATAGGTGAAAAATTATGGAATTAACGACGCTTTGTTATATTGAAAAAGATGACAGTTATCTTATGCTGCATCGTGTCAGTAAGAAAAATGATGTAAATAAAGATAAGTGGATTGGAGTGGGCGGCCATTTTGAAGCAGGGGAAAGTCCTGAGGATTGCCTTCTGCGGGAAGTAAAAGAAGAGACCGGACTGATACTTACTTCTTATCGGTTTCGTGGACTTTTGACGTTTGTGTTCAATGACAATGAAGCAGAATATATCTGCCTTTACACTGCAGACGGATTTGAGGGAGAAATAACAGATTGTGACGAGGGAACTTTGGAATGGGTTTCCAAAAAGAAAATTCCGGAATTGAATTTGTGGGAAGGCGATAAAATTTTCTTTGAATTGTTGAATAGAAATGAGCCGTTTTTTTCCATGAAATTAGTGTATCAGGGAGATACGCTTGTTGATTGCGAGTTGAATGGGGAGAAGATATTGACGAGAAAGGAATAAAATGTGTCGAAACTGTGAAAGGGGACGTAGTATTTTTTAAGTTTACTACGTCCCCTTTCACAGTTTTTTCACAATTAAAAGATTTTCGTTGTCCATTTTGTACAGTCCCAAACCTCATTTACCACATCGCGGTAAAATTCAGGTTCATGACAAATCAGAAGAACACTTCCCCGATATTCCTGAAGGGCGCGTTTTAATTCGTCCTTTGCATCTACGTCCAAGTGGTTCGTAGGCTCGTCGAGAAGCAAGATGTTTGTTTCACGGTTGATTAATTTGCAGAGGCGTACTTTCGCCTGTTCACCACCGCTTAGAACACGCACCTGACTTTCGATATGTTTTGTTGTCAGACCACATTTTGCAAGAGTGGAGCGGACTTCATACTGTGTGAAAGAAGGAAATTCACTCCAAATTTCTTCGATACAGGTTGTTGTGTTATCCTGTGCGGTTTCCTGCTCAAAATATCCGATTTGCAGATTTTCACCCAACTCTACAGAGCCGCTCAATGCGGGAATCAGCCCGAGAATACTTTTCAAAAGTGTTGTCTTTCCGATACCGTTTGCACCGACAAGGGCAATCTTGTGTCCGCGTTCCATAGCGAGTGTGAGCGGTTTGGAGAGTGGCTCGTCATATCCGATGACAAGGTCTTTTGTCTCAAAAATATATTTTCCCGGAGTGCGTCCTGTTTTAAAATGAAATTCCGGTTTCGGGCGTTCAGCGGCAAGTTCGATAATATCCATTTTATCCAGTTTTTTCTGGCGGGACATTGCCATGTTTCTTGTGGAAACGCGGGCTTTATTGCGGGCGACAAAATCCTTTAATTCGCTGATTTCCTGCTGCTGGCGTTTGTAGGCAGCCTCCAATTGTGCTTTTTTTACTTCGTAAACCTGCTGGAAGTGTTCGTAATCTCCGACATATCGGTTTAATTCCTGATTTTCCATATGATATACGATATTGATAACATCATTCAGGAATGGAATGTCGTGGGAAATCAGAATAAAGGCATTTTCATAGTCGATAAGATAGCGTTTTAACCAGACAATATGTTCTTCGTCTAAATAGTTTGTAGGTTCGTCCAAAAGAAGAATATCGGGTTTTTCCAACAAAAGTTTGGCGAGAAGGACTTTCGTTCTCTGTCCGCCGCTTAAATCTGTTACGTCTCTTTCCAATCCGATGTCAAGTATGCCGAGGGCTCTTGCAACTTCTTCGATTTTGGCGTCAATTACATAGAAATCGTGTAAAGTCAGGGTGTCCTGAATGCTGCCAAGTTCTTCCATCAGCGTCATCATTTCGTCTTCATCTGCGCTGCCGAGAGAGTCGCAGATGTCATTCATTTTCTTTTCCAATTCAAAAAGATAGGCGAAAGCGGATTTTAATACGTCGCGGATTGTCATGCCTTTTTCTAAAACAGTGTGCTGGTCCAGATAGCCGACACGGACATTTTTAGCCCACTCGATTTTGGCTTCGTCAGGCTGAAGTTTACCGGTTACGATATTTAAAAAAGTGGATTTTCCCTCTCCGTTTGCACCGACAAGACCAATGTGCTCGCCTTTTAATAAACGGAAGGAAACGTCCTCAAAAATAGCACGGTCACCGAAACCGTGTGATAAATGTTCAACGTTTAATATGCTCATAGATAACTCCTTAATATACATTCATTTTCTATCCTATTTTACATGATAAACGTCTTTTTGTCATCAGTAATTATGTAAATGAAGACACCCGAAGGTGCCCTCAAATATTATTTCATTGTCCCCTGTGTCAAAATGGATTTTACATGTTGTTTTTCTTCGGCAGTTGCTTTTGCGGCAGGCACATAATAACTTTTTTCGCGGGCAATCTGATACAGTTTTTCCTGTGACATTTCGCACTCGTTACGCAACTGTTTTAAGCATTGTTTTAATTCCTTGTTTTCTGTCTGGGAAATCATTTCTCCAAACATTTTTAATTCACCGTTTGCTCCTACAAGGGCATCTGCTACCATAGTTTTTTCGTCCATAATTGTCCTCCTATAAGAATTTTAACAATTCCTGTTTGTTTTTCATTGCACTGTCAGCGCTGTCCTGAAACAGTTTTTTGATTTCAGGGTCCTGTGCAAAAGATGCGTAGTCAGTCATTTTGCAGTGTGTTGTGGAATATCCGCCGATAAGGTGGCGAAGGTTTTGTAAATCCAAAATTGAAATATCTTCCATGATACTCTCCTCCTTAAATATAATAATCATCTGACAAGAGTAGTATGGCTGCTTTCGTGCAAATTATTCATCTGCCAATCGGGACGCATGAATAAAAGAAGAGAACAGTCTCCTCATAACAGGCGTTGTGCGGTACATGGCCTCCGGGTGCCACTGGACGCCAATGGAAAAGGCGTGGCCGGTGAGTTCAATCCCCTCAATAATTCCGTCAGAAGTGTGGGCACAGGAGATAAGCCCTTTTCCCAGCCTGTCAATGGTCTGATGATGATAACTGTTTGTATAGACAATATTCCCGATGATTCTGTGTAAATGGGTGCCGGATTTAACCGTCACTTTGTGGCTGATATCTTTTCGGGAGAAAGAGCGCTGCATATGATTTATGGAATCTTTTACTTTTATGGAAATATCCTGACAGACGGTTCCGTTACAGGCAACATTTAAAAGTTGCATTCCCCGGCAGATGGCGAGAACGGGTTTTCCGCTTAAAAGTACATGGCGCATAAAACGAAGTTGAAAAATATCTAAAGTAATATTGGTTTCTCCAAGTTTGTCCACAGGTTCCTGTCCAAAAAGAAGAGGAGTGATATCGCCCCCTCCGCAGAATAAAAATCCGTCACAGAGGGAAATGTATTCCTGAATGGCAACGTTTGATTTGACAAGAGGAATAATCAGGGGAAGACCGCCTGAATATCGCACCGCCTGTACATAGGAATTTGTTACAAACTGTCTGTTTTCCGAAAGTCCGCAGACAATAATGGCAATTTTAGGTTTCATATTGTTTCTTTTTCCTTTTTTGTATAGTATATACCATAAGCCAAAAAACATACCGGAGGGAGAGAAAATGGATAAATTAATTGACTTGCACTGTGATACGATTTGGAGACTGATGGAAGCGGGGGAAAATGCCACATTGGAGAACAATCCTTTTTGTGTGAATTTGAAAGAGATGAGACGGGCAGATACAATGGCACAGTTTTTTGCCTGTTTCGTGGATATGCAATGGTTTCAGGAAGAAAATAAATTTGAGGAGGGCTATCAATATGTAAAAAAGATGATAGAACGGCTGAGAAAGGAAGTGGAACATTTTTCGGATAAGATTGCATTTGCAAAAAGTGGAAAAGAAATAGAAGAAAACAGAGAGGAAGGAAAAATTTCTGCCATACTCACAGTGGAGGAAGGAGGAATTTTAAATAATAAAATAGAAAGAATAGAAGAACTCCGAAACGAAGGAATCCGTCTTATGACAGTCTTATGGAATTACGAAAATTGTATCGGTTATCCAAACAGCAAAAATGCGGAGATAATGGCGAAGGGGCTTAAACCGTTCGGTTTTGAAGTGATAGAGAGAATGAACGATGTGGGAATGCTGATAGATGTTTCACATCTTTCGGACGGCGGATTCTGGGATATTTTACAGACAAGCAGAGTGCCGGTCGTTGCGTCTCACTCAAATGCGAGAGCGCTCTGTCCTCACCCGAGAAACATGACAGACGATATGATTCGCGGACTGGGAGAAAAGGGCGGTGTCATCGGAGTTAATTTTTACCCTCCGTTTATTCGGGAAAGTGGGAAAGCGACAGCGAAAAACATTGTAAGTCACATTCAACATATCGCAAATGTGGGAGGAATGGAAAGTGTCTGCATCGGAACGGACTTTGACGGATTTATCGGAGAAGAAGGAGAGATAGGGAAAGTTGGGCAGATAAATATTCTTTATGAGGAGTTAAAAAGGGCAAAATTTACGGAAAAACAGATAGAAAAGATTTGGCGGGGAAACGCAATGCGTGTAATAAAAGAAGTGATATAATTGTAACATAAATGTAATACAAAGTGTGTTGACAGTACAACACACTTTTATTACAATGTAAGTGTACTAACACTGATAGTACATTTGAAACGGTAGAAAGGAGAAAAAATGATTGCAATAGATTATCAGAATAGAAAGCCGATTTATGAGCAGATAGTGGAAAAATTTCAAATGCTGATTCTAAAAGAAATTTTACCTTCGGGAAGTCAGATGCCGTCTGTGCGTTCTTTGGCAGTAGAACTTTCTATCAATCCAAATACAATTCAAAAAGCATATGCCACTCTGGAGCAGCAGGGTTACATATACCCCATCAAGGGAAGAGGGAACTTTGTTGCGGAAAGTACTGAACTGAAAGAGCAGAAGAAAGAGGCTTTCTCAGAGAAGATGAGGGAACTTGTCAGGGAAGGAATAGAGTTGGAAATTTCTAAGAAGGAATGTCTTGATGTGTTTGAGAATTGTTGGAAGGAGGAAAAGAGTTCATGATTGAAGTGCGCGATATCTGCAAGACGTTTGATGGTCTTAAAGCAATTGACCATGCGACGACAAAGATTATGGAGGGGCAGATCTTTGGTTTAGTAGGAAGCAACGGGGCAGGGAAAAGTACATTTCTCAGAATGTTAAGCGGAGTATTAAAAGCAGATGCAGGAGAGATATTAATAGACGGGGAGAATGTTTATGAGAATATAGAAGTGAAGGAAAAGATTTGCTTTTTATCCGATGTAGCGTACTTTCCGGCAAATGCGACAGGAAAGACAATGTGTGATTACTATTCGATAATGTACAAAGATTTTAATCCTTCACAATTCAATAAACTGGCAGAGAAATTTCAATTAGACATTTATAGAAAAATCAGTACATTTTCAAAGGGTATGCAAAAGCAGATGTCCATGTTATTGGGAGTGTGTACAAACACAAAATATTTATTCTGCGACGAAACATTTGACGGTTTGGATCCGGTTATGCGGCAGGCGGTAAAAAGTCTGTTTGCATCGGAAGTGATTAACAGAGGTTTTACACCGATTATCGCCTCTCATAATCTGAGAGAGTTGGAGGATATCTGCGACAGTATAGGACTTTTACATAGAGGAGGAATCCTGTTTACAAAAGACTTGGAGAATATGAAGTTCCATATTCATAAAGTACAGTGTGTAATTACAAATCCGGTGATGGAAGAGAGACTCCTTGCGGAACTGGACATATTGTATCACGAAAAGCAGGGTTCGATTTTGAGTTTTATTTCAAGGGGAACAAGGGAAGAGATAATGGAAAGAGTCGAAGAAAAAGAACCGATTTTTATGGAAACAGT
Source organism: Lachnospiraceae bacterium (assembly GCA_902381685.1). Lineage (GTDB taxonomy): Bacteria > Bacillota > Clostridia > Lachnospirales > Lachnospiraceae > Faecalimonas. The sequence goes on along the minus strand of LR698958.1, from coordinate 1,396,675 downwards.
ACCTCTTTCTTTAGAAGAAATATTTATCAGTGAAATGGAGGTGGAAGGATATGACATCAAAAATTTCCTTCTCTAAATTGATAAAAGAAGATATAAAGAAACGGGCATGGCTGTTACTTTTGTCCATCACGATTTTTATTATTATCATTCCCGTGTTGACTGCAATTAAAATAGAGGGTGCATTGCCGGGAGGAGTAAGCAGTTCATCTGAAACATGGCGGGAAGTGCAGACATGGTTTTTATCGGAAATGGGATTTTCTAATATCTATATGTGGTCTGCGATCATTCTTGGGGGAGTTTTGAGTGGAATAACATCATTTTCGTATTTACACTCAAAAAATCAGATTGATTTTTACCACAGTTTCCCGATAAAGAGGGAGACATGGTACTTTGTAAACTATATAGGCGGTGTCATTCAGATTGTAGTGCCGTATATCATAGGGTATATTTTGCTGCTGGCAATCGGTATTGTAAAAGGGGTGGCAAGCCCGCAGCTTTTTCATCAGAGCAGTGTGATTATGGGCATGATGGTGCTTGTGTTTTTGCTCGTATATGGGACAACCGCACTGGCGATGATCATTACGGGAAAACTGCTTGTAGGAATACTTGGAACGCTTATATTTTTTTCGTGGGGTTCTGTAATCGTAGCATTGAAAAATTATATTATGCTTCAGATTTTTGAAAATTATATGACGGAAGAGATGGTGACGGGGTTTCTCGAAAACATGAAAGAAGGCGGGGGCTGGTATTCTCCGATATTGATGTATGATAAGATAAGACAATATTATGAGTTGGGAAAACCGATGTTTCCGCTTGTCATGGTACTGATATTTGTCATTGCACTTATTTTTCTTTTAGGGCTGTTTGCGTTTAAAAAGAGAAAAATGGAAAATGTCGGGAAAGCTATCGTATACTCAAAGTTGGAATCTATTGTACAGATTGTTATCACAGTGTCAGCGGGCGTGTTTTTCTCAGTTATAGTAAGCAGTCAGAACCAGACGCGGGGCATGAAAAACGGCTGGCTGTATGGAATAGCAGTTGTCTCGGTAGTGATCGTGTACGGTATCATTTCGTTTATTTATAACGGAGATGTGAGAATATTATTTGAAAAGAAAATACCATTTTTTCTTTCAATGGGAATAACTTTGGTAGTATTAACCGTTTTTCAGTTCGATATACTTGGGTATGATGAGTATGTGCCGGAAAAAGACAAGATAGAAACGATGGCAATAGATTCTTATGATGCAAACTATCTGCTGAATTACAGAGGATTGTGGGATAATAGAAGTTACAAAGAACATCTGGTAAAATTAAAGACAACACAGTTTGAACCGATGTATTCCCTGATAAAAGATACTCTGAAAGAGGGAAGTAAGCCAAATGCCGAAAATACAACGGTGAATATCGGATATTATCTGAAAAACGGCAGAAAAATATATCGGAAATATCAGGTAAACAGGGAAAAACTGCTTTTATGTCTGGACAGAGCCATGACAGATGAAAATTATAAAAGGGAAATATTAAAAATAGGGGAGATAGATGCTGACGAAAAAAGTTCCGTCTCATTTGAAAATATCAGATCGGAGAACCTTCCGGTTAAATTGAACGAGACGGAGAGGGAACTTTTATATGATCAGTATTATAAAGACATGGAAAAATATCCGTTGTCAGATATTTTAGCCGGGGAGATTATCGGAAGATTGTATTATAAAAGCAAAAAGGACGAACGTGTTCTGTATGTTTTTAAAGAATATAAGGATTTTATTTCTGTGTTAAGTCAATATTGTGAAGTTCCCGATAAGATTACACAGCAGGAAGTGACATCTATCACGGTAGAGGATTTCAGAGATTCAGATAATCTGAAAGAGATAACAGTTCAGGCAACTGAGAAAGAGAAAATCCAAAGTATACTGGACAGTTTAAGTTACACGGAGATGGGTTCATATAGTGGAAACATAGAACCAAATGTATATGTTTCCATTGCAACAGAAGATGATTTGATTAGTGCATTTATAAAAAAAGGGAAGATACCGGAATTTTTAAAATAATGGCACGGAGGAAAAGGTGAATATAAATGAAAAATACAAGGGGAAGAAGTAGAAATATAAGAAGCAGAAGACGTAGAATCTTAATCAGTAAAATAATCATTTGTGTTGTCGTTTGTATCGGAGTGATTTTTGGAATAAAAACAGCGGCAAATACATTTTTTCAAAAGGCGGCAAAAATAGTGTTAAAAGCAGACGATGCTGAGATGAGGGAGGGGCAGACCATTCCGGAAATAAAGGTCAATGTTACGGTACAGGGGGAGAAGGATATCGTATTGGATAAGAAAACGGGATATACTGTTCAGAAACTAATTGATGATTTGAAAAATGGTGAGAACTACACCGTTACAAATGAAACAGACGGGAAAACAGAGGGAAGTTTTCCGGTAAAAATTGTTTTGAAGGAAGAGATAAAAGAAAAATTAAAAAACGAGTGGAAGGGGAAAGTTTCGATTGAGACAGAAGAGTCTAAACTCGTTGTAAAAAATGCCCTGGGTGATTGGGAAGGAAATAAATTTAAAAAAGCAGACGGTCAGTATGCCATGAATGAATTTGTCAAAATGAAAGACGGAACATATTATTTTGATGAAAAAGGGGAAAAAGTAACGGGGCAGAAAGACATAGGAATTAAACGCTGCGTATTTTCCGCTGACGGAAAACTGGAGTCAGAAAAGTTTATTGATCTGGATCCGACAAAACCGATGATAGCACTTACGTTTGATGACGGACCGGGGGCAGAAGCGGGAAGGATTTTGGACGTGCTGGAGAAATACAATGCGAGGGCAACGTTTTTCATGGTAGGACCGATGGTAAACAGATATCCGGAAACCGTAAAACGAATTTCAGACTTAAATTGTGAATTGGGTAATCACTCGACAAATCATCCGAAGTTGACAAAGTTAGATGCAGCAGGAATTAAGAAAGAAATTCAGACGACAACAGACGCTATTGTAAAAGCGACAGGTGGAAAAGGCCCTACGGTAATGCGCCCTCCGTTTGGTGCGGTAAATGAAACCGTAAAGCAGACGGTGGGATTTCCGATTATTATGTGGTCAGTAGATACATTGGATTGGAAGACAAGAAATACACAGAAAACAATTGATAATGTGTTAGCGAACGCAAAAGACGGAAGTGTCGTGTTAATGCATGATATACACAAACCGTCAGTTGATGCGGCTGTTCAGTTGATTCCGAAATTAATCGAGAAAGGTTATCAGTTAGTAACGGTAAGCGAACTTGCGGAGGCGAGAGGAATTGATTTACAAAACGGTGTAAAGTATTCACAGTTCTATAAATAATGAAAAGGCAGAGATTTCTCTGTCTTTTTTAATACTTCCGAATAGAAAAGCAATGCGAGGACATAATATGTTAAAAAGAAATGTTCTGGGAGGAATCAATTATGGTTGGATTTATTATTGCTCTTCTGTCGGGGGCGCTGATGAGCGTACAGGGAGTGTTTAATACGCAGGTGACAAAGACAACCGGAATGTGGGTGTCAAATGCGTGGGTGCAGTTGACTGCATTTCTTCTCTGCGTAGTGGCATGGTTTTTCGCCGGAAGGGACAGTGTCATGACTATCGCAAAAGTTGAGCCGAAATATGTTTTGCTTGGTGGCGTTATCGGCGCAGGGATTACGTGGACGGTCATTAAGAGTATGGAACAGTTAGGACCGGCTAAAGCGGCGCTTCTCATCGTTATCTCGCAACTTATTGTCGCCTATGTAATTGAGGTTTTAGGATTGTTCGGTGTGGAGAAACAGCCTCTTGAGTGGAGGAGGGTAATCGGTATGATAATAGCGCTTGTAGGAGTGGGAATTTTCCAGTGGAAGTAGTTGTATTTGAATAGGAAATTCGTTATAATATGTATGTCTAAGCATAGAGGGGTATTGTAATTTTGATAAAGAATTACAAGGAGGATTTATGCATAGAATATTATGTTATTGTTTGGGAATTTGTATAGCAATTTGTATACTCGCCGGCTGTCAGAAGAAGGAGACGGTTCAACTTGAGGAAGTGACTGAGAAGGAAGATGCGACAGAAGAGGAGGAAGTTTCTGAGAATATTCAGGTTGTTTATGTCTGTGGGGCGGTAAGGAAACCGGGCGTTTATAGGCTGCCTGCCGGAAGCCGCATATATGAAGCCATTGAGATGGCGGGAGGTATGACAGAGAAGGCTGATAAGGCGGCGCTGAACCAGGCTGAGAAGATTAAGGACGAAGCACAGATTTGTGTTCCTGAGAAAGCAGCAGAGGGGGAAGCCGCACAGGAGAGTCAGACGAAAGACGACGGCAAAATCAATTTGAACACGGCAACGGAGGAAGAATTGATGACGCTTACGGGAATCGGACAGTCTAAGGCGAAAAGTATTATACAGTATAGAGAGGAAAAAGGGAGATTTCAGTCAATCGAAGAAATAATGGAGATTGAGGGAATCAAAAGCGGTGTATTTAATAAAATAAAAGAACAGATTGTAGTAAGATAAGGGAGAAGGTTATGGGTAAAAAGGTTTTGGTTGTAGATGACGAAAAGTTGATTGTAAAAGGAATCCGCTTTAGTCTGGAGCAGGACGGAATGGAAGTAGATTGTGCATATGACGGAGAAGAGGCGCTTGAGAAGGCAAAAGCACAGGAATATGATTTGATTTTATTGGACATTATGCTTCCTAAATATACAGGATTTGAAGTGTGTCAGATGATAAGAGAATTTTCAGACGTTCCGGTTGTCATGTTGACGGCAAAAGGTGATGATATGGATAAAATTTTGGGACTTGAGTATGGGGCAGATGACTACATAACAAAACCGTTTAATATATTGGAAGTAAAGGCACGTATCAAAGCAATCATGCGCCGCACGGGTAAGAGTGTAAAAGAAAAAGAAGACAAGAATATTATTTTGAAAAACGATATGAAGATTGACCGCCAGAGCAGAAGGGTTTATGTGGACGGGAAAGAAATTAATCTGACGGCAAAAGAGTTCGATTTGCTGGAACTTTTGGCGACAAATCCGGATAAAGTATACAGCAGGGAAGAACTTCTTAACATTGTTTGGGGATATGAATATCCGGGCGATGCGAGAACGGTTGACGTTCATGTCAGAAGACTTCGTGAGAAAGTAGAGCCAAATCCGAGTGAGCCGAAGTATGTATATACAAAGTGGGGAGTTGGTTACTATTTTAGGGGTTAAGGAGAAGATGAAAAACAAGTTTTTTAAAAGTCTGCGGTTTCGCATTCTTTTATTGCTTGTTCTTTTTGGAATTATTCCGTGTGCGATTTTAAAGTCAGCAATTTTGGACAATTATATTGACCGGACCGTATCTGCAAGAACCGCGGAGATTCAAAATCAATGTGCAATTCTATCGAATCAGTTAAAAAGTTATAACTATCTGATTGATGCCAAATCTGAAGTAGTCAATGCGGAACTGACGCAATTATCTAATATTTATAATGGTCGTATTTTGGTGATTAACGATGAATTCCGGATTGTGAAAGACACATACGAACTGGAAGAAGGAAAGACGGTTGTTTCAGAAGACGTCTTGAAATGTTATCAGGGAAAGGGAACGACATATCACGATAAAAAGAACCACTACGCTGAGGTGACAATACCGGTTAAAGACGGCAAAAAAGTTGTGGGAGTTATTTTGATGAGCGTTTCGACTGATGCTATTTTAAATAATCAGGTGGAACTGGAAACGAAAGCTACAATTATTGTAATCACAATGGCGATTATTATTTTGCTGCTGGCATTTGTACTTTCTGCCCTTATGGTAAAACCTTTTGCAAGAATTACGAAGGCGATTGAAGATGTAAATGAGGGATATGATTCGGATAATCTTCATGAGAATGCGTATACGGAAACAACATTGATATCGGAAGCGTTTAATAAGATGCTTGGGCGTCTTAAGGTAGTCGATGACTCCAGACAGGAATTTGTATCAAATGTCTCTCACGAGTTGAAGACACCTCTTACGTCAATGAAAGTGTTGGCGGATTCCCTGCTTGCACAGGAAGACGTTCCGGTAGAACTGTATCAGGAGTTTATGGGTGACATTGCGGAAGAGATAGAAAGGGAGAATAAAATCATCAATGATTTACTTTCTCTTGTAAAGATGGACAAAACAACGATGAACCTGACCGTACAGCCGGAAAATATCAATGAACTGGTGGAACGTATTTTGAAACGTTTAAGACCTATAGCGGCGCAGCGCAATATTGAACTTGTATTTGAGTCGTTCCGTCCTGTGACGGCAGAGGTGGACGAGGTGAAACTGACATTGGCGCTATCCAATCTTGTGGAAAATGCCATTAAGTACAACAGGGACGATGGCTGGGTACATGTTTCCTTAAATGCAGACCATAAGTATTTTTATGTGAAAGTTGCGGATTCGGGAATCGGAATTCCGAAGGAAGATACAGAGCATATTTTTGAAAGATTTTATCGTGTTGATAAATCACATTCAAGAGAAATAGGCGGTACGGGACTTGGACTTGCCATTGCTCGAAATGCGATTGTTATGCACAGAGGTGCGGTAAAAGTGTACAGTGAAGAGGGAGAAGGAACGACATTTACCGTTCGTGTTCCGCTGACGTACATCGTTTAAAAGAGGGAAAGTATATGAAGAGGCAGAAAATAACAGTAATAATAGGTGTTCTGATGCTTGTACTTTTGTCGGGCTGTCAATCAAAAGAGGAAAAAGAAGGGAAAGGTCCTTTTCTTTATTATGTTAATATGGAAGGAACTGCACTGGAAAAAGAATCCTATGAAATAAAAGAAGATACACCTGAGAAAGCAGTAAATAAAATGCTTGAGAAACTGGCAGAAACGCCTGAGACAATCGAGGTAAAGGCGCCTATTCCGCCGGAAGTAAAGATAAAAAAAGTGGAAGTCAAGGCAGATGAAGTGCATATCCATATGAATGAGAAATACTTGGAACTGGAAGAGGTAGAAGAAATTCTCTGCCGCGCGTCCATTGTGCAGTCGCTGACACAGATTGATGGGATTGAAAAGGTGGCGTTTTATATAGGAGAAGAACCGTTCAGAACGAAAAGCGGAGATGTTGTAGGTTTTATGAAAGCGGATTCTTTTGTAAAAGATACGAAAAATGCGTTGAAGTCCAGCCAGCAGACGACACTGACTTTGTTTTTCGCAAATGAGAAAGGGGACGGGCTTATTTCCGAAAAAGTAAATGTAAGATATTCGGGAGATACGTCCATAGAAAAACTTGTTATTGAGCAGTTGATGAAAGGACCGGAAACGAGCGGGGCAAAACCTGTATTGCCTTCGCAGGTAAAAGTATTGAATGTTTCCGTGAAAGACGGAATATGTTATGTAAATTTTGATAAACAATTTTGGGAGCAAAAGTTTGATGTTGAACCGAAAGTTGTTATTTACGGCATCGTCAATTCACTGATCAGTAACGGAAAAGCGAGCCGTGTACAGATTTCAGTGGAGGGGGAAACATCGGTAAAATTTCAGGAGGCAGTTTATCTGAATGAGCCTTTTGACAGAAATGTGGAATTAGTAGAGCATGAATAAATGAGAAAAAGACCACTTTGTATAGTTTGCAGTATTCTTATTGCCGTACAGGTTTTCTTGTTTGTGGCGGGAATCAGAGAGATGGTTCCCGCCACAGAGTCTTTTAAAGAGTTTGAAGGGAAACAGGTCGGTGTATCGGGGCAAATCTATCGAAAAGAAAAGAGTTCTAACGGGCAAATCTTATATCTGAAAGATGCAAGGATTCTGCATCGGAATCACAGAATAAAAAATATAAAAATAACGGTGTATGATAAAACGATGATGAAAACCGCACTCGGAAATAAAATTTCTGCTGTGGGGACAGTTCGTTTTTTCGATGTGCCAAGAAATTTTGGGAACTATGACCAGAAATTTTATTATGAAAAACAGGGGATTTCTTTGTCCGTCTTTTCCACGAAAGTGAAAATGCTGTCAGAGGAAACATGGGCTGTAAGAGAAGGACTTTTAAAGTTTCGGGAAAAATGTCATCAGATTGTATGTGGCATATTGGGAAAAGAAAAAGGCGGTATGATAAGTGGAATATTACTGGGAGAAAAAAGTGAGATGAGTCCAAAATGGAAGGAAATGTATCAGGTAAACGGAATAGGGCATATTTTGGCCATTTCCGGTCTTCATCTGTCGTTTATTGGAAATTTCCTGTATAAAGGTCTTCGGAAAATGGGATTTTCCTACAAAATATCAGGGGGAGCGGTCAGTGTTTTTCTGATTTTGTATACGGTGATGACGGGAGCGGGAGTATCCACCCTTAGAGCGTTAATGATGTTTCTTATTAAAATCGGGGCGGATATAACAGGGAGAGTATATGATTTGCCGACAAGTCTTAGTGTGGCTGCCGCTGTTATTATCTGCCGGTCTCCACAGTATTTCTTTGATGCGGGATTTTTACTTTCTTTTGGTGCGGTTCTTGGTATTATTTTGTTGAAGCCGATTTTAGAAAAACTCTTTCCATGTGAAAAGAAATGGGCGGAAGGTATCTGTTTCAGCGTAGCAATCCAACTTTTTCTGTTTCCGGTTACGCTGTATTTCTTTTTTGAAGTGCCGACGTATGCACTTTTGTTAAATATATTTGTTATTCCGCTTATGCCTTTTTTGCTTGGAATGGCGCTTTTTGGAGTTGCTATCTGCTTTATATTTCAGTCCTTAGGCGTATGGATTTTAAAAGGGAGCGGATTTTTTCTAACGCTGTACAACCGTTTATGTGAATTGGCGATGGAGTTTCCGCACCCGAGAATAGTTTTGGGAAAACCAAAATGGTGGCAGGTTGTAGTTTGTTATCTGCTTTTACTTCTTTTTATACTATATATGCAGAGAAAAGAGGAAAAAGTGGAAAAGAGATATAGGAAGGCGGTAATCTTTTTTTCTATATTTTTATTTACAGTCCCAAATAATCTCGCTAGAGGTGAATTGGAAATCACTATGCTGGACGTGGGGCAGGGAGATGGAAATTTCCTGTGTGGTCCTGAAAAAGTGACCTATCTGATTGACGGTGGAAGCAGTGACGTGAAACAGGTGGGGAAATACAGGATAGAACCCTTTTTAAAGGCGAAGGGCGTGGAAACGGTGGACTATGTTTTTGTTTCCCACGGAGATTTGGATCATTTGAGTGGAATTGATGAGATGCTTGCGAGACAGAAAACAGGAATTACAATCAAAAATCTTGTTCTTCCCGCGAAAAAAGTGTGGGATAAGACGTTGACAAAGTTGGCAAACAAGGCGATTCGTTTCGGAACCAAAGTATTTGTTTTGCAAAAAGGGCAGCAGTTGACAGAGGGTGATATGAAAATACAGTGTATTTTTCCGAGCGATACTTATGAAGGGGAAGTGGGAAATGCAAGTTCCATGGTACTTTCCCTGCAATACGGAGAATTTGACGCACTGTTTACCGGGGACGTGGAAGGGGAAGGTGAAAAGGAATTGGAAGAGGAAATAAGCGGAAGGTATGATGTACTGAAAGTGGCGCACCACGGTTCGAAGCATTCTACGAAAGAGGAAATATTGGATAAACTGCGGGCAAAAATCGGGCTGATTTCAAGCGGGCGGAAAAACTCTTACGGACACCCGCATAAAGAATTGCTGGACAGGTTAGAAAAAGCAAATATATCCGCATACGGTACAAAAGAAAATGGGAGTGTTACCTTAAAGACGGACGGAAGAGAAATGGAGATAGAGTGCTATTTATTTTCCTTGCAGAAAAAATAAGATTTGATTATACTGTAGAGAGAATGTATGCGAGGAGAGAACGATGAAGAGTCTGAATGAAGATTTAAAGACAGGGAACTTTAAGCGGGTTTACCTTCTGTTTGGAGAGGAAAACTATTTAAAAAAACAATATAAGGACAGATTGACAAAGGCGTTGATTTCAGAGGGGGATACGATGAATTATGCTTACTACGAGGGAAAGGGAATAGACGTTAAAGAAATCATTGATTTGTCGGAAACAATGCCTTTTTTCAGTGAGAGAAGGCTGATTGTCATTGAAAATTCAGGATTTTTCAAAAATGCTACTGCTGAACTTGCGGAATATATGAAAGAAATTCCGGAGACAACTTATTTCATTTTTGTGGAAACAGAGTTGGATAAAAGAGGAAAAATGTTTAAGGCGGTAAAAGATAAGGGGAGAATAGTTGAACTTGCAAGGCAGGACGAGAAAACTTTAGTGCGTTGGATTTATGGCAATGTAAAAAAAGAAGGAAAACAGATTGCGGAGTCAACTATTTACTATCTGTTGTCAAAGTGTGGAACGGATATGGAAAATCTGCAAAAGGAGATGGAAAAACTTTTCTGTTACACATTAAATAACGATGTGATTAATATGGAGGATATAGATGCAATCTGTACAATGCAGATTACAAATGAAATCTTTGACATGGTCAACGCGGTTGCGGAGAAAAAGCAAAAGAGGGCGTTGGACAGATATTATGATTTGCTGGCGTTAAAAGAACCGGCAATGCGAATTTTGTATCTTCTTTCCAGACAGTTCCGTCTTTTAATGGAAGTAAAGGAAATGGCAGGAGAAGGGTATGACAAAAAAACGATTGCTTCCAAGGCGGGGCTGCACCCTTATGCCGTAGGAAAATATATAGAGCAGTCGAGAAGTTTTTCGCAGGAAGAATTGAGAAAGATTTTGGAAGAAAGTGTGGATATAGAAGAGAGAGTAAAAACAGGACGTTTGGGAGATGTGCTGGCGGTGGAACTTTTCATTGTCAAATACTCTTCAAATAGTGTATAATAATCAATTAGATTAGAGTAATTGGAGGAAAAAACGTGGCAGGAATAGAACAGAGTAAAATACGAAATTTTTGCATTATTGCACATATAGATCACGGTAAGTCAACTTTGGCAGACCGTATTATTGAAAAGACAGGACTTTTGACGAGCAGGGAAATGCAGTCTCAGGTGCTTGACAATATGGAATTGGAAAGAGAACGTGGGATTACGATTAAGGCACAGACAGTCCGTACGGTTTACCGTGCAAAGAATGGAGAGGAATATATTTTTAACCTAATTGATACACCGGGACATGTAGATTTCAACTATGAGGTGTCAAGAAGTCTTGCTGCCTGTGACGGGGCAATTCTTGTTGTCGATGCGGCGCAGGGTGTGGAGGCACAGACATTGGCGAATGTATATTTGGCGTTAGACCATGATTTAGATGTTATGCCGGTCATCAATAAGATAGATTTGCCAAGTGCAGAGCCGGAGAGAGTTATCGAAGAAATCGAAGATGTCATTGGGATTGAGGCGGAAGATGCTCCGCGCATTTCAGCAAAAACCGGATTAAACGTAGATGACGTCCTTGAACAGATTGTAGAGAAAATCCCTGCACCGACAGGAGATGCAGACGCACCTTTGCAGGCGTTGATTTTTGATTCCGTATATGATTCGTATAAAGGTGTCATTGTATTTTGCCGAATCAAAGAGGGAACAGTGAAAAAAGGAACAACGATTCAGATGATGGCAACAGGGGCAAAGGCGGAAGTTGTGGAAGTCGGATATTTTGGAGCGGGACAGTTTATTCCTTGTGATGAATTGAGTGCGGGAATGGTTGGTTATATTACAGCGAGCCTCAAAAATGTAAAAGATACACGCGTGGGTGATACGATTACAAATGCGTCAAATCCTTGTAAAGAGGCGCTTCCGGGATATAAGAAAGTACAGCCGATGGTATACTGCGGTATGTATCCGGCAGACGGTGCAAAATATCAGGATTTAAGAGATGCTTTGGAGAAATTACAGTTAAACGATGCCGCGCTTCAGTTTGAACCGGAAACATCAATTGCATTGGGATTCGGTTTCCGATGCGGATTTTTAGGTCTTCTTCATTTGGAAATCATTCAGGAACGTCTGGAGAGAGAATATAATTTAGACTTGGTGACAACGGCACCGGGAGTTATCTACAAAGTGCATAAGACAAACGGAGAAGTCATTGACTTGACGAACCCGTCAAACCTTCCGGATCCTGCAGAAATTGACTATATGGAAGAACCTATGGTAAAAGCAGAAATTATGGTAACCTCAGAGTTTATCGGAGCGATAATGGATCTTTGTCAGGAAAGACGAGGCGTATATCAGGGAATGGAATATATCGAAGAAACGAGAGCGGTTCTTCATTATCATTTACCGTTAAATGAGATTATCTATGACTTCTTTGATGCATTAAAATCCCGTTCAAGAGGATATGCTTCCTTTGATTATGAAATGCTCGGTTACGAGAAATCCGAACTGGTTAAACTGGATATTCTTATTAATAAAGAAGAAGTCGATGCTTTATCTTTCATTGTGTTTAGTGGAAGCGCATATGAGCGTGGAAGAAAAATGTGTGAAAAACTGAAAGAAGAAATACCGAGACAGTTGTTTGAAATACCGATTCAGGCTGCTGTGGGAAGTAAAATCATTGCAAGAGAAACAGTAAAAGCAATGCGTAAAGACGTACTTGCAAAATGCTACGGGGGTGATATTTCCCGTAAGAGAAAATTGTTGGAGAAACAAAAAGAAGGAAAGAAGAGAATGCGTCAGGTGGGAAATGTAGAAATCCCACAGAAAGCATTTATGAGCGTATTGAAACTGGACGATAAATAACTTGAATTGGGGACGTAGTAAAATTGAGAAATGCTACGTCCCCAATTCAAATTTACCCCGTCCCTTTTTGGAGGAAATGAAGATGAGAAGAGATTTAGAACTATACATTCACATTCCGTTTTGCGTGAAAAAGTGTGCATACTGCGACTTTTTATCGGGGCCGGCAGACGAAGAAACAATGGAATATTATGTTCGGGCGCTTATCCGTGAGATAGAATCGATTGAAAGTATGAAAGAGATGTATCGGGTGGTCACTGTTTTTGTGGGTGGCGGCACCCCGTCTGTTTTGGGTGGTGAACAGATAGAAAGAATTTTTGCGGCATTGAGAGAAAAGTTTGCTATGGAAAGTGTAAGGGAAGTGACTATTGAGGCAAATCCCGGAACGGTAACGAGGGAGAAACTGAAAGCGTATAGGAGTGCAGGGATAAATCGAATTAGTTTCGGTTTACAGTCGGCAAATAACGGAGAATTGAAACAGTTGGGCAGAATACATACATATGAAGAATTTTTGGAAAGTTATATGCTGGCGAGGGAGGAAGGATTTGATAATATTAACATTGATTTGATTTCCGCCATTCCGAATCAGACGGTGGAAAGTTGGAAGAGTACGGTGGACAGAATTTTGAAATTGCAGCCGGAACATATTTCAGCGTACAGTTTGATTGTAGAAGAGGGAACTCCTTTTGAAAAAATGTATGGGGAGGACGGAAACAGAAAAGAAGAACTTCCAAGCGAGGAAGAAGAGCGTTTGATTTATCAAAAGACAAAGAAGTGGCTTCAAGAAGCGGGATATGAGCGATATGAAATTTCCAATTATGCAAAGAAGGGATATGCCTGCAGACATAATCTCGGTTACTGGGAGAGAAAAGAATATTTAGGTTTGGGACTCGGGGCATCTTCACTTATAGGAAATGTACGTTTTCAGAATACGGAAGAAATGAAAACATATTTGAAATATTCTGACGATGTAAGAAAAAGAAAACAGAATGAGGAAGTTCTGACAAAAGAGGAAGAACTGGAAGAAATAATTTTTCTCGGATTGCGTAAAAAGGACGGAATTTCTAAAAAGGAAGTGGATTTTTTTTGCGGAGAGCAGATAGAAAAAATGATTTGTCAGGGATTTTTAGAGGAAAAAGATGGGAACATTAGATTGACCGAGAGAGGAATTGACATCAGTAACTATGTGTTTGCGGAAATATTGGCGTAAATATACAGAAAGAAACAGCCTACCGCTGTTTCTTTCTGCATATAGGTTTTAATTAAAATTTTCCGATTACCTGTACTTTTTTCCAGTTCTTTTTCTCATAATCTTTTTTAGAAATACAGACAAATCCTTCTTCTTCCGCAAAACTAATATACCAGTCGGAAGGGTTTTCGTATCTTCCTAAATAAGTATATTCTTCTTTGGAAAGTTCTTTTTCTGTTTTGTTTTTCAAATCGTAAGATTTCATTTCTCCTGTGGCTTCTTTTATGTAATATATGACATTATCATAAACTTCAAAATACATAAAACTGTTCTGATGTTCCGTGCGGAAAACTTCTTTTGTTTCTTTTGTTTCTACATTAGTTTGAAAGACAATACAGTTTTTTTCGTCCCTGTTTAAATGGTATGCCATGCGATGTTTTTTATCATAATTTAGAAAAGTAAGTTGCTTTTCTTCAGATAAGTCAAAAAGTTTTTCCTCTTTTTTGGAGGTAGTATCGTAAATATAAAAACCACCGTCCGTTCCTATTTTTGTGTAAATGACAGAAGTTTCGTTTACTCCGACTAATAATATGGAATTGTTTGTATTGGAATAGATTTCAGGTTCTTTTAGAAGAGTAACATCACCTGTATCCAATGCGATTTCTACAATTCCCCATTTATATTCTATTGTATCAGCAGTTCCGTCTTCGTGTACAATCGGCTCGTCCAAAAGAGTGGAATACTCTACATTAAGAATCAATTTATTATCTGCGAAAAACGTTGGCAGAGAAATTGAGCAGGATTGTGTGCTTTCTGTATCATTTAATTTAGCGATTACTTTTCTGTTCTTTTCGTTTTTATCACACTGATAAAGTGGAAGAGTTGGCTTATTAATATCAAAATAATAAAGTTTTCCTCGATAACAACCCATACCTGACTGGAATCCATTTTCTAAGTAAGCGTTACATTTGGCATTTTTATGTTTACAGTTCGGTTTATCGCAAAGAGGGATAGAGTCCTTTAATGCAAAGTCATAAAATTTCATCAGTTTTGTGTAACCGTCAATGTAATAAATACCTTCTTCCGTAATCTGCATACGGTTCGAGTGAACTTGTGAATAGTTTTCCTGTTTATTTGGTTTGTTTTGAGGTTCCTTCTCTTTTCCGCACGAGCAACAGAGTATGCAGCAGAGGAAGAGAGAAAGGAAAGTAAGTGTGTGTTTCTTTTTCATAGTCTACCTCGCTTTCTGTGTTTCTCTCCATTCCTGAAATTCCCTGTTCCATTCGGCAATGACTTTATCAATGCCCGCATTTTTATATTGTTGACGGAGATTTCCCTGCTCTAGTAAGGAATTAGCGGGGTTAGTTACAAGTGCAGAATAATCTTTATACCAAACTTGAAAAATGTTTTCCAATTCTGTCGTACAATTTTTGCCGATAAAATTAAATCCTAATAATTTAGAAGGAGTGGCGTTTTTCATTCGCTCAGGATAGAGAGTTTCTCTGTTTGGATCTTGTCCCACTTCTGTGTACCCGATAAGCGGGTTTCCCAAATGATTATTAATAGCATTTCTATTTTTAGTACCCAATTCCACTGCAAAATTTCCGTTTACATTGAAGTGTACATTTTTTTCACCCCAAAGTATTGCATTTGTTAAGTCTTTATCGGTGTAAACGGCACAGAGCAGACGGAAAGCATCTTTACTGACGAAGGTAGATGATGCTTCTAAAAATATTTTAGGATTGTCAAGTGCGGTTTCCTGTTCCGAAGAGTATAAACCGGCATTATATAAAGAAGAAATTCCCTTAACATTTTCTCTATATTTTTCTGAATCATAAAGAAACTGTGCGGTAGTAAGGTCTTCCTTTTCGTTTATAACTAAAGGATAACAGTGTCCGAGAACATAAGTATATTCAAGTGGACAGGAAAGGGTTTCCCAAAGGTATGCGGTTGTTAAAAAGTTATTTTTATTTTCACCATTATATACTTTTTCCAAATCTTCTTTATATTTCCAAATTTCTTCAGTCCATGTTTCGGGGTGAATCTGATATTTATCAGCCAAAGTTTTATCCCAAATATATGCAGTTTGAAATGGGGCATATCCCGTACTTAATACGCCATATTGTTTGCCATTTACTTTGTAAGCGTCCCAAACATTTTGAGGTAAAGTTGCTTTTAATTTTTTCCCTTCTTTTGTTTGAAAATAGGAATCAAGAGGAATTACTTTTTTATCGACAATTGGTTTTATGTCGTTATACGTTTTTTTCCACAAATTTGAGCCAATATCTAAAATATCTACTTTTTTATTTTCTTCTTTTGTACGGAATTCAACTTGATAAGGGTAGCCCTTTTCTTTTAAAATCTGATTGAAATAATCCTGATAATCAGACAAATCTCGTCTGGTTTGCCAGGTGATTGTTTTTATTTCCTTTTTGTCAGATGTGTCTTTGTCGTCTTTATTGCTATCACAACCTATTAAAAGCCCAATAAATGTAAAACTAAGAAGTCCTAACAGTAAATATTTTTTCATAGATAAACACCTCTTTTCTTTAGTCGAAATAATGATAAAAATTACTATATCATAGTTTTTTTAAGTTGTTTGTTAAATATATTATACAAAAATTTTGATAAAAATTCGATATAAGTATAAAAGATAAATAAAAATAATGAATTGACAAACAAAACTGACAATTCGATGGTAGACATCTTTTGACGCCACCACTAAAATCAGATATAATATATTTCATAAAGTAATCGAAACTACAAAGGAGAGAGAAACATGACATATAATGAATTGTTAGAACAGGCAAGACAAGAAGTCGGACCGTACTGCAAAGCCTGTCCGGTATGCAACGGAAAAGCGTGTAAAAATCAGATGCCCGGACCGGGAGCAAAAGGAGTGGGAGATACCGCCATACGCAATTATGAAAAATGGCAGGAAATTCGTCTGCAGATGGATACGATTGGGAAAAATCAAAAAGCAGATACAACTTTCAATGTTTTTGGAAAAACTTTTCGTTATCCGTTATTTGCAGGTCCGGTAGGTGCTGTCAATTTACACTACGGGAAAAAATATAATGACGAATCTTACAATAATATTTTAGTTTCGGCCTGTGCGGAAGCGGGGATTGCGGCGATGACAGGGGACGGCGTAAACGAAAATGTTATGCAGGTTGCGACAGAAGCGATTAAAAAAGCCAATGGAATCGGAATTCCGACAATAAAACCGTGGGATATGGAGAAAATTAAAGAAAAAATGAAATTGGCAGATGCGTCAGGTGCATTTGCGGTGGCTATGGACATAGATGCGTCAGGATTACCGTTTTTACAGGCGGAAAATTCAGGAGCAGGGAAAAAATCGGTGGAAGAATTACATCGCATTGCGAAAAGTACATATGCTCCGTTTATCGTAAAAGGAATTATGGCCGTTCGTGGGGCATTGAAAGCGGAGTCTGCGGGAGCAGATGCAATTGTTGTTTCTAATCATGGCGGAAGAGTGCTTGACCAGTGTCCTGCAACAGCGGAAGTGCTTGAAGAAATTGCAAATGCAGTAAAAGGAAAGATGAAAATTTTCGTGGACGGCGGTATCCGTTCAGGAGCAGACGTATTTAAGGCGATTGCTTTGGGAGCGGACGGCGTTATCATTTGCAGACCATTTGTAACTGCATTATATGGCGGCGGAGAAGAAGGTGTAAAATTATATATTGAAAAGATAGGACAGGAACTTGCGGACGCAATGGAAATGTGCGGTGCAAATTCATTGAAAGAGATTACAAAAGAAATGATTTGGCGTCCTTAGGAAGAGAAAGGCATGGGAAAAAACTCATGTCTTTAATTTTATAAAAAATATATAAACACTGTTGACAAACGAAAAACATAGTGATATCTTAATACTCGTAAGGTGTTAGCACTCGAAAGTTATGAGTGCTAATAAAAAGAAAAGGAGGTAAGAGATGAAGTCAAATCAGGAACTAGATGCGAGAAAGATGAAGATTCTTCAGACAATCATTAAGACGTATTTAGAAACAGGCGAACCGGTTGGCTCAAGAACAATTTCAAAATATACAGACTTGAATTTAAGTTCTGCGACAATACGAAATGAAATGGCTGATTTGGAAGATTTAGGCTACATTATTCAACCTCATACATCGGCAGGAAGAATTCCTTCGGATAAAGGATACAGACTTTATGTCGACATGCTGATGGAAGAGAAAGAGCAGGAAGTCACCGATATGAAAGAGCAGATGCTCGAAAAGGCAGATAAGATGGATCAGTTGTTAAAGCAGGTGGCGAGGGTGCTGGCAAACAGTACCAATTATGCGACAATGATTTCTGCTCCGACTTATAATAGGAATAAACTAAAATTCATTCAACTGTCGCAGGTAGATGAGAATCAGATTATTGCCGTTATCGTAATGGAAGGAAATATCATTAAGAACAAGATTGTGACCGTATCAGAGTGTTTGGGAAATGAAACATTATTGAAATTAAATATGTTGCTGAATACAAACCTGAACGGAATGTCTATTGAAGAAATTAATCTTGGAATGATTGCAAGACTGAAAGAACAGGCGGGTATCCATAGCGAAGTCATCAGCGAAGTGTTAGATGCGGTTGCTGAGGCGATACAGTTAGACAATGATTTGGAAATCTACACAAGCGGGGCAACCAATATTTTCAAATATCCTGAATTGAGCGATAACCAGAGTGCACAGGAGATTATCAGTGCATTTGAGGAGAAACAGCAGTTGGTAAGTCTTGTGACAGAGACACTTTCCAGTGAAGATAACAAAGGAATTCAGGTGTATATAGGAAACGAAACTCCGGTACAGACAATGAAAGATTGCAGTGTTGTAACGGCAACTTATGAATTGGGAGAGGGAATGCAGGGAACGATAGGAATTATCGGCCCGAAACGAATGGATTATGAAAATGTAATGAGGACGCTGAAGACACTTATGGTAGAGTTAGATGCGATATTTCATAAAGAACATTAGAAAGGTGGAACACCGGTGGATAAGAAGATGAGTAATGAAGAAATGGTAAAAGAAGCGGTGGAAGAGGCAAAGAAAAATGCTCAGTTGGAAAATGAAGAGACTGAAGAAGCCGTTGAGGAGGCAGAAGTAGAAGAAACTGAAGCCGAAGAGACAGAAGATAAAAAAGACAAAAAGTTATTCAAACGCAAGCCGAAGAAAGATAAGAAAGACGAGCAGATTGAAGACTTAACAGATAAATTAACAAGACAGATGGCAGAGTTTGATAATTATCGTAAACGTACAGAGAAAGAAAAAACAGCAATGTACGAAATTGGAGCAAAAGAGGTAGTTGAAAAAATCTTACCGGTTGTGGATAACTTTGAAAGAGGTTTGGCAGCAGTTCCGGAAGATAAGAAAGATGATTCTTTTGTAGCCGGAATGGAGATGATTTACAAACAAATAATGACTTCATTGGAAGAAATCGGAGTAAAACCGATTGAAGCAGTAGGAAAAGAGTTCAATCCGGATTTTCATAATGCGGTCATGCATATTGAAGACGAAGAACTCGGAGAGAACATTGTGGCGGAAGAATTCCAGAAAGGTTACACTTACAGAGAAAGCGTAGTACGTCACAGTATGGTAAAAGTAGCGAATTAAATCTGAGCACTTAGTGAGGTGTTTTCGAACTTAGTGCGAAGGTTGTCCGAGGAACTTGGCGAGGTGTTTCACGAGCCTGGTGAGTTGGACTTCCTTAATAGAAATTAGAGGTATTTTAGAATTTAGGAGGAATTAATCATGGGAAAAATTATTGGTATTGACTTAGGAACAACAAACAGTTGTGTAGCAGTTATGGAAGGTGGACAGCCAACAGTAATCGCAAATACAGAAGGGGCAAGAACAACACCATCAGTTGTAGCATTTACAAAAACAGGAGAACGTTTAGTTGGTGAACCTGCAAAACGTCAGGCTGTAACAAACGCAGATAAAACAATTTCATCTATTAAAAGAGAAATGGGTACAGATTACAAGGTTACTATTGATGATAAAAAATATTCTCCACAGGAAATTTCAGCGATGGTACTTCAAAAATTAAAGGCAGATGCTGAAAGTTATTTGGGAGAAAAAGTTTCAGAAGCAGTTATCACAGTTCCTGCTTATTTCAACGATGCTCAGCGTCAGGCAACAAAAGACGCAGGTAAAATCGCAGGTCTTGATGTAAAACGTATCATCAACGAACCAACAGCAGCAGCACTTGCATATGGTCTTGATAACGAAAAAGAACAGAAAATTATGGTATATGACCTCGGTGGAGGTACATTCGATGTTTCTATCATTGAAATCGGTGACGGAGTTATCGAAGTATTATCGACAGCCGGAGATAACAAACTTGGTGGAGATGACTTCGACCAGAAAATCACAGATTATATGTTAGCAGAATTCAAACGTATGGAAGGTGTTGATTTATCTACAGATAAAATGGCACTTCAGAGATTAAAAGAAGCAGCAGAAAAAGCCAAAAAAGAACTTTCTTCTGCAACAACAACAAATATTAACTTACCGTTCATCACAGCAACAGCAGAAGGTCCAAAACACTTTGATATGAACCTTACAAGAGCAAAATTTGATGAATTAACACATGACTTAGTTGAAAGAACTGCAGAACCTGTTACAAGAGCATTGTCAGACGCAGGACTTACAGCATCAGAATTAGGTCAGGTATTATTAGTAGGTGGTTCTACACGTATTCCTGCTGTTCAGGATAAAGTAAAACAGTTGACAGGAAAAGAACCAAGTAAATCATTAAATCCGGACGAATGTGTTGCTTTAGGAGCATCTGTTCAGGGTGGTAAATTAGCAGGAGATGCAGGTGCAGGCGACATTCTTTTACTTGATGTAACGCCACTTTCATTATCTATCGAAACAATGGGTGGTATCGCAACGAGATTAATTGAAAGAAATACAACAATTCCAACAAAGAAAAGCCAGATTTTCTCTACAGCAGCAGATAACCAGTCAGCGGTAGATATCAACGTTGTTCAGGGAGAAAGACAGTTTGCAAGAGATAACAAATCACTTGGACAGTTCAGACTTGACGGAATTGCACCGGCTCCACGAGGAATCCCTCAGATTGAAGTTACATTCGATATTGATGCAAACGGTATCGTAAATGTATCTGCAAAAGATTTGGGAACAGGAAAAGAACAGCACATTACAATTACAGCAGGTTCTAACATGTCAGACAGCGACATTGAAAAAGCTGTAAAAGAAGCGGCAGAATTTGAAGCACAGGATAAGAAACGTAAAGAAGCAATCGATGCAAGAAATGATGCTGATGCAATGATTTTCCAGACAGAAAAAGCATTAAGCGAAGTTGGAGATAAAATTGATGCAAATGAAAAAGCAGCAGTTGAGGCTGATATTCAGGCATTAAAAGATATTTTGGCAAAATCGACGCCTGAAAACGTTACAGACGCACAGGTTGAAGAAATCAAAGCCGGAAAAGAAAAATTAATGACAAGTGCACAGCAGTTATTTACAAAAATGTATGAGCAGGCAGGAGCACAGCAGGCAGGACCGGCACCTGAACAACAGGCAGGTCCGGCGCCGGAAGGATTTAACGGTGACGATGTAGTTGACGGAGATTACAAAGAAGTTTAATTCTAACAGGAATAGGTAAGGAGATGTTCTGCGGAATTTGAGGAAATTCAGGTTTCGCAGAACTTCCTTGTAAATAAATATGAAAGGTAGATAAAAAATGGCTGAAACAAAAAGAGATTATTATGAGGTGTTGGGTGTTGACAGAAATGCTGATGACGCAGCACTGAAAAAAGCATATAGAGTGTTAGCCAAAAAATATCACCCTGATATGAATCCGGGAGATGCAGAGGCGGAGAAAAAATTTAAGGAAGCCTCAGAAGCGTATGCTGTGTTAAGTGATCCGGAAAAACGCCGTCAGTATGACCAGTTTGGACACACTGCATTTGAAGGAGGCGGTGCAGGCGGAGCGGGAGGCTTCGGCGGATTCAGCAGCGCTGATTTCGGAGACATTTTTGGAGATATTTTTGGAGATTTCTTTGGCGGCGGACGTCGTTCAGGGCGTGCTAACAACGGTCCGATGAAAGGGGCGAATGTCCGTAAAGGAGTTCGCATCACATTTGAGGAGGCAATCTTTGGCTGTGAAAAAGAATTGGACGTTATTTTAAAAGAACCTTGTAAAACATGTAACGGAACAGGAGCGAAACCGGGGACAAGCCCTGAAACCTGTTCAAAATGTGGCGGAAAAGGACAGGTTGTCTATACACAACAGTCTTTCTTTGGAACGGTGCAAAATGTACAGACTTGTCCTGATTGTCACGGAAGTGGAAAAATTATTAAAGAGAAATGTTCAGATTGTGGCGGAACAGGCTATGTTTCTACGAAAAAGACGATTAAAGTGTCCATTCCTGCAGGAATTGATAACGGTCAGAGCGTAAGAATCCGTGATAAAGGTGAACCGGGTGTAAACGGTGGTCCTAGAGGAGATTTACTCGTAGAAGTTACAGTGTCAAGACACCCTATTTTCCAGAGACAGGACGTACATATTTTCTCTACGGCGCCAATTACATTTGCTCAGGCGGCGTTAGGCGGAGATGTGCGCATTAAGACAGTTGATGGGGAAGTTATTTATACGGTAAAACCGGGAACAAAGACAGATACGAAAGTAAGGTTAAAAGGAAAAGGTGTTCCTTCTCTCCGCAATCCGCAGCTTCGCGGTGACCATTATGTAACGTTAGTGATTCAGACACCGGAAAAATTAAGTGCGGAAGCAAAAGAGGCTCTTCGCAAGTTTGATGCATTGACGGGAAATTCTTTACATCAGGAAGAACCGGTGGCCGAAGAGGAAAAGAAAAAACCGAAGAAAAAAGGCTTTATGGATAAACTAAAAGAAACCTTTGAGGACTAGTCATGGAAGAAAAGATGATATGTCGCAGGGCGGAAATAACTGATTTGCCTGAGATAATGGAAATCATTGATAATGCGAAAGTATTTATGCGGGTATTTGATATGGACCAGTGGCAGAATGGTTATCCGAATGAGGAAGTGTTTCGACGTGACATTATTTTGAAAGAATGTTATGTGGCAATTTGTGATAACGAAACGGCGGGGGTTATGGTTGTGACACCTGTGCCGGAAGAGTGTTATAAAGAAATAGAAGGACAGGGCTGGCTGACGGATAGCGAACCATATATGACAATTCACCGCATGGCAGTGGCAGAAAAATACCGAGGCACAAAAGTTGCGGAGGAAATGATTTCTTTTGCGGAAAATTTGTGTATGAAGAAGGGGCGAAAAAGTCTCAGAACAGACACGCATAAGAAAAATCTGGCTATGCAGAGATTTTTGGAAAAGCAGGGATTTTCTTATTGCGGTGTAGTGGATTATAAAGATACCGCAGGGGATACTTTGCGGATAGCATATGAAAAAATAAATTAGAGATTTCCCAAATGTCAGATGGGTTGGCGGCATTTGGGAAATTTTTGTATGAAAGGGAATGGATTTTTTTACTGTTTTCATGTAGAATAGGGAAAAAGAGAGGTGAAAAGATGCAATATAAATTATTTGAAATAGGGCCGGTTACGGTGTACAGTTATGGATTGCTTATTGCAATCGGAATAGTTTTGGCGTTTTTTGTCGCTGAAGGGAGAGCAAAGAAACAGGGTTTAAATGGAGAAGAAATATATGGTTTGGGAATATTAGGACTTATCGGAGGCGTAATAGGAGCAAAATTATTATTTTTTCTCACGGAAATAAAAAGTATTATGGAAAACCCGAAAATTTTGTTAAGTTTCTCGGAAGGGTTTGTTGTTTACGGGGGAATACTCGGAGGAATACTCGGAGCGTATATCTATTGTAAATGGAAGAAACTCCCGGTGCTTAAATATTTTGATGTGGCAGTTCCCTCACTTGCACTTGCGCAGGGATTCGGAAGAATCGGGTGTTTTTTGGCGGGGTGCTGCTATGGACGGGAAACAGGTGCGTGGTATGGAATTACTTTTCACGATTCCCCGTTTGCACCGAACGGAGTGTCTTTGATTCCGACACAGTTATTGTCAAGCGGAGCAGATTTTCTGCACTTTTTCCTGTTGATTTACATTGCGGGAAAGAAGAAAAAGGACGGTATTGTCGTTGTTTCCTATATGATTTTCTATAGTATAGGAAGATTTCTTATCGAGTGCCTGAGAAATGATCCGCGTGGAAATGTAAGTATTTTATCTACGTCCCAGTTTATTTCTATTTTCATGCTTATGGCAGGTTTAATTGCACTGGTGATGTTGAAAAAGAAAGAACAGGATAATTAAGAAAGAGGAATTGCATTTTGCAGTTCCTTTTGAATGTACAGGAGGAGGGAATTATGTTTACCGGAGTGAGAAAACGGCAGACAAAAAATGAATTGGGTATTGACTGGAAACAGTTTTACAAAAATGTACTTGTGCTGGTTGTTCCCATGGCGTTACAGAATTTGATTAATGTCGGTGTAACGGCAGCGGACGTAATGATGCTTGGAGCGGTAGGGGAAGACGTACTTTCAGGCGCTTCTCTGGCAGGGCAGATTCAGTTTATTATGACGCTGATTTTTATGGGAATTACATCGGGAGCAACGGTACTTACAGCACAGTATTGGGGAAAAGGCGACACGAGAACGATTGAAAAAATATTGGGAATGGGACTTCGTTTTGGCTGTATTGTCGCACTTCTTTTCGGTACGGGGGCGCTGTTTTTCCCGGAGACGCTGATGAGAATTTACACAAGTGAGCCGGCTGTCATTGCAGAGGGTGTAAAATATTTGCAGATAGTGGGTTGTTCCTATATTTTTATGGCGTTTACGCAGGTGTACTTAAATATTATGAGAAGTATAGAGAGAGTAGTGATTGCGACAGTTGTGTATATGATTTCTCTCTGTGCAAACATCACTATCAATGCGATATTAATCTATGGTTTTCTGGGATTCCCTGCCTTGGGTGTGCGCGGTGCAGCTATTGGAACGCTCATATCAAGAATTATTGAATTTGCCATTGTGATGTGCTATGCACATTTTAAAAACAAAGTGGTGAAAATCCGCTTATATGATTTATGGCACACAGACAGGGTATTGTTGAAAGATTATTTAGTTTATTCTATGCCGGTTGTTTTAAACGAATTGATGTGGGGAATGGGAAGTTCAGCGAACACGGCGATTATCGGACATTTGGGAAGCGCGGCGGTGGCAGCGAACTCCGTGGCACAGGTTGTGAGGCAGTTGGCGCAGGTGGTTGTGTTTGGTATTTCCAATGCCACGGCAATTTATTTGGGGAAAACAATCGGTGAAAAGAAATTGGAGCATGCAAAGGCATATGGAAAAAGATTTACCGTGCTGAGTTTGATTTTGGGGATTTTAGGAGCTGCGGTGATTTTGATTTCCGCACCGATAGCAAATGCGACCATGGCTTTATCCGAGGAAGCACAGGGGTACCTTGTGTTTATGTTCTTTGTTATGTCTTATTTTGCGATTGCACAGGCAGTCAACTGTACGCTTGTCGTGGGAGTTTTCCGCTCGGGCGGAGATACAAAATTCGGTCTTGCACTGGACGTTGGAACGATGTGGGGCTGCTCGATTCTTTTGGGAGCGGCGGCAGCGTTCATATTCCATTGTAGTGTGCCGGTAGTTTATGTTATACTAATGAGTGATGAAATTATTAAACTGCCATTTACGATTAAACGATTCTTCAGTTACAAATGGCTGAGGGACGTTACCCGTGATGATTTGGCAGATGTTTCATAAATAAGATGCAAAAGCATTTTAAATTTATAAATAAAAGGAGAGTTTAATTATGAAAGTAGTATCAACAGAGAAAGCACCAAAAGCATTAGGACCATATTCACAGGGATATGTACATAACGGAATTTTTTATTCCGCAGGACAAATCGCCATCAACCCTGAGACAGACACTGTTGAGGCGGACGATATTGCAGGACAGACAGAGCAGGTTTGTAAAAATGCAGGAGAAGTTTTAAAAGCAGCAGGAAGTTCATTTGACAAAGTGCTAAAGACAACATGTTTCTTAAGTGATATGGCAGACTTTGCAGCATTTAACGAAGTTTATGCAAAATACTTCACATCAAAACCGGCAAGAAGTTGTGTGGCAGTAAAAACTTTACCGAAAAACGTACTTTGTGAAGTGGAATTAATCGCAGTAGTGGAAGAATAGGAAGTGAAATAAAATGGCAGAACAGGAAAAGAATGGTTCGTGTTCACCGGAGAGTTGTTCTTCATGTGAACATGCCGGCTCTTGCCCAAGTAAAATGGACTTAAAAGTTCCGGCAAATGAATACACACATGTAAAAAAAGTAATCGGAGTTGTCAGTGGAAAAGGCGGGGTAGGGAAATCAATGGTAACGGCTTCCCTCGCCAGAATGATGAGAGAACAGGGATATTCAGTAGGTATTCTTGATGCGGATATTACAGGACCTTCCATTCCGAAAATGTATGGAATTCATGAGCATGCAGTTGGAAACGAATTAGGAATGTTCCCGTGTATAGCGAAAGATGAGACAAGAATCATGTCTGTAAATCTTCTGTTGGATTCGGAAGATACGCCTGTTATCTGGAGAGGACCTATTATTGCGGGAGTGGTAAAACAGTTTTGGAACGAAGTGCTTTGGGGCGACTTAGACTATCTGTTTGTAGACATGCCTCCGGGAACGGGAGATGTTCCGCTTACAGTGTTCCAATCACTTCCTCTTGACGGTGTTGTGATTGTATCTTCTCCTCAGGATTTAGTACAGATGATTGTAAAAAAAGCGTACTATATGGCGAGACAGATGGATATTCCTATTTTAGGAATTGTGGAGAATTTCAGCTATTTGGAATGCCCCGACTGTAAGAAGAAAATTTCCGTATTCGGTGAAAGCCATGTGGAAGAAATCGCAAAAGAATTAAATATAGATGTACTTGGGAAAATGCCGATTGATCCAAAATTGGCGGAAATGGTAGAACAGGAAAAATTCTATGAAGTACATCATGATTATCTGAAAGATGCCATTGATAAATTAGCATAAAACAAGAAAGACAGTTGATTTCAATAAAAGAAGTTGACTGTCTTTTTTGTTGAATAAAACAGTTGCAAACGTGTGTTCTGTGTGATAAGATATAAGAAACAGAACATATATTCGAGGTGTGATATGAGGATTGCGGAAAAGATGTCCATAGAGGAGAAACTGAATATATTGACAGATGCGGCAAAATACGATGTTGCCTGTACTTCCAGCGGTGTGGATAGGAGAAATGACGGTACGGGAATTGGAAATTGTGTGAAATCCGGTATATGTCATAGTTTTTCGGCGGACGGACGTTGTATTTCTCTGTTGAAGATTTTATTTACAAACGAGTGTATTTTTGATTGCAAATATTGTATTAACCGTTCTTCTAATGACGTTCCGAGAACTTCTTTTACTCCTGAGGAGGTCTGTACACTGACGATGGAATTCTATCGGAGGAATTATATTGAAGGGTTGTTTTTAAGTTCGGGAGTATTGAAAAGCCCTGACTATACAATGGGGCTTCTCTATGAGACACTTTATAAATTGCGGACAAAGTATAAGTTTCAGGGCTATATTCACGTAAAGGCAATTCCGGGTGCAAGTCAGGAATTGATACAGAAGACGGGTTTTTTGGCAGACAGAATGAGTGTGAATCTGGAACTTCCCACAGCAGAAAGCCTGCGCCTTCTTGCACCCCATAAGACAAGAGAGAACATATTGAAACCGATGAGACTTGTTCAGAATGTTATGAATGAGAATAAACAAGAGGTGGCGTTATACAGAAATGCACCGCGTTTTGTTCCTGCCGGACAAAGTACACAGATGATTATTGGCGCAACACCGGAAACGGATTTTCAGATTATGCATGTGGCAGAGTCTTTATATAAGAAATTTGGGCTAAAGAGAGTGTTTTACTCCGCATTTGTGCAGGTGAATGAAGATTCAAACTTACCGGCAAGGACAGATGAAGGTCCTCCGCTGCTTCGTGAACACCGCTTATATCAGGCAGACTGGCTGCTGCGATATTATGGGTTTGAAGCGAAAGAACTTTTGTCGGAGGACAGTCCAAATTTTAATGTTCTATTTGATCCAAAGTGTAATTGGGCGCTGAAGCATTTGGACAACTTTCCGGTGGAAGTAAATAAGGCGGATTATTATACGCTTTTAAGAGTTCCGGGTATAGCACACAAGTCGGCATCAAGAATCATTAAAGCGAGAAAGACGACAGTTCTCGGGTTCGATGATTTAAAGAAAATGGGGGTAGTGTTAAAACGGGCATTATATTTTTTGACCTGCAATGGGAAAATGATGTACCCGACGAAAATCGAGGAGGACTATATTACAAGGAATTTGTTGAGCGCACAGGGGAAAACGCCGGCACATATTCAACAGATGACGTACAGACAGTTATCCTTGTTTGATGATGTGAACTTCAGAAAGGAACAGGTTTTTGATGAAAAAAGTATTTATTTGTGAGAATACGATGACAGGTATATATTCGGGAATTTATGATGCGTGGAAGATGAAACCGACAAGAGAGCAGGTGGGGGTTGCTCTAAGAGGGAATATAGAGCAGGAACTGTTCTGCGAATATGTGGAAAGTGAGCCGTCAGAAAAGAAAGCGGACGCAGTTGAGCATATGATTCAGAAGCACTTGGGAATGGAAGCGTACCGGGAAATCTATCATGCGATGCTTTCGCATAATACCGAAAAAGGCAATGCTGTACTAGGAATGATGATTGAGGCAAGGAATATTCCAAATAGCAGAAGGATAGCGGAACATTTAGGAAATGAAGATGTCTGTAAAGTATTTGAACTGAGCAGGAGAGTATCGAACGAAGCGCACTTTTTCAAGGAGATTGTACGGTTCAGGGAATTGTCAAATGGAGTTCTATTTGCGGAAATTGAGCCGGAAAATCAGATACTTACATGTATCGCGGAACACTTTGCTAACCGTCTTCCGTTAGAAAACTGGCTGATTTATGATGCAGTTCATAATATGACTCTGATACATCAAAGAGAAAAGCACTGGTTTTTGGTTACTGGAGAAAAGCCGGACAGAGAAAAAACTGCTTTGTACTCTCACAAAGAAAGGCAAATGGAAACCTTGTGGAAAGGGGTATGCGAAAGTATTTCCATTAGTGAGAGAGAAAATTATCGCTTACAGAGACAGCATCTTCCTCTGAAATATCGCAAGCATATGGTGGAGTTTACACAATAATTTTGTCGAATCAGGTCGAAAATTGGTAAACCATGACATTGACGAGTGCTGTGGATATGTGGGATAATAATAGATAGCTCAAATGAACAAAGTTTGATATAAAATAGAAAAGAGGGTTCGTATATGAGACGAGAATATAAAATCAGATTGTCAGAAACATCAGATGTGAAAGATTTTGTGACTTCGGCAGAAAAATGCGATTTTGATATTGATATATCTTACAATAGGTTTATTATTGATGCAAAATCTATTCTTGGCGTATTGAGTTTGGACTTGACGAAAGTTTTGACAGTACAATGTGCAGAAAAAAATGCAGACTTTGAGAAGACAATCCAAAAATATTGTGTGGCATAAAAGAAGAAGTGAAAGAGGAGAGAACTTTTGTTCTCTCCTCTTTTGGTTTATGGTATAATGATTGCACGGGGTGTAATCCAAGCCGAACGTTTCGGCTTGCTGCTACGCTGGTAGCAGATTATACCGGGAGTAATCCAAGCCGAATAATAAAGAAGAGGATATTATGAATAGAGAACAGATAAGAATTTCCGTTAGAAATCTTGTGGAGTTTATTTTGCGGAAAGGGGATATTGACAATCGCATATCGAAGACTGCTGATAAAGAGGCAATGCAGCTTGGTAGTAAAATACATCGAAAAATACAAAGACAAATGGGTTCTTCTTACCATGCGGAAGTTTCTTTGAAAATGATGCTGCATGAGGAAAAATATGACTTGCAGGTGGAAGGCCGTGCAGACGGAATTATTGTAGAGGAGGGGGTTACGATTGACGAGATAAAAGGAGTTTTTCGTGACTTAGAACAGATAGAAGAACCGATAGAGGTTCATCTTGCACAGGCAAAATGCTATGCCTACATTTATGGGAAGCAGGAAAATCTGGAGAATATTTCCGTGCAGATGACGTACTGCCACTTAGAGACAGAACAGGTGAAGCGGTTCAAAGAAAGTTATTTGCTCAGTGAACTGGAAAAATGGTTCAACAATCTTATAGGAGAATATAAAAAGTGGGCGGAGTTTCAAATTGACTGGAAAAAGAAGAGAAACAAATCCATTAGAAGAATAGAATTTCCATATGAATATAGAAAGGGGCAGAAGGAACTTGCCACATCTGTCTATAGAACGATACTGCGGAAAAAGAAACTGTTTATTCAGGCGCCTACGGGAGTAGGGAAAACAATGGCGACAATATTCCCTTCCGTGAAGGCGGTGGGGGAAGAATTGGGTGAAAAGATTTTCTATCTGACGGCAAAAACAATTACGCGAACAGTTGTGGAGCAGGCATTTCAACTTCTGAAAAAGCAGGGGTTACAATATAAAGTCGTTACACTGACGGCGAAAGAGAAGATTTGTTTTTGCGAGGATAAAGAATGTAATCCGGAAAAATGTCCGTACGCAAAAGGGCATTATGACAGGGTGAATCAGGCGGTCTATGAGATGATTACGACAACAGACGATATGAGCCGCGAAAATATAGAAGTATATGCAAGGAAATATGAGGTGTGTCCTTTTGAAATGTCATTGGACGTGGCAGTGTGGGTGGACGCAGTTGTATGTGACTATAATTATGTTTTTGATCCGAATGCACATCTGCGTCGGTTTTTCGCTGATGAAGTGAAGGGAGAATATCTTTTTCTTATAGATGAAGCACACAATCTCGTTGAGCGGGCAAGAGAAATGTACAGCGCCACAATATATAAGGAAGAATTTTTGGAGGCGAAGCGGATTATAAAATATTTGGACAAAAAATTGGTGCGAAAACTGGATATCTGCAATCGACAATTACTGGAACTGAAAAGAGAATGCGAAACGTATCAGGTACATCAATCGGTAGGGCATTTTTCTATCAGTATGACGAACCTTCTGATGGAAATGGAAAGGTTTATGGAAGAGTGTGACAGAGCAGAGGTAAAGGAAGAGTTGCTGGAATTTTATTTTCATGTCCGCACATTTTTAAATGTGTATGATGTACTAGATGAAAACTATACAATTTATACGGAAATGGAGGAAGATGGAAAATTTAAACTAAAACTGTTCTGTGTCAATCCGGCACTAAATTTACAAAATTTCTTGGAAAAAGGAAACAGTACTGTTTTTTTCTCGGCAACATTTCTTCCGATACACTATTATAAGCAACTGCTCAGCACGGAAAAAGATGATTATGCCATATATGTAGATTCACCATTTGATATAAAGAACAGGGAAATTTTAATCGGAAGTGATGTGAGCAGTAAGTATACGAAACGAAATGTGCAGATGTATGAAAGAATTGCTTCCTACATCATAAAGACATTGGAAGTGAAAAAAGGAAATTATATCGCATTTTTCCCGTCCTATCAGTTTATGGAAAATGTATATGAGGTGTTGGAACGCAGATTGTCTGGCGAAACAGTCTGTCTTTTACAGGAAAAAATGATGACGGAGGAAAAGCGGGAAGAATTTTTGGAAGAGTTTGCGAAAGAAAGAGAAGGAAATTTGCTCGGATTTTGTGTTATGGGAGGAATATTTTCGGAAGGAATTGATTTGACGGAAGAAAAACTGGTTGGAGCATTTATTGTAGGAACGGGATTACCTCAAATCTGCTATGAGAGGGAAATTTTAAGGCAATATTTTGAAAAGAAAAATGGAAAAGGTTTTGATTATGCTTACCTTTATCCCGGAATGAACAAAGTTTTACAATCCGCAGGAAGAGTAATTCGGACGGAAACAGACAGGGGAGTTATCTTGCTGTTGGACGAACGGTTTCTGCAAAGGCAGTGTCAGGAGATTTTTCCGAGAGAGTGGGCAGGCATAAAAAAGTGTACCCTAGAGAATATAAGTGAGCAGTTGGAGAAATTTTGGTAGAGAAGATTATGATAAATTTTACATCTAATTTTTCATTATCCGTATAAACACTATACTTTCAAGCATTTTAAAGTATAGCAAAATACTCATGTTATCACAAATTTACCACGATTGAATGAGCCTTGATATGACATTAAAATCAAAAAGCCCGCACAAAACACAATGTTTGTACGGGCTAAAATATTGCTGTATTCAATTTTATGTAGAAATTGTAATTTGCCTAAAAACTGACAATGTAAAACTTTTAAGGAGTAACGTTATTGCTTACATTTTCAGATTTTATTGACTCTTTGATCTCATAAACTCTTGATTTTATGTAACTTTTTCCGTTTTTGTGATACCTATACCATGAAATTAAACTACAAACTGCTAAAATGATGAGTGTTAAAGATGTTGGGTATTGGAAATCAAAAAATTTAAACAACAGGAACATCACGTAAGAAGATAATACAGTTGATATTATGTAAATGATTTTCGCATATTTGTCTACAAAAGTGTCAGTTAGCGATAAGAAATATTTATCCCATTCAAGCGTTGATTTATGCAATTGCTTGCCTTTGAATATAAATGACAATATAATAAACACTAATGCCACACCTTTGGCTATTAAAACTTTTGCAAGAATAATTCCTGTCAGTAGTAATAATTTCATCATAAAAATTCATCTCCTTGTATCTTAGTACAAAAAAGTATAAACCATACCCTAACTGTAAAGGCAGGAGGTTTCTTTAATCTTAATCATAATTTTTATAATCAAAATATTTCAAAAACTCCAAAGTAGCCTTAGACGTAGGTACATGCTCGTTATGCGCCACGACCAACTGACGCCTCGGTAATTCGTATTCCGTATCCACTACAAAAAGGTTTTTCGATTTAGGAACGCAATAGTCAGGGATAAATGCGATGCCAAGCCCGATACGTGCAAGGTCGATTAAAAGGTCATTGCTGCTCAATTCAATTTCAGGTACGAGGTCAAGTTGCTGCTGCTGGAAAAGACTGTGCAGAAATTCGCTTGTCGTACTTTTGCGGTCGAGCATGAGAATCGGGTGATTTAACAACTCCTTAAAAGAAAGTTTCCGCCCTTTCAATTCTTTAAAATCATTATTTGCAATAAACATATCTTTGAATTCTTTGATTTTTTTAACTGTTGCCAGATTTCCTAAGTTTGTATTCGGATAGTTCGTGACAATTAAATCAACCTGTCCGGCTTCGAGTAAATCGACACATTTTAGAGAAGTCTGGTTTGTTACTTTAATATGTATGTTTGGAAAATCTTTATGGAATTTTTCCAGATAAGGAACTAAAAAGTAACGGCAGATAGTGTCGCTTGCACCGATGCGGATTTGTCCGCCGGTGGACACGGAATCCATTATCTGTGCCTCTCCGCGTTTGATTAAGTTCATCGCCGGCTCAACATGGCGGAGTAAAATTTCTCCTTCAGGTGTCAACTGTACTTTCTTTGTACTTCTGATAAATAATGTCTGTTCCAGTTTTTTCTCTAAAGCTTTAATTGACTGACTGACGGCAGATTGAGAAATAAAAAGTTGTTTTGACGCTTCTGAGAAACTTAATGTGGTTGCCACATAGTAAAAAACTTTATATAATTCATAATTGATATCCATTATTAGTCCTCCTTATAAATCTAAAAGTATTATAAGATATAATAGAGAGAATTACAAGATAAAAAAAGAATGACGATAAGATATAAGAATGGTATAATGAACTTATAAAAAGTATGAGGAGGTAAGAGTGTGGAATATATGGAAGGAATGGAGTTTATTCATTCCTGTTTGGAAGAAGATGAATATGTTCTGTGGAGAGGAAAACCGGGAAAGAAGAATACGTTTTCCAGCAGAGACAGGGCAGTGTTACCGTTTGCGCTTTTTTGGACGGCATTTGCACTTTTGCTTGAAGGTTCTGTTATTATGAGCGGAGCACCGCTTATGTATTGCATTTTTGGAGCGCCGTTTGTCCTGATTATTAAAAGGGATAAGGATATTGAAGTATATCTGCCAGATGAACTTCCGCCTATGAAGATAGAATTACATAAAAACGGAAACGGAACAATTATTTTCAGCAAAGAAACCTATAGCAGAAGACGAAGCACATATTATACTTGCTGTATGTTGGAAGATTTGCCTGATATTGCACAGGCACAGAATGCTATTAATATAATGAAAGGAAAAGAATGAGAATAATACACAGAATACTGATATGTTTAACCGTGATTTCAGCGCTCATTGTTCTGCTTGTTACATCGACGGAACTGGCAATCTACATGGATTTTCAATTTTATGAGAAGGAATATGAGAAATACCATGTGTTAGATGATTTAGATATGGAAATGAAAGATGTGATGTCAGTTACCCATGAGATGATGGATTATTTACATGGAAAGCGGGACGATTTAGTTGTGATGACAACGGTGTCCGGTGAGGAGCGGGAATTTTTTAATGACAGGGAAAAGCAGCATATGGTCGATGTGAAAAATATGTTTCTTGCAGGAATGAGGACAAGGAATGCTGCGGCTGTCATACTGTTAGTGAGTTTGACGGTGTTGATTTTTTTAAAAGCGGAATGGAAAATTCTTCTCGCCAAATGGTATATGGGAATTACATGCGGACTATTGGCTGTGGCGATAGGGCTTGGATATTTATTTACAAGGGATTTTAATAAATATTTTGTAAAGTTCCATGAAATCTTTTTTGACAACGATTTGTGGCTCTTAGATCCGGATACAGATTTGATGATTCGCATGCTGCCGGAAGGATTTTTTGCAGATTTCACCGTGCGGATAGGAATTTTCGCGGCGACAGCAGTGATAGGTTGTTTTATCATCAGTCTGTTTGTCTGGCACAGGGAAAAGAAAATATCAAATAAGCAAGACTTATTAATTAATTAAGATATATTAATTTCTTTAATGAAATAAAATGTGTTAAAATGCAACTAGCAGTAAATGTACTTATTAAAATGGAGGAAATTATGAGTAGTGTAAAACGCGTATATGTAGAGAAAAAACCAGAATTTGCAGTACAGGCAAAAGAGTTACGTCAGGAAGTGGAAAACTATTTAGGTATTAAAACAATTACAAATGTAAGAGTGTTAAACCGTTATGATATTGAAAATCTTTCTGAGGAAACATTTGAGAGAGCATGTAACGGAGTGTTTGCAGAGCCTCCTGTAGATGTGTTATATCATGAAACATTTGATGTGGCAGAAGGAAGTTGTGTATTTTCAGTAGAATATTTACCGGGGCAGTTTGACCAGCGTGCAGATTCGGCGGTTCAGTGTGTACAGTTTATTAAAGAAGATGAACAGCCGGTAATCAAAACCGCTACTACTTATGTAATAGAAGGAAACATTTCAGATGAGGAATTTGAGGCAGTAAAAACACATTGTATCAATCCGGTAGATTCAAGAGAAGCAGATGCGGAAAAACCGGAAACACTTGTGACTGTATTTGAAGAGCCGGAAGATGTAAAGGTTTTTGACGGTTTTAAAGATATGGAAGAGGCAGAACTAAAAGAATTATATGATTCTTTAGGACTTGCCATGACATTTAAAGATTTTCTTCATATTCAGGGATATTTTAAAGGTGAAGAAGACCGTGACCCGTCTATGACAGAAATTCGCGTGTTGGATACATACTGGTCTGACCACTGCCGTCATACAACATTCTCAACAGAATTAAAAGAAGTGACATTTGGTGAAGGGGATTACAAAGAACCAATCGTAGATTCGTATAAACAATATTTGGCAGACCACAGCGAAATCTTTAGAGGACGTGAAGATAAGTTTGTATGCCTTATGGATTTGGCGCTTATGGCAATGCGTAAATTAAAACGTGAAGGTAAACTAAACGATCAGGAAGAGTCAGAAGAAATCAATGCATGCAGTATTGTTGTTCCTGTTGCCGTGGACGGAGTGGAAGAAGAATGGCTTGTAAACTTTAAAAACGAAACACACAACCACCCTACGGAGATTGAACCGTTCGGCGGTGCGGCAACTTGTCTTGGCGGAGCGATCCGTGACCCGCTTTCAGGACGTACTTATGTTTATCAGGCGATGCGTGTAACAGGTGCGGCAGACCCTACTGTTTCCGTAAAAGAGACAATGAAAGGAAAACTTCCTCAGAAGAAACTTGTAACAGGTGCAGCACACGGCTACAGTTCTTATGGTAACCAGATTGGGCTTGCAACAGGTGCGGTAAAAGAAATTTATCACCCTGATTATGTGGCAAAACGTATGGAAATCGGTGCGGTTCTCGGTGCGGCGCCAAGAAGAGCGGTTATCAGAGAAACATCTGATCCGGGAGATATTATCATTTTATTAGGCGGACGTACAGGACGTGACGGCTGTGGCGGAGCAACAGGTTCATCTAAAGTACATACGGAAGAATCTATTGAAACATGCGGAGCGGAAGTACAGAAAGGAAATCCACCTACAGAACGTAAAATCCAGCGTTTATTCAGAAGAGAAGAAGTAAGTAAACTAATTAAGAAATGTAATGACTTTGGTGCCGGTGGAGTTTCTGTAGCAATCGGAGAACTTGCGGCAGGATTAAAAGTTGATTTAGACAAAGTTCCTAAAAAATATGCAGGACTTGACGGAACAGAAATTGCCATTTCTGAATCACAGGAACGTATGGCAGTTGTTGTAGATCCAAAAGATGTAGAGGCATTTTTAGGATATGCAAAAGAAGAAAACCTTGAGGCAGTCGAAGTTGCTGTTGTAACAGAAAGCCCTAGACTTGTATTGAACTGGAGAGGAAAAGAAATCGTAAATATTTCAAGAGCCTTCCTTGACACAAATGGAGCACATCAGGAAACAACAGTTAAAGTGGACGTGCCAAACAGAGCGGACAGTATTCTTGTTCGTCCGGAAGTCAACGACGTAAAAGAGAAATGGTTAAATACATTACAGGACTTAAACGTATGCTCACAGAAAGGTCTTGTGGAAATGTTTGACGGTTCAATCGGAGCAGGCTCTGTATTTATGCCACACGGCGGTAAGTATCAGATGACGGAAACACAGGCAATGGTTGCTAAATTACCTGTATTAACAGGAAAATGCGACACGGTAACGATGATGAGTTATGGATTTGACCCGTATTTATCAAGTTGGAGTCCATATCACGGAGCTGTCTATGCAGTGCTTGAGTCCGTAGCAAAAATTGTTGCTAGCGGTGGAGATTATAGAAAAATCCATTTGACATTCCAGGAATACTTCCGTCGTATGACAGAAGATCCAAGCAGATGGAGCCAGCCATTTGCAGCGTTATTAGGCGCTTACAGCGTTCAGTTAGGTCTTGGACTTGCATCTATTGGTGGAAAAGACAGTATGTCAGGAACATTCCAGGATATCGACGTTCCACCTACATTAGTATCTTTCGCAGTAGATGTTGCAGAACAGAAAGATATTATTACACCGGAATTAAAAGCAGCAGGAAACAAATTAGTATGGCTTCACATTGATACAGATCGGTACGATTTACCTGTATATGAAAGTGTTATGAACCAGTACGGTAAATTCAGAGATGACGTACAGGGCGGAAAGATTGTATCTGCTTACACATTGGACCGTCACGGTATTGCAGCTGCCGTAAGTAAAATGGCATTCGGTAACGGTATGGGTGTGGAAATCAGCACAACTGTAGAAAAAGAAGATTTATTTGCCTGCTACTTCGGAGATATTATTGCGGAAGTTCCTGCAAATGAAGTGGATAACCTTACAATTGCTCACACAGTTATCGGTGAAGTGACAGATAAAGGAGCAATCACATACGGCGATATGGCAATCGGCTTAGACGAAGCAGTGTCAACATGGAAAGCGCCACTTGAAAAAGTATTCCCTTCTGTATCAGGAGAAAATCAAGAAGATGGACCAACTTCTTATTTTGTAAAGCCGGCAACAGAAGACGCTGTAATTGAAAACGAGTTATATAAAACTTCAAATATTTATGTATGCAAAAATAAAGTTGCACAGCCTACAGTATTTATTCCTGTATTTCCTGGAACAAACTGTGAGTACGATAGTGCAAAAGCATTTGAACGTGCAGGAGCAAAAGTTGTCACAAAGATTTTCCGTAACTTAGATGCTTCAGATATTCGTGATTCAGTTGCTGAATTTGAAAAAATCATTGCACAGTCACAGATGATTATGTTCCCGGGTGGATTTAGTGCGGGAGATGAACCGGACGGTTCTGCTAAATTCTTTGCAACTGCATTCCAAAATGCAAAATTAAAAGAAGCAGTAGAGAAATTAATCAATGAAAGAGATGGTCTTGTACTTGGTATCTGTAACGGATTCCAGACATTGATTAAATTAGGATTGGTTCCTTACGGAAAGATTTGCGGACAGACAGAAGGTTCACCGACATTGACATATAACACTATCGGACGCCATATTTCAAAAATGGTTTACACAAAAGTGGTAACAAACAAATCACCATGGTTACAGGGAGCGGAACTTGGAGGAGTTTATACAAACCCTGCATCACACGGAGAAGGTCGCTTCGTAGCATCTGAAGAAGTGTTAAATGAATTGTTTGCAAATGGACAGGTAGCAACACAGTACTGTGATTTAGACGGAAATATTACAATGAACGAAGAATGGAATCCAAACGGTTCATACAGAGCAATCGAAGGTATTACAAGTCCTGACGGTCGTGTGCTTGGTAAGATGGCTCATTCCGAAAGACGTGGAGACGGAGTTGCAATCAACATCTACGGCGAGCAGGATATGAAGATATTTGAATCAGGTGTAAAATATTTTAAATAAACTCAATGAAAACGGGGAGATATAAACTCCCCGTTTTTGCGTAATTAAAGGTTGCCGAAATCAAATGTTGTGTTATAATGGCGATATATGAAATGGCAGGCAAGAGGAGAAGAGTAAGATGAATAAACCATTGATATTGGTTGTAGACGATGATAAGGCTATTCGCAGTTTAATCACGACAACATTGGAGACTCAGGAATATCGTTATCATGCTGTATCGAATGGAATGCAGGGAATTTTGGAAGTAGCATCGCAGAAGCCGGACGTATTGCTGCTTGACTTGGGGCTACCTGATATGGACGGTATTAAAGTGATACAGAAAGTGCGCTCGTGGTCCAATGTGCCGATTATCGTTATCAGTTCAAGAAGTGAAGATAAGGATAAGATTCAGGCGCTTGATTTGGGAGCAGACGATTATCTGACGAAGCCTTTTTCGATAGATGAGATACTGGCAAGAATACGTGTTGTATTGAGAAGAGAGAGATGTATGATATATGCGAATCCCGAGGAGGCAGAATTTATTAATGGGGAATTGCGTATCAACTATGTGGCGGGGTGTGCCTATCTGAAAGAGAGGGAACTGCATCTGACACCGATTGAATATAAGTTGCTCGTTTTATTATCAAAGAATGTTGGTAAGGTATTGACACATACCTATTTGACAAGAGAGATATGGGGAAATTCGTGGGAGAGTGATGTGGCTTCTCTGCGGGTTTTCATGGCAGCGCTTCGAAAGAAGATTGAAGAAAACCCACAAAATCCACAGTACATACAGACTCATGTGGGGATCGGATACAGAATGATTCGTGTACCCGATTAGTAAGTAAATGAATGAATTACTTTTTTTTGTCCCATAATGATTAATGTTTCATTTTTCTCGAAAATATGATCCGGGTGAGGAAGAGGGGATATTTCTCCCTCTTTTTTTGTTGCCAGAATGCTGACATTGTATCGGTTACGGATTGCTTTCTCCACAATACTTTTTCCCACCCAACTTGGCGGAACGGCGATTTCACATATAGCCGTGTCCGATGTTAATTCGATATAGTCGAAGATATTTTTTGAGCCGTATTTTACGGCGAGACGCTCAGCCATCTCACGTTCAGCGTAGACAACGTGGTCAGCCCCGTTTCTAAGCAATAATTTGCGGTGTACGTCACGGCAGGCGCGGGCGAGAATATATTTTGCCCCGAAGTCTTTTAAAAGAACTGTGATTTCCAAAGCGCTTTGGAAGTTATCACCGATGGCAACAACACACAAGTCAAAATTGTTTACGCCCAAAGACTTGATGAAAGATTCATTTGTGGCGTCAGCAATCTGAATGTCATTTAAAATATCAATGGCGTTATCTGCACGCTCTTCGTTTTTTTCAATGGCGAGGACAGAATTTCCTTCCTCAATAAATTTTTTTGTCATGTGGCGACCAAAACGCCCAAGTCCGATAACTAAAATAGATTTCATAATATTTTCACTCCATTATCCAATTTGAATTTTCTCCAACGGTGAAGTTGAAGGCGCTTGTTTTTTTGTAAATGAGAATGCCAAAAGCATTGTCAATGAACCGACTCTTCCAAATATCATTAAAAAGGCGAGTAAACTGTGGGAAAGAGTACTTAAACCGGGTGTGATTCCCGTTGTCAGACCTGCCGTAGCAATGGCAGATACAGTCTCAAAAAGGGAATCGATTAAGTTAATTCCTTCTGTGCGGGAGATAAACATTCCGATGGAGAAGGAAAGTGTGATGTATAAAATAAATACACAGGTTGCTTTTCTTGTAATGAAGTCTTCCAGACGTCTGCCGAATACTTCCGTCGATTTACGGTTGCGGAATGTAGTAATAACAGAAAGAAACAGCACCGCAAATGTAGTTGTCTTAATTCCGCCGGCAGTTGAACCCGGAGAACCACCTACAAGCATGAGAAGAATCATAATAAATCTGCCTGCCTGAGTAAGTTCCGTTAAATTAACAGTATTAAATCCCGCTGTTCTGGCGCTCACCGACTGAAAACTGGAGGCAGCAAGCTGCTCAGACAGAGAAAGGTTCTCAAACATCGGAGTACCCTGTTCGCAAACAAAAAGAAGCAAAGTTCCACCGATAATTAAGAAGGCGCTTACCGATAATACAAGTTTTGAGTGCAGATGCATTTTATGAAAATGCCATTTTGCCGTAACAATATCATGCCAAACAAAAAATCCAAGTCCGCCGATTATAATAAGAAGCATGATAATGATATTTACATACCAGTTGCCAAGTTCCCCTGTGAGAGAAGAGAATGGCTGTACGGTTCCCATTAAATCAAATCCCGCATTGCAGAAAGCTGAGATGCTGTGGAATATAGAGTACCAGATGCCTTTCTTCAGTCCGAACATGGGACAAAAGTGAAAGGAAAGTAAAACAGCACCGATGCTTTCGATGAGGAACGTTCCTATTATAATGAAACGTGTCATCTTTACAATTCCGCCAATTTGAGGGGCGGATACAGAGTTCTGCATAAGGGAGCGGGAAACAAGACCGATTTTTCTTTTCGTAATAGTCATAATGGAAATACAAAGTGTCATAAATCCTATTCCCCCGACCTGAATCAAGCCGAGAATAACCGCCTGTCCAAAGAAGGACCAGTGTGTATATGTATCTACCCTGATTAATCCTGTTACACAGGCGGCGGAAGTCGCGGTGAAAAATCCGGTAAAAAAATCGGCGTCCTGTGGCTGCCGTACGGCGATAGGCAGGCTCAACAGACAGGAACCGATAAAAATAATGGTACAATACCCACATAAAAGAATCTTCATCGGCGAAAGATGAAGAAAATAATTTTGAATCTTATGTATGGTTGACATAATAAAATACCTCTTTTGCTAAAAATAGTCAAACTATATAAATAATAAGGGTTTGATAATTAAAAGAGTATAAAGAAAAATACTACAGTATAAAGATTATATAAAGATTTTACGAATAAAAAGTTCTTGAATTTCACAAGATAATACATTATACTAATAAAGTGTTGAAAGCACCAAAGCCGTACAGAACACATTCTGCACGGCTGATTTTGAATTAGGAGGTAGAAGTTATGTCATATGTAGATGAGGTAATTGAATTAGTAGTGAGGAAAAACCCGGCAGAACCGGAATTTCATCAGGCAGTAAAAGAAGTGTTGGAATCTTTGCGTGTTGTTGTGGAGGCAAATGAAGAACGGTACAGAAGAGACGCTTTGTTGGAGAGAATGGTAGAGCCGGAAAGACAGTTCAAGTTCCGCATACCGTGGGTAGATGACAATGGTCAGGTTCATGTAAACACAGGATACCGCGTTCAGTTTAACAGTGCAATCGGTCCTTATAAGGGAGGATTACGTTTACACCCTTCAGTAAATTTAGGAATTATTAAATTCTTAGGATTTGAACAGGTATTTAAGAATTCATTGACAGGACTTCCAATCGGCGGCGGCAAAGGTGGAAGTGACTTTGATCCTAAAGGAAAATCAGACAGAGAGATTATGGCATTCTGCCAAAGTTTTATGACTGAATTATGCAAATATATTGGGGCTGATACAGACGTTCCGGCAGGAGACATTGGAACGGGAGCGAGAGAAATCGGTTATTTATTCGGACAGTATAAACGTATCCGCGGAGTATATGAAGGTGTACTTACAGGTAAAGGATTAAGTTACGGCGGTTCTTTGGCAAGAAGAGAAGCAACGGGATATGGACTTTTATATTTGACGGAAGAAATGCTTAAATTAAATGGAATTGAACTTGCCGGAAAGACGGTTTCTATTTCAGGTGCAGGCAACGTGGCGATTTACGCTGC
This sequence comes from Lachnospiraceae bacterium, assembly GCA_902381685.1. Taxonomy (GTDB): domain Bacteria; phylum Bacillota; class Clostridia; order Lachnospirales; family Lachnospiraceae; genus Faecalimonas. The sequence goes on along the minus strand of LR698958.1, from coordinate 1,354,138 downwards.
AGAAAAAGCACAGCAGTTAGGCGCTAAAGTTGTGACGGTAAGTGATTCTACAGGCTGGGTTTACGATGCCGATGGAATTGATTTAGAAGCATTAAAAGAGATTAAAGAAGTAAAACGTGAAAGATTAACAGAATATACAAAATACAGACCAAACGCAGAATACCATGAAGGAAAAGGCGTATGGTCAGTGAAAGTTGACATTGCACTTCCATGTGCAACACAGAATGAGTTAGATTTAGATGATGCGAAAGCATTGGTTGCAAACGGTGTTATTGCAGTTGCGGAAGGTGCGAATATGCCTACTACGTTGGAAGCAACAGAATATTTCCAGAACAACGGTGTATTGTTTGCTCCGGGTAAAGCGGCAAATGCGGGAGGCGTTGCCACATCTGCATTGGAAATGTCACAGAACAGTGAGAGATTAAGTTGGAGTTTTGAAGAAGTAGACGGAAAACTAAAAGGTATTATGGTTAACATCTGTCATAACATGGCAGCAGCCGCAGAAAAATACGGAGTAAAAGGCAACTACGTTGTAGGTGCAAATATTGCCGGATTTGAAAAAGTAGTTGATGCCATGGCGGCACAGGGTGTTGTGTAAAACGGGTATAAAATGAAGAAAGGAATTTGCCGAAACAATTCGATTTATTGACTTTGTTTCGGTAAATCCTATCAAAAGTAAAAAAAGTTAAAAAAAGTGTTGACAATTTGTCGAAAGTAATAGTATAATAGCGGAGCAGGTTTGAGTTGCAAAGACTTAAATGCGGCGGGATAGCTCAGTTGGCTAGAGCATACGGTTCATACCCGTAGTGTCGCTGGTTCGAATCCAGTTCCCGCTACTATATGGGATCATAGCTCAGCTGGGAGAGCACCTGCCTTACAAGCAGGGGGTCACAGGTTCGAGCCCTGTTGGTCCCATATAACTTTAAAATAACAGAATATGGCGGGATAGCTCAGTTGGCTAGAGCATACGGTTCATACCCGTAGTGTCGCTGGTTCGAATCCAGTTCCCGCTATTGAAAAGATTGTGCAGTCGCACAATCTTTTTTGCTTACTCATCTTTAGGGCATTTCTTTATGGGAACTTCGGGCGGAGTAAAATGATAGACATCTTCATAAGATTGCACCTGGCTATTTGAAACCGGTGCGGACGGAATTAATCCGGTACAGTCATTGCTCGATGCGGAATTTCCCAAATAATCGTAGGAATCAATAATCATTTTGTTTTTCTTATCTTCTTTCATTTCCATTTCCTTTCTTTGTTATAGATTTACTGTTATATTGTGTGAAAAAGAGCAAAATATATACAGAAAACGAAAGTGAACAAGTTTTGCTTTGTCTAGGCAAAATGGAGAAAATGTGATAAAATGAGCGTTAATATAAAACGATACTTGTTAGAAATAAAAATGGAGGGAAAACTATGAGAGTTGGAATGGGTTATGACGTACATCGTCTTGTGGAAGAAAGAGAACTGATTTTAGGTGGGGTGAATATACCTTATGAAAAAGGACTTTTGGGACATTCTGATGCAGATGTTCTTCTTCATGCGATTATGGACGCACTTTTAGGAGCGGCAGGCCTTGGTGACATCGGTACACATTTTCCGGATACGGACGAAAAATACAAAGGGATTTCAAGTATTATTCTCTTGGAACATGTGGGGAGATTATTGGAAGAGCATCTATATGTGATTGAAAATATTGATGCCACAATTATTGCGCAAAAGCCGAAAATGAAGCCATATATCGGGCAGATGAGAAAAAACATTGCATCTGCTTTACAGATAGAGGAAGACCAGATTAACGTGAAAGCGACAACGGAAGAAGGTCTCGGATTTACGGGAACCGGAGAAGGAATTTCCTCACAGGCAATTTGTGCGCTGGAGAATATGACAAACTACAGTTATAAGGTGGCGGGCAACGAAAGCGGATGTGCAGGCTGCGGTGGCTGCAGAAGGGATAAATAATGGAACTTCGCAAGTTACGAAAAGAAGAACATATAAAGACAAGAGAATTGTGGGAAAAAATTTTTGATGAGGATACGCCTGCGTTTTTAGATTATTATTACACAGTGAAGACGGTGGAAAATGAAATATATGTAATGGAAGATGAGGAGCATATTTGTGCAATGCTTCATTTGAATCCGTATTCGATGAAGATCGACGGACGGAGTTTTATGACACATTACATTGTTGCGGTAGCAACGGAGGAAAAATACAGACAGCAGGGAATTATGAGAAGCCTGTTAAAAAAAGCGCTTGCGGATATGAAGGAAAATGGAGAACCGTTTACCTTTTTAATGCCTGCGGCGGAACAGATTTATTATCCGCACGGATTTCGCTATATTTATAAACAACGACAGGGAACAGCTGAAAAATCAGGGGAGAAAAAGGAACAATGGACGCTTTCTCATGCAACTGAGGAAGAGTGTGAAGAAATGGCACTGTTTGCAAACGGTATTTTAGAAAGTGAGTATGAAGTTTATGCGGAGAGAAGTAGATATTATTACGAGGCGCTTTTAAAAGAACAAAAAAGTGAGCAGGGTGGAATACTGATTTTAAGAGAAAATCGAAGACTGACAGGGCTTTTTCCTTATGCGGAAGGAGAAGAACTTGAGATTAGGGAACCGCTGTTTTTGGAAAAAGGCGAAGAAATTTTGTCATATGTTTCAGAATATCTCTGTGACAAAAAACAAACAAAAGTTTTAGGGTATGGAGATATGGAAAAACCGATGATTATGGCAAAAATTTTAGATGTTGAGAAAATGTTTTCCTGCATGAGAATAAAAGAAGAAATCCATTTGAAATTAAAAATTTGGGATACGCTGACAAATGCGAGTGCGGGTTGTTTTCTGTTAGAAGGCAAGGAGAAGATACGAGCGAAGAAAACGAATGAAACAAAAGACTGTGTCTGCATAGATGCGGGAGATTTGACAGGCATATTGTTTGGCATGGCAGATATGGAAAAACTTAACGTTCCTTTACAGGTCAAAGAGGAATTGTCAAAAATCATTCCGCTCACAAAAGTGTATCTGAATGAAGTTGTGTAATTAGGGAGGAGGAAAAAGAATGCGTGAGGATTTGTTAAAAATGTTATTGGAAGTGCCGTCTGTTTCGGGAGATGAATTTGCCGTTCAAAAGGTGTTAAAAGAACATATGGGGAATTTCTATGAAGTGGAAACGGACAGTATCGGTGACAGCGTATATACTTTAGAAGGTTTAGGGGAGAAAAGAATTTTAATGACTTCCCACATAGATGAAATCGGACTTTTAGTTACGGGAGCGACAGGTGACGGATTTTTGAAGGTGACAAATTCGGGAGGATTTTCGGCAAAATTGTATGCGGGACATGGAGTGCAAATCAATACGGACAATGGTGTGGTGTACGGAAGTGTGGTTGTTACTTCTAAAATGTTGAAAAACAGTGAATTTTCCGTATCGGATATATTGATTGATATAGGGGCATCAACGAAAGAAGAGGCATTGTCGCAGGTACAGTTAGGTAATTCTGTTGTTTTTGATGCGAATATACGTCAATTAATGAATGAACGCATATCGGCAAGAGGACTGGACGATAAAGCCGGTGTCTATGTTGTTATGGAAACAATGAAAAGAATGAAAGAAAAACACCATAAGGCAACCATCATCGGAGCGGGAACGGTTGGAGAAGAGACAAGCAAACATGGAGCAGGCTGGGTGGCAAACAGAGTGAATCCGACAGAAGCCATTGTGGTGGACGTGACATACACAAGCGACTATGACGGAATGCGAGAAGCGGAATGGGGCGAAGTAGAACTGGGGAAAGGCCCCGTACTCTGTATCAATCCGATTTGCGACAGGGGAATTAACCAAAAACTTATGGAACTGGCAAATGAAAGAGGAATTCCATATCAGGTGGAAGTAAGCGGCGGGAGAAGTTGTACGGACGCAGACGAGATTCACATGGTGGGGAAAGGAGTGCCGGTTGTGTTAGTTTCCATACCTTTGCGCTATATGCACAGCCCTGCGGAAGTGGCAGACAGAAAAGATTTGGAGTATGCAGTAGAACTGCTGACCGCTTATTTGGAAAATGCGTAAGCATTTGCGGTTGACAAACAGGGGATTTTTGCATACACTATAATATATATTGTAAATGCAAAGAACGAAGAGAGTAACATTTCAGAAACTATCAGAGAGGAATTGTCATCGGCTGAAAGCAAATCCAAGTGAAAGAAATGCGAAGTGCATTCGGGAGCAGATACGGTGAACAGTGAAGTAGCCGTGTACGGTCGCACACGTTACGTGTTTAGAGTGAAGGGGTTACCCCTTTATGAGAGTGGAATCGCGGATATAACTTCGTCTCTTAGTGAGATGAAGTTTTTTTAATTATGGTATGTATTTGCTTTTCCGCTAAATGAAAATAGAAGGGTTGTGACATAATGCGTCTGATTACTTATATAAAAGAAGAGTTGCAAGTCATTAAGGAACGTGACCCTGCGATAAAAAGCAATATGGAGATACTTTTATATCCAAGTTTTAAGGTGATGATAAGGTATCGAATGGCACATAAACTGTATTTGAAGAAACATTATTTTTTAGCGCGTTGGATTTCTCAGAGGGCAGCGAGAAAAACGGGAATCGAAATTCACCCGGGAGCAACTATCGGCAAGGGACTCTTTATTGACCATGGAAGTGGAGTGATTATTGGAGAGACAACTGTTATTGGCAATAATGTGACACTATATCAGGGAGTAACACTTGGAGGAACAGGAAAAGAGAAAGGGAAAAGACACCCGACGCTTAAGGATAATGTCATGGTTTCTGCGGGAGCGAAAATTTTAGGCTCGTTTACCATAGGTGAAAACGCAAAAATCGGAGCAGGGTCCGTTGTTCTGGAGGAAGTTCCGCCGAACTGTACTGTGGTGGGAGTTCCGGGGCGTATTGTCCGAATGGGAGATCAGAAGATACCACGGGCAGATTTAGACCAGATTCATTTACCGGATCCGGTATTGAATGATATCAGGGAACTACAGAACAGGAATATTCAGTTGCAGCAGGAACTGAAAGAAATGGAAAAAGATATGCGATGCAGACAACATAAACATCAGGAGGAGAAAAATGAAGGTATATAATACATTGACAAGAAGAAAAGAAGAGTTTGTACCGTTGGAGGAAGGCAAAGTAAAAATGTATGTTTGCGGACCGACGGTATACAATCTGATACACATCGGAAATGCGAGACCAATGATTGTATTTGATACGGTGAGAAGATATTTTGAGTACAAAGGATATGAAGTGAATTTTGTATCCAACTTTACAGATGTGGACGATAAGATCATTAAAAAAGCTATTGAGGAAGGCGTTTCGGCAAACGAAATTTCTCAGCGTTATATTGCAGAATGCAAGAAAGACATGGAAGGAATGAACGTAAAACCGGCGACAAAACACCCGCTTGCGACAGAAGAAATTTGCGGAATGATTGAAATGATTTCGGATTTGATTGACAAGGGATATGCCTATGAGAAAAACGGAACCGTTTATTTCCGCACAAGAAAATTTGAAGAGTACGGTAAACTTTCTCACAAAAACTTAGATGATTTGCAGTCGGGAGGACGTTCTCTTTTGGTGACGGGAGAAGATGAGAAAGAAGATTCTTTAGACTTTGTTCTTTGGAAACCGAAAAAAGAGGGAGAGCCTGCATGGGAATCTCCGTGGTGTGACGGACGTCCGGGCTGGCATATTGAATGCTCCGTTATGTCTAAAAAATATTTGGGTGAGCAGATAGATATCCATGCGGGAGGAGAAGATTTAGTTTTCCCACACCATGAAAATGAGATAGCGCAGAGTGAGGCGGCAAATGGAAAAGAGTTTGCTAAATATTGGTTACACAATGCCTTTTTAAATATTGATAATCACAAAATGTCAAAATCGCTTGGAAATTTCCGCACAGTAAGAGAAATCGGAGAAAAATATGATTTACAGGTACTGCGATTCTTCATGTTAAGCGCTCACTACAGAAGTCCGTTAAACTTCAGCGCTGCTTTAATGGAATCATCTGCTAACGGTTTGGAACGTATTTTGACGGCGGTAGCAAATCTCAAACATTTACTAGGTGTTGTCTCTGAGGAAAATATGACGGCAGAAGAAAGAGAGCAGGTAAAAGAGACAGAAAATTTTGTGAGAGCATATGAAGAGGCTATGGAAGATGACTTTAATACGGCAGACGCCATCGCATCGATTTTTGACTTAGTAAAATTTGCAAATACAACAACATCGGCACAGTCATCAAAAGAATATTTGCAGACATTATATGATTTAATTGTAAAATTATCAGATGTGTTGGGATTGATTGTGGAAAAAGAAGAGGAGATGCTCGCAGAAGATATTGAAGCGTTGATTGAAGAACGTCAGGCTGCGAGAAAAGAGAGAAATTTCCAAAGAGCAGATGAAATCCGAGATGAGTTATTGAAAAAGGGTATTATTTTAGAGGATACCCGTGAAGGTGTAAAATGGAAAAAAGCGTAGAGACAAACTTTAATGAGTATATGAAAGAAGTGTTTTCAATGCAGGAGGTGGATATAAGAGAATATTCTCCTCTTACATTGGCGTATATCGGTGACAGCATTTATGATCTGATTATTAAAAGTTTGGTAATTAACAGAGGAAACAAACAGGTACAGAAACTTCACAAAGAGACGAGCAGTCTTGTACAGGCGTCAGCCCAGTCTATGATGATGAGAGCGATGCAGGAAGAACTGACAGATGAGGAGAGGGCAGTCTACAAGCGTGGGAGAAATGCGAAATCCGTTTCCCCTGCCAAAAATCAGTCGATTACGGATTACAGAAGAGCGACGGGATTTGAAGCGTTAATAGGCTATCTGTATCTGCAGGAAAAGTGGAAAAGAATGCTGGATTTAGTGAAGATAGGATTAGACAGTCTGGAAAAAGAAGAAGTATAGGAGAGAAAAATGGCTGAGGAAAGTTTAATAATAGAGGGAAGAAATGCGGTAATTGAGGCGTTTCGTTCAGGAAAAACGATTGATAAAGTGTTTGTTTTGGACGGTTGTCAGGACGGTCCGGTCCGCACAATTGTAAGGGAAGCAAAAAAACATGATACGATTTTACAGTTTGTAACAAAAGAAAGGCTGGATCAGTTATCTGAAACGGGAAAACATCAGGGAGTTGTTGCGCATGCAGCAGCATATGAATATGCGGAAGTAGAAGATATACTTGCACTGGCAAAAGAAAAGGGGGAAGATCCTTTTATCTTTATTTTGGATAACATTGAAGATCCGCATAATCTTGGAGCGATTATCCGTACAGCCAATCTTGCGGGGGCTCATGGTGTTATTATTCCAAAACGCCGCGCAGTAGGGTTGACGGCAACAGTTGCCAAAACTTCAGCGGGAGCGCTGAACTATACACCGGTTGCTAAGGTGACAAATCTGGTAAAAACAATGGAAGAGTTGAAAGAGAAAGGACTTTGGTTTGTCTGTGCGGACATGGGCGGAGAGACAATGTACCGCCTGAACCTGACAGGTCCGATAGGTCTGGTTATCGGAAATGAAGGGACAGGTGTAGGGCGTCTTGTAAAGGAAGAATGTGACTTTGTTGCGTCCATTCCGATGAAAGGTGACATTGACTCTTTGAATGCTTCTGTAGCAGCGGGAGTGTTGGCATATGAGATTGTAAGACAGAGATTAAATTAACAACGGTGTGAAAACCGGAGGTGCATATGTGCAGATACAATATGATGGCAGATGAAGAGTTGCTCCGCTGCCTGCGAAATGGAGAAAAAGAAATTACAGAGTATATCATCAATAAGTACAAAAATCTTGTCAAAGAAAAGGCAAAAGCGATGTTTTTGCTTGGAGGAGATAATGACGATTTGATTCAGGAAGGAATGATAGGTCTGTTCAAAGCGATACGGGATTACGATGAAGAGCAGGAAACTTCTTTTTATCATTTTGCAGAATTGTGTATTTCAAGACAGATGTACACGGCAATCGAAGCGTCAAAAAGGCAGAAACATATTCCGTTAAATTCATATGTCTCTATTTATGATGAAAAAGATGAGCAGCCGCTAATAGATACGATTCAGGCGGTAAAAGAAACCAATCCGGAGGCATTGTTTTTAAATAAAGAATATTTGCAGATGATTGAGGTGGAATTAAAGAAAAATCTCAGTGAGTTTGAAAATAAAGTGTTATATTTACATCTGTTCGGTATGGACTATCAGAAAATAGCGAAAGTTTTGGATAAGACACCGAAATCCATTGATAACGCATTACAGAGAATAAAAGGAAAAACAGAAAAAATTGTTGGACAAAAGACTAGGGGATAAAAATGAATTGACAAACAGCATGGATATATTGTATATTAATTACGTTGCATATAAATATACATGCTGTTGTGGCACAGTCGGTAGCGCGTCGCCTTGGTAAGGCGGAGGTCACGGGTTCAAGTCCCGCCAACAGCTTAAAAGAAAAAACATCGGATTCTTAGTAAATAAGAAGACCGATGTTTTTTATTGTCATATAATAAAAATTCCTTTAATTTTGATATATAAATGAGGAAAGCCGGTCAAAGACCGGCCTGGTTATGAAAAAGAAAAGTTAATGAAAAAAGTTTTATTAACTTTACAAGTAATACTATACTGAATATTTGTGATAAAAAAATGATGAAATTGTGAAAAATTTTTGAACAGAAATATTTTTATTTTGTCCGGAACGCCTTTATGCCCTGTGGCAAAGAAACTGTTTGCAAAACATCAGGCAGAATAAAAAGGAAAAAAGTTGTTTGTCATTATGATTTGTGGTAATATATAAAGATACTGATGATATTTTGTGTAAACACAAGGAAATATATGTAAACTGGAGGATAACATGGAAAACGAAGTAGTTTCAAAAAACTTTATTGAACAGGAAATTGATAAAGATTTAAGAGAAGGTGTGTACGATACAGTATGCACAAGATTTCCGCCTGAACCGAACGGATATCTTCATATCGGCCACGCAAAATCCATTTTATTAAACTATGGATTGGCGCAGAAATATAACGGAACATTCCATATGCGTTTTGATGACACGAACCCGACAAAAGAAAAAGTGGAATTTGTAGAATCAATTAAAGAAGATATTAAGTGGCTCGGTGCAGACTGGAAAGATAACTTATTTTTTGCATCAGACTATTTTGATGCAATGTATGAATGTGCGGTTAAATTAATAAAAAAAGGTAAAGCATATGTATGTGATTTAACTCCAGAAGAGATCCGTGAGTACAGAGGAACACTTACAGAACCTGGGAAAAACAGTCCGTACAGAGACAGAACCGTAGAAGAAAACCTTGAATTATTTGAGGCGATGAAGAACGGAGAATTTGAGGACGGTGAGAGAGTACTTCGCGCTAAAATTGATATGGCATCTCCTAATATCAATATGCGTGATCCGATTATCTACCGTGTGGCTCATATGACACATCACAATACAGGGGACAAATGGTGCATTTATCCGATGTATGATTTCGCTCACCCTATTGAAGATGCGATTGAGAAGATTACACATTCTATCTGTACACTGGAATTTGAAGACCATAGACCTCTCTATGACTGGGTAGTGAGAGAGTGTGAATTTAATCCGGCTCCAAGACAGATTGAATTTGCAAAATTATATTTAACAAATGTGGTGACAGGAAAACGTTATATTAAGAAATTGGTTGAAGACGGCATTGTTGACGGCTGGGACGATCCAAGACTCGTTTCCATTGCTGCTTTAAGAAGAAGAGGATTTACACCGGAATCCATCAAAATGTTTGTGGATTTGTGCGGTGTGTCTAAGAGCAACAGTTCTGTAGATTATGCCATGCTTGAATACTGCATTCGTGAAGATTTGAAGATGAAAAGACCACGAATGATGGCGGTATTAGATCCGATTAAACTGATTATTGACAATTATCCGGAAGGGCAGGTTGAATATTTAGACGTGGCAAATAACTTGGAAAACGAAGAACTTGGATTTAGAAAAGTTCCGTTTTGCCGTGAACTTTATATTGACCGTGAAGATTTCATGGAAGAACCACCGAAGAAATATTTCAGACTGTTCCAGGGAAATGAAGTGCGCTTAATGCATGCCTATTTTGTGAAGTGTGAAAGTTTTGTAAAAGATGAGAATGGAAAAGTAGTGGAAATTCACTGTACTTACGATCCTGAGACAAAATGTGGAACAGGATTTACAGGACGTAAAGTAAAAGGCACAATTCACTGGGTACCTGCTCCATATGCGACAAAAGCAGAGGTGCGTTTATACGAAAATATCGTAGATGAAGAAAAAGGTGTATACAATAAGGAGGACGGTTCATTGAACTTAAATCCAAACTCACTTACAATTTTGAAAGACTGTTATTTAGAACCAAGTTTTGATGGTGTAAAAGCATATGACAGTTTCCAGTTTGTGAGACAGGGATATTTCTGTGTTGATGCGAAAGATTCAAAACCGGACGCACTTGTCTTTAATAGAATTGTATCGTTAAAGAGTTCATTCAAATTACCAAAATAAAATGATAAGAGCGGAAAATTCCGCTCTTATTTTATACCATTAGAAGGGAGTGACAGAAGGTGGCACGAAAAATAGAAGTTGTTGCATATCGGCCGGAGTGGGAAGAAATGTTTACTGAGGAAGCGGAAAAGATCAGAAAAATATTGGGAGAGAATATTATAGATATTTATCATATTGGTTCAACTTCGGTAAAAAATCTTTGGGCAAAACCAATTATTGATATTATGCCTGTTGTCAAAGATATTAGTTCGGTCGATGAGCATAATAAGGAATTTGAGCAGATAGGTTATGAGTGTAAAGGAGAGTTTGGAATTTCCGGAAGGTGTTTTTATATGAAAGGCGGCGATAACCGAACACACCATATTCATATTTTTGAGGAAAGTAATCAAAACGAGATACAACGTCATCTTGCAGTTCGTGATTATTTGCGTGAAAATCCGAAGAAAGCAGAAGAATACGGTTTGTTAAAACGAAAACTGGCCGCAGAATTTACATTTGATATTGACGGATACTGTGACGGAAAAGATGCGTTTGTAAAAAATATGGAACAACAGGCGTTGGAGTGGAAAAATGAATGAACTTACAATTCGATTGGAAACAAAATCTCAACTTCCGCTGTATGAGCAAATCTATATCTATATTAAAAATGATATTCAGTCGGGAAAGATAAAATATGGAGATAAATTGCCGTCCACACGGGCATTGGCAAAATATTTGGACGTCAGCAGAAGCACGATAGAATTGGCTTATGAACAGTTGCTGGCGGAAGGATATGTGGAGGCGCAGGCGTATAGAGGATTTTTTGTGACAAAAATAGATGATTTATACCAGTGGAAACAGTTAAGAGAAGCAGATCCGATTAAAGAGGAAAAAAAGAAAATAGAGTATGCATATGATTTTACTCCGAACGGAATTGACTTAAATAGTTTCCCCTATCGCATATGGAGAAAACTGGCAAAGGACGTGCTGGCAGATGACAAAGCAGAATTATTTAAAGCAGGGGATTCGCAGGGGGAATATGAATTGAGAAATACGATTTGCCAATACCTGTATCAGTCAAGGGGAGTGAATTGTGAGCCGGAACAAATTATTGTCGGGGCAGGAAATGATTATCTGTTGATGCTTCTTCAGACAATTTTGGAAGGAAATTATAAAATTGCCTTTGAAAATCCTACATATCGTCAGGCGTATCGGTTGTTTCAACAGTTGTCTTACGAAACTGCCACGGTAGAGATGGACACAAAAGGAATGCGTGTAGATAAATTAAGGGAAATACAGGCAGATATTGCTTATGTTATGCCTTCCCATCAATATCCGTTAGGAATTGTTATGCCCATTCAGCGCCGAATGGAGTTGCTTCGGTGGGCAGCGGAAAAAGAGGGAAGATATATTATTGAGGACGATTACGACAGTGAATTCCGCTATAAAGGGAAACCGATTCCTGCACTGCAGGGCTATGACAGAAGTGAGAAAGTCATTTACATTGGGACTTTTTCAAAATCCATTGCGCCTGCGATTCGTGTAAGTTACCTCGTGCTGCCCAAACCACTTTTGAAAGTATATCAGGAAAAAGGGCGTTTTCTCAACTCGACAGTTTCCAGAGTGGATCAGCAGATTATCCAGCGGTTTATAGGGGAAGGGTATTATGAGCGCCATTTGAATAAAATGAGAGGGGTATATAAAAACAGGCATGACATAATGATTGGCAGTTTGAAACCATTACTTAAAAAATGTAAAATGTCAGGAGAAAATGCGGGAGTACATTTGTTGCTTACGTTTCCTGCCGATATATCTGAAAATGAACTGATAGAACGGGCAGAGAAAGTAAATATTAAAGTGTATGGATTATCTGCATATGACGTGTGTAAAGAAAAAAAACTAAATCCGACTATTTTGTTAGGGTATGCCAATATGCCGGAGGAAGAGATTAGGGAAGGCGTACGAAAGTTAATTGAGGCATGGAATGAAATGATTTAATGAAAAAAGGGAAATTTGATAATGTTAATCAAGTTTCCCTTACTTATATTACTCGTTATCCGATTTTTCTGTTTCGTCAAATGAAACTTCATTATCAGAAGATACTTCAACTGTCTCTTCGTCAGAAACGGACGTTTCTTCCGGCTGTGCTTCTTCATCAGCAGACTCTGTTTCAGATGAAGTATCAGGAGTTAAAGATACATACTCTCTGGAAGCAGCCTCCTTTAAGTCTTCATCTAAATCAAAATCTTCATTTTCAAAATCATCTGAGAATTCATCTTCACTGTTGCAGCAACCGCTTTTTTTGTTTAAGTAAGCAACAACTCCGCCGACAGCAGCACCGACAGCAACAAGTCCTAAAAGTCTTTTTCCCCATTTGTTTGCCATATCAGTATACTCCTTTCATTACCATTAATATAGTATTACTATTGTAATCCATTTTATGTAAAAAGAAAAGGCTTATTGAGAATAAAATACAAGTATGTTAGAATATCTGCTATAGAGAGGAAAGAGAAGTGATAAAGATGAAGGCGAAGAAAGCCAAAAGTGGAATTTTTAAAATTATATTTAGTAGAACAGCGTTAGTTGCGGCATTACTGCTTTTTCAAATCGGATTAATGATAGCAACCATTACCAGTATTGAAAAATATGCTTTTTCTGTATATGTAAGTTTTATCGTTTTAAGTATGATTGTTATTATTTATATTATTAACAGAAAAGAGAATCCGGCTTTTAAAATGTCATGGATTCTATTTGTAACCTTTATTCCCATTGTTGGTACGGTTTTTTACATTTTCATGCAGATTCAGCCGGGGACAAGGTATATAGGAAAGAGATTGTTTGAACTTGGTGAGAAGACGAAACCATATATGTTTCAGAATGATAAAATTATAGAAGATTTAAGAATTTCAAAACCTGCAAACGCAAATCTTGCACATTATCTTTCAAAGCAGGTAGGTTTTCCTGTGCATAGAAATACAAAAGTGACTTATTTCAGGGTGGGAGAAGAAAAATTTGAGGAACTAAAACGTCAGTTGGAATCCGCAAAACACTTTATTTTTATGGAATATTTTATTGTCGAAGAAGGCATTATGTGGGATTCCATCTTGGAAATTTTGAAGAGAAAAGTAGACGAGGGGGTAGAAGTCCGTTTTATGTATGACGGAATGTGCAGCATAGTTCTTCTTCCTTATCAGTATCCGAAAAAACTTGAGGAAATGGGAATCCGATGTAAAATGTTCAGTCCGATAAAACCGGTTCTATCTACTCATCAGAATAATAGAGATCATAGAAAAATATGCGTAATTGACGGACAGGCTGCCTTTACCGGCGGAATTAATCTGGCAGATGAGTATATTAATGAAAAAGAACGTTTTGGACATTGGAAAGATACGGCGGTCATGCTGCAGGGAGAAGCGGTACAGAACTTCACCATGATGTTTTTGCAGATGTGGAATGTAACTGAAAAAGAGAAAGAAAATTTTGAAAAATATCTGACACCGAAGTCGAAAGAATTCAGAAGAGAACTGGGGTATGTTCTTCCGTATGGAGACAGTCCGTATGACAATGAAAACATTGGAGAACAGGTATATTTTCATATATTGAATCATGCAAAAAAATATGTACACATCATGACTCCGTATTTGATTTTGGATAATGAGATGGTAACCAATTTAACTTATGCGGCAAAATGTGGAATAGAGGTAATCATTATTATGCCGCATATTCCTGATAAATGGTATGCGTTTGTGTTGGCAAAAACATACTATGAGGAGTTAATTAACGCAGGAGTACAGATTTACGAGTATACACCGGGGTTCGTGCATGCAAAAGTATTTGTTTCTGATGACGATACGGCAACTGTAGGTACAATTAATTTGGATTATCGCAGTCTTTACCTGCATTTTGAATGTGGTACATTTATTTATAATAATCAGGTAGTCAGAGATATTGAAAAAGATTTTCAGGATACTTTAAAAAAATGTCAGAGAGTTACGATTACGGATTTGCGTATGCGGGGTATAGTTGAAACGGTAACCGGAAGGGTGTTGAGACTGATTGCACCGTTAATGTAAAATAAAGTCCAATCAAAGGTGAATAGAAACTTTTGATTGGGCTTGTTGTGATTTGGAGGGAAAACATATGCGATTAAAAAATGTATTGATTGTTGTAAAAGATATTGAGAAGTCCAAGAAATTTTATCATGATTTGTTTGGTCTTGATACGATACTTGATAATGAAGGAAATATGATTTTAACTGAAGGGCTTGTGCTTCAAGATGCGAAAATCTGGAAAGATTTTGTAAAAAAAGATATTATTTCGGAGAGTAATTCCTGCGAACTGTATTTTGAAGAGCGGGACATAGAAACATTTGCTCAGAAATTAGATGAATTATATCCTTCGATTAAATATGTGAACAGGCTTATGACACACAGTTGGGGACAGAGAGTGATGCGATTTTATGATTTGGACGGAAATTTGATAGAAGTAGGGACACCGATGTAATGAGAATTCTATATTTAAAAATTTTTTGTTGTGTTTATCAATAAAAGAGAGTATAATCGTGAGGTAAAAAAGCAAACTTATATGTATTGAGAATTATAGGAGGATATAGAATGGTTAAAGCAGTAGTAGGCGCTAACTGGGGAGATGAAGGTAAAGGCAAAATCACCGATATGCTTGGAGAGAAAGCAGATATTATCGTACGCTTTCAAGGCGGAGCAAATGCGGGACATACAATTATTAACGAGTATGGAAAATTTGCATTACACACATTGCCTTCAGGAGTATTCTATGAACATACAACAAGCATTATCGGAAACGGAGTAGCATTGAATATTCCGGTGTTATTTAAAGAGATTCAGTCTGTAATTGACAAGGGTGTTCCGATGCCTAAAATTCTTGTGTCTGACAGAGCGCAGATTGTTATGTCATATCATATTTTGTTTGACCAATATGAAGAAGAAAGATTAGGTGGAAAATCATTCGGTTCTACGAAATCAGGTATCGCTCCATTTTATTCAGATAAATTTGCAAAAATCGGATTTCAGGTAAGTGAGTTATTTGATGATGAACTGCTAAAAGAAAAAGTTGTCCGCGTATGCGAACAGAAAAATGTGTTGTTGGAACATTTATATCACAAACCGTTATTAAAACCGGAAGATTTATATGCGGAATTGCAGGAGTATAAGAAAATGGTTGAGCCGTATGTTTGTGATGTATCTCTGTTTTTACACAATGCAATTCGGGAAGGAAAAGAAATCCTTTTAGAAGGACAACTCGGTTCGCTGAAAGATACAGACCACGGTATTTATCCAATGGTAACATCGTCATCGACATTGGCGGCATATGGAGCAATCGGAGCAGGTATCCCTCCATATGAGATTAAACAGATTATTACGGTTTGTAAGGCATACTCAAGTGCGGTTGGCGCGGGAGCATTTGTAAGCGAGATTTTTGGAGAAGAAGCAGATGAGTTGAGAAAAAGAGGTGGTGACGGCGGCGAATTTGGTGCAACAACAGGGCGTCCGAGACGTATGGGCTGGTTTGACGTAGTAGCGTCGAAGTACGGCTGCAGAATGCAGGGGACGACTGATGTGGCGTTTACCGTATTAGACGTACTTGGATATTTAGATGAAATTCCGGTTTGCGTCGCTTATGAGATTGACGGAAAGATTACAACGGATTTCCCGACAACACATCTCTTGGAGAAAGCAAAACCGGTATTAGAAACACTTCCGGGCTGGAAATCAGATATCAGAGGTATTAAGAAATATGCAGACCTTCCTGAGAACTGCAGAAAATACATTGAGTTTATCGAAGAAAAATTGGGATATCCGATTACAATGGTTTCTAACGGACCGGGAAGAGATGAAATTATTTATAGAAATAAATAAGATGAAAAATGACACTTCACAAAGAAAATGAAGTGTCATTTTTGTTATAGCAGTTGAATGTTGAATTCTTCTGCCTTTTTTGAAATATGTTCAGGCCAGATAGAAGACTGCACTTCTCCAATGTGCGCCTTTCTCAAATAAAACATACAGATTCGTGACTGTCCTATGCCTCCGCCGACAGTGTAAGGAAGTTCTCCGTTTAACAGAGATTTTTGGAAAGTCAGTTCAGCGCGGTCTTCACAGTCTGCAAGTTTGAGTTGGCGTTTTAAAGAGTATTCGTCCACGCGAACCCCCATGGAAGAAAGTTCTAAGGCGATATCAAGTACGGGGTAGTAGACGATAATATCTCCATTCAGTTCCCAATCGTCATAATCGGGAGCACGGCCATCGTGTTTTTCTCCCGAAGACAATATTTTTCCTATCTGAGAGATAAATACTGCCCCCTTTGCTTTTGCAATGCGGTACTCTCTCTCTTTAGAAGTACAGTCAGGATACATATTTTCCAATTCCTGAGAGGTGATGAAAAAGATTTCATCAGGCAAAATAGTATCAATATAATTGTATCGTCTGGAAATATGTTGTTCAGTTTCTTTTAATGCACTATACACATGACGTACATTATGTTCCAACGTTGCGGTGTTGCGCTCTTCTCTGGAAATTACTTTTTCCCAGTCCCACTGGTCTACATACAGAGAGTGTATATTGTCCGTATCTTCATCTCTGCGAATGGCTGTCATATCCGTATATAATCCTTCTCCTGAATGAAAACCGTAACGTTTTAAGGCATAACGCTTCCATTTGGCGAGGGAGTGTACGATTTCTACGGTGTTGTCGTTTTGCTCCTTAATTCCGAAAGAAACAGGGCGCTCAACACCGTTTAAATTATCGTTCAATCCGCTTTCGGGTTTTACGAACAGTGGTGCGGAAACACGGGTTAAATGAAGTGATTTAGCCAATGCCCGCTCAAAGTAATCTTTTATCTCTTTAATGGCAACTTCTGTCTCACGGATAGATAGAGGGGAGGAGTAGCCTTCCGGTATTGTTAATTGCTGCATTATTTTTAATCCTTTCTGAAGTGTCAAATTATGTTCAGTGTGATACATCTGTATGAGAATGTCAAGGAAATTTTAAGAAATAGGAAGAAAAGGTTTAGAAATAATACATATATTTGTCACAGTCTTTGCATATACTATATAGATAGAAAAGGAGGTAATCATATGCAGCAGGAAGAGAATAGAAAAAATCAGGAAATTATCTCTATCGAAGAGTATTTATATAAAAGAAAAAAGATTAAAGAGCAGGAAGAACGGCATTTGTCTCCCTACAAAATTTCAATAAAAGAAAAAAGTTCTGCTTTAGTGCTTGCAGAACTTTATATGTAAGAAATTAATTTTCTTTATCATTGTCCTGTTTTTTCGCAAGTTTGTAGATCAGTGAGTAGGCATACAAAAGAACAGGAATTAAAATTGTTAAAGCCACGGAGGCTTTGAAAAGTCCTAAAGATTTGCTCGTGTCAATAAAAGCAAACAGGAGAGTGCTTCCGTAAAGTGCAACGAGGAGAATTACTCCGATGATGGCTAAAATACGTTTTGTTTTCTTCATCTTCTTATCCGTCCTTTATTATGAATTTGGTTATGGGTAAAATTCACACTTTAAAAGTGCTATTTTTGTTTATTATAACAAAGAAATAAGAAAATTTGCAAAAGTTTTTGAAAAACATACGCAGATGGTATATAATGGACATATTAAAACGAAGAATAAAAGGAGAACATAGAAATGAGTTTATTAGAACAATGGAGAGAGAGCGCTTATTCAAAAGAAATGGATAAAGCAGCATTACAGAAATTTTGGGGAACATATTTCCAGATTGAAAAAGAAATTTATGAAAAATTATTAGAGAATCCTGATGAAGAAGTAAAAGGAACAGTGAAAGAACTGGCTGAGAAATATGAAATCGAAGTATTTACAATGACAGGATTTCTTGATGGGATTAATGACAGTTTGAAAGAACCAAACCCAATTGAAGAGATGGAAGAAGACACAGTTGTAAGTCTTGCATTTGATAAAGAGAAATTATATAAAAACATGGTAGATGCTAAGGCAGACTGGTTATATGAACTTCCGCAGTGGGATAAGATTTTCACAGCGGAGAGAAAGAAAGAACTGTATAGAGAACAGAAACAGTCAGGAACAATCCGCAAAGAGAAGAAAATCGGAAGAAATGATCCATGTCCTTGCGGAAGTGGTAAAAAATATAAAAAATGTTGTGGTAAATAATTAATCAATAAAGGGTGAAGGAAGGTAATTCTGACACCCTTTTACTGTTTTGGGAGGTGATTTATATGTCGAGGGCTTTTTACAGCATGGGAATTTTAAGTATACTCTATTATCTTCTGATTGTCATACATACACATAATTGGAAAGCGACATTTGCAAGATTTTGGGCGTTTTTTGGCGTTTTACAGTTTGTCGTTGGATTTGGCGTGGAAAGAATGGCGAAATGGCTGTATCTTCCATTTCAAATAGGGTTTACGGTTGCGTTTCTGGTATTTCTTGCTGTGGAAATTCTTATTTTAAGCGGAATGATTCCATCTTCAGTTGATGACTTTTTTCACCATTATTATTTTAGGGGCATGTGTGAAAGGTAAAAGGGTTACAGGTTCTTTACGGAAAAGACTGGATAAGGGGGCCGAATATCTGCTTGGCCACGAGAATACGAAAGTCATTGTCTCCGGAGGACAGGGAAAAGGGGAAGATGTTACGGAAGCATTTGCAATGAAAAATTATTTACTGGATAAGGGAATTGACGGGAAAAGAATTATAATGGAAGAAAAATCACATTCCACGGAAGAAAACCTGAAATATAGCTTACAATATATAACAGATACGAAAGAGAAAGTGGGAATTGTCACAAATAATTTTCATGTATACCGTGGGATAAAACTTGCAAAGAGAGTTGGATACAAAGATGTGAACGGTATTCCGGCGGGGTCAGACCCGGTGTTGTTTTTGAATTATTTAGTCAGAGAATTTTTTGCAGTTGTATATCTTGTGCTTTTCCACAGATAGATGATATAATGGAGAGAATTTAATTTTGGAAAGGATTTAACTAATAGATGAAAACAGTAATTATAGGAATTGCAGGGGGATCAGGTTCAGGAAAATCAACATTTACCAACAGATTGAAAGCCGCATTTAAAAATCAGTTGACTGTAATTTATCACGATAATTATTATAAATGTAATGATGGGGTTCCGTTTGAGGTAAGGAAAAAAACAAATTATGACCACCCTGAAGCGCTGGACACAGAACTTTTGATAAAACATTTAAAGGCACTGAAAAGCGGAAAAACGATCGAAGGTCCGACATACGATTATTCCAAGCACAATAGGGCAAAAGAAAAGGTGACTTTAAGACCGACAAAAATTATTCTTGTGGAAGGCATTTTGGTTTTGGAGAATAAAAAACTGAGAGATTTGCTCGATATTAAAATTTTTGTGGAAGCAGATGCAGATGAGCGCATTTTACGAAGGGTTATTCGTGACGTTCGGGAGAGAGGGCGTTATGTGGAAGATATTGCAGAGCAGTATCTGACAACAGTAAAACCGATGCACTATATTTATGTAGAGCCAACGAAAGCAATGGCAGATATTGTTATCAATAGTGGAATGAATGATGTTGCTTTTGACTTAGTGAAGACAAAGATAGAAACTTTACTGATTGACAAATAAAGTGATGATGCTATAATAAGTAATATATGATAATACGTTGACGAGAAGAGTAGAATGTGAAAGGATACAGAGAGAGAAGTCGCAGGCTGGAAGCTTCTTATTTCGGAAACATTTGAAAACTACCTCTGAGTGACAGCAAAACTGTCCGGTGATTCCGTTATCATCATTAGGAGTGGTTCTGACATTGTCAGTACAATTAGGGTGGAACCGCGAGTGAAGTATACTCGTCCCTTGCAGTGAAGTGATTCATTGCAAGGGACTTTTTTGTTAGTATGTATATGGGAAGAACAATTAGTAAAGGAGGTAAAAAATGAAAAATATTCATGATTTTTATACATTGTCAAATGGTGTTCGTATTCCCTGCATTGCTTTTGGAACATATAAAGCAGCACAGGAAGATAATGTAAAAACGATTCAATTAGCCATAGAAGCGGGATACAGATATTTTGATACGGCTTCATTCTATGATACGGAAAGAGTTTTAGGAGAAGCGATAAAACAAAGTGGAATTCCGAGAGAAGAGTTTTTTGTTGTATCAAAAGTGTGGAAAACGGAAATGGGATATGAAAATACAAAAAGAGCTTTTAAGCAATCTTTGGAACGTCTTCAGATGGAATATTTAGACGGATATTTAATTCACTGGCCCAAACCGTATCCGGAAGCAGAAGATTGGAAAGAACTGGATAGAGAAACATGGAGAGCAATGGAAGAACTTTATCTGGAAGGGAAAATAAGAACTATTGGATTAAGTAATTTTTTGCCGCAGCACATTGAACCGCTTTTGCAGAAATGCCAAATCCAACCGATGATGAATCAGTTAGAAATACACCCGGGATATTCCCAAACGGCAGCAGTACAGTATTGCAAAGAAAAAGGAATGATTCTTCAGGCGTGGAGTCCTATCGGACGGGGGAGGGTGCTTCAAGATGAACTAATTGTGGAACTTGCCAAGAAATATGGTGTTACTCCCGCACGTATATGTTTGCGATATTTAGTGCAGAATGGGATTATTCCGTTGCCTAAATCTTCAAGTTTGGAAAGAATGAAAGAAAATCAGAATGTGTTTTCTTTCGCATTATCAAAGGAAGATATGTATAGACTGGAAACAATGCCGCAAACCGGTTGGTCAGGAGAATATCCTGACAGGGAAAGAATTACAGAATAAGGAGCAGGAAAGGTAAGATGAAAGCATATAAGCACAAAGTACAGTATTATGAAACAGACCAGATGGGAATTGTTCACCATTCAAACTATATTCGCTGGTTTGAAGAAGCGAGAACGGATTTTATGGAACAACTGGGAATGGGATACGATGAAATGGAAAAAGAAGGTATTTTAAGCCCTGTTTTAGAGGTGGAAGCGACATATCTCCGCATGGTTCGTTTTGGAGATACGGTTACAATTACAACGAGAATTAAAGAATATAATGGAATCAAATTGACGGTAGCGTATGAAATTCATAATGACCGAACAGGAATGATTCACTGTAAAGGTGTTACAAAACACTGCTTTTTGACAAAAATGGGGAAACCGATTTCATTGAAAAAAGATTTAATCGAATTCCACAATATGTTTGCAAAAGGATTAGAAGATTCACAAAATAATAATAAAGAAGAGGAAGAAGGAGAAAAATAATGAAGATTACATTAAAAGACGGCTCAGTAAAAGAATACGCAGAGAGCAAATCAGTATATGAAATTGCATTAGATATTAGCGAAGGGCTTGCAAGAGCAGCCTGTGCAGGAGAAATTAATGGGGAAGTTGTTGATTTAAGAACAATGGTGGAAGAAGACTGTTCTTTAAATATTTTGACAGCAAATGACAAAGAAGGGCTGGCGGCGCTTCGCCACACAGCTTCACATGTACTTGCGGAAGCAGTAAAAAGATTATATCCGGAGGCAAAACTTGCTATAGGACCATCAATCGATACAGGATATTACTATGATTTTGAACATGCGCCATTTTCTAATGAAGATTTGGCAACAATCGAAAAAGAAATGAAAAAAATCATTAAAGAAGGCGCGAAAATTGAACGCTTTGAACTTCCGAGAGCAGAAGCAATTGCTTATATGGAAGAAAAGGGTGAACCATATAAAGTGGAACTGATTAACGATTTACCGGAAGATGCGGTTATTTCATTTTATAAGCAGGGTGAATTTGTAGATTTATGTGCAGGTCCGCATTTAATGAGTACAAAAGGAGTAAAAGCATTCAAATTGATTTCTTCGTCAGGTGCTTACTGGAGAGGCGATGAGAAAAATAAAATGCTTACTCGTGTTTATGGTACTGCATATGCGAAAAAAGATGAATTAAAAGCACACATGGAACATTTGGAAGAAATTAAAAAACGTGACCATAATAAATTGGGCCGTGAAATGGGATTGTTTACAACTGTTGATGTTATCGGTCAGGGACTTCCTTTATTAATGCCAAAAGGAGCGGCTATTATTCAGACAATGCAGCGATGGGTAGAAGATGAGGAAGAAAAGCGCGGATATGTGAGAACAAAAACTCCTCTTATGGCAAAGAAAGATTTGTATGTGATTTCGGATCATTGGGGACACTATAAAGAAGGTATGTTTGTTCTTGGTGATGAGGACAAAGAAGGAGAAGAAGTATTTGCCCTTCGTCCGATGACTTGTCCTTTCCAGTATTATGTATACAAACAAAGCCAGAAGAGTTACAGAGATCTTCCATGCCGTTATGGTGAAACATCTACTTTGTTTAGAAATGAAGATTCAGGAGAAATGCACGGTCTGACTCGTGTAAGACAGTTTACAATTTCAGAGGGACATCTTGTTATCACACCGGAACAGGTGGAAGATGAATTCAGAGGCTGTGTTGACTTGGCAAAATATTGTCTGACAACACTTGGTGTGGAAGAAGACGTAACATATCGTTTATCTCTTGCAGATCCTGACAACATGGACAAATATCTCGGAACAAGAGAGATGTGGGACGAGGTAGAAGACATCATGCGTAAGATGTTAAATCACCTTGAAATTGACTATACAGAGGAAACAGGCGAAGCTGCATTCTATGGACCGAAGTTAGACATTCAGGCAAAAAATGTATACGGCAAAGAAGATACAATGATTACAATTCAGTTAGATATGTTCTTGGCAGAAAGATTTGATATGTCATTTGTAGATAAAGACGGTGAAAAGAAACGTCCTTATATTATTCATCGTACAGCGATGGGCTGCTATGAAAGAACATTAGCATGGCTGATTGAAAAATATGCCGGCTTATTCCCGACATGGCTTTGCCCTGAACAGGTTCGTGTGCTTCCTATTTCTGAAAAATATCATGATTACGCACATCAGGTATTGGGAGAACTTCGCGCAAACGGTATCAAGTGTACAGTAGATGACCGCGCGGAAAAAATCGGTTACAAGATTCGTGAGACACGTTTGGACAAAGTTCCATATATGCTTGTTGTGGGAGCAAAAGAGGAAGAGGAAAAAGTTGTGTCTGTGCGAAGCAGATTTTTGGGAGATGAAGGACAAAAATCATTAGATACATTTATCGCTGATATTTGTAAAGAAATTCGTACAAAAGAAATTCGTAAAATCGAAGTAGAAGAGAATAAATAGAAACTGTCCGGCAATACTATCTCTGAACAGAGATAAAAAGGAGGTAGCACAATGCCGGAATTAAAATGTACAGTGCAGACTTGTGTGCATAACAAACAGTTTTTATGCGATTTAGATGCGATTGAGGTAGGTGGAAGTTCTGCTAAAAATGCAGAGGAAACCTGTTGTGACAGTTTTCAGGAAAGAAAAGGAAACGGTTACAGTAATAGTTACAGTGATGTTTCAGGTAATACGGCTTCAGACAGAAGCGAAATTGACTGTAAGGCGACAGATTGTATGTACAATGAAAAATGCCAGTGCCATGCAGGAAAAATTAGCGTAGAGGGAAGTAATGCCTGTGACTGTGATGGAACAGAGTGTGCAACATTTACCTGTAAGTAAAAAATAAAAAATGCTTATATCTGTCTGATGAGGACGGATATAAGCGTTTTTTTATTTGAAAAATATTGAAAGGATAACACCTGAGACGGCCGAAGCCAAATAGAGAAAACCAATTAATTTGCCAATTTCTTTTTTATCCATTTTAGTTTTTAGAAGAACGAGAAGTCCTACACCGCAACTTGCGCAAAGGCCGGCAACCAAAGAAGAAAAACCGATTAGACCATCAAGGTAGAGTTCGCACAAAAGAAGAGAGGCGGCACAGTTCGGAATTAAGCCTATCAATGTAGTCAGCAGTGGCTGCAAAACAGATCCTCCAAGCAGCATGCGGCTCAGAGTATCTATGTCAGTTACATAAAGAAGAAGTCCAAGCCCAAAGGAACAGATGAACAGGTAAATAAACAGTTCAAGAGTATGCCTGAGGGAGGCAAGAAAAATACCGTGCGAGTGGTGACAACTGTGGCAATCACAGGCAGCGGACTGACCTGGCGGTGTGAACTTGTCCTTTAAGAAAAAGTCAACAAAGTACCCTGCAATCACACTGATAATGAATTTTGTGATGAGAAGCGGAAGAAAAATTTCCTGCCCCTGTGTTTCCTTAAACAGGATTAAGGAGGATTCATCAGTGGACGAAATTAACAATGCCAGCAGAGTTCCTGGTGAAAGCATTCCGCCGGAATATAAATTTACTGCCAATACGGGAATACCACATTGTGGAATGCAGCCGAGAAGCCCTGCTAAAAAAGGATTGAGTGTAAAATGTATTCTTTTGGAGTGGTGAGAAAACATTTCCAAAAGAAAGAATGCAAGAAACAAAAATGGAAGAATATGTATACTATCAAGGATAGTATCTTTTAAAATATCAATTATCATAAAAAATCACCTCTGGTTTAATATTATCTCACTTATTAGTATATGCTGCAAGCAGAGAAATCTTGACGGTTTTTATTTTAAAGGGTTATAATAAAAAACAGAAAAAAAGGAGAAGGAAAAATAAATGGAAGAAAAAAATAAACCGAAGAACATAACGCCGAGGACACAAATGAAGATTAAACAATATTTTATGAGGGGATTGACCTCATTTTTAGTTATATTGGCAGGTATTGTCTGCTACTTCGCGTTTCTAAGATTAGATGATATTGCCGGTCTTCTCGGAAAAATAGGAGGAATTTTACAGCCTATCATATTAGGGCTTGTGTTTGCATATCTTTTAAATCCACTTGTAACTATAATTGAAAATCAAGTCATAAAAATGTTCGAGAAAAAAGCAAAAAACAGAGAAAAACTGCGAAAAGTTTCGAGAAGTATCGGAATCGCAGGTTCATTACTCGTGGCATTTGCGGTTGTGATTTTACTTTTAAATATGGTTATTCCGGAACTGTATCGCAGTATAAGAGATTTGATCATGGGTCTTCCGCATCAGATAAATAATGCGATAGACTTTTTAGAGAGTGAAAAGATACATGATACCGCATTTTCAGGAACGATAAAAAGTGTGTTGGAAAATGGAGCAGAAGCATTTCAGATGTGGCTGAAAACAGACTTGCTGACACGAATTAATCAAATGATGTCGTTTGTAACGGTAGGTGTGTTTAGTGTTGTGGAGACACTGTTTGACATTGCGGTAGGCGTGATTGTGTCCGTCTATGTGTTAAACAGCAAAGAAAAATTTACAGGACAGTGTAAAAAAATTACATATGCTTTGCTGTCGAGAGAGCGGGCAAATCTGATGCTGCAGATAACAAGAAAAAGTCATAAAATTTTTGGCGGTTTTGTTATTGGGAAAATTATTGATTCAATTATTATCGGAATTTTATGTTTTATCGGTTTGAGTATTTTAGATATACCATATACACTGCTTGTCAGCGTTATTGTAGGAGTGACGAATGTAGTACCGTTTTTCGGACCATACATCGGAGCAATCCCAAGTGCAATATTGATTTTGCTTTCTGAGCCTATTAAGGGGATTTATTTTGTTATTTTCATTCTCGTTTTACAACAGTTTGATGGAAATATTTTAGGACCGAAAATTTTGGGGGATTCCACGGGGTTGAGCGCATTTTGGGTTGTGTTCTCTATTCTTTTAGGTGGAGGATTGTTTGGTTTTGTCGGAATGATTATGGGAGTTCCGACGTTTGCGGTTTTCTACTATTTGGTTAGTATGTTTATTGAACAGAAACTGGAGAGAAAGAAATTACCGAAAGAATCAAAGGAATATGAAGAAATTCAATATATAGAAGAGAAAAAGGAAGAGGAGTAAAGAGTATGCCGATTCGTGTACAAAATGATTTGCCGGCAAAGGAGATTTTAGAAAAAGAAAACATATTTGTTATGGACGAACACCGTGCTGTTCATCAGGATATTCGTCCAATCCGTATAGGAATTTTAAATCTGATGCCGCTAAAAGAAGATACGGAACTACAGTTGCTTCGTTCACTGTCAAACACACCGCTGCAGGTAGATGTTATATTTGTTCATGTGGTGAGTCATCAGTCGAAAAACACGGCGACAAGCCATTTGAACAGATTTTATGAAACGTTTGAGGAAATAAAACATCAGAAGTTTGATGGTTTTATTATCACAGGGGCGCCTGTAGAACAGATGCCGTTTGAAGAGGTGGATTACTGGGAAGAACTGAAAAAGATAATGGAATGGACAAAAACAAATGTAACGTCCACGCTTCACCTGTGCTGGGGAGCGCAGGCGGGAATATATTATCATTATGGGATAGATAAAGAACCTCTGGAGGAAAAATTGTTTGGCGTATTCTGGCATAAGGTGTTAAACAGAAAAATTCCGTTGGTCAGAGGATTTGATGATGTATTTTTAGCGCCACATTCAAGACATACAGATGTGCCGCTGGAGAATATTAGACAGGATAGCCGATTGACTGTCTTGGCAGAATCGGAAAAAGCGGGAGCGTTTCTCGTTATGGCTCAAGAAGGACGTCAGATTTTTGTTATGGGACACCCCGAGTATGACAGGATTACTTTGGATAAGGAGTATAAGAGAGATAAAGAGAAGAATTTACCAATCAGTATGCCGGAAAATTATTATGAAAATGATGACGATACAAAAAAACCGCTTTTGACGTGGAGAGCAACTGCGAACAATCTGTATACAAATTGGCTGAATTATTATGTTTATCAGGTGACTCCGTATGATATGCTTGGAACGCCATTCTAATGCGGGATTTTAAAGGATTTGTTGAAAAGTCAAAGTATCGTAAAATGATGTCAAATATCGGGTAGTATCGTAAAATTGGGAGTACAAAGGGAGTATAAAAGTATGATATAAACTATCTTTGGGATAATGTTATGAGGGTATGTTGTGTAAGTGCAATATGCCCTTAAAATTTTTGAGAAAGTAATGTTAAAGACTAGGAAATGTGATAGAATGGCAGAAATAGATAAATTGGAAGATAGAGGGGATTGTTATGACGGAAACGATGGGTGTTGCTGATTTATGCAGGAGCAATGGTCCTATGTCAAGATTTAGTACAAGTTAAAATGAGGTTTTCCTCATCTTAACCTGCCAACTGCAATTCGTCTTGTTGAAGCCTACGATACAGCTCTTCATAATCGTTTGGTGACATATAATCACAGTGACTATGAATTCGTTTCGTATTGTAGAACGCTTCCAAATATTCAAAAATCAAACGATATGCATGGTCATAATCTCGAATCTTAAACCGATTCAGCCATTCTCTCTTAATCAGGGAATGGAATGATTCAATACATGCGTTATCCCATGGATATGACTTTTTAGAATAACTACACTGCATGGTTGCGGTTACACGTTTGTATTCTTTTGATACATACTGGCTTCCCCGGTCTGAATGCAGAATTAAAGGCTTATCGATATTGCGTCTTGCTTTGGCTTTCTTTATTGTTTCAATCACGCAGGATACCTCCAATGTTTTGGAAAGTGTCCAGGCAATGATTTTTCTGGAATATAAGTCCATGATACTGGTCAGATAAACAAATCCGTCTATCGTCCAGATATAAGTGATATCAGAACACCAAACAGCATTTGGACGTTCTGGATTAAACTGTTCATCAAGGATATTTTTTAATTCGCTGCTGAAGTCAGAATCTTTGGTTGTGATCGTCCATGGCTTGACCCACTGGGCTTTGATGCCCATTTGCTTCATATACTTACCAACAGTACGTTCGGAGATGATTTCTCCTGATTTACGCAATTCCCTGGTAATTTTAGGGGCACCATAATTCTGTTTAGATTCATCATATATATCCTTGATTTTAGCTTTTACGGCTTCACGTCTTTTTTCTGTATTAGAAGGAACACGTTTTAGCCACGCATGATAACCAGAACGAGAAACGCCAAGATGTTTCAACATTCCGGAGACAGAAACCCGGCGTTTTGCCTTATGGGCAGTTTCTGCCATCTCCGTAACTTCGAGATAAATGGCTTCCGTCATTTTCCCAGAATGTTGATTGCTTTTTTTAATACTTCAAGGGCATCCTGTGCATCTCGTAATTCTCGTTTTAATCGTGCGATTTCTTTTGCTTCATCAGAAGCATAGTTACCGGAACCACGGCTTTCAATATCACCTGTTTCACGCAGTTCTTTCTGCCAGCGTGATAAAGTCTGCTGACTGATTCCTAAGTTTGTAGCACAGCCCTGCAGTCCTAAGTTCTTGTGATCATGATAATACTGGACTGCATCCAGCTTAAATTGTTTGTCATAGTGCTTTGCCATAATGAGATCCTCCTTCAGTGCGGTACCTACATTGTACCATAATTTTTCTTATAAGGAATTCTCATTTTGACTTGTACTATTTATATTCTAACACCAATGAGATCCTCCTTCAGTGCGGTACCTACATTGTACCATAATTTTTCTTATAAGGAATTCTCATTTTGACTTGTACTATTTATATTCTAACACCACAAAATATAACCGCTAATAGAGAAGAAAGTTTCAACTTGTAGAACTGGAAAACGTGAATTAAAGGAGAAAAACTTTATGGAATATGGAATTATAGTTTTAATGATAATTGGTGGAATTTTACTTTATATAAAAATCAATGAATTACAAAAGCAAGTAAAATCACAGCAAATACAGATTGATAAATTGTGTAAAGAAACCGGAAATCAACAATTAGCTACATATTTTATTTCTGATGAAGAAAAAGAATATATAACACATCTGAAAAAAAGTGTTAAAGAAGTGGAAGCTGTAAAAAAAGTAAGAGAAGTGACTTCTATGGATTTAGTACAGGCAAAGCAATATGTTGATACACTATAAATCCCAGTTTAGAGAGAAAATGAAGAGATAGATAAATTGGAAGTTGTATGGAGTAAAAAAGATATGAGTAACAAATTAGTAAAAAGTAAAAAGCCTCCCCAAAAAACAAATGAAGGAATTGTATTTTACAATCAGATAGGACGTATATTTATTTTTTTAGGTATAATATCTTTTATAATATTAGGTTTTGTAAGTTTTTTACCACAAGATTATGAAAAATACAATATTCCTCTGTTTTACGGTATTTGGGCTGCTATTTCTTCAATTTCTATGACTGTTGGTGTACTTCTATTGTTATTAGGAAAATATTGTAAAAAATATCAAATTTGGATAGAAAAAGAAGTAAAGTCTCATCAAAACAGAATGCTGAAGCAAGCAGAAAAGTCGATAGAAAAAGATATGAGAAAGCATAAATAAATTGGAAGTTGCGTAGGAGGAAGTAGTATATGAAATGTTTAGATTGTGGAATGGAAATGGAACAAGGAACTGTCGAAGGTGTTGGACAGGGTGGTGGACATTGGTATGAATTTACTTCTGATGAAGAGAAGAAAAAAGTTGGACTAAAAGGATTTTTTACCCGAAAAACTATTAGTGTAAAAACCTCTGTTCTTGAAAGCCCTGCATGGTACTGTCCTAAATGTAAGAAGATTTTAATGTGGCTGGACAGCAAAGAATAATATAACTTCCAGTTTATATACCGAGCGATAAAACGGATTGAGGTTTAGAGGTGATATTTTTGAAAAAAGCAATTTTATATATACATGGAAAAGATGGAAATGCTAACGAAGCAGAGCATTACAAATCAATTTGTAGCGGATATGATATATTTGGTATGGACTACAGTTCTAAAACGCCGTGGGAGGCGAAAGAGGAGTTTCCTGTTATTTTCGATACTTTGTGCGGAAAATATGACTCTGTAATTATTATTGCAAATAGCATTGGTGCATTTTTTGCAATGAATGCTTTACAGAATAAAAATATAAAAAAAGCATTGTTCATATCTCCAATTGTAAATATGGAAAAATTGATTGGAGATATGATGGCATGGGCAAATGTAACAGAAACTGAACTTTGTGACAAAAAAGAAATACCGACAGAGTTCGGGGAAACATTGTCTTGGAAGTATCTTTGCTATGTGAGGAAAAATCCCATTGATTGGAAGATACCGACAAATATTTTATTTGGAACAAAAGATAACTTAACTTCTTATGATACGGTATCCATGTTTGCAGATAAAATCGGTGCAACCCTCACTATAATGGAGAACGGAGAACATTGGTTTCATACAAATGAGCAAATTGAATTTTTAGATAATTGGCTAAGACATAGCATTTGATAACTTGCAGTTTAGAGAGAAAATAAAGAGATAGATAAATTAGAAGTTGGAGGGAATATTTTATGTCTGGAAAAGAACTTTGGGAAATATTTGTTACAGAGAATAACATTGGCGAATGTCATTATGAGGAATGGAGTTTTGGAGTGGAAGCAGATTTGTTAGTTCATTTAGTTGCAACTGGTGAAAAAACCGCTACTGCTTCAGCTTATCCTCTATACGAATTAGAAAACGAACCATTGCCTGCAATAGGAGCATATAGTGTGATTTTGGACTCTAAGGATAATGCTATTTGTATTATTCAAACTAAAAAAGTAACTATTGTTCCATTTTATGCAGTAACAGCAGAACACGCTCACAAAGAAGGAGAGGGAGATAAATCCTTAGATTTTTGGAGAGAAGTTCACGAGAAATTTTTTACGGAATGTTTGAGTGAGGCTGGATTAAAATTTACTTCAGATATGAAAGTTGTTTGTGAAGAATTTGAAGTTGTTTATAAACAATAAGAAATCTAAGAAGGTGAGGTAAAAAGATGGAATTTTAAAAATTGACAAATCAAACTACTGGGGTTGTATGGAATTTTATGATTGGTAAGCGGTTTCAAGGGAAAGGTTATGAGAAACAAGCAACAATGGCATTTTTGGAGTATTTTAAGACTTAAGCATAATGCCAGTAAATCATATATCAGCGTAACTTTGGAAAATGTGGTTACATGCAAAATGTATTTTTTTATAGGTTTAAAGAAAACAAAGAGGTGGAGTATTCCTTTTTTGGACAAGCATTTTAGAGAAATACAAATGGTAAAAAAATCGTAGCAGATTTAAAAACTTCCGATTTGTAAAGTGAATAAAAACGTGGAATTTATTACGAGGAGGATTGGCATGATTTTTAATTTTAATCCGTGGCAATTAGATGCTGATGTTGACTTGACAAAACAATTATATGAAGAAGTTGACTATTCCGTCGATAAAACAGCCAATATAGAGTTTATCGAAAGTCTGTCATCAGAACAACAACTGTTTTTTAACTCTTTAGGAATTGACTTGGCTAAAATAGAGGTTGATAAAGTCATTTATGAGATACCGAAAGATGAAGAAATATCGACTTCAAAAATATATAGAATGTCAGTTAATTTTCTGATAAGGGGAAAAATACTGGCGTTGCCCAAGTATCAAAAGGATATTTATAGTGATGAAGAAGTATTCGGCAAAAAAATTCCGGAATCTATAAAAATTTTATCTGACGATGAAGATTATTTAAAAACTTTTGATAATGGAATTGGAGCAGGGATTGTATTCAAACACCCTTGCTTTCATTATGGTGATGAAAGGTTTAAGGAATGGGATTGCGGATATATTTTAGGAACTATTTTAATTATGAAAGATATGTAAAACCGGACTATAGTTGAGGAGTTTCGATTTGTGGTAGTATTTTATACGAGGGGGTGTTTTTATTGCGTAAGTCCTTTGAGATAAATCAGAATTAATATTGGAGAAAGGACTTTTAATAATGGAGATTAAAACAAAACGATTAAAAATAGTTGCTCTCACACCGGAGCAACTTGAAATGTTAGTGAATAATATTTCAAAATTTGAGAGAGAATTGCACTGTTCATATCAAGGGGAAAAAGTAGAAGGTGTTTTTAAACATATTCTTTTTAATCAAAGCCTGAAAGCGAAGAAAAATTATAAAGATTATTTATGGCTGACATTTTGGATAATTGTCAGAAAAGAAGACGATATTGTGGTTGGAATGATTGATTTTAAAGATGTTCCAAATGCAAAAGGAGAGGTTGAAATCGGCTATGGTTTAGGAAATCACCATGAACATTTGGGGTATATGACAGAGGCAGTTGAGGCATTTTGTTCGTGGGGGAAAAAACAAAATGCGGTAAAAACTATTGTTGCAGAAACAGAAATGGAGAATTTTCCTTCACAACGACTTTTGAAAAAATGTGGATTTATTGAATTTTTTAGAGATAAGACAATTTGGTGGCGATTATAATAATTTTATATATTGACAAGAGTGTTAATTACAATTACAATAAACATATCAAAAATATTTGATGTGAGGAGTGATGATAATGACTGATTTTTCAAAAGACGCTAAAATATTTAAGGCTCTTAGTGATACAAAAAGATTAACTATTTTAGAGTATTTAAAAAGCGGCGAAAAATGTGCGTGTGTTCTAATTGAAAATATGAATATAGGACAATCGGCTTTATCTTATCACATGAAGATACTTTGTGATTCTGGTATTGTTACTGCAAGACAAGATGGAAAATGGACGCATTACAGCCTTAGCAAAAGTGGAAGTGAATATGCGTCAAAACGATTGTTGGAATTAACGACATCAAATACAGAAAATCAATCAAACTGTTGCAAATAAAGGTCATCGTAAGATGGCTTTTATAAAACTCTTACACATCAAAAAAAGTTGATATGTTAAAGGAGGGATTTTTTGGAAATATTAAATTCGATATGGTTATTTTTCCAAGACCAAATATTAGGTATGAAATGGTTGAATGGTTTAATCGGGAATGGACTATCGCTACTAGGGTTAGACATTAACAGCCGTTTGGGTGGAAGTATTCAATTCTTTCTGTATGATGTAATCAAAATCACAATTCTACTATGTTTACTGATTTTCTTTATTTCGTATATTCAAAGTTACTTTCCGCCGGAACGAAGTAAGAAAATTTTAGGACGTTTTCATGGTATCGGAGCAAATATCATTTCCGCATTGTTAGGAACGGTTACACCATTTTGCTCATGTTCTTCTATCCCTTTATTTATAGGGTTTACAAGTGCGGGACTACCACTAGGCGTAACTTTTTCATTTTTGATTTCTTCTCCTATGGTTGATTTGGGAAGTCTTGTATTGCTAATGAGTATTTTTGGTGCTAAGGTCGCTTTTGCTTATGTAATTGTCGGTCTGGTAATTGCTGTACTTGGCGGTACTTTAATTGAAAAATTACACATGGAAAAATATGTGGAAGATTTCGTCAAAAATGCAAGCAGCGTTGATATTAGTTCTCCTACCCTGACTAAAAAGGATAGAGTTCAATATGCCAAAGAGCAGGTTGTGGGAACATTCAAAAAGGTATTTCCATACATTCTGCTTGGTGTAGGCATAGGAGCAACTATCCATAACTGGATACCTGAAACGTGGATTGAAAATATTTTAGGAAGCAACAATCCATTCGGTGTTATTTTAGCAACCCTTGTCGGTATTCCTATGTATGCTGATATTTTCGGAACAATTCCGGTTGCGGAGGCTTTGCTTGCAAAGGGGGCGCAATTAGGTACGGTTTTATCATTTATGATGGCAGTGACAACATTGAGTTTACCGTCTTTAATCATGCTGAAAAAAGCGGTAAAACCGAAACTATTGACTTTATTTATTGCCATTTGTACGGTTGGAATTATCATTGTTGGATATGGATTTAATATTTTTAGTACATTATTTATTTAAAAGGAGCGAATAAAAAATGAAATTATTTGGAAAGAAAAAGGAAACTAAGAAGCAATATCCGAACTTCAATTAGATTATGAGATTGGCCATATCACGGATTTTGCAGAAATTGACGGTTATGGAGTGATGTCTACACCGGCATTAGTGCTTGACGGCGAAGTTATATCCTATGGAAAAGTATTGACTGTAGAGGAAGTCAAAGCACTATTGACTAAAAAATAAAATGGGGAAAGGTCGGTAGTTTATTATGAGAAAACTTAAAGTGGCTTTTATATGTGTGCATAATTCTTGTCGCAGTCAAATTGCGGAAGCACTTGGAAAATATCTTGCATCGAATGCTTTTGAAAGTTATTCTGCCGGAACAGAAATAAAACCACAAATCAATCAAGATGCAGTTCGTTTGATGAAAGAAATGTATCAGATAGATATGGAAAAAACACAATACTCAAAATTATTATCGGATATACCACAAGTAGATATTGTCATTACAATGGGCTGCAATGTAGATTGCCCTGCAATTCCATGTAAATATAGAGAGGATTGGGGCTTGAATGATCTTACCGGTAAGGACGACATTGAATTTTCAAAAATTATACGCACAATCCATTCAAATATACTTGAGTTGATGGAAAGAGTTTTGATATACGATAAAATCGCTAAGGGAGATGGCACAAAATAACTGTGCCTCTCCCGATTTTTTCATACAAAGTTTATAAATCTTTCGCTTTCATTTTTTGAATTTGTTTTTCAATTTCTTGTGTTCTGCGTTTTCTTCCCTGATAACATTCAATCAAACACCAAACAAGCGGAACAGCAAATACTGCTACATTTTTATAATTCACTTCAATATTTCTGAAAAAGTAGAAATATATTCCTGTCGCAACTATCAGAACAGGAATGATTAATCCCCAAAACGGGCTTTTGCGCTTTGTCAAGATTGTTTGCACACCCATAAGTGCGAAAACAACTGCAATGATAACAATAATTAAATAAGTTGGCATAGTCATTTCTCCTTTTCACTTTTGTATTTTTCGATAATAATTTTTGCGGTTTCCAAATCTATTCGAGAATCAACTGCAAGACCTTTCACAAATGTTGTAAAGGGTTCTTCTTCCTTTTGGTCTGACACTTCAATTTTCTGAATTAACTTATCTAATCGTAATCGTACCGTAGGATAAGTAACGCCATATATTTTTGCGATTTCTTTTAAGGAACCTGACTTCAAAACAAAGTTCTTCAAAAAGGTAGCGTCTTCCTGTTCTAAAGCCAATATCCATTGAGGTATTTTGTCAATCTCCATTTTATAAACACCTTTCATTTATTATTTAATTAATATTAATAAAAAGTAAATTATGTAAGCGGTATTTAAAAGTTGTGCTTGAAGAAGGAAAAGGCCGTGTAAAACATTGTTAAGCCTCTGTAAAGTGTATTGAAATCAAAGAAAAAAGTGATAATAATGAAACCTGCAAGACGTGAAAGCAAAAGTCAAAAAGGAGAAAAATAATGAAACAAAAATCAAAAAAGAAAATGTTATTATCGTTAGCAGTAGTGACAACGGTTTCCATGATTGGAAATACACAAGTACAGGCATTTGGAGAGTACGGGCAGGGAGATGGAACAAATAAATTAAACAGTGGACTAACAGCGACACAGGATTATCAGACATGGTATAACACGAAATGGAATCAACGGGAAAGCGGAGAGATGGATTCGGGAAAAGTAGTGCTGACACCGGGGAAAGATGAGAGAAGTTTGAACTTTGCATGGTATTCAGAAGAAAAAGGAGTTCCTCAGATTCGTATTTCTGCAAATCAGGATATGACTCAGGCAAAAACATTTACAGGAACAGCGGAGTCGATTCAAAAGAATAACTTATTTAAAACATATACGTCAAGCAATAAAGTATCCGTAGAAAATTATTTGCAGGAAAATACAACATACTACTATCAGTGTTCCACAGACGGAAAAAATTGGAGTGGTACAAATAAGTACCAGACACATTCGTTTAGTCAATATCAGGCAGTTTTAGTGGGTGATCCACAGATTGGAGCGTCTGGAAGCAATGGACAGGGAACAGAGGAAGATACAGACATTGCGGTTAATACTTACTCATGGAATAAAACTTTGAATTGTGCATTAGGAGAGAGCGGGATTGCTCAAAATGCAAGTTTTATCTTATCGGCAGGAGATCAGATTGATTATTCTGATGATAACTATACGATTAGAGAACAGGAATATGCAGGATATTTGTACCCGGAAGTTTTGAGAAGTGTAC
The DNA here is from genome assembly GCA_902381685.1 of Lachnospiraceae bacterium. Lineage (GTDB taxonomy): Bacteria > Bacillota > Clostridia > Lachnospirales > Lachnospiraceae > Faecalimonas. Next base: position 1,317,680 of record LR698958.1, on the reverse strand, counting down.
CGGTTTCAACGACAATCGGAAATCATGAGTCAAAAGGTGACGATTATTCATACCACTATAACAACCCAAATGCGTCAGAACTTGGAAGCACAGAGTCGGGCGGAGATTATTACTATAGTTATGGAGATGCACTTTATATTGTGTTAAACAGTAATAATCGTAATATGGAGGAACATCGTCAACTTATGGCGCAGGCAGATGAAAGCCATAAAGATGCTAAATGGAAAATTGTAATGTTCCACCATGATATTTACGGTTCCGGTTCACCACACTCTGATGTAGATGGGGCAAATTTAAGAATTTTATTTGCACCTCTAATGGACGAGTTTGATGTGGACGTCTGTCTGACAGGACATGATCATTCTTATGCCCGTACTTATCAGATTTTAGATGGAAAAGTAATCGATACAGAAGGCGTGGGAGAAGGTGCAAGCAATGCGGTTAATCCTGAGGGAACTTTATATATTGCTGCAGGTTCTGCAACCGGAAGTAAATTTTATACATTAAATACGACAAAACAATACTATCTGGCAGAACGTTCCAACACACCGATTCCGACATTTTCAACAATTGATGTTTCAGCAGATAAATTGACATTAAAAACGTATGATTATGAAGGAAATAAATACGCAAACGACGTGACAATTCAAAAGAACAATGGAGCCACTTCTATCATTGAAGAAAAAGATGCGGCAGAGAAATTGGATTTAAGCGTGATGACAAGCGGTTCAAAAGTAAGAGTGCAGGATGCGTTAAAAAATGTTGATACTATATTAGATACGAGAGATGACAGCAAAGCAACAGGCGAATTGGTCAGAAAATATAACACGGCGGAAGATCCTGTAAATTATTACGCATATGCGCAAAATGGTTACGGGGATACGTCCAATAACAAAGTGCTGAAAAAAGGGTATTCTACTTTGTTAGATAAAACTTTGTATGAAAATGATACAAATGTTTCTGTCTCAGCGGAGATGATTACAAAAGCGTATGCAAATCTTACATATGCAAAAGAAGAAATTGTGACAACTACAGAGTTTACTGAACTTGTAAATCAGTTTGCAGAAGCAGAAAAAGAACTGTCGAATGCAACGATAGGAAACAAAAAAGGTGAATATGCGCAGGAAACAGTAGACACATTCAAAAAAGTTTTAGGCGAATTGAAAGTTCAGGCAGATGAAACAAAGATTACAAAAACAGAATGGACACAGTTAAGTGCAAAACTTGCTGATGAAAGAACAAAATTTGCTCAGAGTGCAAATCAGAAAGACAAGGAAGAAAAACCTATCGGTTCACATAACCCGGAAAGCAGCACGCCGGATACAGGTGCTTCCGGAAACGGTACTTCTGCAAAACCGGGAAATACGGTGAAAACAGGAGATACTCAACCAATTGGACTGTTAGGGGCAGCAGGGTTTGTGTCATTGGCAGTTGCGGTGTTGGTGAAAAGAAAAAATAAATAATTAAGAGTAGACAGGACAGAGGTATCTGTCCTGTCTGACATATGGAGGAGATTGTGAAAAAAAGTATAGCAGCATTCGGAAAATTAAGCAGAAAAGAAAAATGCAAACATTTTTGTGTATGGGGAGCAATTTTGTTATTTCTCCTGTTTTTATTTGTGTTCAATCAGAAGATAGAAAAAAAGCAACTAATTGAAGAAAATGGAAATCAGTTTGAAAAAGCGGAAGTGGTGGAGATTGTTTCAGAAAACCGAAATGAAGACGGAAGTCAACAGGGAACGCAGAAAATCAAGGTGCGTTTAAAAAGCGGGGAATTTAAAGGAGAAGTTGTAGAGGCGACCAATATTGACAGTTATCTCTATGGAGCGGACTGTAAAGTGGGGACGGCTGTTGTTGTACAGATTAGCGAATATAATGGAAAAATTAGTGCCAGCGTGTACAATTATAATCGCACAACAATTCTATTTGCGATGATAGGCGTATTTCTTCTTGCACTTGTTTTGATTGGAAGAGGAAAAGGGGTTACATCTGCCTTGGGGTTGATTTTTACTTTTGTCTGTATTTTGTACTTATATTTACCTATGATGTATTTAGGATTTTCACCGTTTTTCAGTGCAGTTGTGGTGACGATTCTAACCACGCTGGTCACAATGTACTTTATAGGAGGATTTTCTAAAAAGACGTTGTGTGCGATTGTCGGAACGGTAGGCGGTGTTGTAATTGCCGGAATTTTTGCAAACCTATTTGGAAAGTTAGGGCATATAACAGGGCATAATGTGAGCGATATTGAAACATTACTATATATAGGGCAAAATAGTAAATTACAGATAGGAGGACTTTTGTTTTCGGGAATTTTGATTGCGTCTTTGGGAGCGGTTATGGACGTGGCGATGTCAATATCTACAACGATTGAGGAACTTCATTTTCACAACCCAAATCTTACGAGACAGCAGTTATTTAAAAGTGGAATTAAAATTGGCGGAGATATGATGGGAACAATGTCCAACACATTGATTTTAGCGTTTACGGGCGGCTCTTTAAGTACGCTTATGACTTTTTATGCGTATGATATGCCGTTTTTGCAGATGATGAATTCTTACGAAATGGGAATAGAAATTATACAGGGAATATCAGGCTCGTTAGGTGTAATTTTGACAGTACCGTTGGTTTCGTTAGTTGCAGCGGTATATATGGGAAGACCGGCGGTTGAATAATAAGGAAAATAGGTTGTCAAGTACAGGCAGCCTATTTTTTTAACCAAAATTATGAAAGAAGAAAGAGGGAATTTTTGTACATTATTTTCCTGTGGAATTTATTGACGGTAGGGGATTGGAGTGGTAGTATAGATAATGCACAGTCGAACAAGATATAGTGATTATGCAAAAAAGATAATACTAAATATAGAATATATAGACAATTAAGAAAGGAGAGAGTTCATGATAAAAGTAATCAAGAAAGACGGAACAAAGGAAGATTTTAATGTACAGAAGGTGATTGTTGCGGTCAACAAATCAGCGTACCGTGCATTAATTAAATTTACGGAAGAAGACTTGGACTTCATTTGTAAATTTGTTGAGGAAGAAGTACAGAAGATGGGTGTGGAAGAAATTCGTATTGCCCAGATGCACAATGTTGTGGAAGGTGCTTTAGAGAAGGTTAATCCTGTAGTGGCAAAAAGTTATCGGGATTACAGAAACTACAAGCAGGATTTTGTGCAGATGTTAGATGAAGTTTACAAGAAAAGCCAGTCTATTATGTACATTGGGGACAAGGAAAACAGTAATACGGACAGTGCGCTTGTATCTACAAAGAGAAGTTTGATTTTCAACGAATTGAATAAAGAACTGTACAAGAAGTTTTTCCTTACGGTTGAGGAGATACAGGCAATCAGAGAAGGTTATATTTACATTCATGATATGTCGGCGAGAAGAGATACGATGAACTGCTGCCTGTTCGATGTGAAAAATGTATTGACAGGCGGATTTGAGATGGGAAATCTCTGGTATAACGAGCCGAAATCTTTGGATACGGCGTTTGATGTTATCGGAGACATCGTGTTAAGTGCTGCGAGCCAGCAATATGGCGGATTCACTGTTCCGAGTGTCGATGACATATTAGAACCGTTTGCGGAAAAATCTCATAAGGCATTGTTGGAAAAATATAAAAACTTGGGCCTTTCTGAGGAAAAAGCACATGAAGTGGCATGGGCGGATTTGGAAAAGGAAATGGAACAGGGATTCCAAGGCTGGGAATACAAGTTCAACTCAGTATCTTCAAGCCGTGGCGACTATCCGTTTATTACGGTGACTTCAGGTACAAACACAAGTATCTACGGTAAACTGGCAACGATTAAAATGTTGGAAGTGCGTAAGAATGGACAGGGAAAAGAAGGGCATAAAAAACCGGTATTGTTCCCTAAAATTGTGTTCCTATATGATGAAAATCTACATGGTCCGGGAAAACCACTGGAAGATGTTTTCGAGGCGGGAATTGAGTGTTCAAGAAAAACAATGTATCCTGACTGGTTAAGCCTGACAGGAAAAGGATATGTTCCAAGCATGTATAAACAATATGGAAAGATTGTCAGTCCAATGGGCTGTCGTGCGTTTTTATCACCGTGGTATGAAAAAGGCGGAATGAATCCGGCTGATGAAAATGATAAACCTGTATTTGTGGGAAGATTTAATATCGGTGCAGTAAGTCTTCATCTTCCAATGATTTATGCAAAAGCAAAACAGGAAAACAGAGACTTCTTTGAAGTGCTTGACTATTATTTGGAACTTATCCGTCAACTCCATATCCGTACTTATGAATACTTGGGAGAGATGAAAGCATCTACAAACCCATTGGCATACTGCGAAGGCGGATTTTACGGCGGTAATTTGGGGTTGTACGATAAAATCAAACCGTTATTAAAATCAGCAACTGCTTCCTTTGGAATCACGGCAATTAATGAATTGCAGCAACTTCACAATAAGAAATCTTTAGTGGAAGACGGAGAGTTTGCAATTAAGACATTGGAATATATCAACAAGCGTGTAAATGAATTTAAGAAAGAAGACGGACACTTATATGCGATTTACGGAACACCGGCAGAAAATTTATGTGGTGTTCAGGTACAGCAGTTCCGTAAAAAATATGGTATTGTAGAAAATGTTTCTGACCGCGAATATGTAAGCAACAGTTTCCACTGCCATGTAACGGAAGACATTACACCGATTGAGAAACAGGACTTGGAAGCACGTTTTTGGGATTTGTGTAACGGTGGGAAAATTCAATATGTAAAATATCCGATTAATTATAATGTAGAGGCGATTAAAGCGCTGGTAAGAAGAGCGATGGAAATGGGATTTTACGAAGGCGTAAACCTGTCGTTATCTTACTGTGATGACTGTGGACATGAAGAACTTTCCATGGATACATGCCCAAAATGCGGAAGTACAAACCTTACTAAAATCGACAGAATGAATGGATACCTTTCTTATTCACGAGTAAAAGGAGATACGCGTTTAAATGACGCTAAAATGGCTGAAATCGCAGAAAGGAAGAGTATGTAAATGCGGTATCACAATATAACTAAAGATGATATGCTAAATGGAGACGGATTGCGTGTAGTTTTGTGGGTGTCAGGCTGCAGTCATTGCTGCAAAGAGTGTCACAATCCGATTACATGGGACGCTAACGGAGGACTGGAATTTGATTCCGCTGCAAAAGAAGAATTGTTTGCGGAATTAAGCAAAAGTTATATCAATGGAGTTACCTTCAGCGGTGGTGATCCGCTGCATATCAATAATATTTACGAAATAGCGGATTTGGCAAAAGAAATTCGAGAAAAATTTCCACATAAAACAATTTGGCTTTACACAGGCTCTGTTTGGGAGAGCATAAAAGATATGGAACTTATGCGCTATATTGATGTGCTTGTTGACGGGGAATTTGAATGTGATAAAAAAGATGCCAATTTACATTGGAAGGGAAGTTCCAATCAGAGAGTAATCGATGTGCAGGAAACATTGAAAAAAGGAAAAGTAGTATTACATGACTAAGGCGGGAAGAGAAGATGAAAAGAATAGCAAAATTTCATAAAGTAAGTTATGAGCAGTTCAAGGAAGGCTGGACGGATACATTTGGGAAAATTGAAGACGGTAAAATAAAAGAGATTTATGACGGAATAAGATTGCCGAAAAGAGCGACTTCAGGCTCGGCCGGATATGATTTTTACGCGCCGGTTACAGTTGTGTTAAAACCGGGAGAAACAATAAAGATTCCTACAGGAATTCGTGTGGAAATGGAAGAAAACTGGGTTCTCAAATGTTACCCAAGAAGCAGTCTCGGATTTAAGTACCGCCTGCAGTTAAATAATACGGTTGGTATTATTGACAGTGACTATTTCTATTCAGATAATGAAGGACATATTTTCGTGAAATTAACAAATGATTCCAACGAAGAGAAGACGGCAGAAATTCTGAAAGACACAGGATTTATGCAGGGGATTTTCGTGGAATATGGAATTACGTTCGATGATGATGTTACAAACGTCAGAAACGGTGGACTTGGAAGTACAACAAAATAGTTTTTGATAATCCTCTATAGAGAAGACATGGCAGAAATGCCGTGTCTTTTCTTGTATATTTCTACTATGTTTCGGACATGATAATTTAAGAAGAAAAAACGGAGGGGAAATATGGTAGAAAAAATGACAACAAGAAAAGTGAGTTCTTCACTTTCTGAGAATGTGGAATATATGAATCAGGTTTTACCTGTAGATGAAAGTTTTGATTTGATTAGAAGAGACATTGTCATTGGTGAGAAAAAAAGTTCCTTCTATTTTATAGACGGGTTCACCAAGGACGATACAATGCAGAAATTAATGACATCATTTTTAGGAGTAAACAAATATGATATGCCGGAGGACGCAACTACATTTTCTCAAAAATTTATTCCCTATGTGGAAGTGGACGTGTTGACCGAGTTTGATGAAATATTGAGAAATGTGTTGTCGGGAGTGTCCTGCTTTTTTATAGAAGGGTACTCTGCCTGTCTTGCCATTGACTGCCGCACATATCCGGCGAGAAGTGTGGAAGAACCGGATAAAGATAAGTCTCTTAGAGGCTCAAGAGATGGTTTCGTGGAAACAATCGTATTTAATACTGCTTTGATGAGAAGAAGAATTCGAGATCCGCATCTGATTATGCAGATGATGGACATAGGGGACAGTTCCAGAACAGATGTGGTCGTTGCATATATGGAAGACAGAGTGGATAAGGAACTGTTAAAAAATCTGACAAACAGGCTGAATGAGATTAAAGTGGACGCTCTCAGAATGAACCAGCAAAGTCTGGCGGAACAGTTATTCAAACGGAAATGGTTTAATCCCTTTCCAAAATTCAAATTTACAGAAAGACCGGACACGGCATCTGCCTGTCTGTTGGAGGGAAAAGTCGTCCTTTTGGTAGACAACTCTCCGTCAGCGATGATTCTGCCAACCTCGATTTTTGATATGATAGAGGAAGCGAACGATTATTATTTTCCGACCGTGACAAATGTATATTTGAAAGTTTCCAGAGCCATTATCACTGTCGCTACGGTATTTGTCACGCCGCTGTTCCTTTTATTTATGCAGAATCCACAGTGGCTTCCTAAAATGTTTGAGTTTGTCCTTATACGAGACGTGCAGAATATTCCGCTATTATATCAGTTATTGCTTCTTGAACTTGCCATCGACGGACTTAGGCTGGCTGCAATGAACACGCCGAGCATGTTAAGTACGCCGCTGAGTGTGATAGCGGGTATCGTTATGGGGGAATTTTCTGTGAAATCCGGCTGGTTCAACAGCGAAGTGATGCTGTACATGGCCTTTGTGGCGGTGGCAAATTATACGCAGCCAAACTTTGAATTGGGGTATGCGTTGAAGTTTATGCGATTGATATTGCTCGTTCTCACTGCATGGTTTAACTGGATAGGATTTGTCATCGGTTGTGTGATTGTTATTCTCTCAGTTTCCTGCAACAAAACGCTGTCAGGGCGAAATTATTTAAACGTAAAATTAAATTAAAGTGTTTTCCTGATGAGAAAAAAATGGTATGATAAACCTATATAGACAGGAGGTATCAACCATGAAAGAATTTATTATTGCAACGGATAGTACAGTAGATTTACCAAAAGCATTTTTAGAGGAAAATCATGTTTTAACTATTTCCTTATCTTATGTTATGGACGGGGTTACTTATAAAGACTTAGACGGGTTATCCCATGAGGAGTTTTTTGAAAAGATAAGAAACGGCTCTCTTCCGACAACTTCACAGATTAATCCTGAGGAGGCGAGAAAAGCGTTAGAGCCTGTTGTAAAAGAAGGAAAAGAAATTTTATATCTGGGCTTTTCGTCAGGGTTAAGCGGAAGTTATAACAGTGTGCGAATGGCAGCAGAAGATTTGATGGAAGATTATCCTGAAACAAAGATTGTTACCATTGATAGTTTGTGCGCGTCTATGGGCGAAGGGCTTCTTCTCTATAAGACACTTCAACTAAAAGAACAAGGGAAAAACCTTGATGAGATAGCAGAGTGGGTAGAGGCTAATAAACTGCATATCTGTCACAATGTTACTGTAGATGACCTTAATCATTTACATCGGGGCGGAAGAATTTCTAAGACAACAGCAGTTTTAGGGACTATGGTTAAAATTAAGCCGATTATTCATATGGACAACGAAGGAAAATTAGTTGTTATTGGAAAAGAACGTGGAAGAAAGAAATCTTTGCTTACACTTTTAGACAAAATGGAGAAGCAGATGCAGGGCTACCAGAATGATGTAGTGATGATAACCCACGGAGACTGTATTGAAGATGCGAAATATGTGGAAGAGCAGATACGTGAGAGATTCGGTATTGAAAATATTATCGTCAATGGAATCGGTTCTGTAATCGGCAGCCATACGGGAGCGGGAGTAGTTGCAGTATTCTTTATGGGAAGTGAAAGATAAAGACAAAGAAAAGGGCGTGTGAAAAAACGAAAGTTTTTTCACAGCCCCTTTTCTTATTATAATACAATAATTCCTAAAGCATTGAGAATGGAACTGACCAAAATCGCAATAAGGCATACAGGTGCAATCCATTTAATCATAACGGAGAATAACCTTTCTCCTTTGAATTGTGTGTTTCCTATTTTTACTTCATCGGCAATTGTTTTTGGTTTGATTACAAAGCCGACAAAAATGCAGGTGAAAAATGCAAGAATCGGCATTAATACACTGTTGCTGATAAAGTCAAATGTATCCAAAATGGAAAGACCAATAAATTTGATGTGTGACCACATACCGAATCCAAGTGAGGACGGAAGTCCCATAAGAAGCGCAATGATGGTGACAACACCGCAGGTGAATTTTCTCTTCCAGTGGAATTTATCACGCAGGATAGATACAATGGTCTCCATCAAAGAGATGGCAGATGTCAGCGCTGCAAAAAATACAAGCAGGAAGAATAATGTTCCGATAACATCGCCCATCGGCATACTGTCAAATACTTTTGGGAGAGTGACAAACATAAGTCCCGGTCCCTGATTAAGACTTTCTGCAGTTCCTCCTGAGAAAGCAAATACTCCTGGAATAATCATAAGACCTGCAAGAAAGGCAATGCCTGTGTCAAAGATTTCAATCTGTCGTACGGAAGATTCCAAATTATTGTCTTTCTTCATGTAAGAACCGTAAGTTACCATAATTCCCATTGCAAGCGACATGGAATAGAAAAGTTGTCCCATTGCAGCCAACACTGTTTTGATGGAAAAGTTCTCAAAACTTGGCTTCAGATAATAAATCAATCCTTCCATAGCGCCGTCCACAGTCAGTCCGTAAAGGGCAATACCTACGGAAAGAAGGACAAGAACAGGCATCATAAACTTACTGACTGTTTCAATTCCTTTCTGTACACCGAGTAAAACTACAACGGCGGTAAAGGCGATAAAGAGAAAGAACCAGCCGATAGGTTCTGCCGTGGAAGAAATAAATTCGTTAAAATAAGTATCAGTTGCCGCTTTCGCACCGTTGCCTGAAATGAATACGGCAAAATATTTAATTACCCAACCACCGATTACACTATAATATGGAAAGATAATAATTGGAATAATTGCGGCGAGAATACCCAAAAATCCAAAACGGCTGTCCAGTTTCCTGAAAGCACCTATGGCACTGAGTCCTGTTTTACGTCCGATGGCTATCTCTGCGATCATTAAAGTGAATCCGAAAGTGACGGCGAGAATGAGATATACAAGCAGAAAAGTTCCACCCCCATACTGTGCAGCAAGATATGGGAAGCGCCAAATGTTCCCCAGACCTACTGCTGAACCTGCTGCGGCAAGTACAAATCCGATTTTACTTGAAAAACTACTACGTTGTGACATAATAAAACCCTCCTCTTCCTTTAAAATATTGTTTATGATTATTGCACAAGAACAGTATAAAATCAATAAAAAATAAAAAGAAAAAAATTGTTGACAGTGCGATAAGATTGTGATAGATTAATAAGAGCGGAAAGCAAAAAATAAAGTAGAGTATCCACTCTCACCTTAGCACGAGCAGGTGACTAACGGTTTGATATTGAGCATAATTATAGCATTTTCCTTTAGAAAAGAAAAGTATATTATGTAATATTCAGGTGGATAGTTTGTGCTATTCATTTTTTTGCGTTCAAGAGGTTTTATATTTATGATGGAGGTGCAAGACAATTAGCGATTTAATGATTAACGAACAAATCAGAGACAAAGAGATACGTCTGATAGGAGAAGATGGAGAACAGTTAGGAATTATGTCTTCAAGAGAGGCGATGAAACTCGCACAGGAAGCAGATTTGGACTTGGTTAAAATTGCTCCAACAGCAAAGCCGCCGGTTTGTAAGATTATCGATTACGGTAAATACAGATATGAGTTGGCAAGAAAAGAAAAGGAAGCAAAGAAAAAACAGAAAACTGTTGATGTGAAAGAGGTACGTCTGTCACCGAATATTGAATCAAATGATTTGAATACAAAGGTCAATAACGCAAAGAAATTTATCGAAAAAGGTAATAAGGTAAAAGTAACATTACGTTTTCGAGGAAGAGAAATGGCACACGTTCAGACAAGCAAACATATCTTAGATGATTTTGCGGAGATGCTGAAAGATGTTGCTTCTGTTGAAAAACAGCCAAAGTTAGAAGGAAGAAGCATGAGCATGGTTTTAACGGAAAAACGTTAAACATAAAATAAAAACGGATTAAAAATCCACAGTAAACATTAAGGAGGAAGTTTATTATGCCAAAAATTAAAACAAATAGAGCCGCTGCAAAGCGCTTCAAAAAAACAGCAACAGGGAAATTAAAAAGAAATAAAGCTTATAAAAGCCATATCTTAACTAAGAAATCTACAAAGAGAAAAAGAAATCTTAGACAGGCAACTATTACAGATGCCAGCAACGTAAAGAATATGAAGAAAGTATTACCATATCTATAAGATTTAGATAAGATTGAAGGAGGACTAAGAAATGGCAAGAATTAAAGGCGGAATGAACGCTAAGAAGAAACATAACAGAACATTAAAACTGGCTAAAGGTTACAGAGGAGCCAGAAGCAAACAGTATAGAGTAGCAAAACAGTCAGTAATGAGAGCATTGACATCTGCATATGCCGGAAGAAAACAGCGCAAACGTCAGATGAGACAGTTATGGATTGCACGTATCAACGCAGCAGCAAGAATGAATGGTTTATCATACAGCAAATTTATGCACGGATTAAAAGTTGCAGGCGTAGAAATGAACAGAAAAATCTTAGCAGACATGGCTATCAATGATGCAGCAGGATTCGCTACATTAGCAGAATTAGCTAAAAAAGCAAACTAATTAAACAATAAAACTATTCAGTCATGGGAAAATCCAATATGACTGAATAGTTCAAAAAAAGTTTTAAAAAGTTGTTGACAAATATATTGAAATATAGTAATATTATTTTCGGAGCGAAAATGATATAAGGTGTGCAGGAGTGTCGGAACTGGCAGACGAGCAAGACTAAGGATCTTGTAAGCAATGCGCTTGTGTGGGTTCAAGTCCCATCTCCTGCAGGAGAATGAAGATAGAAACATAGAAATATGTTTCTATTTTTGCGTATGACAAATTTATGAGAATTCTGATTTACATATCTGTTTTATCCAATAGCGGGAAAGTGCATGAGTACTTTCGGTTTCTAAACAAAAGAGACATTGTCTGTAGAAATGTATTTCCCATTCCAATACGGGAAGGGATACGTTTTCCAAAACACAGATTAGTTTTTGCAGCAAAAGAAGAACGTCTTGGTTTATGTATTTTATTTCCTGAGAACAATCCAAAGAAATTTCAGAGGAAAACAGGCAGTTTCCGGCCTGCGCAGTTTTAGATAAGAGTGTTTTATATTTTTTTTCAAAAGAAGACAGTGCATTATAATCTTCCGCAGGAGATAAAGCAGAAATTTGCTTTAGAATTATCCGGCCTAAAAATAAGTGAAGTTCAATGGATTTTATTGTGTAGGATTCCCGTTCTGTCATAAAGACCTCCTAAAACTATCATTATAATTTATTATATGCAGCCAAATATAAAAAGTTAGTCAAAAAATTTGACGAAAAAAAGGAAATGAGAGTAAAGTACAGAATATTATATAATAAGACACTGAAAATTGTTTCTACAGGAAGTTGAGGGACGGTTTATGACGATACGGGAGCAGTTAGAATTAAGAGAATTAGAATATTTAAGTCCTTTTGCCACGTTGAGCAGCCGGTCAAAAGGAAGAGAAAGAGAAGAGGAACAGTGTGACGTGCGTCCGGTGTTTCAGCGGGACAGAGACAGAATTTTGCATTGTAAGGCGTTTCGCAGGCTGAAGCAGAAAACACAGGTATTTCTGTTGCCCAAAGGCGATCATTATCGGACAAGGCTGACACATACACTGGAAGTTTCCCAAAATGCCAGAACGATTGCAAAAGCCCTGCGGCTGAATGAAGATTTGGTTGAGGCTATTGCTTTAGGGCATGATTTGGGACATACGCCTTTCGGACACGCCGGGGAGAGAGCATTAAATGAAGTGTGTCCGCATGGATTTAAACATAACGAACAAAGTGTACGTGTTGTGGAATGCCTTGAAAAGCAGGGACAGGGATTAAATCTGACATGGGAAGTGCGGGACGGTATTTTAAATCACAAAACAAGCGGCAGGCCGTCCACACTGGAAGGAGAAATCGTAAGACTCTCCGATAAGATAGCATATATCAATCATGACATTGATGATGCCATTCGGGGAGGAGTTCTGAAACCGGAGGATATTCCGGAAGAATATCGGGAAATACTTGGTGAGACAACACGAATGCGCCTCAATACAATGATACATAATGTAATTATCAACAGTATGGATAAACCTTACATTAAAATGTCGGAGGATATAGAAAAAGCGACGGCAGGGTTGAGAAAATTTATGTTTGAGCATGTATATTTTAATCCGGCAGCAAAAAGTGAGGAAAGCAAAGCGGTAGAAATGATTAAAAATCTGTATGGGTATTATATTTGCCATATGGATAAACTTCCGGAGAAATATTTACAGAGAATTGATGAGGGAAAGAGTACAAAAGAACAGAACGTGTGTGATTTTATTGCGGGAATGACTGACGCATATGCGGTAAAGAAATTTCAGGAATTTTTTATTCCGGAATCGTGGAAAAATTAAAAGGAAATAAGAAACTTTTGTCGAATATATAAATATGGGAGCATAAATCATAAAGACTTTTATATACAGGAGGTATTCCATGTATTATTCGGAAGAATTAGTAGAGGAAGTGAGAATGAGGAATGATATTGTAGATGTCATCTCCGGATATGTAAAACTTCAGAAAAAAGGAAGTTCCTACTTTGGACTTTGTCCGTTTCATAATGAGAAGTCTCCGTCATTTTCAGTCAGCAGAGAGAAACAGATGTATTACTGTTTTGGCTGTGGGGCAGGCGGGAACGTGTTTACTTTCATTATGGAATATGAGAATTATTCATTTGTGGAGGCATTGAAATTTCTTGCCGAGAGGGCGGGAATTGATTTGCCCGAGGTGGAATATTCAAAAGAGGCGAAGGAAAAAGCAGATTTAAAACTGACTATTTTAGAGATAAATAAACTGGCGGCGAAGTACTTTTACGCACAACTGAAAGCGGAGGGTGGAAAGACTGCGTACGCTTATTTGAAAAACAGAGGGCTGAGTGAGGAGACGATCGTGGCTTTTGGACTAGGGTATGCTAACAAATACAGTGACGATTTGTACAGATACCTGAAGATGAAGGGATATGGTGACGAACTGCTTTTGAAAGCCGGACTGATCAGCGCTGACGAACGAAAAGGCGCATATGATAAATTTTGGAACAGAGTTATGTTTCCGATTATGGACGTGAATAACAGGGTAATTGGTTTTGGCGGACGGGTTATGGGAGATGCAAAACCGAAATATCTGAATTCACCGGAGACGATTGTTTTTGACAAGAGCCGCAATTTATACGGACTGAACCGGGCAAGAACATCAAGAAAGCCGTATTTCCTTATTTGTGAGGGATATATGGACGTGATAGCACTGCATCAGGCAGGATTTACGAATGCGGTTGCATCACTGGGAACGGCGCTCACAGTGGGACATGCTTCCCTGCTGAAACGTTATGTAAATGAAGTGTATCTTACTTATGACAGCGATGAAGCGGGAACGAGAGCGGCGCTTCGGGCAATTCCTATTTTAAAAGATGCGGGAATTACCGCAAAAGTTATCCGTATGGATCCTTACAAAGATCCCGATGAGTTTATTAAAAATCTTGGAGCAGAGGCTTTTGAAGAGAGAATTTCAAAAGCGAGAAACGGATTTATGTTTGGTTTGGAAATGCTGGAGAAAGAGTTCGATATGAATTCTCCGGAAGGGAAAACGGAATTTCATCATGAAGTTGCAAGAAGGCTTTGTAATTTTGAAGAGGAAATTGAGAGAGAGAATTATATCGAAGCGGTGGCACAGGCATATCATATCGGCTACGATAACTTGAGAAAACTTGTGACAAAAATGGCAGTACAGTCAGGGCTTGCGACTCCGGCAGTAAAGCCAAAACAGGCTGTTGGAAAAGATAAAATTCGGGAAGACGGTAACTTGCAATCACAAAAAATATTGTTGACATGGCTGCTGGAAGATGAGAAAATCTTCGGGCAGATAAAAAAATATATTTCTCCAAAAGATTTTACGGAGAAACTATATACAACCGTTGCAGACATTTTGTATGAACAGTATGAGGACGGAGAAGTAAACCCGGCAAAGATTATGAATCATTTTACAGACGAGGAAGAACATAGGGAAGTCGCTTCACTGTTCCATACAAAAATTAAAGAACTGACAACAAAGCAGGAGCAGGAAAAAGCGTTAAAGGAGACAATTATCCGAGTGAAGAATAACAGCATAGAATATGCTACAAAGATGTTAGATCCAACGGATATTGTCGGACTGCAAAAACTGATGGACGCAAAGCGGGAACTACAGGACTTGCAGAGACTGCATATTTCCATTGATTAAGGATAAAATAAAAGCAAATGAGAGGATTGATACGATATGGAAGAAAATATAGTAAAATTTGAAGAAAAACTAAAGGAATTATTGGCGCTTGGGAAAAAGAAGAAAAATATTTTGGAAATACAGGAAATCAATGAAATTTTTGCGGACATGGAGTTGGAGCCGGAGCAGATGGAAAAAGTGTTTGAATATTTGGAAGGGCAAAATATTGACGTTCTCCGCATCAATGGCGATGTAGATGATGATGACGATTTAGAGGTTGTTATCACGGAAGAAGATGAAGTGGACGTGGAGAAAATAGACTTGTCTGTGCCGGACGGTATCAGTATTGAAGATCCTGTCCGTATGTATTTAAAGGAGATTGGTAAAGTCCCTCTGTTAAGCGCAGAAGAGGAGATTGAACTGGCAAAACGTATGGCGGAAGGCGATGAAGACGCTAAGAAACGTCTTGCAGAGGCAAACCTTCGTCTTGTTGTCAGCATTGCAAAGCGTTATGTGGGAAGAGGAATGCTTTTCCTTGATTTGATTCAGGAAGGAAATTTAGGTCTGATTAAAGCGGTGGAAAAATTTGATTATGAAAAGGGCTTTAAATTCAGCACATATGCGACATGGTGGATTCGTCAGGCGATTACAAGAGCAATCGCAGATCAGGCGAGAACAATCCGTATTCCGGTTCACATGGTGGAAACAATTAACAAATTGATTCGTGTATCAAGACAGTTGCTTCAGGAATTGGGAAGAGAACCGTCACCGGAAGAGATTGCGGAAGAATTAGATATGCCGGTAGAAAGGGTAAGAGAAATTTTAAAAATTTCGCAGGAACCTGTATCCTTGGAAACACCGATTGGCGAGGAGGAAGATAGTCATTTAGGAGATTTCATTCAAGATGATAATGTTCCTGTACCTGCTGAGGCGGCCGCTGCCACACTGTTGAAAGAACAATTGGGAGAAGTTTTAAATACATTGACAGACAGAGAGCAGAAAGTATTGCGCCTTCGTTTCGGAATGAATGACGGAAGAGCGAGAACTTTGGAAGAAGTAGGAAAAGAATTTGACGTCACAAGAGAAAGAATTCGTCAGATTGAGGCAAAAGCGTTAAGAAAACTTCGTCACCCTAGCAGAAGCCGTAAATTGAGAGATTACTTAGATTAGGAGTCGCTATGGAATTATCAGTAAGACTACAGGCGGTTGCGGATATGGTCACGGAAGGGACTAAAGTTGCAGATGTAGGGACAGATCATGCGTATATACCGATTTATTTGGTAGAGCATGACAAAAATCCCTCTGCAATAGCGATGGATATTAACAGAGGACCTCTTAAGAAGGCGGAAGAAAATATCTCTTCTCACAATCTGGAAAACAAAATAGAAACGAGGTTATCTGACGGATTGAAACAACTCCATTTGGGTGAGGCGGACAGTGTCGTTATTGCCGGAATGGGCGGAGGCCTTGTCGTGAAGATTATGGAAGAGGGGACTTTGCATAAGAAATATGTAAAAGAATGGATTTTGCAGCCACAGTCGGAAATCAGTAAAGTAAGACAGTATCTGAATGAGAACGGATATTGTATTGTGGAAGAAAACATGGTTATCGATGAAGGAAAATTCTATCCGATGATGCGGGTGACAGAAGGAACGATAGAAGAGTATACACAGGAAGAACTGTGCTACGGGAAATGCCTTTTGAAAGAAAAGAACCCTATATTAAAGAAGTTTTTAGAAAAAGAAATTGATATAAAGAAGGAAATCCTTGAAAAACTGCATCAGACAAGAGGTGGACAGGTAGCGAAAAGAATTGAGGAAATTGAAGAAGAGACAGACAGATTACAAAAAACTTTGAGTAGTTTTTAAGGAAGGAAGAGCATATGCTGTGTAAGGAGATTATAGAAAAACTGGAAGAGTTGTATCCGAGTAATGCGGCGCTTACATGGGACAATGTAGGACTTCTTGTGGGAAGGAAGCAGAAAGAGGTGAAGAATGTTTATGTTGCCTTAGATTTGACGGAAGAAATCATTGACAGGGCGATAGAGGAAAAGGCTGACATGATTATCACGCATCACCCATTGATTTTTTCGCCGCTTCGCACAGTTACGGATATGGATTTTATCGGCCGCAGAGTGGTAAAACTGCTGCAAAACGATATTTCCTATTATGCCATGCATACAAACTATGATGTGCTTCGCATGGCAGATTTGTCAGCAGATATTTTGGGAATCGACTGTCAGGAGGTTCTGGATAAAACTTCGACAGAGGAGGACAAAGGTATCGGCAAAATCGGCATATATGAAAATGAGATGACTTTGAGGCAGTGCAGTGAATTGGTAAAAAAGAAATTCGGCTTAAATGCCGTTCAGGTATTCGGAGCGGAAGAGAAAACTGTCAGAAAAATAGCGGTTTGTGCCGGTTCAGGGAAAAGTGTTATCTCTCTTGCCATTGACAAAGGGGCTGATGTACTTATTACGGGAGATATAGGTCATCACGAAGGAATAGATGCGGTAGAGCAGGGGCTTACAATCATTGATGCAGGGCATTATGGCTTGGAGCATATTTTTATAAAAGATGTAGCGGAAACGCTGGAAAAGGATTTTTCTGAACTTGTGGTAAAACAGGCAGAGATAGTTTTTCCGTTTCAGGTATATTAAAAACAGTTTCTAAATCATATAGAAAAGAGGGAGTAGTATGGACAGAAAAATGTGCAGAATACAGATAGGGAACGAGATAAAACTTTATGAGGAAGGAACAACATATAAAAAGATTGCCGAGGACTATCAGGGAGAGTATGAAAATGATATAGTTCTTGTGCTTGTTGACGGAAAGTTACAGGAGTTGCCAAAACAATGTAAGCATGACTGTAAGTTAGAATTTATTACAACGGATACAAAGATTGGAAATGAAACATACAGAAGAAGTATGTGTCTTTTGATGGTAAAAGCCATTGAGGACGTAACGGGCAAAGAAAATGTGAAAAAAATACGGGTACAGTACTCGGTGAGTAAAGGATATTATTGTACGGCAGATGGAGATTTTGAGATTACCGATACATTTTTGCGTCAGGTAGAAAAGCGCATGGAAGAAATGGCGGAGGAAAAAACTCCAATTGTAAAGAAAACGGTTCACATTGATGATGCCATGTCTCTCTTTAAAGAGCAGGGAATGTATGATAAGGAGAGACTGTTCCGATATCGAAGAGTTTCAGCGGTAAATTTATATGAAATGGAAAATATGGCTGATTATTATTACGGATATATGGTTCCAGATGCATCATATCTGAAATATTTTGCCTTATATCGCTATGATGACGGATTTGTACTGCAAATGCCGACAAAGGACGAGCCGAAAGCGGTTCCGCCCTTTGAGCCACAGAAGAAACTGTTTCAGATTTTAAAAGAGTCTACCCAATGGGGAGACATGATGCATATTGAGACGGTGGCGGATTTGAATGAGCAGATAACTCGTCAGGGAATGGAAGAAGTTATACTTGTGCAGGAGGCATATCAGGAGAGAAAGATTGCGGAACTGGCAATGCAGATAGTACAGAGACCAAGTGTTAAGTTTGTTTTGATTGCAGGGCCGTCCTCATCTGGGAAAACAACGTTTTCGCATCGCCTGTCCATTCAACTGCAGGCATTGGGGTTAAAACCACACCCGATTGCAGTGGATAATTATTTTGTAAATCGTGAGTTCACGCCGAGAGATGAAAATGGGGATTATGATTTTGAATGTCTGGAAGCGATTGACAGAGAACTGTTTAATCATCAGTTGACGGAATTGCTGGAAGGGAAGGAAGTGCAACTTCCTACGTTTAATTTTAAAACGGGAAAAAGGGAATATAATGCACCTCCGACTAAAATGGGAAAACAGGATATACTTGTTATAGAAGGAATCCATTGCCTGAACGATGCCCTTACCTATAAACTGTCATCAGAAAATAAATTTAAAATTTATATCAGTGCATTGACACAGTTAAATATTGATGAGCATAATCGTATACCGACGACAGACGGAAGACTGTTAAGACGTATGGTTAGAGATGCCAGAACGAGAGGAACGTCGGCACAGAATACGATTGCCATGTGGCACTCGGTAAGAAGAGGTGAAGAGAGAAATATTTTTCCGTTTCAGGAGGAGGCAGACGCTATGTTTAGCTCTGCTTTAATCTATGAACTGGCGGTGCTGAAACAATATGCGGAACCGATTTTATTTGGAATTGACAAAGATTGTGATGAATATGTGGAGGCAAAACGATTGTTGAAATTCTTAGACTATTTCGTTGGAATCAGTGCGGAAAACGTACCGAAAAACTCCCTTTTGAGAGAGTTTATCGGTGGCGGCTGTTTTCGGGTTTAGTCAAATAGTTTTGCCATGTCATAAGGAAGAGGAGCAGTGAATGTAAGATGCTGTTTGGTAATCGGGTGCATGAAAGTCAGGCGGTGAGAGTGAAGCGCCTGCCGTCCGATAAAAGTATAATCGGGATTATATAAGAAATCCCCTAAAAGTGCATGACCGATATATTTCATATGAACACGGATTTGATGGGTACGCCCTGTTTCTAATTTTAAGGAAACGAGGGAATACCCATTTTTTCTTTGCAAACATTTGTAATGTGTCCGGGCAAAATCTCCCTCAGAGAAATTTACTTCTCTTTCTATCGTGGAGTCTTTTGTGCGGGCAATAGGGGCATCTATTATTCCGGCATCGTCCACATATCCGTCGGCAATGGCTATATACTCCCGATGAATCAGACGGTTTTTTACCATATCGGATAGGAGAGAAGCGCTGTACATATGCTTTGCCAGAATAAGAAGACCGGTTGTGTCCCTGTCCAGACGATTGATACAGCGGTAGACAAAAGGGACTTCTTTTTGGGCATAGTAGTATGCTACGGCATTTGCCAGAGTGTTATCATAATTATTTTGGGAAGGGTGGATAGGCATATTTGCGGGCTTATTTATTACCATTAAATCTTCATCTTCATAGACGATATCGAGGGGAAGAGAAACCGGAACGATGTTGTCAGAGGAAGTTGTCTCTAATAAAGTTACGGTGAGTATATCATTTTTGTGAAGAATATCCCGTACTCTTGCCCAGTTTCCGTTTAACAGTAATCCTTTCTCAGTTCGTTTTAAATGTGTGATAATCGGAGAAGAATAACACTCTGCTTTCAGGAAAGAAAGCAGAGTGTCATTTTCAAATTCCTCCGGTATCCTATAAGTAAATACTCGTCTCATAAATACCTCTCTTCAGAATTAATTTGATTTAATTTCGCGCCATAATTCATTGTAAATGGCGTCATTTTTATCCCCTAAGAACTTAAATGTCTCACAGCGCTCTAATTCTTTGGCGTCAGGGAAAGCAATTGTACTGTTTCGTATTGCCGGATCTTCAATCAGTTTTCGTCCCTCTGTATTTGGAGTAGAGTAGGTGATATAATCGAAGTTCATCTTTGCAATATCAGGACGGCAGAGGAAGTTGATAAATTTCTCGCCGTTTTCTTTATGTTTTGCGTTTTTCGGAATAACCCATGAGTCAATCCATACATTTGATCCTTCTTTTGGGATAACATACTCTAAGTCCGGATTTTCGAGTTGTGTATAAATTGCCTCTCCGGAGTAGATGACACCGATTGCCGCCTCATTTCCAATCATTTTATCTCTAACCTGGTCGATGACATATGCCTGCACAAGAGGTTTCTGCTTGATGAGCAATTCCTTAGCCTCCTGAAGTTCGTCCAAATCAGTAGAGTTGAGTGAGTAGCCGAGATATTTTAATGCTACGGCAAAAGCATCGCGGACGCTGTCCTGCATCAAGATGTTATCTTTATATTTCTTATCCCACAACACAGACCAACTGTCAATTGGTTCGTCAACCATTTTCTTGTTGTAGAGGATACCTACAGTCCCCCAGCAATATGGAACGGAATATTTGTTCTCGGCATCAAACTGTTTGGACTGTTCCATATACTGCGATCCGATGTTTTTGATATTTGGAATGTTATCAAAATTTAATTCGGCAAGCAGATCGTTTTCAATCATACGCTGAATCATGTAATCGGAAGGACAGACAACATCGTAAGCGATAGCGCCTGACTGAATTTTCGGATACATAATTTCGTTTGTTTCAAATTCCTCGTAGACAACATTGATTCCTGTTTCTTCCTCGAACATGGTAATGACTTCGGGATCGAGATACTCTCCCCAGTTATAAACGATTACCTGATTATCACCGCTTAAATCTTCTTTTGAACTATAGAAGATACCTCCTGCGACAACGACAAGAGCCATAGCGACAGGAATGACACGGCGGAAGACGAAACGTGAAACCCGCGTAGATTTTTTCATTTCTTTTGCCTTTGCTTCACCATCTTTTTTAGCTGGAGAAATGTTAATCAAGATTAACAAAATCAATACGGACACAAAAAGAAGAGTGGAAAGCGCATACATTTCCGGTTTGATTCCTTTGCGCACTTCACTGTAAATTTTAGTGGAGAGTGTATCTACTCCCGGTCCTTTTGTAAAGTGAGTGATAACAAAGTCATCTAGCGACATAGTGAATGCCAGTAAAAATCCTGAAAATACACCCGGTAAAATATCAGGAAATACAACTTTAAAGAAAGCGTAAACCGGAGATGCACCTAAGTCCAACGCGGCCTCATAAGTACTTCGTTTCGTCTGCTTTAATTTCGGCATAACACTTAAAATAACATAAGGAATGTTGAATGTGATATGTGCGATTAAAACAGTTGCAAATCCGAGTGAAAACTGGATTCCCATGAATTTTAATGCCGTTCCCATTGCGATGAAAAGAAGCATTAAAGAAATTCCGGTAACGATATCTGCATTTAGCATGGGAATGTTTGTGATTCCCATCATAAGTGTCCGCGGTTTCCGTTTCATACTTTGAATGCCGATAGCGGCAGCGGTACCGATGAGCGTTGCGATGAAAGCGGACAAAAGTGCGATAAGTAAAGTTGTATACAGAGCATTCATAATCTGTTCGTTTTGAAAAAGGGAAACGTACCATTTTCCCGTAAATCCGCCCCATTTTGCGCGTGTCTTTGAATTATTAAAAGAAAGTACGGCAAGTGTAACAATTGGAGCATATAGTAAAAAAATGATAAGTGATAAATAAATATTTTGTAATGTCTTTTTCATTAAAATGCTGTCCCCTCTCCATCTTTATCGTATTTTGCAATCAATGCCATACTGGCAATAATAAATATCATTAAAACCAGTGAGAGTCCTGAACCTACATTCCAGTTGCTGCTCTGTTTGAATTCCTGCTCAATAACATTTCCGATAAGAAGAATTTTACTTCCTCCGAGCAAGTCGGAAATAACGAAAGTAGTCAGGGCAGGAACGAATACCATGGTAATTCCACTGATGATTCCGGGTGTAGTCAGTGGAAAAATAATTTTTGTAAATGTCTGTATATTGTTTGCTCCTAAGTCTTTGGCAGCAGAGATAACGTCTTTGTCAATTTTTACAATCACATTATAGATAGGCAGCACCATAAACGGCAGGAAGTTATATACCATACCGAGTATAATGGCGGACGGCGTATTGATAATGGATTGGGTAGGTAAGTGGAAGAAGGACAGAATACTGTTAATAACTCCGTTCTTTTCCAAAAGTGTCTGCCATGCAAGTGTGCGGAGCAAAAAGTTCATCCACATCGGCAGGATAAAAATCAATACAACAAAACTTGTCTGATTCATACTTTTTGAGGCGAGTATCATTGCCAGCGGGTATGCTAATATAAGACAGATAACTGTGCTGATTAAGGAGAGCAGAAGGGCAAGCCCGAGTGCTTTTAAATTTTCCGGTGTTGTAATCTTAGCAAGGTTTGATAAAGTAAATTCATTTTTACTGTTTGTCAGCCCGTAATATAAAATCATAAAAAGAGGAATGATGATAAAGGAAACTGACCAGAAAAGATATGGCCCTGCTAATAGTTTTTTCCTATTCTTCAACGATAACAGCCTCCTCATCTTCCGATTCCGGTTTTTTCATAATCTGAATATCAAACGGATCTACTTTAATACCGACTTCCGTTCCGACCGGAAACATATCCGTACTATGAACAAGCCACTTATAATTGTTGGCAGTTACTTCCATTTCATAATGCACACCTTTAAAAATCAGATGGGTAACGACACCCTGCATAATTCCTTCATCAACTTTTACAAGGTCAATATCTTCAGGCCGTATTACCGCATCAACAGGTTTGTTTCGCCCAAAGCCCGTGTCTACGCAAGGGAAGTTTACACCGAGAATTTTTACAAGTTTATCTTCCACCATAGTAGCGGGAAGAATGTTGCTGTCACCGATAAAGTCTGCGACAAAAGCGTTTTCAGGCTCATTGTAAATGTCCTCCGGAGTACCAATCTGCTGGATATACCCCTGGTTCATGACAACGATTGTATCCGACATGGTTAGGGCTTCTTCCTGATCATGTGTAACATAGACGAAAGTAATTCCCAATTCATTTTTTAAACGGATTAATTCGTACTGCATATCCTGACGGAGTTTTAAGTCCAAAGCGCCGAGAGGCTCATCGAGAAGAAGCACTTTCGGTTCATTTACGATGGCACGGGCAATGGCAATACGCTGCTGCTGACCGCCGCTTAATGAGTCGGGTGTACGATTTTCATATCCGTCTAAGTTTACGAGTTTTAAGGCATATTTGATTTTGTCGTTAATATATGCTTTTGACTTTCCTTTGATTTTCAGTCCAAATGCAATATTTTCAGCAATGCTCATATGTGAGAACAAAGCATATTTCTGGAAAACAGTGTTTAACTGACGTTTGTTTGGAGCAAGATTTGTAATATCATTGCCCTCGAAAATGATTTTACCTTCATTTGCAGTTTCAAAACCGCCGAGAATGCGAAGAAGAGTTGTCTTCCCACAGCCGCTTGGACCAAGTAAAGTCAAAAATTCATTTTCTTTTATATATAAGTTTAATTCATCTAAAACAAGATTATCTCCATAGGATTTGGAAATGTTTATCATATCAATTAGTTTCTTTGCCATGACAGCCTCCTTAGTAGTAAGTATTAAAAATTCGGTGGTGTACTTACCCAGATAAGTTTCGCACCGGTTGAGCGGTTTGCTTTAATATAATGCTCTGAATGGGGAGTGAAATAGAAGGCCTCCCCCTTTTTTGCGTGGTATACTTTTTTCCCTACATGAATTTGTATGCTTCCCTGAAGGACGTAGCCAAATTCTTCTCCTTCATGTGGAAGGTCGGGATAAGTAGAACCACCGGGTTGTAATGTGAGTCGAATCGGTTCCATCATATTTTTTTGCGCATTTGGAATAATCCATTCAACTGTATTTTTTAATTCTGTATCTACTTTTTCAAAATAGTCTTCATTCCCAAACACAATCTGTTCATCAGATTCCTCCTGAAAAAAGTCTTTCAAACTGGTTCCGAGACATTGAAGAATATCGACCAAAGTAGAGATAGAAGGGGAAGTTAAATCCCTTTCCAACTGGGAAATAAATCCCTTTGAAAGTTCCGCGCGGTCGGCGAGTTCTTCCTGAGTTAAATTTTTTGCAATACGTAATCCTTTTAATTTCTGACCAATTTGCATAAATCTCCTTTCTGTCTGATGAATATTGACTTTACTAAACAAAAAGTTTAGTATTTCTTAACAAAACGCGCAAATACTATTATACAGAAAAATGTAAAAAAATCAATAAAAAAAGTGCTTCAAACAGAAGTTTTTGTCGAAGCACTTTTTTATAATATTTTAACGGTCGTAGAAACGGGTTATGTTTTCCAGACGGGAAGACATGTTTGCAAGAAGTAAGTCAATGAGAGTCAGTGCAGTCATGGTTTCCACAACGACAATCGCGCGGGGAACTATAATCGGGTCGTGTCTTCCGTGAATGGATAGAACAGTATTTTCACCCGAAGAGGTAACTGTGTTTTGTTGTTTTGCGATGGAAGGGGTAGGTTTGAAGGCTGTGCGGAAAATAATATCGTTTCCGTCGCTTATGCCTCCTAAAATTCCACCGGCATGATTTGTTTTTTTGTATATTTTTCCATTTTCTGTATAAAAAGCATCGTTGTTTTCACTTCCGCAAGATGTGGCAGCACAGAAACCGTCTCCAATTTCAAAACCTTTTACTGCGCCGATAGAAAACATTGCCTGTGCAAGACAGGCGTCTAATTTGTGGAATACGGGTTCACCGATTCCGGCAGGAAGGTTTTTCACCTGACATTCGATTACTCCTCCCGCAGAATCGCAGTTTTCCATACACTGATTTAAAAATTCCGACGCTTTTTCCGCATATGCAAGATTGGGCATGCAGAAAACATTTTCCTCCATTTCTGAAAAACGATATGCAGAGGAAGGAATTTCATAAGGCCCGATAGCTTTTGTATAGGCGGAAACGGTAATTCCTAATTCACTCAAAAGTTTTAAAGCGACGGCACCGCCGGCAACTCTTCCGATTGTTTCCCGACCTGAAGAACGTCCTCCGCCTCTGTAATCTCTGAAGCCGTATTTTACATCAAATGTATAGTCGGCATGTCCCGGACGGTAGCAGGAAGCAATGTTTCCATAATCTTTTGAGCGTTGGTCCTCGTTGCGAACAAGAAGGGAAATGGGAGTTCCCGTTGTTTTTCCTTCAAAGACACCTGATAAAATTTCTACGGTATCGCTTTCATTTCGTTTTGTTGTGTATTTATTTTGTCCCGGTTTTCTTCGGTCTAAATATTTCTGAATATCTTCTTCGCATAGGGAAAGTCCGGCAGGACAGCCGTCAATGACAACACCGATTCCTTTGCCATGTGATTCGCCCCATGTCGTTACCTGAAAAATATTTCCATATGTTGATCCGGCCATAGTGTACCTCCTTTGTACAATTATTACATAACTATTATAGAATAAGGTTAAATATCACGCAATTATTAATTTTTAAAGTTTTCTATATACATTTACCGGGCAACGTATTATAATAGACACGATAGTCAAAGCAATACTTTTGGTAAATATTGGCTTTGGCTATTGATTTGCTTAAAAAAGATAAAAGGGAGAAGTATTCAATGAGTGATATGAGTAAAGACAAGAAAAATGTATCATCTCAAAACGATACAAGACAAAAGGAACTGCTTGCGGAACTGGAGGCTTTGGAAACAGAAGACTTATCCGGATTTGTCAGTAAAGAAGAAAAAAAGCAGGAAACAAATGAGGGAGAGTTAGTTTTTCTGTATGATGAGGACGAGAAGAACCCCAATTATCGTCCAAAGAAGAGAAAAAGGGAAAAAGAAAAATCTAAATCGGGAAAGAAATGGATAATTGCTTCCCTATCTTTGGCAGGCGTTTTGCTTGTTGTCTATTTGGGATTTGCATTTTATTTTAACAGCCATTTTTATTTTGGAACAACGATAAATGAAAATAAATTTGGTGGCAAGAGTGTTGCACATGTGGAAAAATCCATTGAAAAACAGATAAGTGATTATGAATTGACATTAAAAAGAAGCGATGGACAGACCGAGAAGATTCAGGGAAAAGAAATCGACCTGAAATATAATCCGGGAAATGAACTTCAGAAAGTGTTAAAATCTCAAAATCCGTTTTTATGGCCAAAATCGCTTTTTAAGAAAGATATAAGAGAGATTGAGATTGGTGTCACTTATGATAAACAGAAATTAAGCGCACAAATCAGTCAGTTAGAGAGTGTAAAAAACCAGAACCCGGTAAAATCAGTTTCGGCTACACCTGTATTTGATGGAACTGAATTTACTATCCAGAAAGAAGTTTATGGAAATGAAGTCAATGTAGAAAATCTTACAAAAGTAATCGAGGAACATTTGGACGGCTTGAATGAAGAAGTGGATATGAAGAAAAGCAAGGCATACTATGAGCCGAAATATGTCTCTGACTCAAAAGAAGTTGTTTCAGCAAAGGACGCGTTAAACAAATGTCTGACGGCTGAGATTACTTATGATTTTAAACCGTTTACAGAGAAAGTGGATAAAGGAAGTATTTCAGACTGGCTTTCAGTCGATGAAAATATGAATGTAAGTTTCAAAGAAAAAGAAGTGAAGGCATACATTAAGAAACTTGCAAGCAAATATGACACTTCGGGAAAACCGCGTTCTTTTGTAACTGCTACAGGAAAGACTGTGGAAGTGAAAAATGGAGTTTATGGCTGGAAAATTAATCAAGATGGAGAATATAAGAAATTAACGGAGGATATTCTTGCAGGTAACTCCGTAAAACGTGAACCGGAATATAAAAGAAAAGCGGTATCACATGAAGGCAATGATTTCGGAAATACATATGCCGAAGTTGATTTGACAACACAACATATGTGGTTCTTCCAAAACGGTAAACTGATGATGGAAAGTCCGATTGTAACAGGAAAGCCAAGTACCGGACATGCGACTCCTCAGGGAACATACACAGTTACTTACACACAGAAGGGTGCAGTGCTGCGAGGTAAAATTTTGCCAAACGGTAAGAGGGAATATGAAACACCGGTAGATTTTTGGATGCCGTTTAACGGAGGAATCGGTTTCCACGATGCAACATGGCAGAGTTCGTTTGGAGGAAACAGATATTTGACACATGGTTCACACGGCTGTGTCAACATGCCTTATGATAAAGCGCAGCAGTTATTCGGATATCTAAAAGCAGGAACTCCGGTTATCTGTCACTATTAAAAGAAAAGGATAGAAATATATGTATAAAATTATTAAGAAAGACGGTCTTGCTAAAAGAGGAAGACTGGAAACGGTGCATGGCACAATTGAAACGCCTGTATTTATGAATGTAGGGACGGCTGCTGCCATCAAAGGCGCAGTGTCCACGGAAGATTTACAGGGAATAAAAACACAGGTGGAATTATCAAACACATATCATCTTCACGTACGTCCGGGTGATGAGGTTGTAAAAAAACTGGGCGGGCTTCACAAATTTATGGTGTGGGACAAACCAATTTTAACAGACTCAGGTGGATTCCAAGTGTTCTCTTTGTCGGGATTGAGAAAGATTAAAGAAGAGGGAGTTTATTTTCAATCACATATTGATGGAAAGAAAATTTTCATGGGACCGGAAGAGAGTATGCAGATTCAGTCAAATCTTGCATCTACAATTGCGATGGCGTTTGATGAGTGTCCTTCAAGTGTCGCAAGCAGACAGTATATTGAAAATTCGGTAGCGAGAACGACGAGATGGCTGGAACGATGTAAAGCGGAGATGAATCGTTTAAATCAATTGCCTGATACAATTAATAAGCATCAGTTATTGTTTGGAATCAATCAGGGAGCAATTTACGAGGATATAAGAATTGAGCATGCGAAACGTATTTCTGAGTTAGATTTGGACGGATACGCATTGGGGGGTCTGGCAGTAGGAGAATCCCATGAAGATATGTATCGTATTCTTGATGCGACAGTCCCTCATTTACCTGAAAATAAACCGACGTATTTAATGGGAGTGGGAACACCTGCAAACATTCTGGAAGCGGTCGACAGGGGAGTGGATTTCTTTGACTGCGTTTATCCAAGCAGAAACGGAAGACATGGTCATGTTTATACAAATCATGGAAAATTAAATCTGTTTAATGCAAAATATGAATTGGACGACAGGCCGATAGAAGAAGGCTGTCAGTGTCCTGCCTGCAGAAAATACAGCCGGGCATATATAAGACATCTGTTAAAAGCGAAAGAGATGTTGGGAATGCGTTTATGTGTTCTTCACAATTTGTATTTCTATAATACAATGATGGAAGAAATCAGAGAAGCAATCGAAGAAGGAAGATACAAAGAATATAAGAAGCAAAAACTGGATAGTATGTCGGGAAAGCAGATATAAAGTTTTTATGAAATTTATGGAAAAGCCTTGATGTATATCCTATAATTGTGTATATTGGTAATATCGCAAAATTTAGGAGGAAAAGATAATGTTAAGTATCATTATTGTTTATGCAGTAATTTTAGGAGGATTTTGGTTTTTACTTATGCGTCCTCAGAAGAAAGAACAGAAAAGAATTAAACTGATGTTGTCGGAATTAGAGGTAGGGGATACTGTTTTAACAACAAGCGGTTTCTACGGAGTAGTTATTGATGTTCAGGAAGATGATGTTGTTGTAGAATTTGGTAATAATAAGAATTGCCGTATTCCAATGCAGAAAGCAGCAATTAGCCAGGTTGAAAAGCCGGGTACAGAAAACTAGAAGATTAAGCAAAGCAGATATAAAGGCGAAACTCGTAAGAGTTTCGCCTTTATTGTCGTTTAGCAGGCAGAGAAAATTAATTATAGTCCTGCTGAGCAGTCAATGTGTCTATCGCCACTTATATATTTTTTGCATGGCTGAATAGTTACAAAAAAGTTAACAAATTTAAAGAAAACTTAAATGTTGTTTTGTTGCATAGGGATTGGGGATAGTCTATAATAAAAAATAAGATTAAAACAGCATAGGGGAGATTACGAATGATAAGGGAAAAATTCAAAAAAGACAACCATATATGGAAAGTTGTTATATGTCTGTTACTATGTTTTGTGGTTATGGGAGTGTTGCAAACGTCAACGGCCGCAGAAGAGAGTGAGAAGGCAGTGATTATACTCAGACCTGAATCTGTGGAGATGGTTCAGGAGGAAGAAGTACCTGAGATTACGGCAAAGGCAAGCGGTAAAGGGGACATGAAACTGGTACTGAATGAAGATACAGGTTATACAGTGCAGGATTTATTGGATAGTTTTAATAAGGGAAATCACTATCAGATTTCCTGCAGTGCAGACGGTAAAGTGGACGGGGAGTTTCCGATTAAGATAAAATTATCTGAGAAGATTGAAGATTCCCTGGCAAAAGACTGGCTGGGTAAAGTCAGAATTGATTTGCAAGATGGAAAAGTCACTGTAAAGAATAAATACGGACAATGGGAAAATGATAAATTCAAGAAAAATGACGGTCAATATGCAGCCAATGAATTTGTAGTTTCAAAAGGAAAAACATATTACATGGGAGCAGACGGGAAGAAGCAGACCGGCTGGCAGGAGAAAGATGGACAAATTTATTATTTTGACAAAAAAGGTGTTATGCAGACCGGCTGGCAGGAGAAAGACGGCGTAAAGATTTACTTAAAGCAAGATGGAAGTATGGCAGTCGGCTGGCAGAAGATTAAAGACGATAAATACTATTTTGATAAAGATGGAAAGGCAGTTACGGGAAAGCAGCAGATTGGCACGAAGAAATGTGAATTTGCAAAGGACGGAAAGTTGATTTCAGAAGAAAATTCGATAGATTCTAATAAGCCGATGATTGCCCTTACGTTTGACGACGGTCCCGGACCGGATACGGAGAAGATATTAGATGCCTTGAAAGCAAACAATGCACGGGCAACTTTCTTTATGCTTGCTCCGAAGGTAGAGAAATATCCGAATGCTGTGAAGAAAATGCAGGAAATCGGCTGTGAATTGGCAAATCATTCTACAACACATACGGCACTTACCACACTTACGCCGGAGGAAATCCGCAAGGAAATTTCAACGACCGCACATGCAGTGTCAAAAGCGACCGGAGGATTCCCGACAACATTGGTGAGACCGCCTTATGGTAAGAAAAATGATACGGTAAAAGCGACTGTGGGACAGCCAATTATCATGTGGTCGATAGACACGCTTGACTGGAAAACAAGAAATGTACAAAGCACAATTAATAATGTGTTGAAAAATGCAAAAGACGGGGATATTGTACTTATGCATGATATCCATAAACAATCTGTTGAAGCGGCAGTACAATTAATTCCGATGCTGATTCAGAAGGGTTACCAGTTAGTTACGGTAAGTGAGTTGGCTGAAGCAAGAGGAGTTACAATGGAAAATGGAGTAAGTTATTCACAGTTCCGTAAATAGAGAATAAAAAATGGTGTGACCGAATTGAGTGGTCACACCATTTTTAAGTCATTAAATCTGCTTATGTTTTGCCAGTAACTGGTGGATTCTGTCTGTTGGATTTAAGACAGAACCGATTGTCAAATCATGATTCAAAGAATCGATAATTAAGGCAAGGAATTTACTCATGTCAGCAGTTACGAAATAAGGTTTTTCGTGAACTTCTTTAGGAAGGTAAGTAAGATTTGTTGTAATGACACGGTCAATATAACCTTTTTCATAGTATTCGTCAAATTTTGCAAAACCTTCCGTGAATAAACCAAATGTTGTACAAACAAATACGCGTCCTGCTCCGCGAGTTTTTAACTGTTTTGCAACATCAAGCATACTTTCTCCTGAAGAAATCATGTCGTCAATGATGATTAAGTCTTTTCCGCGAATATCATCACCGAGGAATTCGTGGGCAACGATAGGGTTTTTACCGTTGACAACAGTAGAGTAGTCGCGTCTCTTGTAGAACATACCCATATCTACTCCGAGTACGTTAGAGAAGTATACCGCACGGTGCATTGCTCCCTCATCAGGGCTGATAATCATTAAATGGTCTTTGTCCACCTGTAAATCAGGAACTGAGCGGAAAAGTGCTTTCATAAACTGATATGGCGGAGTGAAGTTGTCAAATCCCTTTAATGGAATGGCATTCTGCACACGAGGATCGTGGGCGTCAAAAGTAAGAATGTTAGAAACACCCATATTTGTCAATTCTTCCAATGCGAAGGCACAGTCTAATGATTCACGTTTTGTACGTTTGTGTTGACGGCTTTCGTATAAGAAAGGCATGATAACGTTGATGCGGTGTGCTTTTCCCGTTGCTGCGGAAATAATACGTTTTAAATCCTGATAATGGTCGTCCGGTGACATATGATTTAAGTGACCGTTCACGCTGTAAGTTAAACTATAGTTACATACGTCGACCATAACAAATAAATCGCAGCCGCGAATGGATTCGTGGAACATACCTTTTGCTTCCCCGGAGCCGAAACGAGGGCAGGAAAGACTTGCAAGATAGTTGTCTGTCTGATGATTTGCAAATAATGTCGGATCGATGGAATCTACGACAGGTGCATGACGAAACTGTACGATATAGTCATTTACCTTTTTTGCTAAATCCGTGCAACTTTCTAATGCTGCGATTTTAAGAGGTGCTATCGGTAAACTCTGTTCTAAAACTTTTAAATTTGGCATAGTGGCCTCCGTTTCTATATGATTCTTTTTTTCAGAAATATTTTAGCAAAAAAGAACAGTGGATTCAACAAGGCAGCGTTAAAAATTGCATTTTCTTTAAAAATTTAGTATGATAGAGAAGATAAAGAAGATTTGTTTGATGACAGGAGTAAAACATGAAAAAGGAACATATCATTCGCAGTGTGGAAGAGGGAAGCATTGCATGGGAATTAGGAATAGAAGCGGGAGATAAACTTATCAGCATCAACGACAATGAGATAGAAGATGTATTTGATTATCATTTTTTGGTGAATGATGAAGAATTAATCGTATTGATAGAGAAACCGGACGGAGAACAGTGGGAACTGGAGATTGAGAAAGACTATGAAGAGGACTTGGGCATTAGTTTTGAGCAGGGACTGATGGACGAGTACCGTTCCTGCAGAAATAAATGTATGTTTTGTTTTATTGATCAGATGCCAAAGGGAATGCGTGACACACTTTACTTTAAAGATGATGACTCGCGTTTGTCTTTCCTGCAGGGAAATTATATTACGCTGACAAATATGAGTGATGATGATGTGAGAAGAATAGTGAAATATCATCTTGAACCGATTAATATTTCCATACACACGACAAACCCTGAATTGCGTTGTAAAATGCTGCACAATCGTTTTGCGGGGGAAGCGCTGAAGAAAGTGGATATTCTATATGAAGGTGGAATTACGATGAACGGTCAGATTGTACTCTGTAAAGGAGAAAATGACGGGGAAGAGTTGGAGCGAAGTATAAGGGACATGACAAAATATCTTCCATATCTGCAGAGTGTTTCCGTTGTGCCCGTAGGTCTTACAAAATATCGCGAAGGATTGTACCCGCTTGAATCTTTTGAGAAAGAAGATGCAAAAAAGGTGCTGGAAACCATTCATAAATGGCAGAAGAAAATTTATGAAGAACACGGAACACATTTCATTCACGCGGGTGATGAGTGGTATATTCTTGCTGAGGAAGAAGTGCCGGAAGAAGAAAGATATGACGGCTATCTGCAGTTAGAAAACGGAGTAGGAATGTTAAGACTTCTGCAAAATGAGTTTGAGGAAGAGTTTGACACTCTTGTGGGGGACGACAGACGAAGAGAGATTTCTCTTGCTACAGGAGTGCTTGCGTATCCGTATTTGAAGAGAATGGTTGAAAGACTGCAGACAAAATATCCAAATATCACCGTACATTTATATAAGATTATCAATAATTTCTTTGGAGAGAAAATTACGGTTGCAGGATTGATTACAGGGCAGGACTTAATCGGACAGTTAAAAGGACAGCCTTTAGGAGATACTTTGCTGTTGCCGTGCAGTATGCTCAGGGACGGAGAAGAAGTGCTTTTAGATGATGTGACATTGACAGACTTGAAAGAGTCTTTACAAGTAGATATAGATATTGTAAAATCAAGCGGACAAGATTTAATAGAAGCAATTATAAATAATATATAGAAGGAGAAAAAGTATGAGTAAACCGATAGTAGCCATCGTAGGAAGACCTAATGTTGGAAAATCCACATTATTTAATGCGTTGGCAGGAGAAATGATTTCGATTGTAAAAGATACGCCGGGTGTGACGAGAGACCGTATTTATGCGGAAGTGAACTGGCTTGATAAAGAATTTACGTTAATTGATACAGGAGGAATTGAGCCGGACAGCAAAGATATTATTTTATCACAGATGCGTGAACAGGCACAGATTGCCATTGATACGGCAGATGTCATTATCTTTTTGACAGATGTAAAACAGGGGCTTGTGGATTCGGACTCCAAAGTGGCTGATATGCTTCGACGCTCGGGTAAACCGGTTGTATTAGTTGTAAATAAGGTGGACAGTTTTCAGAAGTTTATGGCAGACGTATATGAATTTTATAATTTGGGAATTGGCGATCCATTTCCGATTTCCGCATCTTCACGTCTGGGCATAGGGGATATGCTTGATGAAGTTGTAAAACATTTTCCGGAAACAACAGCGGAAGAGGCTGAAGATGACAGACCTCGTATTGCCATTGTCGGTAAACCGAATGTAGGAAAATCATCTATTATCAATAAACTTCAGGGAGATAATCGTGTGATTGTGTCCGATATTGCGGGAACGACAAGAGATGCCATCGATACACCAATCACTTATAACGGAAAAGAATATGTATTTATTGATACGGCGGGACTTCGCCGAAAAAATAAAATTAAAGAGGAACTGGAAAGATACAGTATTATCCGTACAGTTACGGCGGTGGAGAGAGCGGACGTCGTTCTGATTGTCATTGATGCGACAGAGGGAGTGACGGAGCAGGACGCTAAAATTGCGGGAATCGCACATGAGCGGGGAAAAGGCATCATCATTGTTGTCAATAAATGGGACGCCATTGAAAAACATGATAAGACAATGTATGAGTACGAAAAGCAGGTTCGACAGGTATTATCTTATATGCCATATGCAGAGATTATGTATGTTTCAGCACATACGGGACAGCGCTTAAATAAATTATATGAAAAGATTGATATGGTTATTGAAAACCAGACACTTCGTGTTGCTACAGGTGTGTTAAATGAAATT
Source organism: Lachnospiraceae bacterium (assembly GCA_902381685.1). GTDB lineage: Bacteria > Bacillota > Clostridia > Lachnospirales > Lachnospiraceae > Faecalimonas. The sequence goes on along the minus strand of LR698958.1, from coordinate 1,282,996 downwards.
ATGATGGAAGCCGTTGCCATGCAGCAGCCGCCGTCAGACAAAGGAAAACGTTTAAAATTGTACTATATTACACAGGTATCGGTAAAACCGCCAACCTTTGTAATTTTCGTAAATGACAAAGAACTGATGCATTTCTCGTATACAAGATATTTGGAGAATAAAATCAGGGAGGCATTTGGATTTAAAGGAACATCATTAAAATTCTTTATTCGTGAGAGAAAGGATAAGGATAAGTAATATGGAACGTTTTGTTTGTCTGATACTTGGATATATATGCGGATTATTTCAGACAGGGTATATTTATGGAAGGTTACATCATATAGATATTAGAAAACATGGAAGTGGAAATGCGGGAACGACAAATGCTCTTCGGACACTCGGCTGGAAAGCGGGGGCCGTTACTTTCCTGGGAGACAGTTTGAAATGCGTTTTGGCTGTAGCAATCGCTTATATGATTTACGGAAAAAGTCATAACGAAATGTTTGAACTGTTGGCAATGTATGCGGGAATAGGCGCAGTGCTAGGGCATAATTTTCCTTTCTATCTTAACTTTAAAGGAGGAAAGGGAATTGCTGCTACAGCGGGACTTTTGCTCGCGGTCAATCCTAAAGTAGCACTTGTGGCAATGGTTACATTTATTATTGTGGTAGGGGTGACGAGATATGTTTCACTTGGCTCAATTATTCTGGTAGTGATTTTCGGAATCGGAATGGTTGTACAGGGAGAAGTGTTCGGGACAACCTTATCGCAGTCGCAGCAGTATGAACTGTATGCACTTTCGGTATTTTTAATGGTATTGGCGGTGTATAAACATCGTGAAAATATAAAAAGATTATGTAACGGAACTGAAAACAAATTAAAGTTTGGAAAGAAGTAGGAGAACAGAATATGGCAAATGTAGGTGTATTAGGAGCAGGAAGTTGGGGAACTGCATTAGCATTATTACTTCACAAAAACGGTCATCATGTGACGGTTTGGTCAATTTCAAAGGAAGAGGTGGAAATGCTTTCAAAGGAAAGAGAGCATAAGAGTAAACTTCCGGGGGTGAAACTTCCAGAAGAGATGCAGTTTACGAACGTGTTGGAAGAGGCAATTCAGGGGAAAGATTTTATGGTGCTTGCAGTACCGTCTCCGTTTACAAGAGCAACGGCACGCAATATGAAATCATATGTGGCAGAAAATCAGATTATTGTGGACGTGGCAAAAGGGATTGAAGAAGATACGCTTATGACTTTGTCACAACAGATTCATGAAGAGATTCCACAGGCAGATGTAGCAGTGCTTTCAGGACCGAGTCACGCTGAGGAAGTGGGAAGAGGGCTTCCGACAACATGTGTTGTGGGAGCGAAAACGAAAAAGACGGCGGAATATTTGCAGGAAGCCTTTATGAATGAAGTATTTCGCGTGTACACAAGCCCTGATATGCTTGGAATAGAACTTGGCGGTGCCCTGAAAAATGTTATTGCGCTCGCAGCGGGAATTGCAGACGGATTGGGGTATGGTGATAATACAAAAGCCGCCTTGATTACAAGAGGAATTGCTGAGATTGCAAGGCTTGGAGTGGCGATGGGCGGCAAGATGGAAAGTTTTACAGGACTTACGGGAATCGGTGATTTGATTGTTACCTGTGCGAGCGTTCACAGCCGCAACCGCAGAGCCGGAATTTTAATCGGACAGGGAAAAACAATGGAAGAAGCGATGGAAGAAGTTAAGATGGTCGTGGAGGGAGTTTACTCTACAAAATCAGCCGTAAAACTTGCTGAGAAATATAACGTATCCATTCCGATTATCGAACAGGTAAATGCCGTACTGTTTGAAGGAAAAAATCCGGGTGAAGCGGTAAAAGAACTGATGTTGAGAGATAAAAGAATAGAAATTCCTACATTGCCGTGGGAATAGAATAGAAAAGGGAGGAATGCGTCTGCAGTCCTCCCTTTTATCGTACTTCCGTATTTCCCAAATATTCAACATCAGGGAGAAGTTCAAAATAGAAATCCTGATATTCTTTCTTAAGGGCATCGATAATCAGTCCCTGCAAATTTCGAAGTCGGGAAATGGAAATCATGTCTTTATCAAATGTAATATAGACGCTAATCCAAAGTTTTCTTCCTGTGCGGACAATATCGTAATGAAGTTCTTCGTAACCGTAGGAATCTAGAATCGGATTCACAATATTTTTAATTTCAGTTACGGTTTCTTCCTCGGGAGCAATCAGGAAAATATCCCTAAGTCCGGTGATGATGGCACGAATAGGAGTGGGCAGCATAAACAGTGAGAGTAAAATGGCAATAATCTGATCCAAATAAGGAACGATATTAGAAAACCAGTTTGCTTTGATAAAAAGGGGAAGGAAGAAAGCGACGGACATACCTAAGGAGGCGATTCCGTCAATAATCCATTCCTGAATTTCCATTGTCACCAGTGCAGAGTGAGTTTTCGCATTTTTCTTTTTCAAAAGAAAGATGACAAATATGCTTAAGACTGCTGCGAAAAGCTCGAAATAAGCAATGTTATTAAAAGAAATATGCCGTCCTCCGTTTAATACGATGTCAATGTTGGTAGCGATTAGTCCGATAGTAACGGCAACCATTGTCACTCCCTTAATCACAACGAAAAAGGATTCAATCTGCAGATAGCCGAAAGGCCGTTTTTCATTGGAAGAACGGTAGAGCAGAGGGATAATTCCGATGGAAATTACGATCATTACAGATTCCACCCCGTCATAGAAACCGTCGAGGAGAACTGCCTGAGAATGTGTATACAGAGCGATAATGATTTCCAGCAGGGCAAAAACCAGCCCTGCAATCAATGAAATGTTCAGGGCAGAACGCTCTTTTTTCTGTTTTGCGCGAGTCGCATGCATATATGTAACACCAACCTTGTTTTTTTATTTTCATCATACGACTTTTATGGGAAAAAATCAACGCAGTAACTTCTAAAAAAAGAAAAACTGACATACATTATTATCAGCATAACAAGGGGGTATTTTATGAATACATTTCATTTATACAAAGACATACAGGCGAGAACAAACGGGGAAATCTATATTGGAGTGGTTGGTCCTGTAAGAACGGGGAAGTCGACGTTTATCAAAAGATTTATGGATTTGCTTGTTCTGCCTCATATGGAAGATGAGCATATGAGAGTGCGCACGAGAGATGAATTGCCACAGTCTGCTTCAGGCAAAACGATTATGACGACAGAACCTAAATTTATACCGAAAGAGGCGGCAGCAATCGAACTGGAGGAAGGGATTACCGCAAATATCCGGCTGATAGACTGTGTCGGTTATATGGTGGAGGGAGCGGTCGGCCATATTGAAAATGAGGAGGAACGTCAGGTGAAAACACCGTGGTTTGAGCATGAAATCCCATTTACAAAGGCGGCTGCAATCGGCACACAAAAAGTAATTCGGGAACATTCAACCATAGGAATTGTGATTACGACAGACGGAAGCATCGGAGAATTAAAGAGAGAGAACTATTTGGAGGCGGAGAGAAACACTATTCGGGAACTGCAAAATATTGGGAAACCGTTTGTTGTTTTGGTAAATTCTAAAAAACCCCACGGGGAGGAGGCCAATGCTGTCAAAGAAGAGGTGGAATCAAAATACGGAGTGACGGCATTAACCGTAAATTGTGAACAGTTGAGACAGGAAGACATTCATCAGATTATGCAGAGTGTTTTATTTGAATTTCCGATTGCCGAAGTACAGTTTTACATACCGAAATGGGTTGAAATGCTTCCGATGGAGCATAGAATTAAACAGGATTTGCTCTCGCATGTAAGAGAAATGCTGGACGCATTTTCACAAATTAAAGATGTGAAAAAAGAATGGAAACAGACGGAAAGTGAATATATTGAGGAAATGCGTGTAGAGGAAGTGAAAATGGATTCGGGCAGTGTGAAGGTTCGGCTACAGATTGGAGAGCCTTTTTATTATGAAGTGTTAAGTGAAGTGACCGGTGCGGATATTACGAGTGAATACGATTTAATTGGAACAATGAAAGAACTTTCAACTCTGCGCAAAGAATATGAAAGTGTGAAAGATGCGATGGATTCTGTCAGATTAAAAGGCTATGGGGTTGTATCGCCTGCGAAAGAGGAGATTAAACTTGAGGATCCGGTAATCATCAAACAGGGAAATAAATTCGGGGTGAAGATACATTCCGAGGCGCCGTCCATTCATCTGATTCGGGCCAATATCGAGACGGAGATTGCTCCTATTGTGGGAAGTGAGCAGCAGGCGGAGGATTTGATAAAATATATTAAAGAAACGAAAGAAACGGAGGAGGGCATGTGGAAGACAAATATTTTTGGGAAATCCATAGAGGAACTGGTTACAGAAGGAATGCACAATAAAATGATGATGATTAATGACGAAAGTCAGGTGAAACTGCAGGATACGATGCAGAAGATTGTAAATGACAGCAATGGCGGACTTGTCTGTATTATTATTTAAAATATTTCCGCTTTTGTGCTATAATGAATAATATAGTCAAAAGTTAGGAGGGACATCAAATGATAGCATTTAATTGTGATTATAACGAAGGGGCGCACCCACGTATCTTAGAGGCACTGATTGAAACAAATATGGAGCAGACGGCAGGTTACGGAGAAGACCAATACTGTCGGGAAGCGGAGATCATTATAAAAGGGTTGTGTCAATCACCGGAAGCAAAAGTACATTTTATGGTAGGCGGAACGCAGGCAAACCTTACAGTGATTTCCTCTGTTTTAAGACCACATCAGGCAGCGTTATGTGCGGTAAGCGGTCATATCAACGTACATGAGACAGGGGCGATCGAAGCATGCGGGCATAAAGTAATGACAGTTCCAAGTGAGGACGGAAAAATTTCCGCAGAGCAGGTGATAGAAACTTACACACTTCACAAAAATGATTCATCTTTTGAACATACGACACAGCCGAAATTAGTGTATATTTCCAATCCGACAGAACTGGGAACAATATATACGAAGAAAGAAGTGGAGGAACTGCGTGCGGCTTGTGATGAATGCGGTATGTATTTATATTTGGACGGTGCGAGACTGGGATATGGTTTGTGTGCTGAAAACAATGATTTGGACTTAGAAAGCATTGCGAAAAACTGTGACGTTTTTTATATCGGAGGAACAAAAGTCGGGGCATTGTTTGGGGAGGCAATAGTCATCTGCAATCCGGCTCTTCAGGAGGATTTCCGCTATATTATGAAACAGAAGGGCGGAATGCTTGCGAAAGGAAGATTACTCGGATTACAGTTTAGAGAATTATTTAAAGACGGATTATATTTTACAATGTCAAATCATGCAATCCGCTTGGCAATGCGATTAAAAAATGGTCTTGCGGAGAGAGGATATAAGTTCTTGCTGGACAGTAATACGAATCAGCAGTTCGTTATTGTTCCTGATAAAAAACTGGAGCAATTAAAAGAAAAATATGCGTATACATATCAGGAAAAATATGATGAAAAGAACAGTGTTATCCGTCTATGCACAAGTTGGGCAACGAAAGAGGAGAACGTAGAAGAACTTCTTAGTGATATGTAAGAAAAAACAGATTGTGTCGATTGGCACAATCTGTTTTGCGATTAATCTTCTTTAAATGTAAGTTCCGTATCTGTCATGGATTCCACGATGGCAAGGGATTCCAAATGGATTCCTTTCTCGCGTATTTGCTTTCCTCCGTCCTGCATTCCTTTTTCAATAACAATTCCTGCACCCTCGATTGTAGCGCCGGCTTCCTGAACAATGTCAATCAGTCCAAGCAGTGCGCAGCCGTTTGCGAGAAAATCGTCAAGGATAAGTACATGGTCATCTTCTGTTAAAAACTTTTTGGAAAGAATAACGTCATATGTACGTTTGTGTGTGAAGGACTCAATCTTTGTTGAATAAACATCACCGTCAATGTTGATACTCTGTGCTTTTTTTGCAAATACAACCGGTACGTTAAAATACTGGGCAACGATGCAGGCAATTCCGATTCCGGACGCCTCTATAGTAAGAATCTTTGTGATTTTATCAGAAGGAAATCTTCTTCTGAATTCCTTCCCGATTTCATTGATTAAGTCAATGTCCATCTGATGATTTAAAAAACTGTCTACTTTCAGTACATTTCCGGGTTTAACAACACCGTCTTTTAAAATTCGTTCTTTTAAAAGTTGCATAATTTTATTCCTCTCCTAACCAAAATTCACTCTGATTATAGTAATTCTATATTGTTATCCATGATAACGCATAATAAGATTTTTTTCAATGTTAAATTTTAGAAAAGAAAAGAGAGAGTAGTATTTCTTTTTCTTTCGTGTTAAAATGATACATAATTATTTTGGAAAAGGAGAAGAGAAAATGACAAGATTGGAAAAGCAAACACAATTTATTGTTGAAGTGGATAAAGTGAAAAATATTTTCAGACAAACGTATCTGTCTGACGGAGAAAGAAAAGAAAATGATGCGGAACATTCATGGCATCTTGCATTGTCTGCCATCTTGCTGAAGGAATATGTCAGCGAAGAGGTTGACCTTCTCAAAGTGATTACAATGGTATTGATTCATGACCTTGTGGAAATTGACGCGGGGGATACATATGCCTATGACAGTGCGGGGGCGAAGGATAAAAGAGAGCGTGAAGAGAAGGCGGCAGATCGCATTTTCAGTATACTTCCGACAGAACAGGGACAATACTTTAGAGAGTTATGGGAAGAATTCGAGGAGTATGAGACGGAGGAGGCAAAATACGCACATCTTCTTGATAATTTCCAGCCGATGCTGCTAAATGATGCGGCAAAAGGAAAAAGTTGGAGTGAACATCAGGTGAAAAAGCAGCAGATTTATAAAAGAAATGAGAGAATTGAAGAAACTTCAGAAACAATTTGGGGAGAGATGCAGCGAATAGTGGAGAAGAATATTCAACTGGGAAATATTCACGAAAAATAGTGGGGAAGATAAGATGGAGATAGAAATCATATTGGCAGCAGTGGCAGCCCTCATTGTTTTTAGTATAGTACAGATATATCTGAGTGAGAAAAAGGCAAGAGGAGTCTGGCGAGCGAAGTTTTTAAAAGAGTGGGGTAAAATTCCTCAAAGAGAGTATGATGAGGAAGAAGTGGAGAAGATTTCAAGATATTTTGAATATCAGTTAAAGAAAGGGAAAATCAATGAACCGTATATTGATGAAATTACATGGAATGATTTGGATATGGACAATGTTTTTGCCTACATAAACAATACGAAGTCTTCTGCCGGAGAAGAATATTTATATTATCTGTTGAGAACTCCTGTGACAGAGCAGAAAACATTAGATGAGAGAGAACGGCTTATACATTTCTTTGCCACACACGAAAGTGAGAGAGCGGATTTAGAAGTATGCTTTCGACAGATAGGAAAAACAAGAAGGTTTTCCATAAATGACTATATTGATCTGCTTGTCACATTGAAAAAAGAGAGCAATGTAGAACATTATATAGCGTTGCTGACCATTCCGATAGGACTTGTGCTGATGACGGTTTTTGAAGTTGGTGTCGGGTTAGTTGTTATGATGGTATTTTTGGTGTGGAACGTTATGCGGTATTTTAAAAGGAGAGGAGAGATACAGCCCTATTTAACAACTTTTTCCCATATACTGAAAATGTTAGATGCCAGCAAGGAGATTTCCAAATTAAAGATTGATGAAGTGCAGACTTATGTAGATAATATTGCCGACATTCGGAAGAAATTCAAAAAGTTTCGTTTTGGTTCATCGCTTTTAATGTCTACTCAACGAGAAACGGGAAGTCTGGCAGAGGCGTTTTTGGATTATATCCGTGTGGCAACACATATTGATTTGTTAAAGTTTAATTCTATGTTGGAGGAAATAAAGCAAAATGCAGGTGAAATAGATAATTTGGTAGAAAACATAGGAATATTAGATGCACTTATTTCTGTAGCATCTTTTCGAGAAAGTCTTCCGTTCTATAGCCTTCCGGAATTGAGAGAAACGGAAGAGGCGTTTATTGAAGTGAAAGATGTATATCACCCTCTTATCGTAGAACCTGTGGCAAATTCTATTACAGAAGACAGAAATGTGTTGATTACAGGTTCAAATGCTTCGGGAAAATCTACATTTTTAAAGACGGTGGCAATTAATGCTGTTTTGGCCCAAACGGTAAATACAAGTATTTCCACGTTTTATCGGGCAAGTTTCTTCCAGATTTATTCCTCTATGGCATTAAAGGACAATTTGCAGGGAAATGAAAGTTATTACATAGTGGAGATTAAATCTCTGAAAAGGATTTTAAGCCATGCGGACGAAGACATACCGATGCTCTGTTTTGTAGATGAGGTGCTTAGAGGGACAAACACGATTGAGCGTATCTCGGCGTCGGCACAGATTTTAAAAAGTCTTTCCAAGAAGCAGGTGCTTTGTTTTGCAGCAACACATGATATAGAATTGACACATATGCTGGAAAATGAGTATAGCAATTATCATTTTCAGGAAGAAATTCAGGAAAATGATATTTTGTTTAACTATGAATTGTATCGTGGAAGAGCGGTTTCGCGAAATGCCATAAAATTGCTGAGTATTATCGGTTATGATAAAGCGATTATTGAAAGTGCCGAGCAGACGGCAACACATTTCTTAAAAACGGGAGAATGGAGAGTATAGATATGATGAAAGTGAAAATATATACGGACGGAGCGGCACGAGGGAATCCTGACGGTCCGGGAGGATATGGAACGGTTTTAGAGTATGTGGACACGAAAGGGGAACTGCATACAAAGGAATTATCACAAGGGTATAAAAAAACAACAAATAACCGTATGGAGTTAATGGCAGTTATTGCCGGCTTTGAAGCGTTAAATCGTCCGTGTGAAATTGAATTATATTCGGATTCCAAATATGTTGTAGACGCTTTTAATCAAAAATGGATTGACGGTTGGATAAAAAAAAGGTGGAAACGAGGAAAGAATGAGCCGGTAAAAAATATTGATTTGTGGAAACGTTTATTAAAAGCAAAAGAACCGCATCAGGTAACATTTATTTGGGTAAAAGGTCATGACGGACATATGCAGAATGAAAGGTGCGATTTTTTAGCGACATCGTCCGCTGACGGAGAAAACTTAATTGACGATGTAGTAGAAGTATGTTAAAATGTTTAACTGTATGTAAGTAAGACAGACGGTCGCAGCTGCAAGTGTCGAAAGACCGCAGATGAGGAAAGTCCGGGCTTCATAGGGCAGGGTGCCGGATAACGTCCGGTGGAGGCGACTCTAAGGATAGTGCAACAGAAATGTACCGCGTTAGCAATGAGGTGTGCAGCCTCTTGCAAGTATATGTGCTGTAAATTTATTTATAAGTCCATATACTTGCAAGAGGCTATACGGTGAATGCCGCGTAGAGTGAGTTGTTTTACAACTCACTCTACCGCACACCTCTTATAGCGTAAGGTTGGAAGGGCAGTGTAAGAGACTACCGCCCTGTTGGTAACAACAGGGGCATATGTAAACCCCACCCGAAGCAAAACCGAATGAAAACATTGTGGTTGCCCGCCACGTTTTAGGTAGGTTGCTTGAACCTATTGGCAACGATAGGTCTAGATAGATGACCGTCCAACGACATAACCCGGCTTATCGTCTTGCTTACATACGTTGAAAGGGAAAATATGGATTATTTAATTCGCATGAAAAAAAGAAAACGGCAAGTGGAGAAGAGAACAATTATTAGTGTAATAATGTTCTTTTTATTTGTTATGGGATATTACACAGTTGTTTTTAAGAAACCTGATGTGATTTTGGTGGAAAGTATTCTTATCATTATGTTGTTATATTTTGCGATAATCGTATTTAATTTGCATAAATGCGAAAAACAGGTAGAAATGACGCATATGAAAAGAATTTGTGATATGGTTTCGGCAGAAGAATTGCGGGAAATAGATGATTTTGTTTGTCATGTAGCCGATACATTATGGTTTAAAGGCAGTATTGTTCATATGCAGTGTGTGTTATCTGAAAAGACAATATATGGTTGGGGATATGGAACAGCAGATTTCTATTGCTATAAAATAGCAGATATTACCAAGATAGAAATAAAAAAGAACTTACTTTACATTACCTTGCAAAATGGTGAAGAAAAATTAATTGGTTCATATTATAGCAACGGACGAGGTACATTTAGTTTTAAGATGAAAGATTTGAAAGAACAGATAGAAAAAAAGGTTCATAAACAGTTAGGTGTTAAAAACTGTTTATGAACCTTTTTTATTATGAAATAACTCCTGTCTTAGAACAGGTTAATGTTAGTGTTTTAGTTTTTGTCTGTGATACAGTACTGCCTTTAAATAATTTAGCAACTACTTTGGCTGTTGCTACGTTCTTGGAGTGTGAACTGTTTTTGCTTGTTATTTTCCAAGCAGAGTGATAAACCTTGGTTTCCACTTTGGAGGAGGTACAGGAGGAAGAAGAACCGTTATATTTAAAAGTAGCGATAAGTGTCATGCTCCATAAAGGATTTCCTGCTGGGGTTTTATATGTTGCAGTGCGAGAAACGGTTTTAGTTTGGTCTTTATAAAAAGAGTGGTTGTATTCGGTAGTAGTGATTTCGTAAATATATCCATTTTGCGTATACTCATTAGAAACTGTTTTTGGGGTGTCTGGAGTATATGCAAAACAGGAAAAAGTTAAGGAACAAGATAAGATGACCGATGTTAGTAAACATAAAAATTTTTTCATTGATGTAAATCTCCTTTTTTATTCGTCTTCTGATACGGGAACTTCAATGTACTCTGTTGTTTCTATAATTTCTCGATGAATATAAGCTTCTTGTGCTTCTTTATAGTTCATATAGTCAGTTGTAATCTTAAAAGTCCCTGTAAAAATGGCAATAAAAATTATAAATATTGTAGCGATACGAATGTATCTTGTTCTGGATAAAACTTTGCGAAGTGAGTCTGCATTCATATCAGTAAGGTATCTTGCAACAATATCTTTAGGTTCGCCTATATTTTCTATAAGTGAGTCTTTGGAAAAACTTTCGTCTGAAGTAGCATAATCTTCGATAGAAACAGATATATCATTGAGAAAATGTTTTCATTTTTAGTGAAAATAGGCAAAAGTTTGCGTATTTCACGTTTGTAATTTTTAATGATTTTTTTCTGTGCTTTAGTCATAAACTATTCCTCTCCCTCTTTTAATTCGTAATTTAGGATATTTTGTATCCCTGTATTTGTAGCGTAATAATCTTCTAAGAGTAAATCAAGTCGTTCTTTTCCCTCAGGTTCAAGATGATAGTATACGCGTACAAGTCTTTTTCCTGCCTGTTGTTTGTAGTCTGTAATATATCCGTTATCAATTAGTTTATAGAGAGCAGGATATAGAGAACCGACAGGAATATCGATAATTCCGTTTGAGCGTGATTTAATATTTTGTGATAACTCGTAACCATAGTAATCCTTTTCCTGTAATAAATGTAAGACGAGCAATTCTACAGAACCACGCCTGAAATTACTTTTAGCGTCCATAATATCTTCCTTTCTATAAATTACATTATAACACTAAAAGTATTTTAAGCATTAATGGAGTATCAAAAGAACACGGTAATATAGATGTAAATGGAAAGAAGTTGTATTAATGAAAAAAAGAAAATATATTTTGTTAATTGCATTGTCAGTAGTTATGCTTACAGGCTGTAAAACATCTGAAACAAAATCAGAATTGTCAGACTATTACTTGTCGATGACAAACTCAAGCAGAATTAATGAAAATGAAATTTCTGTGGAAAATCATACATATGATTTTGAAAAAGATAAAATGGATACAGAAAAATATAAGATGAGTTTAACAGCGAAGTATTCTTTGGCTGTATATGATAACAAAGGGAAAGCGGTTCTTTATTCGGCAAAAGATACTAATGGCAATGATGAAGTGTATAGGTATGATTTAAAAACTAAAAAGAGTGAACAGTTGACAGAGAATCTTTGGGGAATTAATTATATTGTACCTAGAGAAAAAGATTATATTGTCGTAGGCGTGCCACAAATACCTCATGATTCAAAAGTACTTATGCTTTGGTCGATTGATAGAAATACGAAAGAAGTACGGAATATAGAAATTCCACATGACAAATATAAAGATATATCTGTTTGGCAAGTTGCATATGTACCAGAAACAGATGGTATTATTTTGCAGACGTATAGTGATTCAGAAACATATGAATTGCAGGATAAGTGGAATAGTATGGAAGAACACCCTAAAGATAAGGAATTTACAAATCCATTTTATTATTATCAATACGTAAATGGAGAAATGAAGTATTTATTTGAAAAAGATATGCCTCAGTCTATGGGAATTATAGCAAATAAAAATGATATTTTGTTTGCGGTGCAATCAGAAATAGATGGAAATGATGTATTTCGATACAATATTAAAGATAATAAAGTTGATAAAGTAAAAGAACTCGAAACTTTAGAAAAAGTATTTTATTTAGACGAGGAAAGTAAAAATGTTTATCGATTTAATGGAAAGATTGGTCCTATGTCAAGATTTAGTACAAGTTAAAATGAGGTTTTCCTCATCTTAACCTGCCAACTGCAATTCGTCTTGTTGAAGCCTACGATACAGTTCTTCATAATCGTTTGGTGACATATAATCACAGTGACTATGAATTCGTTTCGTATTGTAGAACGCTTCCAAATATTCAAAAATCAAACGATATGCATGGTCATAATCTCGAATCTTAAACCGATTCAGCCATTCTCTCTTAATCAGGGAATGGAATGATTCAATACATGCGTTATCCCATGGATATGACTTTTTAGAATAACTACACTGCATGGTTGCGGTTACACGTTTGTATTCTTTTGATACATACTGGCTTCCCCGGTCTGAATGCAGAATTAAAGGCTTATCGATATTGCGTCTTGCTTTGGCTTTCTTTATTGTTTCAATCACGCAGGATACCTCCAATGTTTTGGAAAGTGTCCAGGCAATGATTTTTCTGGAATATAAGTCCATGATACTGGTCAGATAAACAAATCCGTCTATCGTCCAGATATAAGTGATATCAGAACACCAAACAGCATTTGGACGTTCTGGATTAAACTGTTCATCAAGGATATTTTTTAATTCGCTGCTGAAGTCAGAATCTTTGGTTGTGATCGTCCATGGCTTGACCCACTGGGCTTTGATGCCCATTTGCTTCATATACTTACCAACAGTACGTTCGGAGATGATTTCTCCTGATTTACGCAATTCCCTGGTAATTTTAGGGGCACCATAATTCTGTTTAGATTCATCATATATATCCTTGATTTTAGCTTTTACGGCTTCACGTCTTTTTTCTGTATTAGAAGGAACACGTTTTAGCCACGCATGATAACCAGAACGAGAAACGCCAAGATGTTTCAACATTCCGGAGACAGAAACCCGGCGTTTTGCCTTATGGGCAGTTTCTGCCATCTCCGTAACTTCGAGATAAATGGCTTCCGTCATTTTCCCAGAATGTTGATTGCTTTTTTTAATACTTCAAGGGCATCCTGTGCATCTCGTAATTCTCGTTTTAATCGTGCGATTTCTTTTGCTTCATCAGAAGCATAGTTACCGGAACCACGGCTTTCAATATCACCTGTTTCACGCAGTTCTTTCTGCCAGCGTGATAAAGTCTGCTGACTGATTCCTAAGTTTGTAGCACAGCCCTGCAGTCCTAAGTTCTTGTGATCATGATAATACTGGACTGCATCCAACTTAAATTGTTTGTCATAGTGCTTTGCCATAATGAGATCCTCCTTCAGTGCGGTACCTACATTGTACCATAATTTTTCTTATAAGGAATTCTCATTTTGACTTGTACTATTTATATTCTAACACCAGATTGGTAAAATTAATTTGGAAACTGGAAAAGAGGAGTGGTTAGATTCCAATTTTAAAGAATCCTATTTTAATAATTATATGTTATTGAAAAAATAATTATGTAGGCTCACATTGAAATATGTATCGACTTTCTTAATGTTAGATTTTACTCTAGCGTGTGTGGAAAGCCTGAGAGAGATTACTTAATGTGAGCCTAGTTTTTTTATTAAAGTATTTTACAAATAATTGTTGACTAAATATTCATGGCATATTAATATATGAAATATAAAACTGAAAATAATCATAATATTATTATAAAAACTGAAAATATTAAAAGTTTATTATACATTGTTACATATATATTACATAAAAGAAATAAATGGAAGGAAGAGTAAAATGAAAAAAAGCAAAAAAATTACTTTGTTAATAGGTGTTTTAATTATTTTGATACTAGTTGTATGGATAGTCAAAAAACAGGGATATTCAGAAGAAGATGCGTGGGAAGAACTGATGTCTTTGAAATCCAATGTTTCAATGGAGGATTTAAAACAAAAGGGCTATATTGATGTGTCGAAAGTTATGGATACAGAAAATGAAGAGATACAGTCTTTTTTACAAGATACAAAAAATAAGAAAAAAGGCACTTTAAGAATTGCTACCGTTGTAGATGACAGACTGTGTGCCAAAATTCTTGTATATAACAAGGAAATGAATGCAATCGTTATGCAAACGATGTATCCGGAAAAACAGCAGGGGGAAAGCCCTGATAAATGCTTTGATATAGAAACATATTTTGAAGAAGAAAACGGGGTTACAACAGTTTATTTGAAAAATATTCCAAATCGTTCAATTCCGAATACGGATAAAGTGGAATTGGAAGATGAGAGATTATACTCATATAGAGTAAAGTAGAAATATAGGGCTTACATAAATCTAACAGTAAAAGAACAATAATAGGAGAGTGATAATATGGACGGAGTTTTTCATACTATCTGTGTGATTGTTGTTTTTGGGATTTCAGCAGCTAAATTACATTGTTTGAGAAAGGATAGAGAGTTTTTAGAAAAATTTCGAACAGAGCAAATGATACATTCTTTGGAAGTGTTATGTATAGGAATTGCATTAAGTTGTATTTTTGTGGTTTTAGCGAGTTTATGGAATTTTCCTGAATTATCTCTTGTTTCATTAATTATTATTGGAGTTGTTTGTTGGGTGATTTATAAAATTTGTCATTAAATTACATTATATATTTATCATAAATATATAAAAAGGGGGAGTGGAAAAGAGAGAGAAAGCATACACCAACATGGCACAGAATCAACAGGTAAATACGAAAGGGGAGAACTCACATCATGAAGAGAGGAAAACAAATTTTATTATTGACAATGACAGCCTTAATGCTTACAGGGTGTCAGACTTCTGAAAAGAAATCCGAATTAACAGACTATCGCCTAGTCACATCAAATGCCGGCAGATTAAATGAAAATCAGATTGTTGTAGAAAACAATACATATGATTTTGAAAAAGACAAAATGAATTCAGCGAAGTATAAAATTGATTTAGCAACACAGTTTAATTTTGCCGTAGTGGACGATAAGGGGAAAGCAGTATTGTATTCGGCAAAAGACGAAAAAGGGAACGATGAAGTGTATCGTTACGATTTGGAAACAAAGAAAACAGAGCAACTGACAGATAATCTTTGGGGAATTAACAGCATTATACCGAGAGAAAATGACTATATTGTAACGAGTGTTCCGCAGACACCGGACAATTCTAAAGAATTTATGCTTTGGTCTATTGATCGGGGAACAAATAAGATAAAACAGATTGAAATTCCGCATGACAAACATAAGGATATGTCTGTTTGGCAGGTTGCATATGTACCGGAAACGGACGGTCTTGTTTTACAGACATACAGTGAATCAGAAGAATATACGCTGCGTGATAAATGGAACAGTGCGGAAAACCATTCGGAAGGTAAAGAATTAGAAATACCGTTTTACTATTATCAGTATGAAAACGGTAAAGTAAAATATTTGTTTGAACAAAAGATGCCACAGTCTAACGGACTTGTCGCAAATAAAAACGACATCTTGTTTGGAGTTCAGTCAGATGTGAACGGAGACAGCGTATATCGTTATAATCTGAAGGAAGATAGGACGGAGAAAGTAAAGGGCTTGGAACGATTGGATAAAGTTTTCTATTTAGACGAAGCGAGCGAGTATTTATATAAATTCAACGGTAAAATCGGTAAAGTCGATTTAAAAACGGGAGAAGAGGAATGGCTGGATAACCAGTTTAAAGAATACTATTTTACAAATTACAGATTGGTAAAAGAACAGTAAAGTAAAAATAGAAGTTATAAAGCGGGAAAAAACTTTATAACTTCTATTTTTGTATTATTTTCTATGATATTTTTCTTCACAGTATTTACAACGGTATTCCTGTGTTTCCTCATCTGTCAGAACAAAAACATGGTCAAGTTCCTGTTCGATAGAAGTGATACAGCGAGGGTTTTTACATTTGATTACGTTTGTGATTTCTTTTGGAAGTTCCAAACGTTTTTTCTCAACAACTTTATCATTCTGAATAATGTTGATTGTAATATTGTGGTCGATAAAACTTAAAATATCTAAATCAATAATATCAATCGGACATTCGATTTTCATAATATCTTTTTTGCCCATTTTACTGCTTTTTGCGTTTTTGATAATGGCAACACAACAGTCTAGTTTATCTAATTTTAAGTAACGGTAAATATCCATACTTTTTCCTGCTTGGATATGGTCGAGTACGAAACCTTCTTCAATGGAACTTACGTTAAGTGTATTCTTTGTCATAATGGTTCTCCTTATCGTTTTTAAGAAACTTTGATTTCCAGCAATGTTAAAATTAATGCCATACGGACATATACGCCATACTGTGCCTGTTTGAAATAAATGGCACGAGGGTCTTTGTCCACTTCAACAGCAATTTCATTTACCCTTGGAAGCGGGTGAAGAACGAGCATATCGTCTTTTGCCAATGCCATTTTTGCAGCGTCCAAAATATAGAAATCTTTCATGCGGACATAGTCTTCTTCGTTGAAGAAACGTTCTTTCTGCACACGAGTCATATAGAGTAAATCCAGTTCGCCCATAGCGTCCTCCAAGCGTACCACTTCTTTGTAGGGTATATTGTGTTTGTCCAAAACATCTTTGCGGATATAACTTGGAAGTCTGAGTTCTTCAGGAGAAATCAGTACAAATTTCACATTTTCGTAGCGCACAAGTGCATGAATTAAAGAGTGTACCGTACGTCCGAATTTTAAGTCACCGCAAAGTCCGATAGTGATGTCGTGTAAACGTCCTTTTTCGGAGCGGATAGTAAGTAAATCTGTTAATGTCTGTGTAGGGTGCTGATGTCCGCCGTCCCCTGCGTTGATAATCGGAATAGTAGAGTGCTGGCTTGCAACCATAGGAGCACCTTCTTTTGGGTGACGCATGGCACAGATATCGGCATAGCAGGCAATCATTCGGATTGTGTCTGATACGCTTTCTCCTTTTGTAGCGGAACTGGAATCAGCAGAAGAAAATCCGAGTACATTTCCACCTAAATTCATCATAGCTGCCTCGTGGCTTAATCTTGTTCTTGTACTTGGCTCGTAGAATAAAGTGGCAAGTTTTTTCCCTTCGCAAGCATGGGCATATTTTTCAGGGTGAGCCTCGATGTCATTTGCCAAATCTAAAATTTCATCAATTTCCTCTACGGATAAATCCAATGGGTTTAATAAATGTTTCATAAATTCCTCCTACTTGTATGTTAATAAATCTTCGACACTTTTTCTCTTTGGAACGACAGGTTCAATGTCAGGATAACCGATAGCGATAAGAGCAACCAATTCCTGCCCTTCCGGAATATCCAGTAACTCGGTTACACCGTCCTCATCGAAAATTCCCATAATAACCGTACCAAGTCCTGCATCGTGTGCTGCAAGACAAAAAGACTGACAGGAAACACCTACATCAAACATTTGCCAGCGGTCGCCTTTCTTTGTCGTAAATGAACCGTCCCGCTCAAAACCGCAGCGACCCGTTACCATTGTCACTGCAATTAACATTGGTACTTGCCGAATTGTATTTGCATTATATTCTGGGGTGAAATCGGTGACGATTTTGTTGATGATAGATGTGTCTTCAATCGCTATGTAGCGTGTAATCTGTGTATTCTTCCAAGAGGGAGAATAAGAAGCAGTGGAAATAATTGATTCCAATAAAGAGTGATCCACTTTATCGGATTTATATTTGCGAATGCTTCTTCGAGATTTGATACATTCCACAGTGTTCATGATAATGTTCCTCCTATGTGAAAAGTTTTATATATCATATAATAAAATAAAAAGATTTTCAACAGGTCAGGACAGGAATTATGAAAAATTTCCTGTCCTGTTTCTATCTGTTCAAAAGTTTTTCGTATAGAAGTCCGACCCCAAACCAAAGGGGAGCATAGTCCAAACGAATTAGCCCTTTAATATTTAATTTGGCATCAGTGTAATCCCACGGACAGGCATCATATTTCTTTAGAAGAGAGCCTGTCAAAAATTCGCAGAAGAAAATGCAAAACGTATAAATACCACCTCGAATCAGTATGCTTTTTCTTTTGAGAAATCTGCAAAGTGGGGATAGAAACCCTGCCAGACTATAAATGGGAAACATCCAGATAGAAGTTTTTCCAATCAGTTTTGGCTCTTTGCGGCATAATGAATGTATGGAAGTAAAGATGATTTCCATGCACCAGCCGACTGTTCCACATAAGATAAATTTATTTTTCATAGGGAAAGTATTGCCGTAAAAGATAGATTTTAAACCCGATGTATATTATAATAATCAAATAATAAATAAAAAGAGGTGGGACATATGTCATTACAGGAAATAAGAGAACAATTGGACGATATAGATGCACAGATTTTGGCCCTTTATGAAAGGCGAATGGAATTGTGTGAGCAGGTAGGAAATGACAAGTTGAAGACGGGAAAAAAGGTATATGATAGAAAGCGTGAGGAAGAAAAACTTGCTGTTTTAAGCGAGAAGGCATCGAATGAAAGAAACAAAAAAGGTATACGGGAGTTATTCGAGCAGATTATGTCCATGAGCAGAAAATTACAGTATCAGATTCTGGGAGAGAATGGCGTGTATGGAAAAACTGCCTTTGTTGCATTGAAAGAGTTGGATAGCAAAAATGCAAGACTTGTTTTTCAGGGAATGAACGGTGCATACAGTCAGGAGGCGCTTAGGAAGTATTTCGGTGACGGAGAAAATGTTTTCCATGTGGACACATTTCGAGATGCGATGGAGGCGATAGAAGAAGGCTCAGCGGACTTTGCGGTTCTTCCGATTGAAAATTCATCGGCGGGAGCAGTCAGTCAGGTATATGATTTACTTGTAGAATTTGAAAATTATATTGTCGGTGAAGTTGTCATTCCTATCCGGCATGCACTTGCCGGAATTCCGGGGACGACATTTTCAGATATAGAAAGAGTTTACTCACACCCACAGGGATTGATGCAGAGTGAGAAATTTCTGGCAGAACACAGAAACTGGCAGCAGATAAGCGTGGAAAATACGGCAGTGGCGGCAAAAAAGGTATTGGAGTCGGGAAAACGTACCGAGGCGGCAATCTGTAGTGAATATGCAGCAGAATTGTACGGTTTGGAAGTTTTGGCGCAGTCCATCAATCACAGTGAAAACAATTCGACAAGATTTATTATTGTGACGAACCAGAAAGTCTTTTTGGAAGGGGCGAAAAAAATAAGTATGTGCTTTGAAATTCCGCACGAGAGCGGTTCGTTATACCACTTGCTTTCCCATTTTATTTACAACGACTTGAATATGACAAAGATAGAGTCCAGACCTATAGAAGATAGAAACTGGGAATACCGCTTTTTTGTGGACTTCGAAGGAAATATGGCAGATTCTTCGGTGAAAAATGCCATTCGCGGATTGCGTGATGAAACAAGGAATTTGCGGATTTTAGGAAACTATTAAGGTGATATTGCACAAAAAAACATATAAAAAGAAAAACTTGTTGTATATAATGTTGAAATTAAGTATAATACCATTATTACAAAAGAGAAAAATGTGAATGAGGAGGCTTCTATGGTAGGACAGGGCAGACAGGTTGATTTCTGTGCGGAACAGGTATTGGAACAATATGCAGACATGGTGTACAGATTGGCCATTATTCATATGAAAAATAAGGCAGATGCGGAGGACGTGTTTCAGGAAGTATTTTTAAGACTTGTTAAAAATGCGGACAAGATTTCCAGTGAGGAACATCTGAAGGCATGGCTTATTAAAGTGACGGTGAATTGCTGTAAAAAGCAGTTTGACAGTGCGTGGAACAGACATAGGGCATCTTTGGAATACGATGTGGAAGAATCCTATGAGATGGAAGAGAAAGATGAAAGTGTTACGGCAGCGGTGCAGAAACTGCCGGAAAATTATCGGACGGTTATCCATTTGTTCTACTATGAAGAATACTCCGTCAAAGAAATCAGCACAATTCTTGAACAGTCGGAGACAGCGGTAAAAACAAGGCTGTCAAGAGCGAGAGATATGCTTAGAAACTACCTGAAAGGAGAAGTTGAATATGCAGGAACAGTATAGACGTGAGATAGATAACATTCATGCTCCCAAAGATTTAATAGAGAGAACAAGGAAACAAATGGAAGCGGAGGTAAATCAGACAAAGAAAAAGCCTAAGAAGCCGATTTGGATTGG
Organism: Lachnospiraceae bacterium; assembly: GCA_902381685.1. Taxonomy (GTDB): domain Bacteria; phylum Bacillota; class Clostridia; order Lachnospirales; family Lachnospiraceae; genus Faecalimonas. Next base: position 1,262,420 of record LR698958.1, on the reverse strand, counting down.
AACGGCAGTTGCAGCCTGCATCTGTATAACGGTTTTAGGCGGATATTTCTATATAGGGAAGATAAGGACAAATATAGATATACAGAATGTTTCCTTTGAAGAAACTTCCGATTGGGAGACAGGACTTTCGCTTGGAGGAAGGCAGGACGGCGAAAGCGAGAAAACAACAAAAATTGAGTGGGAAGAATTGGAGGGGAAAGAAGATATACCTGAAGCGGTGCTGAAAGTGAAACCGAGCAAAATACATGGGAAAAGCATTTATATTTGCAAAGAGAAGGGGACGGACAATTATTACGCCGCTTACGAAAAGGGAGACAATTATTTTTATATTTACGGTAAAAATATAACTGAAAAAGAATTTCTTACATTTTTAGAGAAAATCCTGTAACCTTTTTCAAAGTGCCGGGGTATTATTGTTATAAAGCAAGGAGGAAGTGCTTATGAAGAGAAGAAAAGTAACAAGTATCTGTTGTGCGATATTGACGTTTTCATTACTGTTGACAGGCTGCCGGACAGAGCAAAAAAGTAATAAAGATGCAGGCAAAACCAAAGCACAGATGACAACATCAAAACAGTTATCGGCAAAGATAAAAGAGAAATATGCGGACTCTGAGAAATACATCTATAAAGACACGATAGAAGATGTTAAAAGAAATGAAAAGATTCCGGTTCAGTTTGGATTTGATATTAAAAACGGACAATTTAAAAATTATACGGAACTGGTAGCGGTTTATCAGGATCCTGAATTGACACAGAGAGTCGGAACGCATTTTGAGTGGGACGCAGAATCACAGATGTTGAAAATTAAACCTCCACGCTGGTCTACGGCACAAATCAGCGTAACATCAAAACAGGTGGAAGAACAGAAGGACCTGATTTTCGGATATGATAAAGTTTCCAATGTTCTCTTTGACAAAGATGAGTTTGAGGATTGGGGAAATTTATCTCAATACTATATGGCGCTTTATGTGAATCCTAAAAATGGAGAAAAATTAGAAAAACCGATTGTCACTCCGTTTACAATCAAGCATGAAATAAAGAAAGCGCCGGAAGTAAAATTCAGAGTCAACGAAGAAGGAAAACCTGAATTTTACTGGGAGAAAATAAAGGGAGCGAAAGCCTACTATGTCGTTCAGTATGATTATGATGAAGAACACGGTTACAGTATGGTAGGAATGACGAGAGGAATAACGGATAAGACATCGTGGTCACCGGACAGCAATGTTATGTTCAATACATTTACCGTTGCAGAGGTATCCAGAAATGAAAAATGGGTTGTAGACAAGTACGGACAGGGAACAGGGCCTGTTGTTATTGACCGTGATTTAAAGGAACAGAAATACTGTGTTGTGGCAGTAAATGAAGACGGGACTTCTGCCATTAGTGATTCTTTCAGCAAACATCAACTGGCTAAGATGATAGCAAGCAATGTTGAAGGAAAGAAGTCGAGAGAAGAGGAAGGCTCACGATACGCAAAAAGTTTTAACGAACTTCCGTCTTATGCGTGGGTAACAATGTGTGACGGGCGTCTCGTTCAGAAACTGATTACATATGATATAGAAAATGCGAAAGAAAAGACGGAGACATGGGGACAATATGAGAAGGAAGATATGTCTGATTTGAAGAACGTTCAGGTCGACATTGTAAAAATTCCGTATCAGATTGAGGGAACGCCGTTTAAAGATGTGGCCGTAGTGGAACAGTATGATAAGGCGACGGTAAAAGCAGATTTAAAGGCGCTGAAAGAAAGACAGGATACACTTCGTACAAAAGGCGGACGTACAGATGCCAAGTTTGAAGTGGAAGATGAGAAAGAGAAAAAGTCCGAGGAAGATATTTATGCAACTGATTACGATATTACGGCAACTTCCGCACTGAGTGAATATATCGGAAGAAATATGGTTGCAGGAAATACCATGATTGATTTGTCTGATTTTAAGGAGGCAAAAGATCAGTCACAGTTACTGGACGCATGGCAGGAAGCGACTTATCAGAATCCGCTTGCGCTGGGAGTGAGAAGTGCTTCTATTGCGGGAGATTATCTTGTTGTAAAATATGATGATTCCCCGGAAGTGATGAGGAAGAAACAGGAAGAAATCGTAAAAGAAGTGAAACGGGTAGTGAAGGAAGTCGTTAAAGACGGCATGACGGAACTGGAAAAAGAGATTGCACTGAATAACTACCTCTGTGAAATTGCCAAATATGACGATAATGCGCTGAAAAATGCAGAAAAGAATAATTTCAGGAAAGTGGATAAAGAGTTTAACGATTCGTTTACACCGTATGGTGTGTTAATCAACAAGAACGGTGTATGTGCAAGTTATGCAGGCGCATACAAACTTCTCGCACAGGAAGCAGGGTTGGAATGTATTGTTGTAACGGGATATTTGGAAGGAAATCTTCCACATGCATGGAACAAAGTAAAAGTTGACGGACAGTGGCAGATTGTAGATCCTACTAACAATGACAACGAAATTTTATATAATGCTTTGTTGAACCTGCCGAATGCAGAGGCAGACAGAGTTCTTGTGGAAGATGATAAATACTTAGTAAATTCTGCGATTGCAGATTATACGGCAAAAGAAGATAAAAAAGAATACTACCACATCAATAATAAATATTTTGAAAAAAATGCAATTGCAAATTCTCTGACAAAAGAAGTGGGAACGAATGGAAAAGCGACGCTTAGAACGGACTACGGACTTACGGAAGAAGAATTTAAACAAATTGCAGGTCAGGTTGTAACCGGACTTGGAAATAATCAATTGCAGGGTACTTATTGGTTGGGAGTTATCCATATCACAAAATAGTCAAAGGAGGACGAGGATTATGAAGAAAAGAATGAAGAAATTAGCCACATTGGGAATTGTGGCAATGATGGTAATGGCAATGGCAGCAGGTTGCGGTAAAAAGGCAACTCCGGAATCTTTGCTGACAGATATGAACAAGAAGTTGAAAGATATAAAATCAACAGAGGCTAACATGGTTTTAAACATGGAAATGTCACAAGAAGGGCAGACTGCTGAGATGAACATAGAAATGGAAGCAGAAACCATTATGAAAACAGGTGAAAGTCATACAGAAGGTGAAGTCGGCATGAAAATCATGGGACAGAGCGCTTCCACTGAGGTGGAAAGTTATGTGGTAAAAGAAGATGATGATTACATCAATTACATCAATCAGGAAGGAAAATGGAAAAAAGAAAAAATAGATGAAGATGAAATGACAAAAGCGTCAACAGATTTATTTGACGAGTTTGGAGAATCTTTTGAAAAGTTTAAATTAAGTGAAGACCTTGTGAAAGTAAACGACAAAGAATGTTTTGAATTGAAAGGTGAAGTAAGTTCAGAAATTATGGAATATATGTTGAGCAGTGATATGTCTAAAGAGGCGGACTTAGATAAATATCTTTCAGGTGAAGATGAGGATATAAAAGTACCTTGTACACTGAGTATTTACAAAGACAAAATTCTTCCTGCAAAAATCACATTGGATATGAAAGAAATTTTCGGCAAAATGAGTGAAACAACAGGAATGGATATTGAAAAATTCAAACTGGAAGTAAGTTATGATGATTTTAACAAAGTGAAAAAAATTGAAGTGCCGAAAGATGTCTTAAAAGAGACGGAAGGATTTGGAAGCGGTTTAGATCTTGACGATGACGATTTTGAATCTAATGAAAAAGATGATGATAATCAGAGCAGCAGCGGAAGCGCAAATACGAATGTATCAGATGCAGTTGATATGACAAACACAACAATTACATCTCCTGCACCATTGAATAAATGGGTAAAGACAACACGCTATGCTACAGAAGATAAAGTGTATCACACGGTTTATGTAAGAATAAACAAAGTTACAACGATGAGCGAGGACGCTAACTATGTAAATCAGGCAATTCAGCAGCATAACCAGTTTGGCACAAGAAAAATCGATGTAAATCAGATGAAATTGCCATCAGATGTAGAGTTATGTGTATTTGATTACGAGGTAATGGTTCCAAAAGAATTTCCGGCTCCGGATTACGGAATGGTAGAGCCTGACATCAGTTTTACTGCTAAAAATGTAAAAGGCGGCGGAGTTCCTAGTGCAGACGGAACACAGACATATATTGGTCTTGGAAGCGTTACAGAGATGAAAGTACGAAGCGATGAAGAAAAATTCTATCCGGGAAATACTTATAAAATGCGTGGCTGTTTCTCAATGGTAAAGGGATTTAAAGATTATGCTTTTGAAGCAACAGCATATCCTGAGGGACAGAGTACATCAGGCGGAACATTATTAAAAGGATACTGGGCAGGACATTAAAAAGAAAACGGAGCGGGTTTTAAACCTGCTCCATTTTTGATATATCGGAATCAATGATAAGGGAATAGTTTGTATGATAGATAACAAATCCCGGTTTTGCCTGTGCCGGTTTTTTCACATGTTTTTTCTCAATATAATCAATTTCCACTTTTTCATTTCCACGGTTTTTAGAATAATAAGCGGCGAGTCGTCCCGCTTCCTCGAAAGTGCGGTCAGGAAGTTCTTCGCCATTTGTCTTTACGATGACATGAGAACCGGGAACACCTTTTGCGTGGAACCACCAGTCGTTTCCGACGGCGAAATGAAAGGTTAGTTCTTCGTTCTGCATATTGTTTTTTCCTACATAAATATGGAAACCGTCACTGGAAATATAGTGAAGCGGTTTGTTTGTGATTTTCACCTTTTTTTTCGTAAACTTTCGTCTTACATATCCTGACTCAATTAACTCTTCTTTAATCTGCAGAAGATCATTTTCGCTTAATGCGATATCAAGAGCGTTGCTCACCGATTCCAGATAAGTGATATCATCTTTTGTCTCTTCGATAAGTTCACTCAGCGCCTCAAAAGTACGCTTTTGTTTATTGTATTTGTCGAAATATTTCTGTGCATTTTCCATCGGTGTTTTCGTTGTGTCAAGCGGAATGGTAATCATCTCGTTTGTATAATAGTTGAGTGCTTCCAACTGTTTTGCACCTTTTTCTACATTATATCCATAAGTGTGGAGAAGTTCACCGTACACTTTGTATTTTTCACGGTTCTCCGTATCCCGAAGCTGCTTTGTCTGTAAAGCGTATTTTTTGCGGTTTCTCTCCAACGCAGTCTGCACGACACGGCGCAAGTCGGAAGATTTCTGCCGGATACGGGTGATAGTATTTTTTGTGGAATAATACGTTTCCAGCAGTTCGGAAACGGATTCAAAAGATTTCACCGCATATTGGCTGTAATGTGAAATAGGAAGGCAGGAAAATTCAACGGGTTCCTGTCCCCGATAGTAGATGGCAGGGTGAAAATCTTTTTCTTTTACCGAATCAAAATAGAGTGAAAATTGATTGAAAAAATGCAGCAGCATATCATCTGACAACTCCCGCGGTGTTATCTCGGAAGGAATTCCTGATAAATGACATATTTCCTCTGCGACAATAGGGCTGATTCCCGTAAAGGAAGTATAAACTGCCTTGCCAAGAGGCATCGGTTTATCCGTTAATATAGTACGAAATTCTTCTTCAGTTACGGTGAGGGGGTTATGTCTCTCCATTGTGTCCGGAATAAAATAAGGGCGCCCCGGAAGAACTTCACGAACGGAACTCATTTGTGCGGAAACGTGTTTGATACTGTCGATAATCATTCCCTTATCGTTGCAGAAAATGATGTTGCTGTGTTTCCCCATAATTTCTACAATCAATTGCTTTTTACATAAGTCGCCGAGTTCGTCCAAATGCTCAATCTCGAAACAGATGATTCTCTCCAGTTTTGGCTGATATATATTTGTAATTCGTCCGTTATTTATATGTTTTCTTAAAAGCATACAGAAGTTTGGCGCAGTCATCGGACTTGGTTTATTTGTGTCTGTCAGATAAATTAAAGGAAGTGATGCACTTGCCGAAATATAAAGTCTTCTCTGCCCTGTTGGCGTCTTTATGGTCAAAAGCAGTTCATCGGCTTCCGGCTGCGCGATTTTGTTGATTCTTCCGTCTTTTAGTGTTGTATTTAATTCCTGTATAATAGTTGAAATGGTAATTCCATCGAAAGCCATAAGTATAATCCTTTCTGCTGTTAATTAAATATTTACTGATTTAGTATAGCATGACTTTATTCATCAGTAAATGAATTGACGATACTTTCCAAATAGATTATAATGGAAAACAGTAATGCAATAGAATAAACGATAAGAGGGTAATAGAATGATAAAAAGCATGACAGGTTTCGGAAGATGTGAGATTTCTGAAGCGGAGCGTAAATTTACGGTAGAATTAAAGGGGGTAAATCACAGATATTTAGATGTGAATATCCGTATGCCGAAAAAATTGAATTTTTTTGAAGCGTCCATTCGTAATCTGTTGAAAAAATACGCACAGAGAGGAAAAGTGGATATTTTTATTACATATGAGGACTTTTCAGAGAATCAGGTTTCTTTAAAATATAATGAAACATTGGCTGAAGAGTACTTGAAATATTTTAAACAGATGGAAGAAAAATTTTCTTTGGAAAATGATATTCGGGTATCCACGCTTTCACGTTATCCGGAAGTACTTACGATGGAAGAGCAGATGATTGATGAGGAAGAATTATGGAATGTGCTTAAGAAAGCGCTTGAAGGAGCATTTTCGCAATTCGTTTCCACAAGAATTACAGAGGGGGAAGCGTTAAAGAAAGACCTTCTTGCAAAACTGGACGAGATGCTTTTACTTGTGGATAAAGTGGAAGAACGCTCACCGGAAATCGTTGCTGAGTATAGAGAAAAATTAGAGATGAAAGTAAACGAACTGTTGGCAGATACGCAGATAGAGGAGTCGAGAATTGCCTCCGAGGTAGTGCTTTTTGCAGATAAAATTTGTACGGACGAGGAGACGGTCAGACTTAGAAGCCATATTGAGCATATGAAAAACACTTTGGAAGAGACGGAAGGGATCGGAAGAAAACTTGACTTTATTGCTCAGGAGATGAACCGTGAGGCAAATACGATTTTGTCTAAGGCAAATGATTTGGAAGTGTCTAACTATGCGATTGATTTAAAAACAGGCATAGAAAAAGTGAGAGAGCAAATTCAAAATATCGAGTAAAGGAAGAGAAAGATGAAGAGAAAAGGTATTTTAATTGTCGTATCCGGTTTTTCGGGAGCAGGCAAGGGAACATTGATGAAAGAACTTTTAAAGCAGTACGATAACTACGCGTTATCTATATCGGCTACAACGAGAAAAGCGCGTGAGGGAGAGGAAGATGGAAGAGAATATTTCTTTAAAACTGTTGAAGAGTTTGAAAAAATGATTGCGAAAGATGAATTAATAGAGTATGCTAGATATGTAGGTAATTATTATGGCACTCCGCGTGCTTATGTTGAAGAACAGTTAGAAGCCGGTAAAGATGTTATCTTAGAGATAGAGATTCAGGGAGCGTTAAAGGTAAAAGAAAAGTATCCTGATACACTGCTTCTTTTTGTTACTCCTCCAAGTGCGAAGGAACTGGAGAGACGTTTGGTAGGGCGTGGAACAGAGACAATGGAAGTGATAGCTTCACGCATGAAACGTGCTACGGAAGAAGCGGAGATAATGAGTGCTTACGACTATATTGTCGTAAATGATGAATTGGATATTTGCGTGAAGGAAACGCATAATATTATACAGAGCGAACATAACAGAGTATTTCGCAACAAGGATTTTATGAATCAAATAGAAGAAGAATTAAAAGGAAAATCGAAAGGAGAATAAGATTATGTTACACCCATCATATACAGATTTGATGAAAGTAGTAAACCAAGATGTAGAGGAAGGTGCAACAAAGATTGTAAACAGCCGTTATTCTATCGTGCTTGCTACATCTAAAAGAGCAAGACAGTTAATTGACGGAGATACACCTTTAGTTCATACAAAAGACGGAGAGAAACCGTTATCAATTGCCATTGATGAATTGAACAATGGAAAGATTAAGATTATTGCAGAAGATTCAGAACAATAAGAAAAGCAAAGGGCAGATGCCATGGAGGTATCTGCCCTGTTAGGTATAGAGGAGAAAACGAATGAACATATTATTTATTTCACTTGGGTGCGATAAAAATCTGGTAGATACGGAAGTAATGCTGGGATTGCTGGCTTCAAAGGGGCATCAGATGGTCAATGATGAAATGGAAGCCGATGTTATTGTAATTAATACGTGCTGCTTTATTCACGATGCGAAAGAAGAGAGTATTCAAAACATTTTAGAGATGGCAGAGTTGAAAAAAGAGGGGCGTCTGAAAGCGCTAATTGTGACAGGGTGTCTTGCGCAGAGGTATAAAGAAGAAATTATCGAAGAGATTCCGGAGGTAGATGCGGTTCTCGGTACAACTTCGTATGATAAAATATTGGAGGCGATTGATGAGGCGTTGGAAGGCAGGCACTGTGTGGAGATGACTGACATTGACGCTCTTCCTCTTGTGCAGTCAAATCGTCTTGTGACAACGGGAGGACATTTCGCTTATCTGAAGATTGCAGAAGGGTGTGATAAACACTGCACATATTGTATTATTCCGAAGATACGTGGAAATTTCCGAAGTGTTCCTATGGAAAGACTTTTAAAAGAAGCAGAAGGGCTGGCAGAACAGGGTGTAAAAGAATTGATTTTAGTTGCACAGGAAACAACGCTCTACGGAAAAGATATTTACGGAGAAAAATCTTTACACAAATTATTGAAAGAACTGTGTAAAGTTTCCGGCATACAGTGGATTCGTATTCTGTATTGCTATCCGGAAGAGATTACGGACGAATTGATTCAGGTAATGAAAGAGGAAAAGAAAATCTGTCATTATTTGGATTTGCCTATCCAGCATGCCAGCGATGAGATATTAAAGCGTATGGGAAGACGCACATCGAAAGCGCAGTTGAAAGAAATCATTGGAAAACTGAGGGAAGAAATTCCGGATATTACTCTTCGCACCACTTTGATTACAGGATTTCCGGGAGAAACGAAGGAACAGCATGAGGAATTGATGGAGTTTGTAGATGAGATGGAATTTGACCGCCTGGGAGTGTTCACATATTCTCCTGAGGAAGATACTCCGGCTGCCCTTATGGACAATCAAATAGAGGAAGAGGTCAAAGAGGACAGACAGGCAGAGTTGATGGAACTGCAGCAGGACATCGCTTTTGATCTGGCGGAAGATATGATCGGGAAAGAAGTGCTTGTTCTCATCGAAGGAAAAGTGGCAGATGAAAATGCCTATGTGGGAAGAACATACAAAGATGCACCGAATGTGGACGGGCTTATCTTTGTCAACACAGAGGAAGAACTGATGTCAGGAGATTTCGCAAAAGTAAGAGTGACGGGTGCATTAGAATATGATTTGATAGGAGAGATTGTATAATGAATTTACCAAACAAGTTGACAGTAATAAGAGTGATAATGATTATTCCGTTTGTTGTATTTATGTTAAATACAGGCATTGCGGGTGACGCAAGTAAATGGATTGCAGTCGGTATATTTATTGTGGCAAGTCTCACGGATTTATTGGACGGAAAGATTGCAAGAAAATATAATTTAGTTACAAATTTTGGAAAGTTTATGGATCCTCTTGCAGATAAACTGCTCGTCGGGGCGGCAATGATCTGTTTAGTTGAAATGGGGAGACTTCAGGCATGGATTGTCATTATTATCATCAGCCGCGAGTTTATTATAAGCGGTTTCCGTCTTGTGGCTTCCGATAATGGTATTGTTATTGCGGCGAGTTACTGGGGGAAATTTAAAACAACATTCCAAATGCTTATGATTATTTTCCTAATCATTGACTTAGGCGGAGTGTTTGCTACAGTGGAAACAGCATTGATTTATATTTCCCTTGCACTCACAATTATTTCCCTTATAGACTATATTGCCAAAAATAAACAGGTATTGACACAGGGTGGTATGTAAAATGGATTTAGAAGAAATTATCGTGCAGAAACTGACGGAAAAAAAGTGGAAAATTACTACTGCGGAATCATGCACGGGTGGACTGCTGGCAGGAAGAATTTTAAATGTGTCAGGGGCGTCCTCTGTATATGAAGAGGGGCATATTACTTACTCGAATGAGGCGAAAGAAAAGATTTTAAATGTTTGCCACGATACGTTGGAAAAATATGGTGCAGTCAGCGCTGAGACAGCTAAAGAAATGGCTGTCGGGGCGGCGGCAACTGCCAACGCAGAGGTGGCGCTCAGCACAACGGGAATTGCAGGTCCTACGGGTGGGACAAAGGATAAACCGGTCGGGCTGATTTATATTGCCTGCTATATTTTAGGGCAGGTGTACAGTAAAGAATTGCGGCTAAAAGGCACGAGGGAAGAAAACCGTGCGGAGACTGTGGAGGAGGCATTAAAACTGTTTCTTGACAGTCTTCCGGAACAATAAAAACAGTATAGTCATATTCAACAATGATTTATAAAAATAAGACAAACTATAGCGTAGATTGTCGAATTATAAAAAAATATGAAAAAGATATAGACTAAAAGTTAAGTTTGTGAGAAAATAAAGACATATATGGTGTTAAAGATATAACGAACACTGTTAAAGAAAAAATCATACAGAGTTGAAAGGAGTTTTATCATGATTTATTCACATGAAGTACAAACAATGTGTCCAGTTGCTCAAGGCGTTAATCACGGACCAGCTCCAATCCCAGAAGAAGCAAAATGGGTAAAAGCAAAAGAAGTAAAAGATATTTCAGGTTTAACACACGGTGTAGGCTGGTGTGCACCTCAGCAGGGAGCCTGTAAATTAACATTAAACGTAAAAGAAGGTATCATTCAGGAAGCATTGGTAGAAACTATCGGCTGTTCAGGAATGACTCACTCAGCAGCAATGGCTTCTGAAATTCTTCCGGGAAAAACAATCTTAGAAGCATTGAACACAGACTTAGTTTGTGATGCCATCAACACAGCAATGAGAGAATTATTCTTACAGATCGTTTACGGACGTACACAGAGTGCATTCTCAGAAGATGGACTTCCGGTAGGAGCAGGTCTTGAAGATTTAGGAAAAGGACTTCGTTCTCAGGTTGGTACAATGTACGGAACATTAGCAAAAGGACCTCGTTATCTTGAAATGGCTGAAGGTTATGTAACAGGTATCGCTTTAGATGAAAACGATGAAATCATCGGATACCAGTTCGTAAGTCTTGGAAAATTAACAGACTTTATCAAAAAAGGCGATGACCCTAACACAGCATGGGAAAAAGCAAAAGGACAGTATGGTCGTGTTGCTGATGCTGTTAAGATTATCGATCCAAGAGCAGAGTAAGAGAAGGAGGACGTAAAAATGGCATTATTTGAATCATATGAAAGACGTATTGATAAAATCAATAGCGTATTAAATAGTTATGGTATCGCTTCTATCGAAGAGGCAGAAAAAATCACAAAAGACGCTGGACTTAATGTTTATGACCAGATTAAAGGAATTCAGCCAATCTGTTTTGAAAACGCTTGCTGGGCTTACATTGTAGGTGCTGCAATCGCAATTAAAAAAGACTGCAGAAGAGCTGCTGACGCTGCTGCTGCAATCGGAGAAGGTCTTCAGGCTTTCTGTATTCCGGGTTCAGTTGCTGACCAGCGTAAAGTTGGTTTAGGACATGGTAACTTAGGGAAAATGTTACTTGAAGAAGATACAGATTGTTTCGCATTCTTAGCAGGACATGAATCATTCGCTGCTGCTGAAGGTGCTATCGGTATCGCTGAAAAAGCAAACAAAGTTCGTAAAAAACCATTACGTGTTATTTTAAATGGTCTTGGAAAAGACGCAGCACAGATTATCTCAAGAATCAACGGATTTACATTTGTTGAGACAGAGATGGATTACTACACAGGAGAAGTTAAAGAAGTATTCAGAAAATCATACTCTGACGGACTTCGTTCTAAAGTAAACTGCTATGGTGCTAACGATGTAACAGAAGGTGTTGCAATCATGCACAAAGAAGGTGTTGATGTATCTATCACAGGTAACTCAACAAACCCAACACGTTTCCAGCACCCGGTAGCAGGTACATACAAAAAAGAATGTATCGAACAGGGTAAAAAATACTTCTCAGTAGCATCTGGCGGTGGTACAGGACGTACACTTCACCCGGATAACATGGCTGCAGGTCCTGCTTCATACGGTATGACAGATACTATGGGACGTATGCATTCTGACGCTCAGTTTGCAGGTTCTTCGTCAGTACCTGCTCACGTAGAAATGATGGGACTTATCGGTGCAGGTAACAACCCAATGGTTGGTATGACAGTTGCAGTTGCAGTTTCTATTCAGGAAGCAGCAGAAGAAGGAAGATTTTAATTAGGATTATAAGAGATAAAGGCACATCATATTGATGTGTCTTTTTCTGTATGAAAAGGGGTGGGAAAATGAAAAAAATATGGGAGAAGGATGGATATATTATTCGTCAGGCAGAAGAAAAAGACAAAGAAGCGTATTATGAGCAAAATTTCAATCCGCTGGATAAGGAGGTTGCCCGATTTACTGGTTGTAAGGAAACATTCACGAGAGAAGAAGTCCTCTCTTTTTATGAAAAATGTTTAATCTCCGAGGATAGATACGATTTCCTTATTTTTTCACCGGAGGGAAAAATTATAGGTGAAAGTGTCATTAACGATATAGATTGGAAAGTAAAGAGTGCGAATTATCGCATTTGCATTTTTCATTCTGTAGAAAGGGGGAAAGGAATTGGAAGTTGGGCGGTGAAAACGGCAATTTGTTTTGCATTTGAAGAATTAAAACTGCATCGTTTAGAATTGGATGTCTTTTCCTTTAATGAGAGAGCAAAACACTTATACGAAAAAAGTGGATTTAAAGTGGAAGGTATCCGCAGAGATGCGGTTTTAGATGAGGGAAAATATGCAGATGATATTTTCATGTCTATTTTGGAAGTTGAATATAGTAAAAATAGATAAAAATACTATTGAATCATGTAAAAATAAATAAAAAAGTAATAATACCATTTTCTTTTTTTGTGTCATGTGATACAATTATAACAAATTGCATTTGATATATGTGGATGTAATTGATAAAATACACAAAAAGAAAGGAAAAGTTATGAAAAAGAAACAAGTAGTTAGTTTACTGTTAGCAGCAACCCTTATGGGTTCGAGTGTTTTTTCAGGAATAGCAACCCTTGATGTTTCAGCAGCGACAAAAGAAGGTGTAACAGCAGAAGATTTAGCAGACAATAATACAAATGCACCTGAAAAAGACAAAGTAATACCAAGTGCCAACCAGTATAAATATCAGAAAGATGAATTGGCAGCATTTTGTCATTTCGGTATGAACACTTACACCGGTAGTGAGTGGGGAAATGGAAAGGAGAAACCGGAGCAGTTTGCATTGAAAAACGATTTTGATGCAGAAACAATGGTAAAAACACTTCATGAAGCTGGATTTAAGAAGTTAATTGTTACGGCTAAACATCATGACGGATTTTGTATTTGGCCAAGCAAATATACAGAACACGATTCACAGAAAGCAGGATATAGTGGTGATGTTTTGGCAGAAATCTCGACAGCCTGTACAAAATATAATATGGATATGGGACTTTATCTCTCACCTTGGGATGTAAATGCTAAAAGTTACGGCTATTATGATAAGGACGGAAAACCTCTTTGTGATGATAAAGGAAAACCGTTAAATAATAAAACATGGGAAGAAGTAGAAGAACTGGATGTTGATGATTATAACGAATATTATAATAATCAGTTAATAGAGATTTTGAATAATGAAAAATACGGAAATAATGGTCGTTTCGTAGAAGTCTGGATGGACGGGGCGAAAGGTTCAGGTTCAGCAGTGCAGAACTATACATTTGAAAAATGGTTTGACACTATCCAACAATATGAAGGAAAAAAAGGTGGACAGAAAGATGATTGTCTTCTGTTCGGTGCAGAGGCATATACAACAGTTCGTTGGATTGGAAATGAAAATGGTTTTGCTGATACAGAAACATGGTCAAAATCTAATGTAAATAAAGATGAAAATACGATTGACAGTAATACAAAGAGTGGTTATACGAAAGGTTATGTAGACGGTAATCAGTGGACAGTTCCGGAGGCAGATGCTCGTATTACATCAGGCTGGTTCTGGGGAGAAGGGAAGAAATCACCAAAAGATATGAAAGCGTTATCGGAGATGTACTTCCGTTCTGTAGGACATAATGCACCGTTATTATTAAATGTTCCGCCAAATAAAGAGGGTAAAGTAGATCAGGCTATTTTAAATCGTGTAACTGAGTTTGGAAAAGGAATTAAAAACACATTTAAAGATAATTTGGCAAAAGGTGCTAAAGTAACAGCAAGTACTGTTCGTGGAAATGATAAAAAATTCTCTCCACAAAATGTATTAGACGGAAAAGACGATACATATTGGACAGTTGATGATGACAAAAAAACAGGTACTCTTACCATCGACTTAGGTGGATTGAAAACATTTGATGTTGTTTCAGTTGAGGAATCTATTGAATTTGGACAGAGAATTGGTTCATACAAAATCGAGTATCAAACAGAAAGCGGAGAATGGAAGAAATTTGACGAAGGCAAGACAATCGGAGCGAAACGTTTGGCTAGAAAAAATGCTGTAAAAGGTAAAAAAGTTCGTATTACAGTAACGGCAGATGAGAAAGCAGAGCATAAAGTGCCAATGTTAAGCGAAATCGGTGTGTACAAAGCGACAGACGATATGGCGTTAGGAAACGGTATTCCGGAAGGCTTGGAAATCACAGATGACAGAAAATTTACTGCAAAAGATTGGAGTCAAGAGTCGGGCGATCAGTTTATTGAAGGAACGGGAATGTGGTGTGAACCAAATGCACAGGCAACTGTTAAGTTTACAGGAACAAAGGCATGGCTTGTAGGAACGGTTGATCCAAATCATGGACCTGCAGATATTTATATCGATGATAAAAAAGTAGCCACAATCAATACAAAGGGAACAGCAAGAAAATTAGGACAGAGAATTTTTGAATCGGAAACTTTGGAAGATAAGGAGCATACGTTAAAAATTGTCAACACAGGAACAGGAAAGCAAGCAATTGGTATTGATGCATTGCTTTCATTAAATAACGGTGGAAAAGGAATGTTGGATATTGAGTATCCTTCTTACCGTGTAAATGAAGACAGCAAAGTTCCGATTAAGGTAAAACGTATTGGTGGAGCAAAAGGAGAAACAAAAGTAACGTTCCAGGTAAATCCGGGTAGTGCATGGCAGGATCACTTCGATGCAGACGGAAACATGGAGTTGACTTTAAAAGACGGACAGACAGAGGCAGAGGCATATGTAACGACAAAACGTGTTCCGGCAAAAACAGGTGACTTATCTTTTACAGCAGAATTAGTAAATCCAACAAATAAAGTGCTTACAGGATTTAATACCCCTACACGTATTACAATTGCGGACTCGGAAGAGTTTGACAAATCGGCATTATTGAAAAAGTTAGATGAAGTGAAGCAAGCAAATTATCAAGAGGGAAACTACACTGACGCAAGTTATAAAGCATTACAGGATGCAATTCAGTTTGCGGAAAAAGTAGCGAAAAAAGCAAAACCATCTGCACAGGAATGTGCTGAAGCAGTCGGAAAATTAGATGTGGCAGTCAGAAGTCTTGCAAAGAGAGCAACATATACAGAAAAAGACCCATATCAACTTCCAAAGAGAAAGGGTGGTAAGAAGAACTTAGAAGCGGAAAACTTTATTTTAGATAAAGGAACATCTGCAGCAGATAAATATGTTCGTGTACAGCAAGACACAACTGCAAGTAACGGAGCAAAAATAGGCTGGTTTGAAGAAGGAAATAAAATTAAACTTCCATTCTACGCAGCCAAAGAAGGAACATATACATTTAAGGCAAAATTGCAGAGTGGAAGAAACGCAGATAATCCAAATGCATTAAATTGGTCAGGTACAAATGTAGAGTCGGGAACTCTTGATGTTCACAATGGAGATTCTAATACATATAAAGAAGTTGAATTTGATGTAGAAGTAACAAAAGCAGGAGCAGGGGAACTTATCTTTACAGCAGACAAAAAAGGTTCACCAAACTTAGATAAATTTGAAGTAACTGCAAAAGAAGTTGCTATGGGTAACTTCGATATTACTGCATCGGCAGGAGAACACGGAACAATTTCACCTTTAGGAAAAGTAACAGTAAAAGAAGGCGAAAACAAAGAATTTACAATGCAGCCAAGTAAAGATTACATGGTAAAAGATGTATTGGTTGACGGTGAATCAGTAGGTAACATCTTAAAATATACGTTTAAAGATGTAGATGCCGCTCATACAATTAAAGTAGAATTTGAAAAAGAAAAACTTGCAGCAGACAATCGTTTTGAATTCCCTCTAAAAGGTGAAAAGAGATTAGAGGCGGAAAGACTTGAGTTACACAATGTAGGTGGAAATGACGAAGAGTGGAAGTTGGAAGTCAAAGATGCTGATTGGGCAAGCAATGGAAAATTCGTCAACTCTTTAAACAAAGATGACGAAATCAAATTATATTACAATGCAGAAAAAGCGGGAGATTATGCCGTTATCGTTACTTATAGAAGTGGTTCTGCGGAAAACGGATTTTTATGGAGTGAAAAAGATGGAAAGATTGAAGCGGGAACAGCAACTGTAGGTGCTACAGATGGTGCAAAAGAAACACATCAGAAAGAAATTACGTTTAAAGTAAAGACAGCGGGAGAAGGTGTGCTGACAATCAAAGGCGGAGAAAAAGGAGCGCCGCAGATTGATAAATTTGACATTGTAAGTCCTGAATTAATTACATTTGAGTTAGAAAAAGCAATTGCAGATGCAGATAAGATTGTTCTTGATGAATATAAAGACGGAGCGGCAAAAGACGCGTTTGTAAAAGCATTAAAAGATGCAAAAGATATGTTGATAAAGGCACAAGAAGGAAAATGCACACAGGATGACATTGCAAATGTGACAAAAGTATTAAGAGATGCAATGGAAAAATTGGAGGACAAAGATCAAGTTCCTGCAACAGATAAGAGTGCATTGAAGAATGCTATCGATAAGGCAAATGGAATCGACCTGAAAAAATATCAAGACGGTTCTGAAAAAGAGGTATTTGTCAAAGCATTAGATAACGCAAAAGCGGTTTATGCAAATGACAAAGCAACAGAAGAGGAAATTGCAAAAGCAACATTAGAGTTAAATACAGCAATGGACAAATTAAAACCGATTGATAATTCTAACGGCGGAAATAACGGAAATACAGGAAACACCGGAAATGCCGGAAATAGCGGAAGTGGAGAACAAAATGGAAACGGACAAACTTCGTTAGGAAATAATAATCAGAAACCATCCGCACCTGTTAAAACAGGCGATACGGCAGAACCATTTGGCTATATGGCGGGAATGGCGGCAGGACTTGCGGCTGTTGTAGCAATTCTTAGAAAAAGAAAATAATGAATGAAGAAAAAGGCGGAAATATTTTCTGCCTTTTTTCTGTTTTGGTTGAATAACGATTTGTTTGTATGCTATACTCATACAGAGGTGAAGATATGATAAATAAAAGGGAATTCCTGAAAGAGTACAATATCACGGAACAAGAGTTTCGCGAGGCGGAAATGGAGTGGAGTGAATTAGAGGCTATCTATGCTAACTATAAAGAGATTGAAGATAAGTTGAGAAGGCTTGGCAAAGAGTTTGTCAATGACTATCTGTATGATATAGAGAGGGCAGGAATACACTCTTACCGATATAGAACAAAGGCTGCAGGTCATTTGATAGAGAAGATTATCCGAAAGAGAAGAGAGGCAAAGGAAAAATATGCAGAAATTAACAGGGATAATTATTACAAGTATAATACGGATTTAATCGGAATCCGTGTGCTTTTCCTATATCGTGAAGACTGGGTTCATTTTCATCATTATATTACAACTGTTTTTGAAAATAATCCGGACTGTTATGTTGTGGACAGACTTCATGACTTTGATGAGGATATAACACATAATTATATTGCGGAGCGACCGAAAGTTTATAAGCGTTCGGGGGACAGCCGCATCTATGATGAGAATCTGATTGAGATTAAGGCGGGCGGTATTTACCGTTCACTGCACTATATTATTAAGTACAAAGGATATTATGTGGAGATTCAGGGGAGAACACTTTTTGAGGAAGGTTGGAGTGAAGTGGATCATGACATTGTCTATCCGTATTTTCAGGATGATGCAATGCTGAAAGATTTTTCCACACTGCTCAATCGACTGTCGGGAATGGCAGATGAGATGAGTTCCTATTTCCGCAGAATGAAAATGGAGAGGGAGGCCGAAAGGTTTCTGAAAGAAGATTAACAGGTGAACAATGCTTATATAGTTCCATAATTGGTTGGACGTTTCTACAAACTACCGTAATAGTTTACTATAAGCCTTGCAAAAGGCGAAAGACTATCTGACGGTAGTTTTTTGCTGCATAGAAAAGAAGAACGGAGAGTGAATATATGAGTACATTTGTGCTAAAAGGAAATATTTGTTTTAGTAAAAGCCGTACGGAATTTGTAACGGCAGAAAACAGTTATCTCGTCTGTGAAAACGGGATATGCAAAGGAGTCTTTCAATCTTTACCGGAAAAATACAAAAATCTTCCGTGTCATGACTATGGTAACAAACTTATTATTCCGGGATTAACGGACTTGCATGTCCATGCCCCGCAATACACATTTCGCGGACTTGGAATGGATTTAGAATTAATTGATTGGCTAAATGCGCATACGTTCAGGGAAGAGGCGAAATATGCGGACTTAGAATATGCCGGGAAAGCCTATGAGATTTTTGTGGACGACTTGATGAAGAGTGCTACAACCCGCGCCTGTATTTTCGGGACAATCCATAACGAGGCAACATTAGTACTGATGGAAATGTTGGAAAGAAGAGGGTTTAAGGGATATGTCGGAAAAGTGAATATGGATAGAAACAGTCCGGAAGAACTGTGTGAAGAAAATGACAGTGTGTCGGCACAGAGGACAATCGAGTGGATAGAGGAAGCGCAAAAACGTTTTTGTAAAATGAGACCGATTTTAACTCCGCGATTCATTCCTACATGCTCAGACGGATTAATGAAAAAACTGGCGGACATACAGGAAAAGTATCATTTGCCGGTGCAATCCCATCTGTCAGAGAATATGGGAGAAATCGAGTGGGTACGGGAACTCTGTCCGAACACAGGATTTTACGGAGAGGCATACAGTCAATTTGGTATGTTTGGAAATAAGTATCCCGCCATTATGGCGCACTGTGTGCATAGCACGGAAGAAGAAATGGAATTAATGGCGAAACAAAATGTATTTATTGCACATTGCCCGCAATCCAACACAAACCTTTCCTCAGGCGTTGCGCCAATTCGAAAATATTTGGATATGGGTATAAAAATGGGATTGGGAAGTGACGTGGCAGGCGGATTTGATCTATCTATTTTCAGAGCGATGGCAGATGCCCTCCAGGTTTCAAAGTTAAGATGGAGATTACTGGACACTGACCTTACTCCGCTAAAAGTAGAAGAAGCATTCTATTTAGCAACAAAAGGGGGAGGACAGTTCTTTGGAAAAGTGGGAAGTTTTGAAGACGGGTTTGAATTCGATGCGGTTGTATTGGACGATTCTTCCTTAAGAACAATGAGGGAATTAAACGTTAAAGAAAGGATAGAGCGTCTTATCTATTTGGCGGACGACAGATGTGTAGTGGATAAATATATTGCCGGTGAAAATGTGAAATAAGTGTGAACGGGGACGTAGTATTTTTAAGTTTTACTACGTCCCCGTTCACACTTATTTCACATTATTCAGTTACAAAGATGAATTTGACTTCTCCGTCCATGTCATCAGAGATTCCTGAGAAATTCTTATAGTTTTTAGAACTGTCTAAAATTGTGTTTACTTTATCCAAAAGACCGTCGATATCACCGTCAAATACACTGACAAGTTTTTCGATACCTTCTTTGTTGAATTTAATCATACCGTCATTTAAAGCGACAGCGCCTGCATCAAGTTTTTTAACACCATCAATGAGAGCGGAAGAGCCCTGATTTAATGTGTTTAATCCGGAAACAAGAGAACCTGCACCGGCATCTAATTGAGAAGCACCGGCTGAAAGTTGTGCAGCACCTTTGTGTAATTCTTTTGCACCGGAATTGGCGATTATCATCTTTTCGTTAAGTGTGGCAGCACCGCTGTTTACCTGCGAAGCGCCGTCAGCCAGTTGGTTTAATCCGTTTGCTAAACCATTTTTTCCGCCAATACCTTCACGGAGTTGTGAAGTTCCGTTTTTAAGTGTGGAAACACCGCCGTTTATCTGTGCGATTAATCCTGACTTAGAGTCTGTAACCTTCGCATCTAATTCTTTTGCACCCTGTGCTAACTGAGTTGTTCCTGCATTGATTTTTGTCATGTTGCCTGCCACATTATCTACGATAGCGCTGGTTGTTTTTGTTCCGGCTACAACCTGTTTTAACAGTTCCTGTGTGTTTGCGAGTGCTTTGTTTTGTTCAGATGTCTGAGACTGTATCTGCTTATCTAACTGAGCAGCGGAAGTCTGACGAGTCTGTTTGTCTTTTTCCAGAGAAGTAATGCTTGCCTGAATAGATGCTTTTACATCTTCAGGAAGATCTTCCCGATTTAATAAACTCTTCAAAGAAGAAATTGCCTTATCTGTCTCTCCGTTACCTTTTGCAACCGTTTCTGCGGATACGGTTGTGTTGGACGACGACTGCATGCTCTTGGCAAGTGCATCGGCAGCATCAGCAGTGTCTTTTGTGATTTTACTTAAACTTTTTCCGCCTGTTTCTGTTGTTCCTTTGTTCATTACATCATTTACTGCTGAAATGCTTGCTTTTAATCCGGGTTGAGCAGAAGTGAGAGGGCTGTTTAATCCTGCGTCCAACTGCTGTACGCCCTGCGCCAGCGCATTCATTCCCGGAGTCAGTTTGTTTTGCATATCGGCAACACCGTTATCTAACTGAACTGCGCCCGGAAGAAGAACAGATGATGTTTTTGATGAAGCGGAGGAAAGGCCTGCATTTACCTGAGAAGCACCTGCTTTTAAGGAATTTGTTCCTGACTGCAGTTGAGCCGTACCGCTTGCAAGACTCTGACTTCCGTTTACCAGTGATTTACTTCCGCCTGCAAGTGAAGAAGTTCCTTTCTTTAAAGTGTTTCCACCATTTACCAACTGATGAATACCGTCTGTCAATGTGCCGGAAGAAGAAAGGAGAGTATCAAGTCCTTTTCTTAATTCTCCAGAACCGTCAACTAACTGATTAGCTGAATCTTGAAGAGTTTTCATGGAATCTTTTAATTCAGAGAGATTGTCAAATTTGTCTGTTTCTAAATCGTTGAAAATATCATTTGTTGCAACTGTCATTCCCTCGGACAATTCGTAGTCTTTTACGTCTGCTTCCACTTCAAAGTAATCAGGAATATCAAGTTCTTTTACGTCCAACTGCTCATTTAAAGCGGGAAGTCCCATACCTAAAATGACATCGCGGTCACCGTCGGAGATTAACTTAGCATTTGTCAGTTTTATATTAGAAATTTTATCTGTATCAAAAATCAATCCGGTTACCATTGCAAATGGAACATATTCGCTTCCTGAAGCTGTTTCGTTTGTATACTGGTAACGCATAACCAAATGACCGGATTTTCCTTTTAATTCTTTTGCAGTAATTTCTTTTCCGTCCAAAACATAAGTAACTTTAATTCCCACCGGGAGAGGTTGGGTTGTTGTACCCTGATAGCAGATGTCTTTATTGTCTGTATCCCAAATGATGGAATCCTGTTTCTTTGAAAATTTTTCTTCGCCTTTTACATTTTCGATATCGTTTAAGATAGAAGTATCTTTTAACTGCTCCATATCGTCAAGGTTTTTTAACTGGTCAGATACGGTGATGGAAGAAACGTTTCCGTTACCGTCGATTTTTGCATATACTGTTTCTGATTTAAACGGTTTTACATCAGAGGAAGCTGCCTCGGAAGTCTTTTCAGGAACTGTATTTTCAACAGTTTCAGTTGTTATGTTTTTATCATCTTTTGCGTAGGAAGGAGCAACAACTCCCAAACTTCCTACAACTAAAGCGCTGGCAGTAGCGATTGCTACGAGGGTTTTATAATCTCTATTTTTCATATCTATTACCTCCTATAAAGTTAAGCATTTGCTGTAGAGTTCTTTCTTGCTTCGATTTTTTTCAAATTCATATCTTTTGTAGTTGCACAGATTAATTTATCAAATAACATCAGCGCCGATGGTAAAATAAAGATAACGGTCAGCATACTGATGATTGCACCACGGGCCATTAAAGAGCAGAGCGCGGAAATCATATCGATATCTGAATATAATCCAACTCCAAATGTTGCGGCAAAGAATCCGAGTCCGGATACGATAACGGAACTAACGGAAGAGGAGAGAGCAATATAAATTGCTTCCTTTTTCACTTTTCCTTTGCAGCGTTCTTTTTTGTATCGCGTTGTCATTAAGATGGCATAGTCAACGGTCGCTCCCAACTGGATTGTACCGATAACAATAGAGGCTATAAACGGCATCTTCGTTCCGGTAAAATATGGAATACCCAAGTTAATGAAAATAGCAAATTCAATAACGGCAACCAGTATAACCGGTAAGGAAATAGACTTAAATACGACTGCGATAATAATGAAAATTGCTACAATGGAAATTGCACTTACAACTTTAAAGTCTTTATCCGTAATTGTAATCAAATCTTTTGTACATGGCGCTTCTCCGATTAACATTGCGGAGTGGTCATGGCTTTTAATAATTTTATTTAATTCAGTACACTGTTTATTTACTTCGTCTGTAGCTGCTTTATATTCAGACTGTACCAAAATCAGTTGCCAGTCCCCTTGTTTTAATGTCTCTGTCAGTTCAGACGGTACAACGTCACGAGGAATAGAAGAGCCAAGCAGGCTGTCAAGTCCGAGTGCAAATTTCACACCTTTTACGTCTGACATTTCGTCAAGCATCTCTTTTGCCTCTTTAGGTGAGAGGTTTGCGTCTGCAAGAACCATGTGTGTGGCATTCATATCAAATGTATTGCTTAATTTTTCATTTGCTTTAATGCTGTCTAAGTATTTTGGAAGAGTAGCATCTAAGTTATAGTAAACTTCTGCTTTTGTATATCCCCAGATAGCCGGAACTAATAAAATGAGGAAAATTACAGCAAATGTTTTGTAGTGGTCTGTAACAAAATGTGATGTTTTTTCCATTTTTGGTATAAGAGACCGGTGTGATGTTTTTTCAATCTGTTTATCAAAAATAAGAATAAACGAAGGAAGAATCGTTACACAACTGATTACTCCGAAAACAACTCCTTTAGCCATAACAATACCGAGGTCCCTGCCGAGTGTGAAACTCATAAAGCAAAGGGCGATAAATCCGGCAACTGTTGTTACGGAACTTCCAAGAACAGAAGAGAATGTGTTGGAAATGGCATGTGCCATAGCACGTTCTTTGTCATTTGGAAAACGTTCCTGATTTTCCTGGTAACTGTGCCATAGGAAAATGGAGTAGTCCATTGTAACACCAAGTTGCAAAACGGCGCTGAGCGCTTTTGTAATATAAGAAATCTCCCCTAGGAAATAATTCGTTCCCATATTATATACGATTGCCATTCCGATACTTAACATGAAGAAAATCGGAAGAATCCAGCAGTTCGTACATAAAGCAAGAATAATGGAAGTAAGAACAGCCGCAATCAGTACATACATTGGTGTCTCTTTTTCAGACAGTGATTTAATGTCGGTTACAACAGAGGACATACTGCTCAGGTAACATTGTTTATTTGTCACTTTTCTAATTTGCGTAATAGCGTTCATTGTGTCATCGGCAGATGTTGTATCGTCAAAGAAGATAGCCATTAAAGTGGCGTCATCTTTTTGAAAAACATCTTTGATTTTATTAGGAAGGGCATCAATTGGAATGGACAGGTCTGCAAGTGAATCATACCAGATAACATCAGCAACACCGTCCACCTTTTCTATTTTCTTTTTCACATCGGAAACTTCTTTCGTACTCATGCCTTCCACGACTTCCATAGCGAAAGCACCTTTTCCAAAATCGTCCATTAAAATGTCCTGCCCCTTCATAGTATCTATATTATCAGGAAGATAATATAGAATGTCATAATTGACTCTGGTCTTAAAGTATCCTAAAGCGGAAGGGATTAGAAGTAAAAAACCTAAGATCAAAATGGCGACTCGGAATTTTACTATTTTTTTTCCTACTTTAACCATGAATAATTCCTCCTTTTAATAAACATGACTATTAGTCACTTTTTGAATATATGCAGTATACTGCAAAAATGACTACAAGTCAATAATTTTTGAATAAAAAGTTGACTATTAGTCATTTTGAAATTATAATAATAGAAACAACGGATAAAGAGGGAGATAGAAATGGGAAAAGTTGAAGAGAATAAACAACAGAAAGAAGATGCGCTGTTTGAAAGTGCATATGATTTGTTTATGACAAAAGGTATTGCGAAAACGTCCATACATGACATTGTACAAAATGCGGGGGTGGCAAAAGGAACGTTTTATCTATACTTTAAAGATAAGTATGAAATACGGGACAGGCTCATTGCTAAAACGGCAGGAAGATTGTTCCATTCAGCGAACAGGGAACTGGAAAAGGCGCAGATTCCTCAGTTTGAGGATAAGATTATTTTTATTGTAGACTATGTGTTAGACGAAATGCAGAAAAATAAGGCGGTATTACAGTTTGTGTCGAAAAATTTAAGTTGGGGTATTTTTAGACAGGCTATAGAAAGCAAAGAAGAAAATACGGGAGTAAAAGAACTGTTTTATAAATTGCTGGAGGAATCACCGGAAGTCAAACTGCAGGCACCGGAGACTATGTTGTTTCTTATTATAGAGTTGGCAAGTTCCACATCATACAGTACGATTTTAGAAAATGATCCGATTAGTTATGAAGAACTAAAACCATATTTGAATGCAAGTATCCGGGCGATTATAAGAAATCATATGTGTTAATCAAAGGGGCTGTTGCAAAAGTAGATGAATAATCTACTGGAGCAACAGTTCCATTTTTATGTCCTAAAAACAGAAAACGGACTCCGAAGAGTCCGCAATCCATGGTATAATAAGATATGACTAATAAATTAAAATACCATAAAAATTATACCGAATTCGGCGAACCTTATCAACTGGTTTTGCCACTAAATTTAGAAGGTTTGATTCCTGATGATGATTCTGTCCGACTGCTGAGCCACGAACTGGAGGATTTAGATTACAGCTTGCTGTATCAGGCTTACTCTGCCAAAGGCAGAAATCCAGCAGTTGATCCAAAGACCATGTTCAAGATTCTTACCTACGCTTATTCTCAAAACATCTATTCTTCGAGAAAAATTGAAACTGCCTGTAAACGGGACATCAACTTTATGTGGCTGCTAGCCGGACAGAAAGCCCCTGACCACAGTACGATTGCTCGTTTTCGTACCGGTTTTCTTGCAGATGCCTGCGAAAATCTTTTTTACCAAATGGTAAGACGCTTGGAAGAGGCAGGGGAACTGTCAAAGGAAACAGTATTTATTGACGGAACTAAATTAGAAGCCTGTGCAAATAAATATACCTTTGTCTGGAAAAAATCTGTGGGAAAATGGGAAGAAAAAATGTTCAGGAAGATACAGGAGGCAATACAGCATCTGAACAGAGAATATATGAAGGATTTTTCGGTTGCTTCGGAAACAAAGACACCGGATTTACAGAAAATCGTTTGTTTTTTAGAAGAACGCTGTCGAACAGACCACTCCGTTTTTGTTCATGGACGTGGAAAACGGAAAAGCAGAAACCAACGGTATTTTGAACTTTTTCACAGCTTTCTGGAACGGCAGACCGTTTATGACTGGCATACGGCAAACTTTCAGGGAAGAAACAATTATTGCAAAACAGATCCTGATGCAACCTTTATGCACATGAAAGACGACCATATGAGAAATGCACAGTTAAAGCCCGGGTATAATGTACAGATCGCAGTAGACAGTGAATATATCGTGGCAACGGATATTTTTCAGGATCGGAATGATGTCTGGACATTAGTTCCGTTCTTAAAGACAATGGAGAGGAACCTGGGGTTCCGTTATCCGAGCGTAACCGCCGATTCCGGATATGAAAGCGAAGAAGTGTATACTTACTTAAGAAGTGCAAAGCAGAAGCCATACATCAAACCACAGACTTATGAGAAATGGAAGAAGCGAAACTTTAAGCAGGATATCAGCAAACGGGAAAATATGGGATATGATGAAAAGACGGATACCTACACCTGCCATGCCGGGAAAACGCTATTTCCCATTTTTATGAAAAAACAGAAAAGCAAGAGCGGTTATGAATCGGAAGTAACCGTTTATGAATGCGAGGATTGTACCGGCTGCCCCTATAAAGAAAAATGTACCAAAGCAAAAGGGAATAAACGGTTATATGTTTCTAAAAGTTTTCTGGAGAAGCGTCAGGAATCCTATAAAAATATCCTAAGTGAAACAGGGATTAAATACCGCATGAACCGTTCCATTCAAGTAGAGGGGGCATTTGGGGTTTTGAAGAATGATTATGAATTTCAAAGATTTCTACTCCGTGGAAAAAGCAAGGTAAAACTAGAAATTCTTTTGCTTTGTATGGGTTATAATATCAATAAACTGCATGCTAAAATCCAAAAGGAGCGTACAGGAAGTTACCTTTTTCTAGTTAAAGAAACTGCCTAAAAAGCCATAAAACAGAGGCATTATTAAAGTACGCCAAAATCCGGAAGGAATCCTTTTATTTGGGGAATCTTTTCGGATTTTTTGATATGTATAGAGCGAGGGTGCCGCTCAATCATCTAATTTGATGATTTTGCGACACCCCCTTTTCTATAATTCTCTATACCGGTTAAAGCAGGCATAGATTTCCTGCGGACGGGGGAGAGCAAGTCCTAATGAAATATAAGAAGAGTCAAAAATAGAAGACAATCCTTTTGTTTCAATTTGTTTGGTGAGGGCAGAGACAATTTCCTGCACCGTCTTTTTACTTCCACTGTAATGTAAAAGGGCGTATTTTAATAAGTAAGCAAGGCAGGCGGTTTGTTCGGCGTCTGCCAATTGTTCCACGTAGCGTAAGTCCACAGTCTGCCTGTCAATTTGGAAAGAGTCTTTCCCGTGGAATTTTAGTTTGATCCGGTCATTTGGCCGGTAATTTGGTTTTGCGGCAAAAAGAGTTCTCTGAAAATCAGGTGTTTTATAATTTGGCGCAAAAAGAGAAGGGGCAGTTGTTTTTTTACACTTTTCCTTTACTTTGTCGGTAATTTCTTTCGTGTGATAGCAGTCCATCTGCAAAACGGTGTCTGCCGTATAAAAATAAGAACCTGAACTTCCTGCAACAAGGATAGTGGAAATGCCGGACTGTCTGTACAAATCTGTTACACGTTCTAAAAATGGTGTGATCGGCTCTTTATCTCTCGTCACAATACTCTGCATTAACTCGTCGCGAACCATAAAGTTTGTGGCAGAAGTGTCTTCATCAATAAGGAAAAGTTTGCTGCCACTCTCCATAGCTTCAATAACATTGGCAGACTGAGAGGTGCTTCCGCTGGCATTTTCCGTAGAAAAATGCTGCGTATCTTTTTGGTTTGGAAGGTCGTTGATGAAAAGAGAAATATCCGTATTTTTTATACAGCGACCGTCTTCTGCGCGAAGTTTTACTGCCGTGTCATCAGTGATGACATATTCGCGACCATCTCCGATAATATGATTATACACTCCCGATTCGATAGCATTTAATAATGTAGATTTTCCGTGATAACCGCCGCCGACAATAAGAGTGATTCCTTTTTTTAATCCCATACCTTTTATTTTTCTTTGGCGCGGAAGAGAGAGTTCCACGAGAAGAGAGGAAGGGCTTTTAAAAGGAATGGCATTTTTCATCGGTCTGTCAGAAATACCGGATTCTCTCGGAAGAATAGAACCGTCTGCAATAAAGCAGATTAAATTATTTTCATTTAACTGTTCGCGGACAGCAGTCTGATCTTCAGCGAGATGAATGACAGACAGGACATTATCTGCATTTAATTTTTTATAATAAAAGATAGATTCGATACATTTTGGAAGGAAATCGAAAAGAATTTTTTCCAGTTCGGTTGCGTTTATTGTTCTTCCGTTGGCGGGAAATCCAATTTCAAGGCGGACAATGATTTCCTTATCTGTAAATTCGCAGGCAGTTCTCTCTAAAATTTTCTGCCCGCAAAGGCTCGTGGAAATAAGACCGCTTTTTCCAGAGCCTTTTGCCTTAAAACTAAACGATGAAATCTTCTTTGCGAAAAGGCGCAGCAAATAGTCCTGTAACGCAATTCGTTTGTCATAACGGTCAAAGTATTCCCGGGGAAATCCCGCAAGTTTGTGAGGAATACGGACACTCACAGCAGATGGGGAGGCGAAGGGATCGCCCTGTACGTGGTCGATGGATAAAGTATAATTTTTGAAATCGTAAACGCCTTTTAGTGATTTATAGGCAGGATAACTTTTGCGATGAATGGATTCTAACTGTTTTTGTAATTTGTACATTATTACACTCCTTTGATTTGTATATAAAATTCATTTATTTATAGTATAAAGAAAAAACAAAAAGAAAACAAGGGCAGGTCTTATTTGACAGAGAGTGAGAATATGTTTATTATGTATAAGTAACTATGTAATTGAGTTGTTTGAGAGGAGTCAGGAAATGGGATTTATTCCAATTCAGAGTCTCTATACCTCGGATAATATGAATAACTGTATATGTAATTTTGAAGTGGAAG
Organism: Lachnospiraceae bacterium; assembly: GCA_902381685.1. Lineage (GTDB taxonomy): Bacteria > Bacillota > Clostridia > Lachnospirales > Lachnospiraceae > Faecalimonas. The sequence goes on along the minus strand of LR698958.1, from coordinate 1,233,623 downwards.
TTTTTGAGAAAGTTACGGAGCCGTTAATTCACCCCATGTCAAGGTTGTGGCTGGTAAATGAAGGGGTAGGGAAAATTCTGATAAACAGCAAAGAATATATTATAACGAAAGGGAGCCTTGTATCCGTATTACCGTGGCAGATTACAGAGATTGTGGAAGTAAAAAAACCACTTCAGTTTTATGTAGTACAATACCACTTTGAACGAATCAATGAGTTGGTAAAAACATTTTTTAATCCGGATAATGTGCAGTTATCTTTTTCGCAGGTTCTCAGAAAGGCACCGGTAATTACGTTCGGAGAAGAAAAATATAAAGAAATACAAAACATGTTTCATCAGATAGGAAATGAAATAAGATATGTAAACGAAGATGAAAAAGAAACGGGAGAGGAAATATTCAGCAACGTATATATTATTAATAAATTGATTGAGATTTTAGTTTCTTTTGTTAGGAGCAACAGGAGAGTTCCCAGGGAGACTTCGATAGATGCAAGTGAAATTTTGCAGTTTATGTATGCGCATTTGAATGAAAAGATTACGATTTCTATGTTGTCGCAAAAATTTTATATGAGTGAATCTGCAATTCGTTCTTATATTAAAAACACGACAGGATTGTCTTTTTTTGATTTGCTAAATGAAATGCGGGTAGGTAAAATGATTAATTATCTGCTCTATACAAATTTAACTGTAGGGGAACTGGCAGAGATTTTAGGATTTACGGACGATTCGCATATGTGTAAAGTATTTAAAGCGCGAATGGGAATAAAGACAAAAGAGTTTCGCAATACATATCAGGTCATCGGAGACAGGTGTCACATTGTAGATAGAAGAGAGTTTTATGAAATTGTGGAATACATTTATCGAAATCATACGGAAGATTTACAATTGCAGGCGGTCAGCGAGCAGTTTAAAATGTCTCCGAAGGAATTAAATCGTGTATTGTCTTATCAAGTGGAAATGAGTTTTAACGAATTTTTGAATTTTATCCGTGTAAACCATGCTGCACAGTTGCTGCTCGACAGTGATAAGAGTGTGCTGACAATTGCGCTGGAGGTGGGATACAAGACGGAGAAGACATTGTCACGGAATTTTCTACAAATAAAAGGAAGAACGGCAGGGGAATTTCGCAGGAAAGTAAAATTGGAAAAGTGAATAAGAAAAAATATGTTGAAAAATCACAAAAACAGAGTCAAAAAACAACGGTTTTGTGATTTTTTTGCATAAAAAACAACGTAAAATACAGAAATAACGTAATAAATTGTCTGATGAGGGTGTGTCAGATGTGTTAAATTATTATCATAAGTATTTATAAACTCATAAATAATGTATATAACTAAGGAGGTAAGTATTATGTCAAATTTTGAAATGCCTAAGTATCATCACCCGGACTTTACACAGGAAATGTTCGTAAACGCACCGGACGCTAAATACGAAGCGGCAGAAAAGGACGGGGTAGTGCCTGAATATTATCACAGCACATCTATGTATCCTGAATACTTTAAAATCAATGGAGAATGGAAACTTGCGGAGGAAAGCCGTATGGATTCATGTGTAATTCTCTGTGATGATGGACATCTTACAGTTGTTGAAGCGAGAAATATTAAAAAAGGTGACAAAGTACTTCTTGGAAGAACAGAAAGATGCGAAGAAGGTGTATATATGCACTGTCACGGATTTGAAGAGGCTGGAGAAAAATTAGATGACCAGTTCGTATTCCGTCAGGGAAGAAGCCGTGAGACATCATATGCACGTGACTATGACAAATTATTTGAATTGTTAAAACATGAAAAAGAAAACGGCGGAAAGATTGTATGGGTAATGGGACCTGCTTTCGCTTTCGATGCTAACGCAAGAGCAGCAATGCAGGCACTTGTTGAAAACGGATATGCACATGGTCTTTTAGCAGGTAATGCTTTGGCAACACATGATTTGGAAGGTGCATTATTACATACAGCCCTTGGCCAGGACATCTACACACAGCAGTCACAGCCAAACGGACATTACAATCACTTAGACGTATTGAATAAAGTAAGAAGAAGCGGTTCTATTCCACAGTTCATGAAAGATTATGATTTGAACGACGGTATTATCTGCAGTTGTGTAAATAACAACGTGCCAATCGTACTTGCAGGTTCTATCCGTGATGACGGACCACTTCCGGAAGTATATGGAAACGTTTATGAAGCAGCAAATGCAATGAGAGGTATTGTTAAAGAAGCAACAACAGTTATCTGTCTTGCAACAATGTTACATACAATCGCTGTTGGTAACATGACTCCTTCTTTCCGTGTATTAAAAGACGGAACAATTCGTCCGGTATATCTTTACACAGTTGACGCAGACGAATTCGTTGTAAACAAACTTTTAGACAGAGGAAGTTTGGCAGCAACAACTATGGTAACTAATGTTCAGGACTTCATTACACGTGTTGCAAAAGGACTTGGCGTAATGGAATAGTTCTTCACGGTAAAGGAATGGAGAAAAATTTATGAAGAAGAATAGCATGTTTGGTAAATTAGCTCTCTTGTTCGTAGCGATTGCATGGGGAAGTTCCATGGTTGTTATCAAAGGTTCTACGGACACGTTGCCGGCGGGAACACTTCTTGCCTGTCGTTTTACGGTTGCAGGTGTGATTTTAGCGTTGGCAAATTTCAACAAGTTAAAACAAATTGATAAAGATTATTTAAAGAGTGGTATTTTCATTGGTGTATGTCTGTTTATGGCATATTTCACACAGACAATCGGTGTTATGCTTGAGATGCCTGGAAAGAGTCATTTCCTTTCATCTGCATACTGCGTATTTGTACCATTTCTTGGTTGGTTAATCTTAAAAGAAAAACCAAAGATTTATCATGTTATTGCAGCGACAATGTGTGCGGTCGGTATTATTTTAGTATCTGTAGCAGGAAACTTCAGTATCAGTTACGGTGACAGTATTTCTATCATCAGTTCTGTATTCTGGGCAGCACAGATTATTGCCATTGCAAAATGGGGCAAAGATAAAGACCCTGGATTAATTACAATGCTTCAGTTTGTTGTATGTGCCGTTTTAGCTTGGGTATTTACATTGACAATGGAGAATCCGGGAGCAATCGAATGGAATATGGGAGCAGTTGGTGGAGTGTTATATCTTGGTATTGTTTGTTCAGGAATCTGTTTCTTATTACAGACAATTGCACAGAAGACAGAAAACCCAACAAGTGTTTCAATTATCTTAAGTTTTGAAAATATTTTCGGACTTGTATTTGGAGCAATTTTCTTTAATGAAAAATTCACACCACGTTCAATCATGGGATTTGTATTAATTTTTGCTGCTATTATTATAGCGGAAACAGAATTATCATTCTTAAAGAAGAAAAAAGCGAAATAAAGTTATTTGTTTAAACTCCATATAACTATATAATAAAGCGTCGGCGGTTGTTTGACCGCCGATACTTTATGAAAAGATTGCCAGTGTCCCCGATATTCTGCTATACTATACAAGATAAGAAAATAAAGAAATGAGGAGCAGAAATGAAAGTACTAATTATAGATGCACAGGGCGGTGGCATGGGGAAACAACTTGTGTCAGCGATTAAGCAGGAATTTCCTGCAGCAGAGATAACGGCAGTGGGAACGAATTCCATGGCAACATCGAATATGCTGAAAGCGGGAGCAGACCATGCGGCAACAGGCGAGAATGCAGTTGTGGTAGGCTGCAGAAGAGCAGAGATAATTATAGGACCGGTTGGAATAGCAATTGCTGATTCTATGTACGGTGAAATCACTTCAAAGATGGCAGAAGCTGTTGGTCAAAGTGAGGCAAGAAAGTTATTGATTCCGATGAACCATTGTAACAACATTATTGTCGGAGTTGGAAACACATCGATGAGTTTTTTAATTGCATCGGTGGTAGAAGAATTAATTGAATATTCAAATTGCTAGAAAGCAATATCATATGAGAAGTATATAACCAGAAAAGACAGCATGAAGCGTAAACGAGATACAGAAGTATTTCACAAATGAGACGGTGGAATACGGAATAATCATATTGATACACAAGAATAAGAAAATGTCAGAAGGCGTAGGAATATCCAGAAGGGTAGTTCGTATGCTTTTTTTCATTTAGAAGAGAGGAAAAAATATGAAGAAAAAATTTATGAGTTTATTGTGCGTGACAGCGATGTTTGCGATGGCTGTTTCCGGTTGTGGCGGAGAGAACGGGAAGAAAGATAGTTCCACAAAAAAAGAGGACGGAATTAAGGCATATGTAGGAACAACACTATTTGAAGGAAGTCTGGACCCGATTAAAGGTGCGTTACCACACGGATATCCGTTTATTAACAACGCATTATTGAGAGTGGACAGTAATTCAAAGTATGTGGGAGATTTGGCAAAGAGTTGGGAGATAAGTCAGGATTCCTTAACATATACTTTCCATTTGAACGAAGATATAAAATTTAGTGACGGAAGTGATTTTGATGCGGAAGATGTTGTATTTACATATGAGACAGTGCAAAAAAATCAGGCGGATAATGAGTATGTAGATTTGACACGTCTTGCTTCGGTAAAAGAAATAGATAAAAATACGGTTGAATTTAAGTTAAAAGAAGCGTACTCACCGTTTTTAGATACAACGGCACTTCTCCAGATTGTGCCTTCAGATGCTTATGACAGTAAAGCGTTTGATACAAAACCAATTGGAACGGGAGCGTACAAGGTTGCGCAATATGACGCAGATCAGCAGATTATCTTGGAGGCAAACGAAAATTATTTTGGAAAAGAACCGGAAATTAAGAAAGTGACTATTGTAAATATGGATACAGATGCTGCTTTTGCGGCTGCAAAAGCGGGAGAACTGGACGTTGTTATGGTCGGAACAAACTATTCAAAAGAAAAAATTCCGGGAATGACTTTACAGAAATTAGAGACAATGGACGTTAGAAATGTCAGTCTTCCGGTGCGCAGAGTGACTGAAATGAAAAACTCTGATGGCAAGAAAGTGACAGTTGGAAATAATGTCACTTCCGATCTGGCAGTAAGGAAAGCACTTTCCATCGGAATTGACCGTCAGAAAATTATTGATAATTCTTCTGACGGAATCGGGCTTCCGTCAGTGAACTTTACAGATAACCTTGTTTGGGCGAGTACGGATACTTATCCGGATAAAAAGGTAGACGAGGCGAAAAAACTTTTGGAAGATGCAGGCTGGAAAGTAGGAAAAGACGGTATCCGTGAAAAAGACGGACAGAAATGTACATTTGATTTGTATGCATCGTCAGGGGATACGGACAGATATAATCTTTCTGTGGCGCTTGCGGAAAATGCAAAGGAACTTGGCATTGATATTAAAGTAAAAACGGCAACTTGGGAGGAAATTGTAACATTACAAAACACATCGGCAATTATGTGGGGCTGGGGACAGTATTCTCCAACAGTATTATCTTCTTTATTCCAGTCAGATTTATTCCTGACAGGAGGATACGATAATGTGGTAGGTTACCAGAACCCGGCAGTAGATGCTAAAATTAAGGAAGCGTTATCTGCAAATACGCAGGAGAAAGCAGTTGCCGCATGGAAAGAAGTTCAGAAAATTGCAGATGAAGATTACACAAACTTATTCCTTGTAAATATTCAGCATTGCTACTTTATAAGCGATAAATTGGATATTTCAATAGATACGCAGATTCCACACCCACATGGGCATGGAACACCTATTATCTGCAATATGGCAGATTGGAAAATGAAATAGAACCGGAGAGAGTTTAATGAAAAACGGAAAGAAGTTATTAGGAGAATGTGTGAGAATGGTGCTGCTTTTGGTGGCAGTCAGTATTGTGGCGTTTTTACTGATTACAAAAGCACCTATTGATCCGTTGGTCTCCTATGTAGGTACAAATTCAACATTGTCGGAGGAGGCAAAAGAAGAAATCGCTGAGGAATGGGGGTTGAATGATCCCCTTCCTGAGAGGTTTGCCACTTGGGTAAAACACGCTGTTCATGGCGATTTGGGAATGTCCATCACATATAAAAAACCGGTCATTGAAGTGATTAAGACAAGATTTTCGTATTCGATTGTACTGATGATGCTGGCATGGGCATTGTCCGGTATCATTGGATTTATACTGGGTATTGTCTGTGGAATGCGCCAGGGAGGAATTATGGACAGAATTGTAAAAACATTTTGTCTTGTAATTAAATCAGCGCCGGTGTTTTGGATTGGACTGCTTATTTTAACAATATTTGCGGTACAGTTGGGCTGGTTTCCAATCGGAATGGCAGTTCCGGCGGGAAAATTGGCGTCAGAGGTGACACTCGGCGACCGCATTTACCATTTGATTTTGCCGGTATTGACACTTACGATTGTAAGTATAAGTGAAGTCGTTTTATATACAAGGCAGAAAGTAATAGAAATTATGAACAGTGATTTTATTCTGTATGCGAGAGCAAGAGGGGAAAATGACAGACAACTTGTCAAACGCCACGTTCTGCGCAATGTTGCCCTTCCGGCGATTACGGTTCAGTTCGCCTCTTTCAATGAATTATTTGGAGGTATGGCGCTTGCGGAGACTGTGTTCGCATATCCGGGCATAGGAAATGCGACAACGGCGGCAGCGATGAATGCAGACGTACCGCTTCTTCTGGGAATAGCAATTTTCAGTGCATTATTTGTATTTACCGGAAATTTAATTGCTAATCTGTTATATGGCGTTTTTGACCCTAGAATCAGAGAGGGGGAGAAACGTGGATAAGAAGAAATTTTGGAACAGAAGAGTTATGGTTGCCATATTGGTGGCCATTGCAGTTATTTATTTGGCAGGAATTTTCTTTTGGGGCATCTTTATGGACCCGTCCTGTTATGACACAAATTATGCGGATAAATTTATGGCACCGGGATTAAAACATTTGTTTGGCACGGATTTTGTGGGAAGAGATATGTTTTATAGATGTATTAAAGGTCTGTCAAACAGTTTGATTATCGGTATTTTAGCCTCCGTCGTCAGTTCGGTTATCGCTTTAGTTGCAGGAATAGCCTCTGCGGTATTTGGCGGCTGGGTAGACAAATTTGTCAACTGGTGCGTAGATTTATGTATGGGGCTGCCCCATCTTGTGCTTTTAATGCTAATTTCGTTTATGATGGGAAAAGGAGTGAAGGGGGTAACGGTTGCCGTCGCCCTGACGCATTGGCCTTCGCTGACAAGAATCGTCCGCTCGGAAGTTATGCAGATTCGCTCTGCACAGTATGTACAGGCGGCATATAAAATGGGAAAATCAAAAACACAGGTGGCAGTACAGCACATTTTACCTCATGTGCTTCCGGCATACTTAATCGGATTGGTTTTACTTTTCCCACACGCAATTATGCATGAAGCGTCCATCACATTTCTCGGTTTTGGAATGCCTGCGGAAATGCCTGCAATAGGGGTGATTTTATCTGAGGCAATGAACCATATTGCAACGGGGAAATGGTGGCTTGCGTTCTTCCCGGGCTTAATGCTTTTAATTGCAGTTATTTTATTCGATGTTATCGGAGAGAATTTGAAGAAACTTTGGAATCCGGGAAGTGGAAATGAGTAGGGAGAAGAGAAATGAAAGAAAAAAGTGTTTTAACGGTAGATGACCTTGTCGTGTCATTTAGCATGTATAAAGGATTTTTCCATAAAGAAAATCTGGAAGTTGTACATTCTCTTTCTCTGGACGTAAATCGGGGAGAGATTGTCGCCGTGGTGGGCTCAAGCGGTTCGGGAAAAAGTCTTCTCGCACATGCCATTATGGGACTGCTTCCAAATAATGCGAATATCAGTGGAAAGATTTCCTATAATGGAGAAGAACTTACACAAAAAAGAAGAAAAGAACTTCTTGGAAGAAAGATGATGTTTATCCCTCAGTCCGTTGATTATTTGGACCCTGTGATGAAGGTGGGGAAACAGGTTACGGGCGTCTATTCTACAAAACAAAGACAGGAAGAAATGTTTGAAAAATACAAATTATCAAAAGACGTAGAGGAAATGTATCCGTTTCAACTTTCCGGCGGAATGGCGAGAAGAGTGCTTGTTTCTTCAGCGGTTATGGAGTCTCCTGAATTAATTATTGCAGACGAACCTACACCGGGACTTAGCGTTGATATGGCTATGGATACGCTGAGACATTTTAGGGAGATTGCAGATAATGGAGCGGGAGTACTTTTGATAACTCACGATATTGATTTAGCATTTCATGTGGCGGACAGAATTGCCGTGTTCTATGCGGGAACAATTGTGGAGTCAGCGCCAACGGAAGATTTCCTTGCCGGTGCAGAAAAACTCCGTCACCCTTACAGCAAAGCCTTTATTTCAGCGTTGCCGCAAAATGAATTTCAGGCAATAGACGGTGTGCAGCCTTATGCGGCTAACCTGCCGGGAGGCTGTCTGTTTGCAGACCGCTGTCCGAATGTGACGAAGAAGTGCTGCGGTGAAATTCCGATGAGAAAGCTGAGAGGCGGAAAGGTTAGGTGTGTTCATGCAACTTAGTGCGGAAAATATAAGTTTTCGATATACGGATAAATCTTCATGGATTCTAAAGGACGTAAACCTGAAAATAGAAACAGGGGAAAGAGTAGGGATTGTAGGTCCGTCAGGATACGGAAAGAGTACACTTGCGAAAATTCTTGCAGGATATAACCGTGCGGATTCCGGACAGGTTTTGCTCGACGGGAAACCTTTGCAGGCAAAAGGTTTCTGTCCGGTGCAGATGATTTACCAACACCCCGAGTTAGCGGTAAATCCGAGATGGAAAATGGAGAAGACATTAAATGAATGCTGGAATCCCGATGAGAAAATATTGGAGCGTTTTGGAATTGAAAAAGACTGGCTGACAAGATGGCCGCGGGAACTGTCGGGAGGAGAACTGCAGCGATTTTGCATTGTGCGTCTATTAAGTCCCGAAACAAAATTTCTTATTTGTGATGAAATTACAACGATGCTAGATGTTATTTCACAGGCGCAGATTTGGAATGTTTTATTGCAGATGGCAGAAGAACGCAATTATGGAATGCTGATTGTCACACATAATATGGATCTGGCAAAAAGAGTTTGTACAAGAATAGTTGACTTAAGTGAAATAAATCGGAGGTAGGCAGATATGGATACAAAGAAAATATTGGAACAGGTGAAGAATGGCGCAATGTCTGTGGAGGAAGCGGAAGAATTTTTCCGCAGACAACCGTTTGAAGATTTAGGGTATGCAAAGTTGGATACACATAGAAAACTACGCTCCGGTTGCGCAGAAGTTGTATTTTGCAGCGGAAAGGCGGACGAGCATCTTTTAAGTATTTATGAACGGCTTTATGCAGAAGAAGGAGAAGTACTTGGAACGAGGGCGTCAAAAGAACAGGCGGAACTTGTGCAGTCAAAACTTCCTGAAGTAGAGTACGATGCGCTGTCCCGCATTTTGAAGATTGAGAAGAAGGAAAAAGAATATGTCGGAAAGATTGTTGTCTGTACAGCGGGAACGGCAGATATTCCCGTTGCGGAGGAAGCGGCACAGACAGCGGAGTTTTTCGGAAATCATGTAGAAAGAATATATGATGTGGGGGTAAGCGGACTTCACCGCCTTCTTTCCAGAGTAGAGACAATTCAGAGTGCAAATTGCGTGATTACAGTAGCGGGAATGGAGGGAGCATTAGCGAGTGTTATCGGAGGACTTGTAGATAAACCGGTAATTGCAGTGCCTACTTCTGTCGGATATGGTGCAAGCATGAATGGAATATCAGCATTGCTAACAATGATTAATTCCTGTGCGAATGGAATTGCTACGGTAAATATTGATAACGGATATGGTGCAGGTTACATAGCATCACAGATTAATAAACTGGGGGTACATGAACATGAGTAAACAGAAATTATATTTGGAGTGTTATGCCGGAATAAGCGGAGACATGACGGTGGCTGCTCTTTTAGATTTGGGCGCAGATCAAGATGTATTAAATGAAACTTTAAACAGCCTTTCAATCAGCGGACAGTTTCAGACGAAAATCAGCAGAGTATCGAAGTCGGGGCTGGACGCCTGTGACTTTGACGTGGTGCTGGAGCGGGAAAATCATGATCATGACATGCATTATTTACACGGTCATGACCATCATCATGAACATACACATGACCACGACCATCATCACGAGCATACACATGAACATGGTCACGACCATCATCATGAACACCGTGGTCTGATTGAAATTCAGGGAATTATCCGTTGTAGCAGAATGACGGAACGGGCAAAAGAACTTGCGGAAAAGATTTTTGATATTCTTGCAAATGCAGAGGCGAAAGCGCATGGAAAACCGAAGACGGAAGTACATTTCCATGAAGTAGGCGCAGTGGATTCGATAGTGGATATTGCTGCCGTTGCCATCTGCCTCGATAATTTAGGAATAGAGGACGTAATTATCCCTACGCTTTACGAGGGAAGCGGAACAGTTCGGTGCCAGCACGGGGTTCTTCCGATTCCTGTTCCTGCCGTTGCAAATATTGTCAATGCAGAAAACCTTACACTGCGCATTACAGAGACGGAAGGGGAATTTGTCACTCCTACGGGGGCGGCTATTGCGGCAGCGATTAGAACGGAGGAGAAGTTACCGGAAAATTTCCGCATTTTGAAAACAGGTATCGGTGCGGGAAAAAGAAATTATGAGAGACCGAGTATTCTTCGCGCAATGCTTATTGAGGAGCAGGCAAATCAAGATGTCGAAAAAGATGAAATTATAAAACTGGAAAGTAATATTGATGACTGCACGGGAGAGGCGCTTGGTTATACGATGGAAAAACTTATGGAGGCAGGAGCAAGAGACGTACATTATTTCCCTGTTTTTATGAAAAAGAACCGTCCCGGTTATCAGTTAAACGTAATCTGTAAAGAAAATCAGATTTCGCAGTTACAGAAAATTATTTTTGAAGAAACAACAAGTATCGGTATCCGCATTCAGCGCATGGAGAGAAGTGTTTTACCGAGAAGAATTGAAACCCGTGATACATCAATGGGAGAAGTGCAGATTAAGATTTGCAGTCTTCCAACAGGGGAAAGAATTTACCCGGAGCATGATAGCATTGCAAGAATCTGCAAAGAAAGCGGAAAATCATGGCAGGAAGTGTATCGTAAGATTATTGAGGAGTGCCAATAAATGAAAAGTTATGAAGAAAAAAAGAAACAGTTGTTTGAGAAAATAAATTCTCTTGCTAAAGAAGATATTGTACTTGCCTTTTCGGGAGGGGTGGACAGCAGCCTGCTGTTAAAGATTTGTTGTGACTCCTCGAAAAACTACGGAACAACAGTTTACGCCATTACCGTACATACGGAACTACACCCTATGAAAGATGTAGAAATTGCCACGAAGGTAGCAAAAGAAGCGGGAGCAAAGCATTTAGTTGTATATATAGATGAACTTCAGGACGCGGGAATCGAATATAATCCGATAGACAGGTGTTATCGCTGTAAAAGTTTACTCTTCGGCAAATTGAAGGAGAAAGCGAAAGAACTTGGAGTAAAAAACGTTGTGGAGGGAACAAATGAAGATGATCTTCATGTATATCGCCCGGGTATCCGTGCTTTGAGAGAATTGAACATTATCAGTCCTTTGGCGGAGAGCGGTTTCACTAAGGCTGAAGTAAGGAAACTGGCGGCAGAGTATGGTATATCTGTTGCGAACAGACCGTCCACACCATGTATGGCAACCCGATTTCCTTATGGTGCAAAGTTGGATTATGAGAGAATGCATCAGGTGGAAGAAGGAGAGGAATGGCTTAAAACACTTGGATTTTATAATGTGAGAATCCGTGTGCATGGTGAGATAGCCAGAATTGAAGTAGATGAAAAAGATATGCCGTTACTTTTGAATAATAGAGTGAAAGTGATTGAAAAGTTGAAAGCATTTGGATATGACTATGTTACAGTGGATTTGGAAGGATTCCGCTCGGGAAGTATGGATATTCATGTAACGGAAAAAAATTAGAGAAGAGGCTCTGTATAAATATTTTATTTGTGCAGAGTCTTTTCATGTGTTATTCTTAAAAAAGAGAATGTTTAGGAGGGCGAGAAAATGAGTGAAGGCTATCAGAAAATCAATGCGGAATCGGTAGACAGATGGTGCGCGGAAGGCTGGGAATGGGGTGAGCCTATTACACATGAAACATTTAAAAAGGCAGAAAGAGGGGAATGGGGAGTATATCTGACGCCAACAAAGTATGTGCCGCACGAATGGTTTGGAGAATTAAAAGATAAGAACATATTGGGGCTGGCAAGCGGAGGCGGGCAGCAGATTCCTGTTTTCTCCGCTTTGGGAGCAAAGTGTACTCTCTTGGATTACTCTCATACACAGTGTGAAAGCGAGCGAATGGTGGCAGAGAGAGAGGGATACGAGGTAAAAATCATAGAAGGTGATATGACGAAACCTCTTCCGTTTTCAGATGAAACATTTGATTTGATTTTTCACCCGGTGTCAAATTGCTATGTGGAGGAAGTGAAACCTATTTTTAAAGAATGTTACAGAGTGTTAAAAAAAGGTGGTATTCTTCTGTGTGGATTGGATAATGGAATGAATTACATTTTTGATGAGACGGAGACAAAATTGCAGCATAAATTGCCGTTTAATCCGATGAAAGATAAGAAAATCTATGAGTATTCCATTAAAAATGACTGGGGAATACAGTTTTCACATACGCTGGAGGAGCAGATTGGCGGGCAGTTGGAGGCGGGATTTATTTTGACAAATATCTACGAGGATACAAACGGAGAAGGAAATTTACACGAGTATAATGTGCCGACTTTCTTTGCGACGAGGGCAATAAAATAAAATCAGGGGATAATACAGATGAAGAAACAGATTTTAATTGTAGATGACGAGAAAGAGATAGCTGACTTATTGGAAGTCTACTTACAAAACGATGGTTTTGAAGTACATAAATATTATACAGGAAAGGAAGCGATGGACTGTATTCGGACGACCAGACTGGACTTAGCCATTTTAGATATTATGCTCCCGGATATAGACGGATTTACCATCTGTCAGAAGATTCGTGAGAAATATTTTTATCCGGTCATCATGCTGACGGCGAAGGTGGAAGATGCAGATAAGATTTTAGGGTTGACTTTAGGGGCGGACGATTATATTCTAAAACCTTTTAATCCGTTGGAAGTGCTTGCAAGAGTGAAGACACAGTTGAGAAGATATACAAAATACAATCAGGTAGAAACGGTTGTGGAAGAAAAAGAAGAACATGATATCAAAGGATTGGTGATTAATAAGACAACCCACGAATGTACACTGTTTGGGGAAAAGATAGAATTGACGCCCATTGAATTTTCCATTCTCTGGTATCTGTGTGAGAATAGAGGTAAGGTTGTTTCTTCCGAAGAACTGTTTGAACAGGTGTGGGGAGAAAAATACTATGACAGCAACAACACGGTAATGGCGCACATCGGAAGATTGAGGGAGAAACTGCATGAGCCGCCGAGAAAACCCAAATTTGTAAAAACAGTGTGGGGAGTGGGGTATAAAGTTGAATAAAGAAGTTAAGAAAATTTATCATAAACATATATTGAAACTAATTGCTGCAATTTTGATTTGTCCGTGTATAGTTTTACTTGCATACGGACTTGGAAAGATAATTTTAGGACAGTTTATATGGTATGAAGATGATTTCATCTATGTCCTTGGAAAATGGATTGAGTCCAAAATGGTAATGTTCACTACTTTGGCTACAATTTTTGGAGGGTTTTGCGTAGGAGTTTTTTTTGTGAGAAAACCCTTCGTATATTTGTCGGAGGTACTGCAGGCGACAGGAGGATTATATCAAAACAGGGAAGAATTGATTAAATTTCCGCCTGTATTAAAAGATGCAGAAAATCAGTTAAATCATATTCGCATTACAATGGAGCGAAATGTGAGAGCGGCAAAAGAGGCAGAACAGAGGAAAAATGATTTGATTGTATATCTCGCCCACGATTTAAAAACACCTCTTACGTCCGTCATTGGATACTTAACTTTGCTGGAAGATGAACCGCAGATTTCTGAAGAATTGAGACAAAAATATTTGCAGATAGCGCTGACAAAGTCAGAGCATCTGGAAGATTTGATCAATGAATTTTTTGAGATTACCCGATTTAATCTTTCCAACCTGACTTTAGAAGTGAGTTCAGTCAATCTGACACGAATGTTGGAGCAGATTACTTATGAATTTAAACCATTACTGACAGAAAAGCAGTTGTCATTCCGGTTACAGATGCCGAAAGATTATATGATGAAATGTGATGTCGGCAAAATGCAGAGAGTATTTGATAATCTGTTTAGGAATGCAGTTAATTATAGTTTTTCGGGCGGAGAAATTGTGGTGACCGTGACTGAGAAAGAAAATCGGATACATATTGCCTGTGAAAATCAGGGGAATACCATTCCAAAAGAAAAATTGGCCAGAATATTTGAACAGTTTTATCGTTTAGATACGGCGAGAGGAACGGGAACGGGCGGTGCAGGGCTTGGACTTGCCATTGCGAAAGAAATCGTAGAACTGCACCACGGTACAATTCAGGCTTACAGTGAAGATGAACGTATACGATTTGAGATAGAACTTCCCGTTTTGTAAGAAAATCATAAGAAATTGAAGAGAAAATCGTATAAAAGCAGTATAGAAAAAGAGATAAAAAGCATTTTTGCTTTTGATAGAATGACGCTATCAAAGGTAAAAATGCTTTTTTGTTGTGAAAGGAGAAGGAAAATGAAAAAAATAGCTGTTATATTTGGAGGTTGTTCGACAGAATATGAGGTATCGCTTCAATCGGCGTATGCGGTGCTAACCCATTTGGATAGAGAAAAATATGAAATAATTTCTATAGGGATAACGAGAGAAGGAAAATGGTTTCGTTATTATGGAAAAGAGAAATATATATCAGAAGATACATGGCAGGAAAAGGAATGCAATCCTGCATGGATATTGCCGGACAGAGTGGAACAAGGAATTTTGGAGTGTACAAAGGAGGGAAATCGTCTGATAAAAGTTGATGCAGTATTCCCTGTTTTGCATGGGAAAAACGGGGAGGACGGGACAATCCAAGGATTGATTGAGTTGGCAGGACTTCCGGTTATCGGCTGTGGGACATTGTCTTCGTCACTCTGTATGGACAAGGATAAGGCGCACCGGTTAGTAGAAAAAGAGGGAATTGCTGTTCCGAAGGCGGTCGTGTTAAGAAAAGGAGAAAAAGCAGACACATTAGTTTATCCGGTATTTGTAAAGCCTGTCAGGGCAGGCTCATCTTTTGGTATCACAAAAGTGGACAGAGAAGAGGATTTGGAAAAAGCGGTGGAGTTGGCGTTTGTCCATGATGACGAAGTTATTATAGAAGAAAATATAGAAGGATTTGAAGTGGGGTGCGCGGTACTTGGCAACGATAAACTTATTGTGGGGAGAGTAGATGAAATAGAACTTTCCGATGGATTTTTTGACTTTAAAGAAAAATACACTTTGCAAAATTCAAAGATTCACATGCCGGCAAGAATTGACGGAGAAATAGAAGAAAAAATCAAAGAAACTGCAAAGAAAATTTATCGCACACTGTCATGCAAAGGATTTGCGAGAGTGGATATGTTTTTAACACCGGATAAGCGGATTGTGTTTAATGAGGTGAATACCATTCCGGGATTTACTTCTCACAGCAGATATCCAAATATGATGAAGGGAATAGATATGCTGTTTGAAGATGTTTTGGATAACTTGATTTCTTTAGAGGTGAAATGATGAAGAAAATAATCATGAAAAAAGAAGACATACATAGAGGAACGCTTGTGTTAGTGAACAGAGATTATCCTCTAAGAGTAGAGCGGGAGAGACGTTTGTGTCAGATAAATACAAATTATCCGGAGGTGGTTTTAGAGAAGGAAGCGTCTGTCACACTCAAAAAACTGCTGGAAGAAATATGTGGAGAAAATGAAATTGCTCTTGTAAGCGGTTACCGTTCTAAAAAAGAGCAGGAAAGAATTTATCAAACTTCTCTCTGGGAAAACGGTGGAGAATTTACGAGAAAATACGTGGCAATACCAAACCACAGTGAACACCAGACAGGATTTGCTATTGATGTCGGAGAGAAAAGAGAAGAGATAGATTTTATCTGCCCGGCGTTTTCAAATGAAGGAGCGGGGAAAAAGTTTCGCGCACAGTCATATCAATATGGCTTTATAGAGCGGTATACGAAGGAAAAAGAAGAAATCACGAAGATTGCAGCGGAGGAGTGGCACTTTCGATATGTGGGCTATCCTCACTCCATGATTATAAAAGAACGGGGGCTGTGTCTGGAGGAGTATATTGAGTTATTAAAAGATTATCCGTATGGTCAAAAAGGGCTTTCCTATTTGGCTGCCGACAAACAGATTGAAATTTTCTATATCAGGGCAGAAGAGGAAACGGTTATTTTATTGCCGGAGAATAGCCTGTATAAAATTTCGGGAAATAATGTGGACGGATTTATCCTGACATTGTGGAGGTAGAAGATGAGAAATGAGTACAGAGGTATTGACTATTTTCGTTTTGTATCTGCAATACTTGTCATAACTATTCATACATCACCGCTTCTTTCTTATCAGCCTTACGCTGATTTTATTCTGACAAGAATTATAGCGAGGGTTGCCGTTCCCTTCTTTTTGATGACTACAGGATTTTTCCTGTTTAAAAATCTGGAAACTACACTTGAGAAAATGAAAGTGTTTACAAAGAAAATGGCTGTTCTTTACGGTATTTCCATAGTGATTTATTTACCGGTCAACTGGTATATGGGAGATTTACATGGAAAGGGGTTAGGAAAGAGAATTGTAGAAGATATATTTTTTCAGGGGACAATGTACCACCTATGGTATTTTCCGGCAACGATTTTAGGAGTATGGGTAGTGTACTTTCTATTAAAACGGCTAGGGAAAAGGAGAATGTTTATTGTAGGAGGAGCGTTGTACGTCATCGGACTTTTTGGTGATAGTTATTACGGTTTGACAGAGGGGATACCGTTATTGAAAAATATGTATCAGTTTATCTTTTCTCTTTTTGGATATACGAGAAATGGTTTGTTTTATGTCCCTGTCTTTATTATGTTAGGGGCGTGGCTGTCAGAAGAAAAAACTGTAAAAAAATGGAAGATAGTGACTGGAATGGCAGTTTCTCTTGGGGGAATGATTGCGGAGGGTGTGATATTACATACATTTGATATGCAAAGACACGACAGTATGTATATTTTACTTCTTCCGTGTATGGTATGTCTTTTTCAACTCTTACTTTTTTGGAAAGGAAAAAGAAACAGACATCTTGGGAAAGTTGCTTTGTGCATTTATGTGATACACCCGCTTGTGATTATTGGAGTGAGGGGAGTGGCAAAGGTGTTGCATTTAGAAAACCTTTTTGTTGAGAATAGTCTTTGTAACTTTCTTATAGTGACATTAGTTTCTATTGCAGCATCGATATGTATAACATATGGAAAGAAGGAAAAAAGATGAGAGCGTGGCTGGAAATTGACTTGGAAAAAATAAAATGGAACGTGAACTGTCTGCGAAACATGATGCCTTCCGGTTGTGAAATGATGGCGGTAATAAAGGCGAATGCTTATGGTCATGGTGCGGTTCCGGTGGGAAAAATGTTAAATGGAATGGGAATATATTCTTTTGCGGTTGCAACCGTTGACGAGGGGATTGAACTGCGTGAAAATGGAATTATAGGAGACATTTTAATCCTGGGATACACGGATTTAAAAAGAATGGAAGAGGTTGTCCGATATGATCTGATACAGACAATCGTAGACGAAAGATATGGGGAGGAAATGAATAAATGCGGTTTTTCCATACAGGCGGAATTGAAAATAGATTCAGGAATGCATCGTCTTGGCGTTTTGGCAGAGAATATAGAAGAGACGGAGAAAGTTTTCAATCTGCAAAATTTACGGATCAAAGGCATGTTTACACATCTATATGAGTCGGATTCTTTAGAAAAAGAGGCGGTAGAGAAAACAGAAAAGCAGATAGAGAAATTCGACAGGCTGGTGGATAACTTAAAACAAAGAGGAATAGTTATCCCCAAACTACATATACAAAGCAGTTATGGTTTATTGAACTATCCTCAACTACAGTATGATTATGTGAGAATAGGAATTGCCCTGTTTGGAGTGTTGTCTTCAAAGCAGGATAAAACGAAAGTGAAACTTCCATTGCAGCCGGCCTTATCGTTGAAAGCGCTTGTGACTTCTGTCAGAGAAATTAAATCGGGAGAAACAGCGGGATATTCAGGAGCATATCATGCTGAGGCAGACAGGAAAATAGCGGCGGTATCCATTGGCTATGCAGATGGAATTCCCAGAAATCTTTCGGGTACGAATAATAAAGTGATTGTACATGGACAGAAAACTTCCATCATTGGAAAAATCTGTATGGATCAGTTGTTAATAGATGTGACAATGATAAAAGACGTAAGAGCAGGAGATACGGTTACACTTATCGGCAGAGAGGGAGAAGAAGAGGTGTCCGTACTTGACATGGCGGATAAGGCGGGAACGATAGCCAATGAGATCTTTAGCAGACTTGGAAAAAGATTAGAAATGAAAGTTGTATAAGAAATATATATGGGATATAATTAGGTTCATAAATTACAATCATAGAAAAGAAGGCATATATATATATGGATATAAAATTATTGGCAGTAGATATTGATGAGACAATGGTAAATAGTCATCATAAAATGACCACTGTTACTCAGCAGGCGTTGAAAAAGGCAATGGAACAGGGAATCACCGTGGCTGTTGTGACAGGAAGATGTCTGGAGGGATTACCTGCAAAGTTGAGAACTCTGGAAGGAATCCGTTATGTGATTTCATCTAATGGGGCTAAAATATATGATATGAAAGCCAAGAAAGTATTGTACAGAAAGTTGATTTCAACGAAAAGTGTTTTGGATATATGGAATGTTTGCAAAAACTTTCATGTAGGACTGGCGTTTCACAGCGAGGGAAGGTGCTATGATAACCGTGTTTTACAGATGCTCTATCGCCGTGTGGCATATCATAGGGATTTCAAAACACACAGTCCTATAATCAACTTGGAAAAATGGGTAAAGAATAATAAAAAACCATTGGAGAAACTCCAGATTTTTTCGGGGAATCGGGAGAAGTTGCAGACAATGAATGAACAATTAAGAGAACTTCCCGGTTTGGAGATTGCCTATTCCAGCAGTAATTATATAGAAATTACAGATGAGGAGGCGAATAAGGGGAAGGCGCTAAATTATTTGTGCCACTCTTTGGGCATTCCGTTAGAGCAGGTTATGGCTATTGGAGATAATGCAAATGATTGCTCCATGTTGAAAATTGTGGGTTGTCCGGTTGCTATGGGAAATGCCAATGAAGAAGTGAAAAGAATTGCTAAAATAATTACGAGCAGCCATGATGACAATGGGGTGGCGAAAGTTATAAATGAATATTTGTTATAATGGCACTGTTTGTGAAAGAAGAATCCTGTGTACAGGGTTCTTTTTTGTGTTATAATAAAACTTCCTACAGATAAATAAAAAAGAACAAAAACAGGAGTTAAGTATACATGAACATATTAAATATTGAACATATTAGTAAAATATTTGGAGAGAAAGTTATTTTCGATGATGTTTCCTGTGGAATACAGGAAGGGGAGAAAATCGGTGTAATCGGTATTAACGGGACGGGAAAAACAACGCTTTTAAAACTGATTGCAGGCACGGAAGAAGCGGACGCAGGACAAATTATAAAGCAGAACGGTATACGAATTGCTTATCTGCCTCAATCACCTGCGTTTCCGGAAGATGCGACCGTACTTTCTTATGCAAATGAGGGAATCAGGGAAAACGACTGGACAGCCAAAAGTGAAGTGAAAAGTGCGCTGACAAAATTGGGGATTACGGATTTCGACCAAAAGATAGAACATCTTTCGGGAGGACAGAAGAAGAAAGTTGCTCTGGCAAAGACGATGACTTCCTCATTTGAAGTACTTTTGCTTGATGAACCTACGAACCATTTGGATAGCGACATGATTGCATGGCTGGAAGACTATTTGCGGAAATATAAGGGAGTTGTCGTTATGGTAACTCACGACAGATATTTTTTGGATAAAGTTACAAATAAGATTTTGGAAATCAGCAGAGGAAAACTGTACGCTTATGAGGCGAATTATTCGCAGTTTTTGGAATTGAAGGCGCAGAGAGAGGAAATGGAACTGGCCTCAGAGAGAAAAAGACAGAGTGTACTTCGTATGGAATTGGAGTGGGCAAAGAGAGGGTGCCGGGCGCGAACAACAAAACAGAAGGCGAGACTGGAACGTTTAGAAGTGTTGAAGGGAAAGAACGCTCCTGTTCAGGAACAGGTTGCCCAGATTGATTCGGTGGAGACACGAATGGGCAAAAAGACAATAGAACTTCGTTATGTCAGCAAAAGTTACGGGGATAAAAAACTGATTGACAATTTCAGTTATATCGCATTGAAAAATCAGAACGTTGGAATTGTAGGCTCAAACGGCTGTGGAAAATCAACTCTTCTTAAAATTATTGCAGGTGTAATCGAAGCAGATGAGGGAGAAGTGGAGGTTGGAGAAACGATTAAAATAGGTTATTTCGCACAGGAAGTACCAAATATGGATACGAAGCAGAAAGTCATTGACTATGTAAAAGATATAGCCGAATATATTCCTACAAGGGAAGGAAAAATTACGGCGTCACAGATGCTGGAGCGTTTCTTATTTACACCGGATATGCAGTATGCACCGATAGAAAAGTTGTCCGGTGGGGAGAAGAAAAGGCTGTATCTTCTCGGCATTTTACAATCTGCGCCGAACGTACTTATTTTCGACGAGGCAAACAACGATATAGATATTCCGACCATGACGATTTTAGAAGACTATCTTAACTCTTTCCAGGGAATTGTTATCACGGTTTCCCACGACAGATATTTTCTTGATAATGTAGTTGACCGCATTTTTGAGTTTGACGGAAATGGACATCTACAACAGTACGAGGGTGGTTACACAGATTATGTTGAGGCAAAAAAGAAGAGAGAGACAGCAGAAACAGAAGATAAAGAGAAGAAAGTGTCTGTAAAAAATGACTGGAAACAGAACCGGGAGAAGAAATTAAAGTTTTCATACAAAGAGCAGAAAGAATATGAGACGATAGATGACGATATTGCAAAACTGGAAGAAGAACTTGAAAATATAGACGATGAAATGATGAAAAATGCAACGAACTCAGCTAAACTTTCTGAACTTACAAAACAGAAAGAAGAGAAAGAAATGTTGCTGGAAGAAAAAATGGAACGCTGGGTGTACTTGAATGATTTGGCAGAAAAAATAAAGGAGCAGAAAAATTAATTGGAAAAGTTAGATGGAACAATTTTTTTAAAAGAAATTACGGAAAAACTAAATACACGAATCAGACAGTTGGAAGAAGGCATCGAAAAAGGGCAGAAAGAAATTGAAAATATGCACACATATTACTGGGAAAATTACACTGAGATGGACGAATACGGATATGAGAATTATGATAATCAGCAGGCTCTTTTTCGTCAGGCAGATGCAAACCATGAAAAGATTCAATTAAAATATCGTTTTGAAAAAATGAAAGATTCTCCGTTTTTTGCAAGAGTGGATTTTCGATATGAAGATGAAGAGGAAGCAGAGGTTTTCTATATCGGAATTGGAAATTTTGCGGAAACCGCGGGGACAATGCCTCTGATTTATGATTGGAGAGCGCCTGTGAGCAGTCTTTTTTATGACTACGATAAGGGGGAGGCGTCATACGAAGCCCCGGCAGGAAGAATGGAAGGAGAAATCTGTTCGAAATGGCAGTATAAAATTAAAAACAGAAAAATGCTGTACGGTTTTGAGAGTGACATGAAGATTGATGATGATATCTTACAGCAGGAATTGGGAAGTAATGGAGACGTGCAGTTGAAAAACATCGTACGGACAATTCAGAAGGAACAGAATGAAATTATACGAAATACAAGAGATAAAATACTTGTCATTCAGGGAGTTGCGGGGAGCGGGAAGACATCGGTAGCACTGCATCGCATAGCGTATCTTCTCTACCATGACAGGAAAAATCTGCGCTCGGCGAATGTGCTTATTCTCTCTCCGAATGGTGTTTTTGCCGATTATATTTCTCATATTCTTCCTGAACTCAACGAGGAAAACATACAGGAAATGAGTTTTGATTTATTTGCCTATAAAGAATTACAGGAGATTGTTTCGGATTGCGAGGACAGATACCATCAGATCGAGCGTCAACTGCGTGAAGACGACAAAGAACAGGAAGAGAGATACAGAACAAAACAGTCTGCGGAATTTGTTGGTATGGCGGAAGGTTTTTTGGCACAGTTGGAAGATGAACTGATGGATTTCACTGAGGTGGAATTTAAAGGAATGAAACTTACGGAACAGGAAATTATAGATTTATTCTATTATAAGTTTCAGGAAATACCGCTGCTGGCTCGTATGGGAGCGGTGCAGGAATACTTTGTGGACGCATGGGAAACTTTGCGTGGAAGAGATTTATCAGAAGAAGAGAAGGAATGCCTTTCAAGCCGATTTATGAAAATGTATGTCACAAGAGATGTCTATAAAATTTATAATTGGTTATTGGAAGAGATGGGGTATCCGCTTCTTCCGACAGTCCAATATGAAAAAAGACAGTTGCAGTACGAAGATGTATTTCCTATGTTATATTTAAAGTATCGTTTGGAAGGCGGAAAGAAGCATAAGCAGATAAAACATTTGGTTATCGATGAGATGCAGGATTATTCCTATTTGCAGTATGTAATCTTGGACTATTTATTTTCATGTAAGATGACAATTTTGGGAGACAAGCAACAGACTATCGATACGACAGAAAGAGATGTGCTGACATTCCTGCCGAAAATATTGGGAAAAGACATACGAAAAATCGTAATGAATAAAAGTTATCGGAATACAGTGGAGATTGCTCAGTACGCAAATTCCATTACAGCAAATACGGATATGGAACTATTTGAACGTCATGGTAAAGCGGTGGAGGAGCGAAAAACTGATAAAAAGGAAGCGATAGATTTTGTTGTCAACAAAATAAAAGAAGTGGGAGAGAAGTACGAAACAATAGCGATTATTACGATGACAGAAAAAGAGGCAGAAGAGTTTTACCGGCAGTTGCAGGAAAGAGGGATGCAGGCTTCATATTTGGACAGAGATAGTATGCACTTTCAAAAGGGAGTCACTGTTACAACATTTTATATGGCGAAAGGTCTGGAGTTTGACTGCGTATTCGGAATTTCTTCAAAATGGAATGAAGAAAAAGGAAAGCAGGGAAAATATATTTGTGCGACGAGAGCGTTACATGAACTTTATATGATGGAAATGTGAAACGGGACGTAGTGAATTTTGAATTCACTACGTCCCGTTTTTAGTTGGTTCTAAGTCAATAGTTGGGGTGGGATTTTAAAAATCCCGCTCCATTGTTGTGTTTAAAGGTATTTTAGTGTTGCCATGTAGTAGAACCTGTTTTATTGCATGGCAAACAAACCTTCAAGTGCCAGTCTATTAAAATTAATCGGTTATAAGAAAAATGCGAGTTCTGAGATGTTGGAAATTTCTGATACCGTATGAGGTTCGTTTCAGAACTTTTATTTTATTATTGAAACCTTCGGTTGGACCATTTGTGATATGTGCATATTTAAAAGCATTTAGGATTTCTTTAGACCATGCACGATAGGTTTTGGCGACTTTCTCAAATTCATTTAATCCAGAAGATTCGGCCATTTTAATCCAATCGAAGAAGTCTTTTCGCTGTTCGGAATACTTAGTATTCTGACAGAGTTCATAAAATTTTTCTTTTAAATAATGAGCTCTTCGCAGGTCATCGTTATATAGAAGCATCAAATCACAGGCTGCCTTATTCTCGTCTTTGAGTTTATTATATCTGCTTAAGATCAGTGTTCTGCTTCGTTTGTAATATTTTCTAAGACGTGCAGGCATTGTTTTTTGCAATCTTTTACGTACTCCTTCGATAGCCCAAGTGGTTTGTCTAATGAAGTGATATTTATCAATAATGACTTCGGCATTCGGAAAGTAAGAATACGCCAGCTCTATGTATGGTTTCCACATATCACAAACAAAGTGTTTTACTCGATGTCTTTCATCCTTAGGAATAGAAGAAAAGTAAGACACCAAATGACTATATTGCCTGTCAGGAAGAATGTCTAGAACCTTATGCTTTACCGGATCAACCAGAATACATTGGAATTTACCGGTGGAAGCATTTCCACGGAACTCATCAATAGATATGGAAGTGGAAAACTTTCTTCTGGAGTAAGCGATCGTATTTAAAACCCTTCCAACAGTGGCAGTAGAAATATTAGCCTGTCTTGCAGTCTCCTTGATGCTTTGAGAGTTATGCAGAGAAGTAGCAATAAAAGCAGTCAGTCTTGCAGTTCTCTGGAAGTATCGAGGAAGGAAAGAATAGCTTTCATAGAACCGTTTTCCACATTTGCATACATACCGCCTTTTGCGAAGAACGAGATAGCAATGTTTCAACTGAAAAGGTAAATCCTTAATAGTTTGATAACGGTAATCATGAATACGTTTTGTAGTGGAACCACAGCAAGGACAGACCTGTTCATGAGGGTTGGTTTCTAAATAGATTTTCAAAAAAGTATCGGCGTGATGAATTTTTTTGATAATTACATCTTCAATATTTAAAAGTTTGTTGGTATAATGACTATGCATAATATGTGCACCTCCTAGTGGTTTGTGTGATGACTGGCACTGGGAGGTTTTTCTTTTTATTATAAATGAAAAATGCTGGGATAGATGATTAATTTAAAATCATCCACCCCAACATTTATTTTAGAGCCTTTTAGTTTTACCCCGTCCCTTTTTGAGAAACACCCTGTCCCTTTTTGCTTAAAAATAGAAAAATTTTACTTTTATACCATGCTAAAAGCCTATAAATACGTTATTTCTTATTTGATTTTTTAAAATATTTAAAGAACGTTTGCTGATATTTAATAAAACATACGGTTTTAAAGGCTTTTTTCATTTAGTTGTAAAAAGGGACAGGGCATTTTCCGATTTGGGACACAGTGAAATGCAATTCGGGACGGGGTGTTTTTGAAGTTTACTACGTCCCCAAATGGCAAATAAGGCAAATAAAAAACAACCACTGACGGCATGGTTGTTTTATATTTATCATATTAATTGATTAAGCGATTCCGTTAACTGCTTTTGTTAAACGAGAAACTTTTCTTGCAGCAGTGTTTTTGTGATAAACACCTTTGCTTGCTGCTTTGTTAATTTCAACGATAGCAACTCTTAATGCTTCAGCAGCAACTGTTTTGTCGTTAGCAGCAACAGCAGCCTCAACTTTTTTCACGCAAGTTTTTACTTTAGATTTGATTGCTTTATTTCTAGCAGCTCTTGTTTCGTTTACTAAGATTCTTTTTTTAGCAGATTTAATATTAGCCAATCTGAACACCTCCAAATTATGTGAATTTTCAATTATCTTTTCATTAGAGCCGGACACGGAACGTTCTAATGAAACATACTCGTTCATTGTAGGCTAATTAACAGTGGTTGTCAATACATATTTCCGAAAAAAATGTAAAACATATGAACAAAAGGCAAAAAAAGAAAGAAAAGAGGTATGGAATGATTGAGAAGTATAGTATTAGGACAGACTTGGCGTTGGAACAGAAGGAGAGATTTGAGTCTGACAATGTAGAGGTGCAGGGCGTTGTGCTGGAAGAGGAATACGATGAGGAGAGGGAAATCAAGATAACGAAAGTGATTATTGAAACAGAAAACGGGGCAAAAACAATGGGTAAGCCTGTGGGGACATATATTACATTGGAAGCCCCAAATCTGATGATCCCCGATGAAGATTATCACAGAGAAATTTCCGGGGAACTGGCAAAAATTGTATGCGAACTGATAAAAGAGAAAAAGAAAGAGTACGACGTGCTTGTTATCGGTCTTGGAAACAGGGAAGTAACACCTGATGCACTAGGTCCGTATGTCGTTGATAATCTTATAGTGACACGTCATATAATCAGGGAATATGGCAAGTATGCAATGGGTGAGGAGAATGTAAATCAGGTGAGTGCCATTGTTCCCGGTGTGATGGGGCAGACGGGAATGGAGACGGTGGAGGTTGTAAACGGGATTGTAAAGGAGACGAAGCCGGATTTTATTATTGCGGTCGATGCTTTGGCGGCGCGAAGTACAAAAAGACTGAACCGGACAATACAGGTGGCAGATACGGGAATCCACCCGGGTTCAGGCGTTGGTAATCACAGAGGAGGAATTACGCAGGAGACATTAGGTATTCCGGTTATCGCTATCGGTGTGCCTACTGTTGTGGACGCAGCGACGATTGTCAATGATACAATGGAAAATTTCCTGACGGCTTTGGAAAGTTCAGAAATGTTAAGGGGAGTAGGTGTTGTCTTGCAGGGGTACAATGCGGCAGAAAAATATGAATTGATACAGGAACTGATTTCTCCCCATTTAAACGGTATGTTTGTTACGCCAAAAGATATAGATGATACGATAAAAAGAATCAGTTATACGATTTCCGAGGCGCTCAACATTTTATTCTCCAATGGACAGGCGTAATAATATACGTCCGCCCTTCATATAATGGTAAATATTTGAATATAGTTTGAAAGGCGGGAGGGAGAAATTGAGGGCAAACAGAAAAACGGCAAGAATGTTGACGCAGGGAGCGATAATCTGTCTTGGAAGTTATATTTTATATAATGGAAGTAAACAAATTGTCGGGGAGTGGAAAGGGAAAATCAATGAAACGCTTCAACTGAGAGCGGAGAAGACTTTTATGAGCGGACTGACGTACGCCAACCGGGAAGAGAAAAGTCTGGAAGAATGGATTGCCAATCAGGCGCTTGAAATGCTGCCTCTTGGCAGTTACATAAACGGAAAGGCAGTCTGCCAATCGGAAGTAGAAGATGAAATGACATATGAAATGATCTTGGCAAAACAGGAGGCCGATGAAAACGAGGTAGATGCAAATGGAAATCTGATTGGAAAAGAAGAAAAATCCGTGCAGCAGGAGGCAAAACAGGAAACAAAGCCGGTAAATAAAAGCAGGGTAGACTTATCTGTAGAAAAATTAAAAGATTTTGAATATCTGCGCAGCCATTTTTACACGGTGGACAGTTCCACTTTCGTCAATCCGGAAGATTTGCAGGCGGAAAAACTGCTGAGCAAAAACATGAAACTGGATAAAAATAAAAAAGGACCTAAAATTTTACTTTATCATACGCATTCTCAGGAAGCTTTTGCGGATTCCGTTCCGGGAGATGTAAATACAACTATTGTGGGTGTGGGGAGGTATTTAGCGAAACTGTTAAATGAAAAGTATGGCATAGAAACATTGCATCATGAAGGCATTTACGATATGAAGAATGGAAAAGTGGATAGGACACAGGCGTACGAGCGGGCAAAAGGAAATATTCAAAAGATTTTAAAAGATAATCCAAGTATTGAAATGGTAATTGATTTACACAGGGACGGTGTCGGCAAAAATACCCGTCTTGTCACGGAGATTGACGGGAAACCTACGGCGAAACTGATGTTTTTTAACGGAATGAGCAGAACGAGGACAAATGGCAAATTGACAGTTTTGCAAAATCCGTATATTCAGGACAATCTTGCGCTGTCACTGCAGATGAAGTTGGAGGCGGAAAGAAGGTATCCGGGACTGACGAGAAACATCTATTTAAAAGGATACCGCTATAATATGCACATGAAACCGAAGACACTTTTAGTTGAAGGCGGGGCGCAGACGAATACGGTAGCGGAAATTATGAATGCGATGGATTATCTGGCGGAAATTTTAAATGCGGTTGTAGGGGAATGATTTTTGTGATAAACTAATGATAATTTGGCGAATTTTGCTCTGACGGGCAATAAGTAAAGAAGAAAGGAATGCGGATAAATGGCAAAGAAAAATACATATGATGCAGACAGCATCTCGATACTGGAAGGATTGGAAGCCGTTCGTGTAAGACCGGGTATGTATATCGGAAGTGTGTCTACAAAAGGATTGAATCATTTGGTATATGAAATTGTAGATAATGCGGTAGATGAACATTTGGCGGGATTTTGTAATCGTATAGAAGTGACTTTGGAGAAGGACGGCTCGGCTACCGTTAGCGATAACGGAAGAGGCGTTCCGGTTGGAATGCATCAAAAAGGTGTGTCGGCAGCACGTATTGTATATACGACACTGCATGCGGGTGGAAAGTTTGATGATTCCGCTTATAAGACAAGCGGTGGACTGCATGGTGTTGGTTCTTCTGTCGTAAATGCGCTTTCTGCCTATATGGACGTAAAAATAAGCAGAGACGGGGCGGTTCATCACGACCACTATGAGAGGGGAATCCCTACGATTGAATTAGTGGACGGGCTTCTTCCTGTTATTGCAAAGACCAAGAAAACGGGGACAACCGTAAATTTTCTTCCTGACGATACGATATTTGAAAAGACAAGATTTAAAGCGGAAGAGATAAAGAGCAGACTCCATGAAACTGCGTATCTGAATCCGACACTTACGATTGTTTTTGAGGATAAGCGCGGAGCAGAGACGGAGCGTATTGAATATCATGAACCAAACGGAATACTTGGATTTATAGCAGATCTGAATCAGAAAAAGGAAACCGTTCATGAGCCAGTCTATTTTAAAGGAGAGGCAGACGGAATAGAAGTGGAAGTGGCCTTTCAGTATGTAAATGAATTTCATGAAAACGTGCTTGGATTTTGTAACAATATTTATAATGCGGAAGGCGGCACACATCTGACGGGATTTAAGTCTACATTTACAATGGTAATGAATCAGTATGCGAGAGAGATAGGTGTGCTGAAAGAAAAAGATGCCAACTTTACGGGGGCGGATATAAGAAACGGAATGACGGCAATCGTATCGATAAAACACCCTGATCCGAGGTTTGAGGGACAGACAAAAACAAAATTGGATAATCAGGACGCGGGAAAAGCGACAAGCAAGGTGACAAATGATGAGATTACACGCTTCTTTGACAAAAATCTCGATACGCTGAAAAAAGTATTGTCCTGTGCGGAAAAGGCGGCAAAAATTAGAAAGACAGAAGAGAAGGCAAAGACAAACCTTCTGACAAAGCAGAAATATTCTTTTGACAGTAATGGAAAACTTGCAAACTGTGAAAGCAGGGACGCAAGCAAATGTGAAATTTTCATCGTGGAGGGAGATTCCGCGGGCGGTTCGGCGAAAACGGCGAGAAACCGTCAGTTTCAGGCGATTTTGCCGATTCGTGGTAAGATTTTGAATGTGGAGAAGGCGAGTATAGACAAAGTTTTGGCAAATGCGGAAATCAATTCGATGATTAATGCTTTCGGCTGCGGATTTTCGGAAGGATACGGAAATGACTTTGATATTTCTAAATTGAGGTATGACAAAATTATTATTATGGCAGATGCCGATGTGGACGGTGCGCATATTTCCACATTATTATTGACTTTATTTTATCGGTTTATGCCGGAATTGATTTTTGAAGGACATGTGTATATTGCCATGCCGCCTCTTTATAAAGCGGTAACGAAAAAGGGAGAGGAAGAATATCTCTATGATGACAAAGCGTTGGAGAAATATCGCAGACGTCAGAAGGGTGCATACACGTTACAGAGATATAAAGGTCTCGGAGAGATGGACGCAGAGCAGTTGTGGGATACAACATTAAATCCTGAAACAAGAATGTTGAAATTAATTGAAATTGAAGATGCAAGAATGGCGTCCGGTGTAACGGAGATGCTTATGGGAACGGAAGTGCCGCCGAGACGCGCGTTTATTTATGAGAATGCGACAGAAGCGGAATTAGATATATAAGGAGAGAGCAGATATGCAGGATTCACAACTGATAAGAACTGAATATTCAGAAGTAATGAAGAAATCATACATAGATTATGCGATGAGTGTTATCGTTTCCAGAGCCCTTCCAGATGTGAGGGACGGGCTGAAACCGGTACAGAGAAGAACACTGTATGATATGTATGAATTGGGAATAAAATACGATAAACCTTATCGAAAGTCAGCGCGTATTGTAGGGGATACAATGGGTAAATATCACCCGCACGGTGACAGTTCCATTTATGAATCATTAGTAGTCATGGCACAGGACTTTAAAAAAGGCATGGCTTTGGTTGACGGACACGGAAACTTTGGCTCGATTGAAGGAGACGGTGCTGCGGCAATGCGTTATACGGAGGCCAGACTTGCCCGTCTTACACAGGAGGCGTATCTTTCTGATTTAGACAAAGATATTGTGGATTTTGTGCCAAACTTTGATGAGACGGAAAAAGAGCCGGAAGTATTACCTGTCCGTGTTCCTAATCTTTTGGTAAACGGAGCGGAGGGGATTGCAGTCGGTATGGCAACAAGCATTCCTACGCACAATTTGGGGGAAGTTGTCGATGCGGTTAAGGCATATATGAAAAATAACGGGATTACAACAAAACAGTTGATGAAATATGTCAAAGGGCCGGATTTCCCTACAGGGGCGATAGTAGTCAATAAAGATGACTTACTGTCTGTTTATGAGACGGGCAGTGGGAAAATAAAATTGCGCGGCAAAGTGGAAGTGGAAGAAGGAAAAGGAGGGAAAAAGAAACTCGTCATTTCGGAAATTCCATATACGATGATTGGAGCCGGAATCGGAAAATTTTTAAACGACGTTGCATCGCTTGTGGAGACAAAAAAGACGAATGACATTACGGATATTTCAAACCAGTCTTCAAAAGAAGGTATACGGATTGTATTAGAACTAAAGAAAGATACTGATGTGGAAAATTTGAAAAACATGCTCTACAAAAAGACGCGTCTGGAAGATACTTTCGGTGTAAATATGCTTGCGGTTGCCGATGGCAAACCGGAGACAATGGGGTTGAAGAAAATTATTGAACATCATGTGGATTTTCAATTTGAACTTGCCACAAGAAAATACAAAAACTTATTGGGAAAAGAACTGGATAAAAAAGAAATTCAGGAAGGCTTAATCAAAGCCTGCGATGTCATTGATTTGATTATTGAAATTTTAAGGGGAAGTAAATCCATCAAAGATGTAAAAGCCTGCCTGACAAACGGTGTTACGGATAATATTTCGTTCAAGTCCAATATTTCCAAGAAGATGGCGTCCATGTTAAGATTTACGGAACGTCAGGCAACAGCAATTTTAGAAATGCGATTGTACAAACTTATTGGTCTTGAGATTGAGGCGCTGCAAAAAGAGCATGAGGAAACATTAAAGAATATTGCGCGCTACGAAGATATTTTAAATAACTATGATTCTATGGCAGAAGTCATTATGGAAGAGTTGGATTATTATAAGAAGACATACGGAAGAAAACGCCGCACGGTTATTGAAAATGCGGAGGAAGCTGTTTACGAAGAAAAGAAAGTGGAAGAACAGGACGTTGTCGTTCTTATGGACCGTTTTGGCTATACCAGATCAATAGACACAGCGACGTATGATAGAAATAAAGAGTCGGCAGACAGCGAAAATAAACATATTATCTTCTGTAAAAATACGGGTAAAATATGTATGTTTACAAACACGGGTAAAATGCATCAGGTGAAAGTGCTTGATATTCCTTTTGGAAAATTCAGAGACAAAGGAACACCGGTGGATAATTTGAGTAATTACGACAGTGCGGAAGAGAATATCATTTACATTTGTGACGAAGAACAATTCCGTATGGGGAAAATGCTGTTCGCAACGAAATATGGAATGATTAAAAAAGTGGACGGAGCGGAATTTGTTGTGTCAAAAAGAACAATTACCGCAACGAAACTGCAGGAAGAGGACGAAGTGGTTTCTATACAGCCTGTAAATGAAAACCAAAATATTGTTTTGCAGACAGGGGGAGGATATTTCCTTCGATTTTTGGCAGAGGAAGTTGCCGAGAAGAAAAAAGGTGCAATCGGAGTACGGGGAATAAAATTACAAAAAACAGACATACTGGAAAATGTATATCTGTTTGAGGAGGGAACGGAGATAAAGGTTCCTTATAGAGAAAAAGAAGTCACATTAAACCGTCTGAAACTTGCAAAACGAGACGGAATGGGGACAAAGACAAGAGGATAGTTCAAAAACCCCCTTGCTTTTATATGAAACAGGTGTTATACTGTAAATTAGTTACATAGGAAATCGACAGAAGAGTGGACGCAACGTTCACTCTTCTTTGTTGCAAAGTATACAATGTTAGGCTGATGCAAAAAGAAAGGAAGGTTGAACGTGTCAAAAAGAGAAGTATATGAACAGAAAACAGAAGAACTTTTATTGCCAATAGTAGAAGAACACGGATTTGAACTGGTAGATGTAGAGTATGTGAAGGAGGGAGGTACATGGTATCTTCGAGCATACATCGATAAGCCGGGAGGAATTGCGGTAGACGACTGTGAAGTAGTAAGCAGAGCGTTTTCGGATATTCTTGATGAGAAAGATTACATTGAGGATACTTATATTTTTGAAGTGAGTTCTCCCGGACTTGGAAGACCTTTGAAGAAGGAAAAAGATTTTGCAAGAAGCATGGGTGAAGAGGTTGAAGTCAGAACATACCGCGCCATTGACCGACAGAAAGAATTTGTTGGAATTTTAAAAGGGTATGATAAAAATACGGTAACAATAGAAATGGAAGACGGTTCTGAAAGAATATTTGAGAGAAATGATATTGCCTTAATTCGTTTGGCATTTGATTTTTAAAACAGGAGGAAATAAAAAATGAACACAGAATTATTAGAAGCATTGACTATTCTTGAACAGGAAAAAGATATCAGCAAAGAAACTTTATTGGACGCTATTGAAAACTCATTAATTAACGCGTGCAAAAACCATTTTGGAAAAGCGGATAACATCAAAGTTATTATGAATCGTGAAACTTGTGATTACTCTGTATTTGCAGAAAAGACAGTTGTGGAGAACGTGGAAGACGATGTGATGGAAATCAGTCTTGCCAACGCAAAGATGATTGACAGTAAATTTGAATTGGGTGACATCGTACAGATTCCCGTAGAGTCAAAAGAGTTTGGACGTATCGCCACACAGAATGCGAAAAATCTTATTTTACAGAAAATCCGTGAAGAAGAAAGAAAAGTAGTTTACGACCAGTACTTTGAAAAAGAAAAAGATATTGTTACAGGTATCGTACAGCGTTATGTAGGCAAAAATGTAAGTATCAATTTAGGAAAAGCAGATGCAATGCTTACGGAAAATGAGCAGGTAAAAGGCGAGGTGTTTAAGCCGACGGAAAGAATTAAACTATATGTTGTTGAAGTGAAAAACACAACAAAAGGACCGAAGATTTTAGTATCCCGTACACACCCTGAATTAGTGAAACGTCTGTTTGAATCAGAAGTTGCCGAAGTAAAAGACGGAACGGTAGAAATTAAGAGCATCGCAAGAGAGGCAGGCTCACGTTCCAAAATTGCCGTGTGGTCAAATGATCCTGATGTAGATCCTGTAGGAGCATGTGTCGGTATGAACGGAGCGAGAGTAAATGCTATCGTAAATGAACTGCGCGGAGAAAAAATTGATATTATCAACTGGAGTGAAAATCCGGCGATCTTAATTGAAAATGCGCTCAGTCCGGCAAAAGTTATTTCCGTTATGGCAGATCCTGACGAAAAGACAGCAAGCGTAATCGTACCGGATTATCAGTTATCTCTGGCAATCGGAAAAGAAGGTCAGAACGCACGCCTTGCAGCACGTCTGACAGGATATAAGATTGACATTAAAAATGAGACACAGGCAATTGAATCAGGAGAACTTCCGGAAGACTATATGAATACACAGGCAGTTGAAGAAACAGAAGAGATTGTAGAAGAATAGAAATAGGAAGTGAGCATTTGAGTAGTGTGAAAAAAATACCTATGCGAAAATGTGTGGGTTGTGGAGAAATGAAAAGCAAAAAAGAAATGATGCGTGTTTTAAAAACTTCGGAGAATGAATTTGTTTTAGATGCGACAGGAAAGAAGAATGGCAGAGGAGCATACTTGTGCCAATCAAAAGAATGTCTGGCAAAAGCAATTAAGAATAAAGGCTTGGAGCGTTCTTTTAAGCAGGCAATTCCAAAAGAAGTTTATGAAATATTGGAAAAGGAGATGGAAACACTTGAAACAGAGTAAAGTATTATCTCTTATCAGTTTGGCAACAAAGGCAGGAAGAACGGTAAGTGGAGAATTTGCGACGGAAAAAGAAACGAAATCCGGCAAAGCATGGCTGGTTATCGTTGCGAATGACGCGTCCGACAATACAAAAAAGAAGTTTAAAAATATGTGTGATTTTTATGAAGTCCCAATCTGTTTTTACGGGGATAAAGATACCTTAGGGCATGCAATGGGAAAAGAATTTCGTGCATCGCTGGCAGTGACAGACGGTGGTTTTGCAAAGGGAATCATGAAGCATTTAGAAGCAGAAAATAACATAATTGCATAGAGGAGGTAGTAAAAAGTATGTCGAAAATAAGAGTACATGAATTAGCAAAAGAATTAAATAAAACGAATAAAGAACTGCTTGACTTTTTAAAGTCAAAAGAAATAGGAGTTAAAAGCCATATGAGTTCTCTGTCAGATGAGCAGATTCAGATGGTAAAAGGCGCAATGGCAGGAAAAGCCACAAAGACTGACGGGGAAGATGCACAGAAGAAAAAAAATATTGTGCAGGTATTCAGACCGCAGAACAGTAAGCAGAATAACAGACCGAAACAGAACAATCATAAACAAAATCAGAATCAAAATAATAACAATAATCAAGGTAATACAAAACAGATGAATAACGGACAAAATAATCCAAGACAAAATAATAATCAGGGAAAAAGACAGAATAATAATCAGGGTGGAAGATACCAGAATAATAATCAAAACGGTGAAAGAAAAAATAATAACCAGAGCGGAAGACCGAACAAAAACTTTAATAATTCACAGAGAAGAGATGACAGACGTGACGATAACAGAAGAAATGACAAACGTACACCTTCTATTCCGGCACCTGTACTTCCTGAACAGAAACCACAGCGTCAGAAAGCAAAAGATAAAGACGCCTATAAGAAAAAAGATTATCGTCAGGACGATAGAGAAGACAGAAAAGTAAAACAGACGAAAAAAGGAAAACCGGCTCCACAACCGCAGAAGCCACAGCCAAAGGCAGAACAGAAAGTGGAAGAAAAAATCTCAATGATTACCATTCCGGAAGTTCTTACAATTAAAGAATTGGCTGACAAGATGAAAATCCAGCCTTCTGCAATCGTAAAGAAATTATTTATGCAGGGTAAAATTGTAACGGTAAATCAGGAAGTAGATTTTGAGACGGCTGAAGAAATCGCGATGGAATTTGAAGTTCTCTGCGAAAAAGAAGAAGTTGTGGACGTTATTGAAGAATTATTAAAAGAAGACGAAGAAGATGAAACAACTATGGAAAAACGTCCTCCTGTTGTATGTGTTATGGGACATGTTGACCATGGAAAAACTTCTCTTCTTGACGCAATCCGTAACACAAACGTAATTGACCGTGAGGCAGGCGGAATTACACAGCACATCGGTGCGTATGTCGCAAATGTAAACGGAGAGAGAATTACTTTCTTAGATACTCCGGGACATGAGGCGTTTACGGCAATGCGTCTGCGTGGTGCTCAATCTACGGATATTGCAATTTTAGTTGTTGCTGCAGATGACGGTGTAATGCCACAGACAGTGGAGGCAATCAGCCATGCGAAGGCAGCAGGAATTGAAATTATCGTAGCGGTAAACAAGATTGATAAACCAAGTGCCAATATTGAGAGAGTAAAACAGGAATTGACAGAGTATGAACTCATTCCGGAAGACTGGGGCGGAAGTACAATTTTTGTTCCTGTATCTGCAAAAACAGGGGAAGGCCTTGAAGATTTGATGGAAATGATTCTTCTGACAGCGGAAGTGTTGGAACTAAAAGCAAATCCAAACAGACAGGCAAGAGGTCTTGTTATTGAGGCGGAATTGGATAAAGGAAAAGGTTCGGTTGCAACCGTTCTCGTACAGAAAGGTACACTGCGTGTAGGTGATGCGATTGCGGCAGGTTCAGCGCACGGTCGTGTAAGAGCGATGATTGATGACAAAGGAAGACGTGTAAAAGAAGCAGGTCCTTCTACTCCGGTAGAAATTCTCGGATTAAATGATGTTCCGAATGCCGGGGAAGTATTTGTGGGCTGCGCAAACGATAAGGAAGCACGCAGTTTTGCAGAGACATTTATTTCACAGGGAAGAGTGAAAATGCTTGAAGAAACAAAATCGAAAATGTCATTGGACGATTTATTTACACAGATTCAGGCAGGTAACTTAAAAGAACTCGGCATTATCGTTAAGGCAGACGTACAGGGTTCTGTGGAAGCGGTAAAACAAAGTCTTGTAAAACTTTCAAATGACGAAGTTGTGATTAAAATCATTCACGGCGGTGTAGGTGCAATCAATGAATCAGACGTTACACTGGCATCAGCTTCAAATGCAATTATTATCGGCTTCAATGTGCGTCCTGATGCAACTGCAAAAGAGATCGCAGAGCGCGAAGGCGTGGATTTAAGATTATATCGTGTAATTTACAACGCCATCGAAGATGTGGAAGCGGCAATGAAAGGTATGTTAGACCCTGTATTTGAAGAAAAAGTGCTTGGTCATGCGGAAGTTCGTCAGACATTCAAAGCATCGGGTGTTGGAACAATTGCAGGTTCATATGTACTTGACGGTGTGTTTGAAAGAAACTGTTCAGCGAGAGTTGTCCGCGACGGTGTAGTTATTTTTGACGGTGCATTGGCATCTCTGAAGAGATTTAAAGACGATGTAAAAGAAGTAAAAGCCGGATACGAATGTGGATTTGTATTTGAAAAATTCAATGATGTAAAAGAAGGCGACCAGGTAGAAGCATATAAAATGGTTGAAATTCCAAGATAATTTTTGAAGATTGGAGGAGTAAAATTGAGAAAAAACAGCATTAAAAATACAAGAGTCAATATGGAGGTACAGAGGGAATTGAGCAACATCGTAAGAGGCGGAATTAAAGATCCCCGCGTTGCGCCAATGACTTCGGTTGTTGCAGTGGAAGTTGCTCCTGATTTAAAAACATGTAAAGCATATATCAGTGTGTTTGGTGACGAGATGGCACAGGAAGATACATTGAAAGGATTGCAGAGTGCCGAGGGCTACATTAGAAGAGAATTGGCACACAATCTGAATATGAGAAATACGCCGGAAATTAAATTCGTGTTAGACCAGTCCATAGCCTATGGTGTGGCTATGTCGAAAAAGATTGATGATGTGACAAAAGATATCAAAGAAGAAGGTGAATAAAGTGTTGCAGCGAACTTTAGCAGAGGTAAAGTCCGTGGCAATTGGAGGACATATAAGACCTGACGGTGACTGCGTCGGGTCTTGTATGGCCATGTATCAGTATATTCGTACATGGTATCCGGAAACGGACGTTGACGTTTATCTGGAAGAAATCCCAAACAGTTTTCGTTTTATCGGGGCGACAAAAGAGATTTCACATGAAATAAAAGAAAAGACATATGATTTGTTTATTTCACTTGACTGTGGTGATGTGGGGCGGTTAGGTTTCTCAGCGCCGTTATTTGAGAGAGCAGCGGAAACATTTTGTGTAGATCATCATATAAGCAACCGCTCCTTTGGGAAAAACAACTATATTAAACCTGATGCCAGTTCCACCTGTGAATTAGTGTTTGAACTTATGGAAGAGGAAAAGATAACAAAAGAGATAGCGGAGTGTCTTTACTTAGGACTGGTGCATGATACAGGTGTATTCCAATATTCATGCACATCTCCTGAAACGATGATAGTCGCATCGAAATTAATGGCAAAAGGGATTGATTATTCCAAAATTATTCATGACACTTATTATGAGAAAACATATGTACAAAATCAGATTTTGGGAAGAGCGTTGCTGGAAAGCGTTTTGTTTATGGAAGGGCAGTGTATTGTCTCTGTAATTGATAAAAAAATGATGGACTTTTACGAAGTATCGCCCAAAGACTTAGAGGGAATTGTAAGCCAGTTAAGACTGACGAGGGGAGTAAAAGTTGCTATTTTTCTATATGAATTACAGACGCATGAATTCAAAATCAGCCTGCGCTCCGGTGATGAAGTTGATGTGAGCAAGGTGGCAGGATACTTTGGCGGCGGCGGGCATAAAAAGGCGTCAGGTCTTACGATGAAAGGAACTGCCCATGATGTTATCAACAATATTGCAAAACAGATAGAACTACAGTTGCAGAAGGATTAGGAGCATAAGTATGATACATGGAGTTTTAAATGTATATAAAGAGAAGGGATATACTTCCCATGATGTTGTTGCAAAGTTGAGAGGAATTGTGGGACAGAAAAAGATTGGACATACCGGAACGTTAGATCCCGATGCGACAGGTGTCCTTCCGGTTTGTCTTGGAAAAGCAACAAAGCTTTGTGATATGCTGACGGACAAAGATAAGACATATGAAACCGTACTGTTACTCGGTCAGGTGACGGATACACAGGATACAGGCGGAGAAGTGTTGGAGACAAAAAACACGGACGCTCTTACGGAAGAACAGGTGCGTGAAGTGATCTGCGGGTTTGTGGGCAGATATGAGCAGATTCCGCCAATGTATTCCGCGCTTAAAGTAAATGGGAAGAAACTGTATGAACTTGCAAGACAGGGGATTGAGGTAGAGAGAAAAGCGAGACCGGTACAAATACATGAAATCTGTATAAAAGAAATCAATCTGCCCAGAGTGAAAATGGAGGTCACCTGCTCAAAAGGAACGTATATCAGAACACTGTGTCATGATATAGGGCAGAAATTACAGTGCGGCGGGTGTATGGAAGAACTTGTCCGCACGAGAGTCAGCCGCTTTCGCATAGAAGAAAGTTTTAGGTTAGAGCAGATTACCCGCTTAAGAGATGAAGGAAAACTTGATAATATTCTTGTGCCGATAGATGAAATGTTTTTGCAGTATAAGAAGGTGAACGTAAAGGAAAAATACGTTTCGCTTGTATATAACGGAAATCCGTTTTTTAAAAATCAGGCGGAGGAAACAGATGATTTGGCGGAAGAAGAATTTGTGAGAGTGTACGACAATCAGAACAGATTTATCGGAGTTTACGGATATAACAAAGAAAAGAAAATGTTCAAACTCATCAAAATGTTTTTTGACAAAGGTGAATAGGTATGCGGTATATAAGAGGAATAGAAAATTATAACTGTCCGAGCCATACTGCGATTACACTGGGGAAATTTGACGGTTTGCACAGAGGACATCAAAAACTGATTGAACAGGTAAAAAAGCATGCGGACGGACAAATAAAAAGTGTCGTTTTTTCATTTGATATGTTCCCCTTTTTTAAAGAACTGGGAAAACAAAACTATATACTGATGACAAGTGAGGAGAAGTGTCTACGGCTGGAAGAACAGGTAGATTATCTGGTTGAATGTCCATTTGTGGAAAAGATTCATACAATGGACGCGGAAACGTTTATCAAAGAAGTGTTGATGAAAAAATTCCATGCAAAA
This sequence comes from Lachnospiraceae bacterium, assembly GCA_902381685.1. GTDB lineage: Bacteria > Bacillota > Clostridia > Lachnospirales > Lachnospiraceae > Faecalimonas. The sequence goes on along the minus strand of LR698958.1, from coordinate 1,194,033 downwards.
TATGTTGTTGTTGGGACTGATTTTCGATTCGGATATCAGAAAAAGGGAGACATTTATTTGCTGGAAAAGTACCAGCAGATTTGTGGATATAAGTTAATTGTAATAGAAAAGGAAATGTATGGAGAACGGGAAATCAGCAGTACTTTCGTTAAAGAAGAAATTCACAAAGGGAATATGGAACTGGCGGAGAAACTTCTCGGATATCCCTACACAATTTTAGGGACGGTTGAACACGGAGAAAAACTGGGAAGAAAGTTAGGATTTCCCACAATGAATGTTATTCCGGCCGAAGAAAAACTTCTTTCTCCGAACGGTGTCTATGTGAGCAGTGTGATGATAGACGGAAAGGAATACAGAGGAATCAGCAATGTGGGGTGTAAACCTACCGTGTCTGACAAGAAAGAAAAACTGGTTGAGACGTTTCTGTTTGACTATGATGAAGATGCTTATGGCAAAAAAATTCAAATTAGATTGTACTCATTTGTGCGTGAGGAGAAAAAATTTTCTTCCGTCTCTGCACTTCAGAAACAAATGAGGTCAGATATCGAAATGGGAAAAGGATTCTTTAAAAAGTAGTTTACATATAGGAAAAGTTGTGATATACTGATTAGGTATGAAAAGAGCCGATGTTCAGTAAATGGAAACTCCAACCTTTACTTAATGTCAGGCGGTAAATTAGAAAAACAGGAGGAATTAAGTCAATGATAGCAAAGGACAAAAAACAGGCAATCATCGCTGAATATGGCAGAACAGAAGGAGATACAGGTTCACCGGAAGTTCAGGTAGCTATTTTAACAGCAAGAATTAACGAATTAACAGAACACTTCAAAGCAAATCCAAAAGATCACCACTCAAGAAGAGGTCTTCTTAAAATGGTAGGTCAGAGAAGAGGATTACTTGCTTACTTAAAGAAAACAGATATTGAAAGATATCGTTCTTTAATTGAAAGATTAGGATTAAGAAAATAATCTAAACCAAATTATTGGAAAACATATAGACACACAACACAACATTTAGAAGAAGCGGGAATACCGCTTCTTTTTTTTGTTTTACTGTGGTAAAATAGAATGGTATTGCTTTAGGAGGTAAAAATATGGAATATAGAAGAATGAACAATGTAATTATCGCCAGAATAGATAAGGGCGAGGAAATATTGGAAAAGATAAAAGAACTGGCTCTTGCAGAGAATATAAAACTGGCAAGTGTACAGGCGTTGGGAGCGATAGGAGATTTTACCGTCGGTGTTTTAAGAACAGAAGAGAAACAGTATAAGTCAAATCATTTTCATGGAGACTTTGAGATTGTTTCTCTGACGGGAACAATTAACACGATGGACGACCAATTTTATACACACATTCATCTGAGCGCGGGAAACGAAAAGGGAGAAGTGTTTGGAGGCCACCTGAACAGAGCGGTAGTCAGCGCCACATGTGAAATGATTGTGCAGGTTATTGACGGAAGAGTGGACAGAAAATTTGACGAAGAGACGGGACTAAATCTCTTTTCATTTTTTAATGAATAAGCGGGTGACGTGTCAGTGAAAGAAAATATACGTATTCTTTTGCAGAAAATGCGGGAAAGAAAAGCAATCTGCGTGATGGTTTTTATGTATTTCTCTCTTCTTTTATTTGTTGCTTTTGATACATGGTTATATAAAACTCCCATAGTTAAAATAACGGAAGTAAAAACCGAAGAAAAGGAGACAGAGGAAGGGACAAGAGGGGGAGAAGAAGTACACTACAGGCAGTTTTTGAAGGGCGTTGTGTTAAACGGAGAACATAAAAAAGAAATAATACAACTAAAAAACGAATATGCCGAGTCAGAAGTGACGTCACAGAAGTATCAAAAGCATGACAGAATATTTGTGGAAATAAGAGAAAAGGCAAATACACTGTCAGGAAATATTAAAGGGTTGAAGAGAGATACAGGAATTGTGGCGCTTTTAGGATTGATGGTGCTATTGCTGTTTGCAGTAACAAAAAGGCAGGGGATAAGAACAATATTTACAGTGGGAGTCAATATTGCCATCTACATGGTGGGATTTGCTTTCTTCTTAAATGGGGAAGATGTTTTGAAAATTTGCAATGTTATGGTATTCGTATTCACAATTGGAACGCTCATCATTCTAAATGGAATGAACAGGAGAACATTGGCGTCCATACTTTCCACCCTGTGTGTTCTTGCAGTGATTATGGGACTTTTTCATCTTGTCATGAACACGGCGGGAGAAACAGACTATGCGGCGATGGAATATTTGGGAAGTCTGGATAATCCGTCCGAGTTGTTTGAAGCGGAAGTGATGCTTGCAGGGCTTGGGGCAATTATGGACGTGACAGTGACGATTTCAGCCACACTGGGCGAATTGATTCGGAAAAGACCTTCGATACGCTGGAAAGAGTTGTTTCGTTCCGGTCGGGAAGTGGGTTATGACATAATGGGAACAATGATCAGCGTGCTGCTATTTACTTTCGGCTGCGGACTTATTCCAACGTTTCTTATCCGAATGAACAATGACATTTCGTTTCTTACCATAGCAAAACTAAATATTCCGTTTGAAATATGCAGATTTCTTATAGAGAGTATAGGAATTGTTATCGCCATTCCGATTTCTATTTTTGTGGCGGCTTCCCTGCTGAAGATAAAAAGAAGAGAGGAGGCCAAAGCATGATAGGAATTTTAGCGCTTATATTATTTGTGCTGATGCTCGTTATAGGCGGAGAGAGAGGAGCGACTTCCGTGATGGCGCTTGCGGGAAATATTATCGTCCTTGCATTTACGATTATCTTTCTTGCGAGAGGTCATTCGCCGTTTTTTATTCTGTTTTTTGCGACGGTTGCCATTAGTTGTGTCTCTCTTTTTGGACAAAACGGGAAAAACATTAAGACGAAATCGGCATTTATGGCTGTGTGTATCGTTATGTTTTTTGTGACTGCATTGATTTATTTCGTCGTATGGAAATACAGAGCCGGAGGATTGAATGAAATTCAATCCATACAGGAAGATGTCATGTATTATTACAATGTGAACATACAAATAAGTATGATGCAAATAGCGGTTTCCGTAACGATACTAAGCGCTCTGGGGGCCGCGATTGACACGGCTCTTTCAGTGACTTCTGCGGTACATGAGGTTGCCTTTCATAAGCAGAATCTAACGGAAAAGGAACTTTTTCATTCAGGGATACAGGTTGGAAAAGAGATTATCGGAACAACCGTCAATACATTACTGTTTGCGTATTTAGGAGAGTCCCTTCTTTTGTTTGCGTATTTGAAACGGGAAAAGTATCCTTTGGAATTGATTGTAAATTCTAAATTTCTCTTTCAGGAACTTTCAATCATGTTATTTGGGGCTGTTACATGCCTGCTGATTGTTCCCGTATCCGCTTATTTTGCGGCGCGTTATCTCGCGAAGAAAGCTTAAAGATTTCTTAAGATGAAGATATTTGCTTTATACCCGAGAAAAAATTTGATATAATGGATAAATATTAGGCGAATGAGAGGAAACATATGAGAAAGTGGATACAAGGTTTTATTGAAAAGATAATGCCTGTCGGCAGGTTTTTTATTGTTATCTTTGCTTTTGTGTTTAACAGTTTATTATATTGTGGAGCAAGAATGATTGCGGGGGACTGGCATCATTATATATTGACAAGCAGATTAGATGAGAAGATACCGCTTATTCCGGAGAGTCTGTTTATCTATTTCGGGTGTTACATATTTTGGGTTATCAACTATATTATTATAGCAAAACAAGATGAGGAAAGGGCATATCAGTTCTTTTTTGCAGATATGATTTCAAGAATCATTTGTTTTACTATTTTTATTCTGTTTCCGACAACCAATATCCGTCCGGATATTGTGGGCGGAGGAGTGTGGAATGAAGGCATGCGTTTTTTGTATCGGATAGATGCGGCAGACAATTTATTCCCGTCTATTCACTGTCTCGTCAGTTGGTTCTGCTATATCGGAATCAGAGGAGACAAAAGAGTGCCGAAGTGGTATCAGTGGACTTCGTGTCTGATAGCCGTTTCTGTGTTCGTATCCACACTGACAACAAAACAGCATGTGATTATAGATGTTATTGCGGGAGTTATCATTGCAGAGGGAACATTATGGTTTGCAAGACATACACAATTTTATAAAGGATATATCCGCTTTTGGAAGAGGATAGCCGACAGGACTTTTAAAACAGGGGGAACTACAGATGAAAAACGTAAAGAAGAATATATTTAATCTTGTGTTTTTATTCCTTGTGTTTGGATTGACTATTTACGGTGTCTTTAAAGGGGAAGATATTACGAAAGTTGTACGGGTTATAAAGGAGGCAAGACTTGAGTTTATCCTTTTCGGAGTAGTGTGTGTTGTGTTTTTTATTTGGGGAGAATCCATTATTATTTACTATTTGATGAATTCTCTGTCGATTAAGTTAAAAAAATGGAAATGTTTTCTGTTTTCATCGGTGGGGTTTTTCTTTAGCTGTATCACTCCGTCCGCAAGTGGAGGACAGCCGATGCAAATTTACTATATGAAAAAAGAAAAAATACCTATACCGGTATCGACGCTCGTTTTAATGATTGTAACCATTATATATAAAATGGTTCTTGTACTTATCGGTGTGATTCTTCTTATCATTGGGCAGGGGTTTGTAAAAAAATATTTGACGGGTATATTGCCGGTATTTTATTTGGGCGTAGGTTTAAACGTCATGTGTGTGACTTTTATGCTTATTCTTGTATTTCACCCTGTTCTTGCGAAAGCAATGATGAAAAAGGGATTGCGTTTATTGGAAGGACTTCATATTTTGAAGCGCAAAGAAGAGCGTATGCAAAAATTAGAAGAGTCTATGGATTTGTATAATGACACCGCAAAATATTTAAAGAGTCATGCGATGGTAATGGTAAATGTTCTTTTGATTACATTTTTACAGAGAATCGCATTATTTTTGACAACGTATTTTGTGTATTGTGCCTTTGGACTTTCAGGAAAGTCTATTATAGATATCGTTTTATTACAGGCGGTTATTTCGATAGCGGTAGATATGTTGCCGCTTCCGGGCGGAATGGGCATTAGTGAGCAATTGTTTTTGATTATTTTTGTCCCGATATTCAGTCCGAAATTTTTACTGCCGGGAATGATTTTGAGCAGAGGGTTAGGATATTACGCACAACTATTTATCAGTGCAATTATGACGGTAGTTGCACAGTTTACATTAGGAAAAAAAGAAATGATAGAGTAAAGAGGGAAGAATGATGATAGGATTTTATAATTATTCAGTTATTTTAACATACATTGGATTAATCTCGTCCATTATAGGTATGATGTTTACTGTGAACGGACATTATAAACTGGCTATTTTTTGTCTGGCATTTTCGGGATTATGTGATATGTTTGACGGAAAGATTGCCAGAGCCATGAAAAACAGAACGGCCGATGAGAAAAAATTCGGTATACAGATTGATTCGCTTTGTGATGTAGTATGTTTTGGGGCTTTTCCGGTTATATTATGTTATTGTTTGGGGTTAAAAGATGTTTTCGGAATTATGATTTTAGCATTTTACGGAACGGCTTCGGTTATTCGTTTAGGATATTTTAATGTCATGGAAGAAAAAAGACAGCAGGAAACTACAGAAGCGCGAAAATATTACGAAGGGCTGCCGATTACGACGATGGCTATTATTCTGCCGATTCTGTATTTGATAAAACCGTGCATGGGCGCTTACTTTGTGCTTGTGTTACATATTGTCATGCTTGCTGTGGGATTTTTACTGATTTTGCGTTTTCAGTTGAAAAAACCGGGGAATAAAGTGTTGGCTGTTATTGTTGCGGTTGTTGCGTTGGCAGTATTGAAATTGACACATATTATTTAGTGGAGAAACAGATGAGATATAAAGACCGAGAAGGAAATTTAAAAGGGAAAAACGGTTTTCAGGATAAACTGTTAAAAAGTTTGTATGGAAATGTATTGGGAAGAGTAGTGATAAAATGTTTGACCGTACCGCTTGTATCTGAATTGGGAGGGAAAATTTTGGACAGTTCCTTTTCTAAAGTGCTTATCCCCCCTTTTGTAAAAATGAATCATATAGATTTATCGCTGTGTGAACAGAATAAATTTAAATCGTACAATGCTTTTTTTAAAAGAAAGTTTAAGGCTGATGCAAGGGAGATAAATATGCAGGAAAATGTTTTTATCAGCCCCTGTGATGCGAAACTGACTGTTTATCCGATAGGTAAAGAGAGCAGATTTTGCATCAAACATACATCATATACAGTGGAAGAACTTTTGAAAAATAAAAAGACCGCCGCAAAATATGAGGGTGGATATGCGTGGGTTTTCCGACTGTCCGTGGAAGATTACCATCGTTACTGTTATGTGGCTTCCGGCGTGAAATCAAGAAACGTCAGAATACCGGGAGTGTTTCATACGGTAAATCCGGTGGCAAATGATGTCTATCCGATTTATAAAGAAAATACAAGAGAATATTCTTTACTGAAGACGGAAGAGTTTGGCACGATTTTGATGATGGAAGTCGGAGCGCTGATGGTAGGAAAAATAGAGAACCGTCATGAAGAGCGAGAAGTAAAAAGAGGAGAAGAAAAGGGAAATTTTGCTTTTGGAGGCTCAACAATTATATTACTTACTCAAAAAGATAAAGTATGTGTCGATAGGGATATTTTGAAAAATACCGAATGTGCATACGAAACGTTGGTTAAAATGGGAGAAAAGATAGGAGAACAAAAGTATGTATAGAGAAACAGCAAAAGAATTATTATCATTTATCGAAAAAAGTTACAGTTGCTTTCATTTGATTCAAAATATGAAAGAAGAGTTAAATGAAAATGGATTTCAGGAGTTATATGAAGCGCAGGAATGGAAGTTAAAAGCGGGTGGCAAATATTATGTATCCCGCAACGAATCGTCTTTAATTGCCTTTCAGATTCCGAAAGAAAATTTTGTGGGATTTCAGATAATGGCAAGCCACAGTGATTTTCCGACTTTTAAAGTGAAAGAAAACCCTGAAATCTGTGTGGAAAATCAGTACACAAAACTGAATGTAGAAAAATATGGCGGAATGCTTTGCGCTCCGTGGTTTGACCGCCCGTTATCCGTGGCAGGAAGGCTTCTTGTGAAAGAGGAAGATGGGATTGCAACGAAACTGGTAAATGTGGACAGAGATTTAGTGATGATTCCAAATCTTGCAATCCACATGAACAGGGAAGTAAACGACGGATACAAATACAATGCACAGGAAGATATGCTTCCACTTTACAGCAACACTACAGAAAAAGGCGGCTTTATGGCAGTTGTTGCGGAAAGTGCAGGGGTGGAAAAAGAAAATATTTTAGGAAGTGATTTATATTTATATAACCGTATGAAAGGAAGTATCTGGGGAGCAAATGAAGAATTTATCTCTTCTTCCAAGTTAGACGATACACAGTGTGCCTTTTCTTCTTTAAAAGGATTTTTGCAGGCAGAAAACAAACAATCCGTGAGCGTACATTGTGTTTTAGATAACGAAGAAGTGGGAAGCGGAACAAAACAGGGTGCAGCATCAACTTTCCTTAAAGATACATTGGGACGAATTAACCGCGGTTTGGGCAGAACAGAAGATGAATATTTGAGAGCGTTGGCAAACAGTTTCATGATTTCAGCGGACAATGCACACGGAGTTCACCCAAATTACAGCAATAAAACAGACTTGACAAACCGTCCTTATCTAAATGGCGGAATTGTTATTAAATACAGTGCAAATCAGAAATATACGACAGATGCAGTTTCAGCGGCAATGTTTAAAACAATCTGTGACAGAGTGGGAGTGCCATATCAGAACTTTGTAAACCGTTCGGATATGCTTGGAGGTTCTACACTTGGCAATATTTCCAACACGCAGGTAGCGGTAAACACAGTGGATATCGGAATTGCGCAACTTGCCATGCATTCTCCGTATGAAACTTGCGGCATAAAAGATACACACTATTTAGTTGAGGTGGCGAAAGAGTTTTATCAGTCATCAGTTGTTTCTGACGGAAGCGGAAAATATCATATCGAAAAAGCATAGGGAAAAGGCGCCGTTCAAGTGAATGGCGCCTTTGTTTATTTTTGTACTTGTAGAAAGGAAAAAACCTATGTTATAATGGGTACATTGAAAGAAAAATAAAGGCGAGGAGAAACAGATGAAAAGAGTGTTGTTAAAGCTGAGCGGTGAGGCGCTGGCAGGAGATAAAAAGACAGGATTTGACGAGGCGACATGTATAGGTGTAGCCAATCAGGTAAAACAGTTAGTGGATTCAGGTGTTCAGGTAGCAATTGTAACAGGAGGAGGGAACTTCTGGAGAGGAAGAACAAGTGAGACAATCGACAGAACGAAAGCAGATCAGATTGGTATGCTTGCAACTGTTATGAACTGTATTTATGTGTCAGATATTTTCAGACATGTGGGAATGCAGACAGAAGTATTTACACCGTTTGTATGTGGAGCATTTACAAGTTTATTTTCAAAAGACGCTGTAGTGGAGGCGTTAAACAGCGGTAAAGTTGTATTTTTTGCAGGCGGAACAGGTCACCCTTATTTTTCAACAGATACAGGGGCAGTGCTTCGTGCGATTGAGATTGAAGCAGATGCAATGCTGCTTGCGAAAGCGATTGACGGTATCTATGACAGCGATCCTAAATTAAATCCGGACGCTAAGAAGTATGATGAGATTTCTATTCAGGAAACAATCGACAAGCGATTGGCAGCAGTAGATTTAACTGCGTCCATTCTTTGTATGGAGAATAAGATGCCGATGCTTGTATTTGGTTTGAATGAAGAAAACAGCATTGTGGAGACAATGACAGGTACATTTAAAGGAACAAAAGTGACCGTATAATAAAAATAAGAAGAAAGAAGAGGATAGAATATATGAATGAGAGAGTAAAAGCATTTGACGAAAAGATGACAAAATCTTATAACAGTTTAGTTGGAGAATTAGCGACAATCCGTGCAGGACGTGCCAATCCGCATGTACTTGACAAATTGACAGTTGATTATTACGGAGTGCCTACACCTATTCAGCAGGCGGCTAATATTTCTGTACCGGAACCACGTATGATTCAGATTCAGCCGTGGGAAAAATCTATGGTAAAAGAGATTGAAAAGGCAATTCTTACATCAGACATCGGAATTAATCCGACAAATGACGGAAGCGTTATTCGTCTTGTATTTCCTGAACTTACGGAAGAGCGAAGAAAAGAACTTGCTAAAGATGTAAAGAAAAAAGGAGAGCAGGCTAAAGTTGCTATCCGTAACATTCGTCGTGACGGTAACGATACATTTAAAAAATTAAAAGGAACAGAAGTTTCAGAAGATGAAATTAAAGATTTAGAAGATGAATTGCAGAAATTGACAGATAAATATATCAAAGATATTGATAAAGCGGTTGAAGAAAAATCAAAGGAAGTTATGACCGTATAATAAGAAAAACAATTTGCTTTTCAGAGAAAATAAGAGGGGTGCATGTTGTGCCCCTCTTTGTATGAGAGAAACTAATGGAGGAAAGAGTATGAATATACCACAACACATTGCAATCATTTTAGATGGAAATGGACGTTGGGCAAAAGCAAAGGGAATGCCAAGAAATTATGGACATGCACAGGGAAGTAAAAATGTAGAGAGGATATGCGAAGAAGCCTATAAAATGGGCGTAAAATATTTGACCGTATACGCATTTTCTACAGAGAACTGGAGCAGGCCGAAAGAAGAAGTGGACGCTCTGATGAAATTATTGCGCAATTATATGAAAACGTGTTTGAAAACCGCCGCTAAAAATCGCATGAAAGTGCGTGTGCTGGGTGATAAAACGAAATTAGATGATGATATTCGCAAACGAATCGAAGAACTGGAAAAAGCAACGGTTGACAATGACGGATTGAATTTTCAGATTGCCCTGAACTACGGAAGCAGAGATGAGATGATACGTGCCATGAAAAAAATGGCAGCAGACTGTAAAGAAGGAAAACTGGAAGTCGAAGATATTTCCGAGAGTGTGTTTGAGGCATATTTGGATACGCATGATATTCCGGATCCGGATTTACTTATCCGCACAAGCGGGGAACTTCGCCTGTCTAACTATCTTCTGTGGCAATTGGCATATACGGAATTTTATTTTACAGATGTTTTGTGGCCTGATTTTACAAAAAAGGAATTAGAAAAGGCTATTTTGCATTATAATAATAGAGACAGACGATTTGGCGGAACAAAGGAGGAAAAATAATGTTTAAAACAAGACTGCTAAGTGGGATTGTACTTGTAATTATCGCCCTGATTACGGTTATAACAGGGCAGGATTTACTGTTTGGAGTTCTGCTTGTAATTAGTTTGATAGGTATGAGTGAATTATATAAAGTGGTAGACGTACATAAAAAACTTCTCGGCTTTACAGGATATTTGGCGGGAATTGCGTATTATGTATGTCTGCGGTTTGGAAGTAAAGAACAGATTGTACCGTTAATTATCGGATTTTTAGTTTTGTTGATGGCGGTCTATGTATTTTCTTTTCCAAAATATATAGCACAACAGGTTATGTTTGTATTTTTTGGTTTGTTTTATGTTGCGCTGATGCTTTCTTACGTGTATCAGACACGTATGCTTCCGCAGGGCGCTTTCCTTGTATGGCTTATTTTCCTGTGTTCATGGGGAAGTGATACTTGTGCATACTGCGTAGGTATGCTTATGGGCAAACATAAAATGGCGCCGAAACTAAGTCCGAAAAAGTCGGTAGAGGGTGGTATTGGCGGCATTTTGGGCGCGGCTTTGTTTGGAGCAGTGTATGGATTGGCAATCAACAGGTTCGCATCGGGAGCAGATGCAAATGTACTTCACTATGCAATTATTTGCGGAATCGGTTCCATGATTTCGCAGGTGGGAGATTTGACGGCTTCTGCAATTAAGAGAAACCATGACATTAAAGATTATGGGAAACTTATCCCGGGTCATGGAGGTATTTTAGACAGATTTGACAGTGTGATATTCACTGCACCAATTATCTATTACCTGTCGGTTATGTTGATGAAATAAATGAGGGATAAAAATGAAAAAGATAGCAATTTTAGGTTCTACAGGTTCAATAGGAACACAGACATTAGAAGTTGTCAGAGCAAACAAGGACATTGAAGTGGTGGGAATGGCAGCGGGAAACAATATTTCTTTGCTGGAAGAACAGATTCGTGAATTTTCTCCAAAGACGGTAGCGGTCTGGTCTGAGGAAAAAGCGAGAGAACTGCGTGTCAGAATTTCTGATTTACCCGTAAAAGTTGTAGCCGGAATGGAGGGGCTGATTGAGATTGCAACTATTCCCGAGACGGAAATTTTGGTGACTGCTATTGTCGGTATGATAGGAATACGCCCTACAATAGCCGGAATTGAAGCGGGGAAAAACATTGCTCTTGCCAATAAGGAAACACTTGTGACGGCAGGACATATTATTATGCCTTTGGCAAAGAAGCATGGTGTGTCCATTCTTCCGGTGGACAGTGAGCACAGTGCAATTTTTCAATCACTTCAGGGAAATGAAAAAAATGCGATCCACAAAATTCTTCTAACGGCATCAGGCGGTCCTTTTAGGAATAGAAAGAAGGAAGAGTTGGAACATATTCAGGTGGAAGATGCTCTTAAACACCCAAACTGGGAGATGGGCAGAAAGATTACAATTGATTCTTCTACGTTAGTTAATAAAGGCTTGGAAGTAATTGAGGCAAAATGGCTTTTTGACGTAAAAATGGAACAGATAGAAGTTGTTGTACAGCCACAAAGCATTATCCATTCTATGGTAGAATATGTTGACGGAGCGGTTATTGCGGAATTGGGAACTCCTGATATGAAACTTCCTATCCAGTATGCCCTATACTATCCGGAGAGGAGATACCTTCCGGGTGACAGATTGGATTTTAAGAAGTTGTCGCAGATTACATTTGAAGAGCCGGATATGGAAACATTTTACGGACTTCGTCTTGCATATGAGGCGGGAAGAGCAGGAGGTTCTCTTCCGACGGTATTTAACGCGGCAAATGAACTGGCAGTCAGCAAATTTTTAAATAGAGAAATACGGTACTTAGAAATACCGGAAATTATCGGGGAATGTATGCGGAATCATAAAAATATTATGAATCCATCTGTGGAGGAAATATTAGAAACAGAACAGGAAGTATATAAGCAGATAGAAAGCAGGTGGTAAATGTGGTGGGAATTATTCTCGCACTGTTATTATTTAGTTTTATTGTATTTTTCCATGAATTAGGACATTTTCTTCTTGCAAGAAAAAATGGGGTCTATGTGGAAGAATTTTGTATAGGAATGGGACCTACTATTATAAGTAAGCAGGGAAAAGAGACAAAATATTCCATTAAACTGCTGCCCATAGGCGGAGCATGTATGATGGGAGAAGACGATGTTGAAAATACAGACGAGAAAAGTTTTAATAATAAATCTGTATGGGCGAGAATTTCGGTCATTGCAGCCGGTCCGATTTTTAACTTTATTTTAGCGTTTATTTTATCCGTGATTGTTGTTGCATGGGTTGGATATGACAAATCGGAAATAGGAGGTATTGTTCCGAACTCGGCAGCGCAGGAAGCGGGATTGCAAAAAGGTGATGTGATAACGGAAATCAATGGGAAAAATATTCATTTATTCAGAGAGATTTCCGTTTACAATCAGTTTCATCAGGGAGAAAAGGTTACTCTTGAATATAAGCGTGACGGAAAAACATATGAATCTGTATTGACGCCCCAAAAGAATGAACAGGGACAGTATTTAATCGGTATTACGCAGGCGAAGTATAAAAAGGCAAACGCTTTTACGGCATTACAGTATGGACTGTATGAGGTGGAATACTGGATTGAAACGACGCTTGAAAGTTTGAAAATGTTGGTTACAGGGAAAATTGGAATGGATCAGTTATCAGGCCCTGTAGGGATTGTTGATGTGGTTGGCGATGCGTATGAGACAAATAAAGCATACGGAGTTTCTTCCGTAATCTTTTCTCTGATTAATTTATCCATTTTACTTTCGGCAAACCTCGGAGTAATGAATTTACTTCCGCTGCCGGCGTTGGACGGAGGAAGGTTAGTTTTCCTGTTTGTCGAGGCAATACGTGGGAAACGTGTTCCGCCGGAAAAGGAAGGAATGGTGCATTTTGCCGGACTGATATTACTTTTTGGTTTGATGATTTTTGTTTTGTTTAACGATATACAGAGACTGCTGTAGGCAGTTGAAAAATAAAGTGCAGAGATATGATGTAAAAGTCATACCTCTGCATTATTTTATGTCAGTTCTGCAATTCGGGAAACACCGACATAAATTTGTGAAATCTTGTACCATGTAGGGTAATCGGTGATTCCTGTATCGGGAAGACCAAAGATGGATTGAAACTTCTTTACGGCTGCGGCTGTAGCAGGTCCGTAAATTCCGTCGGCAGTTATTTTAGGAATGGCGGGATAAGCACCTGCAATCACATTGAGCTGTTCCTGAAGTTGTCGGACTTTATCACCGGAAGAACCATTTTCCAAATCATATCCCGGCCAGGAGGACGGTACACCTGAAATTTCCTGTGCAGTGTTAATGTAGATGTTATCGCCATAATAGTATCGTAAAATTTCGATGGCAGTGTACCCCTGTTCTCCCAAAGAAAGAGAGCCCCACTGTGTCAACCAGTTTGGGCATGTAACCTGACGTCCGTCACAATATTGAGTAAGAATAGGTTGGCGTACGTTAGGACGGGACAGATAGTTTGCGAATAAATCGTCGACAACAGCCGAAATAGTATCGTAAATATTACGGTTTGGTATCCATTTATGGTCGAAAGCAGTGGAAGATGTAATTGTAAAATCATACCCTTTATTCCGATACCATTCCGTGTAGACACGGTTCAATGTAAAAGACATAATGGCAAGTACATTTGCCTGAATGGTAGAAGCAGGCCATGTTGCATAGATTTCACTGGAAGCGACATTTTTGATATAATCCCGATAGCGCACATAATAATTTTTTGCGGTGCTGTCTCTTGGAGAACCGTCGTGTACAACAATGTATTCGGGTACAACTACACGGCTAAGTACAATTTCGCCTGTTTCGTCCATAGGTTTAATTTCATCTTCAGCGATTTTAGGAGGATATTCCTCATAGAGAGTATGCCCCGGAATCACATAAATTTCCTGCTGTTGTGTATCGGGAGAGATGGGTTTTAAAGCAACGTTTTGAATTGCCTTTACGGTTGGTAAAAGTTCTGCGCCTGAGATATTCATTGTTTCATATCCGGGGGCTGAAATCTTAAAAGTGTATTCGGAGTAGGGCTGGGATTCTATAGAGGGATTCAGACTATATTCCAGAGGAGGAGTGTCCAGTTCTATAGTTTCAGTCTGTCCCGACGAGTCGGTAGTCAGTTGCTCCAGTTGACTGTCCGGTACTCCGGTATAAGAAATATCAACAGTTGCATCTGAAACGGGATAGGAAGTGATTTCGGAGGTAACGTTTAGTTGAAGACTTCCCTTATCTGCAGTGTTGTTTTGCATTGTGTGAATAGAACGCATAGATACCTCGTAATGTTTTGTTACAATATATATATGTTTTTGATAAACAGATGTTACAATTAAAGTATGATAGTGAACCGTGTGGACGAAGAGAGAAAGAAAAAAATAAAAATATTTCAAAATAGTATTGACAACTATAAAATATGTGGTATTATAACAGTATAAACAAAATAAATAAGATAAATAGCAGATACCACTAAACTGATAATCTAATATTTATTTTATTTATGAGGGAAATATAATCTTCGGAAAGATTATATGCTTATTAAAACCCGTAACAGTGATAACACAGAGATGAAATGTCAACTTCAATATGTGATTATTAAGTTAGGAAGTTAATAAGGAAAATTTATGAAAGGAAGGTACGGACCACCAGAAAGGTAAAAAGAATGATTGAAGTGATTAAGTAAAATGGCTATTAGTTATGGAATATAATTAATAGCCATTTTACATTGCGTAAAAATAAATTTCATTTTATACTATACAAATACGACTAAGCAGAAAAGGGGAAGAAAATGTATAAATTACTGATTGTAGAAGATGACATGATGATTGCGAAAATTTTAGAAAACCATTTGGAAAAATGGGGGTATGAAGTGAAATGTATCACTGATTTTGAAAAAGTATATCAGGAATTTCTGGCTTTTGAACCACATTTAGTATTACTTGATATTTCTCTTCCGTTTTTTAATGGTTTTCACTGGTGCGGAGAGATTAGAAAAGTATCAAAAGTTCCAATTGTGTTTATTTCTTCTGCCTCGGACAACATGAATATTGTTATGGCGATCAATATGGGAGCAGATGATTTTGTTGATAAACCGTTTGACTTAAATGTAATTACGGCTAAAATTCAGGCCCTTTTAAGGCGGACATATTCGTTCCAGGGAAGTGTGAATGTGATAGAACATAAAGGTGTTGTTTTAAATCTGAATGACGCAAGTGTGTCATATGAAGAGAAACATTTGGAACTGACAAAAAACGATTATAAAATCCTGCAACTTCTCTTGGAAAATGTGGGAAAGATTGTTTCGAGAGAAGAGATTATGGTGCGTTTATGGGAGAACGAAGAATTTATTGATGATAATACATTGACTGTAAATGTAACAAGACTTCGCAAGAAACTGGAAACAATAGGAGTTAAAGATTTTATAGCGACGAAGAAAAGGATAGGATATATCATTCTATGATGAAATTAGTGTTGCCATATATAAAGGAAAAAAGAAAAACAATATTTGTTTTACTGTTCTGCGGGGTCATTATAAAAGGGATTGCTTTTTTATACGGGGCGAATACGGAAGATACCAATTATGCATTGCTCATCTGTGCTGTGAGTGTAGGGATAATTGCTGTGACAGATTTTGTGAAATATGCGGGAAAATACAAAAGATTAGAGCATTTGAAGAAACAACTGGCATATGAAATGGGAGATTTTCCTGAAGCGGAAGGGCTTTTGGAACAGACCTACCAGGAAATCATAGTGGAACTGCACAGAAACCGAAAAGAGTTGATTTCATCTATGGACATTTCAGCAAAAGAAGCAGAAGAGTATTATATGATGTGGGCGCATCAGATTAAAACACCTATTTCTGTGATGAACCTGTTATTGCAGTCGGGTGAGTGTGACTTGAAAATATTATCTGCTGAGTTATTTAAGATAGAACAGTATGTAGAAATGGTATTGCATTATCTGAGGAAAAAACAGATGTCACAGGATATGGTGTTAAATCAATATTTTCTTTCGGATATTGTGAAGGCTGCGATTAAAAAGTATTCAAAACTATTTATTTTACAGAAAATTAAATTGAATTTTGAACCAATGGAAATAACGGTGCTTACTGATGAAAAGTGGCTTTTATTTGCGTTGGAGCAGATTATTTCAAATGCGCTGAAATATACAAATGAGGGAAGTGTTTCTATTTACATGGATAAGAATAATGCAAATCTGCTTGTGATAGAAGATACGGGAATAGGCATCAGTGCGGAAGATTTGCCGAGAGTGGCTGAGAGAGGATTTACGGGATACAATGGAAGGAGCAATCAAAAATCCACGGGACTTGGGCTATATCTTACAAAAGAAGTGCTCGGTAAACTGGGACATGGGTTAAAGTTGGAATCTCAGGTAGGTAAGGGAACGAAGGTGATTATTGATTTTAGCAGAGAGTTTACACCGATTAACGAATAGAATAAAGTATAGAAAATCCATCAGAAATGTTTTGACTGATGGATTTTTTAGTTTGCAAAAGTTTTCTTTTAAATATTACAAAACAAACGCAAATGAAACGGTTTCAATCCTTTTTTTAAACGGTACGACATGTATACTCTAAGGGAAAATAAAATAAGAAAGGATATAACAGACAAGGAAGATGTGTAGAAAATATGAAAAATTAAAAAGAATAAGTGCGTGTGTTCTGATAATGTCACTCTTATGTGGTGTTATACCGTGGAATACATTTGCTGCAGAAAAACGAAGTGTCTCTAAAGGCAGTGTATCAGCGACGGTTAAAGCGAGAAAAGTTTTACAGGGACATGTACTTCAGGACAGACAATTCACATTTGAACTGCTTGAGAATGGAATTGTCATTCAAACAGCACAAAATGATGCTGCCGGGGATATTACATTCCGACCAATCACGTATAAAAATGCAGGAACACATCGGTATACTATACGTGAGAGAAACGGCGGACAAACCATCGACGGAATTGTGTATGATTCCAACGAGTATGAAGTAAATGTAACAGTTCGGGAGGAAGATTTAAAAGCGCCGGATCAGAATAAAATTTACTACGGACATGCTCCTGACGGTGAAATTTTTGTGGGAGAATATCCGGGAGAGCGAGGATATGAGGTCTACTGCATTGACCAGAGTAAGGCACTTCCCCCAAAAGAGCCTGAGGCCCGCACAAAATATATCGTTTTAAATGATCCGGATTCAAAAGAATTGGAATCACATGTGACAATGAACCGATATGGAGACAAACTGGCAGAAAATTTGAAAAAATGCTTTTTTTATTTCCAGTTATTCCCCGACAAGTATAGTTCGCATGACAGAAGAGAGATTGTCTGGGTGGCTACCGGAGCATATGGAGATAATGACGCACAGTGGAAAGAAGTTATGAAAGAAATTTTTCAGGTCAGTTTACCGGAAGAATATCATCTGGTATTGTTTGTACCTGAGGATAAAGATTATCACCAGACATTAGGAATGGGATATGGAGTGGCGATTAAGAATGATGTGGGTTCTGACATTTCATTTGGAACAGCACCTCCGATTTTTGTGAATAAATCAGAAAATACAGCGCCACAGGAAGCGAAGGCGGTTATAAAAGCAAAAAAGATTTTAGAAGGAGAAAAACTTAGAGATAAACAGTTCCAGTTTGAATTGCTAGATGAAGGCGGGGGAGTTCTTCAGGAGGCAACAAATGATGCGGAAGGGAATATTCAATTCCAACCGATTACGTATACCGCTCCCGGAGAATACCGGTATAAAATCCGAGAAAAATATTATGGACAGACGATTGACGGTATTGTGCACGATGCAAAGGTATATGACATAGTGGTAACTGTTACCGAAAAAGATTTGGAGGGTTTCCAAAATGCAGTGAAATATTATGGCGTTGCACCGGAAGGAAACTATATTTTTGTGGGAGAAAAACCGGGTGAGCAGAAATATCAGGTGTTTTGTATTGATGGTAACAAAACATTGCCGCCGCCTGTAGTAAATCACCACACTTATAAGGTTGTGACAGATCCTGAACTGACAGAAATGGAACATTATGTAAGTATCAATCTTTGGGGAGATAAACTGGTTGAGAATCTGAAAAAGATATTTTACTATTTTCAGGTATATCCGAACAAATACGGTCTAGAGGAACAAAAAAATATTGTATGGGCAGTGACAGGGTATTTTGGACATGATTTAGGACAGTATGAAAAGATTGTGAATGAGATGTTCAAGATAGAATTGCCAGCGGAATATCATCTTGTTGTTTTTGAACCGCAGGGACAGGATAGAGATTTTTATCAGCCTCTCGGAATGGGATATGGTGTAGAAGTTGGAAATCGGTCCGCTGAGGATATGGAAATGAGTTTGGAAACGCCGGTATTCGTGAATAAAATAAGCAATGTCAAGACCGAATTTACACCACTGGCTTTCAAAAAAGTAGATGGAAGAAATCCGTTTGCCAATGAAAATTTTGAATTTGTGCTTCATAAAGAAGATGGAAGTGTCATCAGCAAAGCACAAAATAATAAACAGTATATTTCATTTCCACCAATTGCGTATACTGCAAAAGATGCGGGAAAAACGTTCCATTATTATATTGATGAGTTTACAAAAGAAGGATATATTTGTGATACGGAAAGAGTGGAAGTCACTGTAACCGTTGCTTTTTCAGAATTTGCGGGACTTGTGGCAGAGGGAAGTTATAAAAAGGGAAATGTTACAAGTGGAATTGGAAGCGCAACCTTTCTAAATAAGACGGCAAGAGATGAAATAACTTTTGTTCCTGAAGCAATGAAAATGGTAGATGGGAAAGTGCCAACTGCTCAGGAAGTGTTTGAATTTAAAATGTATACCATTACTGAAGACGGGCAAAAAGGTGCTTTGGCAGGAGAGACGTCTAATATAGGAAAGTCAGTACGTTTCAAACCGATTACTTATAAGAAATCTGATGTGGGGAAGACGTTCTTCTATCGGATTGAGGAGACGAAGAAAGACGGATTTCTATGTGATACGGAACCTGTGGATATTAAGGTGACCGTCACACAGAATGAGATGGGACTGTTAAAAACAGAAGTCACTTATACAAAGGGCGGTGTACAGGGTGAGAAAACATTTCATAACAGCAGTCTTGAAAACAAGGGAGTTATCAGTATATCCAAGACGGTAGAGGGAAATGGTGCTGATCAACAGGAATATTTTCGGTTTGTTATGGAAACATTTCGTACGGACGGAGGAGATTCCGACGGAGAGTATGATGTTATGTTTGAAAATCAGGAAGATTTGGAACAAGGTCAGAAAAACGACAGTACTCTGAATGTGACAGCGAAAAAAATCCGGTTTGATGATGAAGGAAAAGCCGTATTCTATCTTAAACATGGACAGACGCTTCATATTCGTCTGCCTTATGATTATTATGTATCGGTACAGGAAACAATGAATCGGGACTACGATGTTTCACTGAGCGTAGAAGGAGTTCCTACAATTCCCGGAAACGGACAGAATGGACCGGTGGAGTTTGAGTATACTCGGAAATATCCTGATGTGAATATAAAGTTTGTCAATACAAAATATGAGGTTGTAGTGCCAACCGGAATTTCACTGCCTTCCAACAGTATGAAAATACTGGCTGTATTGGCGCTTTTAGGTAGCGGCTGTATGCTGGTGCTTGGTCGGAAAAAAAGAAGAAAAGGTATATAAATTACCAATCCTTACAATTTTGTAAGATTTATAAGGAGAAATGTAAGTCAAATCTATGGCAGTACATTTCTTCTTTTTTTATAATAAAGAGGAAAGATAGAAAGGGGGACATAAAGATGTCAATTTTAGAAGTAAAAAATATAAAGAAAATATATACAACACGATTTGGAGGAAATCAGGTAAAAGCGCTCTCTGATGTGAGTTTTTCTGTTGAGCCGAGAGAATATGTCGCAATCATGGGAGAGTCCGGTTCCGGTAAAACAACACTGCTGAATATTTTGGCTGCTTTAGATAAAGCGACAAGTGGAAAAGTATTACTAAAAGGAAGGGATTTATCCACAATTAAAGAAAAGGAGATGGCGGCATTTAGAAGACAGAATTTGGGATTTGTTTTTCAGGATTTTAACCTGCTTGACACTTTTTCTTTAAAAGACAATATATTTCTTCCACTTGTGTTAGCAGGAAAGAAATATGATGAAATGGAGAAAAGGCTTATGCCGATTGCGAAAAAACTGGGAATAGAAAGTCTTCTGAATAAATATCCGTATGAAGTTTCAGGAGGACAGAAACAAAGGGCAGCAGTTGCAAGAGCGTTAATCACAAAACCGCAACTGATTCTTGCCGATGAACCGACAGGAGCGCTGGATTCCAAAGCGTCAGATGAATTGTTGAAATTATTTACGGAAATCAATCAGGACGGTCAGACAATTTTGATGGTAACCCACAGCGTAAAAGCGGCGAGCAATGCAAGCCGTGTGTTATTTATTAAAGACGGAGAAGTGTTCTATCAGTTGTATCGGGGAAACTTATCCAATGAAGAAATGTATCAGAAGATTTCAGATACATTAACGGCTCTGACTACAGGGGGTGACAGAATTGAGTAGTTCTATTTATAGAAAACTTGCGGTAACCAATATCAAAAATAATAGAAGGACATATGTTCCGTATATTATTACCTGTGTGATTACCGTAATGATGTTTTACATTATTTATGGACTGACAATGAACAAAGGGATTGGAGGTGTTCCCGGAGAAGTAACTTTTCGCGAAATGCTTAGCATGGGTGTGTCGATAGTTGGCATTTTTTCAGCAATTTTTCTGTTTTATACGAATAGTTTTCTTATAAAGCAGAGGAAAAAAGAAATAGGAATTTATAATGTATTGGGACTTGGAAAAAGACATATCGCTAAGATGCTTACGGTAGAAATGCTGATAATCGCACTGATAAGCCTTGTAGGCGGGATTTTGGGCGGAATGTGTTTTGGAAAATTAGTGTTCCTGATTATGCTGAAAATTCTTCATTTTGATGCACATATGGAATTTGCCATTGAGCCGAAGGCACTTGTGGGGACCATTCTTTTATTTTCGGGTATTTTCCTTGTAAGCCTGCTATTTAATTTTTTCCAGATAAGTTTGGCGAATCCGATAGAATTATTGCATGGAAGTAATCAGGGGGAGAAAGAGCCGAAAACAAAAATAATCATGACGATTATCGGTATTGTGTCATTGGGAATCGGATATTATCTTGCCCTGAGTACAGAAAGTGTAATGAATGCGTTAGGATATTTCTTTGTTGCTGTTATTCTTGTTATTATTGGCACATATGCTTTATTTACGGCGGGCAGTATTGCCTTTCTCAAAATGCTGCGAAAAAATAAAAACTATTATTATAAAACAAAGCATTTTACTTCTGTCTCGGGAATGATGTACCGTATGAAGCAAAATGCGGTGGGACTTGGAAATATCTGTATTTTAAGTACAATGGTATTGATTATGTTATCGACTACATTGGCGATGTATACCGGTTTGGAGGATATATTAAGCACAAGATTTCCGAAACAGTGTATTGTCATGGGCGATGTGGTCAAAGGAGAAGATAAGGAACAGATTATTCACACGATTGACAGTGGCGTGGAGAAAGCGTTGGAAACATATAATTTGGAAGCGAAAGATGAAGTATCATATTATTATACGGAAACAGATGCGACTAAAGGGAAAAATACGCTTGTGACCAATATAGACGATATCGGACCTAAAACTTTGGACGTTTCTTCTTATTGTGGAGTTCGGTTTATGACGTTGGAAGAGTTCAATCAGGTTGAAAAGAGAAATGAAATACTTGGAGAGAATGAAATTCTTTATTACGGAGCAAAGGGAGATAATGTTTCGGGAGATGAACTGACGATTAACGGTGAAAAATTTCATGTGAAAAAAATGAAAATGAAAAATCTCGACAAAGAATTGCAGATGATGATTGATATGTATTATATTGTGATGCCGGATCAAAAAGCGATTGATACTCTTCTCGGAGATGATAAAACACAGAAAAATACAACAGAGTGTTATTATAAGAGTTTGGATTTCAAGGGAAGCAAAGAAAATATTATGAAAGCATCTGAGGAATTGAAAAAAAGTTTTCCGATGAATGCGGATACTATACGGGGAGAATTTAAAGAAACCGAAAGAGAGGAATTTTTCTCCTTATACGGCGTATTTCTTTTCTTAGGTCTTTTCTTCGGCGGTCTGTTCCTTATGGCAACTGTATTGATTATCTATTATAAACAAATATCAGAGGGTTATAGTGATAAGGAACGGTTTGCGATTATGCAGAAGGTCGGTATGAGCAAACAGGAAGTTAAAAATTCTATCAGAAGCCAGGTGATGAGCGTATTCTACCTTCCGCTTATCTGTGCGGTTATTCATGTGATAGTGGCGTTTAAAATCATTACAAAATTGCTTTCGGCATTTGCACTGGAAAATGTGAAACTGATTGCAGGGACAACAGCGGTGACAGTGCTTGTGTTTGGCATCTTTTATACCATTGTGTTTATGATTACGACAAAAGAGTATTACCGCATTGTAAAATAGGGAATGAAAAGTACATGAAACCATGTGTTTTGTGTACTTTTTTATTGTAAAACGATAGGGAGAGTGATATGATATTTTCTAGGCGACTTTTGAAAAAGAGAAGGAGAAAGAAAAATGGATATGTTTGTTGCGATTATTTGTTTAGTAATTGGGTTTGTTTTATTAGTAAAGGGAGCGGACTTCTTTGTTGATGGGGCGTCCTCCATTGCAAAACAGTTACATATACCGGCTGTAGTCATTGGGCTTACCATTGTTGCTTTCGGAACGAGCGCTCCCGAACTTGCGGTGAGTGTATCGGCAGCAATGAAGGGGAGCAATGATATTGCCATTGGAAATGTTGTCGGTTCCAATATTTTCAATCTGCTGATTGTAGTTGGAGTAAGTGCCTTTATTTATCCTCTTCATGTAAAGAAGAGTATGATTAAAAAGGACTATCCAATCTCCATTATTGCGGCAGTATTGCTTGGTGTTCTTGCTATGGATACACTGTTTGGCAAGACGAGTATGGAACTTAGCAGAGTGGACGGAATTATTTTACTTGTCGGTTTTGCAGTTTTTATGTATCTGGCGATACGCGAAGGATTAAAAGGAAGAGCGGAACACAAGGAAAGCGGAGAAGAGATAGAAGTAAAATACACCCTTGGCAAAAGTGTTCTTGTATGTATTATCGGTTTGGCGGGAATCATTATCGGTGGAAATATGGTTGTAGACGGAGCGAAAGAGATTGCAAGGGCATTTGGACTGAGTGAGGCGTTTATCGGACTGACTATTGTTGCTTTTGGAACATCTCTTCCGGAACTTGTCACATCAATTGTGGCAGCGAAAAAGGGAGAGAGCGATATTTCACTTGGAAATGTTGTGGGCTCAAATATTTTTAACATTTTCTTTATTTTAGGTGTTTCAGGAACGATTCTTCCTATGGCGGTTGCCAATACATATTTATATGATATCGCCATTCTGATAGTAGTTTCCATTGTTTTCTTTATTCCTATCTGCAGGAAACAGAGAGTTTCTAAAGGTATGGGCGCGGCAATGGTTGCGACTTATGCAGCGTATATGGCATATTTGTTTATCAGATAATAAAAACCAGTCACTTCAAATGAGGTGGCTGGTTTTCTGTTATGCAAGGATTTCTTCCAGACAGTCGAGGAGCCGGTCGTTATCTTCCGGATTCATCAGGCAAAAGCGGATAAATTCGCCTTCCAAACCGACGAAAGAAGAACAGTCGCGAATCATCAGTCCTCTTTGAATGGCGTGGACGAATACGTCGTAGGAAGTCAGATTGTCCTTGCAGATTTTCAGTAAAATAAAATTTGCAGCAGGTTCGTACACCTGTATAAAAGAAAAGGCGCGAAGCCGTTTGCAGATACGCTTTCTTTCAGAAGAAATAAGCGAACGTGATTTTTGGATATAATTTTTGTCAGAAAGAAGAAGTTCTCCTGCGTAAGCGCCGATACTGTTTAAACTCCATGGGTTTTTGATGGAATTCAGTTGTGAGAGGAGGCCGTTGTTTCCGGTAACACCGTAGCCAAACCGCAGTCCCGGTGCGGCGAAAAATTTGGAGACGCCCCGAAGTACAATCAGATTGTCAAAGGATTCTGTCAAAGGCATAGCGGTAATTTTATCCATATCCTCCACAAATTCCACGTAAGTTTCATCAATCATAACAAATATATGTTTTTCTTTACAGAAAGACAGAATCCGTGTCAGGTCATCAACGCATGTAGCGGTGGAAGTCGGGTTGTTTGGATTACATAAAATCAGTAAATCAATATTTTTCTCCAGTACTTTATATAAGGAAGACAGATTAAGAGAAAAATTTTCCTCCTGAGAAAGAGGGAAGTATTCTACTGTACCGCCGGATAAGGCAATCTCCCTCTCGTATTCGGAATAACTTGGAATGGGGAGTAAAGCGCGCCTTGGTTTCAATAATTGAATAAAAAGTGATATAAGTTCCGTACAGCCATTTCCGACAACGATATTTTGCGGGCAGACATGGCAATAGTGGGAAATTTGTTTTTTTAATGAACTGTAATCTCGGTCGGGATAAGATGAAATTATTTCCAGATGTTCCGCCAATGTATTTTTCACGGACGATGACAGACCGAGCGGATTTACATTTGCTCCGAAACAAATAATTTCTTCCTGAGGAAGATGAAAATATCGGGCAACTGCTTCTAAATCGCTTCCGTGAAACTGTTGTAATTTGCTCATATGAGAACCGCCTTTCGGATTAATATAATAAACTTGCCATAAATAAAAAAATAATGCTATAATAATATACATTATAGCGTGAAATTGATGAAATGCAATGCAAGAAACAAAAGAGTAGCAGGTGGATAGCATGAAAAATAAAATTAAAAGAATTTCAAAAGGAGATTTTGAAGTTATACAGCCGGACGTACAATTTTCGGAAACCCATATTGCGATGAGCGTCAGTGAAGGGGAAGTATATGAAGGAAGTTTTACGTTGCAGAACAGAAAAGAGGGGGATATTCGAGGTTTGATTTATCCGTCTTCCTTTCGCATACATTTTAAAGAACAGGGGTTTCAGGGAAATCCCGTAGAGATTCATTACACATTTGACGGTGCGGGAATGGCGCCGGGGGACGTGGAAAATGGGAAGTTTACAATAGTCTGCGATGGCGGAGAATATGATATTGCCTATACAGCCGTGATTGAACGGCCTTTTGTTATAACAGAATATGGGAAAGTGCAGACGCTCAAAGAGTTTAAGAGACTTGCCAAAGCAGATTTTTCTGAAGCTTGTAAATTGTTCCGTTCAAAGAAGTTTGCTGAGTTGTTGAAATATGAGGACAGCAGAATTACCGCTCTCTACGGCAATATGCGAAAATGGTCACTGGACGAGCAGGCGCTTGAAGAGTTTTTGGTAGGTATTAAGCAGAAAGAGAAAATTTATCTACTCTTTGATGAGGAAAAAGCGGAATTTTCTGATTATGAGGAGAGCAAAAAGGAAAGGGCTGTAGTTACAAAGAATACATGGGGGTATCTTTCAATAAAGATTTCTGCCTCGGGAGATTTTCTTCATGTTTCTGAAGAAAGTATTACGACAGAGGATTTTGTCGGAGAAAATTATTATTTAGAATATGTGATTGATGCAAAGAAATTACATGCAGGATATAATTATGGCGAAATTGTTGTGGAGACTCCGTATGAGACAGTAACGTATCCGGTAACCGTACATCAGCAGTCTTCTCATAGAGAAAAACACGGTGAAGAAAAACTTATGTTTGGCTGTCTGCTGAAAAGTTATATGGCCTGTGTTTCAGGTCGATTAGAATTAAAACAATGGACAAATCAGGCGGTTGAACTGGTTAGACAACTGCAGGAGATTGCGCCGGATAATGAGTTTTATGAATTGCTTATGGCTCACGTATATTTGCGCGGAGGGCGTAAAGAAGAGGGGAAATGGTTTTTAGAGAATTACAATTATAACCGTTTTGCCATCGGAAAGAAGACCGAAATAGGTTCTTACTACCTGTTTTTGACAGGGCTTTTGGCCAAAGATGAAAGCCATATCAAAAAAGTGACAGATGAATTGAACAAGGCATACGCAAAACACCCTGAATCATGGCAGTTGTTATGTATGATTTTAAATATAGATGTAAGATATCGTAATTACGGCGATAGAATCCATATATTACGGCAACAGTTTGAAAAGGGGGCAAATCAGATTCCTTTATATATTGAAGCGTACATTTGCTTTCAGGAGAAGAGCAGCCTTCTAAAAAAATTGGGCCAGTTTGAACTGCGAATATTGGATTTTGCAGCGAAATATTCCATGATTACAAAAGAATTGGCGCTTTATACGGCGAATCTTGCCAGTCAGGAGAAGGCGTATAAAGACAGATTATATCAGATATTGGCGCGTTCCTATCAGTTGTATCCTGAGGAGATGATTCTAAATGCAATCTGTACGCTGCTCATAAAAGGAGATAAAAAAGAAAAATCTTATTTTATCTGGTATGAAAGAGCGGTGGAAGCGGGACTTAGAATTGCAAAACTGTATGAATACTACATTATGTCTGCAGATAAAGAAAGAATGAAAAAACAGTTTCCAAGAACAGTCTGGTTATATTTTGTACACGGAAGTTCTTTGGATTACAAAAATACCGCATTCCTGTATGAGAACGTTCTGACTTATGAAGACGAGGAGAGCAGACTGTTTGCAAGTTATCGGGAACAGATGGAAGCGTTTGCGTGGAGACAACTGGAAGAGAGACGAATCAATGAACATCTGCGTCTGCTCTATAAACGTTTCTGCAATGAACCGGATTTAGATATGGAGAGAATGAGAGCCATTTATGATATTTCTCATGTATATATCGTGAAGACGGCTGCTCCCCACATGAAATATGTTCTTGTTATTGAGAAAAACGGTGTAATCAGCCAGCGTGTAGCGTATAGGAAAGAAGGAACGAAAATTCTTCTATATCACAAGACATCAAGAATCGTGTGGGAAGCAGATGACGGTAAGCATTATGCAGATTCGATTCCGTACGAACTGACACGACTTTGCTTTGAATCTCAGTTTGCAGAGATGTATAAGGACAAAGAATTATTGCTGGAAACGGGAGAAGAAGAAAATCAGACAGAGTTGACACTTGAAACAGTAAAGAGATATGGTATTGACTTTTTTGGGGAAGAGAAAGTGTTCCGTTTCTGCAGTAAACATATTCGAGAAGAGGAAAAAGAGGACGATTACCTCACCTATCTTTGTTTCTCACTTTTAGAGAGAGAACAGTATGATAAAGTGACGCTCACGTATTTGGCCGACTATTATTGCGGTGCAACAAAAGATATGAAAAAAGTCTGGAATGTGGCAAGGGGCTATGAAGTGAAAACGGACGCGCTTGCTGAACGGATTATTACACAAATGTTATATTCAGAAACGATGTTTAATGAAGAACAGATTTTTATGGATTATTATAGGGGAAGTGTATACTTCCGATTAAAACAGGCGTATTTGTCATATATTTCCCGGGAATATGTTGTGAAGGACAGAGAGACGAAAGAAGAGATTATACAGGTTATTCTGAATGAATATGAAAAGGGAACTGAACTTCCGGAAGTATGTAAAATAGCGGTGCTGAAATTTTATGCGAGTCATTCCTTTGAAAGTGAAGTTGAAGACAGATTAAAACTGTTTTTGCAGGAACTTTGCGACAGACAGCTTGTATTTCCGTTCTATTTAAAATATAAGGAGGAATGGTTGAGAGAAGTTCTATTGCACGATAAAATATTGATTCAATATCAGGCAAGAGAAGAGGGAAAAGTAAAACTTACCTATAAGTTAAACCGCGGTACGGTTACAGAACAGCTTCAGCCGGTTTACGCAAATATTTATGTTAAAGAATTTGTCTTATTTAATAAGGAAAGTCTGACGTATACATTCAGGGAACAGGCAGGGGAAGCGATTATCTGCGAAGAAAGCGGTGTGTGCAGACAGGAAAGAAAAGTTGAACCGGTTGGAAAATACGGGCGCCTGAATGCCATGTGTAAAATGGAAGGGGACGAATTGAAAGATTCTCTTTTCAAATACCAACTGGAAGAAAAAATGGCGGAAGAATTATTTAAAATATACTAGAAGAAAGAGGGAAGAAAAATGCAAAGGGGTTATTTGGTTGGCGTGGAACTAAATGAACATACATGCCAGATAAGTTATTGCGAAGAAGGGCAGACAGAACCAAAAACAGCAGAGCGCATTCCACTGGTGATAAGTAAAGAAGGGCAGGAATGGGTATATGGAGAAAGAGCGGGGGAAGAGGGTATCTGCGACCTGCTTTCTCTTGCAGAAAAACATGACATGATACAGGTGGGAGAAAACACATACGAAGGCATCTGGCTGTTATCTTTATATATTCAACTTGTTTTAAAACAGTTTCATCATATAGAAACAATCGTATTTTCTCTTCCTGAAATAGATGTGGATATTGTGCATCTTTTAAAAAGCGTTGGACAGAAACTTGGCATAGCAAAAGAAAAAGTGTATGTGCAGGATAACAGGGAGAGTTTTTGCTATTATATGTTCCATCAGCCGAAAGAATTATGGCAGTATGAGTCTGCTCTTTTTTACTGTGACAGAAGCGGAGTGCGCACATATATGTTAAAAAAGTTACGCACAGGGTATGAAAAAGGGCGTGATACTTTTGTTACCGTAGATGAGGTGGCTAATGCGGATTGGGAAGAACTTGCCATAGTATATCCTCTCGCAAATGAAGACGGGCAAAAGGAAGCTGACGAACAGTTTAATCAATTTATAAAAAGCGTGTTTAACAGGAAACTGATTTCTTCCGTATTTTTAATTGGAGAGGGATTTGAAAAGAACTGGTATCCGAACTCGCTGAGAACACTCTGCAATGGAAGACGTGCATTTCAGGGAGATAACCTGTACAGCAAAGGGGCGTGTTATGCGGCGTGCTACAAAGATGATGAGTCAAGAGGCGGCCTTGTGTATTTAGATGAAACAAAGATGACGGAGCAGATTTGTCTGAAACTTAGGGTAAATGGTATGGACGCATGGTATCCGATTGTACAGTGGGGAACAAAGTGGTACGAGAATGATAAGCAGTTTGAAATTTTGCTGGAGGATACGGAAGACATAGAAATTCATGTGGAATCCCTTGCAAAACGGTCAGTAAGAGCGATAAAAGTGCCGCTGGGAAATCTTCCGGAACGGGAAAAATATACAGTTCGTCTGCAGGTGAATGTCATTTTTCAAGATGAACATGTATGTGAAATTACATGGAAAGATGTTGGGTTTGGAAACTTTTTTGGATCATCGGGATTTCAGACACAGACGGTGATAGAGTTAGGAGGACGTGATGGGCAGTTTAATTCTTTGTCATAGTAAAAGAGCGAGACAGCCGTATGAGATTACACGGGTGCATAAAAAAATCTATACGCTGGAAGAACTTTGCTATTATATTTGCAATTTCCCATACCTGATAGATCACACATTAGTCAATAGAAAACTGTGTGACTGGATTGAAGAGGAACTGGAGAAAGAGGGGCTTGCAAAACAACTGAATGATTGTATGAAGTCACACGGTTCCGCAGAGCAGTTTGTTTTATACATTTTAAAAGACAGCGGTATTTATACGGCAAATGAACTCAGCCATATAGAAGGTACATTAAGACAGTTAAAGAATCAAAAAGATGTAGAAAAGAGAAAATATAAGGCGGACAGCCTTTTGCAAAATGGTGAAACGGAAGCGGCAATCAGAGGATATCTCTCTATTTTGCATGATGAGAGAGATGAATCAGTAGAACCGAAGTTCTATGGAAAAGTCTACGGGTGTCTGGGAACAGCCTATGGCAGGTTGTTTTTATACAGGGAAGCGGGAGAGAGATTTCTGTCAGCGTTTCAGATTTGTGAGGAAGAATCAATGCTGCGCGCATATGTATACTGCTGCCGTCAATATATGACAGTGGAAGAATATGAAGCGTTTCTGTCTAAACACGAAGTTTACCGGGAGACGGACGGCTATCTTGTGGAGAGGGAGAAAGAATGGGAAAATCAGATTTCCATAGAAGATCCCGAGAAAATATTTCGTTCTTACAAACGTTTCTATAGCGGACAAAAGTAGTTTAAATTACAAATAGTAATAAATGAAAAGAGATATATAAGTCAAACTAATGAGTTGGATTTATAATAAATAATGATAATCCGGAAAGATAAGGCGGGTGGAATGGTTGCATTTCTATCTGCCTTGTATTATACTTTTCGTGTAAACAAGTTAAAAATCAAGAAAAGGATTGGTGTAAACGTATGAAGAAATTAGAGCAGTTATATGAAGGAAAAGCGAAGAAAGTATTTATGACAGATGATCCGGACGTTGTTATTGTAGATTACAAAGATGATGCAACTGCATTTAACGGAGAGAAAAAAGGAACTATCGTAGGAAAAGGTGTTGTGAATAACCGCATGACAAACCATGTATTTAAGTTGATCGAGAAAGAAGGCGTTCCTACTCATTTAGTTGAAGAATTAAGCGACCGTGAAACAGCAGTAAAGAAAGTGGATATCGTTCCGCTTGAAGTTATCGTTCGTAATGTGGCAGCAGGAAGTTTTTCCAAAAGAATGGGTGTGGAAGAAGGAAAAGAACTTCTTTGTCCAATCCTTGAGTTCAGTTATAAAAATGACGATTTAGGTGATCCGTTTATCAATGATGATTATGCTTTGGCGCTCGGACTTGCGACACAGGAAGAGATTGACACAATCAAGGCGTATACAAGAAAAGTAAATGAAGTATTAAAAGCATATTTCCTTCAGGCAGATATGAAATTAATCGACTTCAAAATTGAATTTGGACGCTTGAAAGACGGAACAATTATCCTCGCAGATGAAGTGTCACCTGACACATGCAGATTATGGGACGTACACACAAATGAAAAATTAGATAAAGACCGTTTCCGCCGTGACATGGGAAATGTGGAAGAAGCATACAACGAAGTGTTCAAACGTTTAGGAATCTAATTTAAAGGAGATTACAGATGAGTACAGACAGATATCAAAGCCCGTTATCAGAACGTTATGCGAGTAAAGAGATGCAATACATTTTTTCTCCGGACATGAAATTCAGAACATGGAGAAAATTATGGATTGCACTTGCGGAGACAGAACGCGAACTTGGATTAAATATTACGGAAGAACAGATTGAAGAATTAAAGGCGAATGCAGATAACATTAATTATGATGTGGCAAAAGAGAGAGAAAAACTTGTGCGTCACGATGTAATGTCTCATGTATATGCTTACGGACAGCAATGCCCGAAGGCAAAGGGGATTATCCACCTCGGTGCGACTTCGTGCTATGTGGGGGATAATACGGACATTATTATCATGGCGGAAGCCTTGAAACTGGTAAAGAAAAAGTTAGTGAATGTAATTGCTGAATTGGCAAAATTTGCTGAGGAATACAAAGCGCTTCCTACACTTGCCTTTACACATTTTCAGCCTGCACAGCCTACTACGGTAGGTAAGAGAGCGACTCTTTGGCTGCAGGAGTTTATGCTTGATCTGGAAGATTTGGATTATGTGCTGAAAAGCCTTAAACTGTTAGGCTCAAAAGGTACAACAGGAACACAGGCAAGTTTTCTTGAATTATTTGACGGCAATCAGGAAATTATTGATAAAATTGATCCGATGATTGCGAAAAAAATGGGATTCGAGCAATGTTATGCAGTATCAGGACAAACATATTCGAGAAAAGTAGACACAAGAGTTGTGAACGTGCTTGCGGGAATTGCGGCAAGTGCTCACAAATTCTCCAACGATATTCGTCTTCTTCAGCACTTGAAAGAAGTGGAAGAGCCGTTTGAAAAGACACAGATTGGTTCATCGGCTATGGCATATAAGAGAAATCCGATGAGAAGCGAGCGTATTGCCTCTTTATCGAGATACGTTATGGTAGATGCGCTGAACCCTGCCATCACATCGGCAACACAGTGGTTTGAGAGAACATTGGACGACTCAGCTAACAAACGTTTAAGTGTACCGGAAGGATTTTTGGCAATCGACGGTATTCTGGATCTTTGCTTAAATGTTGTGGACGGTCTTGTTGTATATCCAAAAGTAATTGAAAAACGTCTTATGTCAGAACTTCCGTTTATGGCGACAGAGAACATTATGATGGACGCAGTAAAAGCAGGTGGAGACAGACAGGAACTTCATGAAAGAATCCGTGAACTTTCTATGGAAGCAGGAAGAAATGTAAAAGAGAAAGGGTTAGATAATAATCTTTTGGAATTAATCGCACAGGACGCTGCTTTCAATCTGACTTTGGAAGATTTACAGAAGACAATGGATCCGACAAAATATGTTGGACGTTCAAAAGAACAGGTAGATGCCTTCCTGAAAAACGTAGTAAATCCAATGTTGGAAGAAAATAAAAATATACTTGGCATGAAGGCTGAGATTAATGTATAATAGGAAAGTAAAGAAATAGAATGTGCTATGCACATTCTATTTTTCATGTGCGAATTTACAAAAGTACAGATAGTTTTCATGAAAAAGGAGCAGGCAGAAGATGAATAATGAACAACTAATGGAAACGGCGATGCTTGCCGGCGAGATTATGCTATGCAGCGGAGCAGAGACATATCGTGTAGAAGATACGATGAGCCATATTTTAAAGAATGCAGATGCAGAACAAAAGGAAGTTCTGGTAATGATGACGGGAATTATGGCAACTCTAAAAAAAGAGGGAGAGAAACCGTCTACGATTATAAAGAGAGTGACAGACAGAGGGACAAATTTGAACAGAGTTGTGCGTGTGAATGAAGTTTCCAGAAAACTTTGCAGTGGAGAACTTACAGTAGATAAAGCCTACCAGGAGTTAAAGAAGATTGCATCGGGCAGATATAAGGAGTTTACATCGCCTCTGTATCATTTTTCTGCCACAATTATTGCGGTAATAGGTTTTACCATGATGTTTGGAGGGAAGGTAAACGAAATCTGGACATCTGCGATAGTAGGCGCTCTGCTGGGGTTTTGTATGGAAGCGGGGAGAAGGCTTGAGGTACATGACTTTATGATGGACGCCATATCTTCTATGGCAATTACGGTACTGACTATACTTCTTAAAGCATATCTTCCCGTGTCGATAAATATGGATACGATTATTATCAGTGCGATTATGCCTCTCGTTCCCGGAGTGGCAATTACGAATGCAGTAAGGGACACTTTACAGGGAGATTACATTACGGGAAGTTCAAGAATGTTGGAGGCGTTTATCAAGGCAGCGTCCATAGCACTTGGAGTCGGTATCGGAATGATGCTGTTTGGAAGTAAGTTTATCGGGAGGACAGTTTTATGATATTACAGATTATAGGAGCGTTTATTGCCATTTTCGGATTTGCCATTTTGCTTGAAATTCCGAAAAAATATTTGGTGCTTGCGGGAGTTGTTGCTGCAATCGGCTGGTCGATATATCTGCTCAGTGAAGCGATGGGAACGGGAGCGGTGTTCGCTTCGTTCTTTTCGGCGCTGACGGTAACACTCGTATCCCATTTATTTGCAAGGACGATGAAAACACCGGTCACTGTTTTTTTGATTGCCGGAATTATTCCCACTGTGCCGGGAGCGGGTATGTACCGCATAGCCTATTATATGATTATGGGGGACAGTGAAATGTACGCCCATTATTTTACGGAAACATTAAAGATTGCGGGGGTTATCGCACTGGCTATTTTTATTATGGACACGATTTTTAAGTTTTTTATGAAAAATGGAATCAAGCAGAATTCATTATCCTATACGAAAAGAAAAATGAATAAAAGAAAATAAAAAATTGCAAAAAGTTCTACATAACACAATAAAAATAGAAAAAAATGAAAGAAACAATTGACTAAACGTCAAAAAGTGTATAAAATAACCATTAACGAGAAAATAGGAGGGTCTGTGATGGTAGCGTATAGTGAGTTGAGTAAAGAAGAACTTTTAAAGTTGAAAAATGAGTTGGAAGAACAGTTTTCTGAAGTGAAGGCAAAAGGATTGAACCTTGATATGTCGCGTGGGAAACCGTCAGCAGCACAACTTGATCTGGCAATGGGAATGATGGACGTCCTAAACAGCAAGTCTGATTTAAAATGTCAGGAAGGTGTGGACTGCAGAAACTACGGTGTATTAGACGGAATTCAGGAGGCAAAACAGTTACTCGCAGACATGATGGAAGTTCCAAAGGACAATATTGTTATTTTCGGTAACTCCAGTTTGAACGTAATGTACGACACAATTGCACGTTCCATGACACACGGTGTAATGGGAAGTACACCTTGGTGCAAATTAGATAAAGTGAAATTCTTATGTCCGGTTCCGGGATACGACAGACATTTTGCAATTACGGAACATTTCGGAATCGAGATGATTAACATTCCGATGACAGAGAGTGGTCCGGACATGGATTTGGTAGAAAAACTGGTAAGTGAAGATGAGGCGATCAAGGGAATCTGGTGTGTTCCCAAATATTCAAATCCACAGGGAATCACTTATTCTGATGAGACGGTACACCGTTTTGCCAAGTTAAAACCGGCGGCAAAAGATTTCCGAA
Source organism: Lachnospiraceae bacterium (assembly GCA_902381685.1). Lineage (GTDB taxonomy): Bacteria > Bacillota > Clostridia > Lachnospirales > Lachnospiraceae > Faecalimonas. The sequence goes on along the minus strand of LR698958.1, from coordinate 1,159,110 downwards.
TTTATTGGGACAATGCTTACGGGATTCATCACTTATATGAAGACAAACAGGATTATCTGATTGAGATTTTGATGGAATGTAAAAAAGAAGGCAATCCGGATATGGTATATAAATTTTGTTCCACATCAAAGGTAAGTTTTCCGGGCTCAGGAGTTTCGGCAATTGCGGCGTCTGATGCCAACCTCGTTGCAATTCGCAAGCAGATGACAATTCAGACAATCGGACACGATAAATTAAATCAATTGCGCCATGCAAGATTTTATAAAGACATTCATGGCATGGTAAAACATATGAAACTTCATGCGGATATTTTAAGACCGAAATTTGAGGCGGTATTAGAGGTGCTGGAAGAAGAGTTGGGTGGCCTTGGAATTGGTTCGTGGCTGGCTCCGCGAGGCGGATACTTCATTTCCTTTGATGCGATGGAAGGCTGTGCAAAGGCTATTGTGGCAAAGGCGAAAGAGGCAGGTTTGGTTATGACTCCGGCAGGGGCGACGTTCCCATATGGAAAAGACCCGAAAGACAGCAATATCCGAATTGCTCCGTCTTATCCGACACCGGAAGAGTTAAAGATTGCATCGGAAATTTTTGTTTTAAGTGTGAAATTGGTAAGTATAGATAAATTACTGGAAGAAAAGAAATAGATTTTAATAGAGAAAGGGTAGCAGATAAGAGTGTCTCTTATTGCTATCTTTTTTCTACATTATGAAAAGGAGTAGCGATGGAAGAAAAGAAAGTTCCTGAATATGAAGAAATGCATAAGGTGTTGAATTTTGCTCTGGACGCAGGAAGAATTCTCTTAAAAAACGGTGCGGAAATTTTTCGTGTGGAGGAAACAATCGATTACATATGTAAGCGGTATCACATCAAAGAAGTAGATACTTTTGTGTTGAGTAATGGAATTTTTATTACGGCTGAGAAAGAGGGAAAGGAAATGTTTGCAAAAGTAAAACATATTCCGCTGTCCGGCACACACCTTGGTATTGTAACTGCCGTAAATGATTTGTCGAGAGAAATAACTGCACGGCGGATTAGCCTTGATGAGGCGATTGAAAAGTTGAAAGAGATTGAAAATATGCCGCCGAAAAAAAGGTATTTCCGCATTTTTGCGGCGGGAATGGGAAGCGGCGGATTTTGTTATCTGCTTCAGGGAAACCTTTTTGAAAGCGCTGTCGCTTTTGTTATCGGCATGATTTTATATACTTTTGTCACCTTCACGGAAAAACACCCGATATCGAAAGTGATTGTCAATATTGTGGGGGCGGGACTTGTAACGGTTTTGGCTCTTCTTGTCTGTAATTATTGTTTTCCGTTTTTAAGGAGAGATAAAATTATTATCGGTTCAATACTTCCACTTGTACCGGGAGTTGCATTTACCAATGCCATAAGGGATATAGCGAGAAGTGATTTTATTTCCGGTACGGTACGCATGATTGATGCTGTTTTGGTGTTTGTTTATGTGGCAATTGGAGTCGGAGTAGTGCTGACTCTTTATCAAAATATGTTAGGAGGGTTTGCGCTGTGATATCGGATATTATCAGTTCGTTTATGGGAACGCTGGCGTTTTCCATTTTATACAATGTAGATAAAAAGTTTTATTTTTACTGCGGACTGACGGGTACTGCGGGTTGGCTTTGTTACCGTATGGCTGTTGATTTTTCTTCGCCGGCGGTTGCTTCTTTTATCGGAACGCTGATGGTCGTTCTGATTTCCAGAATTTTCTCTGTCTGGAAAAAATGTCCGATTACGGTCTTTTTGATTTCGGGAATATTTCCGCTTGTGCCGGGAGCGAGCGTGTACTATACGGCATATTATTTTGTTACGGGGGACGTTGCACTTGCCTCACAGATGGGAATTTCCTCGGTTAAAATAGCATTTGCCATTGTGCTTGGCATTATTTTCATTGTATCCATGCCGAGGCAGTGGTTTTCTTTCCGGTATTGGAAACAGAAGATTATGAAATAACCTTGTCAATTCTCTGCTTCCTATATATAATAGACGGTAGAGAGTACATAGAATAGGAGAGTTGAAAATGAGTAAAGTAAGAACAAGATTTGCACCAAGCCCTACGGGAAGAATGCATGTAGGGAATTTGAGAACAGCATTGTATGCATATTTAATTGCAAAACATGAAGACGGTGATTTCCTTCTTCGTATCGAGGATACAGACCAGGAGCGTTTGGTGGAAGGCGCTATTGATATTATATACAGAACATTGGAAAAAACAGGACTTATCCATGATGAAGGGCCGGACAAAGACGGCGGATACGGACCGTATGTACAGAGTGAACGCAACGCTTCAGGTCTTTACTTAAAATATGCGAAACAGTTGGTAGAGCAGGGAGATGCCTATTACTGTTTCTGTGATAAAGAGAGACTTGAATCTTTAAAGAGTACGGTAGCGGAAGGCGGAACAGAGATTGTTGTATATGATAAACACTGTTTGCATTTAAGTAAAGAAGAAGTGGAGAAGAATCTTGCGGAGGGAAAACCTTATGTTATCCGCATCAATATGCCGACGGAGGGAACAACAACATTCCACGATGACATTTACGGAGACATTACTGTTCCGAATGCGGAATTGGACGATATGATTTTGATTAAATCAGACGGATTCCCGACATATAACTTTGCAAACGTAATAGATGACCATTTACAGGAAATTACACATGTCGTGCGTGGAAATGAATATTTATCATCAGCGCCGAAATATAACAGATTATATGAGGCGTTTGGCTGGGAAGTTCCGACATATGTGCACTGTCCGTTAATTACAGATGAAAGTCATAAGAAATTGAGTAAACGCTGCGGACATTCTTCATATGAAGACTTGTTGGAACAGGGATATTTGACAGAAGCGATTGTAAACTATGTTGCACTGTTAGGCTGGAGTCCTACAGACAACAGAGAAATTTTCTCGTTGGAAGAACTTGTAAAAGTATTTGACTATCACCATATGAGTAAATCTCCGGCAGTGTTTGACACGGTGAAATTAAAATGGTTAAACGGTGAATATTTGAAAGCAATGGATTTCGATAAGTTCTTTGAACTGGCAAAACCTTACATTGAAGAAGTTGTGACAAAAGATTATGATTTGAAGAAAATTGCTGCTCTTGTAAAGACGAGAATTGAGATTTTCCCTGATATTAAAGAACATATTGATTTCTTTGAAGAATTACCGGAATATGATACGGCAATGTACACACACAAGAAGATGAAAACAAACGAAGAAACTTCTCTGGAAGTGTTAAAAGAAATCCTTCCGTTATTTGAAGCGCAGGAAGATTACAGCAATGATGCGTTGTATGCCACTTTAAAAGGATATGTGGAAGAAAAGGGCTGCAAGAACGGATATGCAATGTGGCCGGTAAGAACAGCGGTTTCAGGAAAACAGAATACACCGGGCGGCGCTACGGAAATTATGGAAATCTTAGGAAAAGAAGAATCTTTAAGACGTATCCGCAGAGGAATTGAATTATTAAGCAAATAAGGGGAATATATGGGATTTAATAAAGCACAAACGGAAGCAATTACACATCAGAACGGTCCCATGTTAGTTTTGGCAGGTCCCGGCTCCGGGAAAACACTTGTCATTACGAAAAGAATAGAATATTTAATTCAGAAACGAAAAGTAAGACCAGAAGAAATTCTGGTCATTACTTTTACTAAGGCTGCCACAAATGAGATGCGCGAAAGATTCAGGAAGTTAATGCAGGGACAGCATTTTCCCGTTACATTCGGAACGTTTCATGGAATTTATTACGGCATATTAAAGTGGGCATACGGACTGTCAGCAGAAAATATTTTTTCTGAGGAAGAGAAAATAAGACTTTTAAAAGAGATATTGGAACATACAGATGCGGAAATCGAAGTGGACGATGAAAAAGATTTTTTAGAAGGAATTACAGGAGAAATCAGTTGTATAAAAAACAATCAGTTAGAGATAAAAGAATTTCAGTCTGTTTATTGCCCGTCAACTGTATTTAGAGAAATCTATTATACATATGAGAGGGAAAGAAATAGAAGAAAGAAACTGGACTTTGATGATATGCTTGTTCTCTGCCATGACTTGTTCATAAAAAGACCGGATATATTGGAAAAGTGGCAGGAGAGATATAAATATATTTTGATAGATGAATTTCAGGATATTAACAAGGTGCAGTATGATGTTATCCGTATGCTTGCATTGCCTCAGAATAATTTGTTTATTGTCGGAGATGATGATCAGTCCATCTATAAATTTAGAGGGGCAAGACCTGAAATTATGCTTGGTTTTGAAAAAGATTATCCAAATGCGAAGAAAGTGCTGCTCGATATAAACTATCGTTCCACAAAGGCGATTGTAAACGGGGCAAAGAAAATCATTCAGAAAAATAGAAACCGATATGTGAAAAATATTATTACGTCAAATGAGCAGGGAGCAGATATACATGTGCAGGAAGTGAGAAATCTTTCTGAGGAGAGTGAATATGTCCTGAATGAAATTCGGGAAGAGATGAAAAAGGGGGTGCCGGCATCGGAAATAGCCGTACTGTTTCGCACGAATATGGAGCCGAGAATGCTGGCGGAAACTTTTATGGAATACAACCTTCCTTTTCAGATGAAAGAACACCTTCCAAATCTGTACGAACATTTTATCGGCAGAAATTTCTGTGCCTATATGCGAATGGCAGTTGGAAAGAGAGAGAGAAAAGACTTTTTGGAAGTGATGAACAGACCTGTCAGATATATCAGCAGAAGCAGTGTGGAGAAAGCGGAAGTTTCCTTTGAAAGCCTGCGGCGATTTTATTGTGACAAAGAATGGCTGCTAGACAGGATAGACCAACTCGACGTAGATTTGCGTATTATGAAAACGATGACGCCTTATGCAGCGATTCAATATATCCGTAAAAAAATAGGATATGATGATTTTCTTAAAGACTATGCCTATACGCGAAAAATCAAAGTGGAAGATTTATATGAAATTGCCAATGAAATTCAGACGAGGGCAAAAGAGTATAAGACGATAGAGGACTGGTTTTCCTACATAGAAAAGTATACTGAAGAATTGAAGAAAAGGTCAAAGCAGACAGAATCCAATCCAAACGCCGTTACTTTTTTGACGATGCACAGTGCGAAAGGACTGGAGTTTCATACCGTCTTTATCATTGAGGCGAACGAAGACATTTGTCCATATAAGAAGGCGGAGGTTGTGGAAGATATGGAAGAGGAAAGAAGAATGTTTTACGTCGCAATGACAAGGGCGAAGAAAAAATTATATATTTCTTATGTCAGAGAGAGGAATGGCAAGACAATGCTTCCGTCGAGATTTGTCAATGACTTACTCTTTGAATAGTTTTTTGGGAATTGTGTTATGCAGTTCCCTTTTTTAATAATTAATAAGTTAAAAAATATACAAAGTATTTTTTCTGAGTTGAAAATAAATTAGTAAAATCATACAAAATAGTACTTGAAAGTGCAAGAAATAAAGTGTATAATGCCAATCGAACGTTCTGGTTTGCGAAGGAACAGAGCAAATACATAATTCTTTGGAATGAGGAGGAACAAAGAGATGAAAAAGAGAAACCAATGGGTTGCTGCGGCACTAGCACTTAGTGTCGTGATGTCGGGAATTCCTGCGGAAAGTTTATCGGCAGGTAAACCGTCAGATGTATTTAAGGGAGAGGAATGGTTTGACCAGAATGACGTTTTCGAAGTAAACAGAGAAGACGCGCATGCAAGTTTTACGGGATTCGATAATCTTGAATCGGTAAAAAGTCCGCAAAAACGTCAACAGAAAGAAAAATCACCTTACTATTTATCATTGAACGCAAACAAGGGTGATAAGGACGGCTGGAAATTTAAAATGGTATCCAATCCGTCAGAAAGAGATATGGAGTTTTACAAACCGGAAACAGACGTAAGCGGCTGGGACAGTATTACAGTGCCAAGTAACTGGCAGACAGAAGGGTACGATTCACCAAAATATACGGATACAAGACTTCCGTGGGAGGGAGTGGAAGATCCGAGAGCGAATTATGGTCTTCCGGAAGACAGTCCGAGAGGTATTTCCCCTACGATTTACAATCCGGTAGGACATTACCGCAGAACATTCACAACACCTGAAAACTGGGACGGAAAAGAAGTGTTTGTCTCTTTCCAGGGGGTGGAATCTGCATTCTATCTGTGGGTAAATGGACATAAGGTAGGTTACAGTGAAGACAGTTATACTCCTGCAGAATTTGACATCAGTAAATATCTGAATCCGGCAGGAGAGGAAAATACAATTGCAGTACAGGTATACCGCTGGTCAGACGGAAGTTATTTGGAAGATCAGGATTTCATTCGTCTAAGCGGTATTTTCAGAGATGTTTTCTTATATGCGAAAGATAAACAGGCGTCTCTGTTTGATTTTGCATACACTACAGATTTAGATGAGAATTACACGAATGCAGAATTGTCTGTTGAGACTGTTTTGAGAAACTATGATGAAAAAGCAGATACTTCAGGATACAAAGTAAAAACATTTTTATACGATGCATCGGGAAAAACAGTTAAAGAAAAAGAACTGGGAGACTTGAAATTTGAACAGGTTCCCGGAGAAAAATTCAGACAGGCTAAAGTTTCTTATAAAGAAAATGTAGAAAAACCATTATTATGGTCTGCAGAAAATCCAAATCTATATGAGTTGGCATTTGTTCTCTATGACAATGAGGGGAATATTGTAGAGACAGCGGGAACACATGTAGGTTTCAGAGAAGTGGAGATTGTAAGAAAAGGGACAAACAAGTCGCAGATCCTTATTAACGGAGCACCGATTATGTTAAAAGGTGTAAACCGTCACGAGACAAGCAAGGAAACGGGAAGACACATTTCAGAAGAAAGCATGATTGAAGACATTAAGTTGATGAAACAGTATAATATCAATGCGGTTCGAAATTCCCACTATCCGAATGAGGCGAGATGGTATGAACTTTGTGACGAATACGGACTTTATATGATCGATGAGGCGAATATTGAATCCCACGGATTAAATGATTATATTCCACAGAGTGATCCACAGTGGATAAGTGTATGTAAAGACAGAATGACAAGCACTATTGAGAGAAGTAAAAATCACGCAAGTATCATTTCGTGGTCTTTAGGAAATGAAAGCTATGGCGGCGATGTATGGGCGGAACTTGGAAAACTTTGTAAGGAACTTGACCCGACAAGGTTTGTACATTACGAAGGCTGGAGAGATATTGAAGAAGTAGATGTATGGTCGAGAATGTACCGCAGGGTAAATGATCCGACTTCGACGGACAAGATAAAAAATCCGCTTGGCTGGTGGGGAGAGAACGGAACAAAACCTGCTTTCCAATGTGAGTATGCCCATGCAATGGGAAATGGTATCGGAAACTTAGATGAATACTGGGATATGTATGAAAAATATCCAAACCTTCAGGGCGGATTCATTTGGGACTGGGTTGACCAGACGATTGAACTTCCGACACCTACAAATAAAGTTTTGAAAGACGAAGGAAAAAATAATTTAGAAGTGCTTATGGACGGTTCTCTTGAAAGTGGAGAAAACGGCAAGGCAATGCGCGGATACGCTAAAGTATATAATGATAAATCATTACACTTAGCGGGAAATCAGGCATTTACTTTAGAAGCCGATGTAAAACCGGATAGTTTCAAAGAATCAAGGAATAATGATGGTTCAGGACAGTTGGACCCGTCAGATTACAATAAGACGGCGCCGATTATCACAAAGGGAAATGACGGCTGGAAATGTACAGAATCTTACGGATTGAGAAGACTCGTAGAAGGTGACAAAGATGTTCTGGAATTCTATATCTATAATCAGAATTGGAACGAAGAAGAAGGAGCATATGAAAAAGTATCGGCACAATATCCTCTTCCTGAAAACTGGGCAGATGAATGGCACCATGTGGCAGGTTCTTTTGACGGAACAAATCTGAAATTATATTTGGACGGAAAAGAAGTTGCTTCCGCAAAATCAAGTGCGGGAATTGCCGGAGGACCAAATCAGGTAGGTATCGGTGCAGATGTCACATTTGATGCTCAAAATCCAAATGTGCCGGACACATTTAAAGGCTTAATCGATAATGTACATATTTATAATAAAGTATTATCTTTAGAGGAAATCAACGATAAAACAAGAAAAGCAGATGATAGCACATTATTGTGGTTAAACTTTGATAATACAACTGCCAAAACATATGAGCAGGATAAGTACTACTCATTTGGTGGAGACTGGCAGAGTATACCGGAAGGAAATCCAAATAACAAAAACTTCTGTGCAAATGGTCTTGTGTCAGCCGACAGAACGGTACAGCCTGAATTACAGCAAGTTAAATATATTTATCAGAATGTCGGAATTGAAGATGAAGATTTGATGAATGGAAAAGTAAAGATTTCCAATAAATATCTCTTCCAAAACCTGAATGAATTCAAAGGAAAATGGGAATTAGCGGAAGATGGAAAAGTAATCCAGAAAGGAACATTCTCAGATGAAGATTTGAATATTGCTCCGGTAAATGATTATCCTGTTAATAATGCGAAACAAGATGTGAAAGAATACAATGAAAAAGTAGTTCAAATTCCATTTACGAAACCGGATTTAAAAGCGGGCGGAGAATATTTCATCAATATCAGTTTAGAGTTGAAAGAAGATACTTCATGGGCAAAGGCAGGTCATGAAGTGGCATACAGACAACTTCCGTTATCATACAAAGTTCCTGAAAAAGAGACGGCAGAATTGGATAAAATGTCTGAAATTCAGGTGACGGAGAAAGAGACTAAGACAACCGTAAACGGAAAAGACTTTACTTTAGAGTTTGACAAAACAAAGGGAACAATTGAAAGTTTTGTTTATCAGGGAACTGCACTGTTAGAAAACGGACCTGAACCAAACTTCTGGAGAGCGCCTACAGACAGTGATTTAGGATTTTATTCCGGTCTTGAAATGGATACATGGAGATATGCGGGACAGGATAAAGTTGTAACTGATGTAAAAACAGAAAAAATTGATGATAAGGCAGTACGCTTTACAGTGACATCTAAACTGCCGACAACAAATGAGTCTTTATACAAACAGACATTTACCGTATACGGTACAGGTGATGTAAAAGTAGACAGTTTATTACAGCCTGGAAAAGATCTTCCGATGATTCCTGTTGTAGGTAATATGCTTACATTGCCAAAAGAGTTCTCAAATGTTACATGGTACGGAAAAGGACCTGATGAAAACTATGTTGACCGTCAGAGCGGATACGAAGTGGGAGTGTATAAGAAAGATGTAAAAGATTTCTTTATCGACTATATCAAACCGCAGGAAACAGGAAACAGAACAGACACAAGATGGGTAAGTCTGACAAATGATAAAGGCGTAGGTTTGCTTGCAAAAGCGGACGGGGTTATGGAATTCAGCGCCCTCTATTACACACCGGAACAGTTAAGCAACGCATTACATTCTTATTTGTTAGAAGAAAATGATTCTATCTCTTTAAGACTGAATCAGAAACAAATGGGATTAGGCGGAGATAACTCGTGGGGAGCCAGACCTTATGATCCTTACTTAATCAAAGCGGACAAGCCATATGAATACAGTTTTACACTAAAACCGGTTAATACGGCAGATGTTGATAAAACAATGGCAGATTCTAAAATCCAGATGCCTGAAGCAGAAGACGGAGAAGCACAAAAAGTCAATAAAGATAAACTTGCAGAAGCAATCAAAGAAGCGGAAGCGGTTGACACAAAACTATATACAGCGAAATCTGTTGAAAAAATGAATGATGCTTTGAAAAAAGCAAAAGAAGTTTACGCGGACAAAGAAGCGACACAGAAAGAAGTGGACGCAGCGGAAAAAGAATTGCGAGATGCATTGAAAAATCTGGTGAAGAAAACAGAAGGCCAAAATAATAATGGTCAAGGCGGAAATAAACCGAATAAGCCGAATAAACCTGTTAAGACAGGAGATGCCACACCATTTACATTACTCTTTGGAGGACTGGCAGTAAGTCTTGGAACGATTCTGGGTCTGAAAAAGAGAAGAGATAAGTTAGATACAGAAGAATAGAAAAAAGTTACAAAAAAGACGTCCGACATAAGCGGGCGTCTTTGTATTGGAATTAATCTTCGTCAGATAATTCTTCATATTCCTGAGCGTCTAACCATTCATCAAACGCATCAGCGGCTACTTCATATTCATCATCGTCTTCAATGTTGTCGAGAGTAGGTTCTCCGTCAACTTCCGCATAACGGTAAAGATATACGTCGCCTTCTTCGTTGTCACCATCTTCATCAATAGGAAGAAGCGCGATATATTCTTTTCCGCCCGCTTCATAGATAGTCAGTACAACACATTCTACTTCTTCATCATTGTCCAATGTCAATGTTACCGTTACTTCTTCGTCGTGGCAGTTGCAGTTATCGTGGCCACAGTTGCAATTATGTTCACTCATATTTTTATCTCCTTTATATTTTGATATTATCACTCTAACAGAATGGGGGCAGAAATGCAAGGAGAAAAACTATTGACAACATATAAAAAAGGGATAAAATAAAGTAATAGAAATGTAATGAAACTGTAAAAGGAAGGAATAACAGTTATGGATATAAAGAGAGTGAAATTAGTTGTATTGGCAGTTTTATGTGCTTTTACGTTTGCAGGCTGTAAGAAAAATGTGGGAGCAGAGGAGGATAATCCGGTCAATACAGAACAGGAATCAGACGAGGAAAAAGTTACCTACAAATTTGGATTTTCGTGTATTGCCAAAGAAAACCCATACTATGTTACGCTGGCAGATTCTATTCGGGACAGTCTGAAGGAGGAAGGGCATACAGTCATTGGCATGAATAAAGACACACATTTAAGTTCGCAGGAACAGATAGAGCAGATCAATGAGATGATAGAACAGGGAATAGATGCGATTTTCCTATCACCTGTGGACTGGAAAGAGATTACACCTGCTTTGCAGGCATTAAGAGAAGCAGATGTGAAAATTATCAATATTGATACGAAAGTAGCGGACAGTGATTATATAGATGCCTATATCGGCTCGGACAATAAAAATGCGGGAACAGTATGCGGCAAGGACTTAATAGAGAAGTGTGAAAAAGGTGGAAAGATTGTGATTTTGGAATCGCCGACAATGAGTTCCGTAAATGAAAGAATTACCGGATTTGAAGAGGCGATAGCGGGAAGTCCTTTTGAAGTTGTGGCAAGAAAAGATGTGAAGGGTGACTTAACACTTGCTATGGAAGAAACAAAGAAAATTTTAAAGAAAAATCCGGACGTTGTTGCGATTATGTGTGGAAATGACCCATCGGCAATCGGCGCTCATGTTGCGGCAAATGAACTTGGAATAAAAGGAATTAAGATTTACGGTGTGGACGGTTCGCCGGAATTGAAAAAAGAATTAGAAAAACCGAATACGCTTATTGCCGGAACGGCGGCACAGTCACCGATTAATCTGGGAAAACTGGCAGTAAAAACTGCCGTAAATATGCTCAACGGAGAAGACTACGAAGAGGAAACATATTTGGATACATACCTGATTACGAAAGAAAATGTAGAAATGTATGGAACGGACGGCTGGCAATAAAAGAATTGAAAGGAAAAATGTATGGAACATTGTAAAGGTATGCCTTTTCCTATGGGAACTGCCATAGTGGGGGATAGTGTCAACTTTTCTACAACGGCAGCGAGCGGAAAAAAGTGTTTTCTTTTATTGTACAAAAAAGGCGGGAGAATACCGTCATATGAATTTGAGATGAAAGAGGAGTGCTCTTTTGGCGAGATAAGAAGTATTATGCTAAAAGGCATGGATTGGGCAGATTGGGAATATAATTACAAGATAGATAATGAAATCGTAACTGATGTGTATGCAAAAGCAGTTACGGGCAAAGAAGAATGGGCGAAAGAAGAAAATCTTCTGACGAAAGGACGGATTTTTGCAGACACATATAATTGGGAGAATGATACACCGCTTTGTATTCCGGAGAATGAGGTGATAGCATACAGCCTTCATGTGAGAGGATTTACAAAGCATTCTTCGTCAAAAGTAAAACATGGCGGAACGTTTTTGGGAGTAAAAGAAAAACTCCCTTATTTAAAGCGGTTAGGTGTCAACCAAATTCATTGCATGCCGATATATGAATTTGAGGAAAACGGAAGGTATACAAACTACTGGGGATATGGTTCGGCTTTTTGTTTTGCCCCAAAAAGTTCTTATGCGGCATCAAAAGACTCTGTGAGTGAGTTAAAAGATTTAGTGAAAGCCTGCCATAAAAGTGGAATAGAGATAGTGTTTGATTTACCGTTTACGGCTGAGATGTCAAAACGAATGATAGCGGATTGCATTCGTTACTATAAGATGGAGTACCATATAGATGGCTTTATTGTAAATCCATTTCATGCGCCGTTTGAGGAATTGCAAAAAGATCCTTTGTTAAAAAACACAAAAATATTAAGAAAACAGGACGATTTTCAAAACACAATGCGCCGATTTTTAAAAGGTGATGAAGGAATGGTTGAGAGTGTTATGTGGTGGACAAGACATTTCTCTAAAGAAGAAGGAATCTTTAATTACATCACAAACCACACGGGATTTACTCTTTCTGATTTAGTTTCTTATGACGGAAAACATAATGAGAAAAATGGAGAAAAAAATCAGGACGGACCGGATTATAACTATAGTTGGAATTGTGGTGCGGAAGGTCCGAGCAGAAAAAGAGCGGTTGTAACATTGAGAAAAAAACAGATTAGAAATGCATTTCTTTTATTGCTGACATCTCAGGGCATTCCCTGTATTTTAGCGGGAGACGAATGCCATAATTCGCAGGAGGGAAATAATAATGTATATTGTCAGGACAATGAAATCGGCTGGGTAAACTGGGGGAATGCGGAGAAGGACAGGGAACTGTTCAATTTTGTACAGTCACTTATTCAATTTAGAAAAGAACATACAGTCTTGCATGCGCCGTATGAGTTAAAGGGAATGGACATCGTTTCCTGCGGAATTCCCGATGTTTCTTATCACGGAGAATATGCATGGCAGATTCCTTCTGAGATTTCCAGCAGGCAGTTGGGCATTTATTATTGTGGGGAGACACTTGGAACGGACAGTTGTTTTGTCGCCTACAATATGCATTGGCTGAAACATTCTTTTGCCCTGCCGGCGTTAAGGAAAGGCAGGAAATGGTATCGTGCCGTTTCTACGGAAGAGGGAGTGCTCAAAGAGATGGAAGAATTGGATAATCAGAGAGAAGTTACTGTTGCTGAACGGACAATAGTAATATTTGTTGGAAAGGAATAAAATATGAAAATCGGTTTAAATTCATTTCACTTAAAATTAATTGCAGTCATTACAATGATTATTGACCATATCGGACTGTTTTTCTTTCCGGAACATATTCTGTTTAGAATCATAGGACGTCTCTCTTTTCCGATTTTTGCCTTTTTAATTGTAGAAGGATTTTATCATACAAGGGATATTCGGAAATATATGATACGTTTAGCAGGACTTGGGGTTATTTCGGAAATTCCTTTTGATTTGCTCACAACAGGGAAGTTTTTTGATTTGCGTCATCAAAATGTATTCTTTACACTCCTCATCGGATTGATACTTTTGTACGGTTATGAAAAGCAGTACTCTACATTTTCAAAAGTAAGTTTTGCCTTTCTGATTTTGATTGCAGGAGATCTTTTCAGAGTGGATTACGGTGCGTGGGGAGTCTTAATGATTTTTTGCTTTTTTATTTTCAGAGAACGCATGTGGGCAAAAATAGTGAGTGTCGCAGTCATCAATGTCGTTGTATTTGGTTATATTCAGGCATTTGCCGTACTTGCACTTTTGCCGATTTGCCTGTACAATGGCGAAAAGGGAAGAGGTTACAAGTATTTCTTTTACCTTGTATATCCGGTGCACTTATGGATAATCTGGATAATTAAAACGATGATATAGGAGTGTCAGGAAATGAAGGCGTGGAAACATTTTTGTACAATTACACATCACAAAAAATTAGTTATGCAATATTGTTTTCGGGTAGGCTTGTATAAGCAGGGGTTATTGCATGACTTGTCTAAATATAGTTTCACGGAATTCCGTGTAGGGTGTAAATATTATCAGGGAACGAGAAGTCCCAACAATGCAGAACGAGAGACAATAGGTTATTCGAGTGCATGGCTGCACCACAAAGGGAGAAACAAGCATCACTATGAATACTGGATTGACTATGGTGTAGGAAAAGAAAAAGGGCTGATTGGTATGCCGATGCCGAAAAATTATGTTGTGGAAATGTTTATGGACAGAATAGCGGCATCAAAAACATATATGAGAGAAAATTATACGGATAGGAAACCTTTGGAATATTATGAGCAGGGAGCAAAATATGTAAGAAAAATGCTTCATGCTGATACGAGAGAGTTATTGGAAACCCTTCTTCATATGCTCGCAGAGAGAGGAGAAGAAGTTACATTTGCCTATATCAGAAAAGAAGTGTTAAATAAAAGATGAGTAAACGACGATAACATGTTTACTCATCTTTTTACTAATCCGGATAAATAAGTTGTTCCTGTGTAATATTTTCCAAAACATCATGTAAATATTTTTTGGCGATATAGTTTGCCATCGGTAAATTCATATCTAAATAGTTGCCACAGTCTTTGGCGCTTGCTCCCGGCACTTCCCCTGCAAAGTCTGCGATAAACCGGAACATTTCGATCAGAAGAGGAACGATGTCTGAAGACTCATATTCTCCTGCCAGAAGAAGATAAAAACCTGTACGGCAGCCCATGGGACCAAAATAAATTGTTTTCTCTCCAAAGATTTTATGATTTCTTAAAAATGTTGCGGCGAGATGTTCGATTGTATGCATTTCGGCCGTGTTCATTACCGGTTCGTCGTTTGGGCTGGTCAGTCTTAAATCAAATGTAGTAATTATTTCCGCCCCTACGGAATCTTTGCGTGAAACATAAACACCTGGTTTTAATTTTAGGTGGTCAATTGTAAAACTTGTGATTTTTTCCATAGCATTTCCTCCAATCATTTTCTTATTATATCGATTTTTAAAATAAAATGCAATCTTTCTCAGAAATGTGGTATAATGGTTGCACGAGTGCAATCCAGTGTAATTTTCGTATAGACAGTTTGGAGGGACAAAGATGAGATTGTATATCATGCGGCATGGAGAAACAGACTGGAATAAAGAAAAACGTTTGCAGGGACAGTCGGACATTGAGTTGAATGAGTTTGGCAGAAACCTTGCATATAAGACAAAAGAAGGGTTGAAAGATGTTCAGTTTGATTTGGTGATTACAAGCCCGTTAAAGAGGGCGAGAGAAACTGCTCTGATTGTGAAAGGTGACAGAGAGATTCCCGTAATCGAAGATGCGAGAATAGAAGAAATGTGTTTTGGAGAGTACGAAGGACTTTACTGTAAAGGAGAGAAGTTCAATATTCCAGATGAAGAATTCAAACGTTTTTTCGATGCGCCGGAAAGTTATAAGGCGTCAAAAGGCGGAGAAGATTTTAGCGAATTTAATGAACGGATAGAACACTTTCTTGATGATTTGTTTCATAACAGGGATTATCAGGACAACACAATTTTAATTTCTGTACATGGAGCGGTGCTGTGTGCAATTTTAAGAATTGTGAAAAAGAACCCGATGAAACTGTTCTGGCAGGGCGGAGTTCATAAAAATTGTGCTGTTACAATTATACGTGTGGAAGATACAATTCCAACGATTGAAGAAGAAAATATAGTCTACTACGAAGATGAAGTGGAAGACTGGTAATAAAATGGAGGAGAATGGAAATGATTAATGACAAAAAAGTATTATTCAGTGGAATGCAGGCAACAGGAAATCTTACATTAGGCAACTATCTTGGAGCATTAAAAAACTGGATTACGTTAAGTGATGAGTATGAATGCTTTTACAGCGTTGTAGATATGCATTCTATTACAGTCAGACAGGATCCGGCAACATTGCGCAAAAGAGCGAGAGCATTGCTGACGTTATATATTGCGGCAGGTCTTGATCCGGAAAAGAACTGTATTTATTATCAGTCACATGTATCAGGGCATGCGGAACTGGCTTGGATTTTAAACTGCTATACATATATGGGTGAGTTGAATCGTATGACACAGTTCAAAGACAAGGCGGCAAAGCATGCAGATAACATTAATGCAGGGCTTTTTACTTATCCTGTTCTTATGGCGGCAGATATATTGCTGTTCCAGGCAGACGTTGTTCCGGTAGGAATTGACCAGATGCAGCACTTAGAGTTGACAAGAGATATTGCACAGAGATTTAATGGGATTTACGGGGACGTATTTACTGTTCCGGAGGCCTATATCGGCAAAGTCGGAGCAAAAATTATGAGTTTACAGGAGCCGACAAAGAAGATGTCGAAATCTGATGAGAATCCAAATGGAAGTATTTATCTGATGGACGATCCTGACACGATTATGCGCAAGTGTAAACGTGCAGTGACAGATTCAGAAGCACAGATTCTTTACCGGGACGAGCAGCCGGGAGTGAAAAATCTAATTGACATTTACCGTGCATGTACAAACAAAACGGTTGATGAAGTTGTAAAAGAATTTGACGGAAAAGGATACGGCGACTTTAAAATGGCTGTAGGAGAGGCTGTTGTCTCTGTTTTAAAACCACTTCAGGACGAGGTGGCAAGGTTGGAAAAAGACAAAGGCTACATTGACAGCATCATTAAGAATAATGCGGAAAAGGCAAATTATTATGCGACAAAGACATTGCGCAAAGTGCAGCGAAAAGTAGGTTTTCCTGACAGAATAAGATAATACATAAAAATGACATTTCAAGTTGAAATGTCATTTTTTGTATGCGTCTTTGTAGGAAGTCCATTCTTCATAAGGAAAAATATGTTTCAAATTATTACACACCTTTTCCTGCGAGATATAGACATCTGCTAATGTTGTTTTTGTTTTTAAATCTTTTTCTGACATAGGAGTCAGCGTATGTTTTTTTAAATCCTGTTTCTTATAATACGGAGCAAAATAAAAGAGGTTATCAGTCTGCTTTTCCCTTTCGCATACTTTTGTCACGAGTTGATGAGTCATTTTGTGATGAATGTGTCCGTATTCACCATCGGCATTATGGGTTGTAATGCTTTCCCATTTTTTTTCTTTTACATAATGTGTGATTACTTCTTCAATCTGCTCTTTTGATTTTTTCCAGTTATCCCGTTTCCCATGTGTTTTATCCGGAAAATCCAAAATAACTCCTTCGTTTTTTGATAAGTCCAGCATCGCATTGAATTCTGCTCTTCTGACGGAATTATTTTGATTTGTCAGACAAACAATAAAATATCCGCCTTTTGAAATATGTTTACCGCCAAAAATAGTTTCATCGTCGGGGTGTGCGACAATCATCAGTTTTTTTGCCTGCTTGGTCGGTTCTTTCATCTCTTCCTTCTGACAGCCGGACAGAACAAAGAGAGAAGCAATAAGACAGGAGACAAAGACCTTTTTTAGGATACCCATGGTTTATTACTCTCCTTTATAATGTAAATTGGACGATTTTTGTTTTCCATATAATCTTTGGAAACGTACTGACCGAGAATGGACACAAAAATCATTTGAATGCTGCTTAACACAAGTATAAGTAGAGTGATGGCAAGAAGACCGTTAAACTTGTGGTGGAAGAATAACGTATCTACCCCGATATATCCTGCCAAAATAAATGAAATCACCAGTAAAAAAGAACCAAACATTCCCGAAATCATAAGAGGTTTTGTGGAGAAGGAGAAAATACCTTCGCAGGCATAGGCAAACAGACTTCGCAATGTCCACTTTGTTTCCCCGGCTATTCGTTCCACATTGTGAAATTCAACCCATTTTGTCTCAAATCCGACGAAAGAAAAAAGCCCTTTCATATAGCGGTTGTATTCTTTCATCTCTAAAATAGCATTTACCATCTGACGTGACATCATACGGAAATCGCCTGCGCCATCACTCATATCCATGTGAGTAAGGCGCTGGATAACGCGATAGAAAGAGTGAGAGAGGAAGTTTCTTACTTTTCCTTCTCCGGTACGATCCAATCTTTTTCCTGCGCAGCAGTCGTATCCTTCTTTGTCAACGGAATAAAACATATCTTTTAACAATGAGGGCGGGTGCTGTAAATCTGCGTCCATAATGACACAGTAGTCGCCGTCTGCATGAGATAAGCCGGCATACATTGCTGCTTCTTTTCCGAAATTACGTGAAAAAGAAAAGTAGGATATGTGTGAATCCTTTATGGCAAGAAGTTTTATAACATCAATTGTATGGTCTTTACTTCCGTCGTTGACAAAAAGCAATTCATAATCTGCATCTTCAATTTCCCGGAGAACCTTTGTCACTTCCCTGTGAAAAAGAGGAAGTGAATCTTCTTCATTATAGCATGGAACAATTACACTAATTTTCTTCATAAAGCATACCCCCTTTTTCCTCAGTAAAAATTTTATATTTGCACAAAACGTAGTTTGCTAAAACTGTAATCACACTCACGACCAATTTGGCGATGAGAGAGTGAATGAGTAATTGCTGTATGCAGATATACAGAAGAACATTTTCAATCAGTAAGGTCAGAAGCCTCATTGAAAAGAAAGAGAGCGCTTCTCTGTCTGATTTCTCCGTTTTCTGAAATACAAAATATTTATTTGCGTAAAAGGCGAACAGAACGGCAAAAATCCATGCTACCGTGTTTGCAAACAAATAATGCTTTTGAAAAAAGAATAAAAATCCGATATAAACTAAATAATTAATCGCTGTTGTGCAGCCACCGATAAAACAGTAGCGTATAAATTCTGTTAATGTTTTCTTTTCCATAACAATTTCTCCTCATAAATAAAAAGTATAATAAATATTACCAGTGAAATACCGCTTATCATAAGTCCCAACCGTTTTGCCGGAGCATGAAAAACAATGGAAATATCATGTTTTCCCTCTTTAATGGGAAATCCTACAAAACAGGTATTTACTTTTTCGACAGGTATTTTCTGTCCGTCCATATAAGCGGTGAACCCTTTTTCATATGGTATAGATGTAATCAGGTAGCCTTCCTTTGAGACCGTAACATTTCCCTTTAATACTTCCCTGTCAATTGGTTTCTCTAAATTTACGGTAT
Organism: Lachnospiraceae bacterium; assembly: GCA_902381685.1. Classification (GTDB taxonomy): domain Bacteria; phylum Bacillota; class Clostridia; order Lachnospirales; family Lachnospiraceae; genus Faecalimonas. The sequence goes on along the minus strand of LR698958.1, from coordinate 1,139,966 downwards.
CGACAGACTGATTTCTTTTTTGAATGTTCCCGTAAGGAAGAGAATATAAGTTCACATTTTTAATGTGATAGTTTCCTTTGGAAGCGGATATACGTAATTCCCTTATCGGCTGGTTGGACGAAAGAATATAAGTGAAAGTTGTGTTATTGTTCGGATAATTTGCGTATTTCCCTGATAGTTTGTTTCGTATTCCGTTAATATCAATGACAACTTCCCGTCCGTCTTTTCTGCTGATGTCAAAGGAAAGGAGAAGAACGGTGTTCTTGTATGTTTTTGGCAGGCGGACGATTTTCTTTCTGTTTCGTTTGCCGTCTATTGCCAGAGAAAAGTTCTCTTTTTTTGTCCTTTTTTGAAAATCTGTCTTATCGGTATCCACAACTGCCGATTGGGACAAGACATCTATATTTTCAGGGTAGGATAGTTTCTCGAACTGTCTTTTATCATAAAGACTGTCCGTCACATAGGCGGGAGGCATGGCGTCCTTTGTCCTTGCCAGTACGGTTTCCTTTTTTTCTTCAAGAATTTCATATCCTATCGGAAGCGTTTCTTTTCTTGTTTCCATAGTCGTTACATTCATTAGAAGTTGAAACAAAACATTCGGATTAGAAGAAAGAACTACCCGGTTGCGAATGCTCATAGGGTTTCGCATATAATCATAATAAAATGTGTTATATTCTCCGTTGGACAGGGAAGAATACATAGTTGTTTTATAGGTATCCGGACTGAAAATGTGATTTACATTTAAAAGTCCTGTAGTTGTGTCCAAAAATCTTCCCGGATAAGCAGAGCAAAGGTCTGCCAGTTCATTGTCGCTAAAAACAGTCTTTTCTTTTTGAGGATAGACCTCATTCGCATTCAATCGTACACAGATGATGAAAGGAAGAACGCAGGCAAGAAGTAAATAACGTGTGTTCTTTTTCCGATAAAAAAGAAGAAGGAGAAAGAGCGCGACAACAACGTCTAACAGTAATGGAACTTCCTCTTTTTTGTGATCAAACAGATAAATGGTAACTACAGGTATGCATGCTAAAAGGAGAGGAGAAAAATGTATTTTTTTCTCCGAATGATACATTTCCTGTAATGTTTTTGCAAAGGCATATAAAATAAACGGCAGAAAAACGAGATAAACCTTATACCTCACATATAGTGTTCCGTTCAATAAGTAGGAGACAAGATTACTGCATAAGCAGATTAAAAGGATAATCCCCATTTTCTTTGTCCGTTTATATTGTAAAGACAGAATCAATACAAACAGAACGATAATTGTAAGTCCGGCGCCGTAGGAATAATATAAAAGTCCTTTGAGCGATGGGGTGATTCCGAATATTTCTATAGGAGAGAGTGTACTCCCTCTGTCTTTTTGGATATGGAGCATATAGTAGGCTGTCGGCAGCAGAAGAACTGCGCACATGCCGATGCCGAGTGAAATCGCTCCGATAAATTTTACGAGAACACTTTTCTGTTCTTTTAGTTTTATTTTTCCGTTTATGTTTTCTAAACGTAAAAGAAAATAGCCGGTACATAAAATAATTGCAGTTACACTGAAAAAATAACTGTGCAGTATAACAAGTGCTATTGATAAAGAAATCCATCGTATTTTCTTTGTCTGCAAGAAGTTATCAATGGCAATTAAAGTACAAAACAGATACGGAGTGTAATTGACAAACATAATCTGTCTGTGACTTTGGAACAGAAGAGATGATGTGGCGAGCAAAATTGCCGAGACAAAACAAATCTCTTTTTCTATATTCTGCTTTCTTAACCAGTAATAACAAAGGTTGATACTTGCGACAAATTCTAAAAGGATATAAGTGACAACGATATATTCCATCTCTACGGAAGGTATCAGATAACTGACAAGCACGTCCAAACGGAAAAGTCCGTAGTAGGAAAGAGCATAAATATTGACTCCCCCTCCTAAATGGGCTGCATAGTCAGGAAAAAACTGACCGTTTTCAAAGAAAAGTGTGCGGAAATAATCCGCTATTTTAATGTGTTGCTGCACCCAGTCCGTTGTAGAACCGAATGAAGAATTGTTTGGCCAAATGATAAAAATAAGGCAGCAGGAAAAAAATGTTAAAAGTATATAAGGATAATTTTTTTGTAATTTTCTCATGTAGTCCCCCTCCATCTATTTTCTTATTATGACAGATGAATCTTAAGAACGGATTGAATGAAATGAAGAATATTCTTAAAAATCGACATATATTTCTTAAAACTTCTTAAGAAATGAATCTTTATACCCGCAGAGGAAGAAAATATGTATAATAAGATAGGAGGACACAATATGAATGAGAAAAATATATTAAGACAATTAGATTTACTCTTTGCAGAAAAGAAAATTTATGAAGTAGAGCCTTTTTTACATAATTGTATCCTGCAGGCGAAACAGGAGAAGGATAAAGAAACACTTCTGACGTTGTATAATGAATTGACAGGATATTATAGAAGTGTCGGCCGGACAAGAGAGGCAATCGAAAGCGGAGAACAGGCGGACAAACTGATTGCAGAATTAGACTTGACGGGTACTGAGTTTCACGCAACAACTCTTGTGAATACGGCGACGGCATATCGGGCAGGAGAACATTATGAGCGGGCGTTGGAACTTTATCAGCGAGCAGAAAAAATATACAAAAAAGTATCGAATTACCCGGATATAAAAAGGGCAGGGCTTTATAACAATATGAGTATGGCATATCAGGGGAAGAACCAGTGTGATAAAGCGATTACTTACTTATATAAAGCGCTGGAAATTATAAAAGCACTGCCTGAATACAGAGTGGAGACGGCATCGACATATACAAATCTCTCGACAGTATATTTTGAGTTGGAGGAATATGAAAAAGGAATCACTGCTTTACAGGAGGCTTTAAAACTATATGAAGAGGAAGAAACAAAAGACTCTCACTATTCGGCCCTGCTGGCATCTTTAGCACACGGATATTATCTGAAAAAAGATTATGGACAATCTGTTGCGTATTATACAAACGCATTAAAAGAGATATTGGAACACTATGGAGAGTGCGAAAATTATGCTATTACATGTGAAAATTGTGCGATTGTATTGGAGGAAAGCGGATATGGTAAGCAGGCGCAGTATCTTCGCCAAAAGGCTTGGGCAGCGCGAGTAAAACAGAAAAAGGGAATGGAAATTTCACGCATGTATTATGAAATGTTTGGAGAGAAAATGCTGAAAGAAAAATTCCCTAAATATTTTGATAAGATAACGGTGGGACTTATGGGACATGGTTCAGAATGTTTTGGATTTGATGATACGTTTTCCAGGGATCATGATTTTGGACCTGCATTTTGTATCTGGCTTGAGGAAGAGGATTATAAAAAAATAGGAAGCGATGTACAGAGAGAATATGAAAGACTTCCGAAAGCGTTTGGGAATCTGCCGCCACGGGAAATTACAACTCATGGAAAGAACAGAGTGGGCGTACTAAATGTAAGTACGTTTTATGAGGAGTTTCTCGGAAAAGAATTATATGAAGTTTTGTTATATCCGGATAAACATACGAAAGAAGAAAAAGAGCGGGCGTGGTTTTCCGTATCTGAAACGGCATTGGCACAGGTGACTGCCGGTGAACTCTTTAAAGATGGAGAGGGAAGATTTTCGTATGTGCAAAAAGAGTTGAAAAAAGGTTATCCACGTGAAGTGTGGATTCGCAAAATCGCGCAGATGACCGCGCTGACCGCGCAGGCGGGACAATACAATTATCTCCGGTGCGTAAAAAGAGGAGAGTATGCGGCGGGGGAAATGGCGCTTCGCGAATTTGTACAGGCCGGGTGTAATCTGATTTATCTGTTGAATAACACATTTATGCCTTATTATAAATGGGTATTTAGAAAAATGGAAAATCTTCCGAAATTGTCGGAAGCAAAAGTTTGGTTTGATAAATTATTTTCTGTGCAGACACCCGAAGAAAAAAGTTTTATTATAGAGAAAATTTGTGCTATGATTTTGCAGGAGTTAAAAGAACAGCAGTTGACAGAAGGGGAGGAAGACTTTCTTGAATGTCATGTGGAAAGAATATTACGGAGGGAAAACAAGATGTATGTAATAGAAGAGATTGTAAAGTTAGAGTGGACAATGTTTCAAAAAGTGAGGAATACAGGAGGTCGCGCTTCCTGCCAGGACGATTTTGATACATTTGATATTATGAGAAAAAGTCAGTTTTCCGTGTGGAACGGGGAATTACTAAATTCCTATTATAAAGATTTGAAAGAGGGAGAAAAATGCGGGCGTAATTTAGTTATGGAAAAATACGCCTATATGATGGAGAGTGCGTCGAAAGAAGAGTACGATGGGATTAAGGAGAACCTTCCTGCAGTTGGGGAACAAAAACTTAAAATAATAGAAGGAATTATTCCGATACAGGTGGAGTGGAGAGAAGAGTTCGCAAAAAAATATCCCCATTTATCAGGGCAGGCGAGATTGATTCACACCTCGGAAGATGAGATGAATAATATTTCTTTTGAAACTTATCTGAGAGGAGAGTTAAAAACATATTCGATGGAAACTCTTGTCAGATATGCGGCGATGGTTGTAGAGTTTGCAAAGAAAGAGATAAATATGGTGGAGGAAATTATGCGTCAGACGACGGAGTATTACGGATATACAACGATGGAAGAGGCTGAACAAAAACAGATGATGTAGAAAAAAGCGTTATGCGGTCAATGATTTAAGTGACTGCATAACGCTTTTGTATTAGTTATCTACTTCAGAATTATCCACAGAGTAAGTCTGGCGTTTTCTTGCCATTTCATCACTTGCGAGATATTCATCGTAAGTTGTGATTTTGTCGATTAATTTACCGCCCGGAACAATTTCCATAATACGGTTTGCGGTTGTCTGCACAATCTGGTGGTCACGGGAAGCAAATAAAATCACACCCGGGAATTTGATCAATCCGTTGTTTAAGGCAGTGATGGATTCCATATCCAGGTGGTCAGTCGGCTCGTCTAAAATTAAGATGTTTGCCCCTGAAATCATCATCTTAGATAAGAGACATCGTACCTTTTCTCCACCGGAAAGAACTTTTACCTTCTTCACACCGTCTTCTCCGGCAAAGAGCATTCTGCCCAAGAAACCGCGAACATAAGTTGCATCTTTGTTCTCTGAATATTGTGTAAGCCAGTCAACGATTGTGTAATCGTTGTCAAATTCTTTAGAACTGTCTTTAGGGAAGTATGCCTGTGTAGTCGTAACACCCCATTTATAAGTACCTTCATCGGCTTCCATTTCACCGGCTAAAATTTTGAATAATACTGTTTTGGCAAATTCATTTCCGCCGACGAATGCAACTTTTTCCTCACGTGTAATTGTAAAGGAAAGGTTGTCCAAAACTTTTACACCGTCAATTGTTTTGGAAAGGTTTTCAACCGTAAGAACTTCGTTTCCGATTTCGCGGTTTGGTCTGAAGTCGATGTAAGGATATTTACGACTGGAAGGACGAATATCGTCAAGTTGAATTTTTTCCAAAGCCTTTTTACGTGATGTAGCCTGTTTGGATTTTGAAGCGTTGGCGCTGAAACGGGAAATAAATTCCTGTAATTCTTTGATTTTTTCTTCTTTCTTGCGGTTTGCTTCTTTCATCTGACGGATAATTAACTGGCTTGATTCATACCAGAAGTCATAGTTACCTGCGTAAAGTTGGATTTTACCGTAGTCAATATCAGCAATCTGTGTACATACTTTATTCAAGAAATATCTGTCGTGAGATACAACGATAACCGTATTTTCAAAGTTGATTAAAAATTCTTCCAACCATGCAATAGCGTCTAGATCCAAGTGGTTTGTAGGCTCGTCGAGAAGAAGAATGTCAGGGTTTCCAAACAAAGCCTGAGCGAGAAGTACTTTGACTTTCTCGGCACCTGTCAAGTCTCTTAAGTATTTGTAGTGTAAATCTGTCTCGATTCCAAGACCGTTCAATAAAGTTGCAGCATCAGATTCCGCTTCCCAACCGTTCATGGAAGCAAACTCGCCTTCCAATTCACTGGCTTTCATGCCGTCTTCGTCAGTGAAATCTTCTTTAGCGTAAATTTCTTCTTTTTCTTTCATAATCTCATACAATCTTGCATTTCCCATAATAACGGTATCAAGTACAAGATAATCATCATATTTAAAGTGATCCTGCTGCAAGAAAGAAAGACGTTCGCCCGGGGAAATAACTACTTCACCGCTTGTCGGTTCAATTTGTCCTGAGAGGATTTTTAAGAAAGTAGATTTTCCCGCACCGTTAGCTCCGATCATTCCGTAGCAGTTGCCGGCGGTGAATTTAATATTTACATCTTCAAATAAGGCTTTTTTGCCAAGACGCAATGTGACATTATTTGCACTAATCATAATGGACTCTCCTTTATTTTAAAATATTGTTTCCTAATAATAATTATTCCAACGCTTATCTTAGCATGAGAGCAGTAAAATGGCAAGGTTTACAAAAGTTTTGATGAGAAAAACTATAATTCTAAAAATAAAGTAAAATTTGAAAAATATGTTTGCACGAAAGAAAAATGGGTATATAATTTAGAAAAATAAAAAAATGGGGAGTGATATAGATGAAAAAAGGAACTTTGATTTTGGAAGGCGGAGCAGTAAGGGGAGTGTTTACATCAGGAGTGTTGGACTACCTCATGGAAAAGGATTTGTATTTCTCCCATGTCGTAGGTGTTTCTGCGGGGACTTGTAATGGAGTAAACTATGTTTCCCGACAAATTGAGAGAACGAAAAAGTGCATGATACATCAGGAAGACGAGTACGATTATTACATGGGAATACGGAAGTTTATTAAAGAAAAAAGCCTGCTTAATATGGATATGATTTTTGATAAATTTCCAAATGAGATTTTTCCTTTTGACTATGATACTTATTTTAACTCGGATATATATACGGAATGGGTAACAACTAACTGCCTTACGGGAAAAGCGGAATATATGGATTCGAGAGAAAGTAAGGAGCAGTTGATGAAAATCTGCCGCGCTTCCAGCAGCATGCCTCTGATTTCGCCGATTGTCAATATAGATGGAATTCCATATTTGGACGGTGGATTATCGGATTCCATTCCAATAAGAAGAGCGATGAAGTATGGCAATAAAAAAATGGTCATTGTCCTGACGAAAAATAAAGGTTACAGAAAGAAATTCGTCACAAAAGCGAAGAGGAAACTGTATGAGTCAGCCTACAAAAAATATCCCGAACTTGTAAAAACGCTGATAAAACGTCCTGTAATATATAATCGGACACTGGATAAGATTGAGCAGTTGGAAGAAGAAGGAAAAATATTTGTGATTCGTCCGGAAGTTGCAATGATTTCCAGATTGGAAAGAAATATGGAAAAATTAGAAGAATTTTACAGACATGGCCATGAGGAAATGGAAAGAAGATATGATGAGTTGACAGAATATCTTGGATAGAGCGGATAACTATGGAAGGGGAATGCGGTGAGTCGCATTCCCTTTTTAACTTATCTCTCGTACAATACTTCCTGCAAATACAAACCTTTTGCGTCACACGGTGAACTTGCCTGCACGGAAGATTCCGGGTTAAAAATATCCTCTATCTCTTCTTTTTTGCGGTTTCCAAGTCCAATGTCAATTAAAGTGCCGATAACCATACGAGCCATGTTGTGCAGAAAATCGTTGGCATGTAATGTGATTTGAATTTCCTCATCATCAGTATAAATATCGATGTCGTATATTTCTTTGACAGTCGATTTGCTTTTCTTTACTGTGGAAAAATTTTTGAAATCATGTTTACCGACAAGAAGAAGGGCGGCCTGTTTCATGACATCGACATCAGGTTTTTTGAAAACATAATAAGTATATTTGCGTTCAAAAACACTCGGTACTTCTCCGATTGCCATGCGGTACATATAAATCTTTGATGTGGCGTTTAAAGAAGCATGAAAACGCTCCGGTTTTTCCTCAATATCGGTAACGGCAATGTCCATCGGAAGATAGCGGTTTAAATACTGTTTGATTTCCCCAAGTTTCATGTCGGAAGTTGTCTTGAAGTTGACAATTTGCGCGTATGCGTGTACACCGACTTCAGTTCTTGCACCGCAGAAAAGTTCCACGTCTTCGTTTGTCATTTTTTTAATTACTTCTATGATTTTATTCGCAATCGTATTGGAAGACTCATTTTTGCCAAGTCTCTGCCAGCCCTGGTAGCGGCTTCCATCATATTCAAGTGTTAATTTTATATTTCTCATTGTAAAGAACTCCTTTGTACATTGAATTTGTTTCAGTATAACAGATTTTTATAAGAAATGTCGATTTTATTTTTTCTTTAGTGCCGATTGAATCATTTGTGCTGTTTTGTCGATGCGAGCCTGTTCATCGGAAGTTTTTCCCTCTTTCATTAAATCCATAATAAAAGTAATTTCATCAGTGGAGAAACGTATTCCCTTTTTATTTGCAGTCATAATCAATGAAAGCAAAATAGGGGCTAAATCATTTCCTGATTTTCCTTTTGTTTTTGTAATAACTGTTTTCATTAATTCTAATTTGACGGGATCGATTTGTTTCAATTCCGGGCGGTTCAGCCAATCTTCCATATTAAGAATCTCCTTCCTCATTTTGATTATCTTCATTTTCCTGAAACATCGTACTGTACATCTCAAACATATTCTGCTGTTCCGGTGTGAGCATCTCTTTTACCATATCCATTGGATTGAAAGTTCCCGCGTCAGAAGACATTTGCTCCATAGTGGAGAGCATCTGCATCATATTAAATACATTTAAAATAGAGTCTATTGAATTTCTCTCCGCTTCGGACAGATAGGGACGAATTTCGTCAATAATATCCAGAGGGGAAGAGATGGTTTTTTCAAAGGTCTGAGTATGTATGTTTTGATGAGTCTGACGAAACATGGTCATCGTACGCTTTAATTCCAGAAATTTCACATAGACTGCCAGCATATGTTGGTTCGCCGGAGGTGTATAAGGAATGATTAATTTCATCATTTGCAATTCTTTCGATGAAATGATCCTGTCAAAGGGCGTCATTTTATCTGTTATCGTTTCGTCCATTAGCACTCCTTAAAAATGTAACGTTGTAGATATATATGAATAAAAAATCAAAAATATGAAATGCTCATATAGTAATAACAGGAGAGTGAAAGGAGCGAAAAGAAATGAGAAAACTGATTATTGACGGAAATGCGGTATATGAACTGGACGAAAACTGTATGCTTAAGAAAAAACTTTCAGAAAAACAAAACGAGGAAGAAAAAAAGAATTTGCAAAACAAAAAAAAGGAAGAACAAAACTCATAATATTAAATATTATTTGTGCAATCTCGACAAAAAAATGATGATGCTTTCGTAAAAAATACAACTTGCCTATATTGTTACAATATGATATAGTTAAAAAAGATAATCGAGAGTGCAGATAATAGTGTGTTACTGATAAGCAGGCATAAACTATTCCGTAGTTCAATTGCATAATAGTGGCGGTTGGATTATTAGAATATGTTTATGTCTTTTTTAATTGAAGAAGTGAAGGAGTTCGGTTCATGTATCAAATTATAAAAGTGTTGAATAACAATGCCTTTCTTGCGAAACACGATGAGGGTGAAAGAATCTTAGTGGGAAAAGGGATTGGGTTTGGAAAAAAACCAGGCGATACATTTACTGCAATCAAAGATGCGAAAATCTACACTTTGGCAGTCAGGGAAAATGAACGTTCGGTAATCAATGCTGTGAAAGGTATTGAACCAAAATATTTAGAGGCGGCAGGACGGGTTATTGATGAAGCGCAAGTCGTTTTCAAAACAATCAATCCGGATATATTGATTCCGTTAGCGGATCATATTGCGTTTGCAGCGAAGAGAGCAGAGGAGAATATTTATCTTCCAAATCCTTTTATTGCAGATATTAAAGCGTTGTTTGGGAAAGAGTATACAGTGGTTGTAAAAAGCCGTGAAATTATTGAAGAGATGACGGGCTACAGAATTACAGATGACGAGGCGGGATTTATTGCATTGCACGTTCACTCGGGATTGTCTGATGCGGAAGTGTCAGAGACACTTAAGATTACACAAATTATTGATGAATGTATGTTGGATATAGAAAAGATGCTTGATCAGCATATCAGCCGTGAATCATTGGGCGGCATCAGGCTGATGAGTCATCTGTATTATATGATTGCAAGATCTAAGGCAAAAGAAAAAATCAATATAGATTTGAATCAATTTGTTGAGGAAAATTATGCAAAAGCAGGCATGATTGCACGCCACATATGCAGAGAAGTGGAAAGAAAATTAGAAGTGCCGGTTATAAGAGAAGAAGAAGGTTTTCTTGCGGTACATATTCAAACGATCATTATTCCATAAATGATATACAAAAAGAGTTAAAAAGGAGTTAAGAACAATGAAAAAATTTGAGTACACAATTAAAGATGAATTAGGAATTCATGCGAGACCGGCAGGAATGCTTGCGAAAGAAGCAAAGAACTATACGAGTGTAATTACAATTACAAAAGAGGGTAAATCAGCAGAGGCAACAAGACTTATGGCAGTTATGTCATTGGCGGTAAAATGTGGACAGACTGTGGAAGTTTCTGTAGAAGGTGAAGACGAAGATACAGCATTTGAAGGTGTGAAAGCATTTTTTGAAGCAAATTTATAAGATTTACAAGAGGCGATGGAAACAGGAAATATGGAATGTTTAAAAGGAAAATCAGTTTATAAAGGAATTGCTCTCGGTAAGATTTCCGTGTTAAAGAAAAATGACTACGTTGTCAAACGAACAAAGGCAGACGATGTAGAAGGGGAAATCGCGAGAGTGAGTCAGGCAAAAGAACTTGCCTGTGCCCAGTTACAGAAATTATATGAAAAGGCTTTAAAAGAAGTGGGAGAGGCGAGCGCTGCGATTTTTGAAGTGCATCATATGATGTTGGACGATGCGGATTTTAACGAGGCAATTGAAAATATCATACGCACTCAGGAAGTGAATGCTGAATACGCGGTTGCTTCCGCAGGAGACAGTTTTTCAGAGATGTTTGCAAGTATGGACGATGATTACATGCGTGCAAGAGCGGCAGACATTAAAGATATTTCAGAAAGACTTGTACAAAACCTTATCGGCGGCGAAGAAAATGATATGGACTTTGATGAGCCTGTAATTGTAGTTGCAGATGATTTAACTCCAAGTGAAACCGTGCAGATGGATAAAGAAAAAATACTTGCTTTTGTTACGGTACATGGTTCGACAAATTCCCATACGGCTATTTTAGCGCGTATGATGAATATTCCGGCGCTGATTGGCGTAGATATGAATTTAGAAGAGTTAAAGACAGGCATGGAAGCGGTTGTAGACGGTTTTGAAGGTGAGATGATTTTAGAGCCGACAGAAGAAGTGAGAAATGCCACTTTAACAAAAATTGCCGAAGAAGAAGAAAAAACAAGATTACTTTTAGAATTAAAGGGAAAAGAAAACATAACACTTGGCGGAAAGAAAATTGAAATTTACGCTAATATCGGAAGTGCTTCCGATGTGGGATATGTTTTGGAAAATGATGCAGGAGGAATCGGTTTATTTAGAAGTGAATTCTTATATATAGGCCGCAATGAACTTCCGAGCGAAGAAGAACAGTTCCAGGCATACAAACAGGTTGCGCAGAATATGGCAGGCAAGAAAGTGATTATCAGAACATTGGATATTGGCGCTGATAAGCAGGCTGACTATCTGGACTTAGGTGAAGAAGAAAATCCTGCACTTGGTTACAGAGCAATCCGTATCTGCCTTTCACAGCCGGAAATCTTCAAAACACAATTAAGAGCAATTTTCAGAGCGTCCACATATGGCAATATTTCCATTATGTATCCGATGATTACATCTGTGGAGGAAGTGGAGAAGATTCAGCGAATTGTGGCAGAAGTAAAAAAAGAACTTTACGAATGCGATATTCCATATAAAGATGTGGAGGAGGGCGTGATGATAGAAACTCCTGCGGCGGTTATGATTAGCGATGAACTGGCTGAGATGGTAGATTTCTTCAGTATAGGTACAAATGATTTGACTCAGTATACACTTGCGATTGACCGTCAGAATGAAAAATTAGATTCTTTCTACAATCCGCATCATAAAGCCGTTCTGAAAATGATTCAGATGGTTGTAGACAATTCGCATAAAGCGGGTAAATGGACAGGAATCTGTGGGGAACTCGGTGCAGATACAGAGTTGACGGAAACATTTGTTAAAATGGGAGTAGATGAATTGTCAGTCGCTCCGTCCATGATTTTGAAATTGAGAAAAATCATTCGGGAAATGAAGTAAAGAAGAGGAGAAAGAAATGCTAGGTTCATTAAAAGAGAAATTAGGATTTGGTAAAAAAGGAGAAGTTTTATATGCTCCAATCGAGGGAGAGGCAATCGAACTTGCAAAAGTGAGTGATCCTACTTTTGGCGAAGAAATTTTAGGAAAAGGTATTGCGATTGTTCCGTCTGTTGGGAAAGTATATGCTCCAATTGATGCAACAATAGAAATGGTTTTTGATACAAAACATGCAATCTCAATGAAATCCGAGAGCGGAATTGAAATTCTTGTTCATGTAGGATTGGATACGGTTACATTGAAAGGTGAACCGTTCAAAGAACATGTGGCAGCCGGTGATAAGGTAAAAGCGGGAGATTTATTATTGGAATTTGACATTGAAGCAATCAAAAATGCAGGTTTAGAAGTAGTGTCTCCGGTAATTATCTGTAATACTGCTGATTATAGTGAAATCAAAACTACAACAGGAAAAACGGTAAATACGAAAGATGAAGTGATGACGATCATCAAATAGTACAGGTATTGAACTTCGTCATACGAGGTTTTATATAAGAGAAGATAATCATGAGAAATGAGAGAAAAGGAGGAAAGAGTTATGAAATATCTTCAAAAACTTGGTAAAGCATTAATGCTTCCAGTAGCATGCTTACCTATCTGTGGTATCCTTATGGGTATCGGGTACTTTTTATGTCCTGCAACTATGCAGGGTGGTGATATCAATGGTATGAAAGAAATCATTGGTATGTTTCTTGTTAAAGCAGGAGGAGCGTTAATTGATAACATGGCTATCCTGTTTGCAATCGGTGTTGGTGTTGGTATGTCAGACGATAATGATGGTACAGCAGGACTTGCTGCTATGGTATCTTGGTTAATGATTACAACACTTCTTTCAGAAGGTGTAGTAACAGTTATCAGACCATCAGTTGCTGAAAATGCAAAATATTTACTTGCATTCCAGAAAATTGCTAACCCATTTATCGGTATTATTTCCGGTATTATTGGTTCTACTTGCTACAACAAGTTCAAAGGAACAAAATTACCTTCATGGCTTGCATTCTTTAGTGGAAAACGTAGCGTAGCAATCGTTGCAGGTGTTGTTTCTATCTTGACATCAGCAGTATTGTTATTCGTATGGCCAATTATCTTTGCTGGTCTTGTTACAATTGGTGAATCAATCGTGAAATTAGATGCAGTAGGTGCTGGTATCTACGCATTCTTAAACCGTTTGTTAATCCCAACAGGTTTACATCACGCATTGAACAACGTATTCTGGTTTGATACAATCGGACTTGGTGATTTACAGGCATTCTGGGCTGGAAAAACATCAGCAGATGTTTCTTGGAGTTTAGGTATGTACATGTCAGGATTCTTCCCATGTATGATGTTTGGTGTTCCTGGTGCTGCTTTAGCCATGATTCACACAGCAAAAGACAACAAGAAAAAAGTTGCAATCGGTTTAGTTGCTTCAGCAGCTGTTTGTGCATTCCTTTGTGGTGTTACAGAACCATTCGAATTTGGTTTCATGTTCTTGGCACCGGCATTATATGTAGTATATGCTTTATTATACGGTATTTTCGTAGCAGTTACTGCAGCTTTAGGATTCCGTGCAGGATTTTCATTCTCAGCAGGTGCAACTGACTTATTCTTCTCATCTTCATTACCGGCTGCTCAGAAGACATGGATGATCATTCCTTTAGGTATTGCTGCATTCATTATCTTCTACGTAGTATTCCGTTTTGCTATCACAAAGTTTGATTTAAAAACTCCGGGTAGAGAAGACGATGATGATGTGGAAGCAGAATCAAAAGCAGTTTTAGCAAACAATGACTTTACAGAAGTTGCTAAAATCATCTTAGAAGGTTTAGGCGGAAAAGAAAACGTTACTTCTATTGATAACTGTATTACAAGACTTCGTCTTGAAGTTAAAGACAATACTTTAGTAAACGAAAAGAAAATTAAAACAGCAGGTGTTGCAGGTGTAATCCGTCCTGGAAAAACAAGCGTACAGGTAATCATCGGAACACAGGTACAGCACGTTGCAGATGAATTCAAATTATTATGTAAATAATTCCCATAATTAGGGAAAATACATAACCGGAGAATAAGGAAATGCAGGATAGCATTTCCTTATTCTTTTTACTTTGGAAGCAAGGAGGACAGTATGAAAAGCGTATTAGAATGTTGTGTAGATTCAGTGGAATCTGCCGTGGCAGCAAAAGCGGGAGGGGCAGACAGAATAGAATTGTGCAGTGGATTGGTTATCGGCGGGTTATCGCCGTCAAAAGCACTGTTTCAGAAGATAAGAGAAACGGTGAATATACCAATCAGAACATTGCTGAGAACCAGATTTGGTGATTTCTGTTATACGGAGTATGAGCATGAAATATTAAAAGAAGAAGTGAGAATGTTTCGACAGTTAGGAGCAGACGGAGTTGTTATCGGAAGTCTTACACCGGACGGGAATCTGAATATGAATCAGATGAAAGAACTTATGGAAGAGGCGGGAGAAATGAAAGTGACTTTACACAGAGCATTTGATATGTGTAAAAATCCGCTGGAAACATTAGAACAGGCAAAAGAACTTGGAATTGATACAATACTGACGTCGGGGCAGAAGAATTGTGCGGCAGAAGGCACAGAACTTTTGAAACAGTTGGTGGAGAAAAGTGAAAATAAAATTGAAATTCTTGTTGGAGGCGGTGTTGACGGAAGCGTAATCGAGTCTCTTTATAGAGAAACAAATGCAACATCATATCATATGTCAGGAAAACTCTCTCTGGAAAGTGAGATGCAATATAGAAATCCGGACGTAAATATGGGATTGGCTTCCATGAGTGAGTATGAGATATGGAGAACGAGTGAGGAGCGCGTTCGCAAGGCGAGAAGAGTTTTAGATAGTTTATAGAAAGCAGGGGAATTCATCATGAATTCCCCGATTTTCTGCCAGAAATCATTAACAGCAGCCACAACCGCCATTGTTGTTTCCGAATCCGTTACCGCCACAGCAGAATAAAAGTAATAAGATTAAAAGACAGCAGTCATTTCCGCCGTTGTTAAAATTACCACAGCCATTATTTCCGCCACAGAAGAATAAAAGAAGGATAATCCACAGGCATGAATTGTTGTTAAATCCACATTCTCTTCCTTCGTTACAGCCACAGCCACAGTTTGTTGCACTTAAATCGCTCATATTAAAGCCTCCATAAATTGTTTATTTACAATGTTATGATATGTGAGAGGGGTTATTTATGTTTCTTAAAAAGAAAAAAAGAATGAAAATATTTTTCTTTTATTGCAAAACTGCGTGTACATGAATAAATTAAACAAAAAGGGTAATAAAAATGGAACAGGTAAAAGAGAAGGTTTCCTATTGGTGTGAAGATACGAAAAGTTACAGAGTGGAAGGCGAAGGGATAGGGGTTGCCGTATTGGATACAGGTATTGCACTGCACCCTGATTTTGACAGCAGAATTACTTATTTTAAAGATTTTGTAAACAAGCAGGAAATGCTCTATGATGATAATGGTCATGGGACACACATTGCGGGCATTATAGGTGGAAGCGGAAAATTATCCGATGGTGTTTACAGCGGAATTGCGCCAAAATGTAATCTGATTCCATTAAAAGTGTTGGATAAAAGAGGGAATGGGGAAATTACTTATGTTATAGAAGGGATTAAATGGATATTACAAAATAGCGAAAAATATAACATAAGAGTAGTAAATATTTCTGTCGGAACACTTCCCAATACGGAAAAAGCCGAGGAAGAAAAATTGCTCACAGCGGTAGAAGAATTGTGGAACAGAGGAATGGTCGTTGTAGTTGCGGCAGGTAATTATGGACCAAAAAGACAGAGCATCACAGTTCCGGGAGTAAGCAAAAAGGTAATTACCGTAGGCGCTTCCGATGATGGAATAGAACTTTTTACTATAGAGGGACCTCTTCAGGACTATTCAGGGAGAGGGCCTACGGAGGAATGTGTTATGAAACCGGATTTGGTAGCACCGGGATCAAAAATTTATTCCTGCAATAGCAGATATGGAAAAAAAGGAAGGGCGTATACGCATAAAAGCGGAACGTCTATGGCGACGCCTGTTGTATCGGGAGCAGTGGCATTACTTTTGTCAAAATATCCCGAAATGACAAATGTGGAAGTGAAATTAAGACTGCGTCAGACCTGTGTAGATTTAGGTAAATGCAAAAACCAGCAGGGGTGGGGAGAACTCAACATAAAAAAACTGCTGTCAGTAAAATAAAGTGTCAAGAAAAAATACTTGACACCAATTTGAATATAATGTATTATACTAAAGGTGATGAAAATGAATAACATTTTAGAGCAGGCTTTATTGTATGATTTTTACGGTGAATTGCTGAATGAACATCAAAAGAATATTTATGAACAGTTTATATTGGAAGATTTATCTTTGAGTGAGATTGCATCAAGCGAAGGAATCAGCAGGCAGGGTGTTCATGACTTGATAAAGCGGTGCAATAAGACGTTAGCCGGCTATGAAGCGAAACTACATTTAGTAGAGAAGTTTTTGGCGATAAAGGAAAAGGTTCATCAGATTAATGAAGTTTTGGAAGCAGAACAGACAGAGATGGGAATGTTGATAGACAATATTAAGAAAATATCAACAGAAATCCTGGAGGAGTTATAGTATGGCGTTTGACAGTTTAACAGAGAAACTACAGAATGTATTTAAAAACTTAAGAAGTAAAGGACGCCTGACGGAAGATGACGTAAAGACGGCATTGCGAGAGGTTAAAATGGCTCTTTTAGAGGCGGACGTAAACTTCAAAGTAGTCAAAGGATTTATAAAAGACGTTCAGGAACGTGCGGTTGGACAGGACGTAATGAGCGGGTTGAATCCTGGACAGATGGTAATCAAAATTGTAAATGAAGAACTTGTAAAACTTATGGGTTCCGAGACAACAGAGATTAAATTAGAACCCGGGCAGGCCACAACGGTTATTATGATGGCAGGTCTTCAGGGTGCAGGTAAGACGACGACAACAGCAAAACTTGCAGGAAAGTTTAAACTTAAAGGGAAGAAACCACTGCTTGTTGCCTGTGATGTATATCGTCCTGCGGCAATTAAACAGTTGCAGGTAAATGGCGAGAAACAGGGTGTTGAAGTTTTTACAATGGGTGAGAACCATAAACCTGTGAATATCGCAAAAGCAGCATTGGAACATGCGGCAAAAAATGGCAATAACATCGTGATTTTGGATACGGCAGGTCGTCTTCATGTTGATGAAGAGATGATGGAAGAACTGCAGCAAATCAAAGAAGCAGTTACCGTACATCAGACGATATTAGTGGTAGATGCCATGACGGGACAGGACGCTGTAAATGTAGCGGGGACGTTCAATGACAAGATTGGAATTGACGGCGTAATCGTTACGAAATTGGACGGTGATACCCGAGGCGGTGCGGCTTTATCTATTCGAGCAGTAACCGGAAAACCGATTTTTTATGTCGGTATGGGAGAAAAATTATCGGATTTAGAACAGTTTTATCCTGACAGAATGGCTTCGCGTATTTTAGGAATGGGCGATGTGCTTAGTCTCATCGAAAAGGCAAGTGCTGAGATTGATGAAGACAAAGCAAAACAGATGGCTCAGAAAATGAAAAAAGCTCAGTTTGATTTTGAGGATTACTTAGAAAGTATGAAACAGATGAGAAATATGGGCGGGCTTTCAAGCATATTGAGTATGATGCCGGGAGTGAAGGGAAATCAGTTGAAAGACTTGGATTCCGAAGAGAATGAGAAGAAAATGGCTAGAATTGAGGCGATTATTTACTCAATGACAGTAAAAGAACGTCAGAATCCGGATATTTTAAATCCGTCGAGAAAGCACAGAATTGCAAAAGGTGCAGGTGTGGATATAAGTGAAGTGAACAGACTGGTAAAACAGTTTGAACAGTCTAAAAAAATGATGAAACAGATTCCGGGACTGATGGGTGGCAAAGGTGGTAAGAAAGGTAAATTCAGATTTCCTTTTTAACACATAGATAAAAGAATTTTAAGAAGAGGTGAATGAAATGGCAGTAAAAATTAGATTAAAAAGAATGGGACAGAAAAAAGCTCCTTTTTATCGTATCGTAGTAGCAGACGCTAGATCACCAAGAGATGGTAGATTTATCGATGAAATCGGAACATATGATCCAAACCAAAACCCAAGTGTATTCAAAGTAGACGAAGAAGCCGCTAAAAAATGGTTACAGAACGGTGCACAGCCTACAGAAACAGTTGGAAAAATCTTTAAAGCAGCAGGAATTGAAAAATAATCTGACTCGCGGAGGTACGCGTAATGAGAGAATTAGTAGAAGTAATTGCGAAAGCATTGGTAGATGACCCTGACAGTGTTGTTGTTACAGAAAAAACAGAAGGAAAGACAATTGTAATCGAAGTACGCGTGGCAGATGCTGACATGGGTAAAGTGATTGGAAAACAAGGTCGTATTGCAAAAGCAATTCGTTCTGTTGTAAAAGCAGCAGCTGCAAAAGAAGACAAGAAAGTAGTAGTAGACATCGCATAAGCGATGTCTATTTGCAACTTTGGTGCAGATAAAAGGAGAACGTATGGAACAGTTATTACAAGTTGGAATTATATCTTCTACACATGGTGTAAGGGGAGAGGTAAAAGTTTTCCCGACAACAGATGATATAAATCGTTTCAAAAAATTAAAACAGGTTATCCTTGATACGGGAAGAGAAAAGATGGTTTTGGAAGTGCAGGGTGTGAAATTTTTCAAGCAGTTTGCAATTCTGAAATTTAAAGGAATAGACAATATAAATGATATTGAAAAATATAAAGGCAAAAGCCTTTTTGTGGATAGAGAACATGCGGTAAAATTAAAAAAGAACGAATATTTTATTGCGGATATGATAGGAATGAATGTATATACAGAGGAGGACGAATTCTTCGGAGTATTAAAAGACGTCATTGAAACAGGGGCAAATGATGTGTATGTCATTTCTTCCGAGAAACACGGAGAAGTTTTGGTTCCTGCAATCAGGCAGTGTATTTTAAACGTAGATATTGAAAAAAGTAAAATGGTGATTCATTTGCTAGAAGGATTGGTATAAAAATGAACTTTCATATATTAACTTTATTTCCGGACATGGTTATGGACGGATTGAATACAAGTATTATCGGAAGAGCGATTGCAAATAATCTTCTGACAATTGAGGCGGTGAATATAAGAGATTTTGCGGTTAATAAGCATAATCGCGTAGATGATTATACATATGGCGGTGGTGCAGGAATGTTAATGCAGGCGGAACCTGTCTATCTTGCATATAAATCTGTCGAAGAAAAATGTAAAAAAGCGCCGAGAGTTATCTATCTTTCCCCTCAGGGACAAACATTTTCGCAGGAAATGGCGGAAGAGTTTGCGAATGAAGAGGAACTGGTATTTTTATGCGGCCATTATGAGGGGATAGATGAGAGGGTTTTAGAGGAAATTGTAACGGATTACGTTTCCATAGGCGACTATGTGCTGACGGGCGGGGAACTGCCGTCTATGGTTATGATAGACGCTATTTCAAGACTGATACCGGGAGTTTTGCACAATAATGTGTCGGCTGAATTTGAGACGTTTCAGGATAACCTTTTGGAATATCCCCAGTATACACGTCCGGAAGAATGGCGGGGGAAAAAAGTGCCGGAGATTTTATTGTCAGGACATCATGCCAATATAGAAAAATGGAGACGTGAACAATCCGTTCTCCGAACGGCAAAAGCGAGACCGGATTTGTTGGAGAAAGCGGAATTAACGGAAAAAGAAAAGAAAATGCTTGCAAACAGTTAAGAAATGTGATACACTACTGACGTTGTGAGAAGAACAGAGATGGTCCTCTGATACAAAAGTTGTATTAAGAACGTCCAAATTATAAGGAGGTCACACAAGATGAACGATATTATTAAGAAAATTGAAGCAGAACAGTTAAAAGCAGAAGTGCCTGAATTTAACGTAGGTGATACTGTAAAAGTTTACGGTAAAATCAAAGAAGGTAACCGTGAAAGAATTCAGATTTTTGAAGGTACTGTATTAAAGAAACAGGGTGGAAGCACTAGAGCAACATTTACAGTAAGAAAGAATTCTAACGGAATCGGCGTTGAAAAAACATGGCCATTACACTCACCAAACGTAGAGAGAGTTGAAGTAGTAAGAAGAGGTAAAGTAAGAAGAGCTAAATTGAACTACTTAAGAGAACGCGTTGGTAAGAGAGCGAAAGTAAAAGAATTAGTAAAATAGTAAATGAGAGAGAGGGGCAAATACAATAGTGTATCTTGTCCCTTTTTCAACATATAGAGGAGAAATAGTATGCATTTTCAATGGTATCCGGGGCACATGACGAAAGCAAAGCGCATGATGCAGGAAAATATAAAATTGATTGATTTGGTAATTGAACTTGTAGATGCAAGAATTCCGATGAGCAGCAGAAATCCAGATATAGATGAACTGGGGAAAAATAAAGCGAGACTTATTTTGCTAAATAAATCGGATTTGGCAGAAGACAGACAGACAGATGCCTGGGCAGAATATTTTCGTGGGAAGGGATATTCTGTCGTGAAAGTGAACTCGAAAAAAGGCGGGGGAATTAAATCGATTCAAGGGGTAATTCAGGAAGCATGTAAGGAAAAGATTGAGCGAGACAGAAAAAGAGGTATCTTAAACCGTCCGGTCAGGGCGATGGTTGTCGGTATACCAAATGTGGGAAAATCAACTTTCATCAATGCATTGGCAGGAAAAGCCTGTGCGAAGACGGGAAATAAACCGGGTGTGACAAAAGGGAAGCAGTGGATTCGCCTGAATAAGAATGTTGAATTGCTTGATACACCGGGAATTTTATGGCCTAAGTTTGAAGATCAGCAGGTCGGGTTGAAATTGGCATTTATCGGTTCAATTAAAGATGAGATTTTAAATACGGAAGAATTGGCAGGAGAGTTGATAAAGTTTTTAAATGCACATTATACAGGTGTTTTAGCAGAAAAATACGGAATAGAAGAGCAGGAAGATTCATATGCATGTCTTATGGAAATTGCCAAGAACAGACATTGCCTGTTGAGAGGAAATGAATTGGATATGGAAAAGGTAGCAATGATTCTGACAGATGATTTCAGAAATGGAAGACTGGGAAAAATTACACTTGAATTTCCGGAAGACTATGAATAAAGGGGAATAGAAATAGGGTATGGAAGATAAGGAAAAATCAAAGAGCATTTTTAAAGAGATACTGGATTGGGTAATTTATATTGGGATTATCCTGTTATTTACCTATCTCATTATTACTTATGTGGGAGTCCGCACAAGGGTAAGCGGGCAGTCTATGCAGCCGACATTACATGACGGTGATAATCTTTTAGTGGATAAATTGACATATCGTTTTAGGGATCCGAAACGATATGAAATCGTTGTATTTCCATACAAATATGAGGAAGATACATATTATATTAAAAGAATTATCGGTCTTCCCGGAGAAACAGTACAGATTATAGACGGCTATGTGTATATCAATGGAGAAAAGTTAAAAAAGGACTACGGTGCAGAAGTTATGCAGGATTCGGGAATTGCAGAGGAACCGATTACACTTGGAGAAGATGAATATTTTGTGCTGGGAGATAACAGAAATCACAGTTCTGACAGCAGAGTGCCAAATGTCGGTGTGCTGAAAAGAAAAGATTTGCTGGGGAGAGCATGGGTAAGGATTTGGCCTCTTGACAGGATAGGAGTAGTTTCCCATGAATAAAAGTATTAGTGAAATTAAACATGAATTTGAGCAGGCTGACAAAGAAAAGTTACCGTTATTATATGAGCAATATGCCCGGGATAGCAGAACAGGTGTTGTCAGCCTGATTGCTAAATATAAAAAGAAAGAAGAAAAACTGCAGGCGGAGATAAAAAGAATCGAAGAGATGAGCCGCTATGAGCAGGAAAACTGCATGGAGGAATATATTTGCGGGATAGATGAAGTGGGACGCGGTCCCCTGGCGGGGCCGGTTGTTGCAGGTGCGGTTATTCTTCCGAAAGATGAGATGATTTTATATTTGAATGACTCAAAAAAACTTTCAGAGAAAAAAAGGGAAGAACTGTATGATATTATTATGGAGAGGGCAGTTGCGGCAGGGATTGGCATTGTAAGTCCGGCGAGAATTGATGAAATTAATATCTTGCAGGCAACTTACGAGGCGATGAGAATGGCAATCGACAATTTGAAAGTACAACCTACATTACTTTTAAATGATGCAGTCACCATACCGTCTGTAAATATACGGCAAATACCGATTATCAAAGGTGATGCCAAAAGCGTATCCATTGCAGCCGCCAGCATTATTGCTAAGGTGACAAGGGATAGACTGATGAAAGAATACGATAAAGTAATTCCGGGATATGACTTTGCGAGTAACAAAGGGTACGGTTCTGCGGCACATATTCAGGCATTGAAAGAAAATGGTGCCACACTGATCCACCGCAAAACATTTATCAAAAACTTTATATAAATGATGAAAAGTAATAAGAGAGAAATAGGGAGTGCCTTTGAAAAGCAGGCGGGAGAGTATTTGAAGAAAATAGGTTACTCCATTATAGAATATAATTTTCAGTGCAGAATGGGAGAGATTGATATTGTTGCCTGTGACGGTAAAACGCTTGTATTTTGTGAAGTGAAATACCGTTCCGATAATCAAAAAGGAACACCTTTTGAGGCAGTAACAGTCAGCAAACAGAAAAAAATATGCAGAGCGGCATTATATTATATGACAAAACATCAGATAACCGATACAGCCTGCCGATTTGATGTTATTGGCATTACCGGAGAAAAGATAGAAATAATAAAAAATGCGTTTGATTACATTTCATAGGTGAGAAAATGAATATTATATATAAAAACAAAGAGAAAATATTTCAGGAAAATGAGAAAAATGGTGTGTATTATTTGACTTACCCGTTGTTTGAAGAGACCAAAATGGTTAAACATGGATTTTCTACCCGATTGGGCGGAGTGAGCAAAGGGGTATGCAGTACAATGAATTTTAGTTTTTCCAGAGGAGACAGGGAAGAGGACGTACGGGAGAACTTTAGAAGAATGTCGGCCGCATTGGAAGTACAGGAGGAGAATATTGTTTTTTCAAATCAGACGCACACGACAAATGTCCGTGTTGTCACAGAAGAGGACAGAGGAAAGGGACTTATAAAACCGTTAGATTACGATGACGTGGACGGTCTTGTAACCAATATTCCGGGCATCTGCCTCACAACGTTTTATGCAGACTGCGTCCCGCTGTTTTTTGTTGATCCGGTGAAAAGAGTAATCGGACTCAGTCATTCCGGCTGGAGGGGAACAGTTGGCAAGATAGGGAAGAGTACAGTTGAGAAAATGCAGGAAGAGTACGGCTCAAATCCAAAGGATATTCTCGCGGCAATAGGGCCTTCTATCTGTCAGGACTGTTATGAGGTAAGCGAAGATGTGATTGAGGAATTTAAGAAAGCGTTTGACGGGGAACAATGGAGAGACTTGTTCTATCGCAAAGAAAACGGAAAGTATCAACTAAATCTTTGGAAGGCAAATGAATATGTTTTTTTGGAGGCGGGAATTCAAAAAGAACATATGGCTGTGTCAAATGTGTGTACCTGCTGCAATGACGAAGTGTTTTTCTCTCATCGCGCATCATGTGGGCGAAGAGGAAACTTAGCGGCATTTTTAACTATTCGATAAGGAGGTAAGAATGATATTATTAGAAAAAACGGCAAATGGGGAAGTGACAAAAGAAGTAACAGAAGTGACGAGTGAAGCCGCAAAGGAAATGGGGAAATTCGCACAATATATTAATGACAATATTCCGGCACTGATAGGCTTTGGAGTGAAAGTGCTTTTGGCTATTATTTTCTTCTTTATCGGAAGAAAAGTAATTAAAATTATCCGTAAACTTATAAAACGCTCTTTTGAGCGCTCAAGCGCGGATAAAGGAGTGCAGCAGTTTATTGATTCGATGGTAAAAGTTGTTCTGTATGCACTGCTGATTTTTTCTATCGCAGCGAAGTTTGGTGTAGATACGGCGTCTGTTGCGGCATTGCTGGCATCAGGAGGTGTGGCGATCGGTCTTGCCCTGCAGGGGAGTTTATCTAACTTTGCGGGAGGTGTTTTGATTCTTTTATTAAAACCTTTTGTGGTAGGAGATTACATCATAGAAGACAGTCAGAAGAATGAAGGTACGGTAAAGGAAATACAGATTTTCTATACAAAATTGTCAACAGTTGATAACAAAACGATTGTTATTCCAAACGGAACACTGGCAAACACGAGTTTGACAAACGTGACGGCAAAGGACGTCAGAAGGTTGGATTTAAGCATCGATATTGCTTATGAAGCTGATTTGCGAAAAGCGAAAGAGATTATTGAAGGTCTTCTGAAAGCAGATGGAAGTATTCTGAAAGATGAAGAAATTTTAGTGTTTGTAGATCAGTTGGGCGCAAGTTCTGTTGTTATTGGAACACGTGCATGGGTTAAAACGGAAGAATACTGGCCGACAAGATGGAGATTGCTGGAAGAAATTAAGTTGGCTTTAGATGAAAATCATATTGAAATCCCATATCAGCAGATTACACTCCATATGAAAGAAAATGAAGAAAAAAAACAGTTGCAAAATTCTGAAAATCGTATATAATATTATTTGTGGCTGCGTTAAGCGCAGCCAGATGCTGAAATAGCTCAGTTGGTAGAGCACTTCACTCGTAATGAAGGGGTCGTCGGTTCAAGTCCGATTTTCAGCTTGAATAGGAGAAAGTCACAGATATAGTCTGTGGCTTTTTTTGTCGTTATTATATTTTGAAATTTATGGCGAAAAAGTATTGACATATATAGATGTTCGATATATGATTCGTATATAGATAATCTACATATGAAAGGAGGAACAGATATGGCGGAGAAGAGCAGTTTGTCAGGAAATAATATTATGCTGCTTTTGCAACTGTTGAGCGAGAAAGATATGTATGGCTACGAAATCATGGAAACGTTGAGGGAACGTTCTGAGAATGTGTTTGAGTTAAAGGCAGGAACTCTTTACCCTCTGCTGCATTCCATGGAATTGAAAAAACTACTTGCATCGTATGAGCAGGAAGCGGAGGGAAAAAAGAGAAAATATTATCAGATTACGGAAGAAGGCAGAAAACAACTTGCAACAAAGAAAAGGGAATGGAATGAATATTCTAAGGCTGTGACACAGATTATTGGAGGGACCTGTTATGGAACTGCATAATTATATTGAAAGTCTGATTAAGCCGATTCAAAGTCAGGAAGTAAAGTTGGCGGTAGCAGAAGAAATCAAAGGTCATATCGAAGAGCAAAAAGAAGCATATATGGAAGAAGGCATGGACGAAAAAGCGGCTCTGGAGCAGGCAATTTTGTCCATGGGAAGTCCTAAAGAGGTGGGCGATGCATTCGCAACAATTTATAATTTGACTTCGGAAAAGAAAAATATGATTTATTATTCTATATTTTCACTGTTAGGTCTCGCTTTGATTTGGTGCCTGAGAACATTAGATACATACACGGTTATGATAAAAATAGTAGGAGTAATATTAATGTTGGGAGGAGTTATCGCAGCGGCATCTGAAAAATGGGCGAACCTTTCTTTCTATTATTTTAAGAATCAGAGTGGTGGCTCTACAATGAATTCATATGCAATCTGTGCGGCGGGAATTGCATTTTTCTCAGAGGAATATTGGCAATGGCTTATATTATCCGTTATAATAGGATTGGTTGTTTACTTTGAGCGGGATATGATTGGAAAGTGTCAGGCGAAGAAAACAGACCGGTATTTATATAAGACGGGGATTGCAATAACAGACATTGACTACAGAGGAAAGGCAAATATTGACGGCGAAGTTCAGAAAGTGCGAGTCACTCATGATAAAATTAAAAAAGGCCAAAATGTTATTATTTCAAAGGTGAACGGATTTCATCTGATTGTAGAGGCAATTTCCCCATAAACAGAGGAGATATGTATGGGAAAATATATTATGGCGCTTGATGCCGGGACAACGAGCAATCGATGTATTTTATTTAATGAAAAAGGAGAAATGTGCAGCGCGGCACAGAAAGAATTCACACAATATTTTACACAACCGGGCTGGGTGGAGCATGATGCCAATGAAATTTGGTCTACCCAGTTAGGCGTGGCGGTGGAGGCTATGAATAAAATCGGTGCTTCCGCAAAGGATATTGCGGCAATAGGAATTACGAATCAGAGAGAAACGGCAATTGTGTGGGACAAGGAAACAGGAGAGCCCATATACAATGCAATTGTATGGCAGTGCAGAAGAACTTCGGATTACTGTGACAAATTAAAAGAAGATGGCATGACGGAATTTTTCCGCAGAAAGACAGGGCTTGTTATTGATGCTTACTTTTCTGCCACAAAGGTAAAATGGCTTCTGGATAATGTGAAGGGCGCGAGAGAAAAAGCGGAGGAAGGCAGACTTTTATTTGGAACGGTAGAAACGTGGCTTATTTGGAAATTAACGAAAGGGAAAGTACACGTTACAGATTACTCAAATGCTTCCAGAACAATGTTGTTTAATATCAATACATTAGAGTGGGACGATGAAATATTGGAAAAATTACAGATTCCTAAAAAGATGCTTCCGGAAGTAAAACCGTCAAGTTGCGTGTATGGTATGACGGATTCATCGTTTTTTGGAGACGAGATAGCCATTGCCGGTGCGGCGGGAGACCAACAGGCAGCATTGTTTGGGCAAACCTGTTTTCAGAAGGGTGAAGCAAAAAATACTTATGGGACAGGGTGTTTTCTTTTAATGAACACAGGTGAGGAACCGGTATTTTCCAATCACGGGTTAGTCACAACAATCGCGTGGGGATTAGACGGAAAAGTAAATTATGCTTTGGAAGGGTCTATTTTTGTGGCGGGCGCCGCGATTCAATGGCTGCGAGATGAAATGAAACTGATTGATTCAGCGAAAGAATCTGAAAGTATGGCACAAAAGGTAAAGGATACAAACGGCTGCTATGTTGTTCCCGCCTTTACAGGGCTTGGAGCGCCCCACTGGGATCAGTACGCAAGAGGAACAATTGTTGGAATTACAAGAGGAGTAAATCGCTATCATATTATACGGGCGACATTGGAATCTCTCGCTTATCAGGTGCATGAGGTGTTGGAAGCAATGAAAGCAGACTCGGGAATCTCCATTCCTGCCCTTAAAGTAGACGGTGGAGCAAGCGCCAATAATTTTCTGATGCAGGTACAGGCAGATATTATGAATGCGCCTGTAATCCGCCCGAGATGTGTGGAGACGACAGCGATGGGAGCGGCGTATCTTGCAGGTCTTGCCGTGAGTTATTGGGCAGATAAAGAAGATGTTGTTAAAAACTGGCAGAAAGACGAAAGTTTTGTACCGGAGATTACGGAGGAAGAAAGAGAAAAGAGAATTAAAGGCTGGAATAAGGCCGTAAAATATTCCTATGAATGGGCAAAAGAAGAATAAAACAGATATGTAATGCAGTTGCGGTTTTCCGCAACTGTTTATAATTTACAGTCTTTTTTGATACTGCCTTTGAATGAAGGAAATAAATGTGTAAAGTACCATTGCCATGATGCAGAGAAGAACGATGGACATAAGAAGCCAATCCATTTTAAAGACCTGACTGGAGTAGATAATAAGATATCCTAATCCGCTTTTTGCCGCCAGAAATTCGCCAATTACAACACCCACAAGGCAAAGTCCTATATTTACTTTCATCATGTTCATAATAGCGGGAACAGAACTTGGCAAAACAACTTTTGTTAAAACATGAAATCGGTTTCCGTGTAAAGTATAGATAAGTTTTATTTCTTCCTCGTCCACATGAACAAAATTTGTATATAAATTTAAAATACTTCCGAAAATGGCTATGGACATTCCACAGACAATAATGGTTGTTGGATTTGCCCCAAGCCATACAATCAAAAGCGGTGCGAGAGCCGATTTTGGAAGACTGTTTAAAACAACAAGATAAGGCTCGGTAATATCTGATAACTTTTGGCTGGACCATAGCAAAATGGCAATCAGTATACTGAAAAAAATAACGAAAAGAAAACTGAAAATTGTCTCATAAAGCGTAATGCCAATATGAGAAAAAATACTTTTATCCAAAACCATTGACCAAAAACATTTTACGATTTTTGACGGGCTGCTAAAGACAAAAGAATCAATGATTTCATAGTGCGCGGTAAATTCCCATAAAAGCAGGAAAAGTATTAAAATGAGTACACGGGAAAAAGAGACAATATATTTATGCCTTTTTTGCTTTTTTAAATAAAGCATTTGTGCGGTAGAGATGTCATTCATTTTTATTTAACTCCTTCCATACTAAATTAAAATAATCTTTAAATTCAGGCGTGTTTCTTCTCTGAAGAGGCGTGTCGTTTTCTAAATTAAAACGAAGTTCAACTGTCTTTTGAATGGTGGCGGGACGTTTTGATAAAACAAGAACTCTGTCCCCTAAACTAATTGCTTCGGACAAATCGTGCGTGACCAAAATGGCAGTTTTTTTCTCTTTTCGGATAATCTGTCCAATGTCATCACCTACTTTTAATCTTGTTTGATAGTCCAGTGCAGAAAAAGGTTCATCTAGGAGAAGAAGTTCAGGATCTAAAACAAGAGTGCGGACAAGAGCGGCGCGCTGGCGCATACCTCCGGATAATTCTGATGGTCTTGCGTTGGAAAATTCCTTCAGACCGTAAGTCTCAAGCAGTTTTTTTGCTTTTTCTTTTGTCCTCACGGAGAGTTTGTGTTGAATTTCCAATCCTAACAGGACGTTCTGATAGATTGTACGCCATTCAAAAAGGTGGTCGTGTTGAAGCATATAACCTATTTTGTCACTGTTTTCTTTAAGTGATTTTCCCTGAAAGAAAACGGAAGGAGCATCAGGTGTCAGCAATCCGCAGATAATAGAGAGAAGGGTGGATTTGCCGCACCCTGACGGGCCTACAACAGATAAAAATTCTCCTTCCTTTAAGGCAAATGAAATATTATCCAATGCCGGTGTTTCCCCCTCCAAAGTGTGATAAGTATAACTCAGATTTTTAATTTCTAATATATTTTCCATAAAAACCTCCATTTTCCGTATATAGTAGTTTATGTGAGATTTCAAAATGAGTGCTTGATTGCAGTGAGGAGAAAGAGTATAATCTATAAAATAAAGTATTTATGGAGAAAGACAATGAACTATCAAAAAGAATTGGAAAAATTACTGGTAAAATTGGAGAAAGAAGGACGAACTCCAAGACTGTTATTGCATAGTTGCTGTGCACCGTGCAGCAGTTATGTACTGGAATATTTATCAAAGCATTTTGAAATTACGGTATTTTATTATAATCCGAATATCTTCCCGGAAAGTGAATATACAAAGCGTATTTTAGAGCAGCAGACACTTATCGGGGAAATGAAATATCCGGTATCGTTTATTGCAGGAAATTATGACAAAGAGAAATTCTATGAAATGGCAAAGGGGTTGGAACATTTAAAAGAGGGGAAGGAACGCTGCTTTAAGTGTTACGCTCTCAGATTGGAAGAAACTGCAAGACTTGCCAGGGAGGGTGAATTTGATTATTTTACGACTACACTCAGCATCAGTCCGATGAAAAATGCAGACAAATTAAACGAAATCGGCACTATGCTGGGAAGAAAATATGGGGTGGAATATTTACAGTCTGATTTTAAAAAGAAAAACGGATACAAACGTTCAATTGAACTTTCAAAAGAATATGATCTTTATCGGCAGGATTATTGCGGCTGCGTATATTCTATGCAGGAGAGAAAGATAAACGACAACAAAAGACGATAGGAAATGAGGAATGAAAAGATGACAGAGAAATTAAGAGTAGGAATTTTGGGGGCAACAGGTATGGTTGGACAGCGGTTTATTTCTTTGCTTGAAAATCACCCGTGGTATAAGGTGACGGTAGTAGCGGCAAGCCCTAAATCAGCAGGGAAAACATATGAGGAAGCGGTTGGAAACCGATGGAAAATGGATACGCCCATTCCTGAAAAAGTGAAACATCTCACAGTGATGAATGTGCATGAGGTAGAGAACATTGCGGCGCAGGTGGATTTTGTTTTCAGTGCGGTTGACATGAAGAAAGAGGAAATAAGAGATATAGAAGATGCTTATGCAAAGGCGGAGACACCTGTTGTTTCTAACAACAGCGCACACCGCTGGACAAAGGACGTGCCTATGGTAATTCCAGAGATAAATTCGGAGCATTTTAAAGTGATTGAATCGCAGAAGAAAAGGCTCGGCACAACAAGAGGTTTTGTTGCAGTAAAACCAAACTGTTCTATCCAAAGTTATGCGCCTGTTCTCACCGCATGGAAAGAGTTTGAACCGACAGAGGTTGTTGCAACAACATACCAGGCAATTTCGGGAGCGGGTAAAACTTTTAGAGAGTGGCCTGAAATGATAGAAAATATTATTCCGTTTATCGGTGGGGAAGAAGAAAAAAGTGAGCAGGAGCCTCTGAAAATCTGGGGTAAAGTAGTTGAAGGAGAGATTGTAAAGGCGCAGATGCCTGTAATTACAACACAATGTATCCGTGTCCCGGTTTTAAACGGACATACTTCTGCCGTGTTTGTAAAATTTGCAAAGAAACCGACAAAAGAGCAGTTGATTGACAGATTATTAAGTTTTAAAGGTACTCCACAGGAACTGCACCTTCCAAGTGCACCAAAACAGTTTATTCAATATTTGAAAGAAGAGAACCGCCCTCAGGTAAAACTGGACGTAGATTTTGAAAATGGTATGGGTATTTCTGTTGGAAGACTGAGAGAAGATACGGTGTATGATTTTAAATTCGTAGGGCTGTCACACAACACAGTCAGAGGGGCAGCAGGGGGAGCAATTCTTTGTGCAGAGACATTAACTGCGCAAGGTTATATTCAGGCAAAATAATTAAAGTAAAAGGAGAGATGAATAATGGGTATGATTTCTGGAAGTTTTGGTGTGACTTCAAAAGGAAAAGAGGCAACTTTATATACAATTACAAATAAATCGGGAATGAGTATTTCCGTTACGGATTTCGGGGCAACATTAGTGAAGGTTATGGTTCCGGATAAAAATGATGAGTATTTAGACGTTGTCTTAGGATATGACAATGTTACGGGATATGAAAATGGAACGCTGTTTTTTGGTGCGAGTGTAGGAAGATGTGCAAATCGTATAGGAGGAGCAAAATTTACCATTAACGGCAAGACATATTATTTGGAAAAAAATGATTACAGCAACAACTTGCACAGCGGAACAGATTTCTATAACAAAAGAATGTGGGAAGTCCGTTCAAAAAATTATGAGAGTATTACATTTACTTTGCACAGCAGGGGCGGCGATCAGGGATTCCCGGGAGCGCTGGATATGGAAGTAAAATATACGCTTACAGAAAATAATGAGATTAAAATAGAATATTACAGTGTTCCGAGTGAAGATACGATTATCAACATGACAAACCACAGTTACTTCAATTTGAACGGGCATGATTCAGGAAGTGCCATGAATCAGGAAGTGGGAATTGCCGCTGAATACTTTACGAAAACAGATATACAGTCCATTCCGACAGGGGAAATTGTTGCAGTTGAAGATACACCTATGGATTTCCGTGTGAAAAAACCACTGGGACGAGATATAGAGGAACAGTATGAACCACTTATTTTCGGTAGAGGCTATGACCATAACTGGGTATTGGAAAATAACGGTAAATTCGATAAGGTGGCTGAAATGTCTTCAAATGAAAGCGGAATTGTCATGGAAGTGTATACGGACTTACCCGGAATGCAATTATATACAGGAAATTTTGTTGAAAATGAAATCGGGAAAAATGGGGCGGTTTATGATGTGCGTCACGGAGTCTGCTTTGAAACACAGTATTTTCCTGATGCGATTAATAAAGACAATTTCAAAAGTCCTCTTTGTCCTGCCGGAGAAAATTACAGAACCATCACAGTATTTAAGTTTGGTGTAGAGTAATTTTATGGGAAAAGCAGTATATATAGCAGAAAAACCGAGTGTGGCACAGGAATTTGCAAAGGCATTAAAATTAAATACAAAAAGAAAAGACGGTTATTTGGAATCGGAAGAAGCCGTTGTTACATGGTGTGTGGGACATTTAGTTACAATGAGTTATCCGGAAGTGTATGATGAGGGAATGAAACGATGGCGGTTGGAAACGCTGCCGTTTTTGCCGAAAGAATTTTTATACGAAATTATTCCGGCAGTGCAAAAACAGTTTAAGACGGTCAGTGGAATTTTAACCCGTGATGACGTAGACACTATTTATGTCTGCACCGACTCCGGACGCGAAGGAGAATATATTTATCGGCTTGTAGAGCAGATGGCGGGAGATAAGGTAAAAAACAAACTTAGAAAAAGAGTGTGGATTGATTCGCAGACGGAAGAAGAAATTTTAAGAGGAATTAAGGAGGCGAAAGATTTATCGGCGTATGACAATCTTTCAGCCTCCGCATATCTGCGGGCAAAAGAAGATTATCTTATGGGAATTAATTTTTCACGACTGCTGACTTTGAAATACGGTAACAGTATTTCTAACTATCGGCATACGAAATTCACTGTTATTTCAGTAGGAAGGGTTATGACATGTGTTTTAGGAATGGTAGTTAGAAGAGAACGCGAAATTCGTAACTTTGTCAAGACACCGTTTTATCGTGTACTGAGTACATTGAAATTAGACGAACAAAGTTTTGACGGGGAATGGAAAGCGGTGAAAGGCTCTAAGTATTTTGAATCTTTTGATTTATATAAGGAAAATGGCTTTAAAACCAGAGAAAAGGCGGAAGAATTGATTGCATATTTGAGTGAGGAGACTCCTCTTACGGCTCAGGTGATATCTATTGAGAAGAAGAAGGAGAAGAAAAATCCTCCCCTTTTATACAATCTTGCGGAATTGCAAAATGAATGCTCCAAAAGATTCAAAATCAGCCCGGACGAGACACTTAGGATTGTTCAGGAGTTATATGAGAAAAAACTCGTCACATATCCAAGAACAGATGCGAGAGTATTGTCAACGGCAGTTGCAAAAGAAATATCCAAAAATCTAAACGGTCTATCTAAGTATGAGACGGCGAAACCTTATTTGAGTGATATTTTAAGTTTTGGAAACCACAAAGGTTTAGAAAAAACCCGTTATGTAAACGATAAGCAAATAACAGACCACTACGCAATCATTCCAACAGGTCAGGGCTTATCTGCCTTACAGTCTGTCTCATCGACTTCAAAACAGATATATGATACGATTGTGAGAAGATTTTTGAGCATTTTTTATCCGCCTGCGGTTTATCAGAAGGTAAGTATTGTAACAAAAATAAGAGAAGAACAGTTTTTCTCTAATTTTAAAGTGCTTGCAGAAGAAGGCTATTTAAAAGTAGTTGGAATCCCACAGACGAAAAAGGACGCTGAATCTGAGGAAAACACATCGGATTTCGGTTTGTTTGCAGTTGTGCAACAGTTGAAGAAAGGTTCGGTTTTAGAGATAAAGGCGTTGAATCTAAAGGAGGGAGAAACCTCACCTCCAAAAAGATATAATTCCGGTTCTATTATCTTAGCGATGGAAAATGCGGGACAACTGATAGAAGATGAAGAATTGAGAGCGCAGATTAAAGGAAGCGGGATAGGTACGAGTGCAACAAGGGCAGAAATTTTAAAAAAATTGTTGAGCATTAAATATTTGTCGTTGAATAAAAAGACACAGATGATTACTCCTACATTGCTGGGCGAGATGATTTTTGATGTGGTAGAACATTCCATTCGCTCTCTGCTGAACCCTGAACTGACAGCCAGTTGGGAAAAGGGGCTTACATATGTAGCGGAGGGAGAGATTACCTCGGAAGAGTATATGGTAAAATTAGAAAATTTCATTAAAAGCAGAACACATGGAGTGTTGGGGCTAAATAATCAATATCAACTGCGTAGTTGCTACGATGCGGCTGCACGATTTTATAAGAAAGGAAAATAAATATGGAAAAATTAACGGTAAAAGAATTATTTAACTTGAATGAAACAATTGCAAAAGATTTACTGAACAGCGTTACTTATCCGTGGGAAGCGCTCCCTAAAATCAGTGCATTTATTGTAGAACTCGGTGAAACATTAGATGAAGAGAAATATGAGAAACGCGATAAGGATATTTGGATTGCTAAAAATGCCACGATAGCGCCAACCGCTTACATTCACGGTCCGGCAATTATTGGAGAAAATGCGGAAGTACGTCACTGCGCATTTATTAGAGGAAATGCAATTGTCGGCGAAGGTGCGGTAGTAGGAAATTCAACAGAATTGAAAAATGTAATTTTGTTTAATAAAGTACAGGTTCCGCATTACAATTATGTCGGAGATTCTATTTTGGGATATAAATCTCATATGGGTGCAGGCTCGATCACTTCAAATGTGAAGTCTGATAAAACTCTTGTGACGATAAGAACAGAAGAAAATATTGTAGAGACCGGGTTGAAAAAATTCGGAGCAATATTGGGAGATGAAGTTGAAGTGGGCTGCGGCTCAGTATTAAATCCGGGAACGGTTGTGGGAAGCCATACAAATATTTATCCGCTGTCCATGGTAAGAGGATATGTTCCGGCAAAATCCATATATAAAAAGCAGGGAGAAATTGCGGAAAAGCAATAAAAATTTATTGACAATTTAAAAAGCCAAGTGTATTATTGTACCAAACAGATAATACACTTGGCTTTTCTGCTGAGTGACGGACAGGAGGAAATGAGATGCTGGAGGTACAGAATTTAAGGAAAAGATATGGTAAATATTTGGCGGTAGATAACGTAAGTTTTACCGTCCCTGATGGGAAGGTAGGTATTTTGCTTGGACCGAACGGGGCAGGAAAATCGACAATTATTAAAAGTATCGCAGGTCTTTTGAAATATGAAGGTGGAATCGGAATTCAAAGACTTTCCTCAAAAACGCTGGAGGCAAAGAAACTTTTTGCTTATGTTCCAGAAATTCCGGCGATGTTTGAGGCGCTTACGGTAAGAGAGCATATTGAATACATACGAAAAGCATATGAAAGCAGGATTACGGACGAAGAGATAAAACAAGTATTGGATAGATTTGAACTTTGGGATAAACAGGATAAGTTGGGGAATGAATTATCGAAAGGTATGATGCAGAAAGTCAGCATTTGTTGTGCGTTGGCACTTCAGCCAAAAGTAATTTTATTTGATGAACCTATGGTTGGATTAGATCCTAAAGCTATCAAAGAGTTAAAAGAAGTTGTATTGGAATTGCGGGATAATAATGTCACTGTTTTAATCAGCACACATATGCTGGAGATGGTTAAAGAACTGTGGGATATTATGTATGTAATGGAAAAAGGAAAAATTATCGGAACATATACAAAAGAAGAGTTGGGGGAAAAAGATATTGACGATGTGTTCTTTGAATTGACAGGCGGTGATGAGTAATGAAAGCGCTTTGGTATGTGACGAAAAGAAGCGGAATTAACTTTATGAAAAAGGCAGTTAAAAAACCAACCACCTATCTGTTTCTCGCTGTTATTTTTATATATGCCATTATTTTGGGCAGCGGGGCGTTTGCATGGAGGATATCAGGTATTTTTACTGAAAATATAGCATTGGTTACTTTGCTGACAATATGGACTACATTTATTTTCTTTACTAATTTTGTTACTTATGCGAAGAAAAAGGGAATTATTTTTAAACCGAGCCACACACATTTTATTTTTACTGCACCAATATCGCCTAAAGCGATTCTTCTCATGGGAGCAATGAAAAACTATATGTTCAGTTTTGTTATGACACTCATTATTTTTTACGGAGAATTGGTTGTTTTTCAAATCAGTTTTCCAAAAGCACTGCTTACTTCGTTTGGTATGCTTATTTTGGAACTGATCTTTGAGATGAGCCTGATTATATTTTTGTATGCAAACGAAAAAATGTCTTTCAAAACGACAACGTGGATTTGCAGAAGTATTTATGTTTTTCTTTTAGGGGTAGTGTGCGTGGCTGTTTTCTATTTCAGAGAAAATGGAATGTCACCGGAAACGCTTACTCAATTTGTGGATTATCCCGTTATTCAGATGATTCCGTTTCTTGGGTGGAATATAGCCGTTTACCGTATGGTGTTTTTAGGGGCAACAACGTTAAACGTAATCTGCAGTATTTTATATTTTCTGTCTGTTGCAATTATGTTTTTTATTGCTTACAAAATGAAATGTACGGGCGGATATTATGAGGAAGCGGCAAAATTTGCCGATGATTATGTGGAATTTCGTAATAAGAGCAAAAACGGTGAGATGGTAATGTCCATCGGAAAAAAGAAAACGTTTAAAAAAGCGGTGAAAATGGACTATAAAGCGTCGGGAGCGAAAGCGATTTTTTATCGCCAGTTATTAGAATATAAAAAGGAACGATTTTTCATTTTGGGAGGCATGACTCTTGTAATAATTGGCATTGCGTTTTTATTTATAAAAATAATAGGGGTTGAGAACGGGATACCTCCTCAGGTGATGCTGTTACTCGTTATGGCGTACATTATTTTCTGTGCTACCGGTTATACCGGAAAATGGGAAAAAGAGTTGAAAAATCCATATTTATATCTTATTCCGGATACACCTGTGAGAAAAATGTGGTATGCAACGGTAATAGAACATATCCGCTCGTTTATCGATGGAAGTATATTGGCGGTTTCTCTTGGAATTGCATGGAAAATCCCTGTATTTGAAATTGTTTTGGCGATTGCCATTTATGTTGTGCTGCAGGCAAATAAACTGTATATGCGTGTACTGGCAGACTCTATATTAGGCGCGTCTTCGGGAGTAAACGTAAGAAATATGATTTATATGCTGTTTCAGTCGGCAACGCTTGGCATGGGGGCACTATTTGGCGCTGTAGCGGGAATATTTATCAGTATGAAGTTGCTCTTCCCAGTTATACTAATTTATAGTATACTAATGGTGATATTGATAGGTCTTTTGGCATCTTCAAGATTTGGTGAGATGGAACAGGCCGGTTAAAGTTAGGAGGGAAGATAATGCTTCAAGAAAATTTTGTTACATTTGAAATAGGCAAGAGAAAAAATATCGCACTGGTTGCCCATGATGGAAAGAAAAAAGAATTAGTCGAATGGTGCGAAAGAAATAAAGAAATTTTAAGAGAACATTCTCTGTGCGGAACGGGAACAACTTCCAGACTTATTACAGAAAGAACAGGACTTAAAGTAAAAGGATATAACAGTGGACCGCTTGGAGGCGACCAGCAGATCGGCGCGAAAATTGTAGAGGGTAATATTGATTTTATGATTTTTCTTTGGGATCCTCTGGAAGCGCAGCCACATGATCCCGACGTAAAAGCGCTGCTTCGTATAGCGGTAGTTTATGATATACCGATTGCAAATAATCTGTCTACGGCAGACTTTATGCTGCACTCAAAATATATGACGACAACTTATAACAGAAGAGTTGAAAATTTTAATAAAAAAGTGGAAGAACGTGTCAGTCAGATGAAATAAAATGTTAAAATATCTCCGCAATGATAAGGGCGGAGATATTTTTCTTGAGAAAATGATATAAATGTGATATGGTATATACAATTCTACAAGAGACAATTCAGACAAGGAGTATCTCACTCCGATTTCCCGCAGAATTTAAAATAGAATAAAGAAGGTGACAGCGGCAAGAAAGTGTTGACATTTGAAAAAAAGTATACTACTATATTACTAGAAAACGAACATAGGTTCGCATGAAAAGGAGATTATTATGGCAACAGACGATAAATTAAAAGCATTAGATGCAGCGATATCTAAATTAGAGAAAGATTTTGGTAAAGGGACGGTAATGAAACTGGGTGATGCCGGTGCTAACGTGTCAGTAGAGACTGTTCCTACAGGTTCTTTAAGTCTTGATATTGCATTAGGACTTGGAGGAGTTCCTAAGGGACGCGTAATAGAAGTATACGGTCCTGAATCAAGCGGTAAGACAACAGTTACTTTACATATGATAGCGGAAGTTCAGAAAAGAGGAGGAATTGCGGGATTTATTGATGCGGAACATGCATTGGATCCTGTATATGCGAAGAATATAGGGGTTGATATTGATGAACTGTATATTTCTCAGCCGGACAGCGGTGACCAGGCTCTTGAGATTGCAGAGACAATGGTTCGCTCAGGAGCAATGGATATTGTAGTCATTGACTCAGTGGCAGCGTTAGTTCCGAAGCAGGAAATAGAAGGGGATATGGGAGACAGCCATGTGGGACTTCAGGCGAGACTTATGTCGCAGGCTTTGAGAAAACTCACTCCTGTTATCAGTAAGTCAAACTGCGTTGTTATTTTCATTAATCAGTTGCGTGAAAAAGTCGGTGTGATGTTTGGTAACCCTGAGACGACAACAGGTGGACGTGCGTTGAAATTCTATGCTTCTGTTCGTATGGACGTGCGAAGAATCGAGACATTGAAACAAAGCGGTGAGATGGTTGGAAACCGTACAAGAATCAAGATTGTCAAGAATAAGATAGCACCTCCGTTTAAGGAAGCGGAATTTGATATTATGTTTGGAAAGGGGATTTCCAAAGAGGGCGATGTTTTAGATTTGGCGACAGGTATTGACTTGGTAAATAAGAGCGGTTCATGGTATGCCTATAACGGAGAGAAAATCGGTCAGGGACGTGAAAATGCCAAAACTTATCTGCACACACACCCTGAGATTATGGAAGAACTGGAAGCAAAAGTCCGTGAACACTATGGACTTGGCGTCACAAAAGAAGATAAAGAGGAAAAGTAAAATGGTTGTTACTCAGATAGAACCTCTGACAAAGACAAAATGGAAGGTTTATATTGACGGAAAGTTCGCTTTTGTATTATACAAAGGTGAGCTTTCCCGTTTTCGTATTGTGCAGGGAGAAGATGTTTCAGAAGAAATCTATGAGAAGATAAAGAATGAAGTGATTTTGAAGAGAGTCAAATTGCGGGCGTTACATCTTTTAAATCAGATGGATAGGACGGAAGAGCAGTTAAGGACGAAGTTAAGACAGGGACATTATACAGATGACATGATTGATACTGCAATTTCTTATGTGAAATCTTTTGGATATATTGAGGACAGTGCCTATGCGAAGCGGTTTGTTTTAAGCAGACAGGACAGTAAAAGTCGAAAAGAAATCTATGCAAAATTATGCCAGAAAGGTATAGCAAAAGATGTGATTGCGAACGCCATGGAAGAGTGCTATGAAGATGGCGAGGAGTTAACCGCAATAAAAAAACTGGTTGAAAAAAAGCGTTTTGATCCATATAATGCTACTGACAGTGAGAGACAGAAGATATATGGATATCTGGCGAGAAAAGGTTTTTCGTATGATAGTATCCGTCAGGTGATACAAATTTCTGACTGGAATGCTTGACAGATTTAGCAAAACAGTATAAAATTTAAGTGTTGTATTTGTACAATGAAAATTAAATAAGGAGGTGCTCCTGTGCCAAGTATTAGTATAATTATTGCTGTAGTTATTACACTTGTTATAACGGCAATCGTTACTTACTTTGCTACCGTTTCCAATTTGAAGAAGAATGCAGATTCCAAGATTGGCAATGCGGAAAGTAAAGCGAGAGAAATAATAGATGACGCATTGAAAACAGCTGAAACAACTAAGAAAGAAGCTCTTTTGGAAGTAAAGGAAGAGTCTATTAAGACGAAGAACGAACTTGAAAAAGAGACAAAGGAACGCAGAGCAGAATTACAGCGATATGAGAAACGTGTGCTTTCCAAAGAAGAAGCGCTGGATAAAAAGGCAGATGTAATTGAGCAGCGTGAGGCAAACTTTGTTGCAAGAGAAGAACAAATCAAGCAGCGTGAAGTGAAAGTAGAAGAGCTTAGCAAACAACGTGTGCAGGAACTGGAAAGAATCTCAGGACTTACCTCCGAACAAGCAAAAGAATATCTGTTAAAAACTGTTGAGGAAGATGTAAAGCATGACACTGCGAAGATGATCAAAGAATTAGAAACGCAGGCAAAAGAAGAGGCAGGGAAAAAGGCGAGAGAGTATGTTGTTACCGCTATCCAAAAGTGTGCGGCAGACCATGTTGCAGAGACAACTATTTCGGTTGTGCAACTTCCAAGTGATGAGATGAAAGGAAGAATTATTGGTAGAGAAGGACGAAATATTCGTACTTTGGAAACACTGACGGGAGTAGAACTCATTATAGATGACACTCCGGAGGCAGTTGTCCTATCAGGATTTGATCCTATCAGAAGAGAAGTTGCAAGAATCGCATTGGAAAAACTTATTCTTGACGGTCGTATTCACCCGGCAAGAATTGAAGAGATGGTTGAGAAAGCGCAGAAAGATGTGGAAGCGATGATTCGTGAAGAAGGTGAGAATGCAGCACTTGAAGTAGGTGTTCATGGAATTCACCCTGAGTTGATTCGTCTGTTGGGAAGAATGAAATTCAGAACAAGTTATGGTCAGAACGCGTTGAAACATTCTATAGAAGTTGCGCAACTGTCAGGACTGCTTGCAGGTGAGATTGGGTTAGATGTCAGAATGGCAAAACGTGCCGGTCTTTTACATGATATTGGTAAATCTATTGACCATGATGTGGAAGGATCACATATTCAGATTGGTGTTGATTTGTGTAGAAAATACAAAGAATCAGCAGTTGTAATCAATGCCGTAGAATCACATCACGGTGATGTGGAACCTGAGACATTAATTGCTTGCATCGTACAGGCAGCAGATACTATTTCTGCCGCAAGACCGGGTGCAAGAAGAGAAACATTAGAAACATATACAAACAGATTAAAACAATTAGAGGACATCGCAAATCAGTTTAAAGGTGTCGATAAATCTTTTGCTATTCAAGCAGGTAGAGAGATTCGTATTATGGTAGTTCCAGAACAAGTATCAGATGCAGATATGGTACTTTTGGCTAGAGATATTTCTAAACAGATTGAATTTGAATTGGAATATCCGGGACAAATCAAAGTAAATGTGATTCGTGAATCACGTGTTACGGATTATGCAAAATAAGAGAAATAGAACCCTTGTCAGATGACAAGGGTTTTTTAATGGCATGAGAAATTCATGAAGAATCTTATGCCGGTAAAACATACTACTGAAAGAGGGAAAAAAATGGGAGAACAATTGAAAAGAACAGACAGAACGTTGAAATACGAAGGTTCTATTTTAAAAGTATATACAGATGAAATACAGCTTCCAAACGGAAAGAAAACACACTGGGATTATATTCATCATAATGGTGCGACTGCTATTATTCCGGTCAGAAATGACGGAAAGATTTTGATGGTGCGCCAGTATAGAAATGCGCTTGATAGGGAAACGTTGGAGATTCCTGCCGGCAAGTTAGAGGATAAAGATGAGAAGCCTTTGTTATGCGCCATGCGCGAATTGGAGGAGGAAACAGGATATGTTGCCGGAAAAATGAGTCATCTGATTACTTTGCGCACATGGGTTGCCTTTACAAACGAGAAAATAGAGGTGTATGTGGCGGAGGAGTTAAAATCCACTGCCCAGTGCTTAGATGAAGATGAATTTATCAACGTGGAAGCGTTCACAATGGAGGAACTAAAAGAAAAAATTTTTAGTGGAGAAATTCAGGACGCAAAGACAATTTCTTCATTACTTGCGTATGAGGTGTGGCAGAAAAAAGAATAAAAAAGAAGACAAGGCATATAATGAAATATCTGAAAGAATGGAGGAATCTAATTGAAAGTACATCAAAGCAAAGCCTATATAACAGCGTTTTGTGTATTGGGGTTTTTCACGGGTATCTTATATGCCAATATCGTCTCAAATCAAATTTTTAGTACATCGGGGATTTTCAGTGAATATTTTCTAAGCCAATATCCTTCGATTGAAATTATTCCGGAAGAATATCTTTTTTATATTTTACGGATAAGGGTTGTTCCGTTGCTTTTTCTGATTCTGCTTGGTCAGACGAAAATAAGAAAAGCAGTCATTTCCATTTTCCTTTTTTGGACAGGATTTTCGGGAGGAATTCTGATTGTGTCTGCTATTTTCCGCATGGGAATGAAGGGAGTTCTTTTGTTTATCATAGGAATTATGCCCCAGTTTATCTTTTACATATTAGCGTATGTGGTTGTTATCTGGTATTTTTACACATATCCAATGTCCAGATGGAATTACGGTAAAACGGCTTTTCTTGTCTGTATGATGCTGTTTGGTATTCTTACAGAAATATATGTGAATCCTATTTTGATGAAAATGTTTGTACGAATCATATAAAAGCAGGTCGCAGTAATATGCGGCCTGTTTTTATGAAGAAAGATATTTTCTAAGAAAAACAACGGACAGAAAAGTAACCAGACATTGACTGACGAGAAGTCCCCAAAGGTATCCGATGATACTGAATTTGGGAATCAATATGAAGATGCCTGCGATACGGATAAGAAGACCGGTCGTGTTGATGAAAAATGTAGTCGTAGTCTTTCCTAGTCCGTTTAATGTGCTGATTAAAGTGTTGTTCGTATACAAGAAAGGACAAATCCATGAAAGAGTTAAAATAAATTTACCTGCAAGTGTACTGTGAAAAAGAATATTTCCAATAAAATTCCCAAACATAAGAAAACCTATCGTACAGAGAAAGCCTAAAGTAAATATGTAAAGAGTGACTTTTTTAACAAGAGTGATGAGGTGCATTTTATCATTTTGTGTCTGTATTTCAGCGATAGTCGGAAGAAGCATTGTGGAGACTGAGTTGGTGATGGCAGATGGAAATAAAATGCAGGGCAGCGCCATTCCTGTCAATACTCCATAAGTGCTTAGTGCATCGGAGTTTGTCAGTCCGTATAAAATGAGACAGGAAGGAATCGAGACGGCTTCAATGCTCTGCAGAATATTCAACAGTATCCTGTTTGCGGTAAGCGGAGCAGACAGACGAAACAGTTCGATACCGGCAGAAAGCGTCCCCTGCATTTTTGAAACGGTATTTTTGCCTGAAGGTTTTTTGCGGGAAAAATAAAAAACACAGTAAAGGGAGGAAATGATTTCTCCACAGACAAGTCCGAAGACAGCGATGGAAACGGACGGCGCCATATGTTTTTTGGACATCAGGTAACATACACCGTATACGAAAAGAACACGCGAGATCTGTTCTGCCAACTGAGAAAGGGCGGGAACCCGGGTTCGTTTCAAACCGAGATAATATCCGCAAATACAACTGTGTATGGAGGAAAATGGAAAAGCATAAGAAACAGCGAGAAGTAAATTTGTACAGCGGGTATCGTGCAGAAAATTTTTTGCAATAAAAAAAGCATGTTTTTGTAAAAAAAACATTGTGCAAAAAGAAAGACAAAAAGACATTGTAAGTCCAACAAACAATGTCCGGCGGGCTTCAGCATGTCTGTGGAGAGAGTGTTTTTGTGCAACAATACGGGAAATGGCAATCTCTATGCCTGCTGTTGTCAGGGAAAATCCAAGTGCAAAAACAGGGAAAATAAGTTGATATAATCCGACACCTTCTTCACCAAAGGTATGGCTTAAAAAAATCCGGTAAAAAAATCCGATAAACCGGCTGAGAAAACCGGTTGCAGTCAAAACAAAAGTTCCTTTAATAATTGCATTTTTTTTGGACATAAAATGACTCCGATATTGTTTCCTTAAAACATATTCATGAAATGACCTTGACAGAACAAAAAAGGAGTGATATTCTACAAAAGGAATTCCTAGTAAAGTAGTAGGGATTTGAAAAACGGAAATAAAGAAGGTGAAAACTTGAAACTATCAACAAAAGGAAGATACGGGTTAAGAGCCTTGATTGATTTAGCGCAGTATAGCGAAGTAGAACCGGTTTCGATTAACAGTATTTCGGCGCGTCAGGGAATATCCGAGAGATATTTAGAACAGTTAATGGCACTGCTGAAGAAAGCAGGGCTGGTAAAAAGTATCAGAGGAGCCGGAGGAGGCTATGTACTGGCGAAAGAAAAAGAAGATATTTCGGTAGGAGATGTTTTGCGGGCGCTGGAAGGAAAGTTAGAACCTGTAGAATGCTCGGGGTTTTCGGCGGAAGAAAGTTGTGAGGCAGCTGGTGGCTGCGTAACGAAATATGTCTGGCAGAGAATCAATGAAAGCATTAATAATACAGTTGATGAAATCAAACTTGACCAGCTTGTGCGCGAAAGCAAAGCGATGAATTCTATTGAAAAATGTGAACATAGAGATTGTAACAAATAAGCGGGAGGACAGAAAAAATGGAAAGATTTGTTTATTTAGATAATGCGGCAACGACAAAAACGGCACCTGAAGTTGTAGAAGCAATGCTTCCATATTTTACTGAACATTATGGAAATCCATCAAGTGTCTACAGTTTTGC
Source organism: Lachnospiraceae bacterium (assembly GCA_902381685.1). GTDB lineage: Bacteria > Bacillota > Clostridia > Lachnospirales > Lachnospiraceae > Faecalimonas. The sequence goes on along the minus strand of LR698958.1, from coordinate 1,095,299 downwards.
TTCTAAAAATAAAGAGGTCATTACAAAACAGCGTGAGATTATAGCAGATGTACTTGGGGCTTCGGCAAATGAAATATATTTCACTGCCGGAGGTTCAGAGTCGGATAACTGGGCATTAAAAGCGACGGCGGAGGCTTATAAAGATAAAGGTAATCACATCATCACAACGAAGATTGAACATCATGCTATTTTGCACACGGCGGAATATTTGGAAAAACAGGGATTTGAAGTGACATATTTGGACGTAGACGAAAATGGTATTGTAAAGTTGGACGAGTTAAAGAAAGCAATCCGGCCGACAACGATTCTTATTTCCATTATGTTTGCCAATAATGAAATCGGAACAATACAGCCGATAAAGGAAATTGGAGAGATTGCAAAAGAACATGGTATCTTGTTCCATACAGATGCGGTGCAGGCATTCGGACAGATTCCGGTAAATGTAGATGAATGTCACATTGACATGCTCAGTGCAAGTGGTCACAAATTAAACGGACCAAAAGGAATCGGTTTTCTTTATATTAGAAAAGGCGTAAAAATCCGTTCGTTCGTACATGGCGGGGCACAGGAGAGAAAGCGCCGTGCGGGAACAGAAAACGTTCCGGGAATCGTAGGGTTTGGAACAGCCGTAAAACTTGCAGTTGACACAATGAAAGAACGCACGGATAAAGAAATTCAATTAAGAGATTATATGATTGAAAGAATCTCTGAAGAAATTCCATATGCGAAATTAAATGGCGATGCAAAGAAAAGACTTCCAAATAACGTGAACTTTAGTTTCCGTTTTATCGAGGGAGAATCTTTGTTAATCATGTTAGACATGAAAGGAATCTGTGCATCAAGCGGTTCGGCATGTACATCGGGGTCTCTGGATCCGTCGCATGTTCTGTTGGCAATCGGTCTGCCGCACGAGATTGCACACGGTTCACTTCGCATGACATTGAGCGAGGAAACAACAAAAGAAGATATTGATTATGTAATAGATAATTTGAAAGATATTGTAAGTAAATTGAGAAGTATGTCACCACTATACGAAGACTTTGTAAAAAAACAAAATAAATAAGAAAGAAGGACAAGAATATGTATACAGAAAAAGTAATGGATCATTTCCAAAATCCAAGAAATGTAGGAGAAATAGAAGATGCAAGCGGCGTGGGAACAGTAGGTAACGCAAAATGCGGAGATATTATGAGAATGTATCTGGATATTGATGAAAATCAGGTAATTCAAGATGTTAAATTCAAAACGTTTGGCTGTGGCGCTGCCGTGGCAACAAGCAGTATGGCTACAGAATTAGTAAAAGGAAAAACAATTTATGAAGCATTAAAAGTGACAAATAAAGCGGTTATGGAAGCTCTTGACGGACTTCCGCCGGTAAAAGTACACTGTTCATTGTTAGCGGAAGAAGCCATTCACGCAGCGTTGTGGGATTACGCGGAAAAAAACGGAATTAAAATTGAAGGATTAGAAAAACCAAAATCAGATATTCATGAAGATGAAGAAGAGGTAGAAGAATATTAATATGGAAAAGAAAAAAGTAGTTGTAGGAATGTCGGGAGGCGTAGATTCATCGGTGGCTGCTCATCTGTTAAAGGAGCAGGGATATGATGTGATCGGTGTTACCATGCAGATATGGCAGGACGAGGACAGAGCCATTCAGGAAGAAAACGGCGGTTGTTGTGGTCTCAGTGCAGTTGACGATGCACGACGCGTAGCGGGTCAGTTGGAGATTCCTTACTATGTGATGAATTTTAAAAAAGAATTCAAAAAAGAGGTCATCGACTATTTTATTGAGGAATACCGTCAGGGAAGAACTCCGAATCCGTGTATTGCCTGTAATCGCTATGTAAAATGGGAATCTCTTTTAAAAAGAAGTATGGATATTGGCGCGGATTATATTGCAACAGGTCATTATGCCAGAATTGTCAAATTGGAAAACGGGCGTTACACACTAAAGCGTTCGGCAACATTGGCAAAAGATCAGACGTATGCTCTTTATAATCTGACACAAAACCAGTTGTCTCACACGCTGATGCCTGTGGGTGAATATACGAAAGATGAAATCCGTCAGATAGCAGAAAAGATTCATTTACAGGTGGCCAACAAACCGGACAGTCAGGACATTTGCTTTGTGCCAGACGGAGATTACGCTTCATTTATTGAAGAGACGACAGGAGAAAGAATACAGACAGGGAATTTTGTTGATTTAAACGGTAATATTCTCGGACAGCATAAAGGGATTATCCATTATACGGTCGGGCAGCGGAAAGGTCTTGGACTATCTTTGGGACGCCCTGCTTTCGTACTGGAAATCCGTCCGGAGACAAACGAAGTTGTTATAGGTACAAATGAAGATGCCATGTCATATACTTTGCGTGCCAACCATTTGAATTTTATGTCCATTTCTGATTTGGAAGGGGAAATGCATGTGTTCGCAAAAATCCGATACAATCACAAAGGCGCATGGTGTACAATCAAAAAAACATCGGAAGATGAAGTGCTTTGTACTTTTGATGAACCGCAGCGTGCGATTACTCCGGGACAGGCGGTAGTGTTCTATGACGACGAATATGTAATTGGCGGCGGTACGATTATAGGAGTGTAACAGATGCGAGCAGATTTTCATATGCACACAGAGTTTTCTACAGACGCCCATTGTTCACCGGAAGAAATGGTTCTGGGAGCAATAAAAAAGGGGCTGACGACCGTATGTATCACAGATCATATGGATAAAGATTACGACAAAGAGGGAAAACAATTTGTCTTTTGTCCGGAAGAATATTTTTCAACATTAAGGAAATTGCAGGGAGAGTATCGTCAAAAGATAGATGTCCGTATTGGAGTTGAAATGGGGCTGCAACCGCATTTAAAAACATTTGTGGGGAACTATGTGAAGAAATATTCGTTTGATTTCGTTATTGGCTCCGTTCATCTGATTGACGGGAAAGATCCGCATCAGGAGAAAGAAAATCAGATGGAAGATTCGATTCTGTATCGGAATGGGTTTGAGAATATTCTTGAATGTGTGAAACAACAGATGGATTTTGATGTTTTGGGGCATATGGATTATGTTGTCCGATATGGAAAGGAAAAAGAAAAATCCTATTTTCTTCAGGACTATGCGGAAATAACAGATGAGATACTGCGCTCTTTAATTATGCAGGGAAAGGGAATAGAATTGAATACGGCAGGATTTAAGTATGGTCTTGGATTTGCCCACCCTCATATTTCTATTTTGAAAAGATATAAAGAGTTAGGCGGGGAAGTTATTACCGTCGGGTCAGATGCTCATCAGCCCGAGAATATTGCTTATGATTTTGACAGGGCAAAAGAAGTTTTAAAAGACAGTGGTTTTAAATATTATACAGAATTTAAGGGAAGAAAACCAATTTTTATACAAGTTGGATAAAAATGCAAAATAACCTTGAATTTTTGTTTTGAATTTAGTACAATGTTAAAAGGCTGATGATTCTTTAACAAAGAAAAAAGAATCTCACATATATACTGTTGAACAGTGATTTTATAATTAAACTTTAGGAGGAATTAATCATGGCAGTAAAAGTAGCGATTAATGGATTTGGACGTATTGGACGTCTTGCATTCAGACAAATGTTCGGAGCAGAAGGATATGAAGTAGTTGCAATCAACGACTTAACATCTCCAAAAATGTTAGCTCACTTATTAAAATACGACTCATCTCAGGGAAAATATGCTTTAGCTGATAAAGTAACAGCAGGTGAAGATTCAATTACTGTAGATGGAAAAGAAATTAAAATTTATGCAAAAGCAAACGCTGAAGAACTTCCTTGGGGAGAAATCGGTGTTGACGTTGTATTAGAGTGTACAGGATTCTATACATCAAAAGCAAAAGCAGAAGCACACATCAAAGCAGGTGCCAGAAAAGTTGTTATCTCTGCTCCAGCAGGAAATGACCTTCCAACAATCGTTTACAATGTAAACCATGACACATTAAAACCGGAAGATACAGTTATTTCTGCAGCATCTTGTACAACAAACTGCTTAGCACCAATGGCTGACGCATTAAACAAATTAGCAACAATCAAATCCGGAATTATGTGTACAATCCACGCATACACAGGTGATCAGATGACACTTGACGGACCACAGAGAAAAGGTGATTTAAGACGTTCTCGTGCAGCAGCAGTTAATATCGTGCCAAACAGCACAGGTGCTGCAAAAGCAATCGGATTAGTTATTCCGGAATTAAACGGTAAATTAATCGGATCTGCACAGCGTGTTCCAACTCCAACAGGTTCTACAACAATTTTAACAGCAGTTGTTGAAGGAAATGTAACAGTTGAAGAAATCAACGCAGCAATGAAAGCAGCAGCAAACGAATCATACGGATACAACGAAGATGAAATCGTATCAAGCGATATCGTAGGAATGAGATATGGTTCTTTATTCGATGCTACACAGACAATGGCTCTTCCATTAGACAACGGAACAACAGAAGTTCAGGTTGTATCTTGGTATGACAACGAAAATTCTTACACAAGCCAGATGGTAAGAACAATCAAATATTTCTCTGAATTAGCATAATTTTAAATTAGAGATAAAGATTCCAAAAGGGGTCCGGTCTTATAGGACTGGGTCCCTTTATTTATACAAATAAGGAGGCACAATCTATGCTTAATAAAAAATCAGTGGACGACATTAATGTAAAAGGAAAAAGAGTTCTTGTAAGATGTGACTTTAACGTTCCTTTAATCGATGGAAAAATTACAGATGAGAACCGTCTTGTAGCAGCACTTCCTACAATCAAGAAATTAGTTGCAGACGGAGGGAAAATCATTCTTTGCTCTCACCTTGGAAAACCAAAGGGAGAACCAAAACCGGAATTATCTTTAGCACCTGTTGCCGTAAGATTATCTGAATTATTAGGACAGGAAGTTAAATTTGCAGCAGATGCAACTGTTGTAGGTGAAAATGCAAAAGCAGCAGTAGAAGCAATGAATGACGGTGATATTATTCTTCTTGAAAATACTCGTTACAGAGCAGAAGAAACAAAGAATGGAGAAGAATTCAGCAAAGAACTTGCTTCTTTATGTGACGTATTTGTAAATGACGCATTTGGTACAGCACACAGAGCACACTGCTCAAATGTTGGTGTAACTCAGTTCGTTGATACAGCAGTAGTTGGGTACTTAATGCAGAAAGAAATTGATTTCTTAGGAAACGCAGTAAATAATCCTGAAAGACCATTTGTCGCTATTTTAGGTGGAGCAAAAGTATCAAGTAAAATTTCTGTTATCGAAAACTTACTTGACAAAGTAGATACACTTATCATCGGTGGTGGTATGGCATACACATTCTCTAAAGCAAGAGGCGGAAAAATCGGACTTTCTCTTTGCGAAGATGATTATATGGAATACGCTTTAAACATGCTTAAAAAAGCAGAAGAAAAAGGAGTTAAATTACTTCTTCCTGTAGACCACCGTATCGGTGATGATTTCTCTAACGATGCAAACGTACAGGTTGTAGAAAGTGGAGAAATCCCTGACGGTTGGGAAGGTATGGATATCGGACCAAAAACAGAGGTTCTTTTTGCTGACGCTGTTAAAGATGCAAAAACAGTTGTATGGAACGGACCAATGGGCTGCTTTGAAATGCCTAAGTTTGCAAATGGTACAGAAGCAGTTGCAAAAGCGCTTGCAGAGACAGATGCCGTAACAATTATTGGTGGTGGAGATTCTGCCGCAGCAGTAAACCAGTTAGGATATGGAGATAAAATGACTCATATTTCTACAGGTGGCGGTGCTTCTCTTGAATTCCTTGAAGGAAAAGAATTACCGGGTGTAGCAGCAGCAAACGATAAGTAGACCGAACATACTTTAAAAAACTTCATCGGTATATACCTCAAAATATATAAAATTAGGAGACGATAAAATGTCAAGAAGAAAAATTATTGCAGGTAACTGGAAAATGAATAAAACTCCTAGTGAAACAGTTACTTTATTGAATGAATTAAAACCATTAGTAGCAACAGAAGATGCAGACGTTGTATTTTGTGTACCTGCAATCAGCATTATTCCGGCAATGGAGGCTGTAAAAGGAACAAATATCTGCATTGGCGCTGAAAATATGTATTTCGAAGAAAGTGGAGCATATACAGGAGAAATCGCTCCAAATATGCTTACGGACGTTGGAGTAAAATACGTTATCATCGGACATTCTGAGAGACGTGAATACTTTGCAGAGACAGATGAAACTGTAAATAAAAAAGTGAAAAAAGCATTTGAACACGGTATTACACCTATCATCTGCTGTGGTGAGACATTAGCACAGAGAGAACAGGGTGTTACTATTGACTTTATTCGTCAGCAGATTAAAATTGCTTTCTTAGATGTAACAGCAGAGCAGGCTAAAACAGCAGTAATCGCTTATGAACCAATCTGGGCAATCGGAACAGGAAAAGTTGCCACGACAGAACAGGCTCAGGAAGTTTGTGCTGCAATTCGTCAGTGTATTGCTGAAATCTATGATGAAGCAACTGCAGAAGCAATCCGTATCCAGTACGGCGGATCTGTATCAGCAGACAGCGCTCCTGAATTATTTGCTCAGCCTGATATTGACGGCGGACTTGTAGGAGGCGCTTCTTTAAAAACAGATTTCGGAAAGATTGTTAATTGGAAATAATGCCTATTGATAAAAAGAAGCGGGATATAGATCCTGCTTCTTTTTTGTGACTACAGGAAAATGCAAGGAGGCATGTATGAGAAGAATTAAAAAAATAAGCCAGACAACAAATAATCGTTTTCTGAATATGTACACACTGCAAATGAAGAGTGATACGGGAAAAGAAAGTACGTACTATGTGGCGTCCAGGGCAAAAAACATTGATGAGTTAAAAATAACAACGAGACAAAACAGAGCGGACGGAGTAATTATCTACAGTTTATATCAAGATGAAAATGATGATGAAGAAAAAATTGTACTTATTCGTCAATACCGCTGTCCGCTGGACGACTATATTTATGAATTTCCGGCAGGTCTGGTAGATGAAGGAGAAGATTTTAAGGTGGCAGGTGTGCGTGAATTGAAAGAAGAGACGGGGCTTGATTTAACACCAATTAATGCAAAAGATATGTTTACGAAGCCGTTTTTCACTACAGTTGGAATGACTGACGAGTCCTGTGGAACGGTGTACGGCTATGCAAAAGGAAAACCGTCCAAAGCGGGACAGGAGGAAAATGAAGAAATTGAAATTGTACTTGCTGATCGAAAAGAAGTGAGAAGAATTTTGCGGGAAGAGAACGTTGCAATTATGTGTGCGTATATGCTTATGCACTTCTTACATACACCTGACGGGAAAGTATTTGATTTTTTGGAGAGTATTTAAAGGCGAAAAACTTGCAACCGATTAGAAAATCATGTAAAATAATTCAGGTAAAGAAAACGTTAATGAATTAACATAAAGGAGATAATACTATGAGTAAAAAACCAACAGTTTTAATGATTCTTGACGGATACGGTTTGAACGACAAACACGAAGCAAATGCCGTTTATGAGGGAAAAACACCTGTTATGGACAAGTTAATGGCTGAGTGTCCGTTTGTGAAAGGTAATGCAAGCGGAATGGCAGTGGGGCTTCCTGACGGACAGATGGGTAACTCTGAAGTAGGACATTTGAACATGGGTGCAGGACGTATTGTATATCAGGATTTAACAAAGATTACTAAATCTATTCAGGACGGAGATTTCTTTGAGAATGAAGCGTTACTTGCAGCGTGCAATAATGCAAAAGAGCACAATTCAGCCCTTCACCTGTTCGGATTGGTATCTGATGGTGGCGTTCACAGCCATAATTCACATATTTATGGTTTGTTAGAACTTGCTAAGAAACAGGGACTTGAAAAAGTATATGTACACTGCTTCTTAGACGGACGTGACACACCTCCTGCATCAGGAAAAGATTATGTGCAGGAATTGGCAGATAAGATGAAAGAAATCGGTGTAGGTGAAATCGCATCTGTTATGGGACGTTACTATGCAATGGACAGAGATAACCGTTGGGATCGTGTTGAGTTAGCATATAATGCAATGGTAAAAGGAGAGGGAGAAACAGCGGAATGTGCGGTGTGCGCAGTTCAGAATTCATATGACGCAGATAAAACAGACGAATTTGTTCTTCCTACAGTTGTTGTAAAAGACGGAAAACCTGTTGCAACGATCAAAGACAACGATTCTATCATCTTCTTTAACTTCAGACCGGACAGAGCAAGAGAAATTACAAGAACATTCTGTGATGACAATTTTGACGGATTTGACAGAGGAGAACGCATCAAAACAACATATGTATGCTTTACTGAATATGATGTGACAATTGAAAATAAATTAGTTGCTTTCCACAAAACAGAAATTACAAATACATTTGGAGAATTTTTGGCAAACAATAATATGACACAGGCGAGAATTGCCGAGACAGAAAAATACGCTCACGTTACATTTTTCTTTAACGGTGGTGTAGAGGAACCGAACAAAGGAGAGGACAGAATTTTAGTGAAATCTCCTAAAGTTGCAACATATGATTTGCAGCCGGAAATGAGCGCATATGAAGTTTGTGATAAATTAGTGGAAGCAATCAAATCCGATAAATACGATGTAATTATCATCAACTTTGCAAATCCGGATATGGTTGGACATACAGGTGTGGAAGCGGCAGCGATCAAAGCGATTGAAGCTGTTGATGAATGTGTAGGTAAAACTGTGGAAGCATTAAAAGAAGTTGACGGACAGATGTTTATCTGTGCGGATCACGGAAATGCAGAACAGTTAGTTGATTATGAAACAGGTGAACCGTTTACTGCTCATACAACAAATGAAGTACCGTTTATTTTGGTGAATGCTGACCCTTCATATAAATTAAGAGAAGGTGGCTGCCTTGCAGATATTGCCCCAACTCTTATCGAATTAATGGGAATGGAACAGCCGAAAGAAATGACAGGAAAATCATTGTTAGTGAAATAAGCATAAAAAATAGCCGGACATGGAAATATCCAAGTCTGGCTATTTTTTTAATGATTTTCCTGTAAGTTTTTATTTGCAGTAGAAAGCATTAGTTTGATTCGATTCAACTGGTTTACCTCACTTGCTCCCGGGTCATAGTCTATGGCGACAATATTTGCGAGAGGGTGACGGTGACGCAATTCTTTAATTACCCCTTTACCTACTACATGGTTTGGAAGGCAGGCAAACGGTTGTGCACAAACTATGTTAGTTGTACCATTCTCGATTAATTCTAACATTTCTCCGGTTAAGAACCAACCTTCACCGGTCTGATTTCCCAGGGAAACGATTTCTTTTGCCATGTTTGCCAAATTTGTAATATCAGCAGGCGGTGTAAAATGTTTGCTCTGTGCAAATGCCTTTTTCGCAGGGGAACGGAACCATTCCAACGCTTTGATACCTAAATTCGCTTTCCATGCAGTTGATTTTTTCATACCCAGGTGGGAAACTTTGAAATTACTGTTATAGAAGCAGTATAGGAAGAAGTCAAGCAAATCAGGTACAACAACTTCAGCCCCCTCCTGTTCGAGTAATTCAACTAAATGGTTGTTGGCAGTTGGGTGAAATTTTACCAATATTTCTCCTACGATACCGACACGCACTTTTTTTACGTTGTTCATTGGAAGATTATCAAAATCTTCTATAATTTCTTTGCACATTTTGTTGAATGTACGGCGGCTCGGGTGTTTCTGTGTTAAAAATGTGATACACTTTTGTTTCCATTTTTCGTGAAGCGCATCTGTACTTCCCGGTGTTACCTCATAAGGGCGAACACGATATACGGCACGCATGAAAATATCACCAAATACAACAGCATACATTCCTTTTAATACAAGCGGGAGTGTAAGTTTAAATCCCGGATTTTCTTCCAGTCCGCTTAGATTTAAGGAAATAACAGGAATCTGTGCGTACCCCGCTTTCTCTAATGCGCGTCGGATAAATCCGATATAGTTGGAAGCGCGGCAGCCTCCTCCCGTCTGCGTAATAATAACTGCAATTTTCTCTGTGTTATATCGTCCTGAAAGAATTGCTTCCATGATTTGTCCGACAACAAGCAGGGAAGGATAGCAGGCGTCATTATTTACATATTTAAGTCCTGTATTGATTGCAGATTTACTGTCGTTTCCTAAAACTTCGATGTTGTACCCGCAGGAGCGGAAAGCGGGTTCGACAAGTTCAAAATGAATCGGTGACATCTGCGGACACAATATTGTATAGGTCTCTCTCATTTCTTTTGTAAATGGTACTTTTGTGATGGAAGACGGCTGAATACAATGTTCTATATGTTTTTTCTCGCGCACACGAATGGCAGAGAGAAGAGAGCGGATACGGATTCTTGCTGCTCCTAAATTGTTTACTTCATCAATTTTCAAAGAAGTATAAATTTTACCTGAATGTGTTAAAATATCCGATACCTCATCAGTCGTAACTGCATCTAGTCCACAACCAAAAGAATTTAATTGAATTAAATCAAGATTGTCTTTTGTCTTTACATAATTTGCGGCTGCATATAATCTGGAGTGATACATCCATTGGTCCATAACACGAAGAGGACGTTCCACAGGGTGCAAGTGTGAGACGGAATCTTCCGTCAACACGGCGATGTCATAGGAATTGATTAATTCCGGAATGCCGTGATTTACTTCTGGGTCGATATGGTAAGGACGTCCGGCCAGAACAATACCTCTTTTACCTGTTTTGTCAAGGTAAGCAATCGTTTCTTCACCTTTTCTTCTGATATCTTCACGGCATTTTTTAAGTTCTTCCCATGCTAAATGTACAGCCTGCTTGACTTCTGCCTCTGTAATGGAAAACTTTCCGCTGAATTCTTCTGTCAAACGTTCATCCAGTGTCTCTTCATTTTTAAAAGATAAAAATGGGTTCATGAAATCAACTTTGCCGCTTGTGATCTCGTCCATATTGTTTTTGATATTTTCTGCGTATGAGGTAACAATAGGGCAGTTGTAATGGTTATTTGCATCTTTGAATTCCTGTCTTTCATAAGGAATACAAGGATAGAAGATGAATGAAACCCCATTTTGAATAAGCCATTCTACATGTCCGTGTGCTAACTTGGCAGGATAGCATTCGGATTCACTTGGAATGGATTCGATTCCCAATTCGTATATTTTTCTTGTGGAAGCAGGTGACAAAACAACTCTAAATTTTAATGCATCGAAAAAAGTAAACCAAAAAGGATAATTTTCATACATGTTCAAGACGCGTGGAAGTCCTACCGTTCCGCGTTTCGCATCTGTTTCGGATAAAGGAGTGTAATCAAAATATCTTTTATTTTTGTAAGCGAATAGGTTCGGAATATCATTTTTTGTTTTTGATTTTCCAAGTCCGCGCTCGCATCGGTTACCTGTGATGAAACTTCGTCCGCCGCTGAATTTATTGATTGTCAGACGACAGTTATTTGTACAGCCTTTACATTTTGTCATACTTGTACTATATTCCAAGGCGTTAATTTCTCCGATGGAGAGCATGGTCGTTGTTTTGCTTTCATCGTAACGTTCCCTTGCAATTAGAGCAGCACCGAAAGCTCCCATAATACCTGCAATATCGGGGCGAACTGCCTCACAATCAGCGATTGTTTCAAAACTTCTTAAAACCGCGTTATTATAGAAAGTTCCGCCTTGAACAACAATGTGTTTTCCGAGTTCTGAGGCATCAGAAACTTTGATAACTTTATAAAGGGCATTTTTGATAACTGAGTAAGCAAGTCCTGCAGAAATATCTGCTACGGAAGCCCCTTCTTTCTGTGCCTGTTTTACTTTGGAATTCATAAATACGGTACAACGTGTTCCTAAATCGATAGGATTTTTTGCAAACAGTGCTTCGTGAGCAAAATCTTCTACGGAATAGTTTAAGGATTTGGCAAATGTTTCGATAAACGAACCGCAGCCTGAAGAACATGCTTCATTTAACTGCACGCTGTCTACGGTTTGGTTCTTGATTTTAATACATTTCATATCCTGACCGCCAATATCGAGAATACAATCTACCTCAGGATTAAAAAACGCAGCAGCATAGTAATGTGAAACTGTTTCGACCTCTCCCTCGTCCAGTAAGAGCGCTGCCTTGATCAGGGCTTCCCCATATCCTGTGGAACAGGAGTGTACAATTTCAACGCCTTCAGGAAGTTTATCGTAAATATCTTTAATTGCGCTGATTGTTGTTCCGAGCGGATCTCCTTCGTTGCTGTGATAGAAAGAGTAAAGAAGAGTTCCGTCCTCGCCGACAAGTGCTGCTTTGGTTGTTGTAGAACCGGCATCAATGCCTAAAAAACATTTTCCCTTGTAGGAAGATAAATCTTTCACGGGAACCTGATGCTTTGCGTGACGTGCCTCAAAAGCGTCATATTCTTCTTTGCTTGCAAAGAGAGGAGTCATACGCTCTACCTCAAATTCCATTTCGATGCGATTGGTAAGTCGCATTTGCAAAGAGGTAAGTTGAATGGAAAGATCCCTGCCGGAATTTAAAGCAGAACCGATCGCAGCAAATAAATGTGAATGCCTTGGTGCGATAATATGTTGGTCGTCCAGTTTTAATGTGCGGACAAAGGCTTCTCGGAGTTCTGACAGAAAATGAAGCGGACCGCCCAGAAAAGCGACATGACCGCGAATTGGTTTTCCGCATGCCAGCCCACTGATAGTCTGATTGACTACCGCCTGAAAAATAGAGGCGGAAAGGTCTTCCTTTGTGGCCCCTTCGTTAATCAATGGCTGAATATCGGATTTGGCAAATACACCGCAGCGTGCAGCGATGGAATATAATGCCTGATAATGTTTTGCGTACTCATTTAATCCTGTGGCATCTGTCTGCAGTAATGATGCCATCTGGTCAATAAAAGAACCGGTACCTCCGGCACAGATACCGTTCATACGTTGCTCTACGTTGCCACCTTCAAAATAGATGATTTTGGCATCTTCACCGCCAAGTTCAATGGCCACATCTGTCTGTGGAGCATAATCCTGAAGGGCAGTAGAAACAGCAATAACTTCCTGTACAAAAGGAATTTCTAAATGCTTTGCCAAAGTAAGTCCGCCTGATCCGGTAATTACCGGAGAAACTTCTATCGTGCCTAGTTTATGAACGGCTCTTCCGAGTAAGTCAGAAAGAGTTTCCTGAATGTTTGCGAAATGTCGTTCGTAGTCGGAAAATAAAACCTCGTTTTCTTCATTTAGAATGGCGATTTTAACTGTTGTAGAACCGATATCGATTCCTAATGTATGTAGTGTTTTCTGCATATTTAACTACTCCTTACTATATATAGGTATCTATTATTTCCTATTAAAATGAAATCGTATTTTTTTACAATACACTACATTATACGACAATCAGAAAAAAAACACAATTGGAAATTTAGTATGGAAAATGTAAAAAACATGTAAAGTCATTGGATTGAATTGACAAATCTGTTTGCAAAAGGTAGAATGTGTTCTATGTTAAGTAAATTGCGGAGGAGTATAGTTTTATGAACTGGATTCAGAAATTAGAACGGAAATTTGGAAGATATGCAATACACAATCTGATGTATTATATTATCATTCTATATGGTGTCGGATTTGTAATTTCTTTGGTAAAACCTGAGTTTTATTATCAATATCTGGCGATGGACGCTGGGGCGGTTATGCACGGACAGATTTGGAGAGTTGTCACATTTTTAATGCAGCCACCTTCGTCAAGTCCGATTTTTATGGTGTTTGCATTATATTTATACTATATGATAGGTCAGCATCTGGAGGCGACATGGGGTGCATTCCGATTTAATCTGTATTTCTTTACGGGCGTGCTTTTCCATGTAATTGCAGCATTTATTGCTTATTTTGTCACGGGAATATCGTTTCCTATCGGAACGGCATATTTGAATTTATCACTGTTTTTTGCTTTTGCCGCAATGTATCCGGATATGGAGTTTCTTTTCTTTTTCGTTTTGCCGATAAAAGTGAAATGGCTCGCCATCATTGACGGTGTACTTTTTGGTTACACGATCGTGCAGGCATTTCTTCCGGCATACAGCACGGGAATTATGGGACTTATCACAAAATCAGATGCAATAGCAGCGGGTGTATCCATTTTAAACTTTGTGATTTTTTATTTATCATCAAGAAGTTTCAAGGCGCATTCACCAAAACAGATGCATCGCAGAAGACAATTTCAAAAAGATATACGCAATGCCAATGCAAATTCAGCGGCACATGCATCTGGTGCAAAACACCTCTGTGCCGTTTGTGGAAGAACAGAGTTAGATGATCCGAATTTGGAATTCAGGTACTGCTCAAAATGTAATGGCGCGTACGAATATTGTCAGGATCACTTATTTACGCATGAACATATCAAATAAGTGCTTCATTATATAAGAAAAAAGGGAAGGATAAGAAGATGAGAAAAACTAAAATTGTATGTACAATGGGACCAAACACAAACGATCGTGAACTAATGAAGAAAATGGTAGAAAAGGGCATGAACATTGCGCGTTTTAATTTCTCTCATGGAGACCACGAAGAACAAAAAAGCAGAATGGATATGTTAAAGGGAATCCGTGAAGAGTTAGGGAAACCGGTTGCCATTCTTTTGGATACAAAAGGACCGGAGATTCGTACCGGCGTACTTAAAGGAGATAAGAAAGTATTTTTGGAAGAAGGAGATACGTTTACTCTTACAACAGAAGAAATAGAGGGAGATAACAAGCGTGTTTCCGTCAGTTATGAAGGCCTTGTGGAAGATGTTGAACCGGGGAAAAAGATTTTGATTGATGACGGATTAATTGAACTGGAAGTAAAAGGAATAAATGGTACAGAGATTACATGTAAAGTATTAAACGGAGGGGAACTTGGCTCTAAAAAAGGGGTTAATGTTCCGAATGTACCTGTGCGTCTTCCGGCACTAACACAGAAAGACAGAGAAGATATTATTTTTGGTGTAGAACAGGGAGTAGACTTTATCGCAGCATCTTTCGTCCGCTCTGTGGAAGGGGTTCTTGAAATTAAGGCATTGTTGAAAGAATGCGGCGCTCCGTTTTTGCCTGTTATTGCTAAAATTGAAAATGCAGAAGGAATCAGAAACATTGATGAGATCATTCACTGTGCGGACGGAATTATGGTAGCCAGAGGCGATTTGGGTGTAGAAATTCCGGCAGAAGAAGTTCCGTATTTACAGAAAATGTTAATCAAAAAATGTAATGATAACTTCAAACCGGTTATTACCGCAACACAGATGCTTGATTCCATGATGAGAAATCCAAGACCGACAAGAGCGGAAGTGACTGATGTTGCCAATGCAGTTTATGACGGAACTGATGCGGTCATGTTATCCGGTGAAACAGCACAGGGAAAATATCCTTTGGAAGCGTTGGAAATGATGGTCCATATCGTGGAAAATACGGAAGAACACTTAGATTATGACATTTTATTGGAGAAAGCGCAGGAACACAGAAGAAAAGGAATTTCAAGCGCCATCGGATATTCTTCCGTTGCCACTGCGATGAATCTTAACGCAAAATGTATCATCACACCAACATTATCCGGAGCTACTGCAAGAGTAGTTTCAAAATTCAAACCGAAAGCGGATATTATCGGGGTGACTCCAAATGAAGCAACTCTTCGTAAAATGCAGATTTACTGGGGAGTTCTGCCAATCAAATCTATCGAATATCATACAACCGAAGACATTTGTAATGATGCAATTGATTTGGTTAATGCAAAACAGTTAGTAGAAACGGGAGACATTGTTGTATTGACAGCGGGAATCCCTTCACCGGTTATGAAGAAAACACGAGACGGTGTAAGCAACATGATGAAAATTGCTGTAATCGAATAAAAATTGAATAAAAATTGATAAAAAATAGTGGCATCATTGAAGGGTTTATGGTAAAATTATACTAACATTTTTTACTAGGAGGAAAAAAGGTATGAAGAAAAAGAAAAGTATTTTGGCGCTAATGATGGTGATTGTAATGTGTATGCTCAGTGCGTGTGGAACGAAATTTGACGCGAAAGCATATATCGAATCATGTTTGGACGTACAGTTTAAAGGGGAATATGACGAATATATGAAATTGACTGAATCGTCAAAGAAAGATTCTGAAAAACTGTATAATGACGGTATCGATACATTTATGAAGGGGTATGAATCACTGTCGCTTCCAGATGAATTGGAAGGAAAATTCCGTGATGCTTATAAAAAGATGTTAAAATCTGCAAAGTATTCTATAAAGGAATCTAAAGAAACAGATGATGGATTTGTAGTAACAGTTGCGGTAAAACCAATGAAATGTTTTGAGAACTATGAGGCTGATTTACAGAAACTTCAGCAGGAATTTCTGGCTGATATGCAGGAGAAGATAGCGAAAGACGGTAAAATGCCTTCACAGCAGGAAATTATGGAGCAGATGGCAGAAATTGTTTACAATGACTTGGAAGAACGTATTTCTAAATGTGAATACGATAAAGAAGTGACAGTCGATGTAAAAGTGAAAAAAGACAGCAACAAAAAATACACTGCAAATGAAACGGATTTGGGAAAAGTAGCACAGAAAGCATTAGGAGTGTAAAAAATATTAAAAAAGTGCTTGCAATTTAATCAGGCATATGATATTATAATACTCGGCTTGAGAAAGTCGAGTATATGCCGATGTGGCGGAATTGGCAGACGCATCAGACTCAAAATCTGACGTAGGTGACTATGTACCGGTTCGAGTCCGGTCATCGGCAGTAAGATAAAAAGCGATAGTATCTTTGATACTGTCGCTTTTTCTAAATATAGTGTATAATATGTAACAGAAAATATAAATGGAGAAATAGTATGAATGAAAAAATTGTATTAATTGATGGACATAGTATTTTAAATAGAGCATTCTACGGAGTTCCTGACTTGACCAACTCAGAAGGACTGCATACAAATGCAATCTATGGTTTTTTAAATATTCTATTTAAAATTTTAGAAGAAGAAAAGCCGGAGTATTTGACTGTTGCATTTGACGTACATGCGCCTACATTCAGGCACGAAATGTATGATGAATATAAGGGGACGAGAAAACCAATGTTGGAAGAACTGCGTCAGCAGGTTCCGGTAATGAAAGAAGTTCTTCAGGCAATGGGAGTCAAACTGATTGAGCAGGCGGGCTACGAGGCAGATGATTTGCTTGGAACACTTTCCGTGCTCGCCGAAGAAAAAGGAATGGACGTGTCCATTATTTCGGGAGACAGAGATTTATTGCAACTGGCAACAGAAAAAGTTAAGATTCGTATTCCGAAAACAAAAAAAGGCAAGACGGAGATAGAGAATTATTATGCCAAAGATGTTGAGGAAAAATATTTTGTTACACCGAAAGAATTTATTGATTTAAAAGCGCTTATGGGAGATACTTCCGACAACATTCCGGGAGTGGCAAGTATTGGCGAAAAGACGGCGACAAAAATTATTACGCAATTTCATTCTATTGAAAATGCGTATGCACACTTAGATGAGTTAAAGCCGCCTAGAGCGGGCAAGGCTTTGCAGGAACAGTATGATAAGGCTCAGATGAGTAAAGAGTTAGCGACAATTCATGTGCATGTTCCTGTTTCATATGATTTTGAAGAAGCGAAACTGGGAAACCTGTACACGGAAGAAGCCTATGTATATTTCCAAAAATTAGAATTTAAAAACTTATTGTCACGATTTGATATGTCCGCTCCGGAAAATAGTATTGAAGATTCTTTTAAGATAATTTATGCAAAAGAAGATGCGGACGCAGTTTTTGAAAATGCCATGCATGCTGAAGTGGTGGGGATTTCGTTTGGCAAAAACATGGAAAACGTACTTCCTCTCTTTGCAGACGCAGCGGAGATAAATCATATCGGTGTATCTTTTGATGATGAAAAAATATATACAATCTACACGGGGGAAGAAATAACATTTTCTTATTTGAAGAAAAAAATAGAAGAACTTACTGCCTGTGTAAAAACGGTTTCTATTTGTAATATAAAAGAGGCGTTAAAATGGATTACATTTGCAAATGAGACCTCTGCTTTTGATCCTATTATTGCTTCTTATTTATTAAATCCTTTAAAAAGTGATTACGCATTTGAAGATGTGGCAAGAGAACAGTTAAACATTTTGATTGATGATAAGATGGAAGAGGCGAGAAAAAGTTGTTATACGGCATATACAGCATATAAATCTGTTTTTTTCCTCAGCGACCGATTAAAAGAAAAGAAAATGGAACATTTATTTACCGATATAGAGATGCCTCTTGCATTTACACTTTTTGATATGGAACAGGCGGGCGTAAAGGTAAAAGCGGAAGAGTTGAAAGTTTACGGACAGCAGTTGGGCGGAAAAATCAATGAATTAGAAACGGAAATCTATGAGATTGCAGGAGAAACTTTCAATATTAATTCTCCAAAACAACTTGGAGTTGTTTTGTTTGAACACTTGAATCTGCCTAACGGAAAGAAAACAAAGACAGGATATTCCACAGCCGCAGATGTGTTGGAAAAACTTGCTCCAGACTATCCGATTGTATCCAAAATTCTTGAATATCGCCAGTTGGCAAAATTAAAGTCAACATACGCTGACGGGCTTGCAAATTTTATTCAGGAAGATGGAAGGATTCACGGAAAATTTAATCAGACGGTTACGGCTACGGGAAGAATCAGCAGTACTGAGCCTAACTTGCAAAATATTCCGGTCAGAATGGAATTAGGCCGATTGATCCGTAAAGTTTTTGTTCCGGAAGAAGACTATGTGTTTGTCGATGCGGATTATTCACAGATTGAACTTCGTATTTTGGCACATTGCTCAGGAGACGAATCCCTTATCAGCGCTTATAAGGAAGCGAGAGATATTCATCGAATAACAGCATCTCAAGTATTCCACATTCCTTTTGATGAAGTGACGGATTTGGAGAGGCGAAATGCAAAGGCTGTAAATTTTGGGATTGTATATGGAATCAGTTCGTTTGGATTGAGTCAGGACTTGAGTATTACAAGAAAAGAAGCAGGTGAATATATAGACAATTATTTCAAAACCTATCCGGGAATCAAAACGTTTTTAGATGACACTGTGGCACATGCTAAAGAACAGGGGTATGTTGTGACATTGTTCGGAAGAAGGAGACCTGTTCCGGAACTGGAATCAGGAAATTTTATGCAAAGGTCCTTCGGAGAGAGGGTTGCGATGAACGCTCCGATTCAGGGGACTGCCGCAGATATTATGAAAATCGCCATGATAGGTGTCAATCGTACTTTAAAAGAAAAGCAGATGAAATCAAAACTTGTCCTGCAGGTGCATGATGAACTTTTGATTGAGGCATATAAAGATGAAGTAGAAGAAGTGAAGTCGATTTTAAAAAGAGAAATGGAAGAGGCGGCTTCGTTAAGTGTGCCGTTAGATATTGATATGCATACAGGAAATAGTTGGTATGAGGCGAAGTAGATGAGAATAATTGGAATTACAGGCGGCATAGGCTCAGGGAAGAGCCGTGTCTTAAATATAATGGAGGAAATCTATGGCGCGGTTCTCTGTCAGACAGATGTGGTGGCACATCAACTGCAGAAAAAAGGAGAGACATGCTACAAAGAAATTGTTAATGTGTTCGGTGTAAATATTTTGACCGAAAATAAAGAAATCGACAGGAAAAAATTAGGGGCAATTGTTTTTAATGATAACGATAAATTGAAGAAGTTAAATCAGATTGTTCACCCTGCAGTGAAAAAGCAGGTTAAACTGGAGATAGAAGAGGCGCGTCGCAAACAGAAAGAATTCTTTTTGATTGAATCTGCACTTTTAATGGAGGATCATTACGAGGAACTGTGTGACGAACTATGGTATATCTATGCCGATGAAAGAGTTCGGAGAGACCGATTGAAAACATCTCGTTTAATGAACGAAGAAAAAATCGATTTAATTATAAAAGCACAGGCAACAGAAGAAACATTTAGAAAATACTGCCATATAACAATTGATAACAGTGGAACAATAGAGAATACAAAAGAGCAGATAGAGCAGGCAGTCAACAGGAGATAAGAAAATGAAATTATGCAGTATTGCCAGTGGCAGCAGTGGAAATTGTATATATGTCGGAAGTGACCATACACACATAATTATAGATGCCGGAATCAGTAAAAAGAAAATAGAGGA
Organism: Lachnospiraceae bacterium; assembly: GCA_902381685.1. Classification (GTDB taxonomy): domain Bacteria; phylum Bacillota; class Clostridia; order Lachnospirales; family Lachnospiraceae; genus Faecalimonas. The sequence goes on along the minus strand of LR698958.1, from coordinate 1,075,139 downwards.
AGGTTTGGGGAAGATTGGAATTTCGGGAGAAGAATTAGACGGAATTTTAGTAACTCACGAACATTCAGACCATATTCAGGGATTAGGCGTGTTCAGCCGAAAATATAAAGTGCCTATTTATGCAACGGCGGGAACGATATGCGGTATCGAAAACTATAAAAGTCTTGGGAAAATGCCGGAAGGATTGTTCCATTCCATTAAGGCTGATGAAGAATTTTCTTTAGGGGAACTGACAATAAAACCTTTTGCCATCTCCCATGATGCTATAGAACCGACAGGATACCGTATTGAAAAAAATCAAAAATCTGTTGCTGTGGCAACTGACTTGGGAAATTATGACAAATATATTGTGGAAAAATTAAAAGATGTAAACGCACTTGTTTTAGAGGCGAACCACGATGTTCATATGGTAGAAGTAGGGCCTTACCCATATCCTCTGAAGAGAAGAGTGTTGGGAGAACAGGGACATTTGTCAAATGAATTGTCGGGAAGGCTTCTTTGTGATATACTACATGATGACTTACAGTGTGTTATGTTAGGACATTTGAGCAAAGAAAATAATTACGAGAGTCTTGCTTATGAAACCGTAAAACTGGAAGTGACACTCGGAGATAATAAATATAAGGGTGACGACATACATATTGTGGTGGCAAAAAGAGACACGGTATCGGAACTGATAACAGTAGAATAAAAAGAACGGAGAAGAAAATATGGGAAGAACAGCGATTGTGACAGACAGTAACAGCGGCATTACACAGGAACGTGCAAGAGAACTGGGAATTCGCGTATTGCCAATGCCTTTTTATATAAATGAAAAATTATATTTTGAAGATATTACACTCACACAGGAAGAGTTCTATGAAGAATTAAAAAATGATGCAGATATTTCTACTTCACAGCCTTCACCGGCAGATGTTTTGGATTTGTGGGACGAGGTATTGAAAGAATACGATGAAATTGTCTACATTCCAATGTCCAGCGGATTGAGCAGTTCATGCGAGACGGCAATTTCACTTTCGAGAGAATACGATGGTAAAGTACAAGTGGTGGATAATCAGCGTATTTCCGTAACACAGTCAAAATCAGTGGAAGATGCAATGAAATTGGCCGAACAGGGTAAAAATGCGAAAGAAATCAAAGAAATTCTTGAAACGGAAAAGAAAGAATCCAGTATCTATATAACGGTGGATACATTAAAATATTTAAAAAAAGGCGGAAGAATAACATCGGCAGCTGCAGCGATCGGAACTGTATTGAATTTGAAGCCGGTTTTACAGATTCAAGGCGGCAAATTGGACGCCTTTGCAAAAGTGAGAGGCTGGAAACAGGCGAAAAAAACGATGTTGGAAGCCGTTGAAAGAGACTGGCAGGAAAGATTTAACGGGGAAGAGGTATATATTCAGGGGGCATATACTTCCTCAAAAGAAGAGGCTGAACAGTGGAAAGAAGAGATTGAGAACAGATTTCCGAATGTTACGATAGAAATGAGACCGCTTTCTCTAAGCGTGGCGTGTCACATTGGACCGGGAGCGTTAGCTGTAACCTGCACAAAGAAAATGAGATAACAACTAATAAACAGGAGATTGTACGTCTAACAGCGCACAATCTCCTGTTTGTGTTCATTGATAAAAGGAGTCTGAAATTTGTCCGTAACGACAGATTCATATAAGTCGGAAGCGAAAATATCCTGTTTTAAATAGAAACTTTCTTTTTCCTCTAATGACGCAGAAGAAAGTTTTGTGATAAGAGGAATCCTGCTTTGCCGTTTCATCACGGATAAGACAGTGGAACTGTCCTGACGAAATCCTAAAATACGTGCATAGGCGGGAGCGGCACAGTCCGCTTTTTTCACATGAAGCAAAATGTGGAGCAGAGCACGGCTCACCCGTGTGTATGTTAAGTCGCGGGTTTTTATTTCTTCGCAAAACTGTTCAAAAGTAAGAAAGTTATTTTTATTTTTATATATGCGGTTTGCGAGAGTTTCATTTATATCCATATAAGTGAGAAGTGTTTCTTTTGTTTCTGTTAAAAGTTTATATTTCAATAATAATGAAAAATCATTGGTATAAATCGGATACCGCCTTTGAAACGTATTTTGCAGGAAAGAAATACAAGCCCGAGGTATTTGGTCTTTTAAAATCTCAGAAATGTCAGAGAAACTGTTTTCCGCCTGTGCAAATACATTTCTGATGGCAGACGCCGAACTGTACACGGTCTTTAATTCCATATCGTGATAATGGGACTCTTCTCTTTGAATGGCAACAGGGGTAATGGAACTGTTCAGTCGACAGAGAGCCTTTATATATTCAATGCCTAATATATTGTTAGGTGATTCTAAAATTGTGGAAAGAGAAGTATCCCCTGTAACTTCTCCGAATGCTTTCTGACGCGCCAACGGAAAAGAATCTCCGTTTTTTAAGTGGTTTTGCAGGAAAAACTTATAATCATCAGGCTCGTCACAGAGAATACGCGCAATCTTCGACAGCGAGACAATATCTCCTGATTCCGTTCCAAAACAAATAGAATCAACACAATTTAAAGAATGCAGCAGAGAAACGGCTCCGGCAGCAAAAAGTTCGGCGCTCCCGGTTGCGAAAAAAACCGGCAGTTCAATAACGACAGCCGCACCTGCCTCCAATGCAATCTGTGTCCGCAAATGTTTTGGGATAATTGCAGGAGCACCGCGCTGAACAAAATTACCGCTCATCACAACAATGGCATAATCTGCGCCCGTTCTTTTCAGTGCTTCGTTTAAATGATGTTTATGTCCGTTATGAAATGGATTATATTCAGTAATCAGACCTACAATTTTCATAAGTGTCCTCCCTATCTTTTTTATAAAATGTATTATACAATAAAGACAAATAGAGTGCAAAAGCAATTATTGACAAAAAACAGGGTTACGGTATAGAATTAAGATAATATATTGCGTACCGCACATGAGTGGTACGCTTACTTTGTGAATGAGAAAGGAGGGCATATATGACGGAAGAACAGATGCTTGAATTGTTGGAAGAAAGAAAATATAAAGAATTAAAGACAGAATTGGAAAATTTATACCCCGTCGATATTGCACAAATCCTTGAAGAATTTAATGAAAAACAGAGAATTATCGTTTTTCGTCTTTTGACAAAAGAAGAGGCGGCTGAGACATTTACCTATATGAGCAGTGAGATGCAGGAAGATTTGGTTAACGGACTGACAGACGCCGAAATTGAAGAATTCATGGAAGAAATGTATCTTGATGATATGGTTGACGTTTTGGAAGAGATGCCGGCGAATGTTGTAGACAGACTGCTTATGGCTACTGATGAGGAGACAAGAAAACAGATTAATACACTTCTCCAGTATCCTGAGGACAGTGCCGGAAGCATTATGAATGTAGAGTACATCGGGCTTAGAAAAGAAATGACGGTCGCCGATGCCATTTTGAAAATTCGTCAGGTCGGAATTAATAAAGAAACCATTTATACCTGTTATGTTACGGAAAAACGAAAACTGATAGGAGTTGTGGACGTAAAAGATTTGCTGACGACAGGGGAAAATCGTCTGATAGAAGAGATCATGGAGACAAATATGCTCTATGTCAACACCCACGATGATCAGGAAGAAGTTGTTTCCATGATTAATAAATATGGTCTGATTGCCATTCCGGTTGTGGATCATGAGATGTGTATGGTTGGAATTGTAACGGTAGACGACGCTATGTCCGTATTGCAGGAAGAGACCACGGAAGATATGAGTGTGATGGCAGGTATTGCGCCTAATGAAGAACCTTATTTTGAGACGTCAGTCTGGCAGCATGCTAAAAGCCGCTTTCCGTGGCTGTTATTTCTTATGTTATCAGCGACGGTTACCGGTCTGATTTTAGGGCATTTTGAGGGTGCGCTCGCCGTGATGCCGGTACTGAATACATTTGTTCCAATGCTGACGGGTACAGGCGGAAACTGCGGTTCCCAAAGTTCCACTCTGATTATTCGTGGTCTGGCAGTTGATGAAATTGAATTTAAAGATATTTTTAAAGTTGTTTTTAAAGAAGTGAGGATTGCGCTCATAGTGGGATTCCTGTTGGCGGTTGTAAATGGAATCCGAATTATTTTAATGTATCAGAATCCGATGCTTGCATTCGCGGTTGGAATCACACTGATGTGTACCGTTCTTCTTGCCAAAACAATCGGTTGTATGCTTCCGCTTGTGGCAAAAAAATGCGGATTGGATCCTGCTATTATGGCGGCACCTTTGATTACCACTTTAGTAGATACGGGAACAATTTTAGTTTATTTTACAATTGTAACAAGAATTTTTGGAATTTAATTCACATTGTACTTGAAAATAGACATTATATGCCTTGTATACAAAAAACGTTTGCGTTATAATAAAGAATATATGAGAACAAATGAAAGGGGCTTTAAATCATGGGATTTATTGATGTAATTAAAGCAAAGGCGAAAGCCAATAAAAAAACAATTGTACTTCCTGAAACGGAAGATATCAGAACATACGAAGCAGCAGAAGCAGTATTAAGAGAAGGTACTGCAGACTTAGTATTAGTCGGAAGCAAAGAAGAGATTGAGAAAAACCGCGCAGGATTTGATATTAGCGGAGCGACAATCGTAGATCCTGCAACAGATGAGAGAACAGCAGGTTACATTGCGAAATTGGTAGAACTTCGTCAGGCAAAAGGAATGACGGAGGAAAAAGCAAAAGAACTTCTTTTGAGCAATTATTTATACTACGGTGTTATGATGGTAAAAATGGGTGATGCAGACGGAATGGTATCGGGAGCATGTCATTCAACAGCAGATACATTGAGACCTTGTTTACAGATTTTAAAAACAAAACCGGGAACAAAATTAGTGTCTGCATTCTTTGTTATGGTTGTACCTGATTGTGAAATGGGTGCAAACGGAACATTTATCTTTGGCGATTCAGGACTTGAACAGAATCCTGATCCTGAAAAACTGGCAGCAATCGCACTTTCTTCAGCAGAATCGTTCAAACTGCTCGTAGGGGAAGAGCCAAAAGTAGCAATGCTTTCACATTCTACAAAAGGAAGCGCTAAACATGCTGATGTTGACAAAGTAGTAGAAGCAACACGTATCGCAAAAGAACTTGCACCTGACTTAATGTTAGACGGTGAATTACAGTTAGATGCTGCGATTGTTCCTGAAATTGGAGAATCTAAAGCACCGGGAAGCGCTGTTGCAGGTCATGCAAATGTTCTTATTTTCCCTGACTTAGATGCAGGAAATATCGGATATAAACTTGTACAGAGATTGGCAAAAGCAGAAGCGTACGGACCATTGACACAGGGAATTGCAAAACCGGTTAATGATTTATCACGCGGCTGCAGTGCAAAAGACATCGAAGGTGTAGTTGCCATTACAGCAGTACAGGCTCAGGCAGAATAATCTAATCATCTGATAGGAATGATTATGATATAAAATAAGATGGAGGAAAAGAAAATGAATGTATTAGTTATTAATTGCGGAAGTTCATCATTGAAATTTCAGTTAATTAACTCTGAAACAGAAGGTGTGCTTGCAAAAGGTCTTTGTGAGAGAATCGGTATTGACGGCAGTCTGACATACCAGCCGGCAGGAAAAGACAAAGTGACAACAGAAAAACCAATGCCTACACATACTGAAGCAATTCAATTTGTTATTGACGCCCTCACAGATGCTGAAACAGGAGTAGTAAAAAGTTTGGAAGAAATCAACGCGGTAGGACACCGTGTTGTACATGGCGGGGAGAAATTCGCCAATTCTGTAGTGATTACAGATGAAGTTATCTCAGCAATTGAGGAGTGTAATGATTTAGCACCATTACATAATCCGGCAAACTTAATCGGTATTAACGCATGTGCGAAATTAATGCCAAACACTCCAATGGTTGCCGTATTTGATACAGCGTTCCATCAAACAATGCCTGAGGCTGCTTATATGTATGGACTTCCATATGAATATTATGATAAATATAAAGTAAGACGTTATGGTTTCCACGGAACAAGCCACAGTTTTGTTTCTAAGAGAGTAGCAGAATTATTAGACAAACCATACGAAGAATCGAAAACAGTTGTATGCCATTTAGGAAATGGTGCAAGCGTATGTGCTGTTAAAAATGGAAAATCAGTAGATACTTCCATGGGACTTACTCCTCTTGAAGGACTTGTAATGGGAACACGTTCAGGGGATATTGACCCTGCAATTCTTGAGTTCATTGCAAAGAAAGAAGATTTAGATATCGCAGGATTAATGAATGTATTGAATAAGAAATCAGGTGTATTTGGTTTATCTGACAACTTATCAAGTGATTTCCGTGATTTGACGGCAGGCGCAGCAAGTGGAAATAAACCTGCACAGATTGCTCTCGACGTATTCTGCTATCGTGTGGCAAAATATGTTGGAAGTTATGCAGCGGCAATGAATGGAGTAGATGCAATCGCGTTTACAGCAGGAATTGGTGAAAACGTTTGTATCGTTCGTTCGAAAGTGTGCGAATATCTTGAGTTTTTAGGTATTACTGTAGATGAAGATGCAAATGCAAAACGTGGAGAAGAAATTATGATTTCTACACCGGATTCAAAAGTAAAAGTATTGGTTGTACCTACAAATGAAGAACTTGCAATTGCACGCGAAACAGTTGCGTTGATTTAAGAAAAAAATTTTAAGAATGAATTGACAAATCTATTTTACATGATATAATAGTTTAGGTATGAATAGGAGTAACACTATGTTAATTAACCTATCAGATGTTTTGTCTGAGTATCATAAGACTATCGAGAAAGACTGTCTTGTTGAGATGGAAGATTTTCGAAGTGAATTAGGTACTTTTCCTATTACAAAGAAGGGGAACCTTCATATTGTAATTGAACATATAAAGGGAAGAGAACTTTTCATAAAAGGAAATGTGGAACTGACTATTGCAATTCCATGTGACCGTTGTTTGAAAGACGTTCCAACGGAATTTAGACTGGATTTTGAGAAGACTGTTGATTTGTGTGAATCAACTGATGCACAGAAAGACGAATTAGATGAAAAGAATTATATTGACGGATATCATTTAGACGTAGACAAATTACTCTATAATGAGATTTTGATAGAATGGCCAATGAAAATTCTATGCAGCGATGACTGTAAAGGCATTTGCAACGTATGTGGTCAAAATCTAAATGAGGGAACTTGTGACTGTGAAGATACGAGTCTTGACCCTAGAATGTCAGTTATCCGCGATGTGTTTAAGAATTTTAAGGAGGTGTAATCTATGTCAATTTGTCCAAAGAATAAATCTTCTAAAGCAAGAAGAGACAAAAGAAGAGCAAACTGGAAAATGAGTGCTCCAAATTTAGTAAAATGTAGCAAATGTGGAGAATTAATGATGCCTCATCGCGTATGTAAAGCATGTGGATCATACAACAAAAAAGAAATTATTTCAGTTGACTAATAGGTATTTATGCCTGAAAAGCGTGAGTTTATACTGTGAACTCACGCTTTTTCTGTCTGAAAATTAGGTATTGCTTTTTAAGGTAATGTTTAGTAAAATTAGCATTAGCAATTAGGAGGTAGAATCATGTCTGAAATTACAAAAGTTGCATTAGATGCTATGGGCGGTGACAATGCACCCGGAGCGATTGTTCAGGGAGCGATAGATGTCGTAGCGAAAAGACAGGATATTCATATATTTCTTGTAGGTCAGGAAAATGTTATTGAAGAAGAACTGAATAAGTATGAATATCCAAAAGAACAGATTTCTATTGTCAATGCAACAGAGATTATTGAAACGGCAGAACCACCGGTGATGGCGATTCGCAGAAAGAAAGATTCTTCTATTGTGGTAGCGATGAATATGGTAAAGAATGGGAAAGCAGACGCGTTTGTTTCTGCCGGAAGTTCAGGAGCTATTCTTGTGGGCGGACAGGTTCTTGTAGGCCGCATCAAAGGCGTAGAAAGACCACCGTTGGCACCGCTTATTCCAACACAAAAAGGAGTTTCTTTATTGATTGATTGCGGGGCAAATGTAGATGCCAGACCATCGCACCTTGTTCAGTTTGCTAAGATGGGCTCTATTTACATGAGAAATGTTATTGGAATTGAGAATCCGAAAGTAGCCATTGTCAACATAGGAGCTGAGGAGGAGAAAGGCAATGCTTTAGTGAAAGAGACGTTTCCTTTATTAAAAGAGTGTGAAGACATTAACTTCATCGGCAGCATAGAGGCGAGAGAGATTCCATATGGGAAGGCTGATGTCATTGTCTGCGAAGCATTTGTGGGAAATGTTATTTTAAAATTATTTGAAGGTGTCGGTTCGGCATTAATAAGCGAGATTAAAAAAGGGCTTATGACAAATGCCCGCAGTAAAATGGGCGCTTTATTAGTAAAACCGGCTTTGAAGGAAACCTTGAAGAAATTCGACGCTAGTGAATATGGCGGTGCTCCATTATTGGGCTTAAATGGATTAGTTGTAAAAACACATGGAAATTCCACGGCAAAAGAAGTGGCAAATTCCATTATTCAATGTGTCACATTCAAGGAACAGAATATTAATGACAAGATTAAAGAAACCATTCAGAAAAAAACTGAATAAGATATAAGAAAAGAGAGGATTAACTATGGAATTTGAAAAAATTAAAGCAATTATTGAAGATGTATTAAATGTAGGGCCGGAGGAAATTACAATGGATACTACTTTCGTAGACGATTTAGGGGCAGATTCATTAGATATTTTCCAAATCATTATGGGAATTGAAGAAGCCTTTGATATTGAAATTGAGAATGAAGACGCAGAAAAAATTGTTACTGTAGGAGATGCAGTAGAGCAAATTAAAAACGCTATTAATTAGTCAATAACAGAAAAAGCCCTTGAGGGCTTTTTCATTTTATGAGGGAGAAATATGAGACAAAAATTAAAAGAATTAGAAAAGAAGATAGGATATAAATTTCAACGATTTGATTTGCTCTGTCAGGCAATGCGTCACAGTTCTTATGCCAATGAAAAACATATGGAGAAGAACGAGTGTAATGAACGTTTGGAATTTTTGGGAGATGCTGTATTAGAACTTGTATCGAGTGAATTTTTATTTTTTGAAAATAAAAAGATGCCGGAAGGAGAACTGACAAGAACAAGAGCAAGTATTGTCTGTGAACCGTCATTGGCGTTTTGCGCAAGGGAATTGAACTTAGGCTCTTATTTGCTGTTAGGAAAGGGTGAAGAAAATACCGGGGGACGATACAGAGAGTCTCTTACTTCTGATGCGTTGGAGGCATTGATAGGGGCAATTTATTTGGACGGTGGTTTTGCTAGTGCAAAAGAGTTTATACATCGTTTTGTTTTAAATGATTTGGAACATAAAAAACTCTTTTTTGATAGCAAGACTATCCTGCAGGAGATAGTACAGGGGAATTTCAATGAACCTATCGAATACACACTTCTCAAGGAAGAAGGACCGGACCATAATAAGTCTTTCTTTATTTCCGTTTCCATTGGAAATGAAGTTTATGGTAACGGAAAGGGAAGAACAAAGAAAGCAGCGGAACAGGAGGCTGCATATCAGGCAATTTTGGAATTACATAAAAGAAAGTTAAAATAGGTGCTATATGTATTTAAAAAGTATTGAGGTACAGGGATTTAAGTCTTTTGCCAACAAAATCGTGTTTGATTTTCATAATGGGATTACCGGAATTGTCGGACCAAACGGAAGTGGAAAAAGTAATGTTGCAGATGCTGTCAGATGGGTTCTTGGAGAACAGAGGGCAAAGCAGCTGCGAGGCGGCTCTATGCAGGACGTTATTTTTTCGGGAACAGAGAACAGAAAACCGTTAAGTTACGCCTCCGTTGCCATTACGCTTGACAATGCGGACCATCAGTTAGCCATTGATTTTCAGGAAGTTACCGTGACGAGAAAACTATATCGCTCCGGTGAAAGTGAATATCTAATCAACGGCAGCATATGCCGATTAAAAGATGTCAATGAGTTATTCTATGACACGGGTATCGGAAAAGAAGGTTATTCGATTATCGGACAGGGGCAGATTGATAAAATTTTAAGTGGTAAACCGGAAGAACGCCGTGAACTGTTTGATGAGGCTGCGGGAATTGTTAAGTTTAAAAGAAGAAAAAATATGTCTGTCAAAAAACTGGAGGAAGAAACACAAAATCTTCTTCGTGTTACGGATATTTTATCTGAGTTAGAAAAGCAGATCGGCCCACTGGAAAAGCAGTCTGAAAAAGCAAAAGAATATTTAAAGAAAAAAGAAGAATTAAAATCATATGATATTAATCTTTTCTTAATGGAAAGTGTGCGGATACGTAAACAAATCGGGGAAGTGGAAAGGCAACTGGCAAACGCACAGGAAGAGTTTGATGCTGCACAGAAAAAGTATAACGATACAAAGGTGGAATATGAAGAAATCGAAAGTCAGTTAGATGAAATTGACGGTACGATGGAACATACAAAAAGTCAATTAAATGAAACGCATCTGTTGAAACAACAGTTGGAAGGACAGATTGAACTATTAAAAGAACAAATCAACAGTGCCAAAATGAGTGATGAACATTTTGCACAGCGCTCCACACATATCCATGTAGAAATTACTGAACGTAAGAAGAATGAAGAAGAATATCTTAAGGAACAGAATATACTTCAACAACAGTTGGATACACAAAAAACTGCAGAGAACGAAGTCAATTCCCAACTTGCTGCAATACAGTTGCGCATAACAGAATTAACTGCCAATATTGAGCAATGGAAACAGGACATTATGGATATGTTGAATCACAGGGCAGTGACAAAAGCAAAAATCCAACATTTTGATACTTTGCTTGAGCAGATGAAAGTCCGCAAAGCAGAGATGAACAAAAAATTAATTGAAATCAGCAGTGATGTAAGTGTGCAGGACGAATCCATTCGAGGATATGAAAAGGATTTACAGGAAATTTCTGAAGAAATCCAAACATATGTAGCAGAGGTAAAATCACAGGAAGAAAAAATACAGGAATTACAGAGAACTTTAGCAAAACGAACAGAACAGTTGCGCGCAGGTCAGACTGCATACCACAGAGAGGCTTCACGTTTAGAATCTTTAAAAAACATTACGGAGAGATACGACGGATATGGAAACAGTATCCGCAAAGTGATGGAGAAAAAAGAACAGGAGCAAGGGCTTCTCGGTGTCGTTGCCGATTTAATCAAAGTGGATAAAGCCTATGAGATAGCCATTGAAACGGCTCTTGGCGGAAGTATTCAAAATATTGTAACCGATAACGAAAACACGGCCAAAAGAATGATTCAGTATTTGAAACAGAATAAATTTGGACGTGCAACGTTTCTTCCCCTTACAGCCATAACCGGTGGCGGAGGTATTCGTCAGCCGGAAGTTTTACGTGAAAAAGGAGTAATCGGTCTTGCAAATACACTTGTCACAGTGGAAGACAAGTTTAAAGTTCTTGCAGACAGTCTCCTTGGAAGAACAATTGTTGTAGAGAAAATTGATGATGGAATTGCTCTTGCACGCAAATACAGGCAATCTCTTCGTATCGTTACGGTGGAAGGAGAATTAATTAATCCGGGCGGTGCAATGACAGGTGGTGCATTTAAAAACACAAGTAATCTGTTGAGCAGGCGAAGAGAAATTGAAGAATTTGAAAAAACCGTTGTACAGTTAAAGAAAGAAATGACTGTCATGGAAGAAGAAATTGCAGTGATAAAACAGGAGAGGGCAGGCTGCTATGAAAAAATTGAAGAGAACAATCAAAAACTGCAAAAAAAATACGTCATTCAAAATACACTGAAGATGAATCTGAACCAGGCAAATACCAAAAAAGAAAATATTTTGAAGATGACGGGAGATATGCACCGGGAAGGAAAAGAACTGGAAGAACAGGCTGCAGAACTTTTGGAAAATCAGGAATCTATCATGATTGAGTTGGATACTTCTGAAAAATTGGAAAGAGAACTGAATAAAAAGATAGAGGAACAACAGTTGCTTTTAGAGAAGGAAAAAGTTTCAGAGAACGAGACAATGCAGAGGGCTGAGAGCATTCATCTGACATTGGCAAATTTAGAGCAGAAAAATGAATTTATTCTTGAAAATCTTTCCCGTATACATGAAGAAATGGCTAAATTCGGTGAAGAACTGGAGCAGTTGAGACAGAATAAAGAAAATTCTTCTTTGGAAATTGGAGAGAAAGAGAAACAGATTGAGGAAATCCGGACAACTATAACCAATTCAAAAGAGTTGTTTGAAGAGATTGAATTGAAGATTCAAAATTTAAGTCAGGAAAAAGAAATTTTAACACAGAAAAATAAGGACTTTTTAACAAAAAGGGAAGAACTTTCCAAACATATGTCTGATTTGGATAAAGAAAGTTTCCGCTTAAACAGTAAAAAAGAAACTTTTGAAGAGACTTTAGAAAAACAGATTAACTATATGTGGGAAGAATATGAGATCACCTACAGTAAGGCCAGAGAACTGCGAAATGAGACTTTTACGGATTTATCCGAGATAAAACGTCAGATTCAACTTTTGAAGTCGGAAATTCGAGGTTTAGGTTCAGTCAATGTAAATGCGATAGAAGATTACAAAAACGTATCCGAAAGATATGACTTTTTAAAAACACAATATGATGACTTGGTGGAGGCAAAGGAAACTCTCATTCAGATTATCGAAGAGTTAGACACTGCCATGAGGAAACAGTTTGCAGAGCGTTTCAAGGAGATTGCAAGTGAATTTGATAAAGTGTTTAAGCAGTTATTTGGCGGAGGAAAAGGCACTCTTGAATTGATGGAAGACGAAGATATATTGGAAGCAGGCATACGGATTATTGCGCAGCCTCCGGGAAAGAAACTGCAAAATATGATGCAGTTATCCGGTGGGGAAAAAGCGTTGACGGCAATTTCCCTGTTATTCGCCATTCAAAATTTAAAACCGTCACCGTTCTGTCTTTTGGACGAGATTGAAGCAGCGCTTGATGATTCAAATGTAACAAGATTTGCGCAATATCTTCATAAACTCACAAAGAACACACAGTTTATTGTCATTACCCACAGACGGGGAACAATGACTGCCGCAGACAGACTGTACGGCATTACTATGCAGGAGAAGGGAGTTTCAACCCTTGTCTCCGTAGATTTATTGGAAAAGGACTTAACAAAATAGGAGAAATATTATGGGTGAAGAAAAAAAAGGATTTTTTAAACGGTTAGTTTCCGGACTGACCAAGACAAGAGACAGTATCGTTTCAAGTATGGACAGTATTTTTAACGGATTTTCTAAAATTGATGAGGAATTTTACGAGGAACTGGAAGAAGTGCTTATTATGGGCGATTTAGGTGTACAGGCGACCTATGCCGTTTTAGATGATTTGCGTGCAAAAGTAAAAGAGCAGAGAATTAAAGAGCCAATGGAATGCAAGCAACTTCTTATCGACAGTATTAAGGAACAGATGCGTGTAGGTGAAACAGCATATGAATTTGAGGACAGAACATCTGTCGTTCTTGTCATTGGTGTGAATGGGGTAGGAAAGACAACTACCATAGGAAAACTTGCAGGGAAACTTCGTGCAAACAATAAAAAGGTCGTATTGGCTGCTGCCGATACATTCCGTGCCGCAGCAGGCGAACAACTTGTAGAGTGGGCGAGAAGAGCAGATGCGGAATTGATTGGAGGACAGGACGGTGCAGACCCTGCAGCTATCGTATATGATGCGGTTGCCGCAGCGAAGGCGCGTCACGCTGACGTACTTCTCTGTGATACGGCAGGAAGGCTTCACAATAAGAAAAATCTTATGGAAGAATTAAAGAAAATCAACCGCGTCCTTGAACGCGAGTATCCTGAAGCGTACAGAGAAACATTAGTTGTTTTGGACGGTACAACAGGACAGAATGCCCTTGCACAGGCAAGAGAATTTAATGAAGTAGCGGATATTACCGGAATTGTATTGACTAAGATGGACGGAAGCGCTAAAGGCGGTATTGCAGTGGCCATTCAATCAGAATTAAAAATACCGGTAAAATATATCGGTGTAGGGGAATCTATAGACGACCTTCAGAAATTCGATTCCGACGAATTTGTTAATGCGCTGTTTTATACAGATGAATCATCTGACAGATAGAAAGGGGAAATAGACATGGAGTATAAAACGGTAACGAAAGGGGAATGTTACAGATTTCCGGAAGGAAAACAATGTCAGGTTATGGAATTGGCAACAGATTTTCAGACAGGGGAAGAAATGGTTGTCTATAAAGAAAATGACAAGGAAGAAAAAGTGTATGTAAGAACTCTTGTTTCTTTTATAAAGGAAATGGAAAAAGTTTCTGATGAAGATATGCGTCTGATTGAAGATTTTCTTGATATAGTTGAAAATGAGCAGAAATTATATTTTTTGCAGAAACATAAGAAGGATATTACAGAAAAGTTTATGAGTATCGCGGCACAGAGTATGGATTTTGCCGAGAAAGAAACTTCCATGGAGATGCGATATCAGGAGCTTTTACATTTTATCAGAATGAAAATGAAATATGAAGGCGGAAGACTTCACTAGAGATGAAATTCCTCTTTATCACGAAAGTGGTAAGGGGGATTTTTTATTCTCTTGACAGATTTTGTATAATTGTATACAATTATACAAAAATAGAGTTGTGGAGAGTGAAACAAATGGAAAAGGATAAAGGATATTCATTGAGTGAAAAAGTGTTTCACAAATTGCGTAATGATATTTTATCCGGTGTTTATCAGGAAAATGATGAATTAAGAGAAATGACAATTGGAAAAGAATTGGGTGTCAGCAGAACTCCTGTACGTGAGGCGTTCAAAAAACTAGAACTGGAAGGACTTGTTAAAACAATTCGGAATAAAGGAACTTATGTGACGGGAATCAGCAAGAAAGATATACATGATATTTTTATAATCCGCTCCCTTTTGGAAAATTTATGTACGGAATGGGTGATTGACAATATTACACAGGAAGATATGAATGAGTTGGAAGAAATTATTTTATTATCGGAATTTCATCTGAAAAAATCCGGTACGGATAAAATGGCTATACTAGACGGAAAATTTCATCGTATTTTATATGAAGCATGTGGCAGTAAAATATTGAAACACATTTTATCTGATTTATATCAATATGTGCAGTTTGCGAGAGTGTATTCGGTGAAGACAGAAGGGCGGTTAGAAAAATCAGTCGCAGAGCATAAGGCAATTTTGGAAGCAATTAAAAAGAAAGATAAACTGCTTGCAGGGGAGCTGATAACCGAGCATATGAAATGTGTATTAGAGAACTTAGAAAAACACGGGTTTTAATAAAAAGGAGGACACTGAAATGGAAAAAATTAAAATGACTACCCCGCTCGTTGAGATGGACGGAGATGAAATGACACGTATTCTTTGGAAGATGATCAAAGACACTTTATTACTTCCGTACATTGATTTAAAAACAGAGTATTATGATTTAGGTTTGGAAAAGCGTAATGCAACAAATGACCAAGTTACCATTGATTCTGCAAATGCGACAAAAAAATACGGTGTTGCCGTTAAATGCGCTACTATCACACCAAATGCAGCACGTATGACAGAGTATAATTTAAAAGAAATGTGGAAAAGCCCGAACGGAACTATTCGCGCTATGTTAGACGGAACGGTTTTTCGTGCACCGATTGTTGTAAAGGGAATTGAACCATGTGTAAAAAATTGGAAGAAACCAATCACACTGGCAAGACATGCTTATGGAGACGTGTATAAAAATACAGAGATGATTATTGACGCACCGGGCAAAGTAGAATTAGTTTATACAGCAGAGGACGGAACGGAAAAAAGAGAATTAATTCATCAGTTTAACGGAGCGGGAATCGCACAGGGAATACATAATACCGATGATTCTATTGAGAGTTTTGCGAGAAGTTGTTTTAATTATGCGTTAGAAACAAAACAGGATTTATGGTTTGCCACAAAAGATACTATTTCCAAAAAATACGACCACACATTTAAAGATATTTTTCAGGAAATTTATGAGAAAGAATATGATGCAAAATTTAAAGAATGCGGTATAGAATATTTTTATACATTGATTGATGATGCAGTAGCAAGAGTGATGAAAGCAGAAGGCGGATTTATATGGGCTTGTAAAAATTATGATGGTGATGTAATGAGTGATATGGTTTCTTCAGCATTCGGTTCACTGGCAATGATGACTTCTGTTTTAGTTTCCCCTGAAGGATACTATGAATATGAGGCGGCTCACGGTACAGTACAAAGACATTACTACAAACATTTAAAAGGGGAAGAAACATCGACAAATTCTGTGGCAACTATTTTTGCGTGGACGGGAGCATTGCGTAAACGTGGTGAATTGGATAATAATAAAGAATTAATGCAGTTTGCAGATAAGTTGGAAAAAGCAACCCTTGATACCATTGAGAGTGGTAAGATGACGAAAGATTTGGCGTTGATTACATCTATTCCAAATCCGACTGTGCTAAACAGTGAGGAATTCATTCAGGCGATTGCTGAGTTGTTATAAGAGAAAAAGGCAAACCCAATTTTAGAGGTTTGCCTTTTCCTATTCCGCCAGTTCTTCCCATTTCTCATACAGAAGTTCCAACTCCTGCATAATGTTTGCTTTCTCTTCGGAAAGTTCACGGCATTTAACGGAATTGGTATACACATCTTCCTGTGTCATCAGTTCATCAATTTCACCGTCACGTTCCTCCAGAGCAGAAATACGTTCTTCTGTTTTTCGTAAATCATTTTGTCTTTTACGTTCTTTTGCCTGCTGTTCTTTCTGTGCCTTCCAGTCCAGTTTTGTTTCCGATTCCGTCGGTGCGGAAGCAGAAAGAGTGTCTGTATTTACATTTGTGTAAGCAGCGGTTAATTCTTCTTTTTTCTCCAAATAGTAATCATAGTTTCCAATATAATTGACAAATGTATGATTCACTAAGTCGAGAATGCGGGTTGCCGTCTGATTGATAAAGTAACGGTCGTGGGATACATATAAGATTGTTCCGCTGTAATCGTTCAATGCTTTTTCCAAAATTTCTTTTGATGTAATATCCAAATGGTTTGTAGGTTCGTCCAAAATCAAAAAGTTTGCTTCGGAAAGCATTAATTTTGCAAGAGATACACGTCCTCGTTCCCCACCACTTAAATCTTTAATCTGTTTATATACATCATCGCCTGTGAAAAGGAAAGCGGCGAGAGTATTTCGTATCTGTGTATTTGTCAAAGTCGGATAATCATCTGAAATTTCATCAAAAATTGTTTTTTCCATATGCAAAACGTGATGTTCCTGATCATAGTATCCGATATGTACGTTTGTTCCTAAAGTAAATACACCGCTGTCTGCCGGCTGTACCTCGTTTAAAATCTTTAAAAGAGTTGTCTTTCCCGTTCCGTTATCGCCGATAACGGCAACGTGTTCTCCGCGTTTAATTTCAAAACTAATATCCTGAAACAGTTTCAATGCTCCGAATGACTTGCTTAAATGCTCTACGGTCAACACATCGTTTCCGCTTACACAGGAAGGTTCGAGGGAAATGTGAAATTCTGACGTAACCTCCGTAGGTTTTTCCACCAAAGTCATCTTGTCCAACATTTTCTCACGGCTCTCCGCACGGCGAATGGACTTTTCCCGGTTAAAAGAACGAAGTTTTTCAATAACTGCTTCCTGATGTTTGATTTCCTGTTGCTGCTTCATATATTCTTTTAATTTTGCTTCGCGGACAAGTTTCTTCTTCTGGGCAAATGCAGTATAGTTGCCTAAAAACATCATAATATTGCCCTGTTCCACTTCAATAACTTTTGTCACGACGCGATTTAAGAAGTAACGGTCATGGGACACGATAAGTACGGCGCCCTGATAGTTGGAAAGATACGTTTCCAGCCATGCGATTGAATTTAAGTCCAAATGGTTCGTCGGCTCATCGAGAAGAAGAATATCCGGTTTTGTTAAAAGGAGTTTACCCAAAGAAACCCTCGTTTTCTGTCCGCCAGAAAGCGTATCCACAGATTTCCCAAAGTCTTCCTCCGAAAAACCAAGACCTTTTAAAACACCTGTTATTTCACTTTCATAAGCATATCCGTTGGCACGCTCAAAGGAAGCGGT
Organism: Lachnospiraceae bacterium; assembly: GCA_902381685.1. Taxonomy (GTDB): domain Bacteria; phylum Bacillota; class Clostridia; order Lachnospirales; family Lachnospiraceae; genus Faecalimonas. The sequence goes on along the minus strand of LR698958.1, from coordinate 1,057,043 downwards.
AAGATGATGATATGTCTGTAAACGTTTCTCAAGTTCTTCCCCTGTGAGATGCTTTAATTCCAGTTCGATGGAGCGAATTTGATTTTCCAAAGTGATAATATCAGATTTTGCTGTTTTTACTTCTTCGTAAATAGTATTTCCGCTTTCCAATTTCTGATGTTGTGAAAGGTAACCGATTGTTTTACCTTTTGCAAGAATAATCTCACCGCTGTCAACAGGCAATTCGCCCATAATCATTTTCAAAATAGTTGATTTTCCCGCTCCGTTTAAGCCAATCAAGGCTGCTTTTTCATGTTCCTCTATATGAAAAGAACCATCTTTGACGATGATCTGTTCTCCAAATGCTTTATTAAGATTATGACATGCTAAAATCATAATAAACCTCCCAAAATAACTCATATCCTTTATATTATACTCAAATACTGCAAAATACAACTAAAAAATTGACTTTATCGGAACTATTCTATATAATATTGCGTAGAACAGATTGGAAGGTGAAGTGCAGTGGAAGAAAGAGAAATTTCTCAGGCAGTAATACGCAGATTGCCTAGATACTACAGATACTTAGGAGAACTACTTGAAGACAATGTAGAGCGTATTTCTTCAAATGAATTGAGCAGAAGAATGCAGGTAACCGCTTCCCAGATACGTCAGGATTTGAACAATTTTGGCGGATTCGGACAGCAGGGATATGGATATAATGTAAAATATTTATATACAGAAATCGGCAAGATTTTGGGATTGGATATAGATCATAATATGATTATAATCGGTGCAGGTAATCTTGGACAGGCACTGGCAAATTATACTTCATTTGAGAGAAGAGGGTTTATTTTTAAAGGTATTTTTGATGTGAATCCAAGACTTTCGGGTGTATCTATTCGCGGAGTCCCAATTCGCATGATGGACGAATTGAAAGATTTTATCAATGAACACAATATTGATATAGCCGTTCTCACAATCCCGAAGGCAAAAGCGGTTGAAGTTGCGAAACTTTTGGTAGATAACGGTGTGCGTGCAATTTGGAATTTTGCGCATACAGATTTAGATTTACCGGAGAATGTCATTGTGGAAAACGTACATTTGTCGGAAAGTCTTATGAGATTATCATATAATCTCAGCCGTTATAACAAAGAACATACAGAATAACAGCGAAACAACGTATAGTGGAAGTGTGGGAATCCGCCTTTTTCTATGCGTTGTTTTCTTCTGAGAAAAAATTCGGTCAGAATCAGGAGGGGTAAGATGAGATATGTATTAACAGGTGAAGAGATGCAATATGCAGATCGGTATACCATTGAACAGATGGGCGTACCTTCCTGCGTTTTGATGGAGAGAGCAGCGCTTAAAGTTGTGGAAATACTTGAACAAAATAATGTAGACTGTTCAAAGACATTGATCGTTTGCGGATCGGGAAACAATGGTGGCGATGGTCTTGCCATTGCACGTCTTCTTTATTTAAAGGGCATACATGTGAACGTTTGTTATATGGGAAATAAAGAAACCGCAAGTGAGGAGAATAAAAGACAATACACTATAGCAGAAAATTACGGCATATCTATTGGAAACACATTGGAGAAAAAAGAATATAGTGTTATTATAGATGCCCTTTTGGGAATCGGATTGAAAAGAGATGTCTCAGGAAAATATAAGGAGGTAATCGAGCAGTTAAACGAGATGAACGGAACGAAAGTCGCAGTGGATATTCCAACCGGAATATGCGATACGACCGGAGAAATAAAAGGCTGTGCTTTCCGTGCAGATTTTACAGTGTGTTTTGCTTTTGAAAAAATAGGAATGTTGTTTGAAAAAGGGCGGCAATATGCAGGAAAAATTTACGTCGCGGACATCGGCATTTCATCGGAAGCACTTCCTGCGGGACAAAAACTTTATACTTACGACAAAGAAGATAAAGACGTTTCCCTGCCAAAGAGAAACCCTAATGGTAATAAAGGAACATTTGGCAAAGTACTCATTATAGCGGGCAGCAAAGGAATGGCAGGTGCAGCCTATTTGAACGCAAAGGCGGCTTACTCGGCAGGTGCAGGACTTGTACAGATTTATACGCATGAGGATAACCGTGTAATTTTGCAGCAGGCACTTCCTGAAGCCATTATTTCCACTTACGAAACATTTAATGAAAATCAGTTGAAACAATTGTTTGACCGGAGTGATGTCCTTTTAATCGGCTCGGGGCTCGGGAAAAGTGACCTGTCTGAAAAAATATTTACATATGCGATACAGTATGCGAAAATTCCATCTGTGATTGACGGGGACGGACTTACTCTTTTGGCGGAAGATTTATCTCTTTTGGAACATAAAAAGCAGGTTATACTTACGCCACACTTAAAAGAGATGTCAAGACTGCTTCAGTGTAGTGTGGAAGAGGTGCAGAAAAATAAAATCACCGTATTAAAGAATTTTGTGAGAGAATATCCGATTGTCTGTGCAATGAAAGATGCAAGGACATTTGTGGCGGCTGACGGAGAAGATATTTATATAAATACAACCGGGAACCATGCAATGGCAAAAGCGGGAGCGGGAGATGTGCTTGCCGGAATAATTGTAGGATTTCTGGCACAGAAAATGAAATGCAAAGATGCATGTGAAATTGGCGTTTATGTACATGGATTATGTGGCGATTACGCTCAGAAAGAAAAAGGAAGCTACAGTGTACTGGCAAATGATTTGCTTGATGCAATCAGCCATGTAATGAGAAAACTTGAGAAGGAGCAGACAAGATGAAAACTTACAGCAGAGTATATGCCAAAATTGATCTAGATGCAGTGACATATAATATGGAACAAATGAAACAGAGAATAGACGGAGACACAAAAATCATGGCGGTTATCAAAAGTGACGGCTATGGACACGGCGCAATTCAGGTTGCGGAAGTTCTTGAAAAATATGATTATATTTGGGGGTTTGCGGTGGCAACACTAGATGAGGCTGTTGTTCTCCGCACAGAAGGAATTCAAAAACCGATACTTGTGCTTGGGTGCATTTTCCCTGATCAGTATTTAGAAATGCTGGATAACGATATCCGCATGAATGTATATACGGAAGAAATGGCAAAAGAAATTTCATATATGGCAAGAAGAGAAGGGAAAACCGCTTATTTACATATTAAACTGGATACGGGAATGGCAAGACTTGGGTTTGCAGTTAACAATGAAAGCGTTGATGCCATTACACGAATAAGCAAATTGCCGAACGTAAATATGGAAGGGGTATTTACACACTTTGCAAAAGCGGACGAAACCGACAAAACATTTACGAAAAATCAGATAAGTCAATTTGTGTCTATGACAGAAAAGTTGAGAGAACGGGGAGTCACCTTTCCGTATGAGCACTGCGCAAACAGCGCGGCAATCATTGATGTGGAAGATGCCCGCTTTGATATTGTGCGTGCAGGAATTTCTACTTATGGACTATACCCGTCTGAAGAAGTAAATCAAAACGCCGTACACTTGAAACCGGCACTGGCATTAAAAAGTCATGTCGCTTTCGTAAAAGAAATCGAGGAAGGAACTCCCGTAAGTTATGGTGGCACGTTTGTCGCTGAGAAAAAAATGAAAATCGCCACTATTCCCGTAGGATACGGTGACGGTTATCCGAGAAGTCTGTCCGGAAAGGGATATGTGTTGATTCGCGGAAAAAAAGCGAACATTTTAGGGCGCATTTGTATGGATCAGTTTATGGTGGACGTAACAGATATCGAAGGGGTAAGTTTTGGCGACAAGGTAACTTTGATCGGGCGAGATGGTAATGAGGCTATTTCCGTTGAAAAATTAAGCGAATTGTCAGGCAGATTTAATTATGAGTTTATCTGCGCATTAGGGAAAAGAATCCCGAGAGTTTATGTGAAAAACGGAAAGATTGCGGAGCAGGTAGATTATTTCGCATAGATTAAGAAAACTCTATTAATAGAATACTTCCGAAAAAGATGGAAACACTAATGTTATCTTAAAGAAATCGGAGTGTGAGATAGAGTGCAGGTTAGACGCGGAGATATATATTATGCAGATTTAAGTCCGGTGGTGGGTTCAGAACAGGGAGGGATACGCCCGGTTTTGATTATACAAAACGATGTGGGAAACAGACACAGTCCTACTGTTATATGCGCCGCCATCACTTCAAAAATGAATAAAGCAAAATTGCCAACGCATGTGGAAATTGATGCGGGCAAGTATCACATTGTCAAAAATTCAGTTGTACTGTTGGAACAGATCAGGACAATTGACAAGCAGAGATTACGTGAACTTGTTTGCCATGTAGATAAAAAGTTAATGTTAAAAATTGATGAAGCAATCAAAATCAGTTTTGAACTTCATACATAGAAAAGGAGTAAAGAACAATGGAGGAAGGCAGTAGTCTGTGGGACAGACTGATGTACAATTTTTCTGGCGAAGATAAAGAGCAGGAAGATGTAGAACACGAAATTTTATCTTTGATTCAGGAGGGGAGAGAAAGAGGCTTCTTCGCAGGGGGCGAAGGCGAAATGATCAGTAATATTTTTTCTTATAATGAGAAAAAGGCGGAAGATATAATGGTACACCGAAAACATATTATCGCCCTGGGCAGTGAGAAAACAGTTGAAGAAGCACTGGAATTTATGTTGGAACAGAAAAATTCCAGATTTCCGGTTTACGAAGAAGATATTGATTCCATTATAGGTATTTTCCATCTGCGTGATGCGGTGAAATGCTATTTCAAGGAAAATCTGAGAAATGTTCCAATTAAACATTTAAAAGAGTACATGCACCCGGCAAGTTTTGTGCCGGAGGCGAAAAGTATAGATAAACTGTTCAAAGAAATGAAACTAAAGAAAAACCATATGGTTGTCGTACTGGACGAATATGGGCAGACCGCAGGAATTATCGCAATGGAAGATATTATCGAGGAGATTGTGGGAAACATTCAGGACGAGTATGATGACGATGAGGAATCCATACAGAAAATTTCTAATGGCGTTTATATTGCAGACGGAATGACAGAATTAGAAGATTTGGAAAAAATACTCCGAATTTCATTTGAAAACGAAGATTTTGGAACACTGAACGGATACCTTGTTCACTGCTTAGAGCATATACCGACAGAGGAGGAAGAATGCTCTGTTGAGTATGGAGGTTATCGTTTTTATATCATTTCCGTCAGCAATAATCTGATTGAAAAAGTACGGATTGAAAAAATCTAACCTTGTAAACGGCAAAAAAGAATGATAAAATAGGAAAAGCAATTTTATAAAAAAGAAAAGAGGTACGAAAATGTCAGGACATTCAAAGTTCGCAAATATTAAACATAAAAAAGAAAAAAATGATGCGGCAAAAGGGAAAATCTTTACAATTATCGGAAGAGAAATCGCTGTTGCAGTAAAGGAAGGCGGACCTGATCCGGCAAATAACAGCAGACTTCGTGACGTCATTGCAAAAGCAAAATCAAACAACATGCCAAATGATACAATCGAACGTGGAATTAAGAAAGCAGCGGGAGATGCCAATTCCGTCAACTACGAATCTGTTACATATGAGGGGTACGGCCCAAGCGGAGTGGCAATCATTGTTGACGCTCTTACAGATAATAAAAACAGAACGGCATCTAATGTCCGCAATGCTTTTACAAAAGGAAGCGGAAGTGTAGGAACACAGGGTTGTGTATCTTATATGTTCGATAAAAAAGGACAGATTATAGTTGCAAAAGAAGAATATGAAACAGATGCAGACGAATTAATGATGATTGCATTAGATGCAGGGGCAGAAGATTTCGCAGAGGAAGAGGACAGTTATGAAATTTTAACTGCACCGGAAGATTTCAGTGACGTGCGTCTTGCGCTTGAAGAAGCAGGCGTTCCGATGGCATCAGCTGAAGTGACGATGATTCCTCAGACATGGGTGGAACTTACTGATGAGACAGATTTAAAAAATCTTCAGAAAACTTTAGATTTGTTAGATGAAGATGATGATGTCCAGGTAGTGTATCACAACTGGGACGAATAGAAATGAGAGAAAATAAGTAGAGGAGGAATATCAGATGTATTCCGATGCACAGGAAACTTTAATCAATCTATTTGAAGATGCTTTAATTTTAGTGAAAAGTTTTAATCGTGATGTTTATAAGAGTGATTTTGAAACACATTACAATAAGTATAAAGACTTTTTTGTGAATGTAAACGAATCTTTGAGAGAAGAGGAAGGAAAAGAAGCGGTAATCTCAGAACTTGCCGGAATTATTCCTAATTATATTGACGGAAAATTGAAAAAAATTGGGCAGAAAAGAAAACGCGAAAATCTTATCCTCGATTATAACATGGCTTTAGTTACTTACGTTCTTCCGGTAATCAATTATGGGGTCGGAGAATACGGAAACGCTATTTCAGAAAAAATTGTAGAATTGTGGAACAATAATATTTCATCAGTTACAATAAAGAATGCGACTTATGAAACGATTACAGAGGGATTTAAAAAGCGATTGTGCTACATCACAACGGCCGTGTGTGAAAGTCTTGGAAAACCGGACGATTGTTATGAACTGGAATTGTTGAGAAATTATCGTGACAAATATTTGATTGAAGAAAATGCCGGAAGGGATATTGTCCAGCAATATTATAATATTGCACCTACTATCGTAAAACGAATCGATAAAAGAGATGACGCAAAAGGAATTTATAAAAGAATCTGGACAGATTACTTAACGCCATGTATTCATCTTATTGAAGAGAATGAGAAAGAAGCCTGTAAAAAAGTATACAGCGATATGGTATACGATTTACAAAAGAAATATATATATTCATAGGAGGGCAAAGAGATGAGCAACAACTACAAAATAGAAACGAAGTGTATCCAATCAGGTTGGGAACCAAAACAGGGAGAACCTAGAGTTGTTCCGATTTATCAAAGCACAACATTTAAGTATGACACAAGTGAACAGATGGGACGTTTGTTCGATTTGGAAGATTCGGGATATTTCTACACGAGATTACAGAATCCTACCAATGATGTTGTTGCAAATAAAATCTGCGATCTGGAGGGCGGTGTGGCAGCAATGCTTACTTCATCAGGTCAGGCAGCAAATTTCTATGCCATCATGAATATTTGTGAGGCAGGCGATCATATTGTCTGTGCTTCAGCGCTTTATGGCGGTACATATAATCTATATGCACATACAATCAGAAAAATGGGTGTAGAGGCAACTTTTGTTGATCCAGATGCAAGCGAAGAGGAAATTAGCAGCGCATTCAGAGACAATACAAAAGCATTATTTGGAGAAACGATTTCAAATCCTGCATTAGTTGTATTAGATTTGGAGAAATTTGCAAAAGTAGCACATGAACACGGTGTTCCGTTTATTGTTGACAATACATTTGCAACACCGATTAACTGTCGTCCGTTTGAATGGGGAGCTGATATTGTCACACATTCCACAACAAAATATATGGACGGACATGCGATGAGTGTAGGCGGTTGTATCGTGGACAGCGGTAATTTTGACTGGGAAGCATATGGCGACAAATTCAGTTGTCTGACAGCACCCGATGAAACTTACCATGGTATCGTGTATACGAAAAAATTCGGAAAAGGCGCATATATCACAAAAGCAACTGCTCAACTTATGCGTGATTTAGGTTCTATCCAGTCTCCACAGAACGCCTTTTTATTGAATGTAGGATTGGAGACATTGCATTTAAGAGTTCCACGTCACTGTGAAAATGCAAAAAAAGTGGCGGAATTTTTGAAAAATCACGAAAAAGTGGCATGGGTTAGTTATCCGGATTTGGAGGGCGATAAATATCATGCACTTGCGCAGAAATACCTTCCAAACGGAAGTTGCGGCGTATTGACTTTCGGAATCAAAGGTGGACGGGACGCGTCTGTCACATTAATGGATAATTTAAAACTGGCTGCAATTGTAACACATGTAGCGGATTCAAGAACTTCTGTACTACACCCTGCAAGTCATACACATCGTCAGATGAATGAACAGGAATTAATCGAGGCGGGCGTACAGCCGGATTTGATCCGTTTCAGTGTAGGCATTGAAAACGCAGATGATATCATTGCCGATTTAGCACAGGCTTTAGAGTTAGTATAAAAATACAAAGAAGGAAGAGAATTTCAGGAGGAGTTTTCTTTCTTCTTTTATTTTTTGTTACATAAATCATAATAACCTGCAAATACTAAAAGAAAAAAGGCAGGAAAGATATATGAGTGAAAACACGGAAAAACAACATGAGGAAATAAAAGAAATGGGAACGTTGTCTTTGTCACATAATAAAAAAAGACATAATATTCAACTTCTAACAATTATCGGAGAAATTGAAGGTCATGAGGCAGTTTCAGGAAATACAAAGGCGACAAAGTATGAACATTTACTTCCAAAACTTGCAGAGGTGGAGGACAGTGAAGAGATTGAAGGGCTATTGATTTTGCTAAATACCCTCGGTGGCGATGTGGAGGCAGGTCTTGCCATCGCAGAAATGATTGCATCTTTAAGTAAACCGAGCGTGTCTCTTGTACTTGGCGGAAGTCACTCTATCGGAGGACCATTAGCTGTATCAGCAGATTATTCTTTTATTGTTCCAAGCGGAACGATGGTAATTCACCCTGTACGGTCAAGCGGTACGTTTATCGGTGTTATGCAAAGTTACAGAAATATGGAGAGAACGCAGAACAGAATAACGAAGTTTATTTCTGAACATGCGAATATCTCTCAAGAAAGAATTGAAGAGTTGATGCTTGATCCGACACAATTAGTAAAGGACGTGGGTACGATGCTTGAAGGGGAAGAAGCGGTAAAAGAAGGCTTGATTGACGAAGTTGGAGGAATGAAAGAGGCTTTGCAAAAATTACACGAATTAATAGAAATACAGGCGAAAAATAAGTAATGACACAAGTTTCTTAAAATGCTATAATAATATATGTATGTTTAAAGTTAGAGGAGGAGAGTTCATGGCAGCAAAATCAAACAAAAGCAAAAAGGCAGCCAAACGAACACCGGCAAAAAAAGCAGCCAAAAAACAGACGAGAAAAAAAACAGCACAGCAAAATACATTTTTGAAAAATGAGATTTTCATTCTGCTTTCTCTTGCGATATGTATTTTATTACTCATCAGTAATTTTGGTATAGGGGGATTTCTGGGCAACATTGTATCCTCCTTTTTATTTGGAACTTTCGGATTACCGGCATATATTATACCGATTCTTCTTTTTATCGGAATTGCTTTTACTATTTCAAATAAGGGCAATTCCATTGCTTACATAAAACTTGGAGCGGGAATTGTGCTGACAATAATGGTATGTACTCTTACACAACTGATTACTTTTGAATATGACAGCACGGCAGGACTGTTATCTTATTATGATACTTCGGCATTGCACAAACAAGGCGGCGGAATTATCGGAGGTCTCTTTTCAAAAATGCTCTGTCATTTGGTCGGTGTGATTGGCGCATATGTCATTGTCATTATATTAAGCATTATATGTCTTGTAATTATAACGGAAAAATCTTTTTTAAGAGGCGTTAAAAAGGGAAGTAAGAAAGCATATCAGACGGCAAAAGAGGACGTGCGGAAACGCAAAGAGCAGTCTGTTATCCGAAAAGAAGAAAAACGGCAGAACAAAGAATTAAAGAGAAAAGATAAACAGGTAAAAGGTGTGTCTTTTGATACAACCCTGACTCCAAAAGAAACAGATATAAAAGAAGTCTTTCCGGAGGAGATGCCCCCAATATATGCCGAAGAACCTTTGGAATCACCGTTTCATACGGAAGCGGAAGAAATTGTTCCGGAAGTTGTTCCGGAAACCATGGTAATCCATCGCGCGACGGAGGAAGAACCGCCGAAGGAATCCGTTTCGAAAAAGAAAAAAGAAAAAAACGACGTCTCCGCTCAGATAGAGGAAGTTGAAGAAGTCATTGCAAAAGAGAGTCGGCAATCAAGTTCTACATATACTTTCCCACCAATTGATTTGCTGAATAAAGGGAAACAGGGAAATGGAGATTCGGACAATTATTTAAGAGAAACCGCATTAAAATTGCAACAGACATTGAAAAATTTTGGTGTAAATGTTACTGTAACAAATGTAAGTTGCGGTCCTTCCGTGACACGATTTGAATTACAGCCTGAACAGGGTGTCAAAGTAAGTAAAATTGTAGGGCTAAGTGATGATATAAAATTAAATCTGGCAGCGGCAGATATCCGTATAGAAGCCCCTATTCCCGGGAAGGCAGCAGTGGGAATTGAAGTTCCTAACCGTGAAAATACGGCAGTGATGTTGAGAGATTTATTGGAGACAAAAGAGTTTAAGTCTCACCCGTCTAATATTGCATTTGCTGCAGGGAAAGATATTGCAGGGAAAGTTGTTGTCGCTGACATTAAAAAGATGCCCCATGTTCTGATTGCCGGTGCAACAGGTTCAGGAAAATCCGTATGTATTAACACACTGATTATGAGTATTCTTTATAAAGCAAAACCTGATGAAGTAAAGCTGATTATGATCGACCCTAAAGTCGTAGAATTAAGTGTTTATAACGGAATTCCTCATCTGATGATCCCGGTTGTCACAGACCCGAAAAAAGCATCAGGCGCATTAAACTGGGCTGTTGTGGAAATGGAAAAACGTTATCAGTTATTTGCTGAATATAATGTGCGGGATCTGAATGGATACAACGACAAAGTTGAGCAGATAAAGGATATAGAAGATGAAACAAAACCGGAAAAATTACCGCAAATCGTTATTATTGTGGACGAATTAGCTGATTTGATGATGGTTGCCCCGGGCGAAGTGGAAACTGCAATCTGCCGTCTGGCGCAGTTGGCAAGAGCGGCAGGCATTCATTTAGTCTTGGCGACGCAGCGTCCGTCTGTAAACGTTATCACAGGATTAATTAAAGCAAACATGCCCTCACGAATTGCGTTTTCTGTTTCTTCAGGCGTGGACTCACGTACTATCATTGATATGAACGGCGCTGAGAAACTGCTTGGAAAGGGAGATATGTTATTTTACCCTTCCGGTTATCAAAAACCGGCCCGTGTACAGGGTTCATTCGTATCCGATAAAGAGGTGCAGGCAGTGGTGGATTTTCTTGTCAGCCAAAACGGAAATGTTTCCTATGATGAAGAAATCACAAAACAGGTGAACAGCGCTTCCATAAATGGAGCAAATTCATCTGCCGCAGCGGGTAACGGCAATGAAAGAGACGTTTATTTTGCTGATGCGGGACGTTTTATCATCGAGAAGGATAAGGCGTCTATCGGAATGTTACAGAGAGTATTTAAAATCGGTTTCAATCGTGCCGCGCGCATTATGGATCAACTTTTTGAAGCAGGAGTTGTCGGTGAGGAAGAAGGAACGAAACCGAGAAAAGTATTAATGTCTACAGAACAATTTGAACAATATATAGAAGAAAATGTATAAAACAAAGGAGGAAAAAAGATGAAAACAGATATTCAGATTGCACAGGAAGCAACGATGAAGCACATTAAAGAGGTGGCGTCTTCCATAGGAATTCAGGAAGACGACTTAGAATTTTATGGAAAGTACAAAGCAAAAATTTCCGATGAATTATGGGAAAAAGCAAAAGACAATAAAGACGGTAAATTAGTATTGGTAACTGCCATCAATCCGACGCCGGCAGGAGAGGGCAAGACAACCACAAGCGTAGGTCTTGGACAGGCATTTGCAAAATTAAATAAAAAGGCAATTATTGCCCTTCGCGAACCTTCTCTCGGACCTTGTTTTGGTATAAAAGGCGGTGCGGCAGGCGGAGGATACGCACAGGTTGTTCCTATGGAAGATTTAAACTTACATTTCACAGGCGACTTCCATGCAATTACATCAGCAAATAACCTGTTGGCGGCTATGCTTGATAACCATATCCAACAGGGAAACGCTTTACAGATTGACCCAAGACAGGTTGTGTGGAAACGATGCTTGGACATGAATGACCGTGTACTGAGAAATATCGTTGTCGGACTTGGAAATAAAATGGACGGAATGGTCCGCGAAGACCATTTTGTCATTACGGTAGCATCTGAAATTATGGCAATCTTATGCCTTGCAAATGATTTACAGGATTTGAAAGAAAGATTAGGAAAGATTATTGTTGCCTATAATTTTGCGGGAGAACCGGTGACTGCAGATCAGTTGGAAGCGACAGGAGCAATGACTGCTCTTCTTAAAGATGCAATTAAGCCAAATTTAATTCAGACATTAGAACATACACCTGCATTGGTACATGGTGGACCTTTTGCGAACATTGCACACGGCTGTAACAGTGTCCGTGCAACAAAAACAGCATTAAAATTATGTGATATCGCCATCACAGAGGCGGGATTCGGCGCTGACTTGGGTGCAGAAAAATTCATGGATATTAAATGCAGAAGCGCAAACTTAAAACCGGACGCTGTTGTTTTGGTTGCCACGGTAAGAGCATTGAAATATAATGGCGGTGTTGCAAAAAAAGATTTGGCGGAAGAAAATTTAGACGCACTGAAAAAAGGAATTGTAAACTTAGAAAAACATATTGAAAACGTACAGAAATTCGGAGTGCCTGTTGTTGTTACATTGAATTCATTCGTAACAGATACAGATGCAGAAAATGAATACATCAAAAACTTCTGCGAAGAGCGAGGCTGTGAGTTTGCTCTGTCAGAAGTATGGGAAAAGGGTGGCGAAGGCGGTATCGCTTTAGCAGAAAAAGTTTTAGAAACACTTGAAAAGAAAGAAAGTAATTTCCATACACTATACAGCGATGAATTGTCATTAAAAGAAAAAATTGAAACGATTTCAAAAGAAATATACGGTGCAGGTTCCGTGGAATATGCTCCGGCAGCAGAAAAGCAACTGGCCAAAATTGAAAGTATGGGATTTGGAAATCTGCCAATTTGTATGGCGAAAAATCAATATTCTCTGTCTGATGATGCCACATTGCTAGGACGTCCTGAAAACTTTACAATTCATATCAGAGAAGTATATGTAAATGCGGGAGCAGGTTTTGTTGTGGCTTTAACAGGTGCTGTCATGACAATGCCGGGACTTCCGAAAGTTCCTGCTGCAAACGGAATTGACGTAAATGAAGAAGGAAAAATTACCGGATTATTTTAAATGTAAGGGGTGATACGATGCCGAGATTAATTGATGGAAAAAAAATCGCATTAGAAATAAAAAACGAATTAAAAGTAAAAGTAGAAGAACTCAAACAACAGGAAAAAGATGTATGTCTTGCAGTTATTCAGGTTGGAAACGATGCGGCATCGACAGTATATGTAAATGGTAAGAAAAAAGATTGTGAATATATAGGTATTAAATCGTTATCTTATGAGTTGCCGGAAGAAACTACCGAAAATGAACTGTTGGATTTAATCGGAAAACTAAACGGGGATATCAATGTACACGGTATTCTTGTTCAGTTGCCGCTTCCGTCCCATATGAATGAAGAAATGATTACACAGGCGATTTCACCGGAAAAAGATGTGGACGGTTTCCATGAGATGAACATAGGAAAATTGTGCATAGGCGAAAATGGCTTTGAATGCTGTACACCTGCAGGAATTATCCAACTTTTAAAACGTTCGGGAATTGAGATAGCAGGAAAAGAATGTGTCGTTATCGGTCGAAGCAATAATGTGGGAAAACCGACTGCACTTTTGCTGCTGCGTGAAAATGGAACGGTTACCATCGCTCATTCCCACACGGAAAATCTAAAAGAAATAACAAAACGTGCCGATATCGTTGTTGCGGCTATAGGAAAACCTAAGTTCATCACAAAAGAATATTTAAAACAGGGCGCTGTTGTAATTGATGTTGGTATCCATAGAAATGCAGATAATACTTTATGCGGAGATGTGGATTTTGACGATGTGGCGGAAACAGTAAGTGCAATCACTCCCGTACCGGGAGGCGTAGGAGTCATGACAAGAGCCATGCTTATGTATAATTGTGTCAGTGCGGTTTACAGGGAGGCATTATAGTGAGATGTAGAAAATGCGGTGCCGAAATAAGAGAAGGCTCACTATATTGCGATATGTGCGGAGAAGAAGTACGAATTGTTCCCGATTACAGTTCACTTGATGAAATTCTTGCTGAACATGTAAGAAACGAATTACAAAGCGGAAATCGAACAAAAAAAACAACCGGCAGACCGAAGAAAAAAAGCAGAAAACATCATAAAAAAATGATACTTATTTTATCTTCCTTACTGTTTATCATACTAATCGGCTTATTACTTTACCAGACATCTTATGCGGGTTATATCAAGAGAGGCTATAATGCCCTTGATAAAAAGAAATACGATACGGCGATCAGACGTTTTGAATCAGCCATAGAAAAAGATGAAAAAAGAGCGGACGGATATAGCGGAATGGCAGATGTATATTTGGCTAAGAAAGATTTCTATTCGGCTGAAAAGATTTTCCTAGATGAAATAGAAAGACAGGAAAGCAATGTTGGTCTTTATAAAGGGTTGATTCGTGTTTATATGAAGTCTGATAAAAAGGAAGAGATTCCAAAACTATTAGAAGAATGTAAATCCGATTCGGTTTTATCAGCTCTTTCCGGCTACATTGTGGAAACTCCTTCCTTTTCTCTGACAAAAGATTCCTATGATAATGAACAGGAGTTGAAATTCTATTCTAATGGAAATGATATTTACTATACTTTAGACGGTTCAACACCGACTGAATCTTCCGGTGCAAAATATCGTAAAGACACTCCGATTCTTCTTGGTGAAGGAGAGTGGGTTGTAAGAGCGGTTGCCGTAAATAAGAAAGGAATTCCAAGTCTTTTGACAAAACATACGTATAAAATTCAGACTCCGATAACGGAAGCGCCAATTGTTTCTCCTTCAAGCGGCTTATATGAACAGCAGGAAAAGATTACGATTCAAGTTAAAGAAGGATTTACTGCATACTATGCTTTTGGGACAACAGAGCCTACTGAAGAAAACTGGAAAAAATATATAGGATCTATTCCGATGCCACAGGGAAACCTGATTTTCAGTGCCGTACTTGTGGAAAATTCCACGGGAAAAGCAAGTGCAATTACCGTGCGAAATTATGACTTAGAATTAGATACACAAACAGAAGAAAATATTCAGCAATAAAACTTAAATTATTGATATAAATTTATCAAAAAGTATTGCGTTAAATATTTAACAGATGTATAATATTATTGTTGAAAATTTGACAAAGAATATATTCAAAGGAGATGCAGAATAATGAGCAGATTTACATTACCAAGAGATATTTATCACGGAAAAGGTTGTTTGGAAGAACTGAAAAACTTAAAAGGTAAAAGAGCAATTCTTGTAGTTGGCGGTGGCTCCATGAAACGTCAGGGCTTCTTAGACAAAGCAGTTAACTACTTAAAAGAAGCAGGTATGGAAGTTCAGTTATTCGAAGGTGTTGAACCGGACCCATCTGTAGAAACAGTTATGAAAGGCGCTGAGGCAATGCGTGCTTTTGAACCGGACTGGATTGTTGCCATGGGTGGAGGATCACCGATTGATGCGGCTAAAGCAATGTGGGCATTTTATGAGTATCCGGACGTAACATTTGAAGATTTATGTATTCCATTTAACTTCCCTGAATTAAGACAGAAAGCAAAATTTGCTGCAATTCCATCTACATCAGGAACAGCAACAGAAGTAACAGCATTCTCTGTTATCACAGACTATGCAAAAGGAATCAAATATCCTTTGGCAGACTTTAACATTACACCAGATGTTGCCATCGTAGATTCAGAACTTGTAGAAGGACTTCCGGCACACCAGGTTGCATATACGGGAATGGACGCATTAACACACGCCATCGAAGCATATGTATCTACTTTGAATTGTGCATATACAGATCCACTTGCCATTCAGGCAATTGAAATGGTATTTGATTACTTACCGGCATCATTTAGAGGAAACATGACAGCAAGAGCAAAAATGCATGACGCACAGTGTCTTGCAGGTATGGCATTCTCCAATGCTTTGCTCGGAATTGTACATTCAATGGCACACAAAACAGGTGCTGCTTTCTCAACAGGACATATTACACACGGTCTTGCAAATGCAATGTATCTTCCATATGTTATTAAATACAATGCAAAAGACCCTGTTGCAGCAAAACGTTACGCTGAAATCGCACGCAGAGTAGGACTTGAAGGAAGTTCAGAACAATCTTTGATCAACAGTTTATGTGAAAAGATTAATGAATTTAATGTTATTCTTGGAATTCCGGCTACATTAAAAGAGTTCGGAATCAAAGAAGATGAATTCAAAGAAAAAGTTTCTGCAGTCGCAGAAAATGCAGTAGGAGATGCCTGTACAGGTTCTAATCCTAGAGCAATCGATCCTGCAACAATGGAAAGATTATTTACTTGCATTTACTACGGAACAGAAGTTGATTTCTAAAAAAATATTTTTAAAAGGCGGCTGCGATTCAGTCGCCTTTTTATCGTCTAAAATGATAGATACTTTCCAATATTAAACTTGATATTTTATGAATGTTGTTTTATCATTATAGATAGAGAAAATTTAAGGAGGCACGTGATGTATAAAATATTAAAAGCAGAAGAACTTGCAGATAAAATTTATCTCATGGACGTGGAAGCACCAAGAGTTGCAAAACATTGTGAGCCAGGTCAGTTCGTAATTGTAAAAATCGATGATAAAGGAGAAAGAATACCTCTGACAATTTGTGATTATGACAGAGAAAAAGGAACAATCACAATTGTATTCCAGATTGTAGGCGCATCTACTCAGAAGATGGCGGAATTGAAAGTTGGAGACAGTTTCAGAGATTTTACAGGACCTTTAGGCTGTGCGTCTGAATTTGTTTCAGAAGATTTAGAAGCATTGAAGAATAAGAAGATGTTGTTTGTAGCAGGTGGAGTTGGAGCAGCACCTGTATATCCACAGGTAAAATGGCTTCGTGAAAAAGGCATTGATGCAGATGTTATCGTCGGCTGCAAAACGAAAAATATGCTTATTTTAGAGAAAGAGATGGAAGCGGTTGCAGGTAATCTCTATGTCTGTACAGATGACGGCTCTTACGGTCATGCAGGAATGGTTACAAGCATGATTGAAAAATTAGTTAAAGAAGAAGGTAAGAAATACGATGTATGTGTGGCAATCGGGCCAATGATTATGATGAAATTCGTTTGTCTGCTCACAAAACAGTTAGACCTTCCAACAATCGTAAGTATGAATCCGATTATGGTAGACGGAACGGGTATGTGTGGTGCCTGTCGTCTTCAGGTTGGCGATGAAATCAAATTTGCCTGTGTAGACGGTCCTGAATTTGACGGACATTTAGTTGACTTTGATCAGGCAATGAAAAGACAGCAGATGTACAAAACTGAAGAAGGACGTGCAATGCTAAAATTACAGGAAGGTGATACACATCACGGTGGGTGTGGTCATTGTGGAGGTGACAACTAATGGCTGATGTATTAAAAAAAGTTCCGGTAAGAGAACAGGAACCGGAAGTTCGTGCTAAAAATTTTGAAGAAGTATGTTTAGGATACAATAAAGAAGAAGCGATGGAAGAGGCTACAAGATGTATTAACTGTAAGAATGCAAAATGTATCGAAGGCTGTCCTGTTTCTATCAATATTCCGGCATTTATCAAAGAAGTTAAAGAAGGAAACATTGAGGAAGCATACAAAGTAATCGGACAATCTTCAGCACTTCCTGCTGTCTGCGGTCGTGTATGTCCACAGGAGTCACAGTGTGAAGGAAAATGTATTCGCGGTATCAAAGGTGAACCTGTATCTATAGGTAAATTGGAGAGATTCGTAGCAGATTACGCTCTTGAAAATAATATCAAACCGGTCGGAGCAGAGAAAACAAACGGTCACAAAGTAGCCGTTATCGGTTCGGGTCCTGCCGGCCTTACATGTGCGGGAGACTTAGCAAAATTGGGATATGAAGTAACTGTATTTGAGGCGCTTCATGAATTGGGTGGTGTATTGGTATACGGTATCCCTGAGTTCCGTCTTCCAAAACATGCTGTAGTAGCCAAAGAAATTGAAAAAGTAAAAGAATTGGGCGTTAAATTTGAAACAAACGTTGTTATCGGTAAGTCAACAACAATTGACCAGTTAATTGAAGAAGAAGGATTTGAGGCAGTATTTATCGGTTCCGGTGCAGGTCTTCCAAAATTCATGGGTATTCCGGGAGAAAATGCAAACGGAGTATTCTCAGCAAACGAATACTTGACAAGAAGCAACCTGATGAAAGCTTTTGATGAATCTTACGATACTCCTATCGCTGCCGGTCACAAAGTAGCCGTTATCGGTGGTGGTAACGTTGCCATGGACGCTGCGAGAACAGCACTTCGTCTTGGAGCAGAAGTTCATATCGTATATCGCCGAAGTGAAGAAGAACTTCCTGCCAGAGTGGAAGAAATTCACCACGCAAAAGAGGAAGGAATCATCTTTGATTTATTGACAAATCCAAAAGAAATTTTAGTAGATGATGCCGGATATGTAAAAGGTATGGTTTGTGTAAAAATGAAATTGGGAGAACCTGATGCGTCAGGAAGAAGACGTCCTATCGAAGTACCTGACTCTGAATTTACAATCGATTTGGATACAGTTATCATGTCACTCGGTACATCTCCAAACCCATTAATTTCTTCAACAACAGAAGGACTGGAAATTAATAAATGGAAATGTATCGTTGCGGAAGAAGAAACAGGAAAAACAACAAAAGAAGGTGTTTATGCCGGTGGTGATGCCGTAACAGGTGCAGCAACTGTTATTTTAGCGATGGGTGCAGGAAAAGCAGGTGCAAAAGGAATTCACGAATATCTTTCAAACAAATAGAGAGTGATATAGATTATTTAGAAGAACTACTGTAAAATATCTTTGGGCGTTTTGTCCAAAGATATTTTTATGTTGCAATACATATTGTAACAGTATCTATAGGAAAGTTTAGCAGGGGGCAGAAATTATGCAAAAAGAAAAAATAAGAAACAGTATATTACTTTTATTGACGGCAGTCATTTGGGGGACTGCTTTTGTGGCACAAAGTGTAGGAATGGACTACATAGGTCCGTTTACTTTTAATGCTGCCAGATTTTTGATCGGTGGAACGGTGTTAATTCCGTTAATCGTATACCGCTCAAAGAAAAATCCCCTTTTAAAAAATCAAACATTGGAAGAAAAGAGAAAGAATCAAAAAACAGAATGGATAGGAGGCGTTTGCTGTGGTATCGCTCTTTGCGGTGCGAGCCTGCTTCAGCAAATGGGAATCCAGCATACCACTGTAGGAAAAGCGGGATTTATTACAACTTTGTATATTATTATCGTACCGCTGATAGAATTATTTTTTGGCAAAAAGATTGCAAAGAAAATATGGCTGGGCGCCGTTATGGCAGTTATCGGATTATATCTGCTTTGCATAAATGAAAATTTTTCTATTGGAAAAGGAGATTTTCTTATACTTGTCTGTGCCATTTTGTTTGCAATACATATTTTAATCATTGATCATTTTTCTCCGAAAGCAGACGGTGTCGTCTTGTCTGCCATTCAGTTCTTTGTCAGCGGTTTTATCAGCGTTATCGGTGCAATATTGGTGGAAAATCCAAATCCTGCTGCAATGTTAGATGCAATCGTGCCGATTTTATATGCAGGAGTCATGTCCTGTGGCGTTGCTTATACACTGCAGGTTATCGGGCAGAAAAATATAAGTCCCACTGTCGCTTCAATGATTTTAAGTCTTGAATCGGTTATTTCTGTACTGGCGGGCTGGATTATTTTAGGTGAAGCATTAAGTGCTAAAGAGATTGTCGGCTGTGTAATCGTTTTTATGGCGGTTGTTCTCGTTCAGTTGCCGGAAAAGAAAAAGTAACATGATTTATACAATATATCAATAGATGTATTAAAATAAACAATAAGAATAACTCCTTATTATATGTTAAACTATGGTGGTAGAGAATTTATACATAGGAGGACATAACAATGAAAATTGGAGTGACTGAAATCAGCCCAAGAAGTGTTCAACAAGTGGCTGAGAAGAAATTTAAGGAAGGATATTACTGTTGTGAGGCTTTAGTAAGCGCTATCAGAGATGAGTTTAAACTGGATATTCCTGAAGAAGTTATCGCGATGGCTTCAGGTATGGCGGTAGGTGCCGGAAAATCCGGTTGTGTCTGTGGAGCATTTAACGGAGGGATTCTTGCACTTGGACTATTTTTTGGACGAACCGAACAGGACGGACCAACGAATCCTAAAAGTATAAAGTGTATGGAACTTACAAAAGAACTTCATGATTGGTTTAAAGAGGCAAATGGTAAAAATGCAATTTGTTGTCGTGTTCTTACCAAAGAGTTTGATAAAGGCCGTGGAGAACATAAAGAACAATGTATCTTTTTTACAGGACTTTGCACATGGAAAGTTGCTCAGATTATTTGCCGCGAATTAGGAATCAAGAATCTAGATGAGATTGATGAGCCGGCACCAAGACGTACGCTTGATGAAATTTAAGATAAAGGAAGAGATTAAGATGAAAAAACTAATACAAAAAGTTCCGATTCCTCTTTGCGGAGTTATGCTTGGATTTGCTGCTCTTGGGAATCTATTACAAAGTTATGGAGAGGGCGTTCGATATGCCTGTGGAATAGCAGCAGCATTTTTACTTATACTTATCCTTTTGAAACTGGTTATGTTTCCGGGAATGATAAAAGAGGATATGCAGAATCCAATTATGGCGAGTGTGTCCGGCACTTTTCCGATGGCGTTGATGCTGCTGAGCACTTACGTCAAACCATTTATTGGCACAGGCGCAAAATTTATTTGGTTTTTTGCAATTGGTTTACATATTGTATTGATTATTTATTTTACACTAAAATTCATGTTGAAGATTCAAATGGTGAAAGTTTTTGCCAGTTATTTTATTGTATATGTCGGAATTGCCGTTGCTGCGGTTACGGCACCGGTTTTTGAAGAAATTAAAATTGGTACATATGCATTTTGGTTTGGACTCATTACATTGCTTTTGTTATTAGTTCTTGTGACAATACGTTATGTGAAGTATACAGATGTTCCTGAATCTGCAAAACCACTTTTCTGTATTTATGCGGCTCCTACGAGTCTTTGCATTGCCGGATATGTACAGTCCGTAACACCAAAATCAAAAGAATTTTTATTAGCGATGCTGCTCGTGGCAACGGTGCTTTATATTTTGACACTTGTGAAAGCGATTGGTTATTTAAAATTAAAATTCTATCCAAGTTATGCGGCATTTACATTCCCGTTTGTAATTAGTGCAATCGCAACGAAACAGACAATGGCTTGTCTTGCGAATATGAAACAGCCGTTACCAATTCTTCAGTATGTTGTTTTGATAGAAACAGTGATTGCCACCTTGTTTGTAATATATACATTCGTTCGTTTTATGCAGTTTATTTTTAAAGGTAATAATTAAATCCCGGTTATTTATCAAATAAATAATTGAGAGTCTCTTTACGTCTATAGAGAAATATTATAAAATGTCTTTGTGTGATGTTTCGCACAAAGACATTTTTAGTTGAAGGAATGAAAAAAATGAAAATTACAGTCATTACCGTTGGAAAATTAAAAGAAAAATATCTGAAGGACGCCATTGCAGAATATGCAAAACGTTTAAGTAAATATTGCAAATTAGAGATTATAGAAGTGGCCGATGAAAAAACTCCCGATACGGCTAGCGGGATAGTGGAAGACCAGATACGTTCTAAAGAAGCAGAACGTATTATGAAATATGTAAAAGAAGATGCGCATGTGATAACTTTGGAGATAGCGGGAAAACAACTTACTTCGGAAGAATTTGCCGATAAGATTGAAAAATTGGGAGTACAGGGTACGAGCCATATTACGTTTATTATTGGAGGATCTATCGGACTTGGAAAGGAAGTGTTGAAACGTTCTGATTATGCGCTCAGCTTTTCTAAAATGACTTTTCCGCACCAGTTAATGCGGGTTATCCTGTTGGAACAGATTTACCGCGGTTACCGCATTATAAACGGTGAACCATATCACAAATAGGAAGGAAGAAAAATATGTTAAAACACGAAGAAGAAGAATTAATGACTCTTTTTCTAAAAGAAAACAGCGAGAATGTTGTAGAAAATTTAATGGAATTCAATAAATTAATGATGAAGTATCGCTCGGCAATTCGTGAGGTGACAACAAAACTTGAGGTTTTAAACGATGAATTGTCATTGGAGGGGGATAGAAATCCTATCGAAAGCATTCAAAGCCGGATAAAGAAACCTATCAGTATTGCAGGAAAATTACAGCGTTTAGGTAAAAAATTTAATATTGAAGATATACAGGAAAATCTAAATGATATTGCCGGAATACGTGTTATCTGTCCATTTATTGAAGATATTTACCGTGTCTCGGAAATGCTTACAAAACAAGATGATATATCGGTTGTTAAAGTAAAGGATTATATTAAAAATCCTAAAACTAACGGTTACCGCAGTTATCATTTAATTTTGGAGATACCTGTATTCTTTTCGGATTGTAAGCAACCTATGCGTGTGGAAGTTCAGATTCGTACAGTAGCCATGAACTTTTGGGCAAGTTTGGAGCATCAGATACGATATAAGAAAAATATTTCCAATCAGCAGGAAATATGTGAAGAATTAAAAAAATGTGCGGATACCATCGCTTCCACGGATATCAGAATGCAGGAATTGCGCCAATGGATAGAAAGCGAGCAATAAAATCAAAAAGATATTGACCTTATACCTGCTATATCCCTTATATTCTAGGCAGAAAATAAGAAAAGGAGGCAATAAAATGCTAAATATTAAATCCGTTGAGGAACAGACAGGAATTACAAAACAAAATATCCGTTATTATGAAAAGAAAGGACTTCTCTCTGTAAAGCGAAATGAAGAAAATTCTTACAGGGAATATGACGATGAAGACATACGCACATTAAAGATTATTAAATTATTAAGAAAGTTGGATATGCCTATCGAAGAGATACGAAAAGTTCTTGCAGAAGAAATTTCTCTTTCAAAAGCAATCAACACACAGAAAGAATATTTGGAAAAGGAAAGAGAAAAATTACAGGACGCCATTTCTTTTTGTGATAAAGTAGAACCAAATACATTAAGTTCTTTGGATATAGATAAATATCTGGCTGCTATGGAGAGAGAAGAGAAAAACGGTTCTGTTTTTGCTGATATTATTGAAGACTTTAAAAAAATGGCACAGGCGGAGGCAGTATGTGCGTTTTCGTTTCGCCCTGATACAATGTGTATGAATCCGGCTGAATTTACAGAAGAATTGCTTAAATATGCAGAGGACAATCATTTGTCTATTTTTATTACAAAAGAGAGCATGTATCCCGAATTTGAACTGAATGGCATCGCATACACGGCATACAGAGAGTTTGGGCGCTTTGGAGCAAATATTGTCTGCAAAGCAAAAGATGCAGATAAAATAAAACCGAAAGATGTATCGGGAAAGAGAACAATACTCTATTCGATTTTCAAAACACTGTTTCCGATTATGGTTATAGCCCTGCCTATATATCTTGCGTTTATGCCAAAAACAGGGATAACAGAGATTTTTCTACTTATATATATAATTGTTTTGGCAGGAGGCTTTGTCTTATATAATCGCTTAAAAAAATAATGAAAGGTACGTTATAGATGACAGTTGAATTAGAAAAATATTATAATAAATTTTGTGAGGAAAAGAGACTGACAAGAAGACATGGACAGGTGGAATTTATTACTTCCATGACATATATACATGAATATTTAAAAGGAAAAGGACAGGCGAGCATTCTTGACGTAGGTGCCGGAACGGGACGATATTCCGTATCCCTTGCTGAAGAAGGGTATGATGTAACTGCAGTTGAACTTGTAAAATACAATCTCGGCATTTTAAAATCAAAAGGAAGTAGTGTAAAGGCATATCAGGGGACTGCGTTAAATCTGTCACGTTTTCAGGATAATACTTTTGATATAGTTCTTGTCTTCGGTCCCATGTACCACCTCTATACAATGGAAGATAAAATACAAGCCCTCAAAGAAGCAAAAAGGGTTGCGAAGAAAGACGGAATCATTCTCGTTGCTTATTGCATGAATGAATACAGCATTCTAACTTACGGATTTAAAGAAAACCACATAGAAGAAAGTATAAAAACCGGCAAGGTAAACGAAGAATTTCATGTTGTTTCCCAACCGGAAGATTTATACGATTATGTCCGTATTGAGGATATAGATGAGGTGCGGAAAGGTGCGGGATTAGAAAGAATTAAACTGATTTCCGCAGATGGTCCTGCCAATTATATGCGGCCTGTTTTAAACGCCATGACACCGGAGACATTTGAAACATTTATACAGTATCATTTATCTACATGTGAAAGACCTGAATTATTAGGAGCAGGCGCACATACTTTAGATATTTTAAAGAAAACAGAAGTATAAAGGAGAATTTACGTGAGAAGAGAAGTAAGTATGGAAGAAATTTCCGACGGAAAATTATATACTGCCAATGACTTAGTAAAAGCGGATTGCAATGATTGTCGGGGCTGTTCAGCCTGCTGTCAGAAAATGGGACAATCAATCGTTCTTGATCCTTTAGATATATATCGTCTGACTTTCGGTTTACGTCAAAAATTTGAGGAACTTTTGGCGGATAAACTGGAATTAAATGTTGTGGAAGGCATCATTTTGCCTAATTTACAAATGAGTGGAACTGAGGAAAAATGTGCCTTTCTAAATGCGGAAGGGAGATGCAGCGTTCATGCAATCCGACCGGGAATCTGCCGTCTGTTCCCGTTGGGAAGATATTATGACGGAAAATCTTTTCAATATTTTCTGCAGATTCACGAATGTAAAAAAGAAAATCGGACGAAAGTCAAAGTGAAGAAATGGATTGATACTCCTGATTTAAAAAAAAATGAAAAATATATTTCTGACTGGCATTATTTTCTAACGGATATGCAAAAAACACTGGCAACACTTCAAAACGATGAGAAAGTGAAAAAAATAAATATGCTTATTTTACAGACTTTCTTTTTAGAACCATATCATCAGGAAGAAGATTTTTACGTACAGTTTTATGATCGGTTAGAGAAACTGAAAACTTCACTTCAACTGCTGACAAGGAGAGAATAGATTATGAACTACTATTTAGCACCGCTTGAATCGGTGACCACTTATATTTTCCGAAACGCTTATCACAGATACTTTCTTCCGCTGGATAAGTATTTTACTCCGTTTATTGTTCCACACCCAAACAAGAAATTTAATACAAGGGAGAAAAAAGAACTTTCTACAGAACATAATCACGGTCTATACGTTGTCCCTCAACTTTTAACAAATAAGGCAGAAGATTTTATTACGACAGCAAAAGAAATAGAGAATATGGGTTATAAGGAAATCAATCTGAATTTGGGGTGTCCGTCAGGAACGGTTGTCGCAAAAGGGAAAGGTTCTGGTTTTTTAGCCTATCCTGAAGAATTGGATCGGTTTTTGGATAATATTTACTCTAAACTGGACATGAAAATCTCCGTAAAAACACGTATCGGAAAAACCTCTCCGGACGAGTTCTATCGCCTTATTGAGATTTATAATAAATATCCTTTGGAAGAGTTGATCGTCCACCCAAGATTACAGACGGATTTTTACAAGAACAAGCCAAATCTGCAGATTTTCAAAGAGGCTGTGGAAATGAGCAGACATTCCCTCTGTTATAACGGAGATATTTATACGGTAGAAGATTTTCAGAAGTTTAGCGAACACTTTCCTACCGTGGAAAAGATTATGTGCGGAAGAGGGGCAGTTGCCAATCCGTCACTGTTTGATGCCATTGCAAATGGAAAGAAATTAGACATAAATACTTTAAAAAAATTTCACGATGACATTTACATGGATTATCAGGAAATCAGTTCAGGAGAAAGAAATGTTCTTTTCAAAATGAAAGAACTCTGGTCTTATCTGATACAGTCTTTTGATCACGCTGAAAAATATATGAAGAAAATAAAAAAATCTGAAAAACTGTTGGCTTACGAAAAAGCAGTTTCAGATTTATTTGCAAACTGTCCGCTTAAGAAAGGAATTTAATTTACATGAGAAAAACATACATCTCCTTTGATTTGGAAACAACCGGATTAAGTGAAGAAAAGGATTACATTATAGAGATAGGCGCTGTAAAGGTAAATAACGGGAAAGTTGTGGATCGATTTGCACGGTTTCTAAAACCGCCTATATCCATTTCAAATACAATTACAAATCTGACCGGAATTACAGATGATATGGTTAAAAATGCAGGAGATACGCAAGAAACTATTAAAGACTTTATAAAGTTTTGTGACGGTTACTTTTTGCTTGGACATAACATAATGTTCGACTATAAATTCATGAAAACATACGCAGCCCGGTTTGGACTTCATTTTGAAAAAGAAGGAATTGATACGCTGAAAATTGCGCGGAAGGTACATAAAAATTTAGAATCGAAAAGTTTGGAAAGTCTGTGTACATACTACAATATTGTTAACGCATCTGCCCATCGTGCTTATCATGATGCTCTGGCAACGGCAAAATTGTATCACATGCTTGCACATGATTTTGAAGTTTCCGAACCGTCACTCTTTACTCCGGAAACACTATGCTATAAACCCAAAAAGGTGCAGAAGATTACCAAAAAACAATTGATCTATTTAACGTCATTGTTAGAATATCATTCTCTTAGCGAAGAAACAGATTTAGAGACATTAACACGGAGTGAGGCATCTAAGTTAATTGATAAAATTATTTTAACACATGGATATATGAGATAGGGGAGTGCAGAACACTTCCTTATTTTTTTACAAATATATAGTTGACATAAGCCATAATGAGGTATTATTCCTAATATTATCTATATTTAATAATATTCCTATTTTAATGAATGATTATTGATTATTGATAAAATTAGGAATATAATACACGTATAAAAGGGAGGTGTTTTTATGTTTTTCTTCTTTTTTTCTAAACCATATATTTCGATTGTCGGAGAAGTTCTCCCGGCAAAACATTCAGAAGAAAATAAAGAGCAGCATCGGAAACTTATCACTGTTCTGGAAAAAATTAATACGGAACACGATGAAGATATTTCCGCAAAATTTATGCCTACTATTGAAAATGAATTTCAGGGGCTTATATGCAAAGGTTGTAATTTGACAAAACTGTTGTTAGAAATAAAAAATGCAATGCACCCGGATAAAATACGCTTTGGAATCGGAATAGGTGAAATTGAAACAGATTTTCAATCGGACAATGCCATCACCGTTTCCGGTCCCGGATATGAAAAAGCGAGAGAAGCTTTACGCTTCTTGCAAAGCAGGGAAAAAAAGAAACAGATGGCTTTTTCCGATACTTATCTGTTGACGGCGGAAGAACGAAACGATAGAATCCATCTTATCAATACAATTTTTTCTCTATTGTCCACTTTAGAATTATCATGGAGTGACAGGCAGCGGGAAATCATTTATAATATGATAAAATATGATGATACCCAGACGTCTGCAGCCGGACGTCTCGGGGTAACACAGTCAACTATACAAAAAAGTTTAACAGCCGGAAATTATTATGCTTATGCGGAGGCGTCCTCTACACTCGAGACAATATTTTCCGAAATAGGAGATAAATAATGAAAAGTAACAAATTAACTATTGGTATTTTAGCCCATGTGGACGCCGGGAAAACAACTCTCGCCGAGAGTATTCTGTATACGACAGGTCACATTCGCAAACTTGGACGCGTAGACCACAAAAATGCTTTTTTGGATACAGATGCTCTTGAACGCTCACGAGGCATTACCATTTTTTCAAAACAGGTAAATTTTGTTTTAAAAGAGAAAGAAATAACTCTTTTGGATACACCCGGACATATTGACTTTTCCGCTGAAATGGAGCGTACTTTACAGGTGCTGGATTATGCCATTCTCGTTATCAGCGGTGCGGACGGTGTGCAGAGTCATGTGCAGACATTGTGGAAATTACTGAAAAAATACAATATTCCTGTTTTTCTCTTCGTGAATAAAATGGATCAACAGGGAACAGACAAAAAACGTTTAATAAAAGAACTTCAAAACCGGTTGAATGAACATTGTATCGCCTTTGATGGTGAAGAGGCAAAAGAAAGCTTTATGGAAAACGTGGCAATGTGCGATGAACTGCTTTTGGAAAAGTATTTAGAAACCGAGTCCATTTCCCGGTTCGATATACAGAAACTTATTGAAAACCGTAAACTGTTTCCATGTTATTTTGGCTCAGCACTGAAATTAGAGGGAATCGAGACTTTCTTAGAAGGTATTTATCAATATACAGACAAGAAAGACTATGGCGAAGAATTTGGCGCAAAAGTATATAAAATCTCCCGTGACCAACAGGGAAACCGTTTGAGTCATTTGAAAATCACAGGTGGAACGTTAAAAGTAAAAGAAAAAATAAAAGAGGACGAAAAAGTAGAACAAATTCGTATTTATTCCGGTACCTCCTATCAGGCGGTAAATGAAGTAGCCGCAGGTACCATTTGTGCCGTCATGGGTTTAACTTCCTCAAAAGCAGGGGAGGGACTTGGGAAAGAACTTCAATCCGAAAAACCGATGCTTGAACCTGTTTTAACATACCGTATTCAATTTCCGGAAGGTTCTGATATACATGGAATGTTTTTGAATTTAAAGCAGTTGGAAGAGGAAGAACCGGAGTTACATATTGTCCGGAATAAAGAATCGGGAGAAATTCATGCGCAGGTTATGGGAGAAATCCAGTTGGAGATTTTAAAAAGTTTAATTTCCGAGCGTTTCCATACAGACGTTTCCTTTGGGCAGGGACAGATAATCTATAAAGAAACGATTAAAGAAACAGTGGAGGGGGCAGGACATTTTGAACCTCTCAGACATTACGCGGAAGTCAGACTTCGCTTAGAACCTGCCAAGTTAGGAAGCGGTCTTCACTTTTCTACAGAGTGCAGTGAAGATATTTTAAACCGTAACTGGCAGCGCCTTATTCTGACACACCTGGAAGAGAAGCAGCATAGAGGAGTTCTTACCGGTTCTGAGGTTACAGATATGAATATTATTCTTACAACCGGTAAAGCGCATATAAAACATACGGAAGGCGGAGATTTCCGTCAGGCAACTTATCGCGCCGTACGTCAGGGATTGAAGCGTGCTGAATCCATTCTGCTTGAACCTGTATATGAGTACAGATTGGAAATTCCAAGTGAAATGGTCGGTCGGGCAATGTCTGATTTACAGAGAATGCAGGCGGATTTTTCCCTCCCGGAATCAGAGGGAGAAATGAGTGTTTTAACAGGAACTGCCCCTGTAGTACATATGCAGGAATATCAGAAAGAAGTTCTTGCCTATACAAAAGGACATGGCCGCCTATTCTGTTCTTTAAGGGGATATGAGCCTTGCCATAATGCCGAGGAAGTAATTGAGAAAATACAGTACGACTCTGAGTCTGATTTGGAAAACCCAACAGGTTCTGTTTTCTGTTCACACGGCGCCGGATTTAATGTAAGTTGGGATAACGTAGAAGAATATATGCACACTTCCCCGCAGGAAAAGAAAACTGAAAAGGAAATTTCTCACCAAAGTGCATATCTCCCTCCTGTGATTGATGAGGAAGAACTGCTGGAAATTTTCGAGCGTACATACGGTCCGGTTAAACGTAAGAAAAATAATTTCAAAAAGCAAATTTCTTCCCCTGTCATCGCCGGAAGAACTCAGAAGAAAAAAGAATATGACAAAGAATATCTTCTTGTTGACGGCTACAATATTATTTTTGCGTGGGAAGATTTAAAAGAACTGTCCGAAGTAAACATAGAGGGGGCAAGAAATAAATTGATGGATATCTTAAGTAACTATCAGGGATATCGTCAATGTACATTAATTCTTGTTTTTGATGCATATAAAGTTCCGGGAAATGTAGGTGAAGTACAAAAATATCACAATATCCATGTTGTCTATACAAAAGAGGCTGAAACCGCCGACCAGTATATCGAAAAAACTGTTCACGAACTCGGAAAACATTATAAAGTGACGGTTGCAACTTCTGACGGATTGGAACAGATGATTATTATGGGACAGGGCGCAAACCGTTTGTCTGCCAAAGGACTTTTGGAAGAGATTCTTATTGCAAATGAGGAAATCAGAAAGGAACATCTGAATCAGCCGGTAAAGAATAAGCAATATTTGTTTGATAATGTTTCGGAGGATATGGCGGAATATATTGAGCAGGTGCGAAAAGGGGAATAAAAAGTTCTTCTATGGTTTTTGTTTTACCATAGAAGAACTTTTTCTATCACTATTTTTTATTTTTTCATTTTTTCATGCAGTTCTCTTGCATATGTGTCAAGCAGATGAATTGTTGTCCGCATATCATCTCTGGTTGTTTCAGGGTGCAGTGCACAGATGCGGAGAACTTTCTTTCCGTTTAAAATCGTTGTAAATACGGCAGCGTAACCGCTTTCTACGATTTTTTCAGAAACTTTTTCGTTCAATAAATCCATTTGCTCATCTGTCAAATCATCTGCTGCGTAACGGAAGTTGAGCATTGCCAGTTGTGCCTTTGAGATAACTTCCCAATTGTCCAATTCATTTAATGCTTCCTCTGCCCATTCTGCAAGTTGAAAACCGTGTTCGATGGCACTTCCGATTAAACGTGTACCAAGCACCTGTAAAGTCAGCCACAATTTTAATCCGCGTGCAGGTCTTGTCAGTTCCATTCCGATATCCCATGTATTTATATGCTCCATGTCTCCCTCTACATCTTTTAAATATTCCGGGTTTACATGGAAACTGTGGAATAAATGTTTAATATCTTTTACTAAAACCATTGCGCAGCCATATGTCTGGAAAAGCCATTTATGTGCGTCCCAACTGATACTGTCCGCCAGTTCTGTGCCTTTTAATAAATGTTTGTATTTTGGGCTGAGCAGAACAGAAGCACCATATGCACCATCAATATGGAACCACATATTGTTGTTGGCACAGATGTCTGCAATTTCTTCGAGGGGATCGATACTTCCCGTATTTGTTGTTCCCGCTGTTCCGATTACCACAAATGGAATCAACCCGTTTTCTTTATCTTTTGCAATCATTTCTTTCAACATATCTGTGTCCATTTGAAATGCAGAGTTCGTTGCAACACTGCGAATACGACTGTTTGGAATACCGATAATGCGAAGCCCTTTTGCCACGGAACTGTGTGTCTGGTCTGAAACATAGGCAACACCAAGATGCAGATTCTCATCATTTAATTTACAGTCGCGTGCCGCCGTAAGTGCAGTAATATTTGCCATAGAACCGCCACTGACAAAAACTCCACCCGGATTTTTCGTAAATCCCACCTGTTCACAGAGCCAGCGTAGAACTTCCTGCTCAATACAGTTTACCATAGGAGCAAGTTTACTTCCTCCTGCATGAATATTATAAGCAGATGTCATAATATCTCCAAGCCACGAAACAGAAGAAGCGGGACCCGGAACAAATCCAAAAAATCTTGGGTGATTTGCATCACCGCGATAGCGGTAAACTTCTTTTGACATTTCTGCAATCACTTCATCTACAGGACGTCCGTCTTTAGAAATACCAATCTGTTTTATTTTTTCAATCTGTCCTTCTGATGTATACCATGTTACTTTTTGGGAATGTATATCATGTTTTTCCGCACAGAACTCATGTACAAAATTTTCGATGGCTTCCTCCAACTGTGCGCTGTTTAAAATATTTTCACTATTTATCATTTTGCAAAACTCCTCTCTTTACTGTCACTGTACAGTAGTGTACACTAAACTTGCATATATGTAAAATTTATATATTTTATAATATATATGATTTTTTTTAATATAGAGAGGTAGTTATGGAATTACGAAATATTAATACTTTTTTAAAGGTGGCGGGAACACAAAATTTTTCTAAGGCAGCAGAACAGTTGGGATATTCGCAGTCTGCCGTGACCGTTCAGATACAGCAACTGGAAAACGAATTGCAGACCCAACTGTTTGAACGTATTGGGAAACGGGTTTATTTAACAGAAAAAGGACAGGAGTTTGTCTCTTATGCCAATGACATTATGCGGGTTACTGATAACGCAAGAGATTTCGCTAAACAAAGTGATATTTTGGAAGGGACACTGCGCATCGGCGGTGTGGAATCCATTTGTACGGCGCTCCTTCCTGATTTGCTCTTAAAATTTTACCAGATCTGTCCCAACGTACAGGTAACAATTAAATCAGGGACAACCAATGAACTGATGGAAATGGCAAAAAGTAATGAACTCGACCTTATCTATACGTTAGATAAAAAAATATTAGGGAGAGAGTGGACCCGTGCAACTATCATGGAGGAGGAGATTGTTTTTGTCACATTGGCGGATAGAACAGAAAACTTTTCAGATAAAGTACCTGTTCAGAAGTTGATTGAAAAACCATTCATTTTGACTGAAATGGGAGCCGCGTATCAATATGAATTGGAAAGACTGCTTTCTGAAAAGGATTTGGAAATCAATCCTATTTTGGAAATCGGAAATACGGAGACAATTATAAATCTGCTGAAAAGAGGAATGGGGGTTTCGTTTCTCCCTAAATTTACGGTGCAAAGGGAACTGGAAAAAAATGTACTTTCACAAGTACGAACAAATTTACCGGGTGTGAAAATGTATAGCCAGTTGTTTTATCATAAAAACAAATGGGTTACGAAACAGATGAGGAATTTTATTGAGTTGGTGAAGGAATAACTTATCTTGAAAAAGAGATTTGCTTGAAGTTCCTCTCTAAAATGTATATAATAATATAGATTGGAATATTTCAATCACATATCAGATGATTATGCAATGTTGAATCGTGTTGTATAATTATGCGCAGTGTTTTTAGTGATGGACATATACTCCAGTTGCTCAAATCGAATTTTTGAGCAAAAACACAAAAAATCAGAAAGGAAATATATGAGAAAATTAGCTTTAGATGATGAAATATTATTAAAAATAGAAAAACCCGCCCGCTACATCGGGAATGAGGTCAACTCAGTGATGAAAGACAAAAATGAGGTGGATATACGTTTCGCCATGTGTTTTCCGGACGTATATGAAATCGGTATGTCACATTTAGGTATTCAGATTCTTTATGATATGTTTAACCGACGAGACGACGTATGGTGTGAACGTGTATATTCTCCATGGGTAGACTTGGATAAAATTATGAGAGAAGAACATATTCCTCTCTTTGCACTGGAATCGCAGGACGCTGTTAAAGACTTTGATTTCTTAGGAATTACAATCCAATATGAAATGTGTTATACAAATATTTTACAGGTGCTTGACCTAAGCCGGATTCCTCTTTTTGCAAAAGACAGAGGAGAGGAGGATCCGATTGTTATCGGCGGAGGCCCATGTACATATAACCCTGAGCCTTTGGCAGATTTTTTCGACATTTTCTATATCGGCGAAGGAGAAACTGTCTACAACGAACTGCTTGACGCCTATAAGGAAAATAAGAAAAACGGCGGTACAAGACAGACGTTTTTAGAGATGGCAGCAGAGATTGAAGGACTGTATGTGCCGGCATTTTATGACGTGGAATATAAAGAGGACGGTACTATTTTATCCTTTACTCCGAATAACACTCACGCAAAGGAAAAGATTCGCAAACAAATGGTCTCTGATTTAAGCGAAAGTTCATATCCGGTAAAACCTGTCGTTCCTTTCATTAAAGTAACACAGGACAGAGTGGTACTGGAAATTATGCGAGGCTGTATCCGTGGCTGCAGATTTTGTCAGGCAGGTATGATTTACCGTCCGACAAGAGAGAAAAATTTGGAGAAGTTGAAAGACTACGCTTATCAGATGCTTAAAAATACAGGACATGAGGAGATTTCCCTCAGTTCCCTCAGTTCAAGTGACTATACGCAACTGGAAGGACTTGTAACATTTTTAATTGAAGAATTTAAAGGAAAAGGAATTAATATTTCTCTTCCGTCACTGCGAATTGACGCGTTTTCATTAGATGTCATGGGAAAAGTGCAGGATATTAGAAAGAGCAGTCTTACTTTTGCCCCTGAAGCAGGCTCACAAAGACTTCGTGATGTCATTAACAAAGGGCTTACGGAAGAAATTATTTTAGAGGGAGCAGGACAGGCTTTTGAGGGTGGCTGGTCGAGAGTAAAATTATACTTTATGCTGGGGCTTCCTACAGAAACCGAAGATGATATGAAAGAAATTGCACACTTGGCAGAAAAGGTTGCCAAACGCTATTATGAAGTGCCGAAAGAAAACCGAAACGGTAAATGTCAGATTGTTGCAAGTACTTCTTTCTTCGTTCCAAAACCATTTACTCCATTCCAGTGGGCATCTATGTGTACAAGCGAGGAATATATCGGGAAAGCACATATCGTTAATAATGAAATGAAGGCTCAATTAAATAAGAAAAGTTTAAAATATAACTGGCATGAAGCAGATGTAACAGTACTTGAAGGTGTATTTGCAAGAGGCGACAGAAAAGTCGGCAAGGCGCTTTTAGAAGCATATAAGTTAGGCTGTCTATATGACTCATGGTCCGAATATTTTAAAAATGATTTATGGCTGCAGGCTTTTGAAAATACGGGAATTGACATTGGATTTTATAATTTGCGTGAACGTGAATTAGATGAAATTTTCCCGTGGGATTTCATCGACATCGGTGTGACAAAGAAATTCCTTATACGTGAATGGACTCGCGCAATGGAAGGAAAAGTAACGCCTAACTGTCGCATGGGCTGT
This sequence comes from Lachnospiraceae bacterium, assembly GCA_902381685.1. GTDB lineage: Bacteria > Bacillota > Clostridia > Lachnospirales > Lachnospiraceae > Faecalimonas. The sequence continues at coordinate 1,022,303 of LR698958.1, read as the reverse complement.
TCAGGCTGCGGTGCTGCAATTTACGGAGGAGGTGTCTGCATTGAAGGCAAGAATTAAATTTAAGAAATATGGAGTGATGAAATTCATCGGACATCTCGACATTATGAGATATTTCCAAAAAGCAATGAGAAGAGCAGATATTCCAATCGCTTTTTCCGGCGGATACAGTCCACATATGATTATGTCCTTTGCTAACCCTCTTGGAGTGGGTGTGACAAGCGACGGAGAATATTTTGATATCGAACTGACAGAACCGATTGCTTCCGATGTTGCCGTAAAACATTTAAATGACGTTATGGTTGAAGGAATGGAAATTGTAAGTTTCGTGGAGATTTCTGAGGATAAGAAGAAAACAGGAATGGCAATTGTTGCCGCTGCCGACTATGTTTCCACCGTAAAAAATGGGGAATTGCCGGCAGATTGGAAAGAAAAGGCAAAAGACTTTTTTGCTCAGGACGAAATTATTATTACAAAGAAGACAAAGAAAAGCGAAAAAGAAGTAAATATTAAGCCGATGATATATCAGTTTGAGGTGATAGAAAATTCTCTGTACTCTTTCGTGGCAACCGGAAGCGTAGAGAATTTAAAGCCGGGACTGGTTATGGAAGCATTCTTAAACTATTTAGGAATAGATTCCTCCTCAATCACATTTTCTCATCATCGGCTGGAAGTATATGCCAATGCCGGATCAGAAGAAAAAAGAGAATTCGTTTCTCTGGAAAGTTTGGGTACAAAAATTGGATCGTAAACTTATCATGACAAAACTACAGGAAAATGTGCTGACTTCCGTTAAGGAGAATGATGAAATAGTTGAACTTCATATAAGCAATACAGAAGATAAATACAGACTTGGAAATATATATATTGGAAAAGTAAAAAAAATTGTTTCTAACATTCAGGCCGCCTTTATCGAGATTGATAAGGGTGTGGAATGTTATTATGATATGACTGAGCACGGCAATAAACCGCTTCGTGTTGGCGAGGAATTGATTGTACAAATCAGTAAGGAAGCAATCAAAACAAAGCAGCCTGCCGTGACAAGAAAAATCAGTTTTACGGGGAAATATTGTGTACTGACTGTCGGTGACAACCGTATCAGTTTTTCATCTAAAATAGATAAAGAAAAACGTGAAGAATTAAGACAATTTATGGAACCGTATCACTCCGAAAAATATGGGTTTATTCTGCGGACAAACGCAAAGGGAGCAGCAGTCTGTGATATTGCAGAAGAAATAAACCGTTTAATTGAGGAATATGAATACATTTTTCGCATTGCTCCTACCCGTGTCTGTTTCTCATGTCTGAAAGAAAATGAAAAACCGTATATTGCAGATTTAAAGAACATTTATCAGGAGGGACTTACGGATATTGTGATTGAAGATAAAGAGATTTACAATCATGTATATTCTTTCTTACAACGGGAACAACCGGAAGATTTAGACAAACTGCGATTATATGAAGATAAGCAACTTCCTCTGGCAAAATTATACAGCATTGAAACTGTTCTGCAAAATGCTCTGAAAGAACGTGTCTGGCTTAAATCAGGTGCATATTTGGTTATCCAGCCTACGGAGGCGTTGACTGTCATTGATGTAAATACGGGAAAATGTATAGGAAAAAAAAGGGACGAAGTTGCTTATTTAAAGATTAATATAGAAGCGGCAAAAGAAGTGGCAAGGCAAATCCGCCTGAGGAATTTATCCGGAATCATTTTGGTTGATTTCATTAATTTGGACGACAAAGAAAAGTGGGAAGAACTGTTAAATTATCTTAAAATACATTTGCGAAAAGATCCTATACAGACTGTTCTCGTTGATGTCACTAAGCTGCAGCTGGTAGAAATCACCCGAAAAAAAGTCCGAAAACCATTACACGAAAATATAAGGGGGTAATTTTGTGGCAAAAAAAGAAACAAAAACGAATGCCGTCCGTATACTGGAAAGAAATAAAATTACATTTGAGATGATGACTTACGAATGTGACGAGTTCATTGACGGTATTCATATCGCTGATAAACTTGGGATTCCACATGAAATTGTTTATAAAACAATTGTTACGGTTGGAAAGAGCAAAGGGTATTATGTGTTTGTTCTTCCGATTGAAAAGGAAATCGATTTTAAAAAAGCAGCAAAATCTGTGGGAGAGAAATCATTGGAAATGCTTCCGTTAAAAGATTTGACTCCGTTGACCGGCTATGTGAGAGGCGGCTGTACTTCCATCGGAATGAAAAAACAATTTCCGACGGTCATCGACCGGTCTGCATTTGAACTGCCTCATATCATTGTAAGTGGCGGTAAATTAGGATTGCAACTGAAATTATCCCCTCACGATTTGGCAAACGTTGTTCGCGCTGAATTTGCAGATGTAATTTTTACATAAGGAGCATTTATCATGAAAAAGACAACTGTAATTTTTGATTTAGGAAATGTCCTTGTCGCATATGACTGGAAGTCTTATTTAAAAACGTTTTCTTTCGACGACAATGTATTTCATACGATTGCGAATGCCATGTTTTTAAACAGCGATTGGGAAGAAGGAGACAGAGGAGCAGATGCTGAACAATGGCTGTCTCTCTTTATTGAAAACGCTCCCGAATATGAGAAAGAAATACGCATGGTTTATGAAAATCTTGAGAAGTGTGTTTACCTTTTCCCGTATACATTAAAATTAATACAATTTTTCAGAAAAAACGGCTACCGTATTCTTTTTCTGTCCAATTACTCGGAATATCTGTATGAGAAGACAAAGGGAACACTTTCATTTATAGAAACGTTTGACGGCGGAGTCTTTTCTTTTGAGGAAACATGTATTAAACCGGATAAACTCATTTATGAACGTCTTCTGGAAAAATACCACATTGCTCCTGAGGAGGCATTATTCTTTGACGACAGAGAAGAAAATGTCAGAGCAGCAGAAGAGTTGGGCATACATGGTATTTTATTTACATCTGAGACCGCTGATAAAATTTTAAAAGGACAAATAGTTTAAATGAAATAAGAGGATATAGAATGAATATATTATTTTTTTTAAAACCAAAAAGTGAAATTGCATTTATACATAAGGAAGATACATTAAGACAGGCGATTGAAAAAATGGAATATCATAAATATTCCTCTATCCCCATGATCAATATAGACGGAAAATACGTTGGAAGTATCACGGAAGGAGATTTGCTCTGGGGAATTAAAAATAAATACAATTTGAATTTGAAAGAGGCGGAATTAATTCCAATTACCGAAATTGACAGAAGAACTGACTATCAGGCAGTGAACATTAACGCTGACATTGAAGACTTAGTTGAGAAAGCGATGGATCAAAATTTTGTTCCCGTTGTAGATGATCAGGGAAACTTTATCGGTATCATCACTCGAAAAGATATTATTGGATATTGCTACAATAAAATGACAAATATTGAAAAATAGGTTGACGCATATAAAAAGTGATGCTATAATACAACGGTATGCCGCACAACGAGGTTATAAGTTTCGTGAAAATGAACACCGAAGTTGGCGAGTAATGATAAATAGGAGGTGCCATATGTACGCAATTATAGCAACAGGTGGTAAACAGTACAAAGTAGCCGAAGGCGATATCATTAAAGTAGAAAAACTTGGTGTAGAAGCTGGAGAAACTTTTACATTTGACCAGGTACTTGCAGTAAGCGATTCTGAATTAAAAGTTGGAAACCCAACAGTAGCAGGTGCTACAGTAGAAGCATCAGTAATTGGTGACGGAAAAGCAAAAAAAGTTATCGTTTACAAGTATAAAAGAAAAACTGGATACCATAAGAAAAATGGACACAGACAGCAGTACACAGCTGTTAAGATTGAAAAAATCAACGCTTAATTTGAAATTGGTGTCATAAATGATTACGGTATCAATTTATAAAAATGAAAAGCATGAGTATGTCGGCTTTAAGACATTGGGACATGCAGGTTACAGTGAGCCCGGACAGGATATTGTTTGCGCTGCTGTTTCCGTTCTTACTATCAATACTATCAATTCCATTGATAAGTTTACTGAAGAAAAGACTTCTTTAGTTTCTGATGAGGAATCAGGTTTTATTGATTATAAGATAGATGGCAGACCCGGAAAAGAAGCGGCATTATTACTGAAGGCCATGATATTAGGTTTACGAGAGATGGCAAGTGACGAAAGTTACGAAGAGTATATTGATTTAACATTTGAGGAGGTGTAAGCCATGATGAAATTAAACCTTCAATTTTTCGCTCATAAAAAAGGAGTTGGTTCTACAAAGAACGGTAGAGATTCTGAATCAAAAAGATTAGGTGCGAAAAGAGCTGACGGACAATTTGTAAAAGCTGGAAATATTCTTTACAGACAGCGTGGAACTAAAATTCACCCAGGTCTTAACGTAGGACGTGGTGGAGATGATACATTATTCGCTTTAGTTGACGGTGTTGTAAGATTCGAAAGAAAAGGAAGAGATAAGAAACAGGTTTCTATCTATCCAGTAGTTGAATAATAATGAATAACATGGGCTTCAAATCTTTTGGTTTGGAGCCTTGTTTTGATATAGACGATATATAGAAAGGAAATAAAAATATGTTTGCAGACAGAGCAAAAATCTATATACGCTCAGGAAAAGGCGGAGACGGTCATGTAAGTTTCCGAAGAGAGTTATATGTACCAAACGGCGGACCTGACGGCGGAGACGGCGGGAGAGGCGGAGATGTCATATTTGAAATTGACGAAGGATTGAATACTCTTGCTGATTACCGTCATAGAAGAAAATATGTTGCAAAGGACGGCGAACAGGGTGGTAAAAGACGCTGTCATGGGAAAAATGCTGAAGATATTATTCTGAAAGTACCCGAAGGAACAATTATCAAAGAAGCCGAATCAGATAAAATTATCGCAGATATGTCCGGAGATAACAGAAGACAGGTTATTTTAAAAGGAGGGAAGGGCGGTCTTGGAAATCAGCACTTTGCAACATCTACAATGCAGATTCCAAAATACGCTCAGCCGGGACAGCCTGCGCAGGAACTCTGGGTAAAATTGGAATTGAAGGTAATTGCTGATGTGGGACTGATTGGTTTCCCAAACGTTGGAAAATCAACTCTTTTATCAAGAGTAACAAACGCAAATCCTAAAATTGCCAATTATCATTTTACAACAATCAACCCAAACCTAGGTGTTGTCGATATTGACGGTGCAGACGGATTTGTCATTGCAGATATACCGGGACTGATTGAAGGCGCTTCTGAAGGAGTAGGGCTTGGGCATGAATTCCTGCGCCATATCGAACGAACGAAAATGATGATTCATGTTGTAGATGCCGCTTCCACGGAAGGGCGTGATCCGATTGATGACATTTACAAAATAAATGCAGAATTAAAGGCATATAACGAGGATATTGCTAAAAGACCGCAGGTTATCGCTGCCAATAAAATTGATGCTATTTATTCTGAAGATGAAGATCCGGTAGAGAGAATCCGAAAAGAGTTTGAACCACAGGGAATCAAAGTATTTGCCATTTCCGGTGTATCCGGAGAGGGAATCCGCGAATTACTTTACTATGTGAGTGAACAGTTAAAAACATTAGATCAGGAAACAATTGTATTTGAGCAGGAATACTTCCCTGAAGAAGAATTGATTCACATTGATTTACCATACACTGTCGAAAAAGAAGACGATATGTATGTTGTTGAAGGACCAAAAATCGAAAAAATGCTTGGATACACAAACTTAGATTCTGAGAAAGGGTTCGCTTTCTTCCAAAAATTCCTCAAAGATACAGGTATATTGGACGAACTTGAGAATGCAGGTATCCAGGAAGGTGATACTGTTCGTATGTACGGATTACAGTTTGATTATTATAAATAAAATCATATAAGGAGAAGAGAACAATGACAACAAAGCAAAGAGCCTATTTAAAAAGTCTTGCAATGACAATGGATCCTATTTTCCAAATCGGAAAATCAAGCATGACTCCTGCGCTTACGGAAGCAATTGGAGAGGCTTTAACTGCACGCGAATTGATTAAAATCAGCGTTTTAAAAAACTGTGCAGATGATCCGAAAGAACTTGCTGCCATGATTGCAGAGCGTACACATTCGCAGGTTGTACAGGTCATTGGTAAGAAAATCGTTTTATATAAGGAAGGAAAAGACGATAAAAAGAAAATCGAATTGCCAAAATAATAAATGTGTGAGAGAGGTTATAGTATGAAGATTGGGATTGTAGGTGGAACTTTTGATCCAATACACAACGGTCATCTTATGCTTGGCGCATATGCTTATGACAATTTTCAATTAGATAAAATCTGGTTTATGCCAAACGGAAATCCGCCTCATAAATCAAAAGAAATTAACGTAGATTTCCGTTTAGATATGGTTAAACTGGCAATCGAAGGTAAGGAAGAATTTTGTTTAAGTACATTTGAAATCGAAGAAGAAAAACATTCCTATTCTTATGAAACACTGGAGAAGTTGCATCAATTATATCCGCAGGATACATTTTATTTTATTATCGGTGCAGACTCGCTCTTTACAATTGAATTTTGGAAAGAGCCTGCTAGGATTATGCATTCCTGCATAATTCTCGCTGCCTGCAGAGACGATAAAGATATGGACAAAATGTATAAACAGATTTCTTATTTAACGGAGAAATACAGCGCAAAAATCGAATTACTAAAGATGCCTCTGATAGATATATCTTCAAGTGATATTCGTCAAAAACGGGAGAACGGTGAAAATATCGACAATCTCGTTCCCCAAAAAGTCTCTGCGTATATCGAATCACACGGATTATATGAGGTGAAAAATAAATGAAATCATTAGAAGAAATCGAAAAAATTCTGGAAGAAACATTAACTGTATCACGGTTTCGGCATACATTAGGCGTTATGTACACGGCAGGAGCATTGGCAATGAAGTATGGCGTAGATTTAGATCAGGCAATGCCCGCCGGACTCCTGCACGATTGTGCCAAATGTTTGCCGGTGGAAGAGCAAAAGAACTTATGTAAAGAATACGGTATTTCTTTATCTGAAAGTGAAGAAAAGAACCCTGCTCTGATTCATGCAAAACTCGGCGCATATTTGGCGAAATCAAAATATGGAGTGACAGACGAAGACGTTCTAAGCGCCATAATGTATCACACTACAGGACGCCCTAATATGACTATGTTAGAGAAAATTCTCTATATTGCCGATTATATCGAACCGGGAAGACATCATGCAGAAAATCTTTCATTCGTACGCAGACTGGCATTTGAAGACATCGACAAAGCCATCTTGCAGGTTTCCGGTGACATATTAAATTATCTTCTGGAAAATCGAAACAGCGTTATTGATGCGCTTACAAAAGAAACGTATGAATTTTATAAAAATCAACTCGAATTGGAGGAAAAATAATGGAACAGGCAAAAAACATGGCACGCTTGGCATATGAAGCCTTGTCTGAAAAAAAAGGCGAAGACATTCGTGTTATAAATATTTCAGAAATCTCTACTTTGGCAGACTATTTTATTATTGCCAACGGTACAAATGAAAGCCAGGTAAATGCCCTTGTAGAGAACGTAGAAGAAAAACTTGAAAAAGCAGGCTATACAGTAAAGCAGCGTGAAGGTTACGGTCTTGGCAATTGGGTATTGCTTGATTTCGGTGATATTATCGTTCATGTGTTTGATAAAGATAACAGACTTTTCTATGACTTAGAACGTATCTGGAGAGATGGAAGAGTAGTTGAAAATATTGATGAACTGTAAAAATTTTAGTTTTACCTAGGAGGAGCATATGATGGGATTTGATTCTGCTATACTAACTATTATGGATTTACTTTTTCCCTTAGTCTTTTTATTTATAATTGGAGTATTCATTATGACTATAATTAGAGGCGTAGGGACATGGCACAAAAATAACAATTCGCCGCGATTAACCGTTGATGCATCTGTTGTTGCTAAAAGAACATCTGTATCTCATCATACACACGCTAATGCAGGCGATCAGACAGGTATGAGTGGATCATACACTACAACTTCTACATCATATTATGTAACGTTTCAAGTATCCAGCGGAGACAGAATAGAGTTTTCAGTTTCCGGAAAAGAATATGGAATTCTTGCAGAAAAAGATTATGGTAAATTAACGTTCCAGGGAACACGATACTTAAGTTTTGAGCGAGAATACTAAAATGCAAAAAGACGGAGAGTTCACAAACTTTCCGTCTTTTACATTTTAACATATAAATGAAATCATTATTTCATCATACGGAAGACTCCTATAACTTTTCCTAAAATAGTCACTTCCTGTACGATAATCGGCGACATTGTATCATTCTCAGGCTGAAGACGATAAATACCTTCTTCCTTATAAAACGTCTTGACAGTAGCACCGTCCTCTACAAGTGCAACAACCATCTGTCCGTTGGACACAGTGTTGCACTGTTCTACTAAGACGTAATCGCCGTCCAATATACCGGCGTTAATCATACTTTCCCCTTGAACCTGAAGCATATACACCTGATTATTCGGCATAAGTTCAGCCGGAATAGGAAAGTAGTCTTCAATATTTTCCTGTGCAAGTAAAGGCTCCCCTGCAGCCACACGTCCAATCATAGGAACCTGAACAAGGTCTCTGCGTGTTAAATTAAACATATCGTCAATAATTTCGATTGCACGCGGTTTTGTAGGATCTCGACGAATATATCCGTTCTTTTCCAATGTTTCCAAATGTGAATGGACAGAAGAGGTAGACTTCAAATTTACTGCCTCGCAGATTTCACGGACAGCAGGCGGATAACCTCTTTTTAAAATTTCTGATTTAATATATTCTAAAATTTCTGATTGTTTTTGACTTATTTTTCCGTATGACATAGAATCCTCCCATAATTAACCTTTTCTTTATTCTAACACATAACGACAAAAAAAGCAAACAAATGTTTAGAAAATATGTTCGATTTTTATTGCTGAATCTATTGACAAACAGACGTTCGTAGTTTAATATATAACCATAAGGAACAGATGTTCGCAATACTATTTTACATAATATACAAGGGGGATAATTATGTCAGAGAGAAATTACAATCAGAAGAAAAGAAGAGAAAAAACAATACGAAGAAATATTAAAGTCTTTTTCGTCTTACCTATATTACTCGCCGTACTGGCAGGAACGATTTACTGCGGAGGAGTTCTTTCCAATGCACACGGTAATTTGGAAGAAGAACCTGTAGGATTTAAGTATTATAAAAGTATAAAAATCGAACAGGGAGATACACTATGGGGAATTGCTCAAAAATATATGACAGATGAATATGATTCTCCACAACAGTATATCAAAGAGATTAAACAATTAAACGGATTGACTTCCGACAACATTCAGGAAAGCAAGCATTTGTTAATTGCTTATTACGATACAGAATTTAAAGAATAGTATATATCAATATAACAACCCATACAGTTTTTACGCACACATGTGAAAGACCGTATGGGTTGTTTGTTGGTATAAAGTAGTTTTTTCTTTCTTTTCTTTATCTATATATCTATACGACAAATACCGATTTTTTAAATAGATATATACTTTTTTCTCCGGATATGCTATAATATCCATAAATTAATCGATTTTTATCATTTTAGAAAGGAACTATTTTTTATGGCAAAAGAATCTAAAACTTATCATGAACTTATGTATATAGATAATACTTTGCGTCTGCGTGACGTTTTAAATACGATGCCCGGTTTTGTCAGAGATTATTTTCGTGCCATTGAGCCGACCACTTCAGTTAAGACAAGAATTTCCTATGCTTATGATATTCGTATTTTCTTTAAATTCCTTCTGGAAAATAATCCTGTTTATAAATCATATAAAATGACTGATTTTCAGGTTTCAGACTTGGAACGCATCGCTCCTGTAGATATTGAGGAATATCAGGAATATTTAAAAGTATATCAAAATGAGGACAAACAGATAACCAACGCAGAAAAAGGTCTTGCACGCAAAATGTCCGCATTGAGAAGTTTTTATAATTATTATTACAAACATCAGATGATTGAGAAAAATCCGTCTTTATTCGTTGATATGCCAAAAATCCACGATAAAGCCATTGTTCGCCTGGATACCGATGAAGTGGCTCTGCTACTTGAGTATGTGGAAAATTGCGGAAATCAGCTGACAGGTCAGAAAAAGGTATATTATGAAAAAAATAAGACACGGGATTTGGCTATTCTTACTCTCCTGCTCGGAACAGGTATACGTGTATCAGAATGCGTCGGACTCGACATTCCGGATATAGATTTTAAAAATAACGGAATCAAAGTGATGCGAAAAGGTGGAAATGAAATGGTTGTCTACTTTGGACCGGAGGTGCGGAAAGCACTTATTGATTATCTGGAGACAACAAGAAATACCATTACTCCCCTGCCCGAACATGAGAATGCCCTTTTCCTATCTACCCAAAAGAAGCGAATGGGTGTGCAGGCAGTCGAAAATATGGTAAAAAAATATGCCCGTGAAGTAACTCCTAATAAAAAAATTACCCCTCATAAACTGAGAAGCACATACGGTACGTCTCTCTATAAGGAAACCGGTGATATTTACCTTGTGGCAGATGTTTTAGGACACCGAGATGTAAATACGACAAAGAAACATTATGCTGCCATTGATGATGCTAGGCGCAGACAGGCCGCAAGTGCCGTCAAACTTAGAGAACCATAGAAAGGGACACCTTCAAGGCGCCCCTTTCTATCTATAATTGTTCTGAATCCAAAAGAATTGTAAATGGTCCGTCATTTATAAGAGAAACTTTCATATCGGCGCCAAATTGTCCTTTCTGAACAGATGGCACTGCTTTCCTGCATTCTTCTATAATATATTCGTAAAGTTCATTTGCCTTATCCGGCGCTCCCGCTTCCGTAAAACTTGGGCGATAGCCTTTTTTACAGTTGGCATAGAGTGTAAATTGTGAGATAAGAAGAAGTTCTCCGTCCACATCTTTTAAAGCAAGGTTTGTTTTTCCGTTTTCATCTTCAAAAATGCGTAAACCTACCAACTTTTTCACTAATTTATCTGCGATTTCCTTTGTATCTGACTCTCCTACACCAATCAGAACAAGAAATCCTTTCCCAATCTTTCCAATTACTTCACCCTCGACGGAAACAGAAGCCTCCGTAACTCTCTGAATAACAAATTTCATTTGTATTTCCTCCTATTTTTTATCAATTAACGCTATCATATCACTATATCTACTTGTATTTCAAGTAAAAATAAGATACTATAATCAAGACGTTTTGCAAAATATTTTCTAAAAAGCAGGAAAGGAATAAACAAAATGAAATTACAACAATTATTTAGTTTTACACGAAAAGCAATAGATGAATATAATATGATTCAGGAAGGTGATCATATTGCTGTAGGTATTTCAGGAGGAAAAGATAGTCTCACTCTCCTCTATGCCCTCCACGGTCTGAAGAGATTTTATCCAAAGAAATTTGAATTGAGCGCCATCACTGTTGACTTAGGATACAGCGATTTTGACCTGACGCCCGTAGAAAATCTTTGCCGCGAATTAGATGTGCCATATAAGATTGTAAAAACGGACATCGGACGTATTTTATTTGAGGAACGGAAAGAATCCAATCCCTGCTCTCTCTGCGCTAAAATGCGAAAAGGAGCATTAAATGAAGCGGTTAAAGAAATGGGCTGCAATAAAGTGGCATATGCACATCATAAAGATGATATTATAGAAACAATGCTTCTCTCACTGATTTTTGAAGGACGTTTTCACTCTTTCTCTCCAAAGACTTACTTAGATCGTATGGATTTGACGGTAATTCGTCCGATGATGTTCGTCGATGAGGCAGATGTAATCGGTTTCAAAAATAAATATAATTTACCTGTAGTAAAAAACAAATGTTCCGTGGACGGCCATACAAAGCGACAATACGCTAAAGAACTTGTGAAACAGTTAAACACTGAGCATAACGGAGCAAAAGAAAGAATGTTTACCGCCATTTTAAATGGAGATATTGCCGGCTGGCCTGAAAGAACATTACATACACGATAAAAAAATTCCCTCTCTCCATCAAGTGTTGGAGAAAGGGAATTTCCTTTTTAAAGTTTTATATCTTTAACATTATTCTTTACTTCAATGTAAGACAAAATTGCATCTGCAGTTCCTCTTACCCCCAATTTAGAACTATCCAAACACAAGTCATAACTCTCAGCATCAGCCCATTTCTTATTGCTGTAATAGTTATAATAACTTGCTCTCTTCTTATCTGTCTTTATAATTAAATCTTTTGCTTTTGCATCTGTCAAATCATAAAGACGGGCAATTCTCTTAATACGGGCAGATAAATCTGCATGAATAAATACACTCACTCTGTTTTTGTAGGATTCCAAAGCATAATCCGCACACCTTCCTACCAAAATACAAGGTCCCTGATTTGCAATCTTCTTGATGGCATCAAACTGTGCCAGAAAAATTTTGTGGTTAATCGGCATATCTAAAAAAGCATTTTGAGAATATCCCATTGAATATGTATCCATCACAAGTGAATATAGGAAACTGTTTGTCGGTTTTTCATCGTGTGTCTCAAAAAGTTCCTCACAAATTCCACTTTCTTTTGCTGCAATTGCCAGCATCTCTTTGTCATACAATTTTACATGTAAGTCTTCCGCCAGCAAATTGCCAATTTCACGTCCGCCACTTCCAAATTGCCGTCCTATCGTAATAATTGTATCCATTTCCTTCATACCAGTCACGCTCCTTACGCAAATCATAAATACATTGTAAATAATGTTATTAATATTATACAATATTTTTGCGTGAAAGTACATATATTCTGAAAAATTACTTCGACATTCTTTCCAATTTTTCTAACAAATCCGTAAAATATTCCGGAAGAGGCGCGTCTATTTCCAAATATTCATTTGTTCTTGGGTGATGAATCCCTAAAATTTTTGCATGCAATGTCTGCCCCTGCAAATGAAACGGTGATTTTGCAGGACCATACACTGTATCACCTACAAGTGCATGATGTATACTTGCCATGTGAACCCGAATTTGGTGTGTTCTTCCCGTTTCCAGTTGACATTCTATATAAGTATAGTTGGAAAACCTTTTTAACACTCTATAGTGAGTGACTGCAGGTTTTCCATTTTTATAGTTGATACTCATCTTCTTTCTGTCAATCGGGTGTCTTCCGATTGGCCCTTCAACCGTTCCCTCATCTTCTTTTATAACTCCGTGTACAATGGCGTGATAAATCCGTTTTATGTTATGCACCTTCAAATCTTCGGCTAGTTTTTGATGAGCAAAGTCATTTTTACAGACAAGAAGCGAACCTGTTGTGTCCATATCTATCCGATGTACGATTCCCGGCCGCATAACCCCGTTAATACCCGATAAATCGTCTTTACAATAATACATTAGCGCATTTACCAATGTGCCTGTATAATGGCTTGGAGAAGGGTGTACGACCATTCCTTTCGGCTTATTTACAATCAGAATATCGGCATCTTCATATAAAATATCCAAAGGGATATTTTCGGGTAAAATATCCGGTTCAGACAGATCCGGAATCGTCAATTGTACTATATCATTTGCAGATACCTTATAATTTGCCTTAACAGCCATTCCATTTACAGAAATTTCTTTTTCCTTAATGAGTTTTTGAATATAGGATCGGGAAACATTATCCATCTTTTTGGAGAGAAATACATCAATTCTCATTCCATTTTCTTCCTGATTTATTATAAACTGTTCTTCCTGCATATTATTTCATTCCTCTTCCATTTACTCTAAAACTAAAAATCTGATTGATTTCCTCGTCTTTATAGACAAACAGAACAAGTATGGCAAGCAAAATCACGCTTACTACAACAAAAATATCTGCCACATTGAAAATCGGAAAGTCAATTAGTTTAAAATAGAAAAAATCGACAACATATCCCAACTTCAATCTGTCTATCATATTTCCTACCGCCCCTGCGACAATGAGTATACTACAAATGTGCAAAGGCAAAAAACGTTTTTCCAGCGGAAGTTTCACATACAAATACAGCACAGCCGCAATAATTAGCACAAAACTGAAAATAAAAAAGGCTTTTTGGTTCTGTAACATACCAAATGCCGCACCTCTGTTTTCTAAATAATTTAATTCAAAGACATTTTTAATAAGGACAAAAGGCTGCTGTCCCTTTAAATGCTCCACCGCCAGAAACTTTGTATATTGGTCAAAAACGATACCTGCAATCACTGCTAATACTGCACATGCATAATATTTTATTCTTTCTTTCTTCATGTAATTCTCCTTCTGTTATATATATTTTTCTAATAGGACATAATAGCGCCCTTTTTTTGTCTGGGAAAGAACCCCTTTATATCTGAACCGTCCCAATTTTCTCACAGACACAATATCATTTTCTTTTACATTATAACTGTTTGTCGTGATTAATTTTCCATTCACGAAAACTCTGCCTCCTTCAATCAAAGGCACCAGTTTACTGCGCGATGCCGGAAAAACAAGGGAAAGCAGACTATCCAGACGTACAGATGCCACTGTTCCTTTAATCTCTTCAATGGCAGGAGTATAAGAAAATGTCTGTTCGTCTTCGACTTCCACATACACGGAAGTATGCCGTATTCTTGTCAGATTCCGGCAGATAAAGTCCGCCAATGATTCCTGAACAAAAAGATACGCATCTCCATCTATCAGTAAAATGTCTCCTAATTTACACCGATCAATCCCTAAGTTCAATATAGCGCCCAAGTAATCTCTATGCGATAGTGACTCCGCGAATTTCTTTTGCAAAGGAGATATTTTCAAAACTTTTATCGGATAAAAATGTGCATAATAAAGAGCATCAGGTAGAAAAGCAACCATCTGACGCTCTGAATCACTGTATCCTCCGAAAGTTTCGTACTGAGTAAAAAACTCATTCTTAGGCGTTGTGTGTAAAATATTCAATTCATTGAGATTTAAAAAATCGGAATAGGTAACAATCCCCTTCTGGTATGCCACTCTTGACAATTCCAATAATCTTTTCTGTAGTACAATCTCTTCTTTCTGCATATTACTGTCCTTAAAATCTTGTCCGAATTGATGGTACATCAAAAGACGTATTTAATAAGTCCTGTAAATCCCCTGAAATCTCTACATTTGTAGGAGTCACTAAGAAAATGTAATTTGAAATCTTCTGTAAATTACCGCTAATGGCATATGTAGCACCTGATGTAAAGTCAATGATGCGCTGTGCAATCTCCAAGTCAATTCCTTCCAAGTTCAAAATGACAGTTCGTCCGCTTAATAAAGTCTCCGTGATTTCTCTTGCATCGTCCACTGCAGTAGGCTTAATTACACATACTTCCATACTTGCGCTTCTCTTTGCATTTGGCTGGCGCATCGGAGTTACCTTGTTATTGGAATTGCCCGCTACGGAAGTTGATTTTCCTCTGTGGTCTTCCTGCAAATCAAAATCTTCATATTCTTCTTTCTCTTTTTTGAATAAAGATTTCTTTGGCTTCGGTTCATACTCTTCAAATTCTTCCTCTTCACCTAAAAAATCTTCCTCTTCATCGTAATCATCATCTAATTTCATAATATTTAAGAATTTGTCTAAAACACCCATTGTTGTATACTCTCCTTACGTCTGCTTATTATATATTATAATTTCTCGCACCGAAAATGGACGTACCTACACGAACCATGTTGGCTCCTTCTTCGACTGCTATATTATAGTCATTGCTCATTCCCATTGAAAGAATGCTCATAATAATATTATCAATGTTTTTCTTTGCAATGTCAACAGATAATTTCTTCATTTCAGTGAAAATTTTTCGATTTTCTTCCGGATTTTTTACATTTGGTGCAACTGTCATTAATCCTTTTACACGGATATGAGATAAATGGCTTATTTCTCTTAGGAGCGCTTCCAGTTCTTCCGGATAAATTCCATATTTGCTCTCCTCTCTTGCCATATTGATTTCAATTAAGATATCGACAACACAATTTTTCTTTTCTGCCTCTTTTTCAATTGTTTGGGCAAGGCGAAGTGAGTCTACGGAATGAATTAGAGAAACTTTATCTACAATATATTTCACTTTATTCCGCTGTAAATGTCCAATCATATGCCAACAAATATCTTTAGGCAATATCTCATATTTATCAATTAGTTCCTGAACTTTATTTTCTCCAAAGTTTCTGCAGCCTGCATCGTATAATTCCTGTATCATCTCCGCCGGCTTTGTTTTGCTCACTGCAATTAAAGTCACTTCATTTTTACAACTTTTATGAATATTTTCAATAACATGATTCAGATTGTCCTTTAACATCTTTTTCACTCCTACTGTGTAATAATATCATTTTCTTTTATCTTGCTGCTATCCAGCGCAATATGGTCATAGTTCGTCAGCCCGAATTCATTTTTCGCCTGTACAATATAGTATTCCTTACTTTCGCAAAGAATCTGAATTTGCTTAAATACCGCATATCCTTTATTAATCTGATAAACACCTGTTAATTTTTTCTGTTCTCCGACTACATAAGTGATATTTGAATCCGGTTTTATCAAAATATCCCCCTTATTTAATTCCGTCAAATCAAAATAAGCCAGGTTATCTTTCGTATAATATATATCCATCGGAACAAACTCTGTTGTGTTCTGATTGTCTTTTCCCCTTCTCAAAACCCCTTTTTCATCGCTGTTCCCACCTTGAATCACATATTCTGTAGGTACGACAAAAAATGGTTTTTTTACAATCGATGATTTTGGAATCTTTAACCCGGTATAATCTGTTATAATTAATTCCAAGTCAAGGAAACGTTCATCTGCATATCGTATCATTCCACCGGAAAAACCTATATACGCCATATATTGTTCACCCTGCTTTTTAATTGACAGATTTCCAACCATCGTTTCATTATCTTTTAAAAAGCGCACAGTGATATTCGTCCTGTCTTTTAACTCTTCCGCTGTCTTTTCTGTGATTGGAACAACGACAGACCATTCTTCTGAAGTAATTAGTTTATATATCGGTTCTCCGACAGCAACTTTCATATTGTTATGTAATTCTTTCGCATAGTATTTTTCACGATTGAAATTTTCTAATGTGACCTGTTCTTCCGTAAATGTCTCAAATCCGTCTGTTTCATAGGCAATCACGCCATCGTCTGTACTATATAACAAACTGCTTCCCGGCTGACCGTTCAACATTGTATCCAGAACATTTTCTCCGTCCGGCGATGAAAAATCAGACAATGCATTTCTCACAGAATCTTTAAAAGAATATACTTCCGCAAACATGGATTCCGTAAAATTATCCGTAAAAGCCTGCACCGTAAGTCCCAGTGAATTCTGTTGTTCGTCTGTCAGTTCCGTTTCGCTACCCGTATTTGTATCACTATCACTTTTTTGAAAGGAAAGTTTTTCCGGAGAAATCCCACATACGCCTGCCCCCGCCTTTATCTTTTTATTTTCCATGGAGTAATAGTTTACATATCCGTCCTTCTCAGCAGATACCACCTTTTCTTCCCGGATTGCCATTCCCGTATAGTTTTCATCGTTTAATATGCTTCCCATATGCACCTCATATGAGGTAACTTTATCTTTCGTCGCATAGGAAAAAATCATGGCAATCAGATAAATAAATATAATGCCGAACAATAGAATGCCAATATTCATTTTCCATTTTTTTCGATAAACTAATATCTTTTTATTTTCTGCCAAAATAAAAGCCTCCTGTTTACAGACTGTTTAGTCCCGCTCCGTTTAAGTAATTACAAAATTTTCCCTGATAATACTCTTTTTCTTCCATATAAGCTAACGCCTCGTCCTGTAATTTCCACCAACTCGTATTCCAGTTTGAAAAAACAGCATCTTTTTCGGGTACACGGCTGAATAACCTCTCCACGATAATCTGTGGGCTTAAATAAGCAAGAAACGTTGCAAGACGTTCTATATATTCTTCTTTGGAGCATAAATTAATTGTACCATGTTCATACGCCTCACACAATGGTGTGTTTTTTGGAATATAAAGTGAATGGAGTTTCACAATATCTATCTCTAGCGCTGACATCGTCTTTGCAGTTTCAATTGTATCCCGCAATGTATCATGAGGCAGGTTTAAAATCAGATGTGTACAGATTGAAAATCCGTATTTCTGTATTCTCCTGACAGCATCTATATATTCTGCAAGTCCATGCCCTCTTGATATGAAATCAAGTGTATGGTAATTAACCGTCTGAAGCCCCAGTTCTAAGTGAATGGAAATATGATATGTTTTCTCTATCACTTTTAAAAACTGAAGATAATCTTCTCTCACACAGTCAGGTCTTGTAGAAATGGATATTTCCACAATATCCGGAATACTGACTGCCTCCAATATATATTTTTTAAATATTTCCAAAGGCATATACGTGTTTGTATAATTTTGAAAATAGGCGATAAACTTTTTGGCGTGATACCTCTTTGATATGTATTCCTTTGTCTTTTCCAACTGCTCCGTAACTGAGACGGAGGACTCCATCGCTTCAAATCCTGTTCCTACATCTGCACAAAAACTGCAGCCATGTCCATTTATCCTATTCGGACAGGTTAACGGCAGATTAATTGGAAGTTTATATACTTTTTCTCCATATCTTTCTTTTAAGTAATCAGAATATTTATTATATAAAAATTTTTCCTTCATCGTTCAATCCTCTGTGTATAAATTTCGTTTTTTCGTACATACTACTTACATCATGAATAAGGAGGAAGTTACATGAAATGGTTTGATAACACGGCACTTACTTTAGTGATTGTAGGTGCAATTAACTGGCTTTTAATTGGAATTTTTCAATTCGACATCGTTGCTTTTTTATTTGGGGAGTTATCTTTCCTTTCGAGAGCAGTATATACAATTATCGGACTTTGCGGTTTATATTTAATTAGTTTATATGGCCGAATCAAAGACATATAAAGGAATAAACAAAGGGAGGTCTTCTCACCTCCCTTTGTTTATTCTGAAATTGCATTAAGCATTTTATTCATATTTGTGTATACGAGAGATTTTGTTTCTGCCCCCATAACAATGGATACATACGAATGTCCCTGCTCATCTTTAGAAAGTAAAATCAGACATCTCTTCGCCTCACCGGTATTACCTGTTTTCCCTCCGATTACAGTCATATGTTCCGGTTTTTCTGCCTCTCCCAGTCCATAGAGACTTGTTGTTTCCAAGTTTAATGTACGAGATGTACCGTCCGCACTTGTAACAGGAAGGTCATACTTTGTTTCGGATACAATCTTAATAAATTCGTCATACTGAATGCACTGATTAAAAATAAGATACAAATCATATGCTGTTGTGTAATGATTATCATCATGCAAACCATGTGGATTTACAAAGTGCGTATGGGTAGCACCTATACTATATGCCTCTTTATTCATTAATTTTGCGAATTCCTCTACACTTCCGGAAATATGCTCCGCAATTGCCACTGCCGCATCATTCCCTGACGGAAGAAGGAGCCCGTACAGTAATTCCCTTAAAGTCAGTTTATCCCCTTCCTTTATTCCACATAAAGAAGCGGCAGGCGGAAACTCCGTAGCCGTTTTTGAAACAGTAACCACATCATCTAAATTTCCATATTTCAAAGCAACTAAAGCAGTTAAAATCTTTGTTGTACTTGCCGGATAAATTTTCTTGTAAATATTTCTTCCATATAACACTTCTTTGTCATCAAGACTAAATAAACCTGCGGCGCTCAATGCCATATCCGTATTAACAGATTTATAGGAAACTTCTTCCTCAGGAGTTACACATAACTGCTCCGCGAATCCCTCTGCTCTGTATGCTGTTTTTTTATAATCAGTACTCTCATACGCGTCAATATTCTTCCCGGACGAAGTACAACCGATAAGCAATGAAGAACACAGCGCCACACATAAGAGCACTTTAATATATCTACCTATACATTTCACGCCAATCCAAATCTCCTCGTTCTATTGCTAAAATCAGTACTTCTGCTGTGGCAACATTTGTTGCGATTGGGATATTGTGCATATCGCATAAACGTACAACATCATTCACATCAGGTTCATGTGGTTTCACATTCATCGGGTCACGAAGGAATATTAATGCATCAATATCATTCTGCGCAATCTGTGCCCCCAATTGCTGCATACCACCGAGTGGGCCTGCAAGATACTTGGTAATATTCAAAATGGTGACATCTTCAATCAAACGTCCTGTTGTCCCTGTTGCAAATAAATTGTGTTTTTTCAAAATGCCACGATATGCAATACAAAAGTTCTGCATCAGAGTTTTCTTCGCATCGTGTGCAATTAATCCGATATTCATTCGTAAATCACTCCTAACTAATATTTTTTCGGTTGTAAACCAACATTTAGCACTAGTCCAATCCCAATAAAGAAAGTTACAAGGGAAGTTAATCCATAACTGACAAATGGTAAAGGAATACCTGTATTTGGGAAAATTCGTGTCGCCACACTAATATTAATAAAACTCTGTATACCTATTAGTGCGGCTACTCCTCCGCAAATAATCTGCCCCGCTAAATTTTGTGCTTTCGTACCTATTATTATACATTGTATTACTATTAATAACAACAAAATTATTGTAATACAACAGCCTACAAATCCCAATTCTTCTCCGATAATGGCAAAAATAAAGTCTGTCTGAGGTTCGGAAATAAAATTTCCGTTTTTTACAGAAGTACTCCCCTGATTATTTAATCCCTTTCCGGTTGCCTGCCCGGAACCGATTGCCATAAGAGAATTAATCTGCTGATACGCCTCCTGATCGGCATATTTATCAGGTTCCAACCATGATAAAATACGTTTCTGCTGATATGGCTTAAGCAGTTTCTGATTTGGCTGTACGGCAATCACTAAAAAAATCACAACCAATGGAACCGCAATTAGAAGCACATTCCTTATAAACTTATAACTTAATCCGCCGATAAACATTAGCACACAAAAAAGTGTTGCAACACAAATCGTATTTGATAAGTTAGGCTGTGCAACAATCAAAATCAGTGACGGTAAAATTAAAAGAATTGCCTTGATAATGTTCTTTGGCTCGTTTAAATCTTCCTCATGATCCATTAAAAACTTAGCAAAAAAGATAATCATAAAGATTTTCGTTAAATCTGATGGCTGAACACTGATAACTTTTAAATCAATCCATCTCTGCGCTCCATTTACCTCTTTACCAATCAGTTTAACAAGAACAAGCAATCCCACATTAACCGCATACATTATCCATGATAAATTCAAAAGCCAGTTATAATCTATCATGGATACAACGAGCATGGCAATAACCCCTAAAACTACCCCCATGATTTGTTTTCCCTGATAACTTGGCTTAGCACTCCCCACAACAAGTATCCCTATTGTGGAAATTGCCAAAACAAGTACAATGAGAGAAATTTTTAAGTTTTTAAATTGATAATTCTTTGTTAATTTCACTGTTTATCCTCCAGTTAATTACATTCTCCCGATAATCTGATGGAAATATTCGATTGGGTAATTTCTACATCAAATATTTCGGGTGTTACTTCTATGTATTTTGAAACTGTTAAATATAGTTCATTCCGCAGTTTTTCGAATGTATCGGGTGTACAATTTACTCTGTCTGATATTAAAAGTACTTTTAATCTGTCTTTTGCAATGACAACAGAGTTTTTCTTCTGTCCTGATTCAAATACATTCATCTTCCCAACCTCCTAATTCTTTTGAAAAAGATTGGCAAGTTTTTTGAAAAATCCTTTATGTTCATCTAAATCTAACAAAGGAATCTCTTCGCCTAAAATACGATGGCAAATATTTTCGTATGCCTGTCCGGAAAGGCTTTCACCACCCACGACAGCTTCCCCCTGATTTGTGCAGACAACAATGTTTTCATCATCAGGAATTGCTCCAAGCAAATGGATTGCCAAAATTTCCGTCACATCATCTACCGACATCATGTCGCCCCTTTTTACCATATCAATGCGAATTCGATTTATAATTAAATCCAGTTGTTTTATTTTGTTTTGTTCAAGCAACCCGATAATTCTATCTGCATCTCGAATGGCAGATACTTCCGGAGTTGTCACCACAATCGCTCTGTCTGCTCCTGCAATTGCATTTTGAAATCCCTGTTCAATTCCCGCCGGACAGTCAAGTAAGATAAAATCAAAATCTTCTTTCAATTCTGCAGTCAGTTTTTTCATTTGCTCCGGAGAAATCGCTGTTTTATCTTTTGTTTGCGCCGATGGAAGAAGATAGAGTTCTTCATATCGCTTATCTTTAATCAATGCCTGTTTTAATCGGCAATTTCCTTCAATGACATCTACAAGATTATAAATAATACGATTTTCAAGTCCCATGACGACGTCTAAATTTCTTAAACCTAAATCTGTATCAATGACAACTACTTTCTTATGTAGTTTTGCCAATCCAACACCGATGTTTGCTGTGGTGGTTGTCTTTCCCACACCACCTTTTCCTGATGTTACTACAATAATTTCGCCCATTTCATTTCCTCCTGTATGTAAGCCTCATCATCAAAAATAGATTGAATCATAATATTCCCGCCATTTTGTATTGCTATTTGAGGCATCATAGACATATATTCATTTTTAGTTACTGTATCCGGCTGTACTGCCACATTTCCTATTTTCAACTGATTAGGCTGCATGGAAAGGGAAAATACAAAAGAATTACTCTTTCCCGTAACTCCCGCATATGCATTTCCTTTTAATGTGCCAAGAACAACAATGCTACCTTTGGCTGCGATTGTCGCACCTTCTTCCACATCTCCCAAAAGCACAACGCTTTTTTCAGACTCTAATACCTGTTTTTTATGAAGTGTACCTTTACAGAAAAGTCCGTCTTTTAATGTTGTTTCTGCCAGACTTTCCTCTACATATCTTTTGTACATTTGCTCTCGTTCTCTGTCATTGTCTATTATACATACAATTTCAATTTGAGCGGTTTTGGAAATCATCTCAATTAATTGATGTTCTTCATCTTTTGTGAGAATACGCCCTTCAAATGAAACAGCTAATTTTGCATGATGAAAAAATTTAACCGTATCACTGAATATTCGATTAACTTCAGCCAAAAGTTCCTGAAAAGGTACTTCCGGCTGCAATCGAATCAAGAGGCCGTACTTGTTACTTTTAATTGTAACTAAGCGATTCATATTATTCTCACCCCTTTAAATTAATCTCCTGCTGTTGCAGATGTGACAGTGGACGCTCCATTATGGATAATCTCTGAACTGTCTGCCAGGTTAAAGTAATACCTTACAATATCACGTCCGATTTCTGCAGCAAATGCGGACTTATCACCGTTTGCAATACGAATGGCAACACTGATTTGAGGTGCGTCACTCGGTGCAAATCCCACAAACAAAGCGTGGTCCGGGTGTAATTTACTCTGCTGGGCAGTACCCGTTTTACCTGACATTTTAAAATTAGATTTCTTCAAATCATTAAAAATACGATTTGAGGATACCATACTTTCCATACCCTGATGAACAAGATTCCATGTTGTCTTTGAAACTTCTTTTATTTCATTGTTTACTTTAGGTTCATACTCTTTTACCGTTTTTCCATCTACTGTTTCCACTTTATTTAACAGAGTTAAATCATATACCGTACCCTTATTTGCCACCGCTGACACATATCGTGAAAGTTGTGTGACGGTATAGTTATTTGTACCCTGTCCGAAAGCGGAACGAACCGCATCTTCCGTAGAAATGGTAGACTCAGACTCAGGAATTTCAATTCCTGATTTTTGGTCTAACGCAAACATTTTTGCATATTTTTCTAAAATTTCAGTACCTTTTTTACTTGAATAATTTCCTTTATCGTCCATACTCATTCTATATGCCATTTCACTGAAGAAAACGTTACAAGAATGAGATATTGCACCAGTGATGTTCAAACCGCCATGTGCTCCCGGATAAATCCAACATTTTGGACTCGGAGTGATTTTTGTAAATTTTCCTGAACAGTTAAATACCGTTCCGCCGCCAATTACTCCTTCCGTCAAACCTGCGATTGCAGAAACCGGCTTAAATGTGGAACCCGGCGCAGTTGTCTCCTGTGTTGCATTATTATAGAGCGGTCTTGATAATCCTGTAACCAACTCATTATAGTATTCAGAATCCATCGTATTTGCAAGACGATTGTTATCATAGCCCGGATAAGAAACACACGCCAACACTGCACCTGAATTTACATCAGTGACAACCGCCGAAGCAGTGCAAGGCTCAAGTCCCAATTGTCCCGGAGTAATCTCCAACGATTTAATCTTGCCGCGAATGAAATCGTATGCACTTACGGTTCCCGCATTCAGAGCGCTCACCTGTTTTTCATCATATTTAAGAACACCCTGTTCATACAGCATCAGGCATACTTCTCTTCCCGTAATACTTCCGTCTTTAATCATATATTTATAAATCAGTTTGTCAAATCCTGTATTGGAAGAAAGGTATTCTTTAAGAAATGCCACAATTCCTTCGTACACTTCATTCGCATCGGAATAATCGCTTTTTCCCTCTATATATTCCTGTAATTTAGAAGTATCTACCCAGTTCTTCGATATGGCATACTGTAAATATTCTCTTAAACTGATGGAATCGTCTTCTTTCCACGCCTTATATGTTTTATCGTCAGTATCGATTTTATCTTTCACTAAAATACCTGTGTTTTCTGTCAACACATCATTTGCAATGTAACTCATATACGCCTGCATTTCTTTTGAAAGATTTTTATACGGCTTTGCCGAGGAAGAATTCAACTCTTCCGTAATGCGCTTTAACACCGTTTCTCTTCGCGTAAGAAATTTCTGATAAACAGCCTTTTCTCTGGACTGTGCATCTTTTTCTGCAAAATGCTTTATATCTAAAATATTATTTGCAAAGAAAGAATTTAAAACGTCATCAAATGGAAGTATATTTACGTCTTCCGTTCCCGCACGTTTTTCAAAATTCATTGTATTTCTCATATTAGAGAGAATAATACCTGCCAACTGTTCTTCCAAAATCTTATATGTGGCAATCTGAAGGTTTTTATCGATAGACAGATACAAATTGTTTCCTGCCTCCGCTTTTGTCGTCTTATCTCTCTCAATGATTTTTCCCACGTTATTTACATAGAGAACTTCCTTACCGTTTTTTCCCTGTAAAATAGAGTCCATCGACTGCTCTAAGCCCGCTTTTCCGATAATATCTGTTTTGGAATAGTCTTTACCTTCCGCCTTAAAATTATCGTACTCCTCCGTGGAAATTTTTCCCGTATATCCCAAAATGGAAGCAAAGTATTTACTGTCCGGATAATGGCGAAGAGAATCTTCCTGAATGTCCACACCCTGTAATGAATCCAAATTTTCCATAATTGCCGCCACAGTCTCATTGCTTACATCTGATGCAATCGTAGTCGGAATATATTTTTGGAAACTGTTTAATCCCATTGCATAACGGACATTTACTAATTTTAAAACCATCTCTTTGCTATATTTCTTTCGGTTAATACCATAGCCGTACTTTTCGTCCTCGCAAAGATATCTTATAATATCATTTGGAGTGGAGGCTTTCTGCTCCTTCGTCAAGTCATCAATTTTCGCTTTTCCATATACGTCTGCAATAAAACGCTTTCTTGATGTCCCTTCCGGATTGAGGAAACTGTATTCCTCATTTTCATCTAAAACAATACCAAAATCATTGATGATGGAATCACCGTTTTTTTCAATAATCCCAATCACTTTTTCTATTGTTTTATTGATTTTTTCGTTTTTCTCTTCCTTATCTTCGTAGGTTCCATTATCTTCAATAGTTACCGTATATGCCAGTTTATTCTCAGCCAGCACCTGCCCGTTTCTATCATAAATAATGCCACGTGTTCCCTGCACTTCTCTTGTCTTTTGTATTTGTAATTTGTAGTTATCCAAATAATCCTGTCCATTTACGATCTGCAAACTAAAGCATCTCTGTATCAGTATTCCAAACATAATGATGAATACAATAATAATAATGAACAATCTGGATTTTACCACTTCACTAATTGCGTCTTTTATCCGATTAAACAAATTTACTTGCACTCCTTTTCTCTTCGGTTTCAAGTTTTCGATTAATGTGTAAAATAATCTGATACAACACTAAAGTAACTAAAATCGTGTACATCAGTTCCGGCATAATAATATGCGATAAATAATAAATAAAGTCAAATTTACTTCTCATCAGATAAACACAGATATAAATAACGATTCCATATAAAAATTCACTTCCGGCAATGAGAGCCAGCGGAAGTTTTATATCCTCGTCATAGAATAACCGTTTAAAAAATCCATTTCCATAACCGATAAGTGTATAAATCAAGGCATAAAATCCGATTACTCCCTGCAGTCCGAAAAATATG
The DNA here is from genome assembly GCA_902381685.1 of Lachnospiraceae bacterium. Lineage (GTDB taxonomy): Bacteria > Bacillota > Clostridia > Lachnospirales > Lachnospiraceae > Faecalimonas. The sequence goes on along the minus strand of LR698958.1, from coordinate 995,927 downwards.
TCAGTCATTAATCCGCAGATAAATCCTACAACCATTCCCGAATTTTTACCGCGCATAAATCCAAACGAAGAGACAACCACAACAAGCAGGTTCGGTGTTATGCCTGCAAGCGAAATACTTGGAAAGACGGTCGTTTCAAGTAAAAAGCAAACCAGAATAATTAAAAGAGTTATCATTTTCCTTTTGATCTTCATCAGACTTCTCCCCTTACTTTTTTTTCTCGACTAAATCCTTCTTCGTAGAAGTGATAACAAGCACTTCCTGAAGTTTCTTAAAATCTACAACAGGTGTAATATAGCCTGAGCGGGTTAAGTTATTATCATCAACATTGATTTCACTGATATATCCGATAAGAATTCCCTGCACATATTTTGAACTGATTTGCGAAGTGACAACCTGTTCTCCCTCTTTGATTTTTGTATTATTATTGGCAAGTTGTTCAAAACGGATTCGCCCGTCTGCCAGCAACTTCAAATCTCCTCGAACCACACATGTATCCGATGTTGATAACACCATTCCACTCACATTACTCTGGTCATCGATAATTGCACGTACTTCTGAAGAGTGCGGCCCGACTTTCGTTACAATACCGACAAGACCTGCTCCGGCCATAACATTCATGTCCACCTTGATACCATCTTCGCTTCCTTTATCAATGGTAAATGTACTAAACCAGTTACTTCCATTATTACCGATGACATGCGCACCGATTTTTTCATAATCAGAATACGTCTGATCTAATTTATATAATTCACGTAATCTCTCCAATTCATATTTTTCCTGTTGTAAACGATTGTTTGAGATTGTCAGAGAATCCACTTTCTTTTTCAACGATTTATTTTCTGCTTTCACGTCTTGCAGAGTATCGAAATTTTCCGTCAAATCATTCAGAAACATTCCCGCTCTGTTGATTCCTTTCTGCATAGGTACGACTGTATAATCTGCAACCACTTTAAATGGTCCTGACGTCTTGTCCGAAACTAAAGACAATCCGATAAAAATAATACAGATTGTTGTAATAATTAATAACCAGTATTTACTTGGTACTGATAGTTGATTTTTTCCTTTCATATTATCTCATCCACCTAAAATTTTCATCAAGCATTGAATATGCCAGTTTTTGTAATTCTTTTGATAAAATTATTTTTTTTAATCCGTTGACTGCACACAATTCAGGATTTTTGGCAAGTGTTACTTTCAATCCCGTTCTTCCCTCTATATATGTTGACAGGCCCCGCAGATTTGCAAGTCCTCCTGTCATATAGATTCCGTTTTTCTTTACTTCCGTCAACACTTCCGGAGGTGTACGTTCAATCAAAGATTTTATGGAACGGCTTATCTCTTCTAAAGATTCCTTTATGGCTGCTCTTACAAGACTGATAGAAACATCGTACTGTGTAGGAACACCTGAAATCAAGTTGCGTCCCGCTACAGACAACGTATGATCACTGGCATCATCAAAAATACCGAATTCCTTTCTCAATGTCTCTGCTGTCAGCCTTCCGATAAGAAAATCATGGTTACGTCGAACTCTGTTGACGATTGCTTCGTCCAAAGTTACCCCTCCGACCTTTACGATTCGATTCAGCACAAGCCCTCCGTAAGATAAAACAGATAACTCTGTAATCTCTCCGCCGAAGTTTGCTATAAAAAGTCCTTTTTCTTTTTGTACGTCTAAACCGATTCCAACCGCGTCCGCTATACCGCGTTCCACAATATTAACTTCTTTTGCCTTCGCAGTTGAGTGAATCACCAAATCAAAAAAAGCCCTTTTCTGTACTTCTGTAACATCTGTCGGAACGGCGATTATATATTTAGACCCCCGGGCAAATCTTTTTCCTTTTTTTAACAAATTCTGGAGAAGATACTGTAAATCATTGAAATGGGAAATCTCTCCTTCTTTCATCGGAAAAACAATTTCTATATTATCCGGCGCTTTTTCGTACATCTCATACGCCTCATCACCCACAGAAAAAATAGTGTCTTCGTTCTCAATGGCAATGGCATTTTTCTCTGTCCAAATCGTATCTTTCTTTTTGTCATAGACTTTAATCTCATAAGTTCCCAGGTCTAATCCATATATATTTCCTAACATGATTTTTCCTCTCAATAGGTTATACCAGATTCTTTTCCGCCAGACTGATATAACAGTTATTCCCAATAATAATATGGTCCAGCAGTTCAATTCCGATTAAGCTGCCTGCCTCTTTTATCCTTTTTGTAATCAAAATGTCTTCCTTACTTGGAGTCGGATCACCGCTTGGGTGATTGTGCAATAATATAATAGATACAGCATTTTTTTGCAAAGCCTCAATAAATAATTCACGAGGAGATACTAAAGATGCATTCACCGTTCCTTTTGAAATATCCGTTTCTCCTATTAACCTCGCTTTTGTGTTTAACATTAAAAGTTTCATATGTTCCTGCTGATGATGCCGCAGGTCTTCCATGTAATACTCTGCAATCTTTGCGGCAGACGAAAAATCAAGACCTTTGATTGCGGAGGCTTTGGAAAGTCTTCTGCTTAATTCCACAATGCAAACTATCTGAAGTGCCTTTACACGTCCAATTCCGTGAATTTTCTTAAGTTGTGCCAAAGAGTATTGGTGTAAATTGATAAGTCCCCCTCTTTGATTCAAAGGATATAAAATGCGTCTTGCCAGTTCAAGAGAATTACTGTTGATTGCTCCATTTCTTAACAAGACGGCTAAAAGTTCAATATCTGTCAAACTACTTACGCCTAAACGTTCACACTTTTCGTATGGACGTTCCTCTTCCAACATATCTTTAATTTTCTTTGTTTGACTCATTTCAATTATAGACTCATTACGACACAAGATTTATTTTAGCATATTTTAAAATATGTGTATACACCAAACAAATTAAATTTTTCTGAAGAAAGACGAATTTAGTCGAAAGCACGGTAGGTTTTTGCGATTTCTTCTGCCACCTTTAATCCGTCCATTCCGGCAGAAGTGATTCCGCCTGCATAGCCCGCTCCTTCTCCACACGGATAAAGTCCCGCTATCTCGCTCATAAGTCCTTCCCCTCTTTTTATTCTGACCGGAGAAGAAGTTCTGCTTTCCACACCGGAGAGTAATGTATCCTCCTGCGAAAACCCTCGAATTTTGTTGTTAAATTTTTTTATTCCGTCTTCGATGGATTGGGAAATTTCTTCCGGAAAAATGGAACGTACATTGGCAAAAGCATAATTTCCTTTCATAGATGGAGTTACTTTCCCAAACTGAGAGGAGATTTGATTCTTACAAAAATCTTCATAGCGCTGCACCGGAATCTTTCCTTCCGCTAAATTGTACGCCTTTTCTTCCAGTTTTCTTTGAAATTCCACTCCTGAAAGTGCATCTGTTCCGCCATAATCTTCCGGTGTCACCGTAACGATAATGGCGCTGTTTGCATTCTTTCCGCTTCGACTGTGATAACTCATTCCATTGACGGCAAGGCGTTTCTCTTCCGAAGATGCATTGACCACATATCCTCCCGGACACATGCAGAAAGAATATACCCCTCTTCCATTGTCCAGTTGTTCAGCCACTTTATATGACGCCGCAGAAAGCAACGAATTTCCTTCCATACCATATTGAGAGAGATTTATCATTGACTGAAGATGTTCCACTCTGACACCAACCGCAAAAGATTTTGCCTCCATCGGCACTTTCCTTTTATTTAACATTTCAAATGTATCTCTGGCGCTGTGTCCTATGGCGAGCACGACCACTTCACATGGAATTTTTTCCTCTCTGTTTATGATCAGATGTGTTATCTTGTTATCTTCCACACATATATCCGTCACCTGGCTGTGGAATCGGACTTCTCCGCCATGAGAAATAATCGACTGACGCATCTGCTTTACTACATCTGTAAGAATATCCGTGCCGATATGCGCTTTGTTCGTATAACAAATGTCTTCCGGCGCTCCATGCTTTGCAAAAATCTCTAAAACTTTTTGATTTCTGCCAAAAGAATCTTTTACGAGCGTATTTAATTTGCCGTCTGAAAACGTTCCCGCACCACCTTCTCCAAACTGCACATTAGAATTAAGGTTTAATTTGCCGCTTTTCCAAAACGATTCCACATCTTTTATTCTTTCATCTACCGAAGCGCCGCGCTCCAATAAAATCGGACGATAACCGTGTACCGAAAGCATATATGCACAAAAAAGCCCGGCAGGACCGCTGCCTACAATTATCGGACGAAATCGCATCTCTTTTTCCCCGACAGCATTAAACCGGTATGCCTTTGACGGAGACGGCATAATCTGATTACTTTTTACTTTTTGTAAAATTTTCTTTTCTCCTGTAATCGCCGCATCTACCGTATATGTGTAAAAAATCTGCGGCTTTTTTCGCGCATCGATAGACTGCTTGACAATTTTCACTTCTCTTATTTCTGAAACAGATATACGCAGTATTTTCCCAATCTTCTTTTTCAAATCTTCCTGCGTATGTGTAATCGGTAATTTAATCTGATGAATTCTAATCATATTTTTTCCCTTTCAACGCATTCTTGCCTGCCAAATATCCGGTTGCCCATGCCCACTGCAAATTGTAACCGCCGCAAATACCGTCCGCATCTAAAATTTCTCCGGCAAGGTAAAGTCCTTTCTCATATAAAGATTCCATCGTCTCTATATCTATCTCATTTAAGCGAACTCCTCCCGCACAAACCTGCGCCTGCTCAAAAGAGTTCGTTTCTGTGATTTCTATCTCAAATCCTTTACATTTATCAATTAAGCGCTCCAACCGTTCCTTCTCCACCTCGGAGATAAGCGTTCTCTCCCGTACTCCTGATGCCCGAAGTAAAATCGGCACCAGTTTCTTGTTGAGCAGTCCCACAAGAAATTCTCCCGCCTTTTTTTCTCCATTTTGGCGTATTCTCTTTTCAAAAAATAAAGTTAGTTCTTCTCCCGTAAATTCAGGGAAAAAGTCTACTCTCACCTTCGGCGTTTTCTTTTGATAAAGGGCAAGAGCAGCAAAACGGCTAATCTGAAAAACCGGAATTCCCGACAGTCCGTAATCAGTAAACTGCACTTCCCCCGTATCTTCTCCTAATAATTCACCATCAACATAAAGCGATATTTTCGCGTCTGCACGCACTCCTGAAATCTGTTTAAAAAACGTTCCGTTCCCACGCAGTTGCACAAGCGCCGGCACTACCGGAGAAATTGTATGCCCAAACATTTTTGCAAGGCTGTACCCGCTTCCGTCAGAACCAAGAACTGCAGATGCCTTTCCTCCCGCTGCGAGAATAACGGCATCTGCCATATATGTTCCCGTGGAAGAAAGTACTTTAAACTGTTTTGTCTTTTCTATCTTCGTTACATGACTGTTGCAGACAATCTCCACCTGCTGCCTCTTTAATTCCATGTTAAGTACATCTAAAATGGCTGCTGCCTGATTGGATTTCGGATAATAATATCCGTTTCGACTCTTTGGAAAGACACCTAACTCATCAAAAAAATGCAGCGTTTCTTTTGTACCGAACTTTTTTAATACGGCATCAATGCGTTCCACGTCTTCCCCGCGGAAACAACTTATTTCCATATATTCATTTGTAAAATTGCATCTGCCATTTCCGGTGGCCAATATTTTCTTCCCAACTTTTTCTTTGTGTTCCAAAACAATAACGTCCGCACCGTTTCTTGCAGCAGTAATAGCAGCCACCAAACCGGACGCTCCACCGCCGATAACGACAATCTTCTTACTTTTTTTCATACTATCCTTTCACTAAGGCAGTTTTACAAGGCCGCCCTGCACTAATTTTTCCAAACTCATCAAAATTCCCAGTTTCGCATGTGTCCATGTAAGACCACCCTGGAAGTATACGGCATACGGTGGTTTAATCGGTCCGTCTGCACTTAACTCAATGGAAGAACCCTGTACAAACGCACCTGCTGCCATAATGACATCACTGTCATACCCCGGCATTGCCCACGGTTCCGGTGAAACATAACTATCCACAGGTGCTGCCGCCTGAATTCCTTTACAGAAAGCAATTACTCCATCAGGCGTTCCAAATTCAACTGCCTGAATAATATCGTGACGACTTTCACTTCCACTTGGAATAACCGGAAATCCTAACTCTTCATAAATATTTGCGGCAAATATCGCGCCTTTTAGCGCACCGCTTACTACTGTAGGTGCCAAAAACAATCCCTGATAAAAAGACTGCATAACTCCAAGAGATGCTCCCACCTCTTTTCCTAAGCCCGGAGAAGTAAGACGATAAGCACAGTTCTCAATACATTCATTTTTCCCTGCTATATATCCCCCGATTGGTGCAAGACCGCCGCCCGGATTTTTAATAAGAGAACCTACAACCATATCCGCGCCCACGTCACTTGGCTCAATCGTTTCTACAAACTCACCGTAACAGTTATCCACCATGCAGATTACGTCCGGTTTAATTTTTTTTACAAAAGCAATCAGTTCGCCAATCTGTGAAACAGAGAAACTCGGTCTTGTCTGGTACCCTTTTGAGCGCTGAATTGTAACCAGTTTTGTTTTTTCATTTATCGCTTTTTCAATGCTTTCGTAGTCAAATGTTCCGTTTTCCAGCAGATCCACCTGTCGGTAAGAAATTCCATACTCAGCAAGAGAACCTTTCGATTCACGAATTCCGATTACTTCCTCCAGTGTGTCATACGGTTTCCCTGCGGGAGATAAAAGTTCATCTCCCGGTCTTAAATTTGCGCTGAGCGCAAGGGCAAGAGCATGTGTTCCACATGTAATCTGAGGTCTTACTAAAGCCGACTCTGTATGAAATACACTTGCATATACCTCTTCCAGTGTATCACGTCCCAAGTCATTATACCCGTATCCGCTGGCATAGTTAAAACACGCCTCGCTCACTCTCCTGTCCTGCATTGCTTTAATCACTTTCAATTGATTAAATTCTGCAACCTCATCTACCTTCTGAAAACGTTCCGTCAGTTTTTCTTCTATCTTCTTTCCAAAAGCATATACCTCTTCTGAAATTCCTAATTGTTCATACTGTGTTTTTGTTTCTAACATGGAAATGTAATCCTTTCTTTTATCTTCTCAAGAAGAAATGCTAAGATTTTCTCCTCGTCGTAATCAAATTCATCTTTATTTACCCAGATAACGTCCTTTTCACGTTTAAACCACGTAATCTGACGTTTTGCAAAATGTCTTGTGTCTCTTTTCAAAATGTAAACGGCTTCCTCGAGAGAAGTGACACCGTTTAGATAATCAAAAATTTCTTTATAGCCAAGTCCCTGCATGGAAGTCATTTCCCTTGTATATCCCTTTTCTTTTAGCGCTTCCACCTCAGACACAAGCCCCTCTTTAATCATTTCATCTATACGCAATTCAATCCGTTTATATAAATGTCCCCTGACATCGTTTAAGACAAAATAACAAAATTGATACGGAGATTCTTTCTCCCTCTCTTTTTCGTTATGCTCAGAAATCTTCTGCCCTGTCTGTCTAAAAAATTCCAGCGCTCTTATCACACGTTTCACGTTATTTGCATGAATGGATTGAGCCGATTTCTCGTCAACCGCCTTAAGCATCTCGTGGAGATACTCTGCTCCTTTTGTACGGGAAATCTCTTCCAACTCCCGTCTGTACGCCGTATCTTCATTGTTTTCCGTAAAATCAATATCATACAAAAGCGCCTGAATATAAAATCCCGTTCCACCTACAACAATAGGGATTTTCCCTTTCGCATAGATTTCCTCCATCGCCGCTTTCGCCAACTGCTGAAATTTTACCACATGGAATTCCTCGTCCGGCTCCAGCACATCAATTAAATAATGCTTTACCCCCTGCATTTCCTCCTTGGTAATTTTTGCCGAACCGATATCCATATGCCTGTAAACCTGCATGGAATCCGCAGAGATAATTTCCCCTCCAAGTGCTTTTGCTAAATTTATAGATGCTTTTGTTTTTCCGACAGCAGTAGGTCCTGTTAATATAATTAATGGCTTTTTACTCATTCTAAACAATCCTTTTAAACTTTTTCTCTAATTCTCTTTTTGTCATTGCAATAATCGTCGGTCTTCCGTGAGGACAATGATACGGATTCTCCAACTCCAAAAGTTCTCCTATTAACGCATTTACTTCCGCAGAAGATAATTTCGCATTTCCCTTTACCGCCGCTTTACATGACATGGCCGCAATTTTCTCTCCAATCAGATCCGGCGCTTCCGCTGAAGTAATATCATCTGAAAGGTTATCCAACATTTCCATTAATAATTCCTTCTTTGCAATACTAAACAAATTATCCGGTACCGCTCTCACCGCAAATGAATCGCCTCCAAAATTTTCTATCTCAAATCCAATTTTGGAAAACAAATCCATATGCTCCGTCAATAACCGCGCCTCCTGCATGGATAGGTTTAAAATAATCGGCGGACTCAAATACTGGGAAGTAAATGTTCTGTCCTTCATGCCATGTAATGTTTTTTCATACAATACTCTCTCATGTGCCGCATGCTGGTCTATAATATATAACTGCTCCTGAAACTCCACAAGCCAATATGTATCAAATACCTGTCCAATCAGTTTATACTCCTGAACGGCTTTTTTTGTAAGCAATTTTTCTTCAAAAAAGTTTAACTGCTCTGCCTTCATTTCCTGCGACATATCGGGTTGTGCCGGTTGCATTACGGGCTGTGCAGACCGTTCTTCCCGTTCCCGATTTTTATTGTAAGTAACCGCCTCTTTAATTCTGTCAATTTGCAGATTCCCCCGATGTAATTCCGTTGTATCTTTCACTTCAGCCTGTGATGCCTGACGATGATAAGACTGTACACGTTCCCTCATCTTTTTCATAAAATATGCTTCATCATGCACCTCCGGAACCTTTTTTTCAGGTACGTTCTTTTCTTCTGTCGGCTTTGAAATTTCCACCCTCGGAATCAGTTCCGGTTCTATAAGAGTTTCCTTCACTGCGCGATAAACGAAATCATATACTTCCTGCCGGTGGCTAAAACGAAGTTCCATTTTTGTCGGGTGTACGTTTACATCAATATCATTTCCGTCCAGCCAGAAATGAAGTACGGTAAACGGATATTTATGCTGCATGGTAAAATCTTTATATGCATCTTCAATCGCTTTCGCAATAATGTTGCTTTTTACATATCTGCCATTGATATAGTAATTCTCGTAATTGCGGTTTCCTCTGGAAATAAGCGGTTTTCCAATATAACCGCTCACTCGCATTTTGCCTTCATCACGGTTCACTTCCAACAGATTATTTGCAATTTCCCTGCCAAAAACATGGTAAATTACATCTTTTACTTTACCGTTTCCTGCCGTATGCAATTTACTCTGTCCATTGTTAATAAACTGAATCGAAACTTCCGGGTGTGATAAAGCAAGACGTACCATCAACTCATTTACATGGCTTGCCTCTGTCATCGGTGTCTTCAAAAATTTGCGTCGGGCAGGCGTATTATAGAAAATCTGATGTACGAGAAATGTAGTGCCGTCAGGCGCACCCACTTCTTCAATACTTTTTTCCACACCGCCTTCTATTGTATATTTTACTCCGAAATCATTTTCTTTTGTTTTTGTGATCACTTCCACCTGCGCTATCGCTGAAATGCTGGAAAGCGCCTCGCCTCTAAACCCTAGAGAAGAAACTGTTGCCAAATCTTTTTCTGAACGTATCTTACTTGTGGAATGACGAAGAAAGGCAAGTGAAACTTCCTCTTTCGGAATTCCGCAGCCATTATCCGTTATTCTGATAAAAGATATTCCGCCCTCTTTGATTTCTACCGTTACAGCGGTTGCATTTGCATCAATCGCATTCTCCACCAATTCTTTTACAATGGAAGCCGGGCGCTCAATCACTTCTCCTGCTGCTATTTTATCAATTGTAATCTGGTCCAAGACTTGAATATTCGGCATATATCTTCCCCTTTTCTTTTACCATCTGTTTTTCAGTTTATTCTGCAAACGATAAATCGTATTTAGTGCGTCCATAGGTGTCATACGACTTACGTCCAGTTCTTCCAGTTCCTTTAACACGTCGTCATCTTTAACCGTATCAAACAATGACATCTGAGCCAAATCTACTTCATCGTACTTCTTTTGTTTTGTTCTTGCTTTCGATTCCTGCCCCTGAATTTTGATATCTTTCACCCGTGTTGTAATGTCCGCTTCACTTAATTCACTGACGATTTCCTTCGCTCTTAAGATGACAGACTCCGGAACTCCTGCCAGTTTTGCAACCTGAATTCCGTAACTTTTATCTGCTCCGCCTTTTACAATCTTTCTGAGAAAGACAATGTCATCGCCCTTTTCTTTTACGGCGATACAGTAGTTGTTTACACTGTCAATCTTTCCTTCCAGTTCCGTCAGTTCATGGTAATGTGTTGCAAACAGTGTTTTTGCTCCGAGAAGTTTTGCATTACTTATATGTTCAACAACTGCCCACGCAATACTCAATCCGTCAAACGTACTTGTTCCACGGCCGATTTCATCTAAAATAAGCAAACTTCTGTTTGTGGCATTTCTCAAAATATTGGCAACCTCCGTCATTTCAACCATAAACGTACTCTGTCCCGATGCCAGGTCGTCTGATGCACCTACTCTTGTGAAAATACGGTCAACAATTCCAACATTTGCACTCTCAGCAGGTACAAATGTTCCTATCTGTGCCATAAGAACGATAAGAGCTGTCTGTCTCATGTACGTTGATTTACCTGCCATGTTTGGTCCCGTGATAATGGAAACTCTGTTTTTCTTATCATCAAGTAATGTATCATTAGCAATAAACATATCGTTTGGAATCATTTTTTCTACAACGGGGTGACGGCCGTTTTTAATGTCAATAACACCCTTTTCATTGATTTTAGGGCGAACATAGTTATTTCGCTCTGCCACAAGAGCCAGTGATGCAAACACGTCTATCTTCGCAATTGCTTTCGCTGTCTTTTGTATGCGTACTACCTCATCTGCTATTTTATCACGGATTTTACAGTAAATTTCATATTCCAACGCATACAGTTTGTCTTCTGCACCTAAAATCGTGTCCTCTAATTCTTTCAGTCGTGGAATGATATATCTTTCCGCATTTGCAAGCGTCTGCTTTCTTGTATAGTAATCCGGTACAAGTTCCTTATATGAATTTGTCACTTCCAAATAATAACCAAATACCTTGTTATATTTGATTTTCAGATTTTTAATTCCTGTTTTTTCCCTCTCTTCCGCTTCTAACTCTGCAAGCCATGTTTTTCCTTCTGTTTTTGCATTGCGAAGTTTGTCTACTTCCGCATCATATCCGTCCTTAATAATACCTCCCTCTTTCATGGCAAGAGGAGGTTCTTCTTTAATTGCACTTTGTACAAGTTCACACAAGTCTTCCAACGTATCCAATTCTCTGTACAGGCTCATCAATAATGGTGATGTCATATCAGATAAAATATATTTAATGTGCGGCAGCATGGCAAGAGAACTTTGAAACGCAGTCAAATCTCTCGGATTTGCCGACTGATATGTAATCTTGCTGATTAATCTCTCCAAGTCATAGACAGGAGTTAAATATTCTCTGATTTCTTCTCTTGCGATGGCATTATCTTTTAACTCTCCCACCGCATCAAGTCTTGCCAGAATATCTTCCTTATTAATTAAAGGCTGCTCCACATAACTTCTCAATGTTCTCGCACCCATGGCTGTCTTTGTTTTATCTAAAACCCATAAAAGAGAACCTCTCTTCTGCTTTTCCCGAAGCGTTTCACATAACTCCAAATTTCTCCTTGTGGAACTGTCAAGCAGCATGTATTTTCCTGTTGTATAACTGATAATCCCCGTAAGATGTGAGAGTGTTGTTTTTTGTGTCTCATAAAGATATTTAAGAAGCGCTCCTGCACCTATTACGCCGCAGTTATAATCTCCAAGTCCTAATCCTTCAAGAGAACTTACTTTAAAATGTTCTTTTAATATTTTCGTACACATGGCATCATCAAAATACCATGCGTCCAAAGAATAAATTGCAATTCCAAGACGATTTTTCAAATCATCTATATCAAGCCCGCTCATATAAAATGGCTCGTTACATATAATTTCTGATGGTGCAAACTTAGCAATCTCATCTAACAGTTTTCTTCCCGTATCCAATTCTGTCACAAAATAATCTCCGGTAGAAATATCCGCAACCGACAATCCGTATCTGTCTGCAATATATACAATACACATAATATAATTATTTTTGGATTCATCTAAAGACTGTGTATTTAAGTTTGTTCCCGGGGTAACAATTCGGACGACCTCACGCTTTACGATTCCTTTTGCAACTTTCGGATCTTCCACCTGTTCACAAATAGCCACTTTATATCCTTTTGATACAAGCCTTGTCAGATAACCTTCCACAGCGTGATAAGGAACACCACACATTGGCGCCCTCTCTTCCATACCACAGTTTTTCCCTGTTAATGTCAATTCCAGTTCCTGCGACGCCGTCACCGCATCGTCAAAGAACATCTCATAAAAATCTCCTAATCTATAAAATAAAATACAGTCCTGATACTGTTTTTTCATTTCAACATACTGTTGCATCATTGGAGTCAACTCAGACATTTTCCCATTTCCTCCTTATTTTTACAGTGATTTCTTTTGTCATTTTTCCATTATGTTCATATCTTATCAATCATAACAAATTTCAAAGTGCTTTTCAATGTAAAAAATATAGGTATTATTATATGCTTTTATCAAATTTCCCTTTTTATTTACAGCACATGAAAATCCGGTTTCTCCTCCCCATAAATCCAATGCACAAAATACCCTCCGCCAATTATTCCCAATGCACATAGCCCCGAAAAAATTATGGCAAAAGGAGCGCAAATTTGTCCAAATAACTGAAAAGGCTGGTCCGTATAATCCCAAACCTGCCAACGAAGCCACTTATTTACAACAATTCCGGTAATAAATTCTCCGGCAACAACGAAAATTGTACATCTTATAATTTGTATCCATAAAGGTTCCCTCCATTTTAGCACAAGTCCCTGCCATACGCAGAAAACTGCACAGATTCCTCCGAGAACAAACATTGTCCAGTGAGAAAATCCCCGAAAAAACATTTCAAAAGTATAGTAGAGCGTTCCACCCAACGCCCATATAAACAAATATTCACTTAACCTTTTCAAAGAAAAAACGCCCTTTCTATTTACTTTATTGTTCTTAGTAAATAGTTTGGACGTATCTTCTTAAAATATGGGTGGTAGTTATTTCTTATTCCACTCTCGTACCGATATAATAAAACCCTTTACATTCTTCTAATTTTACATCAACAATTTTTCCGATAAGGTCTTCATCTCCCGGAAAATGCACCAAAATATTATTGCTTAGTCTGCCTGTCACAAGAGAATCGTCATGGTCATTTAGCGATTCGACTAAGACTTCCTGCGTTGTTCCCGTATGTACACCGCACACCTCTGTAGAAATTCCCTGTACTTCTTTTAGAAGACGGTCAAAACGATCCTTTACAACATCGTCAGCAATCTGATTTTCCATTGTGGCAGCAGGTGTACCTGTACGTTTTGAGTAGATAAATGTAAACGCACTGTCGTAGCGAACCTGTTTCACAACGTCCATTGTCTCAAGGAAATCTTCTTCCGTCTCTCCAGGGAAGCCGACAATAATATCTGTTGTCAGAGAAATATCCGGAATGGCGGTTTTGATTTTTCTGACTAATTCCAAATATTGTTCTTTTGTGTAACGGCGGTTCATCTTCTGTAAAATCCGTGAACTTCCTGACTGTACAGGTAAATGTAAATGTTTACAAATCTTTTTGGAGTTTTTCATCACTTCAATTAAATCGTCGGACAAATCTTTCGGGTGTGATGTCATAAAACGGATTCTCTTCAGTCCGTCAATTTTCTCCACTTCCTGTAATAACTGTGCAAACGTCATCGGTGTCTCCAAATTTTTCCCATAGGAGTTTACATTCTGCCCGAGAAGCATAACTTCCACAACACCGTCTGCAACTAAACGCTCAATTTCTCTTACGATATCTTTTGGATTACGGCTTCTCTCACGTCCACGCACATATGGAACAATGCAGTAACTGCAAAAATTGTTACAGCCAAACATAATATTAACGCCGGATTTAAAGGAGAATTTACGCTCGCTAGGTAAATCTTCCACGATTTTGTCCGTGTCTTTCCAAATATCAATTACCATACGTTCCGACTCAAAACGAGTTACGATTAATTCGGCAAATTTATAAATATTGTGTGTTCCAAAAATCAAATCAACAAAGCGGTAACTCTTCTTTAATTTCTCCACCACTTCCGGTTCCTGCATCATACAGCCACAAAGTCCGATCATCATATGTGGATTTTCTTTTTTCACTCTCTTTAACTGTCCAAGACGTCCGTAGACACGCATATTGGCATTTTCGCGAACTGTACATGTATTATAAATAATAAAATCTGCCTTTTCTTCATCAGTTTCTTCCGCATATCCTATCTGTTCCAGAATACCGACCAATTTTTCAGAATCTCTTGCATTCATCTGACAACCGAATGTTGTTACACAGAAAGTAAGGGAACGCCCTAAGTTTTCTGCCTGTTCAGCGACATATTTTTTTGCTTTCGCCATATAATAATACTGTCTGTCCGGTTCATTGACAGGTGCTTCTTTATTCAAATCGATTTCTCCAATTACTTTATCTAAATCTTTTAACATATGTTTTCCTTTCTTTTATCAAAAGTGATATATGACTTTACAATTATACGATATAGCGCACCCTTTTGCAAGAATACAATCTGCTCTATACAAACTGATTTTTTATTCCATCATATTCATACCCTATACCCTCAAGTTTATGTATAATGTCTTTTTTCTCTGCGTTCATATCCTCACACAAATCATCTAAACTTTTATAATAATCTCTTAATTTTGTATTGACAACACTCAATAAAAGTATTGCATCTTTCGGCAAGTTCATCATATTATTTCTCCTTTATCCGTCCATATACTATCCGGACTAACATCATATTTTTCTGCGGGTACGCTTTCTGCTTCCTGAAAAGAAAATCCAATTCCTATTTTAAAGTGGTTCGGATATTTCTGTAAGTATCTGTCATAAAAACCGCCTCCATATCCCAAGCGGTGTTTTTCTCTGTCAAAAGCAACCAACGGCATTATCAGCAAAGCATTGTCTTCCGTTGCCTCCTCATTTGTTTCCGGCGGTTCAAAAATTCCTTTGTACCCTTCCGCCAATTCCTCTATTCCGCGAATATAATAAAATTTCATTTCGTTTCCGATGACTTTAGGGACAGCCACTTTCTTTCCGGCCTTCAGGCTATATATAATAAAACGCCATGTGTCCGGCTCGTTGCGATAGGACACATAGCTATAGATTGTGTTACTTTCTTTATAAATTGGCTGTGCAATAAGTTCTTCTATCACTTTATCACTTTTTCTTCTCCATTCATCTTTAGAAAGTGACTCTCTTCTTTTTAATATCCGTCTTCTAATTTGCTTTTTTATTTCCAAATTTTTCTCCTAAATTTGTAATTGTTCCGTCCTTTTCCTGAATGGAAATGTTATTTAACTGCCCACGAAGATTTCTCTTAAATGCATCTATATATTCTGCCCTTAACACTTTCTGTTCCTGAAGTTCTTCCGCCGTCAGCCCTTCTGCTTTTGATTTTCTATATAATTCATTGATTCTCTGAATTTTTTCTTCTAACATCTCTTTTGTCCTTTCTCTTCTTTTATCAACTGGAGTAATTTTCTAAAAATCCGTATACTTCCTCAATCCCCGGAAGTTTTTTCCCTTTCTTAATTTCATTCGCCAAGTCGCTTGGAAGTTCCTCCATACGGATATCCGTATATTCAAACACTGTTTTTTTGTCACTCTGATATACAGCAATAAACCCATTTAATTCCTGCAAATAATAAATATCAGATTGAAACGCTTCGCCCTCCGTTGCCACAGACGGATTATTTTCTTCTGCCTCGGTTTCTTTTTCAAGTTCCATTCTCGCATGATGATAACTCATCTGATATGCAACCGTCAATGCTATCAGACATGTTACTGTTGCAACGAGAAAACGAATACTGTATTTCTTTTTCATAGGACAACCCCTTTTTTATTTACAGTATTCGCCTGTTATCCCTAATCTATACAAGCATGGGAAGCATTTTTTCTAAAAGAACGCCTTCGCGTTTATTGTAGTCATAACGATACGTTTCCGCAATACATGTTTTTACAAACTGATGCGCTTTTACAATATTTTCTTTTAAAGGAAGTCCTCTCATACAGTTTCCTAAAATCACTCCGTCAAATACATCTCCCGTTCCATGTATATTGTGCGGCTCACAGTCGAGATAAAGACAATCTTTTTTCCCTTTTTCACAATAAAGAATGCCTGTCCCTTCTGCTGCCGTCACACTTGTAATCACCATATCCTTTGCGCCAAGTTTCATCAGTCTTTCGCACAGTTCATTTTGATAAGTCTGACTTGGATTTTTCCTGTATTCCATTCCCGCAAGAAAACATGCTTCCGTATAATTTGGGAGGATTAAATCTGAAAACGCTAACAGTTTTTTCACCGCCTGTAAATAGGAAGAATCAAAATTACCGTAAAACTCACCATTATCTCCCATAATCGTATCCGTAACCACTTTTGCTTTCGGAAAATGCCGGATAAAGTCCAGCACCCCGTCAACCATATCGCAGTTTCCCAAATAACCGACAAAAATAAAATCAAACTCAATTTTTTCTTTTTTGTAATGCTTTGCGCAGTCGCTCAGATAATCGGGAGAAACCGGACATATAACCGGCTTCCCATATCCTCCTGTATGCGTAGACAAAAGCATTGTAGGAACCAGACAAACTTCCATTCCCATCACACTCAAAATAGGAATCATATTCATCGCTCCCGCTTTTCCCACTCCACATATATCATGGAGTACGGCAACTTTTTTTATCGGTTTCATCTATTCTTCCTCTTCTCTCAATAAATGAAATTTTTTCAATACATTAACTACTTTTCTTCCTTTCGGCATGGCAAGGATTTCACTTTCCGTAAGTCCTCCAAGCAGCAGCAACGCCAAAGAATATACGAGAACCGCTACAAGAACAGAAATGATTGTCGCCACTTTTTCCGGCATAATATTTGCAAATGCTACCTGAATGACAAATGCAATCACACCCATAATGATTGACGCAATAAGCGGAAGAATAAATGTTTTATAGTATTCCTGATGGTATCCGATTTCCTTTCTCAATGCACGCCCGTTCAATATGCACATACTGAGCGAGAATACAATTGTACTTCCGATAACCGCAAAAATATTCATCTTTAACACAACAAGCATAATGAACAGTGAAACCAGATGAATCACAAGAGAAATTGCTGCATTTTTAATCGGTGTAGTCATACGGTCAATTCCCTGTAACATAGCGTTTGTAATTGTAGACAGCGAATAAAATGCAATGGTTATCGCACCCGTTATCAACAAAAGAGCAGGTGTGGAATTATCACCATTGAACAATAAATTCATAATCGGTTTTGCAAGAACCATATATCCAATCGTGCTCGGAATGGAAATCAACATGGAAAACCGTGTCGCCAACTGAATTTTACTATGTACCAGTCTGCGGTCACCCGATGTCATCGCTGCAGTCAGACTCGGAATAACAGATGCACCAATAGCATTCGCTATGGCAAGCGGTACATTTACAAGTGTATTAAATTTCCCCGTATACATTCCCCAGAGTGTTTCGTATTTTTCTTTCGACATTCCCTGTATCGACATTATATTACTGAAAATACCCGCATCTAAAATCTTTGTACTCTGATATACGGCAGTACTTAAAATGACAGGAATAATTGTCATCAATAAAATAGGAAAAATTGTTCCATATTCTTCCTGATAAGTTGTATGGTCACGTCTTAACTGTTTTCTAATAATCTTTCTATAGATAAACAGAACAAAAAGTAAAAATAAAAGTCCTGAGACCGCTCCCACAAAGGTTCCAAGAGTACCTCCTGCTGCCGCATAAGCCGGTCCTAAATATTCTTTGCCTTTTGCTTCAGCCGCTTTTTTCCCAAACTCGAATAAATAACTGGCTCCGACAACACTGACAATCGCATTGACAATCTGCTCTAAAATCTGTGACACTGCAGTGGGAATCATTGTACCCAGCCCCTGAAAATATCCGCGTACAACTCCCATAATTGCCACAACGAGAAGACAAGGTGCAAGTACCCTTAATGCATATTGGCTTGGACCCATCGCCATAATTTTTGTTGCAATAAAATCTGCTCCAAAAAAGACAATCAGACCGATTAACGAACCGGACACCAGTCCAAAAATTAATGCCGATTTAAACACCTTAAACGCATTTCTTCTCTCGCCTTTTGACACCCTGGCCGATACCAGTTTTGAAACGGCAAGGGGAAGGCTGTATGAAGTCAAAAGAAGCGCCAGCGAATAAATCTCAAAGGCAATACCATAATATCCTTGCCCCTGATCCCCCATAATGTTAATGAGGGGAATACGGTAAATAACCCCTATAATTTTCGTAATAATTCCGGCCGAAGCCAAAATCATACCCTGAACGAGAAATGCTCCCTCGTGTTTTTTTCCTTTTGTTTCCATGTATTATACCTCACCTAAGTTATCTTGTTATCCCTAACTGTTCCAAAATTTCCTTTTGTTTTCTTTCCATTTCCAAACGTTCCTGTTCTTCCATGTGGTCATAACCAAGTAAGTGTAACATACTGTGCGCGATTAGAAAAGCATATTCTCTTTTTATTGTATGCCCGTATTCCTCTGCCTGTGCGATTACCTTTTCTTTAGAAATCACAATATCACCAAGCATCAATTCTCCTGTATCACAATTAAAATAACTGTCATCTTCCTCCAAAAAAGCGAACTCGCCTGCTTTTTCATAATCAATCATCGGGAAAGACAATACGTCTGTAGCCCTGTCTATATGCCTGAACTCAGCATTCATCTCCTGAATTTCCTTATTCATCGTTAAAAGTAAATTCACTTCCGCCTCATAAGGACATTTTTCATAATCCAACACGCCCTCAACAACTGTCTCTGCAAGTGTTTCACACTCTAAATCCAGTTTCAGTTCGCCTTCCTCTTCAAAATATATTGTCATTATCTTCTCCTTTTTTCATGTGTAGATGTATTTTTCTTTTCAAATTCCTCATATGCTTTTACAATCTTTTGTACAAGCGGGTGTCTCACAACGTCTTTACTTGTCAGGTTGCAAATAGAAATATCTTCTATGTTTTTCAATACTTTCTTTGCAATGTCAAGCCCGGAGGTTGTTCCTGACGGTAAATCTTTTTGTGTAGAGTCACCTGTGACAACAACCTTTGAGCCAAAACCAATTCGTGTCAAAAACATTTTCATCTGAGCAGGCGTCGTATTTTGCGCCTCATCTAAAATGATAAACGCATTGTCAAGAGTACGTCCTCTCATATATGCCAGCGGTGCTACCTCTATCAGTCCTTTTTCCGAATTTTTAATAAAAGACTCCGCTCCCATAATCTGGTATAACGCATCATACAGAGGTCTTAAATACGGATCAATCTTACTCTGTAAATCTCCCGGCAAAAATCCCAGTTTTTCTCCTGCTTCAATGGCAGGACGGGTTAAAATAATGCGTCCCACTTCATTATTTTTAAATGCAGTGATTGCCATCGCCATAGCAAGATATGTTTTCCCTGTTCCTGCCGGTCCAAGTCCAAATGTAATCATCTGCTTTCTGATGGCGTCTACATATTTCTTTTGTCCCAATGTTTTTGGTTTAATCGGTTTCCCCTGCAGTGTGTGACAGATAATCTCTTTATCAATCTGCAAAAGTCCGTCCGTATTGTCCTCAAACGAAAGCGAAAGGGCATAATCCACATTTTGTTCCTGAATCACATTCCCTCTCCTTGATAATTCAAGCAACTGGGAAAGAACATTCTCCGCCTTTTCCACATAAGAGGATTCCCCCAATATTTTTACTTCCCCATTTCTTGCAATCAATGTCACATGAAGTGTACGCTCAATTTTTTTTGCAAATTTATCAAATTCCCCGAAAACATTTTTCTCATGTTCCGCTGAAACTTCCATAACTCTTTCAAGTATTCCCATTTAATCAACTCCTTTTGATTCCTTTTCTTTTATCTGAAGGATAGTCGTATCTTTTCTCATTTTTTCAGATTTAATCAGAGTCAGTTCCCCCTTTGCTTTAGCGGTTTTTGACCCTTTGTATATTTTAACATCTTTTTCAATTATTTCTACCCCTTTTTCTTCCAAATCTTTACAGAAATTTTGAAACTCTTCACTCAAAATCCTCTGTATTTCTTTATCACTTCTTTTTTTCCTCTCCGGTTTATATTCTTTCACTTTCATTTTGCCGTAAGATAACGGAAAATAAAAATGTTCTCCAAGCCTTAACCTGCTCTCGCTTGTATACGTCTCCTTATATTTGAACTTATTGTGCATAAATCCGAGACCAAAAAAATGTTGTTCCGTTTTCAAAAACATCTGGCTCCTCGTTTTTCCCGTATATTTCTTTTTCATGTAATCTGTGGGAGTTTCAGACTGATATGAGTGCGAGACCTTTAGGCGAATGTCTGCATCAGCCGGCTGATAACGATACTCCACCACTTCCTTCGCATCATTTTTAATTTCTACTCTCCCACTGACAAGTACATCTCCCTTTTTTACTTTGTCTCCGACAGAAACAAGCGGTACTCCTGAACGGGCAATGATTTCCACTACCTCTCCATTTTCAGAGGCAACCAGATCAGTGACCTTCTCCTCCTTATTTACTTTTTGCGGAACTGTATCCGTATTTTCTTTTACCTGAATCATCAGACGACTTCCCTGTATGGAGACCGAAACCCATATTATATCATCAAATTGTTTCCGTATATCTTTTGCAATACGTTCACAGTTAATTTTTGCCTTCGGCATTCCATGATACACTTTTTTCGTTTCCAAAAACTCCAAAATTACCTCATCTGTCTGTGAATAGTTTCCCTCAATATGAATATTCCATACAATCATAGAAAAAAGATAGATAGAAAGCATGCAGCCGACTGCACCGATAAAAAACACTTTTCTTTTTCTATATTTATGTAAAAAAAAAGGAAGACCATATCGATTTAAAATCACAACTTTTGTCTTCGTTTTCTTCAAAATAGGTTTTAATTTTCTAAAACCGCTTATGCTGATAAACATTTCGTAATCATGCATACGCGGAGTCAGCCCCCATAAATAAATATGATGATGGCGGCATAAATTTAAAAAACGCTCCGGAGAATATCCGATAATTTTTATACGCAGATAGCCTTTTATATAGCGAATGATAGAAAGTAGCACACATTTGCCTCCTTTAAGAATACTCAACCGATTTAATCTGACCTGTTATTTTCATCTCATCATTCGTATAATATTCAATTTGCATATTTCTTCCTGTTACCCGTATCTGACCGACTTTGCTCCGAATGCGTATCAATGTATCCGTATACTCCATAATCCCTTTATAATTTTCAACGCAAACTTCCAACTGTCCCGTCATCGTTATAATCGGAACACCAAAAATGACATCTTTTGGAAGATTTGTCGTACACGCCATTTTCTTTTTCAAAGACTCTTTCATCACAAATGCCACACATATAAGTTTATAGTAATATATGTAATATACTCAGATTTATTACTTTATAATAGCATTTGCCTCTTTCTGTGTTAAATGTCCAAATTCAACCATTTTCTCTATCACCTGTCTCTGACGTTGTTTTGCCAAAGTGGGATTTACATTTAACGAATATGCGGAAGGTGCGTTTGGAATTCCCGCCAGCAGAGTACTCTCATAGTCCGTCATATCTTTTGGCAGTTTATTAAAATATGTCATACTTGCGTCTTTCACACAATAACAGTTATTTCCAAAATATATGGAGTTTACATACAACTCAAGAATTTCGTCCTTCGTATATTTTCTTTCCATTTCTACTGCTACAAATACTTCCGCTATTTTGCGGACAAACTTTTTCTCCTGAGTGAAATAAAGATTTTTTGCTAACTGCTGAGTGATCGTGCTCCCTCCCTCCACAAGAGACATTGCCTGAATATCATGTATTGCCGCTCTTGCGGTTGCAAGTATGTCGATACCCGGGTGGGAATAAAATCTGTGATCCTCCACGGAAATGATGGCGTCCTTATAAATCTGCGGTAATTCTTCAACAGACGTATATTGCTTTTTGCTTCTGATTTCTGCAACTTTCTCTTCAATACTCACTTCATTTACCGCATCTTTATACATTGTATAACCCTGATAAATTAAATACGAGCAGATTCCGATACATGCAACTAAAAGCACTATAAAAATATTTTTAATGATTTTTCTTACTGTACGCATAGATAATTCTCCTTCTATAGTAAAAACAATTTTACCAGAAAGTATTCTATCAAAAAAACTGTAAAAATACTTTAGGATAATCTTAAGTTTTTATAAGGATTATCACTCCAAATTTCCTTTTCCCCTGTATCTTCTATAGTACACAAGTCCCACAAGGTCCGCCAAAAACCAGCCAATCGGAATTGCCCACCATATGCCAACAACACTTATCCATTTTATATCTGACAGAATATATGCAAGAGCAACTCTCGTTCCAAGAGAAATAACCGTCAATACGATAGACATCTGAGGTCTCCCCATTCCTCTGTACAATCCGTAAAACATAAACAAAAATCCAATCAGACAATAAAACGGACAGACAATTTGGAGATAACGCACTCCCTCTGCGATTACTTCAGTTTCTCCTGCCGAAACAAAGCAGTTCATTAATTGCGAAGCAAATAAAAAAACAATCGTGGAAATAACGATACAGGTCATTAAAATCAATTTTACCGCTGCCTTTGTTCCCGTATGAATCCGTTCAGTTTTGCCCGCACCACGATTTTGTGCCACATAAGTAGAAAATCCATTTCCGAAATCCTGTACCGGTATATAGGCAAAACTGTCAATCTTGACCGCAACTGCAAATCCTGCCATAACGGTAATCCCAAAACTGTTTACCAGCCCCTGCACCATCAGGATTCCAAAATTCATAATAGACTGCTGAATACTTGTCATAACAGACTGATCTATTATCTTTTTCATTAAACTTTTCTTTATGACAAACATTTCCTTTTGAAATTTCATTTCAGGAACACATTTCAATGTATACCACGCTATCCCCACTGCCGAAATAATCTGAGCGATGACAGTGGCATATCCCGCTCCCTGCACGCCCATCTGAAATGGCACAACAAACAGATAATCCAACACAATGTTCACCACGGACGAAATCACGAGAAATATAAGCGGAATAAAGGAATTCCCCATACTTCTCAAGACTGCGGCAAAATAATTGTACAGAAAGACAAAAAACATACCCGCAAAAATAATCAACAGATAATCTTTTGTCATGGCAAAAATACTTTTTTCTATATTCAACAACCGCAAAATTTCATCAATAAACAAAAAACTAAGCCCGTTAATTACAACGGTCACACCAAAAATAAATATAAATGACTGAAAAAAACTTTGAGACAACTGTTTTGAATCTCTTGCACTGTAAAAATATGAGAAGATAACGCCGCTTCCCATACAAAGTCCGATAATAATAGAAGTCAAAAAAGTCATTGTCATATAGGAAGAACCAACCGCTGCCAATGCGTCCGCTCCGACAAATTTTCCGACAACGATTGTATCAACCAGATTATAAAGTTGCTGAAACAGGTTTCCTGCAATCAGGGGAAGCGAAAACAAAACAATTGACTTCATTTCGTTTCCCTGCGTTAAATCTATATTTTTTGTTTTCATTTTATTAAACGATACTCAAATCCTTTTATTTAAACCTACTGTCTTTGAGCAACTTGTCCTTTCTCCAAAATATGGTTTAAAAGTGTATGACACCCTTCGGATACATCATCATATGTGGCATCAAAATTTCCCGTATACCACGGATCCGCGATGTCTCTTGGTGCGGACGAAAAATCAAGCAATTTATATATTTTTTCATCGGGATCACTTCCGAAAATTCTCATCATGTTTTTCATATTCCATGTATCCATACCTAAAATGTAATCGTATTCTGCATATTCTTTTTTAGTTACTTGACGCGCACGGTGGTCTCCACAAAAAATTCCTTTTTCTTTTAGTTTCTGCCGTGTACCGCGGTGAACTGGATTTCCGATTTCTTCCCGACTTGTGGCAGCAGAATCAATATAAAATTCCTCTGTTAAATTTGATTTTTTTACTAAATCTTTCATAACGTATTCTGCCATTGTGGAGCGGCAGATGTTGCCGTGGCACACGAAAAGCACTCGAATTCTCATAATTTCTCCTTTCAAACTGCGAAATAATGCCCAGTTTTACAAGGTTTTGCCAACTTTTCTGCAAAATCTTATCTACACAGAATCTGTGATACATTCTGCAATTTTTTGCAAATCCGTGCAAAACACAGCCGTCAATCGTAGTCAAAACGTAGTATAAATCATTCCTGATTACTACTGGTATTTTCTCGCCTTTTTATAAATTACCACTATTATATCATATATGAAGATACTTCTGAATATAATTTTTACACAGTAAAAAAGGGAGCTGTCCAGTTGCAACTCCCTCTGCATATACTTTTCGCTTCCATATTAAATTGCTCGGAACATTTTCTGATTCATCGGTTTCTCCTGTCCTTTTTCCATTTCTCTCCGTACTTTCTCCACATCTTCCATTTTCTTCAGCTCATCAGCAGCATCTTCCAGTCCCCAATGGGTATAGGTGTTCATTGTAACACTGATGTCCGAATGTCCCATCAAGTATTGCAAAGTTTTGGGATTCATGCCCGACTTCGCCATATTGGAACAGTAGGTGTGTCTACATACATGCGGTGTGATGTTCGGCATCTGCACTCTATAAATATCATTGTAGCGTTTTACCATGTGATTCAGTCGATGTTGCCAGTGCATTGCCACTTCTGGATTTCCGTTCTTGTCAAGAAACAGAAATCCCGTATGCCCTTTTATCATTTTCTCATATCTCGGCTTCTTCCTATCTTCAAGGATTGACCGAAAACAATCTGCCACATCCTGTGTGATCGGCAGTTTTCTTGTTCCTGCATCAGTTTTGGTAGTATCTAGAATGTACTTCATATCCGAAGTTCTCTGCAACTGGTGGTCAATGTTTACGATATTATTTTCCAAATCAATATCGCTAATTGTCAATCCGCAGAATTCCGAAATTCGCATTCCTGTGTGAAAGAGAATATAAATCACCTCATAATATTTACAGTACACATTATCATCATGCACGAATTTCAAGAACTTATTCATTTGTTCTTTTGTAATAGCTTCTCTGGTTACACTGTCATTGACTACCACACCCGCCAACTGAAATCCAAATGGATTTTTATTCAGAACACCGTCATCCACCGCCATCTGAAACGCAGGTCTTAAAACACCCCTGATTGTCTTTACAGAACTGTAACCTCTGCCATCCTCCTGTTGCAACTTAATCAGAAAAAGCTTTGCATCGGATGTCTTTACCCTTGAAATCTTGGTATCCCCAAACGGATGCGCTTTCAAAATATTTTTTACAAAATTGTAATTCATCTGGGTGTTATATTTTACCCCTGTTTTGGTTGCAAGGTATCTGTCCACAAGTTCATTCACCGTGATATTTTTGCCTACAGGGTCAAGCCGATTATCCAAGTCATATCCTATCTGCTTTTCCAGTTCCCGTAAGGAAAGGCATGGTTTTCTCCCTACGGGCAGTTTGTCGGTCGGCTCAAGCCTCCAACTGTACACAAAATGTGCTTTCCCATTCACATGGTACTTGAACTGATACCGCCCATCCTGTCTGATGGATTCTCCTCTCCGAAGTACCCTGTGCTTAGAATCTCTCCTCGTCGCCATTCGTACCCCTCCTTCGTAATTCTGGATGTGCCTGTAAATACTTTTCAAATTCTGTTCGGATGATTAGGTTGCGTGTCCCGTACTTTGCCAAGAATTCCAGTCCCTTATTGTGTTTTAACAAATCATAAAATTTCCTTCGGCTGAGGACGAATAACTCAATCGTTTCCAGTGGATTCAGCACATCCTTCTGTGATAAATCTGCTTTCACTTTCATCTCTCCAATCGTGATATATGATAGCCCATCTGGGTCATACCATATATCACTCTAAACGCTGATAATATCAACTACTTTCGGCAAACAAACAGAATTATATCTCAGACGAAGCACTGATAAATTTTTCAAATTGCGGACGAATAATCAAATATCGGTTTCCGCTAAATACCGCAAATCTTCCCCTGTTGTCTTCTGCCAGTCTACGCATTTTCTTCGTACCGATGTTAAAATACGATGCTGCTTCTTTAATTGTCAGAGTATACTTTTCGCTTACAGGTACAAGTGTATTTTCTATACTTCCAGAAGTATCATGTTTTTCTACTTTCATGTGCAATCCTCCTTCCATAAAATAGCTACGGCATCCCCACAGTTGCTTAGTCTGCTGCCATCTGAAGTACCTTCACCGCATCCTTACGGATCAGTTTCCCATCCAGATACTCACACCCTAAATATCCGACCTGTCCACGCACCGCAAACAATTCTCTCAGTGTACGGATCGTCATCGGAAATCTCTGAACCAACCAGTAATTGCTGAAATCTCCAAATGCAATCATCTTCTGTCCCTTTCCAATGGACGGCATGGAGTCAACAATCTGTACAGGTTTTGAGAAAATAGTTTCATTAATATCTTTCCACAGATAGTTTCCGGCAGAATCTTTTAGTGTTCGAAGTGCCAGAGCCGTCTCATCATTCATAAGCCATGTACCATGCTTACGGTATTTTTTATCTACAGACAGGTACAATTTAATAATTTCATCATAGCTGATAGATGAAGCATTCTCCGTTGTAACACCCGTTTCTGCCCCTTCAGCGTCGTGCAGAATACCTATCGGTTGATTTTCCCCTGTTCCATTAACAAATGCCAATTCTTCACTTGTCCCAAAGCATCGTGCCATTTTTCCGATAAGATAATCCTCAATAGCAAAGGACTGATCCGCCGCAAATTCCAATCCAAGTTTTATGAACTCTGACAATCTATGCGCCTGTATATCAAACCTCTGAAAATCTTCTTCAGTATCCAGCCCCTCCAGATTGACTATATCACTCCATTCTGCCTGTCCCGTATAATCAAAAGTCCAGAGACGGCTATCGCTTTTTGTAGCGTTCACAACGGTCGCCAGCTGACGGACAACACTTTCCTTTTTTAACGCTGCCATATATTTTTTCTCAGATTCTTCCAGCAGAGGGCAGGCATTTGTTTTGCTTTCCCTAACATTGCTGAGACTGTCTGAAATAACTTCCATTCCTCTCATTTCATTCCAAAAATCATTATAATAAGCTGTACTGTTAATCATAGTAATCCTCCTAAAAAATTTTATTTCTGTGCTATATAACCGCTTTGTCTGCAATACTCTACTGCTTCGGAATATGACAAATAACACATCTGCATCGTCCCATCCACCACACGATAATAAGGTGGATCACAGGTTTCGCTTACTAGAATAATAACCGGGTCCCTATCTCTAAAATTGATAACATTTACACATCTGTACTTGTCTGTTGAAAAATCCGATGGTTCAAATTTCATCGGTAACACTTCTTTCTGTTTTCCCATGTGTACCTCCTTTTTTCAGCAGAGGAAATCTCTGCACAAGAGTCGATAGCCTGTTAAAAGTGTGGTCTTTTCTCCGCCATCCTTTGGCCGCTTTCTGACTACCATCCCAATTGTGCGCAGTGCCTGATTGAAATTCCGGCTGTTCTCTGCAAAATATCCATTATTATTACACCAATTGCGGTATGCCTGATACACCGCAGAAGTCCGGCATTCCGCATCCTTTTCTTTCTCCAAAAATTCTTCTACAAAAAGTTGCATCTTATCGCTGTCATGCTGATAGGACAGGATAGCATCTTTTACTGCGGTAGGTTGATCGAAGCCTTCCTCCTGCAAAAGAGTATATCCTTCAATTAACCAATTCAGAATAGCACTTGCTATCTCCGGTTTAGAAAATTCAGCTTTCAGATTCTGTTCCTGTTCCCATTCCTCAAAGCGCCTGTCAAATGGAATAATCACAATCCGCCCGCTTGAAAACAATGTCATATCCGTAATAGCAGGAAGATAATTCGTATTTACATACAACTTGAACTGTGGCTTAAAGTCAAAACTATTCTCATGCAGAAATCTGGCATTCAGAGTATCATTTCCCGTCATACTTTTAATTTGCGCTTCATTCAGCACTAATCCTCGTCTTGGCTCTGAAATATTGGCAAACCTTATTCCCGCAAGTCTGGCAATATCCTCTGTTGGATTCTGGCTGTTGACAGACGGCTTTGCAGCAATCGTCTCTGGGCGGACTGTCAAGCCGTAATCCCCCATCACATGAAGCGTGCTTTCCATCAGTGTTCCTTTTCCATTTCTGGTGGTTGCACCATAATAGAAAAACATACATTCATAGCGGGTATCACCTGTCAGGCCGTAACCAAGACTTTTCTGCATGAACCTTACTTTCTCCTTATCCCCACTCATAACCTCTGAAATAAATCTGATGAAGCGTGGACTTTTGGCATTCGGGTCATAGGCTGCTCCGGCAATCTTGGTCAGCTTATCCTGTGGCGTATGCAGATGGAACTCTCCCGTCTGCAAATCCAGTGTTCCATTCTGGCAGTTCAGGTAATAAATATTTCGGTCAAATTCAGACATCGCAATCGGATAAACGCTCTGGGCATCACTGATATACGTGTTACGATAATTCCGGCTCTGCCATTTTGCAGAATATTCCAGATAATCCTTTCTTCTACGCTCATCTGCGATTGTAAGCGCATATCTTACTAAAGTATCTGCAAGGGATTTTGCAAGTTCCATTGTTTTCAGTCCGCCAATATCTGGAATCCACCGTGTTCCGTCATACACATACCACTTTTTTCTTTCTGGCACATACCTTGCGATGTCTTTATACACATCCGCAAATAATCTGCCCGATCCATTGTCATTCCACGGATATCTTCGATTATCAGATACATTCCATTCCACCAGTTTCTGCAACATATCATCAAAATCACTCTCTGCTGATGTTGTTGCATAAGGTCTGTAAAACTCCACTGCCTGTGCCACCGCTTTTTCTAGTGTTAGTGCGCCATAGGTCGATCCACTCTGCACACGATCCCATTTACTACGCATCAATCCTGATTTTCTGAACAGTCTGTCCATCTGTTCCAAGTCACCACCGCACCAAAATGCAAGGATGCTTGCAAGCGACATATCCGCATCACTATGGGATTTGCCTTCAGGAATTTCTCCATTCCACAAGGATTTGAACTTTCTGCCCTGTCTGGAATCAGATGCCAAGCGAACTACTGAATCATCGGACAAATAACTGCCGGGAATATCCTGTTCTCTGTCCTTTTCCTTTGGAATTGGACGGAGCATATAAGTTTCCAGTATGATTCCAAGTTGACCGCTTCGTTCCTCCACACCACAGTTTCGGATTGCATTTCCTGTCAGAGTACAGAATTTCTTCGTTACATCTGATACATAAATTTCCAGTCCAATTTTGGAATTATTAATGTAATATCTGCCCTTATCATAAAACAGGGAAGATGCCTTACATACAATGCGGACACCTGTGCCAGATGGACTGATTTCTGTATAGGAATCCATTTTCTCTATGATGTTTTCAGCCATCCGAGTCAGCTTTCCACCACATACACAGTGGTCAATATCCACCATGCAGAAATCATCGAACGCACCCATACCGATTCCGTCATAGTCATCCATTGCATTAACTGCCATTCGAAAATCTGAAAAAGTGTTTTTATCGGCACTGCTCGCTTTTTTTCCATTAATTTGATACGGCACTTTCGTTATACGTCCATTTCTTTCTTCGTATTTCCATAAACAAAACCGTCCATCTTTTTTCAGTTCTTCTGGAAGCTTCTCGTACATCCTGTACTCCTCCTTTCCCACTTATTTCTTGGTGCATCACTTTTCAGTGGCTCTTGCTGATAACCACACTTTAAATTCAGAAACTGGAATCAATACCCTCTTGCCGACACGGACAATTGGAAAACCCTCTTCTCTGGTCAGGGCATATGCTTTACTCAGGCTGATTCCCATCTGCATTGCCATCTCCTGAACGCTCATCGTGACCTTATCCATAGCCATCCTCCTCTCTGCGATTCCAATATGAATTGCTCTTGTTTTCTATCACAGTATACTTTATAATATTACCAAAGACTATTTTCTATTGGTAAGATTTCGTGCTGGAAGTAAGTTCTATCGGTGAGAATGGAGGTAGAATATGAACGAAGATTTCAGTTTGGGAAAAATGAATGCGGATGCAAGACTGACTGCAACCTTCAAATATTATGAAAAAAAGGAACAAGATGGAAAAATCATGATAACCGCCTATCTGGGAGAAGGGGATGTTCCAAAACTCAAGCGTGGATATGGCTTGGACGGAAATGAACTGTGGCTTTCACTGAATAACCTATACCAGCGCATCAGGGGAAAAGATGACAACACTGCTGCCGATGATATCATTTCTTGGTGTCAGCAGTACGCACATCCATACTATGCCTCTGAGGACATTGAAGAATATCGATGGGATATTGAAAAGGATACGGAATACTGGGATTTTTCCACTAATATTCTTGGCAATTTCACTTTTGATGTTCACACCATGCGTAAAGATCTTGAAAGCCTGTACCGGGATACCCTTGTAATTCTTATGTTCAAAAAGTGTCTGGAACGGCTTGACGTTTCCACGGATCTTGCACAGATCACATGGACAAATGAATTTGCAAATTTTAATTCGTTTCCTATGCAGAAATACCTCGGTAAAATATCTGCTTACCTAAATCAAATGAACGGAGTAACTATGAAACTGGGACTGGATGAAAATGGTGAATTGAAGGTCATGCCGGATTTTCACTCTGTATTTGATGCTGCCCGTTTCGCCCTGTCGCAATATGTATCTATCCCTACAGATTATCCGATTGCCTATGCAGACCGAGTTGGTGTTGCCACCTGTGAGTGCTGCGGTCGCCTGTTTATCAAGAACGGAAACCGTCAGAAATATTGTGATA
The DNA here is from genome assembly GCA_902381685.1 of Lachnospiraceae bacterium. Classification (GTDB taxonomy): domain Bacteria; phylum Bacillota; class Clostridia; order Lachnospirales; family Lachnospiraceae; genus Faecalimonas. The sequence goes on along the minus strand of LR698958.1, from coordinate 964,778 downwards.
ATCCGGAATGTAAAAAGGAACGAAACCGCAGAAAATCCCGCACAGCTTATCACAGGAAAATACAGGAAGAAAATGATAACCGCTGGGCGTAATCACTACATTTTTCACACTGGGGCAAGATGTGGCAAGTAATATAGGTTATTTTCTATATAGGCTCTATAAGAATAACCTATATTATCTGCCACAAGCTGCCCCAACTGTTTTTTCATAGAAAAAGGGCGTCGGTTCTCACCGACACCCCAGTGTGATTTTATCCTTATTCTCCATAACGAAATGCTGAATTTCCAGTCAGATTTCTGAGCAAAATCTTCCTTGCTGTCTTATAGTCATTTCCGATAAAGCCAAGCCTGAGTAAAAAACATCGAAAAGCATACTTGTCATTGTCTGTTTCAGTCGGCTTTGATGATACTCTTTTTGCATTTTTTGCCATATCACACAGCCTTGTGATAAATTGCGTATAGGCTGCGATCTCATCGACATTCGTTGTGTATGGAAACCATGTGATATTTATTTTTTCCTTTGTAATGCCAATTTCTGTGCTGTCCGTCCGAAATGCACGTTGAAAAAGTATCTGCTTATTTGCTATGATCTTCTGTAAATTTTCCAATGCCATATCTATAAAGATTTCTCTCGGAACTGCTATTGTCAACTTATCCTTCGGTAAGAGCACTTCTTCAGTAAATTCCGCATCATCCTGAAACCCACGCTCCCGTAACTGGTGAATTAAGTGTTCCACCATTTCTACCGCTACTCCCTCCGGGATGTGCAGCACGCCCTCTTTTTCCAGCCTGTATCCTGCAATATCATATGCACAGCTTGGTACCCGCTCATAATGCGGTGCTGTTCCGAGTATTTTGCCAATCTCCTGCGCCAGTTTTGGTCTTTGCTTTGGTTCCAGTGTAAATCGGATTTCGTTTCTCATAATATGTACCTGCCTTTCTTTTTTCGGTAGTACATATATCACTCTGACGGCACAGAATAGCAAGACATTTCTGATTATATTTCTGTCAGAAAATACGCATAAAAACTGTGCTTTTTCTATCGTTTTACACACGGTTTTTATGCGTATTCCGGTATTATCCGGCAAAACAAAATCGGCTAAAGAAGCGGTATTCTGCGGAAATTTTCATATAATATGGATTCTGTGGATATCCCCCCTGTTTAATTCTGCGAAAATTCGCACGAAGGGGGCCATCGGTCTTCAGTAAGATAGTCTGTAGAGATTTGGATACCCCTACCACAGAAAAACCACAGCGGAACGATGCCACTGCGGTTTGAATCGGATTATCTTTTTTTCTTCTTTCTGCTCTTCGGACCGGTACCACCGTTTCCATTTTGTTTTTCCTCGCGTAGTTTCATCATATAATTAAATGCCAAATCGCGAATTTCATCACTATCAAGAAACTCAAGTGTAGTAACTGCAGCATAGTGATTGAGGTACTTTTTGCATTCACGAAAATACTCTGTGATGCCTTCGTTATCTCCAATCACGTTTTTAAAATCCCTGATTGCCATGAGAACGCCTCTCATGCGATCAAAGTTCATTCGATTAAAGGTATCCATAACATCTGTACAGATTGTCTGATTAGTAAACAGAATTTCCGTAAGCCAATAATGGTTGCTGTTCTTTCTATCATAGGTGAGATATCCATACCACCAAAGCCTTGAAAGCGCATTATCATTCAACAGACTACCCGGTGTGGTCACAAAAAACCTACTCCTAATGGTATTCTCACGTTCTTCCTGTAGCCAGCGATCCCTTATATAAGCACTGTACGCTGGTTCGGCATGGCACAGATATGTCCAGAGATACTTATTAGATGCCTGAAGTGGTGTCAAGCTTTTAAAAGCATCATAAATCAAACGCGTATTAACAAGGTCTTCCCGCGACTTTTGTGCATCGTCTTTTTTCCCCGGAGTATAATCCGGAACAAAAACACTTACATCCACTGATGACATTTTAAAATAGTCATTGCCTCCGAAATATGTAGAAAGCCACTCATCTGGAGAGGAGTAATTTTCGGTATTACGTTGGATATCATGAAGAAGTTTGTTATATGCCTCTTCCGTAAAATAACCCAAAAGCATCAGTCAACACCTCCTATCATTTGAGTTTCTCCACTGTTTATCTCGCTGTCTAAGGTATCCTTGAAGCTCTTTAATGCATCAAGAGCAATATCACCAAGAATGTCATTTGCAAGAGTTGTCGGGCAACCATCGTAGCTGCGCAAATCAATTCCTTTTACATCTGCTTTATGGTCAATAGCTCTAAACCATCGTTTTTCGCTGAAGTTTGTACCATCACCTACATCTCCGTCATTCTGATAGTGCCCGATCACATAACCTATAGCCTCGACTAAAACGGGATATACAATAATTCCTGCCGCATAACGTCTTAAGGAGCCATTGTTAAAGTCTTTAAATTTATAATATAGGTCATAGAGTTCGCTCTTCAGGAAAATTTCAATCTTTTCACCATAGAAATTCGGAACAACCTCGGAATCCTGCTCGTCATTTCTGCTGATGTCGAAGATAGAGGAAATAGGCTTTTCCAGTTCAGAATCATCTACAAAAATAGAACGAATTTCTTCTGTAGTTAGAATATCACCTTTACGTATTTCGAAAGTCGAACCTCCGAAATAAAGGTCATTAAATTCTCCTTCACAGCAAAAGCGGTCAATATTGCAGGCAGCTATAATACTGCCAGTAATATCCATCTTGTTCACTACTGCGAATTTAGGCACAGATATGGTCAACTCCTTACTGTCTGCCGAGAATCTAAACAGCTTGCTGTAAGAAGCGGCACTACTCTTAACCGTAACAACAGCCACAGCTTGCCCAGACTGAACCATTGCTGATAGGCCATTGCATTCCAGAACATATCTCATTGGAAAAACAATATTCTCTGTATCGACCACAATCTCTTCTTCGTTGATCGTAGTATAAAAACGGCAGGACTCAATGTAATCATCACGCCCGGCTGCTAATACGGGGTTTGGGAATTCATTTTTTACTGATTTCATTTCTTAACCACCTCCGTCAAACTCAGGCGCAACTTCATTTTCTCTTTTCTAAAAAACTTTGCAAAAAATACCGCCGGAGTATCAGCCTCCACTTTTATGGGACCAGCTTTTCCATTGCTGATTTTAATATTCTTACTGTTAAAGGTAAATGACTCCATGTCAAGTGAATCTGCTTTACCGTCTTCACCGACCGCAAAGCATTCAACATAAAGATTTTCATATGTTTCTGACGGTTTAATAACAATTTTGTAAAGACCTTGTGACGAACTGACAGGGAAAGCTCTCTGCGCAGACAGATTCGGGGTATTAACGGTTTTAACTCCTTTACCGGGAGTTGCACCAGGTTGCGGATCTGGGGCATCAGGATCTGGAGTAACGGGCTTCGGTGGACGCGGTCTCGGTGGCACAGGATTAGGATTGCGTTCATGATTATGAACATCACCTTCCTCCTCAGTACCCTCCTCCTGTACAGCAACCTCAGTTGTAAATCCCTGATGAGTATGATTAGTCTTAATCTTTCCGATTTTAATCTTAACCTTAAGGATATCGTCACCTTCAGACTGACCGCCAAGACCGTCAATATCATCCGGAATATATTCACCGACTCCAGCGGCATCAACTGTATCTTCAGTAACCACCTCAAACTGAGATTTCAGCAAATTCAGTACAAAATCATCGATTTTTTGAATAGACTCCCGCGCAAGTTTTCTTTTCTTACGATCAGAGGATTCAATCTGCTTATAGTCCCATCTGTTATGACGTGGAGGCTCCGTGTCTTTTAGCAACTCGCCCAGCTTTGAGCCTCGTACAATCACAACGGCAGCATAATGCTGGAAAATTCGCTTATAGTATGTACCGACAAGCATTCCCGTTGCTCTGAAGTTTGCGATAGTTCTCTTATAGCTGCTATCAGATTTTATATAAACTTCAACATCATCCGCTTCGAGAACTTCCATGGTTTTCTTGCAGTCTGGGGACGTAAACGCCTTGTACAACTGTGATGTTGCCAACATTTCTGTATCATCAGAGAAATCATTGAACAGCTGAGAGAGTGTAGATTCGTCAATAATACGAATATCATTTCCATTTTTCAATTCTACAACCAAACGACCTTCGCTTATTGCAACAAAGAAATTTTTGAGTACGGCCTTTGTTACATTAGTTACCCAGTTAGTAGCCTGAGTGAAACCTACGATAATAACATCCGTACCTCGCTCAATCCTGTGGAAACAATCGCGAAAGTCATTTTCATCTGTATCATAAATAGGAAACCATTTTTCATTCTCTTCATCGTTGTTTTGATACTTTCCAACTCTCTGTGTAGGCTTTCCATCTTCATTCAGGAGTGTGGCAAGCCGGGCAACCCCGATAAATGCGGACTCGTTATTCTCTGCTACAGTATTATAAAATACCATGCTCAAGGAAGAGCATGCAAATGGAGCGTTCTTACCGATACCATATGATCCTGCACTGTTCTCATCGCTTTTAACAGAAACTCCATCAGATCCAGTAAGAGCTTCCCAGGACGAAGACAATTTACCGTTGTGACTTCCACTCAATCCCTTGGTATTATAGTCACTTGCTATCAGAACCGGTATATCATCTTCTGTAAGAGTAGCCTCGGCTCCCTCCACAAAACGGCATAGCTTTGCATCCATTTCTGTTCCCCAATACTTTCGACATCCTTTAAGACACCTACTATATTGAGAAAACACATCATATCCTGATCTGGAAATTTGGCGAAGTTCAAAGACAACTCTGACAGGAGTATCTGTTCCTTCAATATGGGCATCCAGAGAATTCTGACAAATTTCACGAGCCAGATTATCAATCAATTCCTGCCCTTTGAATACCTCAATATCATTATTGGTATAACCTTGACGGGTTCCTCCAGAAAGAGGCGGAAATCTCCATCCAACCTGTGTCATTAGTAATCACCTCACTCTAAAGTAAATCTCTCTTCTTTCGGACTATCCGTTCCATTGAATTTTGCTTTTGTATTCTTCAGTTCGTGCTCAATGGCACTAAAAATCTTTTTAACATCCTCCTCGGTATATTCATAGTTCGCAGTACTGGAACAGTTCCCAAGAAGTTTCATCATATCAATAATCTTATTAGTGCGAGCTTCTGCGAGACGAACAAAGCGTTCACGTTTAGTTTCCTTTGTTGCCATAATTCTACCTCCATTGAAAATATAGTTTATATTTACCAAATATATTTAATTATTAAAATATCTATTTTGATTTTATATGATTATATATTACATTTTGCGTGCTTATTTGTCAATATATATTGTATATAAATTATATAATTTTAAAATATATTTTTAAATATATCTTTCAAAATCGAATTCTAATAAAAAATGCAGTGGAATCCGACCACTGCATTTCTTTATTCATTTGGTATATCGCCCAGCACTCTGAAGCAATTAAGCATGAACTCCGCCATCGTTTCTATAACCGGAATGGTTACTGAATTTCCAAACTGTTTATATTGTTGAGTAGGTGCCACCTCCTTAGGAAAAGAAAAGTGATCGATACCCTCCTCATCTAGAAAAGCATAGTTGATAAATCCCTGCAATTTACCCCACTCTCTTGGAGTCATGACCCGAATTCCCTTGTCATTTAACGGTGTCTTTTTAGTTGACAAAATCATGCCCGCTATATTATCTTGAGGATCAAACACAAGATTTCTTTCCTTGCCAGACCCCCCAGTTGCCATTATGGTGTTTGCAACAGGATGCTCGATTCCAGGTTCATTAACAATACGATATCCAAACCCGTTACCTTTCCCATGTTCCCTTTCTCTGTGTCGAATCAGCGTATCAAGGTATCCAGATGCCATATAATACTTCGCCTCTGCGTGAAACTCCAGCAGCTCATTCAAATCTTCATACAAATACCAATCATTCTCAATCGGAAGACAGTTTTCAATACCTGCAAGTGCAGCAGCTCCGTATCTCTGTCTATTAAATGCCATTATATATGTACGCGGACGGTTCTGTGGAATACCAAAATTTCTGGAATTTCGGATAAAATCCTTTCCGTTGTATGTCGGTTCCCCTAACATGTCATATGTGACACCTATCACCTTATAGTTAAGAGTTTTCTCCAATGTGTTGATGATTACTCTAAAAGTGTTTCCTTTATCATGGCGCACAAGATTATCAACATTCTCAAGAAAAACCGCCCTAGGTCGCGTTCTACGGATAATCTCTGCTATATGATTAAAAATAATTCCTTTTTCTGTATCATTGAATCCTTCTTCCAATCCTGCCTTACTAAAGGTCTGACAGGGAAATCCTGCGAGAAGAACATCATATTGTATTGTGTCTAATTCGGCTTTGAACTCTTCGCTGGTTAAATCATGGTTTGCATCGTCACCATAAAGGTGTTGGTAAGTCATGCACGCATACTTGTCAATTTCTGCGGCCAGGACATTATGAAAATATCCTGTCAATTCAAACCCCTTTCTCATGCCACCTATCCCAGCGCACAAATCAATTGTTGTAAAAGGCATATGCTTATCTCTCCTTCAGAGCGGATTCAATTTTATCTGCACATGTGACCACATCTTTTTTTATCTCATTTCCCCAGAATCGAAGGACTAACCATCCTTCTTTCTGAAGATACTGATTGACTTCCGCATCTCTTTCCATGTTTCTTTCTATTTTAGCAATCCAGAAATCTCGATTGCTCTTAACTTCATTTTTCTTGACTTCCCAGTTAAATCCATGCCAGAACTCACTGTCAACAAATACGGCAACTTTCTTCCTAATAAAGGCGATATCTGGTTTCCCAAAAATCCGAGTTACATTCTTTCTGTACCTGATGTTCCTCTTCCATAATTCTCGTCGAAGCATCAGTTCAATCTCTGAGTCCTTGTTTTTTACCTGTCGCATATTGTAACTGATTTGTTCCTTAGTCTTCTTGATCATTGTTTTTTTTCAACCTCCCCGATAGTTCATTCCAAAATGCATCATTTGCGGAAGATGCCTGTGCGGCCCTTATCGCCTTACAGATGGAGGGGTTCTCAAAGAAGTAGTCTTCAATATCACATGGAACGGTTCTTCTCGATTCCGAAGACAAAAAACGGAGTCTATTCTCTTGCTCTGTCGTAAGAGTCAAAGTAGAAATGATTTTTTCCAAAAGTTCTCCTTGCGGCGGAGCATTCTTTCCTTTTTCAAACTGGCTAACGGTCATCTTGCTGCGGCCGATTGCCTTAGCAAGCTGTTCTTGTGTCATGGGTGGATTCTGGCTCTTTCGTAGTGACCGTAAATATTCGCCAAAAATTTTATCATTCATGGCATTCTCTCCAAAAATAAGTATGTAAGTTTACTTACTTAAGTATAACTTAATGCAAATTCAAAGTCAACAAATTTGCCTCAGAAGGTGATCCAAAATCACTAAAACAGATTATCCATAGTCTACTACTGAACGGACACACTTCTGCCAGTTGTATTACTTAGAGAAAGAAATCTGTACAAAAAGAAATCACTCCGTTTCAAAATCCAGAAACGAAGTGATTACACACGATTTTTCTATATTTTCGGCTCTAAAACCTCATTCGTAGCAATATCGTAGTATCATGCCTTTTTATATGCCGTGATTTGCCCTGATACCGCCCCACGTTGCGGAAGTATGCAATCTACACGTTTATCCTGCCGTGGCAGATGAATAAAATTTTTATCATTTATTTAATCTCCTTAAATTCCTTGTATTTTCCTGTATTTATAAGGTTTCTAGCATTTCCACTAGAAACCCTGGTCCTATGTCAAGATTTAGTACAAGTTAAAATGAGGTTTTCCTCATCTTAACCTGCCAACTGCAATTCGTCTTGTTGAAGCCTACGATACAGTTCTTCATAATCGTTTGGTGACATATAATCACAGTGACTATGAATTCGTTTCGTATTGTAGAACGCTTCCAAATATTCAAAAATCAAACGATATGCATGGTCATAATCTCGAATCTTAAACCGATTCAGCCATTCTCTCTTAATCAGGGAATGGAATGATTCAATACATGCGTTATCCCATGGATATGACTTTTTAGAATAACTACACTGCATGGTTGCGGTTACACGTTTGTATTCTTTTGATACATACTGGCTTCCCCGGTCTGAATGCAGAATTAAAGGCTTATCGATATTGCGTCTTGCTTTGGCTTTCTTTATTGTTTCAATCACGCAGGATACCTCCAATGTTTTGGAAAGTGTCCAGGCAATGATTTTTCTGGAATATAAGTCCATGATACTGGTCAGATAAACAAATCCGTCTATCGTCCAGATATAAGTGATATCAGAACACCAAACAGCATTTGGACGTTCTGGATTAAACTGTTCATCAAGGATATTTTTTAATTCGCTGCTGAAGTCAGAATCTTTGGTTGTGATCGTCCATGGCTTGACCCACTGGGCTTTGATGCCCATTTGCTTCATATACTTACCAACAGTACGTTCGGAGATGATTTCTCCTGATTTACGCAATTCCCTGGTAATTTTAGGGGCACCATAATTCTGTTTAGATTCATCATATATATCCTTGATTTTAGCTTTTACGGCTTCACGTCTTTTTTCTGTATTAGAAGGAACACGTTTTAGCCACGCATGATAACCAGAACGAGAAACGCCAAGATGTTTCAACATTCCGGAGACAGAAACCCGGCGTTTTGCCTTATGGGCAGTTTCTGCCATCTCCGTAACTTCGAGATAAATGGCTTCCGTCATTTTCCCAGAATGTTGATTGCTTTTTTTAATACTTCAAGGGCATCCTGTGCATCTCGTAATTCTCGTTTTAATCGTGCGATTTCTTTTGCTTCATCAGAAGCATAGTTACCGGAACCACGGCTTTCAATATCACCTGTTTCACGCAGTTCTTTCTGCCAGCGTGATAAAGTCTGCTGACTGATTCCTAAGTTTGTAGCACAGCCCTGCAGTCCTAAGTTCTTGTGATCATGATAATACTGGACTGCATCCAACTTAAATTGTTTGTCATAGTGCTTTGCCATAATGAGATCCTCCTTCAGTGCGGTACCTACATTGTACCATAATTTTTCTTATAAGGAATTCTCATTTTGACTTGTACTATTTATATTCTAACACCACCCGAACTTTCTATAATATCGTATAATTTTCTATAATTTCCAACTCAATTGATGTAATATTGGCCATTTGCTCTTTGACTTTCTCCTGTTTTGAGGCTCCGACCTCTACTGTCTTTTCTCTTTTCAGACATCTATACTCCTTTCACATTATTTTTGGGTTATTTCTCACCAATAAATTCCTTCCAATCATTGATTTTACTGACTTTTTAAGAAGTTCTTTAAAGATTGCCGTAACCAACGAAAAGTACTTGAATCATTATATTTTTTCTCTTAAAATACTGTATCTTGCAAGATTTACAATATTTATAGTCATCCGTCACACCATTAGTTTTGTCATCCCATCCTTCGATCATATCCTCTAATTTCATCGAGATATAAAGTATTCAACCTTTTTCACCCACTCGCTTTTTATTTCCCAGAGTGTTGCTTGCGTTGTAAGAAATTTATGTGATTCGCCATCAAAAGAACACTCAATGTCAAATATATTTTCCCAACTTTTTTGTTTTTCTTCTTCAGAATAGACAACTGATTCGTTGTAGGGAAATATAATCTCCCCATCATTTAGTACACAATGCCAATAATCAAAATCAGAAAGTAATATACTCTGCTCCGGTACATCTATTGTTAAAAGAACAAGTGGTGTTCCTTTTTCTCCCCAGTTACATCCATGAAATCGCATATCTAGTCTTTTCCTGTTTCCTTCCCATCGGTACCATGCCCATACTGGAAATATGACACCTTCCGGCGGATTACCTATACGCTTCTTCATTTGACTCGCCATCCATAAATACGGTTCTTTAAATAAATCATCTAAAATATAGTTTTCATCCACTCGCAACACACCTGTTTCTTTCATGCTTTCATATGCAAGTTTATTCTGTATTGTCCATAAAATCATATTCTTCCTCTGCCTAATCATACGGAAAAGAATCTATGTCATTCATAATATTTCTCCGTAATTCTTCATATATCCCATACTATAACAATAAAAGGCTTACTCGACAAACCTTATAATAAGTTTTTTCTATTTTTTACTATTATATTCCACGGAACGAATAATAGCAATCAATAGAATTTCACATTTTTGCAAGCGTTGACACTATCCAAAATACTATCTATAATATTAATAAAAATACATTTAAAAATTATATTTGATTATAATTTTAATCATGAGGAGGCAAATTATGACAAACAAAAATTATAGCAATGTGCCAGTATTTGAAAACGGAATGGCGCAACCTGTTTTTCCTTTTACTGATGGAAAAACTGGAGAAAAATATAATCCAAATACATCTTCAATTGTAAGATACTGTGTATATGTGGAATCTGATTATGATATGGATGGCGACGGAAAAAGAGATCTTGTAAAAGTTCTCGTTCAAGTTCCACGCAGTGCTGTAGAAGGCAATTACAAAGCCGCTTCCTTATTCGAAGCACGTCCATACTGTGCAGGTGTCCAGGAAGACGGATATGCTCATATGAAAGAAGTGGAAAGCAAAGAGTATCGAAAATTTGACTTTGCAGACCTTAACAAAAAAGTGCCTGCTCGTGTTCCTACAGATTATATTAGTGCTATGGACCTTGCATTGAAAGCCGATCCTGCTGACTGGTATTATCCTGACAAAGGGAATAATAACAACATGGTTTATGAAAATCTTGATAATTTCAACTACTATCTTGTACGTGGTTTTGCTGTTATTGTAAGCGCAGGTTTCGGAGCACTTGGTTCTGATGGATTTAATTATGTAGGATCTGATTATGAAAGAGACGCTTTCAAATTTGTTGTTGAATGGTTACATGGTGACCGTACTGCCTATGCAGATCGTGAAGGCACAATCGCAACTAAGGCCGATTGGTCAAATGGTAATGTTGCTATGACTGGTAGATCCTATGCCGGAACTATGCCATTTGCAGTAGCAACAACAGGTGTAGAAGGTCTTAAAACAATCATTCCTGTTGCAGGAATTTCTGACTGGTATAGTCAGCAGAATCAACAAGGTGCACAGCGTTACTGGCCTAAAGAAATGTTGAACAGTTTCCTTGCATATTTTTGTTCAAGCCGTTATAACGATACAACCTTAACAGAAAAACAACTTGATGATATTGCAGCATTCCACCATGAATTAAGTCTCCAACAACTTAAATGTGGTTTTGATTATGATAAAGACTTCTGGGGAAGCGGAAACTATAGACTTAATGCGGACAAAATTAAGTGTAGTGCATTAATCGTACAGGGATTAAATGATGAAAATGTTTCTACAAAACAATTTGAAATGATGTATAAATCTTTCGAAAAAGCCGGACAGACAGTAAAAGCAATTATTCATCAGGGGCCACACATCACTCCTACTATGCCAAATAAAAACTACGGCATTCTTATTGATGGAAAATTCTATGATGATATTGTGAATGAATGGATTTCTCATTATCTATACGGTATAGACAATAATGCTGAAACTATGCCTACAGTTTTGGCGCAAGATAATATTAATCAAAAAAAATGGGAAACAGAACATTCATGGACAACAGAACATACTATAAAACTTGAAAGTGCAGAAACAGGTGTTACTGTTATTGATACAGACTGGGAAAAAGCAAATATCAGTGCAGAAAACTTTGATGATATTGTAGCCCAAAAATCTACAAATATGAATAAACGTTATGTCACTGCTCCATTTAAAAAGCCTATGACTATACAGGGTACTATTTGCGTCAACCTAAAAGCAGCACTAAAAGATGGAGATGTTGAAAATGACTTTAATCCTGAGAACAGAAATGATGCTGATATTCTCACAATGAAACTTGGCTCCTCTGCTATTTCTGGAAAAATGGACGATGTTGAAATTACGGTTCTTCTCTGCGATGTTTGTGACGAAAAATTTGATAGCATTCAGACTGTAGATCCTGAACGAAATATCATACCAGTCGTTACTGTAAAAGAAAATGGAATTATAAACGGTGGGGATCTTCCGGCATTTAACGAAGTCGAATTTTCCACAGTACATAAAAACTATCGAGTTATTACACGTGCTTTTGCAGACCTTTGTAATCCAGAAGCAGGTTATGAGCCAGAAACAGCGACGAATAGTATAAAACTTAAAAAAGGTGAATACCATAATTACCATGTATATTTGAATGCGACAAGATATACAGTAGAACCAGGTCATAGACTTGCAGTAGTAATTGCTACCGAAGATCCTGTAAATTGTCTGATTCATAAAACATATTCTATTGAAATCGAAAATGCCTCCGTGAATGCAGAAGTTCCAGTGACAAAAGTTTTTGAAAATTGCACACTAAATACAAAATAAAATGGTTCAAAGCCAATAGTTTTGGAGCGGGATTTTATACCCCGCTCCATTGTTGTATTAAGAAAATCAAACTCCACCCTGACATGAAATCTGGTTTCATAAACATTTAACTTTCTACACTTCTTCCAACATCTTCGCTAACTCTTCCATATATCTAGGAATCTCAAAGCCCTGAGGACAATGTCTTGTACAGGCTTTACAGCCGATACAGCCTGCCGGACCTTTTTCTTCCGGCATATCTTTCAGGTGGCGTACTCTCCACGCACCGCCGATCTTCGCCTCATTATAACACTTCAATAAAGTCGGAATGTCCAGTCCTTTTGGACAGTTTGGCGTACAATAATTACATGCCGTACAAGGAATTGTAATTGCTGCATGCTGAATTTTTGCCGCCTTTTCAATTCTTTCCTGCTCTTCTGTTGTCAGAGGATCTGCCTCTGCAAATGTTTTCACATTGTCATTTACCTGATTTTCATCAGACATTCCGCTCAGTACAACCTGAACACTGTCAAGACTCATCACCCAGCGCATTGCCCATGAGGCAATTGAATTTTCCGAATTTAATTCTTTCAATTCTTTCGCCGCATCTTCAGTCAGATTTACCAACAGTCCGCCGTGTGCCGGTTCCATAACCATAACCGGTATTTTTGCTTCTGCAAGCATTTCATATAATTCCTTCGCATCTTCAAAGTACCAGTCATAGTAATTTAATTGAATTTGTACGAAATCCCACGGATAAAGCGGCAGCAATTTCTTCATCACCTCCGGAGAGCCGTGGAATGAAAAACCTAAGTATCCGATTCTGCCTTCCTTTTTCATCTGGTCAAAATATTCAATGCACCCATTTCCAATCATTTCGTCCGCAAATGAATCCTGTATGCTATGGAGCAGGTAGAAGTCTATTCTATCCATATTTAAACGTGACAACTGCTCTTTAAACTGTTTACGATAATCAGGCTCTGCCTGAAAATTATATTTATCAGTCACATAAAAACTTTCCCGTGGATATTTTGCCAATGCTTTTCCAAGAAATTCTTCGGATTTTCCACCATGATAAATGTAGGCTGTGTCATAATAGTTGACACCCTGTTCCATACAGTCATCAACCAGTTTCGCTGCCTTCTCATAATCAATTTTTGCATTGTCATTGTCCAGTATCGGTAAACGCATTGTACCCATTCCCAATCTTGATAACTGAACTCCGTCTTTAAACTCTTTGTACCTCATTTTTATCCTCTCCTTTGATAACCTATACAAATAATTTTTCTATTTTCAACTACTATATATTATACAAACCCGACCCGCAAACTTCAACCTTAATCGCCCATTTCCGCCTGTATTTCCCGCACAACTCGCTTGCTGTCCACTGTAGCCACCTTCTCCCCACTGTAATCCATTGCCACAAACAGAGCAAACAGCAGCACTGCAATAATTGTGCGCATGAAAAGTCCGTCATTTTGCGCTTGTTTCCCCTCGTACAAATCCGAATAAATCGCTCCATACCGTGGGTGGACAGCCGGCGGCGTCCTTGTATCCCCATATTTTCTTCTCGTTTCTTCAAGAAGTTGTCTTCTTCTCTTTTCCGTTTCATTCATGCTTTTACCTCCATTCCTACTTCCGTTTTATCGAATATGCGGCAATACAAAAAGACATATACTCCTAATAAAGTATATGCCTTTTGTTCCGGTTTAGAATTTACCGTTTTGCCATTTCTTCCGTAAGTTCTTCCCAGGTAACGCCTTTTTCCACCATAAGCACCATAGCGTGATACAGGAAGTCTATGAACTCCCCTTTTAATTCGTCCTGACTTGGATTTTTGGCCGCAATGACAATCTCAGTTGCCTCTTCCCCTATTTTCTTTAAAATTTTATCTATTCCTTTGTCAAATAAATATGTTGTATATGAATCTTCTTTCGGATTTTGTTTTCTCTCCAAAATAGTCTGATAGACATACTCAAATATTTGTAAAGGATTCTTTTCACTTTTGTCACTTCCGATTAAAGTTTGTGTGAAAACAGTCGCTGTTTTCTCCCTAAAATCAATTTTTGCAAGCAATGTATCTCTTGATTCATTAACTGTCATGGATTTTACGTACTGATTCGATTTGCTTTCCATACCGCATGAATCCGGGTTATAGTAAGTCATTTTCCCCGTCTTTACGGTTGTCTCAAATGCTTCCCGATTCATTTTCCGCACGGATAAGATTTCACCCGTTTTGTAATCCTGTGTAATAACGGAAAGAATGCCGTTTACATCTGTATGGAATTCGGAATAATCCATAAGACTCTCAAAGGAAGTGATTTTGATATCCCTCTCCGCACATTTATCTTTAAATTGGGAAAAATCCATTTCCACATTGCTCACAAATCTTCCCGAAAGTCCTTTCACTCCGGGACATCTGAGTATATTAAACAATTCCTCTTCCCGAACCGTATCGGTCACGATAATACACGGAATATTTGTTATATTCATTACAGAGTCCAAATCCAAACGATGCATGAAAATCAATTCACTGCTGTACTGTTCGATCAATTGCTGCTGTTTAAATAATGCGTCAAAATCATTTAAGGATACGGCAACCTTCTCTTTTCCAAAACGGTTTGCCGCTTCCTGTGCCAACGAAAACATATCCGGTTTGGAAAAATTCAACATTACACGTTTTACACCCGCATATAAAATCTGTTTCACATCTTCCAGCCGTTTTATGTTTCCTCCGGCAATCATCGGAATGGGAATGACTCTGTTCATTTTTTGAATTAACTCTATAGACTCTGTATGTTCTTCATCGTTGTCGGACAAGTCGAAAACAAGCAATTCATCAGCGCCCTGGTTACTATAGCGCTGTGCCAGTTCGACAACATTTTCCGTAAGAATCTCTTTGTCGTTAAACCATTTTACCGCTTTTCCATTATATATGAATATACATGGAATTAATCTTTTATAACTCATGCCTTTCTCCTATCCGGTCAGCAATTTCTCTCATATCCAAATCTTTTTGTATCGCATTCAAATATGGTACAAAACAACCACTAGAAAGGGTTAGGAAAAATTCGCTGTCCAGTTCATCAAATCGAAAACTTTTTCTCCCACCGTTTAAAGAACGCTCCCAGTATTGCAGCAGTTCTTTTAGCCGCATATAATACAAAATATTTTTCTCACTGTAGTAAATCAGCAAAAATGCGATTCCGCCCTGTTTTTCAAAGTTTTTCATAAAAGTAACCTGATGTTCATGTATGTTTTGCAGCGGAAATGTTCCCGCACTGCATTCTTTTGCATCAAAACAAACCGGAATCCCCTGAACCGCTCCGATATAATCCACCGTACTTTGCTGCTCAAAGTAGGCCAAAGTAATGTGACGGTGTTCTTTATCAATTCTTACCGGTGTAATCGGTGTTGGAATTTTTTGTATTAATGCCAGCCCTTTTTCTAAGTATTTCTCATTCGTTCGATTAATAAAATCTTCTAACGTAGAACCTCTAAGTCCTCTTGAATTCCAAGTTCCCATTTTATCTGCTTTCACCTTCTATTATTTTTTGAAATTGTTTTGGCAAAGGTGCGACAAACATTTTTTCGGAAAGTTGTGGTAATTCTTTTGTTTTAGGCACTTCTAATCTGTATGCATGTAAAAGTTGATGGGATAATTGATATTCTTTTTTATATCTGTCATTAATTTCTCTGCTGCCATATTTATAATCTCCTATAACGGCATGTCCTTGGGAAGCCAAATGCGCTCGTATCTGATGTGTTTTTCCCGTAATCAGATGTACTTCCAACAAAGTTCCCTGTTTAAGTTGTTGAATCGGTCTGTATTCCGTTTCTATTTCCTGACTTTCCGGAAAATATGTATCACTTACCGTCACTTGATTTTTCTTTTCGTCTTTTATGAGATAACCTTTTACATATTGCTTTTCCGTAACATTTCCCGCCACGATACAGCGATAGTATTTTTTTAGTTTTCTTTCTTTAAATAACTGCCCCATTGTCTGAAGTCCCTTTAAACTTTTGCCGCACACAACAAGACCACTTGTATTTCTATCCAATCGGTTACATATGGACGGTTTAAAACTTTTTAGGTTCTCCCGCGTCAACTGTCCGCTCTCCAACAGATAGGAAATAAGATGTTCCACAAGGGAAATATCTTTCGCCTCCGCCTTTTGAGACAACATTCCCGCAGGTTTATTGACAAGCAAAATATCATCATCTTCATAAAGAATGTCCAGTTTCGTATTAGATTTACAAACCGTAATTTCTTTAGAAAATTTTTGAATGGTTTCGTCTGACAGAAACAGTTTTACACTGTCTCCTGCCACAAGTTTTTCGTTTCCCGACGCTTTTTTTCCATTCAAAACAATATTTTTTTTGCGGAGCATTTTATATAAAAAACTTTTTGGGGCTTCACTTAAATATTTCGCCAACAATTTATCTAAGCGCTGTCCTGCCTCATTTGCTGCAATTTGAATTTCCTGCATCTTTTTTCCTCTCTTTTACATTGATAAACTCAATATTGTTCTCCTGATTCCTTCTTCATGTTCCTGAGAAGATTTTCTTTCCGCTACAGCCATATTTTCCATACCCTCTACCCTTGTCATATATGTCTTATAGTCAGTAAAAATCTTTACGGACACTTTGTCATACTGATTATTCCTCAACATTTTTTTAATATATGATGCGGTATCATTCACATCAATTTTATTGCTTCCCGAATATCCGCACACAATATTTTCAAAAATAACAATACTGTCTATCGGCATAATTTTTTCGTAACTTGTCAAAATCATGTCATACGCCTTCACAAGTGTAGGCGCTTTTTCCTCAATTTCCTCTACTTTTTCCCGCTCCATACTGTGATGCGGAAAAAGCATGATAACCCCTACCAACGCTTTTGCAGCCGGAAGGCAGCCGAGAACCGCTGCCACCGTCAATAGGTTTAATCTCGTTTTTGTCGTAAAATATCCGGTAAGAAACACAGCAAGAACCATGCCAAACTCCAGACAGGTTTTTGTGATTTCCCATTTTTTCTTCGACTGTATATAACCGGATTTTCCTTTTGCTATCCTCATCTTCGTCTCGCCTGCCTTTTAAAACTGTTTCATTACCTCTACAGCAATTTTGTGAGGAATTATTTTTGTCAAGACTCTTGCCCCTTTCATTGCTCCGCCATAAACAGAAATTTCTTTTCTGTTTTTCGCATCTATAAGAGCCTGTTTTACCACTTTCTCAGGTTGTGCCATCGTCATTTTCTTCAAAATGTTCGCACTCATTCCGGCAATGTCAAAGAACTCTGTCTTTGCAGGTCCCGGACATACGGCCGTAACATAAATTTCCCTGTCTTCAAGTTCTGCCCGCAGCGCCCTGCTGAAACTCAACACATAAGATTTTGTTGCCGCGTATACGGCAAACGACGGCTGTGGGCAAAACGCTGCCGCCGAAGCGATATTGACTACGCGGCTTCCTTTTGTCAAATATGGAAGACAGATTTTTGTCATGCGGGTAAGAGATCTGCAGTTTGTGTCAATCATCTCCAACTGTGTCTTTTCATCAATCTCTTCCACCGTCCCCATCTTTCCAAAGCCCGCTGCATTTACAAGCATTCTGATATTTGGGTTTTCGTCAGAAAGCGCTTCTGAAATTTCCTGATAAATTTCTTCTTCAAGCAAATCTCCACCAAAAACACGCAGTTTTGTCATCGTTCTGCTCTGTAATTCATGAAGTCTTTCGACTCTTCGGGCAACCACCCAGATTTCGTCAAGTTCCTTATATAAACCGTCAATTTGTCTCACAAATTCTCTTCCAAATCCTGAAGAAGCCCCTGTTATCATTGCAATTTTCATCTTTTCATTCTCCCCTTCTATTTATTTTTCTTTTTATGCACATTTCGAATTGCCTTTTTCTTTCTCGGTTTTTTATTCTGCGGCTGCTGATGCGTTTTCTCCCATTGCTGCTGTTTCTGTTGTCTTGGTCTGATAAGACATTTTTTATCATAACCGACTAAATCCATTCTATCCGCCACTTTCAACACTTCTAAGACGAGGTCATAGTTCTTCGGATTCCGATATTGGATTAACGCTCTCTGCATTGCTTTTTCATGCGGATTTACCGGCACATAAACTTTTTCCATTGTGCGCGGATCCACTCCCGTGTAGTACATACATGTAGAAATGGTCGACGGAGTCGGATAGAAATCCTGCACCTGCTCAGGCATATATCCTAAATCGCGTAAATATTCCGCAAGTTCCACCGCCTCTTTCATCGTTGAACCCGGGTGAGAGGACATCAAATACGGAACCAAAAACTGATTTTTTCCTATTCTCTCATTAATCTGTTTATATTTTTTTGTAAATGCCTGATAGACACTGTTTTCCGGTTTACCCATCTTCTGTAAGACCGCATCGGATATATGTTCAGGAGCAACTTTTAACTGCCCGCTGACATGATGTTCACACAATTCCTTAAAAAAGGTATCATCTTTATCCGCCATTAAATAGTCAAATCGGATACCTGAACGGATAAATACTTTTTTCACGTTCGGTAATTCCCTTAATTTACGGAGCAGACGCAAATAGTCTTTGTGGTCTACCCTCATATTTTTACACGGTTTTGGAAACAGGCACTGTTTATTTTTACACGCACCGTGTGTCAACTGTTTTTCACAGGCCGGCGCTCTAAAGTTTGCCGTAGGTCCCCCGACATCGTGTATATATCCTTTAAAATCTTTATCCCAAATAAATTTTTTTGCTTCCTCTATGAGAGATTCATGGCTTCTCGTCTGAATGATTCTTCCCTGATGGAATGTCAATGCACAGAAACTGCATGCACCGAAACACCCCCTGTTGCTAATCAGACTATATTTTACTTCTTCAATCGCCGGAACACCGCCCAGTTCCTCGTAGGAAGGGTGATATGTCCTCATATACGGATAACTGTATACTCTGTCCATCTCCGACTGACTTAGCGGTTTAGACGGAGGATTCTGTACAATATAGAGATGCTCTCCATACGGTTCTACAAGCCTCTTCGCTGTAAACGGATCTGTGTTGCAATACTGTACATAAAAACTTCTCGCATAATTTAACTTGTCCTTTTGCAGTTCATCATACGACTGCAATGTAATCGCATCGTAGACGCAGTCAAGACTTTTTACTTTGCACACCGTTCCGTCAATATAAGTAATATCCGACACCTCCATACCGCTGTCCAAAGCCTCAGCAATCTCCACGATGGAGCGCTCTCCCATACCGTATGAGAGAATATCCGCACCGGAGTCAAGCAAAATGGAGCGTTTTAACTTATTGCTCCAATAATCATAATGCGCAAGCCTTCTGAGACTCGCCTCAATTCCACCGAGAATTATCGGTGTTTTCTTATAAACCTGACGAATCAGGTTGCTGTATACTACAGCCGCATAGTCAGGACGTTTTCCCATAACTCCGCCCGGCGTAAATGCGTCCGCTTTTCTTCTTTTCTTGGACACGGTGTAATGGTTCACCATTGAATCCATATTTCCGCTGGAAACTAAAAAGCCAAGTCTAGGTTCGCCAAAGACCATAATGCTCTCTTTATTTTTCCAGTCCGGCTGGGCAATAATCCCGACTTTATATCCGTGCGCCTCCAAAACACGCGTAATAATCGCATGCCCAAAAGACGGGTGATCTACATAGGCGTCCCCTGATACATAGACAAAGTCTACCTGTTCCCACCCTCTCTGTTTCATTTCTTCTTTTGAAATTGGTAAAAATCCATGTTGCATTTATAGTACCTCGTAGGTTTTATTTTGAATATCGTTATAATTCTGTATGTAATAATCTGCCAGTTCTCTTTTCTTTTTTTCCTGCACTTTAGAAAATTCATCTTCCACTGCACAGACTTTCATACCTGCGTTTTTTCCGGCCAAAATGCCCATCGGGACATCTTCAAACACAAGGCAGTTTTCAGGAGAAGTCTGTAAACTTTCTGCCGCTTTCAGATAGACGTCCGGCGCAGGTTTTCCAATGCACACATCACATGATGTCCACACAGTGTCAAAAAAGGTATCAATGTGATTCGCCCTTAAAAACTCTTCCACCAACTGTCTTCCGTTGCTTGTGGCAATTCCCGTACGAATATCCTTTTCTTTCAGCATCTGCAGAAATTCCAGCGCACCTTCTTTTAATTTTACTTCTTTCGTATATTTACCATATGCCCTGTTTACCCAATCCTGTTTCAGTTCCTCCAAAGTTAATGGAAGGCATGGAAAAGTTTCCAAAAAATACTGTGCCGTCTCCGTGAAACTTTTTCCTTCCATATCCGTATAGAAATGAGGCGGTACTTCCAACTGATACTCTTTAATGTATTCCATATCAATTGTTGTCCATACCCACATGGAATCCGCAAGAGAACCGTCCAAATCAAAAATAACTGCTTTGATATTTTCTAACATAACTGTTCAACCTCTTTCTCCGTCAACCGTCTATATTCTCCTTTTTTCAGACTTTCGTCCAACACAAGATTTCCCATAGAAATCCTTTTCAGATAAATCACTTCCATTCCCACAGCGTGAAACATTCGCTTTACCTGATGAAATTTTCCTTCCTGTATTGTCAGTTCAATTTCTGAAATATTCCCTTCTTTTAAGATTTTCAATGCGGAAGGTTTCGCATATTCATCGTTTCCGATGGAAAGTCCCTCCGAAAATATCTGTACTTCTCTTTCCGTCACTTTCCCGTCTATTTTAGCATAATACACTTTATCTACATGCTTTTTCGGTGACAGCAGACGATGAGCCATCTCTCCGTCATTCGTAATAAGAAGCAGCCCTTCCGTGTCCTTATCCAGTCTTCCTACGGGAAATAAATCTTTTCGTTTTTTCTCTTCAATTAAATCCAATACCGTTTTTTCTTTTCTATCCGTTGTCGCCGAGACAACCCCGGACGGTTTATAAAGCATATAATACTCAAACGCCTCATACCCTATCACACGACTGTCCACACAAACTTTTTGAGAATGTTCATCTATTTTTTCTTCCGGCTTTACCGCTGTTTTGCCGTCCACGGTTATTCTTCCCTGACGGATATATTTTTTTACTTCCGAACGGCTTCCCACATTCATCTCACATAAATATTTATCTAATCTCATCATGCTGACTGCCATCTCCAACCCGGCAAATATTTATTCTTTAGCGTTCCATTAGAAAGTTTACCCCAGCCAAGCGGGTAGTCTTCAATGCAGACTAACTGCCAGCCTTTTTCCTTCGGAGAAACCAAGTCATCTACTTCCAGTGTTTCACCTTTCAAATATTTTATCACTCTCTCATCATCTGCCGGCAAAGAGAGCGTATGAGCATACTCTTCTTTTTTAAGGCACATAGCAAATGCCTGCGTAGGTTCAAAACGGTTCTTTTTCACATCTCCCAAATATAAGCCGGTTCTTAAGAAACGAATCCCCTTTACATTCGGAAGATTTTCCGGCATATAGTAAACTCTCTCCCCATGAATTTCGAGTCTGCTCCAGTCCATTTCCCATGTTACGTCTTTGAAAAACTCTTCTAACTCTGTCGGAACCTTTTTTGCCTTCTTTTGTTTCTTTACAACGCCGTCTTCTTCCCGTCTCTCACCTTTCTGCAGCAGGGCAAGATAATGCCCTTCCCCGTGCATCTTATGCGGCCATATACGAACGGTTTTTCTGAAATCTTCTAACTTACTTTCCGTAACTTCCGGTTTCCCTTGCGCAAACCCTTCATATGGCACGATATCTTTCAGGAAAAACTCAGGGCATTCTTTTAATAAATATTCTATTGTTCCCTCATTTTCTTCCGCATCAAAAGTACAGGTAGAATATAAAATCATTCCTCCCGGTTTCAACATTCTTGCAGCCTGCATAACGATACTTCTCTGAATTTTAGCAAAAAATGACGGTCCGTGTTCTTCCCACGCCTTCACCATCTTTTTGTCTTTTCGGAACATTCCCTCTCCCGAGCATGGGGCGTCAATTAAAATTTTGTCAAAGTATTCCGGAAAATATTCTTCCAGTTTTCCCGGCTCTTCACTTAAGACAAGCACATTTCCAACACCGAAAATTTCAATGTTTTTCAACAGCCCTTTCGCTCTGGAATTACTTATGTCATTGGCAATCAGTACGCCCTGTCCTTTTAATTTTGCTCCAAGTTCAGTTGCCTTTCCGCCCGGTGCGGCACAGACATCTAGCACTTTATCTCCCGGCTCTATCGGAAGTCTGTTGGCAGGTGTCATCGCACTCGGCTCTTGAAGATAATATAATCCCGCAAAATAGTAAGGGTGTTTCGCAGGCTGCACTTTATCTCCGTCATAATAAAATCCGTTTTCAATCCAGGGAATCGGTCTGATTTCAAACGGACAGATTTCTTTAAATTTCTCTACGCTGATTTTCTTTGTATTGACACGCAAACCGTAAAATCTCGGCTCGTCATAACATTTTATATAATCGGAGAATTCTTCTCCCAATAACATTTTCATTTTTTCTTCAAATATAGTTGGTAAATTCATCTTTTCCTCCTTCATATCAGCATCTAGTATAACATAATTTCATTTGCTTTGACTAGGAGAAAGCATATTTTAATTTGTGATTTTCCAAATAGCGCAAAAGCCAATACGGATTTACACTTATCTCTTTTCCGTTCTTATAAAAATAAACTCCCACATGCAGATGCACGGGAAACTTTCCCTTCGTCCCCTCTTTTCCGTATCCGGTATCTCCCATATAACCCAATACTTCGCCTGCCTTAACTTTCTGTCCCACTTTTAAATCACTGTAGGAATCTAAATGTGCGTAATAAAAATATCCTCCCGAACTTCCTGTAATCCCGATACGATATCCTCCCTTTTCAAGCCACCCTTTCTCCGAAACGATACCGTCCGTCATACTTACAACCGGATACACTCCCGCCACATTTTTCTTCGCCATAATATCCGTTCCCTCATGTCCTCTTTCTCCTCCGTATGTTCTCTTTGCCTGCCAACTGTCCACATAGGATACGGTAAGTTTTTTATTTTGAGAGGATTTAGGAACAGGGAAATATTTCAGATCATTCCAGATTGCTTTACAGACTTTGTGGTATTCCGTCCATTCTTTATTTACCGCCCATTTCATATATAATTGTTTATATGTGTTCCTTTTATTTTTTTCGGAGAAGTTTTGTTCTGAGAACCTGCTTTCCAACAAATACAGCCCCGCTATTTTGCCTTTGTTTTCTTCTTTTTCAAGAACACTTAATACTCCTTTGTCTAACTGTTGTTTTCTGAATTCTTCAGAAGTAACCGTTTTTTCATTTAACCTGTTCATCTGACTCAGACTTATGATTTTATGTTTTCCCAATACGATAAAAAAAGAAAATAGTAATACAAGAAGGAGTAAATTTCCGCCCATTTTTCTTTGCATGGAAATCTCCTTTTTGTATTACTATATGTTTCTATACGTTTCCTATATGAAATTTTTCACTGCTATTTACAGTTTTTCAAAATACCTTTCAAAAGTTCCCAAGTACGCTGTGTAGAAGCAACACTCAGTTTCTCATTTGGAGAGTGAATGCTAAGCATCTCCGGTCCGATGGAGACGCAGTCCAATCCTTTCAGTTTTCCTGCGAACAATCCACATTCCAATCCTGCGTGAATAGTTGTTACTATCGGTTCTTTTCCAAATAATTCTTTATATGTATCCACTACAATCGGACGAATTTTTGAGTCTGTTTTGTATGCCCATGCCGGATATTCTCCCTCTACCAAAGGTGTTCCTCCTAAATATTCTGCCCACATGGCAAGAACTTTTTTCATATTGGTTTTCTTGCTCTGTACGGCACTTCTCACACGATAAACAGCAGTAACCTGTTTCTCTTCCGTCTTTGCAATACCCAAATTTAGAGAAGTTTCCACAAGTCCTTTAATGTTTCTGCTGAAACACTGTACTCCGTCAGGAGTTGCCGTAACAAGGAAAACAGTTTTCTTTGTACTTTCTTTCGTCATGGCGTTTACTTTCTGTCCTGCCTCTTCCGAAACCGTGATAGTCAAATCCGGTTCGTCCTGACCAAACTCTTCTTTCATCACTTCTTCGCATTCCTGAATCACTTCTTTCGCTTTCTGCACCAACTCAGGACAGAGAATAATCTTACCCTCAGTAAGTGAAGTGATAACATTCGGTTTTGAACCGCCGTTGAATTCTACAAGAGAAAAGTCTACGTCCTCTGCCGCCAATGTCATTAACAGTCTTCCCATTAATTTATTTGAGTTGCCATGTTGCTCATGAATTTCCAGTCCGGAGTGTCCGCCCTTCAATCCGCCGATGCAGATAGATATCAGCGTTCCTTCCTTTTCTTCCCTCTCAATAGGAATCCTGATTACATTCTCATAACCGCCTTCGCAGCCTGCTACAATCGTTCCCTCTACATCAGAATCAAGGTTGAGCAGCATGCGCCCTTTCAATACGGATAAATCAATCGCATTTGCTCCTCCCATTCCTTCTTCTTCATCTACGGTAAACACTGCCTCGATAGGAGGGTGTTCTAAATCATCACTTGCAAGTATAGCCATTGCATACGCAATCGCAATGCCGTCATCTCCTCCCAGTGTCGTTCCTCTTGCCTGAACCATTCCGTCTTCCTCGTAAACATCAAGCGGATCCTTTGTAAAATCATGTGCTGATCCCGGTATTTTCTCACATACCATATCTAAATGCCCCTGAATAATAATCGGTTCTGCATTCTCGTAGCCTTTCGTTCCGGCTTTCTTAATAATGACATTATTGGTTTCGTCCTGCATATACTCAAGCCCCAGGTCTTTTGCAAAATTTACACAATAGTCACTAATCTCTTTTGTGTTATAGGTTCCGTGTGGAATCTTTGTCAGTTCTTCAAAATAATGAAATACTACTTTTGGTTCTAAATTCTCTAATGCCATTTCTTTTCCCTTCCTTGCCAAAAATTCTAATTTCATTCTTGCATATTGTACATAAAAAATCAAGTATTATCATATATTTTTTCTATATTGTACAAAACAGGAGACATTTTCAATGAAACGCAAACTTCTTCCTTTCGCTCTCATCAGTATATTCTTTTTTATGCTTGTAAAACCAAACGAAACTTTTTCAGGCGCAAGTGAAGGACTCCTTCTCTGGTTTCAGATTATTCTTCCTACACTTTTTCCTTTTATGATTATTACGAACCTTCTCGTCCGCACAAATACTATGTTCTATTTTTCCAAATGTCTATCCCCCATCTTAAGCCCTCTTTTTCATGTGAGTGCTAACGGAACTTTTGCTATCTTAACAGGATTTCTCTGCGGATACCCTATGGGCGCAAAAGTCACGGCGGATTTAGTGCGAAGTGGAAAAATCTCCAAAAAAGAAGGCTCGTACTTGCTTTCTTTCTGCAATAATACAAGCCCCATGTTTATTATGAATTATGTGGTTCTGAAAAGTCTAAAACAGGAAAATCTGCTTATTCCTTCGCTTCTCATTCTTTTTCTCTCGCCCATACTGTGCAGTTTTCTTTTCCGCATTTACTACTTAAAAGAGGAAAAACACTATTCCTCTTCTGCTCTTACGTCTCCACACTTTTACTTTCACTTTCAAATATTGGACAGTACCATTATGAACGGATTTGAAATGATAACAAAAGTAGGCGGATACATTATTCTTTTTTCCGTATTGATTACACTTTTGAGAGAAATTCCGTGTTCTTCACCACTTTGGACAACATTTGTATTGCCGTCACTTGAAATCACAAACGGTATTCCGATGATTATTTCGCTATGTCATTCTTTTCCTCTTTCTTTCATTTTAGTAATGGCTCTCGTTTCTTTTGGAGGTCTGTGTTCCATTGCTCAGACAAAATGCATGTTAGAAGGAACAGGGCTTTCCATTGTTTCCTATACAATAGAAAAACTGATTACCGCTATGGTAACCAGTCTTCTTTCCCTTGTCTATCTTTACTTTATTTTATAACGTATTT
This sequence comes from Lachnospiraceae bacterium, assembly GCA_902381685.1. Classification (GTDB taxonomy): domain Bacteria; phylum Bacillota; class Clostridia; order Lachnospirales; family Lachnospiraceae; genus Faecalimonas. Next base: position 938,389 of record LR698958.1, on the reverse strand, counting down.
GTATTTTCGTTTCCAAACTCAGATTCAATTCCTCTGTCTGATTTGTCAGGCACTTCTAATTCTGCACGGTTTGTACGAACTACTTCGTAACATTCGCGCAAAGAATTAATCAGGCTTTCATATTTTGTTGTATATGTGTCTAATGAATGCGCAATAATTCCTTCTGCATTCGCCAAAATATCGTTGGCATACTGCATTGCACCGATGCGGATATCGTTGGCATCATTTGTTGCATTGTCAAGAATCTCCTGCGCCTGATCTGTTGCAGTCATAACAATTTCATTTGCCTGTGCGTATGCCTGCTGCATAATCTCATGTTCACTTACAAGTTCATTTGTCTGAATCTGCGCTTCTTCAATCATACTCTGTGCTTTCGCCTGTGCATCGGCCAAAATCGCATCTTTATTAGCGATAATCTTCTGATAACGCTTAATCTCATCAGGCGTCTTCATGCGAAGTTCACGCAACAATTCATCAATCTGCTCTTTGTTTACAATGATTTTTGAAGTAGACAATGCCTGAAACTTACAACTGTCAATGTACTCTTCGATTTCTTCAATAATTTGTTCAATACGACTACTCATAATTTATACTCTCCTTTTACTTCATCTTTTCTTCTATTTCTTTTACAACTACTTCCGGAACAAATTGAGTAATATCTCCTCCAAAAGCAGCGACTTCTTTTACTGTTGTGGAACTTAAAAAGGAATACTCTATACTTGTCGTCAGAAATAAAGTTTCTACGTCCGGCTCTAATTTATGATTTGTCTGTGTCATCTGCAATTCATATTCAAAATCAGTGATGGCACGAAGCCCTCTTATGACAACCTTTGCATCTATTGCCTTGGCAAAATCAACCAAAAGACCTTCAAACTCTACTACTTTTACATTTTTCAATTCCTTCGTTGCTTCTCTCAACATTTTAACACGTTCTTCCACAGAAAACAACGGAGTTTTTGCGTTATTATTCAACACTCCCACAATTAACTCATCTACAATTTTACAGGAACGCTTAATAATATCCATATGTCCCAAAGTCACTGGATCAAAACTTCCCGGGTAAATCGCTCTTAGCACACTTCTTCGCCTCGCTCTCTCTCAATAAACAGGTGTTTATTTGTCTTATATTCTTTCGTTTTTATAATGTAAAAACCGAATCTTTCCAAATAGGTAAATTCTGTTTCCTTTGCAGCCTCTACAATAATAACCGTATCTTCATTTACCAAATCTGATTCTGCCAAATATTCTAAAACCTGTTCTTCCAAGCCTTTCGCATATGGCGGATCCATAAAAATATAGTCAAACTGTGTCGTCCCCTCTAACCTCTTCAGAGCCGTTATGACGTCCGTCTGCATTGTAACCGCTTTCTTATCCAACTTCGTGAAAGCCAGATTTTCTTTTATATATTGCATGGCTTTCGGATTGTTTTCGACAAAAACAGCCTCTTTCGCTCCTCTGCTTAATGCCTCGATTCCAATTCCTCCACTGCCGCTAAACAAATCCAAAAACATGCAGTCACACAGATACGGAGAAATCATATTAAACAATGTTTCCTTAATTCTATCTGTTGTCGGTCTTGTCTCTAAGCCGTCCAATGTTTTTAATTGTAATCTTTTCGCACTTCCGCCTATAACTCTCATATATTTCCTTCCTCTAAGAGATAATTATCTTTTTCCCGTTTATTATAATTAGTTAATCAATAAATGTCAAACATTGACTCCCTATTTGCGGCAAAAAAAGTCCTTTTTCGACCATTTCGCCATTACCTGAAAACTGCTTATCAGTACAATATCTGTTCCCAAAAGTATCCACACTCTCTCCATATCAATAATTCCTTTTACAAAAGGAAACATATACAGCATATCCCCCTCACAAATTATCCGAAATTGACAAAGAGACCAGTAACCTAAAACTGCCAGATACCCGACAATCACATTGCCCGCAAACTGTGAAAAGCAAAGTCCTAAAATCCCCAGAAAAACGGCATATAAAATTGTTACGGATACATACTCCCAAAACGGGAATACACAGTTCTTAAATTGCATTATAAAGGCGAAAGTAACAATCATAACCGTAATCAATAGAAAACCACATATCAGCCTAATACTTACACTCTTTATATACGACCATGCTTTTGTGCATACGATTTCTTTAACACTTGTTTCTAATTCCCACTTTGTTATCGGTATCAAAAGAATGGCTCCTGTTAAAACTAAAGATTGTCCGAACACATCTGCAGAATGAATGGCGTCTAAATTTGAAGTTCCTCTTATAACAGGAATAAGAAATAAATATACAATTCCCAACAACAGACTATTTTTGAAGACGAGAGGAAAATCTATTCTTAAAAAATCCAAAATGCTTTTGTAAGAAGTAATCATAATTCAACTCTCCACCTCTTTTCCTGTTATATATTGCGATAGATAATCCCGCCAATACGAAAGATAAAATCGCGAACAGAGTTCTGCTCAAGCAAATCAAGGTAAAGTCTTGATTTATGATTTCAGAACCTCGTAACAAATTATGGCGTATCATCAGCGTAAATATTTTCGTATCCCCCGATAACGCTGTCATAGAGGTATCGATAAACCACCATGCAAACTGTATTAAAATGGCTATCGGAGTAGATGTTAAAATCGTCAAAAACATTCCCAAAGAGGTAACAATCATTGCCGTCGGTAATAGCCACCATATAATGTATTTTAGGAAAGCAAACATATCTATTGCGATACCCGTATCTGCGGAAAATTTTATTAGCGGTATGAAAGACTCAAAACTCAAAATAATTATCGGCAACATGACAGCAAAAAGCATTGCCAAGAAACGAACAGTAACAAGTTTTGTTGTCCCAATCTGTTTACAGTCAATCAGTTCATTCATACGGTTTCGTCTATCCTTTAGCCAGAAGATGACTGCCAAGAACACAGGGTATAACCCTAAATCTCTTGTCAGGTAGTCACAAAACAATCTTGCAAAAGCGACAGATACCTTATCATCATAAATTGTCTTGTTATATTCGTCCATTGCTTCCTCATAAGTCATTTCAGACAGACCGTAATACTCCGACAGCATTTCCATTGAGTAATTGGAACCTCTCCCGATAATATTCTCCGCTTTCTTCATAAGTTCTTGAAATTCTTCATAAGAAACTTGTGCTATAAAATGTTTCGTATAATCATTATTTGTCGTTATGTCTTCATCGTTTCCCATTTCAAATGAAAAAGTTCCGCTTTTACTTTGTTCCTCGCCACTTCCAAAGTGAATAATATTTCCATTTACAGCAGGAAAATAATCATCTGGAAGATTATTGATCTGCTGTTCATTCAATCCTGTTATTTTTTTGATTATATCTAGAATTTCTTTTTGTTCATCTTCATTTAAAACCACTTCCTTGTAATAAGTGAAAGGGTATGTTGCATAGGAATTTTTCAAATACTCAATAATCAGCATATCTGTTCCGCCACACATAATTTTTTCCGGTACTTCTTTATTTTTCATTCCATAACTTTCTGCCTCTTTCTCTGGTTTTTTCAAAATCGAACCACCTGCCAGTTCAGAAGAGATAGACGTATCATTTTCTTGCAAAGCCGATATTTCTTTACTTGTTACACCATAAAAATTGTCATGCCAGCTAAATAGCAACAGTCCAATAAACAGCACATATACCAAACTGAAACAAATTTTTTTCACTTCTTTAAAAAACAGCATTTATTCCACCCCCTGCTTAAAACATGATAAGAGATACATATAACTGTCCTCTATCGTAGGTTGACATGAAACCCAGTCTTTTTGTGGAGAAGCGCTTGATAAAAAACGGCAAGATACATCTGTTCCATTTTGATGAATACTGATAACACGGTACTTCTTCTTAAAGTTATTTAACTCATTTTGCATAATCGTAGTCGTATAGACTTTTTCATTCCCTAACTGTAATAACTTTTCAATCTGTCCTTCAAAAACAACTTCACCGGAACATAAGACAGCCACTTTCGAGCAGGTCGCTTCTATATCTCCGACTATATGTGTAGATAATAAAACAATTCTGTCCATAGCCAGTTCAGAAAGAAGATTATAGAAACGCAGTCTTTCTTCCGGGTCAAGTCCCGCAGTCGGCTCATCAATAATCAAAATCTTCGGATTATTCAACAACGCCTGTGCAATACCAAAGCGGCGTTTCATACCACCGGACAAATTTTTAAATTTTTTATTTTTCTCCTGTTCCAGATTTACCTGTTTTAAAAGTTCATCGATACGTTGCCGGCGAATATTGTTAGGAAGTTCTGCCAAAATTCCAAGATAATCTAACGCAGAATATACACTCATATTCGGATATACCGAGAATTCCTGTGGGAGATAACCGATAATTTTTCGGATTTCTTTCTTGTTTTTTATATCAATCCCATTTATTTTTACCGTTCCCGTTGACAGTTCTAACATCGTTGCCAATATACGCATGAGTGTTGTTTTCCCAGCCCCATTTTCGCCTAACAGTCCATACATGCCCACAGGGATATGCAAAGAAATATCTTTTAATGCACTTTGCTTTCCATAATTTTTGTTCAAGTGTTCAATTTTAATTTCCATAATAAAAAACCTCCTTACGCTTTCTGTAAGGAGATTATTTCATAGAAAAGTCAATTTTCAGAAAAGTTTTCAGTTATTTTTTGATTTTGATAGTTATAATTGCTCCGCAATCGAAGTTGTTACCTAAGCACATATTCCCTCCGAGTTTTTCGCAAAGTATTTTACAAATAGACAGGCCAATACCAAAATTCCCACCGTTTGTGGGCGAACTGTAAAAGAAAGAAGTTGCGGAATTTAATTCTTCCGCTGTAAATCCAACACCATCGTCCTGTATTGAAAAACAAATATAATCCTTTTTTTCATCTATCGATAATACTATTTTATCAGTGGAAAAACGGAGTGCATTGTCAAAAATATTTTCTAAAATTTTTGACAACATATCTTTGTCCGTTTCAATAAAAGCATCTTGTGATAAGTCATGTATAATAAGTTTTCTGCCGTATTGTGCCGCTAATACGGAAAATTCTCTTGTTATATCGGCAATTATCTCTTTTAAATTATACTGCTCTTTTCTGATTTCAATTTCTTCCATTTTCTGTATATCTTTCACACAGTCTACATAGCGTTCTAATCTGCTCATTGCTCCTGCCATATTTTTTATTGTTGTTTGCAGAAGTTCTTCTGTCAGCATTTTTCTTTCCATTGATTTCTCCAAATAGTCCAGATAACCATTGACCACAGTAATCGGAGTTCTCAGGTCATGTGAAATTGAAGCGGTCAATGCTTTTCTTTCCTGCAGCATATCCCACATTTTGCAGTTACTTTTATGAATCTCATTTCTCATACATTCAAATGTATCACACAGTTTTCCCAACTCATCATCAGTTGTGTACTGTATTTGAAAGTCTAAATCCTGCTGCGAAATATGGTACATACCGTTTTTCAGATTTTGAAGCGGTATCTGTAACTTCAATTTGTAATAAAATTTAGCAACCATCAAAGAAGCCGCTATAATATAGATAACAGGCAAAATTACCATAAGAATAGTTACGATCCAATAATATATTTGGTTGTCCTTTGAAAGTTCTTTATAAATATATTTTTGAGGAACAACAGTAGTTTCACTTCCCGTTTCCTCATAATTTTTCATTGTATAATCGGTAACAACAATCGGCCTTGTATCCAATATTTTCTGCTGCATGTCAGAAAATATCAGTATGGTAATAATTGACAATATACTGACACCTCCAAGACAGAGTGCAGCCAGCATAACCAGCGATTTTTTTAATGACATCTTCTGAAATGTATTTTTTATTTTACCCATTTATATCCAACTCCCCATACTGTAGTAATATAGGTTTTATCCGTAAATTCACTGAATTTCAACCGTATCTTTCGTATATGCTCTTTAATAACAACACTGTCTCCACTGCCGTCAATTCCCCAAATACAATCATAAATTTTTTCCCTGTCAAATACTTGTCCTGCATTTGCAGATAATAGTTGTATGATTTCAAACTCTTTATTTGATAATTCAATTTTGTTCCCTTTGATATAAAGGCTTCTATCGGAATAATCAATAATGAGTTCTTCCAAAAATTTGCTTTTTGTTTTATTATGACTTCTCTGTTCCCGCCGCAAATGCGCCGAAATCCTCGCCAGCAACTCATTCACGGAAAATGGTTTTGTAATATAGTCATCTCCTCCTGCCATGAGTCCGTTGATTTTGTCCTGCTCTGATACTCTCGCCGTCAGAAAAATAATCGGACAGGATATAAAATCCCGAATAGATGCGCATAAATCCAAACCATTCATACCGGCCATATTGATGTCCAGTAAAATAATGTCCGGACCATACGACACTTTATCTAAAGTCTCTTTCGCATTACCGGCAGTAAAAACAGCGTACCCCTCAAATTCAAGTTGTAACTTTAACATATCTAAAATAGATTGCTCGTCATCTACAATTAAAATTTTATATTTTTCTTTCAATTTCCCTTTACTCCTTATCAATGAGATTAGGAAAATTATATCATATAAAAGTCAATTTTTTGTCAATTTTAAATTTTATACTCATAAATAAAAAAAGTCATCTCTTCTTTTTCATCGTTCACATCTATGACCTGCTTCTTTTCGCACCGTCTTATCAATCCCAAATGTTCATAAAACGGATAATTACAACTTGTATCCGTAAAGAGATAAAATTCAGAAATGTGTTGTGACTTCATGTAATCTGTAACTGTCTGAAATAGTCTACGTCCCAATCCCTTTCCCCGACATTTTTCACTAATGGCAAAAAACACCACCTCTCCCTTATACTCTTTGTCACAGTCAGCGAGCAGTTCTTCGTCAATCCCCTTCACACCACCAAATATTTTGGAGATTTTTCTTCCCTCTTTTGATACAAAAAGAGAAACAATGGATTTCAGCCATTTTATCCGCAATTTTAATGGGCATTTATGTTTTTGAATATTTTTTCCCATAATAATGCCAACCGGTATATGATTGATAACCGCAACTCTCGTAAAAGTCTGTTCTATAAGACAACTGTTTAAATACACCTTTGCCATTTTCTTTGCAACCTTAGCACAGCAAAACCTATCATATTTCCACGTTTCCCGTATAATATCCTCTAATGCCTGTCTGTCCGTTTCCTGATATTCCCGTAAAATTATCTGTTCACTCATACGTTTTCTTTCTCCTTTTCACGATTTTCTAATAAATCTTGTTTTTCTCTCTCATATTTCATATAATAAACCGTACAGTAACTGTACAGTCAAGGAGATATTTATGTTAAAAGAGAAAAATACACTATTTACAATCGGGCAGTTTGCTGCTCTGCACGAAATCAACAAAAAAACATTGATGTGGTATGATGAGATCGGTTTATTGAAACCTGCCTGTATAAAAGAAAACGGATACAGATATTACAGTTATCAGCAAAGTGCGGAATTGGAAACTATTTTAATGCTGCGAGAATTGAACGTATCTCTTGAGGAAATCAGGAAATTTATGAGAAATCGTACGGTCGACAATTTTGAATGTCTCCTACAGGAAAAAATCACGGAATTAAATCAGACCATTTCCCACCTGAAATCCATTCAAAAAGTTTTAGTAAATCATCAGAAAGACATGGAAACATTGCATTCTCTTGATTTGTCTGCCATCACTCTTATAGAAAAGCAAAGCCATTATCTGGTGTCAGTCGATGTGACAGCAGATTTACCTTTTGAAAAAGAAATCGAACAGGTTATTTCCGAGGCAAAAAAATATCAGCTTCGCCGTCTGCATGATGCCTCCTACGGTGCTATGATTCCTGTAGATAACTTATATGAAAAGAAATTTAGCGAATATACCGCTTTATATATCGAGATGCCTTACCCCGTCTCCAAGAAAGGTCTGCATTTACAGCCTGCCGGAACATATCTTCGGGCTTTCTGTCAGGGAAATTGGGACAAACTTTCCAACAGATATAAAGAAATCCTCGCTTACGCAAACAAGCAAGGATTGACTTTACACGGTTATGCTTATGAAACAGGTATCAATGAACTCGTCATCGACAATATGAACGACTATATAACACAAATTGAAATACCTGTTAAAGTTTATTGAAAATATTTTGCTATATCATTATATTCATCACCGCTAATTTGATAAATACCATTGTACGGCTGCTCTAAATAATATTTTCCGTCATCTTCATATATATATACAACTGACGAGCCTTCTTTTTTAAAGTTAAACTCTACTTTTATCGGCTCTTCTGTATTAACAGGAGAGTCATTTATACTTTCTTTTTTAGTAGTTCTTCCATTTTCTTTTAACACATAGAGCATATCTTCTATCTCTTTTATATCTGTGACTTCTTCTTCCTTATTTGGGTTACTTAAAGATATACTCTTCAAATCGTCTGCTTTAGGAAGATTTAATGTATAAGTTGTTCTATTCATAAAAAATGCAACTGCACAACCAATCAGCAGCAATCCAATTATTACAATAACCCCTATTACCTTCTTTTTACTCATTATTTAATACCTCCTACTCACTTAAGTTCCGTATGGCGTATAATTGCAAAAGATACAACACTAAAAATACCAACCAATATAAATAGTGTCAGCACAGGCAAGATATAGTTTACACTTCCACTTTCCATAAATCCCATTGTTTTCATGAAAAACTTCAAAATATTGTTTACAGTTTCATCAGAAAATACATATCTGAATAACGCAACTGTCAGCAGTACAATACCACCAAGAATAACCCCCAAATAAATTGATGTAGTTTTCCCAACTTTATTGATTACAAGTATCACTAAATATAATAAACAGCAAATCAGTACATAAACAAGAAACAGCCATAACCAGTTCATAAATAAATTGCCATATCCATATATTCCACCATAAAGAGAAATATATCTATCGTTAAAATGATGAATAATATTACCTGTTGCCATATCTACAAATGCCATTATTCCGGATATAAAACAAAATAGAGAAAATGTGGCAGCAAATATATATTTGCGTGTAAATCCATTTTGTATCAACATCTTAAAATCTTCTTTAAATCCCAACACACCTAAAATGCTGACATAAATCAATGTATTTATTTCTAATGCATTTGTTCCTATATTTTCAAAAGTCCCCATACTAATTCCAATAATAAGTGTGATAAGGCTGACAATAGCATACTGTATAGCATAAAAGATCCATATATATTTAAAAGAAGTCATGCACTCATATTGAACAACCGATTTTAAATATTTCATACTATTTACCGCCTTTCTCTGTTATTTTAACGAATAATTTTTGTAAGTTCATTGTCGAAATTTGTAAGTTACTATTTGGAGATAATGGCGTTTTCTCCCCTAAGATATAAGCAATTTTCAAATTTCCCAACTCATCATAGCCGATAACCTTTTTATCGGAACAATAATCATCAACTTCTCCGGCAACTCCCGAAATACTATATCCCGTTTCCAACAGGTTCTCTACTTTTTCTTGCAACAAGACTTTTCCCTTATCAATCAGCACAACCTCCTCGATGATATTCGCCACCTCTTCAATTAAATGTGTCGCAATAATAATCGTGCGCTCATTATCTTCGTAATCTTTTAAAAGCAAATCATAAAACAACTCCCTATGGTTTGCGTCCAAACCTAAAACAGGTTCGTCAAAAATTACATACGGAACATTAAGCGATAAAGCAACCGTTAATTTAAAAATTGACTGATAACCTTTGGATAATGCCTTAAATCTTTTACTCGTATCAAGATTAAATTTTTCAGAAATTTCAAAAGCCTTGTTTAAGTCAAAACTATCATAGAACCGTTCAATCCATTTGAAATGGTCTTTAATTTTTAAACTTGTATCATATAAGTCAGATTCGCTCATGCAAAAAATTTTTTCATGTACCTGCATATTGTCTTTTGCCGGTATGTCATCAATAAGAACCTCACCGCTATCGGCAAAAATACGATTCGCAATAATATTAATAAGGGTAGACTTCCCTGCACCGTTTCTTCCTAAGAATCCATAGATTTTCCCGAATCCGAAAGAAAAAGAAACATTATCGACCGCTGTTAAGTTATCGTATCTTTTTGTGACATTTTTAATTTGAATTGCGTTCATGTGCATAACCCCTTTCTATTAATGAAATAATTTCTTCTTTGCTCATTTGTAATTTAGACGCTTCTTCAATCAATGTTGCGATATATTGTTCATAAAACTGTCCCTGGCGTTTTGATTTTATCTTTTTAACCGCTCCCTCTTTTACAAACATACCCAAACCCCTCTTCTTATAGATAATTTCTTCGTCCACTAACATATTCATACCTTTTAAAACCGTATGAGGATTTATGTTCAATAAAGCGGATATTTCATTTGTGGAAGGAATTTTGCTTTCCTCCGGAAATACCCCTGTAAAAATAGAATCTTCAAGTTGTTCCGCTATTTGAATAAAAATCGGTTTTTCTATATTTGCATTTATGTTCACTATATCACCACCTGTTTATTTGTATGTTTGTTAGTCAAGTAACCAACTAAATCACATCTATAATATACTCATTTTCAAATATATTGTCAATAGTTTTTAACATTATTTTTTCATATAGAAACAATAAGAAATTACTGCCGGAATACCAATCCACAATAGCATGGCAAACAATGTTACCGCTTCAAAATCCGCTATTGTCAGAGAGCACCCCACATATAGACAGGCAATCGGCAATGAAATAACCCCCATTACTTTATGAGCCACATTCCATGTATCCTGATCCCGCACCGTCCACGGCAGTCTTAAATCGGTATGTCTTGTAAATGGAAGTTTTGGAGAAACAATACCCGTAAAAACCATGATACAGGCAATTAAAAGCATGGCAAAGAGCCTCTCGTCATATTCCGAAAAGGATATAACATTCAATGCCACCAGCACTGAAGTCACTATTCCTACTCCTATTTTCTCCCCTGCTCGCTTTTGAACTATTTGCTCACGTTGTATTTCCGCCAATTGCTCATTTAGTTGTGCCAGTTTCTCTGTTAAATGCTCACTATTTTCATCTTCAATTTCACTTCCTAAAAGCGTGCTTACAGATACTTCCAACAGTGAAGCCATACGCATTAAAACTTCTGCGTCCGGAACTGATAAAGCCTGCTCCCATTTTGATACCGTCTGACGCACCACATGAAGTTTTACCGCCAACTCTTCCTGACTCATTCCTTTTCTTCTACGATATTTTTTAATATTTTCACCAATCATGTCCATACCTTCTTTATACAATATTTTTGTATCGATACTGTCTTTACTATACGTTGAAAGTTCTGAATATGCAAGCAACGGAAATTAACATCGCAATATCTTGTATTTTCCTCTATGACATATATACAAATTTTGTCAAAAAAAGAAAGAATTACTAGTTTAATTCTAATATTTCTCCACATACTATCCTTGTAACAAAACAACAAAGTGTTACAAAGAATTATTTCATTATTTAAAGGAGGAAATTATCATGACAAGTCGTTCATCAAATAGGGCTGCTGTACCTGAAGCAAAAACAGCATTAGACAAATTCAAATATGAGGTTGCAAGTGAACTTGGAGTACCATTAACAGACGGTTATAACGGTGACCTCACATCAAGACAGAATGGTTCTGTTGGCGGATATATGGTTAAAAAAATGATCGAAGAACAGGAAAAACAGATGGCTGGTAAATAAAGCCAAACTTTTTGTAAACAAAAAATCTGTCGGTAATTTTAATTATCGGCAGATTTTTACTGTTTAAAAGTTTTATGTATCTTCCTCGCAGAAATACAGTCTTTGTGTATCCGTATCATAAATCGCCAGTATCACGTTAAGTGAACTCGCATTTGCAATCTCTTCACGAGTCATACCTGTTTTTCCATTCTGCTTATTAAATAAAAAATAATATCCATTTTCTACTTTTGTCATAAGTCCATTTCCTTTATCATCTGTCATATATGGACCAAAGATTTCTATTGTGTCATCAGTTTCCTTCCTGGTTCCGTATGCTAAAGTTTCCGCTCCTTTATCAAGTGGAAGTCTACTCCATTTCTCATTATTCTTTATATCCTCTTCCAGTTTGTCGCTAGAAAACTCTAAGACTACATATGTTGTTCCATCTCCATGAAAACCACCATGTGTGTCAGAAACCGTAACTTCCTTCCCGCCGGATACGTCCACTCCTGTTTTTTCGGAAATTTCTTCCGAAAAATTAGTTGAACCGCAGGCACTCATCTGAAACATAAGAATCAAAATAATCCCAACCATTACAAAATGTTTTTTCATTAAACCTCTCTCTCCCGATATTCTAAGATATCTCCCGGCTGACACTCTAATGCTTCACAGAGTTTAGTCAGCGTAGATATTTTTATCGCTTTTGCCTTTCCATTCTTTAGTATGGAAATGTTTGCCATTGTAATTCCAACTTTTTCAGACAACTGTGTCACACTCATTTTACGTTTTGCCAGCATAACATCAATGTTAAAAATAATTTCGCCTTCCATAAGTACCTCCTAAATCGTCAACGCATTCTCTTCCTGTAATGCAGCCGCACCGTTAAGGAACTCTGCGAAAGCAACACTTATAACAGCAATCGAATAGCCAATAAATATAATTCCCATTGACAATATAAAAATACTCGGGTGGCTTCTATTCAACAAAAACAGGAAAATATTCCCCATTAAGAAAAAGGTTGTGTCTGAAACTGTCCAAAAAAATATTTTTTTCATTCTCTTTCCATTGATGAAGGTAAAGATAGTTCCCTGCCGAACAGAAGTTGCAAATTTCCACATCAAACCTAAAACAATGTAGCATGGAATTGCCGTAAGCCAAATAAAAATAAGCCACGGTAAATAGTAATTTGAAAACTCCGGATAACTGCTGACAAGTTCTTTACTGACTGTCGGGAAAACCAATAGAAAAATTGCAAATCCACCGATTCCCATTCCTAGTATCATTATTTTTAATAATTTAGATATTGTATCTCGTTTCATTGTATTCCTCCTTAAATACTCTTATATCTTTATTTCTAACTAGACTATACCATTAAAATTATTAAAAATCAATATAAATTTATCGTATTACAATAAATTTATTTAAAAAGGGAAATAGCCTGCAACCTTTCGCCTATTTCCCCATCTTATTAAAGAGTTGTTTCCAACAATATATCACGCATATATTTCTGCAAATATTTTCTTAAATTTTCATTTTCTTCTCTCTCTAAATCCGGATCGTCCTCAAGCAGTTGATTTGCTGCCTCGTTTGCATTTTGCAGCGTTTTTGCGTCCTGAAATACATCTGCAAGTTTGAAATCCAAAATTCCGCTTTGCCGTATTCCAAACAAATCTCCAGGGCCGCGCAATTTTAAATCTTCCCCTGCAATTTTAAATCCATCATTAGATTTATTTAATATTTCCAATCGTTTCTTTGTTTCTTTCGATTTTGTTCCCGTCATAAAAATACAGTAGGATTGGTGTTCCCCTCTTCCTACGCGTCCTCTCAACTGATGTAACTGGGCTAAACCGAATCTCTCTGCATTTTCAATCATCATTATGGTAGAATTCGGGACATTAATACCAACTTCAATTACAGTTGTGGAAACAAGTACCTGCACATCATTTCGGGCAAATCTTTCCATAATCTCATCTTTTTGTGCCTGCTTCATCTTGCCATGCAGATATTGTACATGAATTTGCTCTCCCAATTCTTCTTGCAATGCTTTGGCATAGTCTGTTACGTTTTCTGCTTCTAACGTCTCACTTTCTTCTACCATTGGACAAATGACATAACACTGTCTTCCCTGTCCGATTTGTTTTTTCATAAACTCATATGCCGTTTTCCGATAAGACGTATCTACAACACAGTTTTTTATCGGAAGTCGATTCGCCGGAAGTTCATCAATAACAGAAATGTCCAAGTCACCATATAAAATAATCGCCAGCGTTCTCGGTATAGGCGTCGCACTCATAACAAGAATATGAGGAGTATTTCCTTTTTCCGACAATTTTTCCCTCTGTTTTACACCAAACCGGTGCTGTTCGTCCGTAATGACCAAAGCCAAATTTTTATATTCTACTTTTTCCTGAATGAGGGCATGTGTTCCTACTATAAGGTCCGCTTCACCTGTTCCTATTTTTTCATATGCAATTCTTTTCTCTTTTGCCGCCATCGAACCGGTAAGTAACTCCACTTTTAGAGGAATATGATACTTGTCAAGCATCTCGCGGATAGAGTGGTAATGTTGTTTTGCCAACACTTCCGTCGGCGCCATCATTGCCCCCTGATACCCATTCAGTCCTACAAGCATCAATCCGAGTAACGCGATAATCGTTTTCCCTGAACCTACATCTCCCTGTACAAGTCTTGTCATGACTTTTTCTCCGGTTATATCCCGCTTGATCTCCTCCCAAACTTTCTTCTGCGCATTCGTCAGTTCATATGGCAGTTGATCCAGAAATTCTTCTATCTCCTTTGGCATTACAAAAGAAAACGTGTTCTGCATTCTCTCTTTTTTCTCTTTTAATTGTCTCAAAGATAAAATGAACAGCAAAAACTCCTCAAACACAAGCCTTTCCCTTGCATAGTAATATTCTTCTTTATTCTTTGGAAAATGTATTCCCCTTACCGCATAGTTATATTCTGCCAAATGATACCGCAGTCTGATTTCTGCCGGCAGTATTTCTTTCTTTAAATCCAAATTTTCTAAAGCCTGCTGCTCCATCTTGGCAATCATATGATTTGTTATTCCCGCCGTCAGAGGATATACCGGCTGAAGTGTGTTTTCCTTCTCCTGATATTTACTGCTCGGATAAAAAATTTCCGGCTGCTCCATAGTCAATACTCTTTTTCGTTTCGTCACCTTACCCCGCAAAGTGATAACGCTGCCGGAACGCAGTGTATTTTTCAAAAAAGGCATACGAAACCAAATCACTTTCAAAGTTCCGGAAATGTCTTTTAAAGTCAGCGTTGTTATTTGCATCGCACGAGTTCCCGTAACCTGAACCACTCCCCAAATCGTCCCCGTGACCGTAACCGTTCTTCCCTCTTCCACTTCCGATATTTCCACCGGTTTCTCATATACATCATATGTTCTTGGAAAATACCGAATCAAATCTCCCACGGTAAAAATACCTAATTTATAAAATAACTTTTCTGTTTTTTCTCCTACACCTTTTAATTCTGAAATATTCGATAATTCATTCATAGTTTTTTCCATTCTTCTGATATAGAAAAAGCGACTCCGAAGAATCGCTTTTCTTTTAGATTTTACATCATTTTTATTCTACTGCAAGCACATAGTAGTAAATCGGTTGTCCACCGAAATGTGTATCCACATCTGCGTCTGGATACAACTCCTCAATCTCTGCCGAAAGTCGCTCTGCTTCTTCCTCCGAAACTTCCTGGCCAAAGTATAAACTAATGAGTTCTGAATCTTCGTCAACCAACTGTGCAAGCATATCTTTTGTCGTTTCCTCTACAGATGTTCCAACAGAAAGAATGCCTGTATCACCGATACCCATAATGTCTCCCTCATGGATTTCTTTGTCATCAATGTGAGTATCTCTGACCGCATAAGTCACCTGACCTGTCTTCACGTTTTTGATTTCCTCAAGCATTGTCTCTTCATTTGTCTTCGCATCTGCCTCCGGCATATAGTTGATAATTGCCGTAATTCCCTGAGGAACCGTCTTCGTCGGAATAACAATAATGTCCTTATCCTTTGTTAAAGACTGCGCCTGATTTGCCGCCATAATAATATTTTTATTGTTTGGTAAAATAAATATATGTTCAGCATTTACCGCATCGATTGCCGCAAGCATATCCTCCGTACTCGGATTCATTGTCTGTCCGCCTTCGATAATATAATCTGCGCCTAATTCTCTGAAAATTTCATTTAATCCTTCCCCTATAGAAACGGCTATAAATCCCATTTCTTTTCTAGGTTCTTCCTTTTTCTTCGCCTGCTCCAAAGCAAGTTTCTCTGCATCGCGGATTAATTTTTCCTGATGCTCTTCACGCATATTGTCGATTTTCATTCTCGATAACTGACCAAAAGTTAACGCTTTCTGAATAGCAAGTCCCGGATCATTTGTATGCACATGTATTTTTACAATTTCCTCATCTGCAACACATACTATAGAATCTCCGATAGATTCCAAATATGCTTTAAATTCTCTTTCATCTTTCTCCGTAAATTCTTTTTCAGTCATAATAATAAATTCTGTACAATAACCGAATTTAATATCAGCCGGCACATCATTGCTCACTTTTAAAGTTGCTTTACCTGTACTTGGAGCAATCTTACTGTAATCTATCTCTTTGCCTAAAAACGCATCATATGCACCTTTTAGCACTTCAAGCAATCCCTGTCCGCCGGAATCCACAACTCCTGCCTCTTTTAATACCGGTAACATATCAGGTGTCTGTGAGAGAACATATTCTGCATGTTCAATTACCTGCGGAATAAAAATTTCCAAATCATCTGTTGTCTCAGCCAATTCAACAGCTTTCTCTGCAATTCCCCTTGCCACGGTTAAAATTGTTCCCTCTTTAGGTTTCATAACCGCTTTGTACGCTGTATCCTTCGCTTTCATACAGGCTTTCGCTAAAATAACCGTATCCACTTCTTTATGTTCTTTAATCCCTTTTGTAAATCCTCTGAACAACTGGGATAAAATAACACCTGAGTTTCCTCTTGCCCCGCGAAGAGAACCTGAAGAAATTGCTTTTGCCAGTGATGCCATATCAAACTGTTCAATCGCCGTCACTTCCTTCGCCGCTGCCATAATGGTCAGGGACATATTTGTACCCGTATCACCATCAGGAACCGGAAATACGTTCAATTCATTGATAAATTCTTTTTTCGCCTCTATGTTACCTGCACCCGCCAAAAACATCTTGGCAAGCACTTCTGCATTTATTGTTTTTGTTGCCACAACAAAATCCTCCTTAAACTAATCGATTACCCTTACGCCCTCGATGTAGATGTTAATTTTATCTACTGACATACCTGTAAATTCTTCTACTTTATATTTCACATTACTGATTAAGTTTTCCGTAACAGCCGAAATACTGACACCGTAAGAAACAATCACATGGAAATCCAGCGTAATTTTATTGTCTTCTGAAATATATACCTGAATTCCGTGCGTCAGGCTTTCTTTCTTTAACAATCTGACAAGACCATCTTTCATATTCACTGCTGCCATTCCAACAATTCCAAAACATTCCACAGCAACAGAGCCTGCATATTTAGCAATTACTTCAGGGTCAATTGTAATAATTCCAAAGTCTGTACTCATACTACCTTTCATATCTATACCTCCAATTCATTCTGGATTTAATCGTATTTAACATTTGTATTATACTCTGTTTCCGTGTTTTTTACAACATTTTCCGAAAAGTTAAATAAGAGGAAAATAAACTCTTGCATATTTTCTACTTTTCTGCTAAAATACTTAGTGTTGTGAGTCTATTATGGCTATTAATATCGTTAGGAGGTGCAATCATGGCTAAATGTGCTATTTGTGAAAAGGGTGCTCATTTTGGAAACAACGTAAGTCACTCTCATAGAAAAACACCAAAAATGTGGAAATCTAATGTAAAATCAGTAAGAGTTAAAACTGAAGGTGGTTCTAAAAAAATGTACGTATGTACTTCTTGCTTAAAATCAGGAAGAGTTGAACGTGCTTAATTTTACACATGATAAAACGAGATGATTTCATATCACCTCGTTTTTTTATTGCTATTTTCCGTCACAGCAAAACAATATATATCCTAACAGGAAACAGATAATAATAACTGTCACCTTTAAAAATGTACTGGAAATAAACATGGATATCAGCATGCCGACCGCTACCCAAAACAGCGCAAATCCAATTACCCTCTTCATCTTCCACTTCCAACTACATCTTTATTCCATTCTATGCAAAAATTTTCGTTTTATGACTCCTTCTCTGATTTTCCGTCTAATATCTCGGCCACATCGTCCTCTGTCATCTTTTTTTCCTTATTCTGATTGCTAAATCTTTCTACCACATCAGGAACCATATCCAAAATTTTTGTAATTGTGTCCTGATTTCTTATATTTACCAGTTTTGTCTTTCCGTCCTGAATAACAAGAACCGCACTTGGTGTCATTTTTCCTCCAAGTCCGCCTGCACCTTTATTCTTCTTATCCTGTTCAAAAGCACCCGCACCTACTGCAAACGATACGTCCACTAAAGGTAAAATAATTGTTTCACCGATATGAATTGCTTCCCCCACTACTGTCTTTGATGAAACTACGCTGTCCATTCCTTTAAAAAGAGATTCCACCGTATTTTTTAAATTGTTCTCTGCCATTTGAATTCCTCCATTCATTTTGTTTATAGTTGAAATGCCCGTATATGTTTATATGTCTGTCTGATTTCTTTGCTTCGTATGATATTAAAAACCGGAATCAGGAAATATACTCCTCTAATGTACCCTTTGACACTTATGTTTCCTTCCAAAACAGCCTTCTCAAAATCCGGCGCAATCGAAAGCATATTCGCATAAAAAGGATACCACATGCTAAGTATTGCCAATGCTTTTCCCGTCAGATAAGGATCCGAAAAGCCGAAGCGGACTCTTCCTTTGATTTTTTTTGGTCTTAAATACTTTAACAGCCGTATTATTTCCTGCTTAGTTTTCCCCCATGCTGTCCGATGCAGTTCATCTTCCAGAAATTCCAAAACTTTATCTTTTTTCTCAGAAAGTAATTTTATCTTACCACAAAGATTTTGTATTGTATATTTTATCTTTTGAAAGATTTTCTTCAGTTTATCCAAAAGTGAAACTTTTTTTCGCTTCTTTTCTTTTTTGACCACCACTTCCCGCGGGGGAAGTTTTTTCCGGTCTTCTTTTGACTCAATCTGTTTTGGCTGTTCTGTTACTTCTGCCGTTTTTTCAGGCTCTGCTTCTGTCTTTTTTGTTTCTTCTTTTTTCTGTACAGATACCGGTACATTCCACTTTTTCCATGCGGTTCTCACCTGCCAGTCTGCCTTCTTATCCGCATACGACACATAACCTGACAGAAGATGCAACAGCCATGAAAATCTTACTTTCACTTCCAAAGACTGTAAAGTACCTTCTCCCTTCATCTCTATTCGATAGTGAATCGGTACGAACAGCATAATCCCCGCTATAAGAACAATGAGTCCCAGTAAGACCAAAATCAATATTCCTATTATTTTTAATAGTATACATAAAATATGTAACATTTAAACACCTATACTTTACTTTCCTGAAATTCCTGCTGCGTTTCCAAAATATATCTTCTTAAATCAGCATCACCATAACGAAGATATGTATCTTCCGTAATCTTTTTTATCACTTCCAGTGATTCTGTATAACTGCTCGCCACACCGACAACAAGTGCCGGTTTTTCAATCCATCTTTTTTGCAGGAGAAGAATAGAATCATAACATTCCAATTGATTTACCGGATTGTTAGGAAGTACGATCAGATAGCAACTAAACTGTACTTTTCCCATCTCTAATTTTTCTACAACACTCTCCCACTTTTCTTTCAGACTCTCCCCGGCATATAAATTTTTATAAAATTCCATTTTATTCCTTCTTTTCGACTTTTAACTAATAATAACTGTTAAAAACTTTTTTTGCAACATTTACTGCCTTTGTTCCTGTTGCATCAGAGCCTTCCACTACAACACTGATAACCAGTTCCGGATTTTCCACATTTGTAAATCCGACAAACCATGAATGTACCTTTTCTTTGTCTACACTGTATTCTGCCGTTCCTGTCTTTCCCGCTACGGAATACCCCTGACCGCTGAGAGTTTTTGCCGTCCCCTCTTCTACTACCGCTTCCATATATTCCGTCAGTTGAGAGGCCTCTTCTCTTGTCATAAGTGTTCCATACTCTTCCGGCATATTTTTTGTCACTGTTGTTCCTGAATAATTTACCACTTTATCAACCAAATATGGTTTCATAAGTTTTCCACCGTTTGCAATTGATGATGTAATCAGCGCCATATGATATGGACTTACCTGCGTTTTTCCCTGACCCATGGCAGTCATCATAACCTCAGAAGAGGCATCTTTTGGTGATAAGACAAATTTACTTTCACTATACATAAGCGGTGATGGCAACCCCTTATTAAACAGTAAATCTTCTGCCGTCTTTTTATATTTTAAAATGTCTAGTTGTAAACCGATATTCGAGAAAGATGTATTACATGAATTTGCAAAAGAACTTCTCAAATCTTCCATTCCATGTACTTTATTGTTATTGCAGTGAATGACCGTTCCTTCATGCTCAATTTTACTTGTACATTTATACTGATAGGAATCGTAATCACTGTTTTCTCTTATATATTCCAGAGCCGTCACGATTTTAAAAGTAGAACCCGGAGCATATTTTCCCTGCATGGCGCGATTTAACATGGCACTGTCTTTATCCTGATTTAACTCTGCCCAGTTTTCCGCAACAAAATTTGGATCAAAAGTAGGTTTTGATACGAGGGAAAGTATTTTCCCCGTGTCAGCCTCCATTACAACAACCGCACCTTTGTTATCTCCCAAAGCATCATATGCCGCCTGCTGCAAATCCGTATCAAGCGTAGTTACCACATTGTCTCCTATGTTCTTTTCTCCTTTGAACTCTTTCATAATTTTTTCCAAAACGAATGCGTTTGACGTAAGGAGGTTGAAATTTTCCACTGACTCCAATCCCGCCTTACCTTTTGAAGCATATCCCACAACATGAGAATATAAGTCCCCATAAGGATATTCCCTCGTCTCTTTTCTGTCCTCGCCAACTGTTGTCTTTGCAAGAACCTCTCCATTTTTATCTAAAATTTTCCCACGGATTACCCTGTCAGCAAAAATATCCTGTCTCATATTATAAGGACTGTTAATAATAGTTTTCGCCTTAACTGCATTAAAATATACAATATATCCCATTAAAACAAGAAACAGGCTGACAAACAAATACGTGATTCTTGCAAATTCTTTATTTGTAACCTTTTTTCGGCTTTTTTTCGGCTTTTTCTCAACCGCCTTTTTTGGTGTTGTTTTTTTAGCGGGTTGTCTTCTTTGCCCCCGCTCTTCGTCTTGGCTGCTCGGAAGCCGCTCGAGACGGGCGTCCAGATCGTCGTCCATCAGAATCATTATATCGTCGTCCGTTAAACGCCTGCTTTTTTGATTTCTGTCTTTCCTTTTTTCTCTCAATGATTTCTTCCTCGTCTTCCCTTAATACATATAATCCCTGAATAATTGCAAACATCATAATTGTGCTCAACACAGAACTTCCTCCGTAACTTACAAGAGGAAGTGTAACACCCGTCAATGGAATAAACTTCGTTCCTCCTCCGATTGTGAGGAATATTTGAAAAATGTAACATGTTCCAAGTCCAAGTGCCACTAATTTATAAAATGTATTTCTTAATTGCATGGCAATATTGAGAAACATCACATAACAACTCACACAAATCAGCATCATACAGAGAGCAAAAATCAATCCCAATTCTTCAGCAATTGCCGCAAAAACAAAATCTTCCGTTGCAACCGGTATTTTATCTGCCGCTCCCTGCATAAGTCCCATGCCAAACCAACTGCCCGTACCTATGGCAAACAGTGACTGTGCAACCTGATGGCCGCCCGGTGTCTGCGGACTGACAGGTCCCCTCCAGACGGCAACACGGGTGCGCACATGACTAAACAGAAAATAGCCCGCCACAGCTGCAACGCCTCCGCCTGCAGCACCTGCCATCAAGTACAGCGGCTGCCTTGTCGCCACATACAGCATAATCAAATAAACTACAAATAAAATTAACGCTGCTCCCAAGTCTGTACTTAAAACAAGAATAATAACATGAATCGCCGCTATAATCGTTGTCACGACAACATCTTTAAATTCCGTTGATTTTTGCAGCCTGCCGGCAACAAAAAACACAAAAGAAATCTTTACAAACTCTGAAGGCTGAATACCAATTCCCGCAATTGTAAAACCAAGTTTAGCTCCTCCCGACGTACTGGCCAAAAGAAGCACAAGCAACAGCGCGCATAAACCTATTCCTGCATACAGATATGTCCAGTCTGCCAGTTTTTTCATTTTTCTTATGGCAACCGGTATCACAAGGCTGAGCAAAACCGAACCCGCTACAATGATACATTGCTTTATCGCCTTCTGAAAAGAAAGCCTTGTCAGAATAATAAATCCAATCGTCAGAAGCATGCACATATTGTTTACGACAAGCCTTGAAATCTTTGGATAGATTTTCGTGTAAAGCAAAATAATTCCGCTAAGAAGAGCAATCTGTATGAGATAGAACGCAATTACTTTTACCTCGTCCATTTTTAAATACAGTACAAGATACGCCATAAAGTGTATGGCAAACATCAGCCTGTTCTGCCTTCTCAGCAATTTTCTTTTTTTATACTCATCTTCATAACCAAATACCGAAAAACAAAGATATGTGTAGATTGCTATGCAGATAATCATCAGATATTTGGATAATTCAACTATAATATTTACCAATTTTTCACCTACTTTACTCCTCGTTTGAAATGGCCTCTTGTAAACGCCTTTTCATACGTTCCAATTTCTTTATTATGGATAAAAACTTCCTCGAACTGTTTTATCACTTCTTCTGTTTCTTTTCCGTTTTCTATCGTGAAATGAAGGCGCAATTCTTTTGGGGCTAACTGTAGAATATCTTCCTTTTGTTCAAGCAGGCACAGTGGCTCTGCGTTGTAAATAATATTATAACAGTAATCACAACAATTTTTTGATGTAAACTGCTTATTATATCTGTCAGTCATTTTTGTATATCCACTCCGGTGAGTACATTTCCCTGTAGTTTTATGAATGCATTGCGCCGACACCATCATCTGTAAATATCCATATACGACCAACTCACTTTTATCACACCCAAGTTCCTGTAACTCTCTGTAATTCAATTCCAGCGGTGCGGTAAATTCATGAACTCCATTCTCTTCCCAAAACCTTTTTGCTTCCTGATTGAACTGATACATATTACAGTCCAGCACAATATGTGCCTGCGGAAATCTTTCTTTCAGAAAATAAAAACTCTCATAGTTTCTTATCAAAATACCATCGAATACAGTTGCATCAAAAGTTTCTGCATATTTCTTCTCTGTATCTCCCCTAAAAATATATGGCATCGCAAAATATATTTCTTTCCCTCTATCCCGGGCCTGTTTAGTCAAATCTGATAATTCTTTATTTTCCCATGCCTTCTCTATGATTGTACAGTCGATATAAATTCTTTTTACCGATTCGTTACCGATTGCTTTAAGGAATTGTTCTTTCTTTTCCACATAGACAAACAGAGACTGTATATCGTGTTGCTTATTTTTCTTTATATCCTGTTTTTCTTGTTTTTCCTCTTCTTGCTTTTCGTCCCTGCGCCTGTATTTTGCACAAATTTCCTTTTCCAGCATCTCCAGACCGCTTCTTCTTAATTCATTTAATTTCTGCATCGGCATAAAAAGAGAATTTTCCAAAGAAATCGTAAGCGTATCAAACACGAACGGAGTATTCCCCGTCTTTCTAATCTGCTTATCAATTCTCTCTTCACTCATCGGCTGGTTTAACGCCTGTTCCGCCTTTTCTCCGACAACAGTAACTTCCGTATCGCCAAACCTCAATGTTAGTGTAGCATCTTTTTCTGTAGAAAGTATTAAATTCCCATTAATTTTTTCCTGCAGTTTTTGTTCCACAAAATTTTTTCTCAACTCCTGCAATAGTTTTTCATTTCGGGTACGGTTCAACACTTCCCCTTTGCCGATTTTTTTCCCTTTGCGCAATCCTATCGAAAATTGCTGCCCTATTCTTACATCTTGTCCCAATGTATAATTTTCTTTATCCGGCAATTCCAAAATATCGCCTTTGTGCAGTTCTGTCATTGCTTCTGCTTTTATTTCTTTTCCCTGCTGCGAAACTACCTTTACTGCTTTTATACCTGCATGGTTAGGGCGATGTAATGATAGCATTTCTTTCCCGTTTCTCATCTGATAATATCCCGTGTGAAAACCGCCGCGATTGTACAGATCCATCAAAATCTGTTTATCTTCCCTGGATACGGAATAATCCTTTCGCCCTTTTTGCAAGTATAAATCCGCATATTTACGATAAATCGACGTTACTGCCGCCACATATTCAGGCTTTTTCATTCTCCCTTCGATCTTGAACGAATAAATTCCCGCCTCTGCCAAATCGGGAATAAATTCCACCGTACATAAGTCTTTTAAACTCATCACATAGGACGTTTTTCCGTCCACTTTATAAGGAAGTCTGCACGGTTGCGCGCACTGTCCCCGGTTTCCGCTTCGTCCTCCTAAAAGGCTGCTGTACAGACATTGCCCCGAGTAACAGTAACATAAAGCACCGTGAACAAAACTCTCTATTTCAAGAGAAGTCTTTTCAGATATTTCCTTTATCTCCTGCAAACTCAACTCTCTTGCCGTAACAATTCTCTCTACACCCTGCTCTTCCATAAATCTTGCACCATCTGCTCCTGTAATTGTCATCTGCGTGCTTGCATGAATGGGAAGGCTTGGAAAATATTCTCTCACAAAACGAAGAACACCCGGATCCTGTACGATAACCGCATCTAACCCCTGTCTGTAATAAGGCAGAAGATACGAGTACAGTTCTTTTTCCAGTTCTTTTTCTTTTAACAGTGTATTAACTGTTAAATAAATTTTCTTTCCGTGCAGATGTACATAATCTATCGCTTCCAGCAATTCTTCCTCCGAAAAATTGTTCGCATATGCTCTCGCTCCAAAACGATTTCCTCCTACATAAACTGCATCTGCACCTGCCGCAATCGCCGCTTTCAGACTTTCATATGAGCCTGCCGGTGCTAAAATTTCTATTTCTCTTTTCATACCTGCTCCCTTTAAAAAAGACTGTCCGCTGACAGTCTTTTATTTTTCACGATTTTTTAACTCCGTTTCCAGTTTTACAATCTGTTTCTGCAACTCCGTATTTTCTTCTTTCAATCTGTCTATTTCTTTCTCAGCATTTTCGCAACTTAACTGTGCAGAAATCAACTCGTGTTTTAAATCATACATCTCCTTATCTTTCAGTTCAATGTCCGCTTCCGATGTCGTTGCCATGCTCTTTGTCTTGAAATAATCGTCCGCAATATTGAGTGCAAGCAATATGCTTCTCGTCTCAGCGCTCTGCTTCTTGTACCCTTCCACACTGCTGCATTCGTCCATTTTGCGATTTAAATATGTAGAAACTTTCTGCAAATACTCTTCACTCTCAAAACCGCTCAGAGTAAAAACTTTTCCCCCAATTAAAACTTCTGTATAATTTTTTGACGATGCCATAGGACACCTCCTTATTACTTTCTAATCATGTATTCTTTATTATAAACCATTCAAATTGAAAATCCAACTGTTTTAATGATTTTCCTCTGAAATTCCCAGATGGTGATATGCAAAAGAAGTAACCACTCTCCCTCTCGGCGTCCGGTGGAGAAATCCGTTTTTTATAAGATACGGCTCATACACATCTTCTATCGTTCCCGAATCTTCTCCTATAGATGCCGCCAAAGTGTCAAGTCCCACCGGGCCTCCGTTAAATTTCTGAATCATTGTCAATAGAATATTTCTGTCAATGTGATCCAAACCATACTTATCCACTTCCAATAAATCTAACGCATAGTTTGCCGCTTCTTCCGTAATAATTCCATCGTATTTAATTTGTGCAAAATCTCTCACTCTCTTTAACAGCCTGTTGGCAAGACGTGGAGTTCCCCTGGATCTTCTCGCCATCTCCATAGCGCCATTTTCGTCCACTTCCACGCCCATCACTCCCGCTGATCGGATAATAATCGTCTGTAATTCTTTCTCCGTATAAAATTCCAGCCGCTGCACAACTCCAAATCTGTCGCGCAAAGGTGCGGTGAGCATTCCTGCTCTTGTAGTCGCTCCAACCAAAGTAAACTGAGGCAGATCCAGACGAATGGAGCGGGCATTCGCACCTTTTCCAATCATAATGTCAATGGCATAGTCTTCCATGGCCGGATATAAAATTTCTTCTACCTGTCTGTTTAATCGGTGAATTTCATCGACAAACAGTACATCGCCCTCCTGAAGATTGTTTAAAATTGCCGCCATTTCTCCCGGCTTTTCAATGGCAGGACCTGATGTAATCTTTAAATTCACTCCCATTTCGTTTGCTATAATTCCTGCCAGTGTTGTCTTTCCTAATCCGGGCGGTCCGTAAAATAACACATGGTCAAGTGCTTCGTTTCTCTCTTTTGCCGCCTGAATGTAAATGCGGAGCATCTCTTTTGCTTTTTCCTGTCCAATATAATCCGTGAGCAGTTGAGGCCGCAGATGATTCTCTATCTTTAAATCCTCTTCCAGACTCTCAGTTGTAATAATCCTTTTTCCCATTTTATTTTCCCGCCTTTTACATCATAAATCTCAACGCCTGTTTCAACACAGTTTCCACATCGCTGTCCGCATTCACTTCTACCCGGCGCACTGCCCGCAGTGACTCCGTATTGCCATATCCCAACGCCACAAGCGCCTGCACGGCTTCCGCCTGCACTCCACTGTTTTGGCCGGTTACAGCCACTTCTTCTTCCTGTACCATATGTTCCAAGACATCGTCCATACTCAACTTATCCTTTAATTCAATAATTAGTTTTTCTGCTGTTTTCTTGCCGATGCCCTGAGCGGCAGAAATCGCTTTGACATCGTTTGACAGCACGGCAAAGCGCAAATCGTCCGCACTTAAATTGGACAGAATGTTCAATGCGCCTTTCGGTCCTATTCCGCTGACACCGATAACGAGTTTAAATACTTTTAAATCATCTCTTGTCAAAAATCCGTATAACTGCATGGCATCTTCCTTTACATGCAGATATGTATGTAACCTCACCTCTTCATGTAATGGAGGCAATTTTCCCATAGACTGCGCAGGCATAAAAATGCCATATCCTACTCCGCCCACATCTATAACTGCTTTTTCCTCTTCAACTGCCACCAATTCTCCTCTTATATATGAAATCATCTTTTCCTCACTTTCATTACTAAAAATGGATTTTCTTAATCCTCTTCATTATCTCATCGGAGACAATCCCAATTACAATCCCCGTAATTAATCCCGAAATTAACAGCACAGATGCATAATAAACTAAGTTTAGACTTTCCAGCACAATCATGGCAACAATCAACTGTCCTATATTATGAAACACTCCGCCCGCCATACTGATTCCCATAATACTAAACGATTCTTTTCTTTTCAGACCGTACATCACCGCAAGACTGAGCAGTGAGCCTGCAAGACTGTATACAATACTAAACAGATTGCCAAACATAAATCCCGCCAGAACTACTCTTGTCACGGATAAAAGATAGACCTGCTTTTTATTCATCTTATACATGGCGACGACAATAACCAAATTAGCCAGCCCCAGTTTCACTCCCGGTATGCCGATATGAAAAGGAATAAGTGACTCCACATAACTGAAAATCAGTGCCAGCGCCGTAAACATTCCAAAATAGACACCTTTATTTTTCATGATATTCCTCCTAATTGGCTACTCCGTCCAATTCATTCTCCTCGCCTTCCACAACCGTAATAATAATTTTATTCGGAAGACATACAAGACTTTCTCCTGCTTTTGAAATAGGCTTTTGCTTTACACATACTTTATCCGGACAATCCGCTTCCGTAATATCAGCCTTTCCGTCTTTAATCACAAGGCGGTTTGTCCCGTTCAGATTCAGTTCTCTGTCTTCGGAAAGCGCATACCTGCCCTTAACAACGCCATCTATCTTTATCTCAATAACATTCTCCTTACCGTTATCTTTTAACGCTGCCGCTAAAAATAAAAGAACCGCTATTCCAATAATAATTATCATTAACTTATAGTCATTTTTCTTCATCTGCTATTTTCTCCCTGCCTATTTTATCATATTCATTCCGACTATGCAATCATATGTTCGATTGCATTTCGAATATAAATTAGTATATACTATTTAATTGAAATCATAAAGAAATGAGGATATGTATGAAACGTCGTTATATAAGTATTGTATTAACCTTTTGTCTGCTGCTTTTAAGCGGCTGCACCACCCCTGTTTCCAAAGACTCTATCAGTAAGAGCGGAATATTTTTTGATACGCTTATCTCCATTAAACTTTGGGGCACAAACGACTCTTCCATTTTAGAGCATTGTTTCAAACTATGCTCGGAATATGAAAACAAATTTAGCAGGACGATTCCTGAAAGCGAAATTTCAAAAATTAATCAAAGTAACGGAGTTCCCGTAGAAGTTTCTGACGAAACAGTCGAACTTATTAAGAAGGCTCTCTATTACAGCGAATTATCAAATGGTGCTTTCGACATTACGATCGCCCCTCTGAGCAGTCTTTGGGACTTCAAAAACAATGACGGAAACGTTCCCGCTCCAACTCTTATTCAGGAAGCAAAAAGTCATGTAAATTATAAAAACGTAGTGGTTGACGGAAATACCGTTCAACTCCTCGATCCCAAAGCCGCGTTAGATCTGGGTGGAATTGCAAAAGGTTACATCGCAGACCGCCTGAATGAATATCTTGA
The DNA here is from genome assembly GCA_902381685.1 of Lachnospiraceae bacterium. Classification (GTDB taxonomy): domain Bacteria; phylum Bacillota; class Clostridia; order Lachnospirales; family Lachnospiraceae; genus Faecalimonas. The sequence goes on along the minus strand of LR698958.1, from coordinate 909,753 downwards.
AAAAGAAGGTGTCAAACACGCCATGATTAATCTCGGAGGCAACGTACTGACAGTCGGCAATAAACCGGACGGAAAACCTTTCCATATCGGTATACAGAAACCTTTTGGAGAACAAAACGAAACAATAGCCTCCATTCCCGTAGATGACCGCTCTGTCGTATCTTCAGGCGTGTATGAACGATATTTTAAAAAGAACGGTCAAATCTATCACCATCTTTTGGATTCCTCCACCGGCTATCCAAAAGAAAGCAATCTTTTGAGTGTAACAATTATATCCGATTCCTCCGCTGACGGCGATGCGCTCAGCACTGCCTGCTTTATTTTAGGCTTAGAAAAGGGATTAAAATTAATCAACCAATTAGATAATGTTGATGCCGTTTTCATTACAGACGATTATCAGTTACATTGTACAGAAAAAATAAATGATACCATCTTGAAATAAGAGGGTATCATTATTTTTCTACTCTTAGTAATAATAGTATTGTGAAGATGCCGGAATAATTAGCGCAAATAAAACAATTACTAAAATAATTGCTAATATTGTCTGAATTACCCAGTAAATCAACCACGCCTTACAATAATTTCTGCGGTTTTCATTTCCACCTTTTCCGAAGGCCCAAACCAAATATATGATGGGACCGATACATGGGATAATTGTGGCTAAAATTGTCAAAAGCCATTCCCCTACCGACATTACTCCGTTGTCGTTCTGCTGATTGTAATTCTGAGGCTGATTGTAGTTATAGTCCGTATTATAATTATACTGGTACTGCTGTTCGTTTTCCTGTTCGTTATTGTAATTTTCTTCCATAACTGCAACTCCTTTAGTCTATAATAATTTATTGCTTATCATATCACATTTTTATCCATTTCACAATACGCATCATCAAATTATCCCTATAATACGACATTGGCGGGTTGCCCGGAAATTGTGTGGCAAACCGGTAAACATATAAAACCAGCATTCCCACAATAAGCAAAATCGCATATTTTTTTAATTTCTTTAATGATGCCTGTCTGAAATATCTCTGAATTATAAAAACGACAACAAGAAGTACGATGGGAAAAATGGCAGGGTGTACATTCCACGCCTGTATCCATTCCCCTTTAAGGAAATGGACGCCTGCTCTTGTCAGCCCGCAGGCTGCACATGGAAATCCTGTCACAACTACAAACGGACACCCACTATGTAACACAAATTTCATGAAAGCAAGATAAATACAAATAAGGATAAGCGCTGTCTTTAATTTCTTTATATCCTGCCAAAACAATTTTCCTGCCTGTTTCCACATTTTTCTTCCCTACATAATAATTTTCTTAGGACATTTTTCTGCACAAGCCCCGCAATTTGTACATTTTTCAGGATCAATGTGCGCAATATTATCTTCTACCGTAATCGCATCATACTCACAGACTTTCTGACACATTTTACAGCCAATACAGCCCGCCTTACATGCTGACATGACATCTTTTCCTTTATCTTTAGAATTACACTGTACCAAATGTTTCTGTTCATAAGGTACTAATTCAATTAAATTCTGCGGACATACCGCAATACATTTTCCACACGCCTTACATGCTTCTTTATCTACCACAGCAACACCGTTTTCGATATGAATTGCATCAAAAGGACAGGCTTTTACACAAGTTCCAAAACCGTGACAGCCGTAATTACATGATTTAGGACCGCCATTTTGCATGGATTTCATCATTGTACAGTCCTCTATACCTGTATACACATAATCTTTTCCAGCCTTGTCGCAAGTTCCGGCACATTTTACAAAGGCAGTCATTCGAGTCTGCTCTTTTGCCTCAACTCCCATAATTTTACCGATTTCCGCCGCCACGGCTGCTCCTCCAACCGGACAGCCGCTTATCTCTGCCTCTCCTTTTACAATCGCACTGGCGAGACCTGAACAACCTGCGTATCCGCAGCCTCCACAGTTATTGCCCGGAAGAACTTCTATGATTGCTTCCTCTCTCTCATCTGTCTCCACAGCAAACTTCTTTCCTGCCAGTCCTAAAAAAGCACCGATAAATAATCCTGTTCCGCCTACGATTACGGCAGCAATTACTATTCCCGTTATACTCATTTTTCCAGCCTCCTAAATTAATCCCGAAAATCCAAAGAACGCTATCGCCATTAAACTTGCCGTCACAAGTACAATAGGTGTTCCCTGGAATGACGGTGATACATCATTATGCTCTGTTTTTTCACGAATTCCCGCCATAATTACAATGGCAATCGTAAATCCTAAAGCAGTTGCAAATCCGTTTACTACACTTTCCAAAATTCCGTACTCTTTCTGTACGTTCGTCAATGCTACACCAAGCACTGCACAGTTTGTTGTAATTAACGGAAGATATACTCCCAACGCTTTATATAACGGAGGCATCATTTTCTTCAAAAACATTTCAACAAACTGTACCAACGCAGCAATTACCAAAATAAATACAATTGTCTGCAAATATTCAAAATGTAACGGTGACAGAATAAACTTATAAATCAAACCGGTACAGAACGATGAAATTGTAATAACGAATACAACCGCTCCTCCCATACCTGCCGCTGTTTCCACCTTTTTAGACACACCTAAAAATGGACAAATTCCTAAAAACTGGCTTAAAATAACGTTATTTACAAGTGCAGAGCCAACCGCAATAATCAATAACTCTTTCATTTTGTCCCCTCCTATTTATCGCTTTCTACAGGAAATACTTTTCCTTTGCAACCGTGGTTTCCACAAGATGCACAGCCTTCGCCACAACTTGCTTCAACTACTTCTTTTCCTTTTTTCTTTGCATTTGCTTTAATCTTATTCTGTAAAGCAACAAGACCTGCAAGTACAAGGAATGCTCCCGGCGCCAAAATGAAAATAGTAATAGGCTCGTAAGATGCAGGCATTACGCGGAATCCAAAGATTTCTCCTGCACCAATTACTTCACGGACAATACCGATACTTGTTAATCCTACAGTAAAACCAAGCCCCATACCGATCCCATCGAAAATTGACGGAAGAACCGGATTTTTAGATGCGTAACTTTCCGCTCTTCCCAAAATAATACAGTTTACTACAATAAGAGGAATATATAGTCCTAACGCATCATATAAAACAGGAACAAATCCTTCCAATAAAAACTGCACAATCGTTACGAAAGATGCTACTACTACGATAAATGCCGGCATTCTCACTGAATCCGGAATAACCTTTCTCAACATGGAAATCAACATATTAGACATAACTAATACGACTGTTGTTGTGAGTCCCATACCTACTCCATTGATGGCTGAAGTTGTAACCGCCAATGTCGGACACATTCCGAGCATTAATACAAAGGTAGGGTTTTCTTTAATCAGACCGTTATATAACCGTTCCATACACTTATTCATTTACACTACCTCCCAACGCATCTTGAAAATATGAAAGTCCTGCATTTACTGCATTTGTCACGGCTCTCGTTGTAATTGTAGCACCGCTTAACGCATCTACATTTCCTTTTGGATTATCTTTTTTCACTTCAAACTTATCTGTTTTGACATTTTCAAACTGCTTTTTAAATTCCGGCTCAGTTGCCTGCATTCCCAAACCTGCAGTTTCATTGATGGATAAGATTTCAATTCCCGTTACCGTTCCGTCCATTGAAACTCCAACTGAAATTTGAATTTCTCCGCCATATCCTTCTTTTGAAGTCGAAGTAATGACATATCCAATCTCTTTTCCTGATTTATCTTTTCCAACTGCAACTTCGCTTAGATAACAGCCGTTAATTTTGTTTTTCTCTAAAATTTTCTCCGCTTTCTTTTCATCAAAACTGTTGTCTGGCTCGAATTCTTCGGCATCTGACATAACAGATTTATACGCTTCCTGTTTTGCCTTTTCTTTTGACGCCTGTATAGGTTCCTTTGTTATCTCATAGACACCGCCAAGCAACAGACCTGATACAAGAGTAATCGCTGTCAAAATCAGTGCATTTTTTACAATTTTATTCATTATTTTTCTCCTCCTTTGCCGAAAGGTTTCGGAATTGTTACCTTTTCAATCAACGGAACTAAAAGGTTACTAATGATAATTGCATATGACACCCCTTCTGCCGAACCCGAAAACAGACGAATCGTTCCCGTAAGAACGCCAAGACAGACACCATATAAAATCTGTCCTCTTTTTGTAATCGGCGCAGTCACATAATCCGTTGCCATAAACCATGCGCCAAGCATTAATCCGCCTCCGCAAAGATGTGCGGCAATGTAGTTGACATCAAACCCGTGTCCACTAAATAAAATAAGAAAAATAACAAATGTTACAATATATGTAAGAGGAATGTGAATCTGAATAATTCCCATAACAAGCAGGAATATCGCTCCTATTAAAATAGCGATTACTGAAGTCTCACCGATTGTTCCTGCAATATTTCCAATAAACATATCTTTAAGATTTACATCTTCACCTGCTTTTAATGCCGCCAAAGGTGTCGGACTTGTCACCGCATCATTATATACAAATGTTGTCATTCTTCCCGTAAAGGAAATGAGAAGAAAACATCTGGCTGCCAATGCAGGGTTCATAAAGTTCTGTCCCAATCCGCCAAAAAGTTGTTTTACGATTAAAATAGCAAAAACACTTCCAAGAACACAGAGCCACCACGGTGCTGTAGGCGGAAGATTCAGTGCTAATAGTAATCCGGTTACTGCCGCACTGAAATCACAAATCGTCACTTTTTTGTGCATCAGTTTCTCATAAATGTACTCCGTAAGCACTGCCGAACCTACCGTAATCAATACGACACCCAACGCCTGTACTCCGAAATTATAAACTCCGAATGCTGTGGCAGGTAATAGTGCCAGCACTACGCATAACATAATATTTGCTGTTGTTGTTTTTGAACGTATATGTGGTGAAGACGATACATTAAATTGTTCACTCACTTTTCGTCACCTCTTCCTTTATTTTTTTCTATTTGCCAACGCAATTTTTCTCATTGTTCCAATGGACTGTTTTAACTGCCGTTTTGCCGGACATACATAACTGCACGAACCACATTCTATACACTCAAGCCCTTCCAGTTTTTTAAATCCTTCTTCATCGTGGCGCTCCGCCAAATCTGCAAGTCTTGAAGGAATAATACGGCTTGGACAGACTTCCACACATCGTCCGCAATTAATGCAGGCAGTAGGCTCATTCGCCTTTACCTCATCTTTCGTAAATCCCAAAATAGATGATGAAGTTTTTGTAATTGGAGTGTCTGTAGTAAACATGGCAAATCCCATCATCGGACCTCCTGAAATGATTTTCTCAGGTGGATTTTTAAATCCTCCTCCCGCTTCAATCACTTCCTGATGATTTGTCCCGAACAACACTTTGAAGTTACCCGGTTCTTTTACCGCATCTCCACTTAACGTTACGATTCTTTCCGTAACCGCTTTCCCTTCGACAACTGCTGTATGAATGGCAATCATTGTTTCCACATTATCCACTACACAGCCTGCATCTGCCGGAAGCATGGAAGAATTGATTGCTCTTCCCGTTGTGGCAAAGATTAACTGGCGTTCCGCACCCTGTGGATACTTTGTCTTTAATGCCTTTACTTCCATTCTCGACTCTTTCTCCGTCAGTTTTCTCAATTTTTCAATGCAATCCGGTTTGTTATCTTCCACACCGAAAATTCCTTTCGCCTGTGGAAATATACTTAATACAACACGCATTCCGCTGATCAGTTCTTCAGGATTTTCTAACATTCTTCTATAATCCGCAGTAATATACGGTTCACATTCCGCACAGTTCGCAATGACATAGTCTATTTTTTCCGGCTCTTTCGGAGATAATTTTACATGAGTAGGGAAACCTGCACCTCCCATTCCCACTATTCCCGCTTCTTTAATTCGATCAATTATCTCTTCCTTTGTCATCTCCTCAAGAGGTTTCACCGGAAGATACGAAACTTCTTCATATTGAAAATCATTTTCCACAATAATCGAATCTACTTTCGCTCCTGAAGGATTAAAACGCTTTTCAATCCCTTTCACTTCACCTGACACAGATGCAAATATTGACGCAGAAACAAATCCTCCCGCTTCTGCTATCTTCTGCCCCTTCAAAACTCTGTCTCCCGCTTTCACGACAGGTTTTGCCGGTGCGCCAATATGCTGTGAAAGTGGGTAAACCAATTCTTCTTTTGGCAGTATACTGACAATTTTCTTATCTTTTGCCAGTTGCTTTCCATCATCAGGGTGAATTCCTCCTTTAAATGTTAAAAGTTTCATTTTATCTCTTCCTTTCATTTGTTTTCAATCCTTTATGTATATCATACAAGAATTTTTTATATAATTCTAGTAACTCACTACAAATGATTGTATATTTTAATATACATCTTGATGAATTTTTAACATATTTTTTCACATAAAAAATAGAGACTTCCGTCCCTATTTTTTATGTATCTCTACTCCAGCCCTATCCTATTCCTCAACAGATTCTTCTGTTTCTTCTGCTGTTTCCTCTGTTTCAAGAGCCTTCATGCTTAAACTGATTTTTTTGTCTGCTACGTTAAGGTCTACGATTTTTGCTGTAATTTCCTGTCCTACGTTTAAAACATCTGCCGGTTTTTCTACGTGTACTTTAGAAATCTGAGAAACGTGAAGTAAAGCATCTACGCCCGGTGCTAATTCAACAAATGCACCAAAGTCTGTCATTCTTGCCACTTTACCTGTAACTTCTGTTCCTACAGCATATTTTTCTTCTGCGTTTGCCCATGGATTTGTCTCAGGGAATTTCAAACTTAACGCAACTTTTGTATCATTAATATCTTTTACAAGAACTTTGATTGTTTCGCCTACCTGGAATACTTTCTTTGGATTTTCAACTCTTCCCCATGACATTTCAGAGATGTGTAATAATCCGTCTACTCCGCCCAAGTCGATAAATGCACCGAAATCTGTTACATTTTTAACAGTTCCTTCAACAACATCTCCCACTTTAAGGTTTGCAAATAATTCTTCCTGTAGTTTTGCTTTCTCTGCAACTAAAAGTTGTCTTCTGTCACCGATTACACGGTTTCTTCTTGGATTAAATTCGCTGATAACAAATTCAATTTCCTGTCCCTGATATTTGCTTAAATCTTTTTCATATGTATCAGATACTAAACTTGCAGGAATGAATACTCTTGCTTCATCAACAACAACGCTTAATCCGCCGCCTAAAATCTGATTTACTGTCGCTTTTAATACTTCTTTGTTTTCAAAAGCTTCTTTTAATCTTTCATTACCTTTTTCTGCTGCTAATCTCTTATATGTTAACAACACTTGACCTTCTCCGTCATTTACTTTCAATACTTTAACAGTCATCGTATCACCAACTGATACTAAAGTTGTCAAATCAACGTTTGGCTCATTTGTATATTCGCTTCTTGTAATAATACCGTCTGCTTTATACCCTATATTCAAGATGATTTCATCTGGCTTTACATCGATTACAGTACCATCTACGACCTCTCCATTACGTATTGTTTTTAAAGACTCTTCTAACATTTGTTCAAAAGTTAATTCTGACATTATTTTGAACCTCCTCAATTATATTATTAGGCGTTGACGCCCCTGCTGTAATACCTACCGTTTTTGCCGACCCCAATTGATTCAAATCCAAATCGTCAAGTGTCTGAATATAGTACGTATTGTTACATGCTTTATCACATATTTCAAATAATTTCTGGGTATTAGAACTATGCTTATCACCGATAACTATCATAGCATCTACGCCCTCTGCAATGCTTCTCGCCTCGGTCTGACGCTCGGTAGTCGCATTACAAATCGTATTTAAAACACTTATATCATAACGCTTTTTAGAAATAATTTCAACTAATTCTTCAAATTTCTTGTAATTAAATGTCGTTTGTGATACAACGCACACCTTCCCAGACCTATCAGGCTCAAAATTGTTCACATCTTCCATCGTTTGAATAACCGTAACCGGAGAAGTTGACCACCCTTTAATCCCTTCAACTTCGGGGTGTTCATTATTTCCGATAATCACAATCTGGCTGCCCGCTTCGCTCTCCCTTTTTACAATATTATGAATTTTCTTAACAAAAGGGCATGTTGCATCTACGCACGTAATATTTTTCTCTGCCAGTTTATCATAAATTCTTTTCGGCACGCCATGAGAACGTATGATAACTACGCCATTCTCCAGGTTTTCCAGTTCTTCCTCCGTCTGAATCACCTTCACTCCTCTTTTTTGCATATCTTTTACAACTTCATCATTGTGAATAATCGGTCCGTAAGTGTAAATCTGTTTGCCTTTTTCTTTTTCAACCTGATCATACACCGTTTCCACGGCTCTTTTTACTCCAAAGCAAAATCCGGCCGTCTTTGCCACTTTTATTTCCATTTTCTCACCTTTATTTACAATATTTTAATATTTCTGCAACGACTTCATCTATGGACATTTCAGAAGAATCAATATAAACCGCATCTTCCGCCTGCTTTAGCGGCGCCACATCTCTGTTCATATCTCTGTAGTCTCTGTCTTCAATATCTTTGGCTATCTCTTCCAACACACACGGAACACCCTTTTCCTGCAGTTCTAAAAATCTTCTTTTTGCTCTTGTCTCCACACTTGCCGTCAGGTAGATTTTCGTCTCCGCCTGTGGAAGCACATTCGTTCCAATGTCTCTTCCGTCCATAACAACATTTTCTTTGGCAGCCAAGTCTCTCTGTAATTCCAATAATTGGAGTCTGACTTCTTTTATTGCAGAACTGACAGACGCCATTTTACCTACTTCTTCTTCCCGAAGTTTTGCCGTAATGTTCTCTCCATTTAAGTATACCTGCTGTACTCCGTCTTCATATCCCAATGTCACAACAGCCTGTCTGCACATCTTTCCTATCTGTTCCGTTTCATCGGCGGACACTCCGTTTTCTAAAAAATAAACCGCCATTCCTCTATACAATGCACCCGTATCTACATAAATATACCCTAATTTTTTTGCCACTTTTTTTGCTATTGTACTTTTCCCCGCTCCCGCAGGACCGTCGATTGCTATATTATATCCCATTCTCCTTCTCCCTTCTTACCAAATACTGCTTCCGGCCATATATGCCGTAGACCATGCTATCTGCAGGTTAAACCCGCCCGTCAGGGCATCTAAATCCAGCACTTCTCCTACAAAGTACAGATTTGGAACCAGTTTTGATTCCATCGTTGCCGGATTTACTTCTTTCGTTTTCACGCCGCCCTGCGTAATGATGGCCTCCCTAAAAGACCTTGTCCCGTTAATTGTCAGCGTAAAATGCTTAATCAGACGAACAAACTCCATGCGTTCTTCTTTTGAAACTTCATTTACTTTCTTTTCCGCATCTATTCCGCTTAACATAACCATAACCGGTATTAACTTTGCCGGAAACAACTTAGTGATTGCATTTCTAAACTGCTTATTTTTATTCTCTTCAAAATCTCTTAACACTCTTTGATTTAACTGTTCTTCGGATAACGCAGGCTTTAGATCTATCACCAATTTCATCTCTCTGTCCTGCAGTTTTTTCGTAATACAACTGCTGGCACTGAGCATCAAAGGGCCGCTCACTCCATAATGGGTGAACAGCATTTCTCCAAAATCACTGTAAATTTCTTTTTTCCCGTCATAGATTGTCGCTTCCACATTTCTAAGAGAAAGTCCCTGCAGTTCTCCCACGAAATCTTCCTTAATCTCTAGGGGAACTAACGCCGGATATACTTCCGTAACCGTATGTCCCACACTCTCCGCCATACGATAACCGTCTCCCGTGGAACCTGTAGGCTGATACGAGCAGCCTCCCGTAGCCACAATGCATGCGTCCGCTGTTACTTTTTCACCGTTTGATAAAACAATCTCCCGAAATCCTTCTTCGTTTCCTTCGACAGATTTCACCTTCGTATTCAGATGAACTTTTACGCCCAGTTTTTTCATTTCTCTCTCCAAACCATTGATAACGTCCGAAGAATGATCTGACACCGGAAACACTCTGTTGCCACGCTCTATCTTTGTTTTCACTCCAATTTCTTCAAAAAACGAAATTACATCTTCATTTGTATATCCGTAAAAACTGCTATATAAAAATTTAGGATTTGATACCACTGACCGAAACAGTGTTTCCATATCCCCTGCATTCGTAATATTGCAGCGGCCTTTTCCCGTAATAAAAAGTTTCTTGCCCGTCTTTTCATTTTTTTCAAACAGATGTACTTCGTTTCCGTTTCGCGCCGCAAAAACAGAAGCAAACATTCCTGCTGCCCCTCCGCCTATCACAACTACTTTACTCATCTATTTTTCTCCATCTCTTTCTACTTTTTTCAGTGACATCTTGTCATTTACCGGATTTAGTTCATCGCTGCTATATACCTGATATTCGTCCCATATTTTTTCCAACGTTCCCAACGTATCAATCACTTCCGTCTGCTTTTTCATACATAGGGCAACTACAAGCGCATTTACCACACTCAATGGCGCAACCAGCGAATCAACAATAGATGCCATGTCACTTCTCGCTATAAGGTTACATGATGAATACAAATTCATCGGCGAATGTACGCTGTCCGTGAGTGTAATTACTTTCGCCTTACGGTTACTTGCAAATTCCAAAGCCTTTAACGTCCGCATTGAATAACGAGGAAAACTGATTCCGATGATTACATCTTCTTCATTAATACGAATTAACTGCTCGAAAATTTCACTTGCACTGTTTGTATTGACCAGCGTTACATTGTCAAAAATCAAATTCAGATAAAACCCAAGAAAACTTGCCAAAGGCGCACAACTTCTGATTCCTACTATATATATGCGTTTCGCATTGAGCATCGTATCTACCGCCAAATCAAAGGCGCCCTGCTCTATGCCTGCCAAAGTCAGTTTTATTTTTTCTATATCGGATTGCAGTACGGTTTCTAATATCTCTGACTGGGCAATTCTCCCATAAGCCACTTCCATACGCTGTATGGAATTCAGTTTGTTTCTTACCAATTCCTCCAACGCCTTTTGAAAACCGGGATATCCGTCATATCCCAATTGGGTGGCAAAACGGACAACTGTAGACTCACTTACCCCCACCGTTTTCCCGAGTTTTGCAGCAGTCAAAAACACTGCCTTGTCATAGTTTTCAGCAATGTATTCCGCCAACAGTTTCTGTCCTTTACTCAATCTTGCATATTTCTCGTTTATTTTGCTTAACAGTTCATTCGTATTATTGCTGTTCATTCTCGGCCTCCGTATCCCTTCTCTTTTTCCTAAAAACTTATTATACACAACTAAAGAAATAAAGAAAAGTCTTTTCTTCCGTTTTTCTTTCATAACGCAAAAGAGTTAGCAAATGCTAACTCTTTTAACTTTATTATACCGGATAACTTCCGTTTTCAGTGTCCGCAACTTTCTGGTCCACTTTTGTCTGCTGCGCTTCTCTATATTTAAAGAAGTCTGTCGCAACCTGTGGGAATAACGCATAAGATAATACGTCTTCATCCTGCTGTGACCACTGTTTCATCTCATCTTTTAATGTATCCAATTCATCGGGAATCAAATCAGCCGGACGACATGTAATCACTTCCGCATCTCCGATACATTTCTTCTGTACTTCTTTATTGAATGGTTTTACTGTAGCGCCATATTTTCCGCATAAAACATCTTTTGTTTCTTTTGTTGCCATTTTGTAACGTTCACCCATAAGCACATTAAATACTGCCTGTGTTCCAACAATCTGTGAAGATGGTGTTACAAGTGGCGGCTCACCTAAGTCTTTGCGCACTCTAGGCACTTCTTCAAGCACTTCATAGAATTTATCTTCCGCTCCCTGTTCTTTCAACTGTGAAGTCAGGTTAGAAAGCATTCCTCCCGGCACCTGATATAATAATGTTTTAATGTTTACTCCCAAGTTTTTCGGATTCAACAATCCTGATTCCAATGCCTCATCACGAATCGGACGGAAATAATCTGCAATTTCTGCAAGAAGATTCTGGTCTAAACCTGTGTCATACGGTGTTCCTTTAAATGTTTCTACCATTACTTCTGTCGCCGGCTGTGATGTTCCCATGGCAAATGGTGACATAGCCGTATCAATCACGTCAACTCCTGCCTCAACTGCTTTTAAATAAGTCATTGATGCAACACCTGATGTGTAATGTGTATGCAACTGAATCGGAAGTGAAGTAGCCTCTTTCATCGCTGTAATCAACTCTGTCGCTTTGTATGGAACTAATAGACCTGCCATATCTTTAATACAGATAGAAGTAGCCCCCATATCTTCAATTTTCTTTGCAATATCCATCCAGTATTCCAATGTATAAGCATCACCAAGTGTATACGATAAGGCAACCTGTGCATCTGCTTTTTCTTTTACAGCGGCTTTTACTGCCGTTTTTAAGTTACGGATATCATTTAAACAGTCAAAAATACGGATAATGTCAATACCGTTTGCAACTGATTTCTGCACAAAATATTCCACCACGTCATCTGCATACGGACGGTACCCTAGAATATTCTGCCCACGGAACAGCATCTGCAATTTTGTGTTTTTAAATCCGTCACGAAATTTACGAAGTCTTTCCCATGGATCTTCTTTCAAGAAACGAAGAGATGCATCAAATGTCGCTCCACCCCAGCATTCTACGGAATGATAACCGACTTTGTCCATTTTATCAACGATTGGAAGCATCTGTTCTGTAGTCATTCTTGTTGCAATCAAAGACTGATGCGCATCTCGCAAAATAGTCTCTGTAATTTTAATTGGTTTTTTTTCGATTTCCATTCTAATTTCCTCCATCTTTATTTAACACCAAAAATCGCCATAAATGTTCCGGCTGCAACAGCAGTACCGATAACACCCGCAACATTTGGTCCCATTGCGTGCATCAATAAGAAGTTTGTAGGATCCGCTTCCGCACCGACTTTCTGCGAAACCCTCGCTGCCATAGGTACTGCCGATACACCCGCAGAACCAATCAGAGGATTTACCTTTCCGCCAGTCACCTTACACATCAATTTACCGAACAGCACACCTGCCGCCGTACCAAACGCAAACGCTACTAATCCTAATGCTACAATTTTAAGTGTGTCCATATTCAAAAATGCTTCCGCACTTGTTGTTGCACCTACCGATGTTCCAAGCAAAATAACAACGATATACATCAATGCGTTTGATGCTGTTTCCGTCAACTGTCTTACTACGCCACACTCTTTAAATAAGTTACCTAACATAAGCATACCAACAAGCGGTGCTGTTGTAGGAAGAATTAAAGATACAACAATTGTAATAATAATCGGGAAGAGAATTTTTTCCAACTGAGAAACCGGTCTCAACTGTTCCATTTTAATTTTACGTTCTTCTTCCGTTGTCAATAATTTCATAATCGGCGGCTGGATAATCGGAACTAATGACATATAGGAATATGCCGCAACCGCAATCGGTCCTAAAATAGCCGTCTGTTGTAACTTACCGGCAAGGAAAATAGACGTAGGACCGTCTGCTCCACCGATGATAGAGATAGCTGCAGCAGCCTTGTCTGAAAATCCCATTGCCATTGCACCTAAATATGCCGCAAAAATACCGAACTGTGCTGCTGCTCCCAAAAGGAAACTTTTCGGGTTTGCAATCAACGGACCAAAGTCTGTCATTGCACCTACACCCATAAAAATCAGTGATGGCAAAATTGCCCATTCATCTAATAAATAGAAGTAATGCAGCAATCCGCCGACTCCGTTTGAAGACTCTTCAATCGACAACATAATGTCCGGATAAATATTTACCAATAACATACCAAAAGCAATCGGAACTAACAAAAGCGGTTCAAATCCTTTTCTAATTGCTAAATATAGGAACCCGCAGGCAACAGCAATCATAACATAGTTTCCCCATGTTAAGTTAAAAAACGCCGTCTGGTCCATGAGGTTTCCTAATGTACTTGTAATATATTCCATTTTTTAACCTCCCACTTTACGTTAAATTTGGGAATTTACAATTATTTTTCATATTTGTAATTCCTAGTTTAATGTAGCCATTACTGCTCCTGCTTCTACTGCATCACCAACTGCTACATCAATACTAGCAACTGTTCCGTCTTCAGGTGCTACTACCGGAATTTCCATTTTCATTGCTTCAATAACGATTACTGTATCTCCTCTTGAAACTTTCTGCCCTACACTTGCTTCAATTTTGAATACCTTACCTGCTGCCCCTGCTTTTACTTCAATGTTTCCTGCTGCCGATGCCTGTTTCTGTACAGGCGCTGCTACAGGCGCTGCCGGTACGGCTGCTCTCTGTACAGGTGCTGCTCCTCCAACTTTTTCTTCTACCGTTACGTCATATACGTTTCCGTTTACTGTAATTGTATAATTTTTCATTATGATTTCCTCCTAAAATTCATTCTAATTCCAATTATTTGATGTTCTTCGTTTAATTGAACGAACAACAAATCCATCTGATGATGTTCCGGTTTCAGCTGCAATCGCCGCTGTAATCACCGCTACTAATTCTAAATCGTCCATAGCCGGAGTTTCATTTTGTTCCACTGCTACCGCTTTTGTCACAACTGTTTCTTTCTTTTCTTCTTTCTTTCCAAATTTTCCCATAATAATAGGAATATATTTTAATAAAGAAATAATAAACGCAAGGAAAATCAGCACAACAAATACTGTTCCCATTCCTAACACCGTGTTCATTCCCGCTTTTTCAAGAATTTCCGCTGTTGAATATTTAGCTGAAACGTCCATAGATTCCATTTTCAACTCATCATCGAATTTAAACTCGATAGTTGCTTTTCTTTCTTCATATGTTGCTTCCGTACTTAAAATAACTTCATTTGTTTTTGCTTCAACTTTGTACTCTCCATGTTTTTTGTAGTCACCACACTCATCGATAGACGCCTGCCATGAATGAATCATAGAAACAAATTCTTCCTTTTCTATCGGAAGTCCTGACTGAAGCAGCATCATATTCACCTGTAATTCTGAACCCTCTTCATACTGTGCAAAAGTTTCATCGTCCATCTCCGAAAAACTTTGAATAATGATTTCTGCACTCTGCTCCAGCATTTCTTTATCATACTCTACCGTTTTCTTTTCACTTCCACAACCGATAAAACTAAATGTAAGCACGAAAACGCATAGTAATAAACTAATTCTTTTTTTCACTTTGTTTCACCTCACTAAACCGTTCCGTGTTTTTTAGATGGACGCTCTTCCCTCTTTGTAAATAACATCTCAAATGCTCCAATCACATACTTTCTTGTATCTGCTGGGTTAATAATTGTATCTACATAACCTCTTCTCGCTGCTGAAAGCGGGCTTGACTGTAATTCTTTATATTTTTTCGCCTCTTCCTGAATGGTATCTGCGTCTGCATCTGCATACATAATTTTTGCAGCCAGTTCAGCATCCATCATGCCAATTTCCGCTGTCGGCCATGCATATACCATATCTGCTCCGATTGATTTACTGTTCATTGCCACATAAGCACTTCCATATGCTTTTCCCACAATCACATTTACTTTTGGAACTGTTGCGTCCGCAAAAGCATAAGTAAGTTTTGCAACTTCTCTAGCAATATTTTTCTCTGAACATTTTGTTGCTTCAAATCCTGTTACATTTGTTAATGTAAAAACCGGAATATTAAATGCATCACAGAAATCTACAAATTCTTTTGCTTTTCTGCATCCGTTTACCGTCAAATCAGTTGCATATTCTTCCTGAAGATTTCCTTCTTCATCATAGTGCTTTGAGCAATTTGCAACTGCACCTACAGTCATTCCGTTCAGGCGGATAAATCCCGTCACCATTTCTTTCGCATATTCTTTCTTTGTTTCAAAGAATACATATTCATCCGAAATCATTGCCAAAGTCATTCTCGCATCACCGCTGGCATTTTCAATACCTTCGCAGGCTCTATTCAAATCATCCAGACATTCATCATAAGACTGGTCATCTTCATTGTTTGCCGGAAGAATCGTTACAAGGGAACGAATCTGACTTAAAATTTCTTCTTCTGTTCCGATACCGTCAACAAGCCCTGTTTCTTCACTTTGGAATGTGGCTGATGCCGTATCGCATTTTTCTACTGAATTTCCTGCTAATGCATTTGGTGAATTTACAAATAATTTTCCTTGCTTTTCTTCCATAAAAGTAAAATCAGTGAGAGCAGGAACCATTGCAAGTCCTCCACCACAAGTACCGAATATCGCAGTAATCTGTGGAATCACTCCCGAAGCCATTGTCTGTTTTAAATACAGACTTCCAAAAGCATGAAGTGCATCTGTTGCCTCTTGAAGTCTTAGTCCTGCACAATCAATTAAAGCAATAACGGGTGCTCCCATTTTCATTGCCATGTCGTAAATAGCCGCAATCTTTTTTGCGTGCATTTCTCCAATAGCTCCATTTAATACAGTAGCATCTTGACTGTATACATATACAAGATTGCCGTCAATAACTCCGTATCCGGTAATAACACCATCTGCGTGAGTATCTTTTGTTTGCATATTGAAATCAGTAGTTCTTGCTGTAACAGCACCACCAATTTCAACAAAACTTCCCGAATCAAGTAAAGCGGCAATTCTCCTACTTGCCGGGTTTGCTGTTGTGTTGCTCATGTTTAAGCCCTCCATTTTCTTTAAATTTCTATTAAAATTTTAAAAAATTCAACCAAATTCTCTGCCGATTATATTATATAATACACCATTCTAAATATCAATGCTTTTTGTAAAAGATTTGATATTTTTTTCACATACTTTTATCGTTTTTTTGTATATATGGTCTATTAAATTTTTCTTAAGTTTTTCTAAAAAAAGAAAACAATTCTATTTGCACACTACTACATTTTATGCTATAATTATTTTCATGGGATAAATGATTACATCAGTAAATTCCTAACACTTTGTTTCTATCCCGTACCGGACGGATTTTTGTCCGCACAGACAAAGCGTTAGAAACGTGTACTTTGAAAATAACATATTGCTTTAAGTTATGTAAGTCTGGAGCCTTGCATATGACAAATGGAATTTGATTTTTTCATTTGCACGACAATTCTGATGGCAACCTCTTTTTCACAAAAGAGAAAACAAATTTTATTTTTTATTGGAGGTTTAAACTTATGGGCGCAACAGCGAAAAAAGGAAGATATCCTATTGGATATTGGATTTGTTGTATTACTTTCACATTTGAACGTTTCGCTTTCTATGGTACAAAACCACTTTTAGCACTTTTCCTTGCAACTTCAGTTGCAGAAGGTGGTATTGGACTTAGCGAAGTTGATGCAGCTCCTATCGCAGCAGCATTAACATCATTTACTTACATCACACCAATCGTAGGTGGTTGGATTTGTGACCGTTTCTTAGGTGCTAGATACGCAGTAACACTTGGTTGTATTTTAATGGGTATCGGATATTTACTTGGTTGGCAATCTCACAGTGTTGGAATGGTTTGGGCTATGATTATCGTTGTAGCAATCGGTACAGCTTTCTTCAAGGGTAACCTTGCTGCTATCATCGGACGTTTGTTTGATGACGAAAAACTTCTTGACACTGCATTCTCAATTCAGTATTCATTTGTTAATATCGGTGCCTTTTTCGGTTCAATGATTTGTGCGGCATTATATATGTCAACATTCAAAAAAGGTGACGTATTAGGATACAGACAGGTATTCTTCCTTTGTGCAATCCTTATCTTTATCGGTGGTGCTATTTTCACAGCCTGCTACGGATTATTACAGGGACAAGGTAAATTACCTTTCAAATATCTTACAGATACACAGGGAAATGTTATCGGACAGGAAAGTCACGAAAAGAAAGAAAAAACTACAGCTCCACTTACATCATTACAGAAGAAAAATGTAATTGCTATTCTTTTAGTTACATTATTCTCAGTTGTATTCTGGTTAGCATACTATCAGCAAGACATTTTCCTTACATTCTATATTCGTGATAACGTAATGCGTACAGTTGGTGGATTTGAACTTTCACCTGCTCACTTAACAACAACATGGAATGGTTTATTATGTATCTTCATGAGTTTGGCTGCTGCTAAACTTTGGGAAAAACTTTCAAACAGACCAAAAGGTGACTTATCTATGTTCCAGAAAGTTACTTTATCATTCGTATTCTTAGGATTATCTTACGGTGCATTAGCACTTATGGACATCGTAAGAGGTGCTGGTAAAGCACACTTCTTATGGATTTGCTTATTCGGTGTATTAATTACTTGTGGTGAAATTTGTTTCTCTCCACTTGGAAACTCATTCGTAAGTAAATTTGCTCCTAAAAAATACTTATCATTGTTAATGGGTATTTGGACAATGGCTTCTTTCATTGCTTCAACAATCAATGGTGAAATCATGAAACTTGTTGAAAAAATGGGTGATTTTAACATCATGTTATCATTCATGATTATTTCATTCGTTTGTGCAATCGTTATGTTCTTCTTAATCAAACCATTAAACGGTTTAACATCAGAAGGAGAAGAATAAGAATTAGAATTAGATTTACTTAAAGCTCCATAAAAAAACAGTCTGAAATCAGGCTGTTTTTTTATATGAAAATATTGATTCTATTTTTTTCTGTGATAAAATATTAGTATAGTTTAAATTATACGAATAGGAGGTTATTTCAACATGAAAGTAACAGAAAGAATTGCAAACCTTCGTTCACTAATGACAGAAAAAGGAATTGACGCTTACGTTGTTCCAACTGCTGATTTTCATCAAAGTGAATATGTAGGAGAACATTTCAAGTCAAGAAAATTCATCACAGGATTTAGCGGCTCTTACGGAACTGCCGTTATTATGCAAGAAGATGCAGGTCTTTGGACAGACGGAAGATACTTCTTTCAGGCAACAAATGAATTGGAAGGAAGCGGAATACGCTTAATGAAAATGTTCGTGGGTGACACTCCTTCCGTAACGGAATTTCTCGCATCAAACGTAAAAGAAGGCGGAAAAGTAGGTTTTGACGGACGTGTATTATCAATGGGCGAAGGACAGGAATACGAAGAAGCCCTTTTACCAAAAAACATTTCCATTGACTATTCTGAAGATTTAATTGACGAAGTTTGGACGGACAGACCTCCACTTTCAGATAAACCTGCATTTTTCCTTCCTGAAAAATATTCTGGAGAAAGCACTTCTTCCAAATTAGAACGTGTACGTCAGGTTATGCGCGATCACGGTGCTACCGTTCACGCCATCGCCTCTCTTGACGATGTATGCTGGCTTTTGAATGTTCGTGGAGATGATATTGATTTCTTCCCACTTTTACTTTCTTATGCAGTAGTAAAAATGGACTGTGTCGACTTATATGTTGATGAAAATAAATTAAACGATGAAATCTTAGCCGAATTAGCAAAAAACAACGTACATATCCACCCATACAATGATATTTACGAAGATATCAAGACACTTTCGGCAGACGAAACCATTATGATCGATCCAATGAAAATGAACTATGCGCTCTATAAGAACATTCCTTGTAAGATTGTAGAGCACGCAAACCCTACTATTCTTTTTAAAGCGATGAAAAATCCTGTAGAATTGGAGAATATCAGACAGGCTCATATCAAAGACGGGGTTGCCATTACAAAATTCATGCATTGGGTAAAAACACGTTACGATAAAGAGACAATTACTGAATTAAGTTCCGCTGATAAGTTAACAGGTTTCCGCGCAGAGCAGGAAGGTTATATTCGCGACAGTTTTGAACCGTTGTGTGCATTTAAAGACCATGCGGCAATGATGCACTATTCTCCTTCCCCTGAATCTGATGTCAAATTAGAAAGCGGCGCTTTCTTCTTAAATGATACAGGCGGAGGATATTTTGAAGGTTCTACAGATATCACAAGAACATTTGTACTTGGTTCTGTTGACGATGAAATGAAAAAATATTTCACTGCAGTTGTGCGTGCTATGATGAATTTGTCAAGAGCAAAATTCTTATATGGCTGCTACGGATACAATCTTGACATTCTCGCAAGAGGACCTATTTGGGATCTGGGATTGGATTTCCAGTGTGGTACAGGACACGGTGTAGGTTACCTCGGAAATATTCATGAAGCGCCTACAGGTTTCCGCTGGTATGTTGTTCCAAGCAAAAACGAACACCACCAGTTAGAAGAAGGTATGGTCATCACAGACGAACCGGGTATCTATGAAGACGGAAAATTCGGTATCCGTATCGAAAATGAATTTATCGTTAAGAAAGCAGAACAGAATAAATACGGACAGTTCATGGAATTTGAGACAATCACTTTCGCACCTATCGACCTTGACGGTATCGATACACAGTATATGACTAAATTTGAGATTGATTGGCTGAATAACTACCACGCACAAGTATATGAAAAAATTGCTCCTCATCTTACAGATGAAGAAAGAGAATGGTTAAAAGAATATACTCGTGCTATATAGGTTCTTCATATTTCCATTTTCTCAAAAAGGAGGGGCAGACACTCTACTCTTCCTTTTATAATGTCATATATTTTTCTATCATCTGTCTCAGACACCAGTTCCATGTCATTTCTTCCACGCCATTCTCAGTTACCACCTCATATTCTCTGACAGGAATATCATTCAAATAATATGTGACGGTTCCAGCCCTCTCACCTTTTTCTATCGGAGCCTTCCATTCCTTTTTTATTTTCGTCTCCACCCTTACGCTTTCTTCATCGCTCATCAAAATTCTTTCGCTGATTTTTTTCTTTCCTTTCACACAAAATCTTAACTGCGCCTTTTCCGTAAAATCCTCATCTTGTGGAATTCCGTTTTCGACCGGTATTGTCTCAAAATAAATAGCAGGCTCAATATCTTTATATTGAAAAGAGTCCAAACCGTACTGCATCAATTTTTTTGTGTCCGACCATTTGTATGTTTTATTATTAGGCCAGCCACACCCTAATAGCGCCACCACAAATGTCCTGTCATTCCTTCTCAATGCGCCCACATAGCAATACCCCGCCTCTCCCGTAAACCCTGTCTTTCCGGAAATTGCTCCTTCCATCATTTCTAAAAATGCATTATGATTATGGCATATATAAGTTCGTGTTTTCTCCATATTGGTAAACTGATAACTTTTCTGCCCTGTAATCGCTAAAAATTCTTCCTTTTTTGGTGATTGTGTAATACAGTAACTCATTATCTTTGCCAGTTCTCCCGCTGTAGTGGAATGTTTTCCAGTATCGTCTTTTGCGTCCAGACCATTCGGAGTAATAAAATATGTATTGATGCAGCCAATTTCTTTCGCCTTTTCATTCATCATCTTTGCAAATTTTTCTACACTTCCTCCCACCTTTTCCGCTATCATCACTGCACTGTCGTTGTGTGATTCCAGCATAAGTGAATACAGCAGATCCCGCAGGCGAAAAGTTTCACCCTTTTCCACTCCCAAATGAACTTTCGGCTGCTTTGCGGCATTTTCTGATGCAACAACCTCCCCTTCCAGACCTCCTCTCTCCAGCGCGAGGATACAAGTCATAATTTTCGTTGTGCTCGCCATTGCTCTCCGTTGATCTCCATTTTTTTCAAATAAAATACGCCCACTGTCTGCGTCCATAAGAACTGCTGACTGGGCGTACAACTCTTTGGGCTTTTCAACCGCTTTTGCCGTTATACTAAAAAATATAGTTACAATTAAAACAATCCCTATTCTTTTTTTCAAAATCACACGCACCTTTTGTCAATCCGTCTATCCTACTATATGTGCGTTTTTTTCTTCTTATTCCTTTAGTTAAATATCCAATTTCAATTGTACTTCATCTTCCGCTTCCGCTTTAAAATCTTCCAGTTTTTCTGTATCAAAAACAGGGAGTTCATCTACAGACTGTACACTGAACCGCCTTAAAAATTCTTCTGTCGTCCCAAAAAGAAGTGGTTTACCGGGAGCGTCCATTCTCCCCACTTCTGTCACAAGGTTGTATTCGATCAGTTTATTCACTGCATGATCGGATTTTACTCCTCTTATCTTTTCAATTTCCAATCGGGTTACCGGCTGTTTGTAAGCTATAATCGAAAGGGTTTCCAGCAGTACGTCGGTAAGCACATGACGTTTTGGCTGTTTTGCAATCCGAATTAAATATTCATACATTTCCTGTTTTGTACATAGTTGAAATGCATTTTCCAATTCGATAATGCGTATTCCCCTATCCTCTTCCTCATATCGCATCATCATATTCTGTATAATTTTTCTTGTCGTTTCCTTATCATGTCCTATCGTATTTGCTATTTTATCCAACTCTACAGATTCACCCATCGTAAATAAAATTGCTTCAACAATAGCCTCTGTTTCTTTAATCTCCATGTATCGTCCTTCCTTTATCTGCATACAGTTGATGTAATCATAATTTCCGAAAAAGTATTTTCCTGTACAACCCGTATTTCTCCCGTTTTCATCATTTCAAGAACAGCTAAAAATGTGACAACAATATGTATCTTTGACTTCTGCCTTTCTAAAAGTTGACGAAAACTGAACGTTTTGTGCGCCTTCGCATACTGATGCAAGAATGAAATTTTCTCCGGCAATTCCACTTCTTCTTTCTCAATCCTCCCAAATTTACTTCTTATCGGATCAATCTTACCTTCCTGTCTCTTCAACACCTCATTATACACCGCCTTCAGCTTTGCCAGAGTCATTCCGTCTAAGAGGACATCTAAATCCACCGGCTCGGTATACTCTGAAACTTCTTTCGGAATGGAGGGGGCTCTGAACATAAGCCTTTCTCCTTCAATTTGGCGGTCACGAAGTTCATATGACATATATTTATACATTTTGTATTGCAGTAACTGCTCCACCAGTTCCTGTCTCGGATCTTCTTCCTCCCCTTCTTCGTTCACCTCTTTGGGCAGTAACATTTTACATTTAATATCCAGTAGGGTAGATGCCATCAGTAAAAATTCGCTCATTACGTTCAAATCTTTTGTTTCCATGTCCCGAATGTAATCCATATACTGGTTCGTAATTTCCACGATCGGAATATCATAAATATCAATTTTATTTTTTTCTATCAAATGAAGCAGTAAATCTAACGGTCCTTCAAACGCTTCTAATTTTACAGGTATTCCCATAATTTTTCCCTTTATCCTTTTCCTTTTACATGAAGTATAATAACTTCCGCTTCGTCAAACAGCCGTATGGGAATCGTATGCACTCCCAGCCCCTTGCTGACGACTATCTTCTTTTTCCCAACATCGTATATTCCACCTGAATATTTTGGAAACAGGCAGGCCTGCGGCGTAATTACACCTCTCTTAAAAGGGATACGCACCATTCCGCCGTGTAAATGTCCCGATAAAGTCAAATCCGCTCCCCATTTTGCATATGTTTCTGCATGAACCGGATTATGTGACAATAAAATTTCAAAGATATCTTCATCTGCTTTCCCTAAACGGCTTTCAATCTCATCTATTTTTAATTTTTCTTTCGTAAATTTACCATAGTATCTCAAAGGAATCTCAAGACCGCTTATTCTGATCTTGCTTCCCGCCCAGTCAAGTAAGACCGAATCATTTTCCAAAAGATGCACGCCTGCTTTTAGTAACTCTTTTTTATATTGAATATATTTCTCTCCATATGTGGCAGGCTTCTCTTTCATGCGCTGTTCATGATTTCCATTCGCACAGTAAACCGGAAATTCCGACGCCAAAGATGCCACAAATTTTTCTGCCGTTTCCGAAGATTTGTTTTTATCTCCGACAAGCAAATCCCCTGCTGAAAGTATTATATCCGGTTCTTCTCTCTCTATTGCTTTTAATAATTTCCCGTTGTCTTTTCCATAGGAATAATTGTGTAGATCACTGATAAAAGCAACCTTCTTTTCACCCATATTTTTCTTCAGTTTTCCCGAAACTATTTCATAATGAGTTACTTTAAATGTAGTAATTTCCCGAATAATTTCAATAAGTATAAGAAGAAAAATAATTCCCAGTACAATCAATAAATTCTTCAAATTTCTCTATCCTTTTCCTTTATCTTCCCATACTATTATATATTTTTTTCATGTTTTTTACAAGAAAAAGGTTTTCAGGACAGACCGTACCGCATACGGATAGTCTGCTTCTTTTATATCTTCCTTGGCTACAACGGATACATTTCCGATTTCTTTTTTGTTTAAATAATAAATTACTCTTCCCAGTTTCTCTCCCTTTTTTATCGGAGCAGAAATATTTTCTTTCATTTTTACCTTTTTCTTTATGTTCGACAGGTCTGAACCCGACGAGTCAATATATTTAAACTTCTTTTCCGCCTGTATATCAACCGCCTCTTCCTGACCTCTTTTCACCTGCACTTCCTTTATTTTTATAGGCGCTTCATCTTCATATTTTCTACACTTTCCAAATCCGTAATTCATCAGAGTTACAGCATCTTTCACTCTCTGCTTCGCATTAGGCGATGCCATCACTACGGCAATTAAGTTTACTTTATCTTTTTCTGCTGTTGCGGAAAGACAAAATTTCGCTTTCCCGGTTGAACCTGTTTTTAATCCGGTAGCATATGGATACTGTCGGATAAATTTATTTGTATTCGTCAACCCAAACTTAGACGTACCCTTTTTTGTCTCATGCGTAATATTCTCCTGCCATATTTTTGTATATTTATGTACTTCAGGATATTTTGTAATTAATTCTCTTGACATAAGCGCAATGTCCCTGGCCGTTGTCAGATGTCCGTCGGCGTCTAAACCGTTACAATTTACAAAATGGGTGTTTTTCATTCCTAACTTTTCCGCCCGCTCATTCATCTTTTTGACGAAAGTCTGCTCGTCGCCGCAAATATGCTCTGCCATCGCCACACATGAGGCGTTATATTAAAGGGGCACTTTTATTTAAAGCGATACTGTATTTGAATACTTCCATCTCGATTCACTTCTATAAAATCAATAAGTTCAAGCACCATTTCCCTTGTCATTTTTTCCACATGTATGTACTCTAAAAATCTATTCAGCCATTTATTTTCCTGCTTCTTTTCCGTCAGTTCTTTATCTTTCCCTATTTTTTCTTTCTGAAATTCTATTTCTTCCAACTGTCTGTCATAATTCTTTGTATATCTTATATACTCTTCTTTTGTAAGTAGTTCTTCCAGATAGTTTTGATAAGTTTTTTCTTTAAATGTTTTTATTTTTTCTTCTTTCTTTTTCCATATTTTCAAACTGTCTTGACCTTTTCGCACTGTCTCTAACTGTTTTTTCCAACTCCGCAATTCCTTTATATCTTTATCCGTCAATATTTCCTCAGCCTGTCTCTGCAAATCTTCCAATACAGCCTCTTCCAGTTCATCGATATTTATCCGATGTCCCTCGCAAAATTTCCTTCCCTGATTTTTATATGTTTTGCAGACATAGCCGATACAGGCTTTTCCCCCTCTTCGGTCATACAGGCGTACCATTGTCTTTTTACAATCCGCACAGAGTATTTTTCCTGCAAACACACCTTTTTCTTCTCCCTTTACTTCCCGTGTGCGGATTTGCTGTATTCTCTGCACCTGTTCAAACATCTCTTCGGAAATAATCGGCTCATGTTTATTCTCTACGATAACCCATTCGTTTTTTGGCACAACGCACTTCTTCCTGTCTTTATACGACAACGTTTCTGATTTGTGTTGTACCACACACCCCGTATACGTCCGGTTATTCAATATAGTATGAATTGTCTGATAGCACCATGCCCTTGTCGTATTCGGTTTCCGTCCGTTTTTATACGATAACCCCAAAATTTCTTGTTTATAAATACTCGGAATCAGAACACCGCGTTCAGTCAAAATTTTCCCAATTCCGGATTTTCCATGCCCCTGCAAATATAAACGGTAAATTTCCTTCACAATTTGTGAGGCATATGTATCAACAACTAAGTGATTATGGTTTCCCGCATCTTTACAGTAGCCATATGGACAGGACGCGCCCAAAAACTGGCCTTCTTTTCTCTTTGCCGCAAAAGCACTCCGAATATTCTTTGACAAGTCTTCACAATACCATTCGTTGACAAGTCCGCTGATTTGCCTTGTTTTCTTATTGGCAAAATCATTTGTATCTACGCCGTCCACCACACCGATAAACCGTATTCCCCAATTAATGAACTCATGATGCAGGTACTTTTCTATGTGTTGTATATTCCTGGAAAAACGGGATTGAGTTTTAGCGATAATAACATCAAATTTATTTTTCTTTGCATCAGTGATCATACGGCTAAATTCCAGTCTGTCATCATACAATCCGCTTTCATCATCATCTGCATACACATCAATAATTTCATAACCATTGCGGCTTGCGTACTCTTTCAACAACAAACGTTGATTTATGATACTTGCGCTTTCGTCCCCTTTGCACAACTTATCTTTATCCTCTTTAGACAATCTTAAGTATAATACTGCCCGTTTACCTTCCATCATTGTCCCTGCTTTCTTTATTGCAATGATTTTCTATTATTCTTTTCATACATTCCAATAAAGTTTTCTCTCCATAAGTTACCTTGGCGATATATACCTTTTTTTCTCCTTTCAAAAATAAACTCCTCCTACATGGATTTGTTATATTTCTATCGGACAGAAACATGTCCTATTCCTCTTTATTACGGATTGCATATCTTACATGGGGAATAAGACTCCTGAAGCAGTTCCTCTCTTTTTCCACTAAACGTTTTTTTATTTTCTTCTTTGATGTCCTTTACTCCTTTGCAAGTAGGAAAATGGAATTTCTTTGTATTCGTATTCAAAATATAAGAACCTTCCTTATCTTCCTCCGCATTCCCGGAAGTTTTTACGTCATATTCTACCGCAACGGAATCTGTATCTAAAAACACTCCTGTGTACTTAGATTCCCCTGTCTGATAATTCATTTCAATTCCCGGCTGTACATTATAGAAAAATACGCAGTAGGATACACCCTCTCCTTTATCTTCAACCGAATACCCTTCCATAAGCAGACCTCTGCAAAGCATTTCTTTATCTACGAAAACAGGAGTTACCCTATACATAACATGATTTCCCGTTTCTTTTATATAATCTGCCACCAGATTTTCGTACTCTAACATTTCTAAATTCATATATCTTGTTCCACTGACAAGATTTTTCTCATTATCATTTTCCGCTCCTAACTGCCAGCCAATACAATGCGCCCTGTTTAAAATAAATTTTCCCTGCACACAATCATATTTCACTGAATGCCACCCTGTCGGTTTCACATTTCCAATTTTCCCTCTTTTCTCCTGCTCTTTTGGCATTGTATCTTTGCTAAGGCTGGCAACCGAAGTTGTACAACGCCCTAAAGAATCTAACTCACCATAAGTTTCAAATGATTTATCCGTAATCTCTTCCTCTGTAAAATATGGGATATTTCCATTCACTTCTACAAAAGGCTTACCACTATATTCTGGAACAGATTGATAATCAAACGTCCCACCTGATAAAGTAATTTCATTTTTCTTCTGGTTTGTTGTCGTGTTTGTGTTACCACAGGCAACTATGTTAACGGATAACAATAACGCAAGTAATAGCGCTTTTATTCTATTCATTTTCTTTTCCTCCCTATTTACCTATACCCTAACTAGCATTTCTTTCGCCCACGCAAAAATTCGCTCTGATACTTCTTGGAAATCCGGTTTTTCTTTTTTCTTCATTCTGTCATATTGTTCAATAATCTCTTTTTCCCTGTCCTCAACAAGTGTACCGAGCGTTTTGTGCTTACTCACATACACTCCCTTTTTCTGATAATAATCAGCCTGTATAACAAAAAGTGCTGCTTTGTACAATCCTTTTAAAATATCCTGATTTTTTTCGTGAAGCATATTGTGTACACAACCATTTTTCTATTGCAATCATACTTCCTCCTTTATTCTGTCATTTTCCTTCTGTTCTGTCTGACAAAAAATTTCTGCCCCGAGCAAATATATATTATAATTCACCACACACACTTTGTCCATTTCTAGCAGAAATTCCGCACTCTCAAGAACCCCAAAATTTTCAATGCTTCCTCTTTTCCCTAAAACTCTCGCCAAAAGAAACACTCTCAACCATATTATTTATGAATACATTGCACATACTTCTTTTAAATCCTTGAACAAGCCTATATTCCTATAATACATATAGGATTATTCAAATATTTAATTTATATATGTCTTATAAGGGTTTTTAATGTCTCCTATCTCTCTACGCCACACATGCATCGTTTGCGGACGCAACAGCGATACACTTTAACATCGTTTCCACCGTCTGCGTTTCTCCCGGTTCCAGAAACACCTGAGAGCCGCCCATTGATGCCGCAAATTCCGACACGGTAACATTATCTTCCAACTTTATCTCTCCTGATTCAATGGCATCAAAAATCAGCAGCATCGTCATTACCTTTGTCACACTTGCCGGTGGCAGTTTCTCATCTGCATTCTTTTCATAAATCATTTTTCCGGTAGACGCCTCCATCACAATTCCCGATACCGCCTCTATTTTCGCTTCTTCTTTCTGTGGTGCAGCATAAACACATTCTCCAAGCAACAGACAACTAATGATTACGGATACTATTACTTTCATTTTCTCAATCGCTCCTTAGCCTATATTCTGTTACATTATAAGCAATAAAATCTTGATTTATGTCATTTGCAAAAGGGAATACAACGAAAAAAGCATAGCCACCGTTTCCAATAACTATGCTTTTCTCTATTTATCTTTTTTATTTCCTCGTCTTGATAATATATCTGCCGGAAACGCTGCTCCCACAAGAATAATATAATATAACATTGTATTATCTTTCACCCATTCCGGAAACATTTTTCCAAAAACAATAATGATAACTGACATGATTCCATAATATATCAAAAACTTTTTCACGTCCATTTTGGAGTCCATTTTGTTCACTTCCTATCTTCTTATCTTCAATAAGATACTTTCTTTCCATCTTATAACGCGCTTTGGCAAACTTTCTTTCTTTTGTTTATACAGCATAATGGTATAATCAACTGCCACTAATGCCAATATAATTGTTCCTATTGTTCTTCCTACCGTGAAAGGAATACGATTTACCAAACCGTCTACAAATCCATGTAAAAATGTGAAAAGGATAATTGTATAGAACCCCCATGCAATTGAACTCTCCAAACAAAGAATCCCTTTGTAATTAAAAGGTTTATCTGTATAATCCCACCAAATTTCTCCAAACATCTTATTCATAATAATTGCAGTTACATATTCAAGCGTTGTCGCAAGTATCGAGCCGAATAAGAAAAGTAATAACATATTATGGCTGTATGGTTTTAAAATAACAAATACCGTCAATGCGCCCACGCCATAAATCGGACAGATAGGTCCTTTTGCAAACCCTCTGTTTGTCAGTTTACGATTACAAATAGACATATAAATAGATTCGACTATCCAGCCTAAAATACTGTAAGTCAAAAACCATAATATCATCTTATAACTTTCAATTCCAAATAACGTTGCATTCCACATACATCTTATCCTCATTAGTACTAGTATAAAAAGGGAGCATTTTACAACACTCCCTTCACTTTGCACATATTAGTTAAATTTACGTTTTCTAGCAGCTTCAGATTTCTTTTTACGTCTTACGCTTGGTTTTTCGTAATGTTCTCTTTTACGAATTTCTTGTTGAATACCAGCTTTTGCACAGTTTCTTTTGAATCTGCGTAAAGCACTATCTAACGTTTCGTTTTCTTTTACGATTACATTTGACATAGTCTCACACCTAACCTCCCCTCCAGCCCTATATTGTGCATCATACGACTGTTCGGGTATTTTTATTGCACTACATTGTATTATAGCATATTTTATCGTTTCGTCAACTGTTTCTTTCCAAAAAAACTCTTTTTTTGTTTTTCTTAAGAAATTTGCCCTTCTAATACTTCCTGTACTTTAGCGATTGCATCAGGAATTCCTGCAGGATTTTTTCCTCCTGCCTGTGCCATATTTGGACGGCCTCCACCGCCACCGCCTACAAGTGCCGCAATTCCTTTAATTAAATTACCTGCATGAGCGCCTTTTTCCATTGCTCCATCTGTAACCATGGCAATCAGGTTAACTTTACCGTTTGCAGAAGATGCAATAACAACTACACCTTCTCCCAATTTTTCTTTTAACTGGTCTCCCAAATCACGAAGCCCGTTCATATCAACGTCTTCTACTGCAGTCGCAAGCAATTTTATACCTTTTACCTCTGTTATCTGGTTCATAACATCACCGAGAGCGTCTTTGGCAAGTTTGCTCTTTAACGCCTCTACCTCACTCTGTAATGATTTGATTTCAGACAACATATGTTCTACTTTATCTTTTAACTGTGCCGGAGTTGCCTTTGCAACTTTTGCTGCCTCATTTAATTCTTTTTCCATCTCACGGTAGTATGCAAATACTCCATCGCCTGTGAGCGCTTCGATACGGCGTACTCCTGAAGCCACACCGGCCTCTGAAAGAATTTTGAATGTTGTAATCATACCTGTATTTGCAACATGCGTTCCACCACAAAGTTCTTTTGAGAAATCTCCCATAGATACAACACGAACATCTTCCTCATATTTTTCACCGAATAATGCCATCGCGCCTGTTGCTTTTGCCTGCTCAATATTCATTACTTCCGTAATAACCGCATTGTTTTTTGCAATTTCCGCGTTGACTAATTCTTCTGTTTTTGCAATTTCTTCCGGTGTCATCGCTGAAAAATGTACAAAGTCAAAACGAAGTCTGTCCGGTGTCACTAAAGAACCTTTCTGCTCTACATGAGATCCTAAAACCGTCTTTAATGCTTTCTGAAGCAAATGTGTTGCACTGTGGTTTTTGCAGGTATTTGCACGTCCGTTTTCCTCTACAGAAAGATTTACCGCATCTCCAACAGTGAAACTTCCTTTTGTTACTTTGCCGACATGTCCCACTTTTCCGCCTAACAGTTTAACAGTTTCTTCCACTGCAAACTCAGCATGCTCTGTTGTGATAAGACCTTTGTCACCTTCCTGTCCACCCATTGTTGCATAAAATGGTGTCCGGTTTACAAAAATAGTTCCTTTTTCTCCTTCAGAAAGTGTATTTACAATTTCATTTTCTGTTGTCAAAACAGTAATGTCTGAATCGTATGTCAGATGATCATATCCGACAAATTCCGTCGTAACGGAAGGGTCAATCTCGTCATATACAGTTGCGTCCGCACCCATGTAATTGCTTACGCCGCGCGCTTTTCGTGCTTTTACACGCTGTTCTTCCATAGAAGTTTTAAATCCTTCTTCATCAATATCGAATCCCTTTTCTTCCAAAATCTCTTTTGTTAAATCAAGAGGGAATCCATATGTATCGTATAATTTAAACGCATTTTCGCCTGATAATGTTGTCTCTTTCTTCTCTGTCATTTCCTGAATCATTTCCGAAAGAATGCCTAATCCCTGGTCGATTGTTTTATTAAACTGTTCTTCTTCCTGACGGATTACATTAAAAATAGCATCTTTCTTTTCTTCCAATTCAGGATAGCCGTCTTTAGAACCATTGATAACCGTCTCGCAAAGTTTTGTTAAGAACTGTCCTTCGATTCCTAAAATACGTCCGTGACGGCACGCACGGCGAAGCAGACGGCGAAGTACATATCCTCTTCCGTTATTTGAAGGCATAATACCGTCTGAAATCATAAACGTTACAGAACGGATATGATCGGTAATTACTCGGATAGATACGTCCTTACTGTATTCTTTTCCATACTCTGTTCCCGCAAGTGTACAAATATGTTCTCTGAGCGCTTTCAATGTATCCACATCAAAAATAGAATCCACGTCCTGTACGATAGATGCAAGACGCTCCAATCCCATACCCGTATCAATATTTTTCTGTTCTAATTCTTCGTAATGTCCTTTTCCGTCATTGTCAAACTGTGTAAATACGTTATTCCAGATTTCCATATATCTGTCGCATTCGCAGCCCACCGTACAATCCGGACGTCCGCAGCCGTATTTCTCACCTCTGTCATAGTAGATTTCTGAACATGGACCACACGGGCCTGAGCCATGCTCCCAGAAATTGTCTGCTTTCCCAAATTTGAAAATACGTTCCGGTGCAATTCCCATCTCTTTATTCCAAATCTCATATGCTTCCTCATCTTCCTCGTATACGGAAGGGTAAAGTCTGTCAGCATCTAAACCTACTACTTCTGTAAGAAATTCCCATGACCACTTAATCGCTTCTCTTTTAAAATAGTCTCCAAAAGAAAAGTTTCCAAGCATCTCAAAAAACGTACCGTGTCTTGCTGTCTTTCCTACATTTTCAATATCTCCTGTACGGATACATTTCTGACAGGTTGTCACACGTGTTCTCGGCGGTATCTCCTGTCCTGTAAAATATGGTTTCAACGGTGCCATTCCTGAGTTGATTAATAAAAGGCTGTTGTCATTGTGTGGCACTAACGAAAAACTCTTCATTGCCAAATGTCCTTTGCTTTCAAAGAAGTCAAGAAACATTTTTCTCAATTCATTTACTCCATATGGTTGCATTGTTGTCCTCCTGCTCATAAAATATTAACAATCATTTCTGATTAATTTGCTAACTATTAATTATAAAGTTACTTTCTTCTTTTGTCAAATACGTTTCTCTCATAATGCACATGTAAAAACGGAGTGGACAATCCACCCCGTCTTATACTTATTTATTCTTTTCATTCTTCCTTTTGCGTAACGTCTTTCCTAACATAATGCCACCAAATGCCGCTGCACCAACGATGACCATTTTTATGATTGTTTGAATTAATGTTGCCCAAAATGCCATAATCTATGCACCTCCATACATTAAACTTATCACGGTTTATTTATCATAACACAAAAAGAAAGTTATTTCAATTCTATTTCTTCCAGTTCTTTTGCCGGTATGTCTTTTGAAGATTTTGAAACAAATTCGCCCAACGCTTTTTTTGCTTTCGGAATTTCAATATTCGTTCCTGCTCCGGCAATACAGCCGCCCGGACAACCCATTCCTTCGATTAGGCAGCCGTTCATTTTTCCTGCTTTCGCAAGAACAAGCATTTTTTTGCATTCTGCAAGTCCTTCTGCGTGTTCAATATTTACTTCCACATCTGGATAGTATTCATTAATACATTTTTCGATTGCAGCGGCAACTCCACCTGCTGCCGCATAACCGCGTCCTGCACCTGTCGCATCATGGAAAGAGGATTCCGCCTCATATTTTTCCAGATTAATTCCTTTAGCATCAAACATTCCCTGCAGTTCTTCAAAGGTAATAACAAAGTCCACATCGCTTCGCACTGTTCTGCGTGACGCTTCCAGTTTCTTAGATGCACATGGTCCGATAAACACTACTTTTGCATTCGGGTGTTCCTGCTTAATTGTTCTCGCAGTGGCAACCATAGGTGTCAATTCCTGCGAAACCTGATCTACTAAATCCGGAAAATATTTTTTCGTCAAAATAGACCACGATGGACAACATGATGTCAATAAGAACGGTAACTCTCCCGTAACTACTTTTTCCACATAATGATGCGCTTCCGAAATCGCTCCAATATCTGCCCCCAAGGCGACTTCATATACTTCTTTAAATCCCAACTCCTGTAAAGCAGCCTTAATATTTCTCGGTGTAATATTGGCTCCAAACTGCCCCACAAACGCAGGAGCAATTTCCGCAATGATTTCCCCGCCTTCTCTTAACGCTCTCGCCAACTGGAAAATTTGAGATTTATCTGAAATCGCTCCGAACGGACAGGAAACCATGCACATTCCACATGAAACACATTTGTCATTGTCGATTTTCGCACGTCCGTATTTATCCGAAACAATGGCATTTACACCACACGACTTCTGACATGGGCGCTCCTTTTTTGCAATCGCATCGTACGGACAGTTCGCTTTGCATTTTCCACATTTAATACATTTTGTCTGATCGATAAATGAATGACCGTCTTTCATGGAAATGGCTCCTACGGGACAGACTTCTTTACACGGGTGTGCCACGCAGCCTTTACACATATTGCTGACCTCATATTCTTTTTCCTCACAGGACGCGCAGGCTGACGGAATCACCTGCATAAGAGGCGGCTCATAATATTTTGCTGAAATATTGCTCTCTTCAATTCCCGCTGTCAGGTGCACCGGTTTATCTTCCGGGCGAAGTGACATTCCCATAGCAAGTCTCAGACGTTCTCTCACGATTGCACGGGAGCGGTATACACTTTCTCTGTATTTTTCCGTTTCTTCATTGACAAGACGATATGGAATTTCTTCAATATCCTCAATCAGTGTTTCAGGAGTAGATGTAAAACCTACTCTTGCCACTTCCTCAAATACTTTTCTTCTAATATATCTTACAGGTGTTTTTAATCCTCGCATTTTATCCTCCTAGTGTTTTAATATTTTCCGCGCATAATGGACAGACTGCATTGCGTCTTTTCCGTAAAAATCTGCTCCTATCATATCTGCATACTCCTGGTTGAGAACAGCCCCTCCTACCATTACTTTGCAGTCGGGAACTTCTTTTCTCAATTGTTTGATTGTTTCTTCCATACTGACTACCGTTGTTGTCATCAGCGCACTTAAACCTACCAGTTTTACATTGTTTTCCTTTGCTGCTTCCACGACCTTTTCCGGTGGCACGTCCTTTCCTAAATCTACCACGTCAAAAGCATAGTTTTCTAAAAGCACTTTCACAATATTTTTCCCAATGTCGTGAATATCACCTTTTACCGTTGCCAAAATGACTTTTTCCTTTTTAGCATCAGTCTGACCGGATTTTGACAATTCTTCTTTTAAAATGGCAAACGCTTCTTTTGCGGACTCTGCGCTCATAAGAAGTTGTGGAAGAAATACCGTTCCTTTTTCAAACCCTTTGCCTACCGTATCCAATGCCGGTATAAGATAATTATTAATGATCTCCAAAGGTTTCTCCGTCTGAATCAAACTCTTGACAGACTGTACGGTCTCTTCTTTTAATCCTTTTTCAATCGCCATTTTTAATGTAAGTGTTGTTACAGGCTTTGTTTCCACTGTTTTCGGCATACAGTTTGCGATATAGTTCTCACAGTTTTCATCTAAATTCATCAATGCACAAAAGGCATAATACGAATTCATCATCTCCTCTGAGGAGGGATTGATAATTCCTGCGCTCAGCCCTTTTTGCATTGCCATTGTATAAAAGTTTGCATTGATAATCGGCCTTGTCGGCAATCCGAAAGAAATATTTGACACACCTAAGACCGTATGGACACCGCATATTGTTCGCACCATCTCCAACGCCTCCAGTGTCGTCTTTGCCCCTTCCGGTTCTGAACTGATTGTCATCGTCAAGACATCTATTACAATATCTTTTTTATCTATGCCGTATTTTTCTGCTTCCCGAATAATTTTCTTCGCAATCTCAAGTCTGCCTTCCGCTGTCTTTGGTATCCCAGCCTCATCGAGTGTAAGTCCCACCACGACTCCCCCATATTTCTGAATGAGCGGAAAAACTTTATCCATAGATTCCTGTTTGCCCGTAACCGAATTCACCATCGGTTTACCATTATACAAACGCATTGCCCCTTCTAATGCAGCCACATTTACCGTATCAATCTGCAGCGGAAGGTTTGTTACGCTCTGAATTTCCGGTATGACTTTTTTCATCATTTCAGGTTCGTTTATGTCAGGAAGCCCTACATTGACGTCAAGAATATCCGCACCTTTTTCCTGCTGCGTAATCGCCTCTTTCAAAAGATATTCTAATTGATTCTCCTTTAGCGCCTGTTTCATCTTACTTTTTCCGGTAGGATTGATTCGTTCCCCAATGATAATTGGTTTTTCTCCAAATACAACCGCTTTTCCGTAGGAAGATACAATGGTCTCACTTCTTTTTTGAGGAACTTTTATTTGTTTATTCCCGCACATTTTTTTCATTTCGGAAATATGTTCCGGTGTTGTCCCACAACAACCGCCGATTACACAGCCGCCTTCCTCAACAATTTCTGCCATTGCATTTGCAAATTCCTCAGGATTCACATCATAGTACGTCTCACCGTTTTTTTGTTTTGGAAGTCCTGCATTTGCTTTTACAATAATCGGAAGTGACGTGTATTTTCTCATTTCCTTTAAAATCGGCAGCATCTGTTTTGGTCCCATACCACAGTTTAAACCTATGGCGTCAACGCGCAGTCCTTCCAACATGGAAACTGCCGAAGGTACATCACCGCCTGTCAATAGTTTCCCGTTTTCATTGAAAATCATCGTCGCAAACACCGGCAGATTCGTATTTTCTTTTGCCGCAAGGACAGCCGCTTTTAATTCATATGTGTCACTCATCGTCTCGATGTGAATTAAATCCGCTCCCGCCTCTTTTCCGTATTGCATTACTTCCGCAAATGTATTATATGCGTCCTCAAAAGATAAATCACCCATTGGTTCCATGAGTTTCCCCGTAGGTCCGATGTCGAGGGCAACGCAGTATTCTTCTTTTGACTTATTACATTTTTTTGCCCCTTCATGCACATTTGCGACCGCCTGTTTTATTATGTTTTCCAAAGAATAAAAATCATCATGGAATTTAATGGCGTTCGCACCAAATGTATTCGTTAAAACTATATCGCTTCCCGCCTCAAAATATTGGCGGTGAATATTTATTACCGTTTCTCTTCGCTTTGCATTCCACGTTTCAGGCAGTTCCCCCGGCAGAAGCCCTTCCGCCTGCAAAAGTGTTCCCATACCCCCATCTAAAAAGAGCAGTTTTTTTCCTAATTGTTCCAGTATCATTGTCTATCCCCTTCTGTAATCACAATCTGTTTTATCACATACTTCGCACCCTTCCCGATGACATGATATGTTTTTATCACTCACCCCAATTACTGCCGTAATGGACTTTATCGGTGTCAGCATACTTCCTTTTGTCATTGTAAGTCCAATTTTTTTGGACGCCTCAAGCATTCTTAAAATTTCTTCCTGATAAGAGATGGAAAAATCTCCATATCCTGCGCTAAACCTCGGTCGAAGATATTTCCCTTCTCTTTTAAATTCTTCTGAAATCTCTTCCACACACCTGTCACAAAACTCCTCCAGCATCGCTGCCGCACATGCCTGCAAAACAACCGCGCCAGCCATATCCGTAATTGACCGCCGTTTCATCAGCATATCCACACCTGTGCCAAGTGTAGCACCAAAAAGAATGACTTCCTGACAGCCTCTTAAGTTTTTTCCTAAATGAATACTGTCAATTGTCATATTTCCAATTTTTATTTTGTTATCCGGCTCTGTCTGTAACGAAAAAATGTGGTAAACAACCCGTTCATCTGCTGTTTCTTCCAATTCTTTGAAAGATTTTATAATAAGAGCAAATGTACGGTCATCTACCGCAGTTTTACCAAAGCCAAGATAACGAATCGCTTCCCGTACTCGTTTCTCCATGCTTTCTCCTACTTTATAATTTCTTTCAAATTCATCATAATCGCCTTTGCCACTTCCGGCTTATTCATGGAATAAATATGAATATTTTCAATGCCATTTGCCAAAAGATCAATAATCTGGTCCGTCGCGTATGCAATCCCCGCCTGCTGCATCGCTTTCGGATCATCTCCAAAGCGGTCTACAATCGCTTTAAAACGCTGTGGCAACACTGTCCCGGACAACTCACAGATGCGCCTTATCTGCTTTCCGTTCGTCACCGGCATAATTCCCGGCAAAACCGGAACCGTAATCCCTTTTTCGCGAATTCTATATAGAAAATTATAAAGAATACTATTGTCAAAAAACATTTGAGTCGTCAGAAAATCTACTCCGCTGTCAACCTTTTCTTTCAGGTACTGTATATCATCTTTCTTATGCTCATTCTCCACATGACCTTCAGGATAGCACGCCGCACCGATACAGAAATCCCCCTGCTGTTTTATCTCTCTGATAAGTTCACAGGCATATCTGTACCGACCGGCAATCGGAAACTCTGTTTCCTTCGGAATATCTCCTCGAAGTGCCAGTATATTCTCTATTCCTTCTTCTTTCAATGTGGAAATCATCTCATGTACCTGCTCCTTCGTCGATGAAACGCAGGTTAAATGCGCAAGACTTTCCACTTGCAAATCGTGTTTAATATGAGATGCAATATGAACCGTATTGCCGCTCGTTCCTCCGCCCGCGCCATATGTCACGCTGATAAAGGCAGGTTCTAACATGGCAATTTCATCTACCGCCTTTATCACACTGTCAAATCCCGCTTCCGTTTTCGGTGGAAACACCTCAAAAGAAATATTTATTCTGTCTTCATTTAATCTGTCAATAATCTTCATGCCTTACTCCTTTGTATCTTACATTTCTTCGTACAGCGCCTCATACTGTTTCGCAGAATTCTTCCATGAAAAATCTTTCTTCATTCCATGTTCTGCTATCTTATTCCAATCACGTTTTTTCTCGTAATAAACTTTTTCCGCATAACGGATAATGCCAAGCATCTCATGGGCATTATAATTTTTAAAACTAAATCCTGTTCCTGTCTTTTCAAATTCATTGTACGGCTCTACCGTATCGCGAAGTCCTCCTGTCTCACGCACAATCGGAACTGTACCATACCTCAGACTCATCAACTGGCTCAAACCGCAAGGTTCAAACAGTGACGGCATGAGAAATGCATCGCAGGAAGCATACACTTTATGGGACATTTCTTCCGAATAATAAATATTCGCAGATACTTTTCCCTCATACTTCCACGCAAAATGTCTGAACATATTCTCATATCTTTCCTCACCTGTCCCCAAGACAACAAGTTGAATATCGTCCTGACACAATTCGTCCATGATATATGCAATTAAATCGAAACCTTTCTGGTCTGTCAGGCGGGATACGATACCAATCATCATCTTCTTGTCATTTACTTCCAAGCCTAATTCTTCCTGCAGGGCAAGTTTGTTTTTCTTCTTATCTCTTCTAAAAGTATCTACCGAGTATTTCTTAGTAATCATCTTATCTGTCTTCGGATTATAGACATCATAGTCAATTCCGTTTACGATTCCCGAAAGACAATTTGCCCTCGCATTCATCAGTCCGTCCAGGCGTTCTCCATAAAATTCCGTCTTAATCTCCTCCGCATAAGAGTTACTTACCGTTGTAACCCTGTCTGCATAAACAATACCGCCCTTTAAATAGTTGGCATCTTTGTATGCCTCCAATTTATCCGATGTAAAATAATAATCCGGCAGCCCTGTAATATCCTGAATTGTTTTTTTATCCCATATTCCCTGGAATTTCAAATTATGTATCGTCATTACCGTCTTAATGCCCTGATAAAATTCTCCACCAAAACGGAAGTTATCCAAATATACCGGAATCAGTCCCGTCTGCCAGTCATGACAGTGAATGATGTCAGGTCTGAAATCAATCAATGGTAATGCGCTTAAAACCGCTCTGGAAAAGAAGGCAAACTTTTCTACGTCTTCATAAATATTACCATATGGTGTCGGGCCTGCAAAATAATATTCATTGTCGATAAAGTAAAAAGTGATTCCGTCCAACTTCGTTTCCAAAATACCTACATACTGTTTTCTCCATGATAAATCCAGATAAAAATGAGTTTTATATTCCATTTTATCTTTCCATTCCTGCTTCATACACATATATTTCGGTAACATAACCCTCACGTCATACTTTTTCTTATCGAAATACTTAGGCAAACTTCCCACTACATCTGCGAGTCCGCCTGTCTTAATAAACGGGACAGATTCCGATGCCGCAAATAAGATTTTTCTCATACTCGTTCCTCCACCTTTCGCATAATAATTATATTATAACGCAATTATTTCCAGTTGAAAAGATTTATCTACGTTTGTATTTTAATTGAATTGTATCCGCAATCAATGCAATGAATTCGGAATTTGTCGGCTTTCCTTTCCCATTACTGATTGTATATCCGAACAATTCTTCAAGTGTATCCGGTTTGCCTCTGCCCCACGCAACTTCTATCGCATGCCGTATCGCCCGCTCCACCCGGCTTGCCGTTGTCTGATGTTTCTTTGCCACTGTCGGATACAATACTTTTGTAATCGCATTCAAAACGTCCATATCGTCCACTGCCATCAAAATAGAATCCCGCAAATAGTGGTATCCTTTAATATGTGCAGGGATTCCGATTTCATGAAGCATGTCCGTCACATACTCTTCCAGCCTTTCTTTTGTCAGAGCAGGCTGCTGAATCTGCGCGGAGGACTGCACTGTTCCTCTTACTCTCCCTCTTGCCGTACTTTTAATCCGATTGATAATCATTTCATTATTAAACGGTTTCATGATATAGTAATTTGCCCCTTTTCTAAACGCATCTTCCGTAATTCTCTCCTGTCCCACAGCCGTCACTACAATAAAATCCGGTCTCTTCTTTATGCTTGCGTCTGTATTTATCTTTTCCATCACACTAATTCCGTCCATTTTAGGCATAATCAAATCCAATAATACTACGTCCGGCTCTTTGTTTTTGATGATGTGACACATATCCTCACCATTGTTCGCCTTCCCAACAACAGTAAGTTCATTGTCTGTACTTATGATTTCATCTAAAAGTTCCAAAATTCTCTCATTATCGTCAGCGATTGCTACATTTAAGTTTCCCATGAATCGAAACCTCCTACTTTTTATCATCATCTAACTACCCGCCCATTATATCCGACTCATTTTGCAGATACAAGAAAATATTGTCGGACGATTTCGACATTTTTCTTCTTATTTTACATTCCTCAGCATATTTTCAATAAAAATCCCATATCCTTTTGCCGAATCCTGTACAAACACATGCGTAACCGCTCCGATAATCTTATTATTCTGTATAATCGGACTTCCGCTCATTCCCTGCACAATCCCTCCTGTTTTTTCCAGTAATTCTTTATCTGTTACTTCCAGAACAATCCCTTTGTTGACTTCCCTCTCATGTAAATCAACTTTTGTAATACGAACGGAATACTCCTTTAATTCTCCGTCAACCGAGCATCTGATTGTCGCACTTCCTTCTTCAATCTCCTCTTTTTTTCCTATTCGCAAAGGTTCCTGTTTTTTTAA
This sequence comes from Lachnospiraceae bacterium, assembly GCA_902381685.1. Lineage (GTDB taxonomy): Bacteria > Bacillota > Clostridia > Lachnospirales > Lachnospiraceae > Faecalimonas. Next base: position 868,811 of record LR698958.1, on the reverse strand, counting down.
TTCCTGGGGAATCGTATCCATTCGTCCATAAATACCTGCCTCTGTATTTTTCTCAATGTTTCCTAAAACATTGTATTTATTATAGACAATAATTCCTTCCATTCCTCCCGGTTCACCGTCCACACCTTTTTTAATATCCTGTATACTTGTTTCATAAAGCCTTCCCGAAGACATCTGCAGCAGTTTTCCCGTATCCATATCGTGAATTCCGTGTCCCAGCGCCCCATACTTGCTGTTTCCATTTAAAAACGTAATCGTTCCCAGTCCCTGTGTATTATCTCTAACCCATATGCCAAGTTTATATGATTTACCTTTACATTTTACCGGACGGATTTTTACCGACAAGGTATCCTTCCCCCTCTTCAACTTCAGCACAACTCCCGAAGGATTTACCTTTGACACCTCTTCCATCAGTTCCTTTTTATTTTTGACTTTTACCCCGTCTATCTCCTGAATATAATCTCCCGGTCTTACCAGCCTTTTTGCCGGCTCATATTTTGCTCCGTCCACCGACTTTACCTTCTCCGTTCCAAGAACCATCACACCGTCCGTCTCCATATAGATTCCCACAGGCACACCCCCGGGAATAAGTAAATCATTTGATATGGATTCCACGCTCACTTCCTGTTTGCGCTGCTGTTCCGTAATGAGCATTCCGCTCCCCATAGCCATTGTAAACACAAGAATAATGATAAGACACCTGCGATACCAGTATTTTCTCACTGTTTGTACCTCCTTAAAAATAGTAAAAAAACAGATACTCTTTTTGAATATCTGTTTTAGTATGTGAATCTTTATTTTTTTTACACTGGCACTATTTAACATTTAAAGCAAGTTTTTTCATCTCAACGGCATTTTCGATAACTTTGTCCGTAATTTTTGCACCTCCGAGAATTCTTGACAATTCCTGTACGGATTGTTCTTCCGACAATTTTGTAATCTCTGTTTTTGTTTTTCCACCTTCTACCTTTTTTTCAATGGCAAAATGAGTGTCAGCCATGGCCGCAATCTGCGCAAGGTGAGTGATACAAATCACCTGGTGCTTTCGCCCTATAACACACATTTTTTCGGAAACTTTCTGAGCGGTACGTCCGCTTATTCCCACATCTATCTCATCAAAAATTAATGTTTCTATTGCATCTTTATCGGCAAGAACTGTTTTAATCGCAAGCATAATTCTCGACAGTTCACCACCTGACGCCACTTCTCCCAATGGTTTCACCATTTCTCCCGGGTTCATGGAAATCAAAAATTCAACGGCATCTTTTCCGTTGGCGGTAAACTCCTTCATCTCTTCAAAAGCAATCTCAAACCGTACTTCCAAAAAGTTTAGTTCCAAAAGCCCTTCCTCAATGGCGTCCCTCAATAAAGTCGCTGCTTTCTTTCGTCCCTCCGACAATTCTTCCGTTACTTTCTCCAGTTCTTTCTCTGCCGCACGATATTTTTTCTGCAACTGCTCCACATAATTGTCGTAATCATTTAATCTCTCTAAACGATTTTCTTTCTCCTCGCAATAGCGGAGAATTTCCTCGATTGTCTGTCCATATTTTGCTTTCAATCTGTTGATTTCATTCAGCCTTGTTTCCGTCTCATAAAACTCTTCCTCAGAAAACTCCAGCGTATGTCTGTATTCGGACAGTTCCCTGTTAAAGTCATTCAACAGGTTGTCCACGTCCGAAAGTTGTCCGTGCAATGCGGCAACGGAAGTATCCATATGAGAAATTTCTCCCAAACAGCGAATTGCCCTGTTCAACATGTCGCTAATTCCATTCCCGTCATATGCGCCCATATATCCGGCAACTTCATCTACATTCTCCACAATTCTCTTGCCATTTATCATCTTTTTATACTGTTCTTCCAAATCACTGTCTTCTCCCGGCTTTAACCCCGCATCACGAATCTGTGCCACTTCAAACTGAATAAAATCTATCTCTTTTGCCCTTTCCGCTTCATCAGTTTTCGCCTGTTCAACTTCTTCCCTGAGCGCTTTGTACACAGTATACTTTCTCTTTACCTCCGCTTTCAGCTCGGAAATATCCTCTTTTGCGAAAGCATCTAATATATCCAAATGATTTTTCTTATATAATAAGGATTGATGCTCATGTTGTCCGTGAATGTCAATCAGTATACCTGCTGCTTCTTTCACTTTGTTTATCGAAACAGTCTCTCCGTTAATTCTGCTGACACTGCGTCCCTCCATTAATTTACGGCTGAATACAACTTCATTTTCTTCCGGGAATATATCCAGTTTTTCCAACGCTTCTTTGCATTCTTCTTCCCTGATTTGAAAGGTCAGTTCCACCAGTCCGTATGACGCCCCTTTTCTCAGCATATCGGCATTATATTTCCCGCCGAGCGCCAAATGAACAGAACCCAAAATAATAGATTTTCCCGCACCGGTTTCCCCTGTCAGTATATTCAGACCTTCTTCAAAATCGACCTCAATCTCATCAATCAGGGCAAGATTTTTTATGTGTAAATTTTGTAACATTCTTTTCTCCTATTGAAAAACAATCTTGCTGATTTTCTCCATCACTTCTGTCGTCGCGTCCTCACTTCGTATTGCGCACATAATCGTATCGTCTCCTGCGATACAGCCCACTACTTCATGCCATTTCATTGCGTCCAATGCTGCTGCGACAGCCATCGCCATTCCGGGAACCGTCTTGATAACAAGAATGTTTTGCGCTTTATCCATGGAAATATAACCGTCCTGCAAGACCCTGCGATATTTGTCCCTCAAGTCTTCATCTGGTGTGCGGAGTACGATATACTTTTGTTTTCCCGTGCCTGTGGGTACTTTTGTCAGTCTCAAATCCCGAATATCTCTGGAAACTGTTGCCTGTGTCACCTGAAATCCTGCTTCATTTAAGTAATCCGCCAGTTCTTCCTGGGTTTCAATATCATATTTGTGAATCAGTTCTACGATTTTCGCATGTCTGTTTACTTTCATTTTTAGTTTCCTTTCATTTTTCTTCTAAGCGTTTCTAAAAAACTCACTTGATTTATCTTCATTAGTTTCATTGTTTCATCTGCTTTTTTTACTCGTATTCGTTCCCCCGTCCGCATCTTTAAGATGTCCGTTCCATCAAAGGCAACCACCGCTTCTTCCACTTCATTCTCTCTTCTGCTTCCAATTTCAATAACGATCTCATCTTCCACCGATAATATAATACTGCTCGTATTTAGAGCATGCGAACAAATCGGTGTCAATACAATCAGTGATGCCGTAGGCTCCACAATCGGTCCCCCCGCAGACAAATTGTATGCCGTTGAACCCGTAGGTGTGGAGAGGATAATTCCGTCCGCCTGATATGTGTTAAGTAATTCCCCATTTACATATACGCGAAAAGCAATCAGCCGCAGAGAACCATAACGGGTTACAATGATATCATTTAACGCAACATCTTCTCTTCCGTTTGGCAGAATTCCCTTTAGCAGCATTCTTTCTTCCACTGTATACTTATCTTCAATCAAACTGTCAAGCGCCGGATAAACTGTCTGCATCTCTATTTCGGTCAAATATCCGAGTGTTCCCAAATTGATGCCGATCAGTTGCATTTTTTTATCCAGCAATTCCCTTGACGCCTGAATCAGCGTCCCATCTCCGCCAATGACTAGCACCCCTTCCGTATCATCGGGAATTGTCCGTTCACTGTCCAGTATACATATTTTCCCTTTATCCTCTATATATTTTTTAATCGCTCTTGTTACCTCATAGTTCTCATCTTTTGTATGGTTTGTGATAACATAAAATTTATCCATGATTTACACGCCCTTATTTTGCTAATGTATCGAACGCATTATCCACAACACTTTTTAAATCAACATCAACGTCTTCCAGTGTTCCCGCATTCTCTGTCTTTTGAATGTGAAGTAAATATTCAATGTTTCCTTCCGGTCCTTTGATTGGTGAAAAGTCAATATTTAACACTTTAAATCCAATGGATACCGCATAGGATACAACAGTTTCAATTACTTCATGGTGTGTGCTTTTCTCCCGCACAACGCCTTTTTTCCCTACTTTTTCTCTTCCCGCCTCAAACTGTGGTTTTATCAGAGCCACGATCTGACCGTCTTCCTTTAAATAATTTCGGATAGGCAGTAAGACTTTTGTCAGAGAGATAAAAGAAACATCTATGGAAGAGAAATCAATTCTTTCTCCCAAATCTTCAGGTGCCACATAGCGTATATTTGTCTTTTCCATGCAGATAACCCTGTCGTCCTGTCTGAGTTTCCACGCTAACTGCCCTCTTCCCACATCGATGGCAAACACTTTTTTCGCGCCATTTTGGAGCATACAGTCCGTAAATCCTCCTGTAGAAGAACCTACATCGGTACACACTTTTCCTTCCAAATCTACATCAAAGTTTGCAACTGCTTTTTCCAGTTTTAATCCGCCTCTGCTTACATATGGCAGCGTATGCCCTTTTATTTCAATCTGTACCTCGTCCGAAAAGGTTGTACCTGCTTTATCCTCTCTCTCTCCTTCCACAAATACATTTCCGGACATAATAATCGCTTTAGCCTTCTCTCTGGATTCCACTAAATTTCTCTTTACAAGCAATACATCTAAACGTTCTTTCATTCTCTTTCTTATCTCCCAATATACTGTGTAATAATCTGTTTTACAATTGATTCTTCATCTAACATAATCTCTTTTCGCAAAACATCTATGTTTCCGTGTTCCACATATTCATCAGGAACACCTATTTTCAATACTTCCACGGAAAGTTGCTGCTCCATCACATAATCCTGCACCTTTTCACCGTAGCCGCCTGACAGAACATTTTCCTCAATTGTTACAAATAACGTATGTTCTTCTGCCATCTCTTCCAAAATATGTTCATCAATCGGTTTGACAAACCGGCTGTTAATCAGACTGCAGTTGTAACCGGTTGCTTTTAATCTCTCCCGCACTTTTTCCGCCACTTCCATCATATGTCCGACAGAGAAAATGGCAATGCCGTCCTCTTCGTAAATTGTCTCACTCGTTTTAAACGCAATCGGCTTACGATATTCTTTTAATCCCGTGTAGGCTGTTCCTCTCGGATATCGTATGGCAATCGGCGCTTCATACTGAATCGCATAGCGAATCATATCCGCCAGTTCCCAACGATTTTTCGGAGAGATAATTGTCATGTTTGGAATACTTGACAAAAACGACAAATCAAAAATACCCTGATGCGTTTCTCCATCGTTTCCTACGATTCCCGCTCTGTCTACCGCAAACACGACAGGTAAATTCTGCAGTGCCACATCGTGAATCAACTGATCATACGCTCTCTGTAAAAAAGAAGAGTACACCGCAAATACTGGCTTTAATCCTCCCGCTGCCAGCCCTGCCGCAAAAGTCACGGCATGTTCTTCCGCTATACCCACATCAAAAAATCGTTTTTTATATCTGCGGGAAAATTCGGAAAGTCCCGTTCCGTCTGACATCGCCGCCGTAATTGCCACAACTTTAGAATCTTTTGCCGCCAAATCACACATCACTTTTCCAAAAACGTCCGTATATGTGTCTTTTTTCTTCTTCTCCAGCGATTCTCCTGTCTCAATTGCAAACGGCCCCGTCCCGTGGAATTTAGAAGGAAACTCTTCCGCAGGAAGATACCCTTTCCCTTTTTTCGTAATAACGTGTACCAGCACGGCATTATTTAATTTTTTCGCTTCCTCAAAAGTTCTGTACAACGCTTTTATGTCATGTCCGTCTATCGGTCCGAGATAGGTAATTCCCATATCTTCAAAAAACATTCCCGGCACAAAAAGTTGTTTGATACTGCTTTTTGTTTTCTTTAAATGTGAAACTAAAGGTTTCCCTGCAACAGGAACTTGCTTTAACGCTGATTCCACTCCTTTTTTCAATCCCGTATAAGCGTCTGCTGTGCGAAGACTGTCAAGATATTTGGACATTCCCCCTACATTTGGGGAAATGGACATATTATTGTCATTCAGCACAATAATGAAATTACTATTCAGGTGGGAAGCATTATTCAACGCTTCGTATGCCATTCCTCCTGTCAGAGAACCGTCACCTATCACGGAAATCACATGGTGTTTCTCCCCCAGGATTTCCCTTGCCTCCACATATCCAAGCCCCGCAGATATAGATGTGGAACTGTGACCTGTGTCAAAAGCATCGCAATCACTTTCTTTTCTCTTCGGAAATCCGCTCATTCCTCCGTGTTTTCGCAAATCATCAAAACCCGCTTTTCTTCCTGTCAGCAGTTTATGTGTGTACGCCTGATGACCTACGTCCCAAATCATTCTATCCTGCGGAAGGTCAAACGCCAGATGCATAGCCATTGTAAGTTCGACCACTCCTAAATTGGAAGCTAAATGTCCCCCCGTAACACTAATCTTTTCAATGAGAAATGTGCGAATCTCGTCTGCCAAAACAGAAAGTTCCTGCCCATTCAGTTTTTTTATATCATTTTCTTTTTGAATTCGCTCCAGTACCATATGCGTACTCCTTTATTTTTCCCTGTAAATCAATTTTTCCAAAAGAGTCATCAAATACAGATTTTCTCTGTTCAATCCTTTCATCAAATCAATCGCCTCTGTCGAAAGTATTTCCACCTGCTCTTTTGCCTGATCAAATCCTTCTAATGTTACATAAGTTGTCTTTTCATTTTTTTCATCGCTGTGTATCGGTTTCCCAAGCACCTCTTTCGTACTTGTGACATCTAAAATATCGTCCTGAATCTGGAATGCCAATCCCACCTTTTTTGCCGCGCTTTCTATGATTTTCACCTCTTGCTCCGTCGCTCCTGCTAAAATTGCTCCAATCATCATAGACGCCTCAATCAACGCGCCGGTTTTTAAATCATAAATAAAATCCAGAACATCTTTATCCACCGCTTTTCCCGATGCCGCCACATCAACCACCTGTCCGCCTATCATGCCGTAAATTCCCGCTTTTCTTCCAAGAATCTGAAGCGCCTTTCCGATCAGGTAACCGTTGTCCCTGTCCATATCAAATGCCTCTGACGCTGTCTCGAAAGCATAATTTAGCAAAGCATCTCCCGCCAGTATGCCCATTGCCTCGCCATATACGATATGGGTTGTCTTTCTTCCCCTTCTGTAATCATCGTTATCCATAGCCGGAAGGTCGTCGTGAATCAGGGAATACGTGTGAATCATCTCTATTGCCGCCATAAACGGCTCTATAATTTTCCCTGTTCCTCCAAACATTTCGTATGTTTCTTTCATCAGCATTGGGCGGATTCTTTTTCCTCCCGCCATAAGATTATATTCCATAGCTTCCATAATCTTTTCCTGATGTCCCGAAGAATCCGGTAAATATTTTCTTAGAATGTTTTCTATCTCCGTCACTTTTGCTTCTCTTAACTCGTTAAAATTCATGCTCTGTCCCTTCTTCGTCTAAAATCAACATTTTCTTCTCAACCGTATCTATCTTTTCATTACATACTTTTAACATCTGCATACCTTCATGATATAAACGGAAAGATTCTTCCAAAGATATGTCTTCTCTTTCCATATCCTGTATAACTGTGTCCAGTTGACTAAAAACTTCTTCCAGCGTCTTCTCTTCCATCTATTTCCTCCTCTGCTTTATCCATTACTTTTGCATAAAGTATTCCGTCTTTCATCTGTATCTTTAAAGTATTCCCTTTTTCTGTCTGTTTAACACTTTTAACCGTCTTTCCGCTCTCGTCTGTCACATATCCGAATCCCTGATTTAATTTCTGTAAAGGAGATAAAGCCTTCATATTTTCTAAACGTACGGCAAAATTGTATTTCGCCCTGTCCAGTTTTTTTTGCATAAGACTCTGTATCTTTTCTTCCATATTGATTAACTGCTGTCTCTGTTCCCGCAGGCGATTGTACGGCTGCAAATATTTCATACGGATTGCATACTGTCTGAGCAGCAATCTTTTTGCCGCAAGAAACTGCCTTAAGTTTCTCTTTAACTGCACTTCATAATCATACATCGTCTCCTCTAACCGACTATATTCCGTCACTGCAAGTTCTGCCGCCGCTGACGGAGTAGGCGCTCTTAAATCCGCAACATAATCCGCAATGGTCGTATCCGTCTCGTGCCCTACCGCTGAGATAATCGGAACCGCACAGTTAAAAATTGCTCTCGCCACACTCTCCTCATTAAATGCCCACAAATCCTCAATTGAGCCTCCGCCTCTGCCGACAATAATAAGATCTACCCCTTTTGCTTCCAGCATTCCGATACCTTTTATAATGCTCTCCGATGCATCTTTTCCCTGCACAAGCGCCGGATATAAAATCAGTTGCACATACGGATTTCTTCTTGATGCAATATTCATTATATCACGAATTGCCGCTCCCGTAGGTGCCGTGACAATCCCAATTCGCTTTGCATAAAAGGGAATCGGCTGCTTATATTCCGGCGCAAACATTCCCATTTCTTCCAGTTCTTTCTTTAACGCCTCAAACTTTTCATATAGCAAACCTGCACCGTCCAAAATTATTTCTTTGGCGTAAAGTTGATATTTTCCATCTCTTTCATAAGTTGTGACACTGCCCAGAACGATGACCTGCTGACCTTCCCGCATACGAAAAGTAAGCCCCGCCCGCTGTCCTGCAAACATAATGCAGGCTAACGTTCCGGACTCATCTTTTAAAGAAAAATAGATATGACCTGATGTATGATATTTACAGTTGGATACTTCCCCTTTTACATAAATACGGTTTAACATAAAGTCCTGTGTAAACATATTTTTAATATATGAATTGACTTGTTTAACCGAATATACATTGCGCATTGGACTACTCCTAATTTACTAATTTCCCAAGTACACCATTGACAAATGACGGACCTTCTTCACTGCTGTATTTCTTCGCAAGTTCAACTGCCTCGTTAATTGCAACTCCTACCGGAACGTCTTCGTCCCATTTCAGTTCATATGTCGCCAGACGAAGAATTGTCAAATCCACTTTGTTCATTCTCGCTGTCTTCCACCCTGTCGCATTTGCATTCAAAAGTTCATCTATCTCTTCTACTTTCTCCACAACCGACCGATATTTATTTTCTATATATGCTCTGTCTTTCTCTGACAACTCTTCCAAATTATCTAAATAAAGTTCTATCTGTTCGGACATCTCATCTCTTCCGTTAAATTCTATTAAAAATAGTATTTTAAAGATATGTTGTCTTAATTCTGTTCTTCCCATATTTTATCCTCTCTGTTATCCTCTTCATTTAATATCTTTCTAATTTATATATTATACTACATTTTATAAGCAAATCCAATGCCGAATCATTAATAAAAAAAGGAAAACAGAAAAACTGTTTTCCTTTCACGTTTACTGTGCGTCCATTTCCACGCCTGCAATGCGGATATTGACATCTGCCACTGTAAGCCCTGTCATATTCTCAATCGCAGTTTTCACTTTTTCCTGTACTTTTCCTGAAATTTCCCTAATGCTATATCCGTATTTTAAATTCAAGTTCATGCAGACAGTAACAATTCCTTCCAACACGTCCACTTTCACACCTTTGGACAATGTCTTCATGCCAAGTTTACCGATAATCTCTCTTGTGGCATTGCCCGCCATAGAAGCAACTCCGTCCACTTCCATCGCTGCAAGTCCTGCAATAATTGCCACTACTTCGTCAGCAATCTTCACTTCTCCCAAATTCTCATCTGATTGTATCGTATAAGCGTTTCTTTCTTCTTTTCCCATATCTTAAACCTCCTGACTGGTTTGTTATCTCTTGTTATTATAACAAATTTACTGCAGTTTGCAAAGACAAAGTTTAAGAACGTCCAAACTCGGACAATTTAAGCCCTTCATTTCGTTCTTCTGTCATACGAATACTCCAACTATGAACAAACAGTAACAATGGTCTGTCTTTTAAGTCTTTAATCTTCTTCATATCTGAAGTTCCGATGAGTTTGTCTAAATCCAATTCCTCATTTTCAATCCAGCGAATATGTTCGTAAGGCAGTCTTTCCATGCGTATTTCTACGTTATACTCATTTTCCAGACGGTATTTCAGCACATCAAACTGAAGTTCCCCTACTACACCGACAATAATTTCTTCCATTCCGGTATTGTATTCCTGGAAAATCTGAATCGCCCCCTCCTGTGCGATTTGGTTAATACCCTTGATGAACTGTTTTCGTTTCATCGTATCCACCTGACGAACCCTCGCAAAATGCTCTGGTGCAAATGTCGGGATACCTTCATATGCAAATTTCCTCGGCGATGTCGTCAGTGTATCTCCGATAGAAAAAATTCCCGGATCAAATACACCGATAATATCTCCGCCGTAGGCTTTGTCAACCATCTTTCTCTCACTCGCCATCATCTGCTGCGGCTGCGACAGACGGACTTTTTTGCCACCCTGTATATGAAACACTTCCATACCGGCATCAAATTCACCGGAACAGATTCGCATAAACGCAATTCGATCACGATGCGCCTTATTCATATTCGCCTGAATTTTAAAGACAAACGCTGAGAAATCTTCTTCTTTTATCGGATCAATTTCCCCTTCATCAGACTTTCTCGGCAGCGGTGATGAAGTCATTGCCAAAAAGTGCTGTAAAAATGTTTCCACACCAAAGTTTGTCAACGCCGAACCAAAAAAGACAGGTGACAGTTCTCCTTTATTTACCAGTTCCTGATCAAACTCTGCACTTGCCCCGTCCAGCAATTCAATCTCTTCTTCCAACTGCACTCTCTGTTCTTCACTGATTAATGTTTCCACTGAGGAATCATTTAATGCAACTTTTCTTACTTCTCCTACACTTGTTCCCTTTTTTGTATCCGAGAATAATTCTATCTCTCCGTGTTCTCTGTCAAACACACCTTTAAACTCTTTCCCTGAACCTATTGGCCAGTTAATCGGACATGTGGCTATTCCAAGTTCTTTTTCAATATCGTCCAACAGTTCAAAAGTATCCCTCGCTTCCCTATCCATTTTATTGATAAAGGTAAAGATAGGAATATGGCGCATTACACATACTTTAAACAGTTTTCTCGTCTGTGCCTCAACACCTTTTGACGCATCGATAACCATAACCGCCGAGTCCGCAGCCATCAATGTACGGTATGTATCTTCCGAGAAATCCTGATGCCCCGGCGTATCCAAAATATTGATACAGTATCCGTCATAATTAAATTGAAGTACAGATGAAGTTACCGAAATACCTCTCTCCTTCTCAATCTCCATCCAGTCAGACACTGCGTGTTTTGCCGTTGCTTTTCCCTTAACCGAACCTGCCTGATTAATTGCTCCTCCATACAACAGAAACTTCTCCGTCAATGTTGTTTTTCCTGCATCAGGGTGCGAAATAATCGCAAATGTTCTTCGTTTCTTTATTTCATTTATTCTATTTGACATTTGTATTCTCCTTTTTCACAATCGCAGTTTTTATGATACCCTCTTTTGTCTTTTTTTTCAAGGAGAAACTATTTTTTCTCGTGAATTGGTGTGATAACGATATTTGCGGGAGCAATATCTGTTTTTCTTGTTACAATATCTTCTATCTGCGCTCTGTTTGCATCTGTCAGTTCGGATTTTCCGACAACAATATCCGCCGAATCTTTTGTTAAACTTACTACCGCATTTTTAAATCCTTTAGATGCAAGCAAAGTTTCCACTGCCACTTCTTTTTCTGCAAGAGCCGTCATCTCTACCATTTGGGCAATGGCATCTTTTTTCTGCTCTTCGCTGATATTTTTGTTATCTATAATCGCCTGCAAAGTTTCTTTGTTTTTTGCCCTCACCTGTTCCCGTGTCACCTTTGCCTCTGCCACCACTCCGTTTGTCAGAACAGCTTCCCCCGGTGTGCCTTCCACACTTCCGTCCGCAACTTCTCCGTCATGGCTTTCAATATCCCCTGTTGTCTCTTCCGAAATATCTAATAAGTCTTTACTTGCAAGTTCTCCGCTTGTTTCCGTTGCCGGCTTATCTCCGAAAATCTTTCCTGAATAATTCAGATACCCTGCTATTGCAATCATAATTGCAAGTGTTGTAATAATCATTTGATTTTTCTTAAATAGACGTTTCAAAATAATCCTCCTATTTTCTTTAATTCATTTTCATTATCTTAATTTTATGCGTGTCTACATCAAATAATGCCAAAACCGCCTCCGTAATGTTCTGAACAGTTGTAGGATTTCCGCCGCCTTCCGCGATTACGATAACCCCCTCTATCTCCGGTGTCATCTCCTTTTTCACATATGGTTTCTGCTCCTCACTCCCTCCTTCATAAATGGTTGTTTCCTTTTTATTGTTATCTTTCGTAGTTCTTACCCCACCCTGCGCATCTTCTTCCTCCACAGACTGATTTGTATTTTCTCCGTCTTTTTCAATCACTTTTTCGGCGGTAGATTTTAATGTAATCATCACTTTCGCTTCTCCCACACCCGCCACCTGCCCTAACACTTGCTCCAATTTTCTCTCCATCTGCGACGTATAGGAAGTTGTATCTGTTTTTACGGTTGTTTTCTGCATCTGTTCCTCTTCTATTTCCTGCTTCTCTGAAGGAATTGCGATAACCACAAGCAACACACCTACAAGCAATACGATAAGCCATTGCTGCTTTTTCTGAAGAATTTTATTTAGTTTCAGCCCCAATCTGTATTTCCTCCACTTCTATGTTCTCCTCTTCCAAATAGTCTTCCAACCGTACTTCATTCAAATATTCCGTTTCTTTTTCTATCTCTTTCATCTTCTGTTCAAATTCTTTTCCCTGCTGCAGGGGATTTGACAGATTATCCATGCCTAATATTTTTAATACGGGTGTCATCAAAAGTAAGATCAAAACCAATCCCGTAAAAAAATGAATGTACTTTTTATATGTATTGTTTGGAAGAATTTGTATCACTGCAGTGATAATAACAATGTAAAAGGCAACATTCCTAATCCATTCATATAAAAACGCAAACACATGCTCCCTCCTCTACGTTGTAGTTGCCGTGACAATGGCGATTGTCAGGAGAAACAACATTCCCGTTGTGAAAACTACTCTCAAAAGAATCTGACAGCCCTCTCCCATTCCCGAAACACAACCTACAATCCGTTTATCTGAAATAGGTTGGATAAATGCAGATGTCAGTTTATACAAAAAAGCCATGACAAACATCTGCAAAATCGGAATGACACAAATTGTAATGCAGACAATCGCCCCGGTTACTCCGATTCCGTTTTTCACCAAAACCGATGTACCTAAAATAATTTCCGCCGTCCCGCCAAGCGCATCTCCGATGGCAGGGATAGCCTCCATTCCTTTTGTCAACACTCCCCTCTTTAGCGAATCTATCGCCGGACTAATCAATCCCTGTATGACATTCAAACCGATAATTGCCGCCAGCAATGTTTTCAAGGTCCACGTCACGATAAATTCAATTAACTCTGCAAATTTTGACAGATATTCCTCAGCCGAGAGATTGTTTAAAACTCTGATTACCATATAGATATGCAGAAGAGGGAGCAAAAAATTCAAAATAAGTAATTCTACAATATAAATAAGAAACAAAAGAAGATTATAAAAAATAATTGATGTTCCGCTCCCTGTTGAAATGGCAACCGCCAAAAAATACAACGGCCCCAACACCCGCATAAACATCGTCAGGTTTTCCAAATGTGCTCCTACACTATCAATGAGAATCTGAAATGTACTCAGACAAATGGTAATCAAAAGCAGGTACAGCACATAAAAACTTATTTCCCCAATCTGTTGATTCTGAAATACATTGGAAAAATTGGTAAACACTGCCGCAATAATGGCAATCAGTAAAATATGAACAATCGTCTTTTTATTTTGACGAACTTCATAAAACAGTTGGTCTGAGATAAGTTTTTCCAGTAATTCTACAGAAAATTTCATATCTCCATTTATAACCGATTTCACGGTTTCTCCAAAATCAATTTTATCTTCCGGCAAAATATCTTTTAAAACCTGATTAACTTCCCCGAAATCAAACGCTTTCATCAGTGTATCTTCCGCCTGTTCTTGCTCCCGGTCTTTGTCCTGTATTTCCGTGGCAACTGCCTGTATATGAAAGCAGAGGAAAAATAAAAGTACTCCCAATACTATTTTTTTCATTTTCTTTACCCTAAAAAAGCCTGTATTGTTTCCAGTAAAGCCAGCAAAATCGGCATGCTCAATGCTAAAATAGTCAATTTACTAAAAATTTCTATCTGCTGCGCAATCGTCTGATAGCCCGCATCTTTGCATATCGCAGAGGAAAACTCCGCCACATAAGTGACACCGAGCATTTTTAACAACGCCGTAATATATGTACTTTTTATCTGTATTTTTTCTCCGATACTTTTTATAACCTGTACAATCGTCTCAAGTTTTCCCACAATACTGAAAAAAATAAGCAGGCTGAGTGCAATACTGATATAAATGCCATACTCAGATTTTCCGCTTTTAAACTGAATTGCCAAAATTGCTCCGATAACGCCTATTGCTCCTATCTGTATAATTCCCATAGTTTACCTCTCACAACGAAAACAACCGTTTAATTGATTCAAACAATTCATAAATATATGGTAAAATCCAAAACAGTACGAGCAACAGCCCTGCAAAACTGGTTAAAAACGCCTGTTCTTCCCTCCCGCTATGTTTTAACACCTGACTCAGCACAGAAACGAGTATACCCACCGCCGCTATTTTAAAAATTAGATTTACGCTCATCTTTTCCTCCTCTATATCAGAACTACTGCCAAAAAGATTCCCCCCATAACTCCCAGACAGTGATATAATTTCTTTTCCACGGCAAATTCATTTTGCAGACGCTGTATTTCCTGCTCTAACTGTTCCACATACAAATCAATCGTTCCCACCTGCATTTCCTCGTCAAGATATCCCATATTCTCCCCCGCCGCTTTTAGTTTCTCCATATCCCCTTCTTTTAAATTACCGCCCTTCCAGTGCTTCTCAATGGAATTTGACCACAGTTCCATAAAAGTCACTCCTGATTTTCTAATCAACTGTTCCGATAAATCCAAAAGCCAGCTTTCATAGACACCACCCATTCTTTTTCCTATATGTCTAAAAGCTTCCGGAAGAGGAGATTTTATATGCCTGATTTCACTTCTTAACATTAAAAACATCTGCCGCATTTTTTCCACTTCCACCAGATGTTTCTTTAATTCCATTCCTTTTAAATACCCCATTCCCGAACTCGCAAAGATAATCAATACACACCCGATTAATTTCAGCACTTTTTCTCCGCCTTTCAGATTGCAACGTGTTCAAAGATACGCTCCCCATTCTCATCATAAATACCCAGCACCTCACCCATATGATGCTCATTTCCTAAAACCACATATCTCTCAAATCTCTTCTCACGTATCAACTGTTCAAAAAACGGCTTCTTTTTCATTTCTTCCATAGAAACACCATGTGCCGTCGCAAGCATCTTACAGCCACAATGGAGCGCGTATTCGATTGCTCTTATCTCCTCTCTCGCTCCAATTTCATCTACTGCAATCACCTGTGGCGCCATAGAACGAATCAGCATTAACATTCCGTCCGCTTTCGGACAGCAGTCCAATATATCCGTTCGTATTCCCAACTCATTCTGCGCCGTTCCCATATAACAGCCTCCCAGTTCCGAACGTTCATCTACAACCCCTACGGGAACTCCCTTTACCCACCTGTTTCCGTCCGAAATTTGTCTTATCATATCTCTTAATAATGTCGTCTTCCCACATCTTGGAGGCGAGATAATCAACGTGTGACAAATCTGTCTTTCCTTAGTAATATATGGAAACAGCTTATCCGCACACCCCCTCACCTCATGAGCTACTCTTATATTAATAGAAGAAATATATTTTAAACTTTTAACCTTCCCTTCTTCCATTACTACTTTTCCAGCCATTCCTACCCTATGTCCTCCTTCAATCGTAATAAATCCCTGACGCATTTCATTTTCATATGCATATAAAGAATAATTGCTTATGTACTCCATCGTTTCCCGAACGTCCTCCTGTTCCACTTTCATCAAAAGTTTCTCTTTTCCTTTGTACAGAACAGTCAGCGGTTTCCCTACCCTTAATCGAATCTCCTGCAAATTTGAGAAATCAAACTGTTCCCTTTCTACACAACACTGTATTTTCTTTCCTAATACCTGTAAAATCTGTTTTTTCTGTTCTTTCATCTTGTCCACCTCTTTAGACAGTATATGAGGACTTTTTGTTTTTAGTACCTTTCCAATCAAAAAAAGTGCCAAGAACAACTTTTCAGTCATTCTCAACACTTTTATCTTTGTTTTTATTTTATTCTTCTACAACATCTTTCATGCTGAAACTGATCCTTCCCATTTTATCTTTTCCAAGACAAACAACTTTTACTTTGTCTCCCAATGTAAGAACATCTTCCACATGATTGATTCTTTCTTTTGAAATTTTAGAAATGTGAACCATTCCTTCTTTGCCCGGTGCAAATTCAAGGAAAGCGCCAAACTCTTTAATGCTGATTACTTTACCTTCCAATACCTGTCCTGCTTCAAAATCTGTTACAATAATGGCAATCATCTTCATTGCCTCTTCCATTGCTTTTGCATCAACACCGCAAACAGATACGGAACCTTCATCAGTAATGTCAATTTTAACACCTGTCTGTTCGATAATGGCATTAATTGTCTTTCCGCGCTGTCCGACTACATCACCAATCTTGGCAGGATCAATCTGCATCTGACGAATCTTCGGTGCATATGGTCCGACTTCTTCCCTCGGTTCTGCAATTGCATTGTGCATAACTTCATCTAAAATGTATGTTCTCGCCTGTTTTGTACGAGCGATTGCTTCTTCAATAATCGGTCTTGTCAATCCGTGGATTTTAATATCCATCTGAATTGCTGTAATACCTTTGTGTGTTCCGGCAACTTTAAAGTCCATATCTCCAAAGAAGTCTTCCAACCCCTGAATATCTGTCAATACTAAGTAGTCATCATCTGTATCTCCTGTTACAAGTCCTGCCGAGATACCTGCAACTGCCGATTTAATCGGAACACCTGCAGCCATAAGTGACATACTTGACGCACAGATACTTGCCTGAGATGTAGAACCGTTTGATTCAAACGTCTCAGATACCGTACGAATTGCATATGGGAATTCTTCCTCTGTAGGAAGTACAGGTACAAGCGCTCTCTCAGCCAATGCACCATGTCCGATTTCACGGCGTCCCGGTCCTCTGGAAGGTTTTGTTTCCCCTACGGAATATGATGGGAAGTTATAGTGGTGCATATATCTCTTAGATGTCTCTGCCTCATCTAAACCGTCAATTCTCTGCGCTTCAGATAACGGCGCTAATGTTGTCACTGTACAAATCTGTGTCTGTCCACGTGTAAACATCGCTGAACCGTGTACTCTCGGAATCAAATCAATCTCTGCTGCAAGCGGTCTGATTTGGTCGATTGCTCTTCCGTCCGGACGTTTGTGGTCTTTTAAAATCATTTTACGAACCGTCTTCTTCTGATACTGATATAACGCTTCGCCTAAAATTTCTAACCACTCTTCGTTATCTGCAAACGCTTCTTCTAATTTTTCTCTGATAACACGAAGGTTTTCTTCTCTAACCTGTTTCTCATCTGTAAATACCGCAACTTCCATCTCTTCAGGTGTTACGATTTCTTTCATTGCTTCAAATAATTCTTCCGGCACCGCACAACTTGTATATTCGTGTTTTGGTTTTCCACATTCTGCAACGATTGTATCAATAAACTGAATCACCTGCTGGTTTACTTCATGTGCTGCGAAAATCGCTTCAATCATCTTATCTTCAGGTACTTCATTAGCACCCGCTTCAATCATGATAACTTTATCTCTTGTAGATGCAACAGTCAACTGTAAATCAGAAACTGCTCTCTGTGCTGCATTCGGATTAAATACAAATTCTCCGTCAATCAATCCAACCTGTGTTGTTGAAGTCGGACCGTCAAAAGGAATATCAGAAATTGCCGTAGCAATGGCAGAACCTAACATTGCAGTTAATTCAGGGCTGCAGTCAGGGTCTACTGACATAACTAAGTTGTTCAATGTTACATCATTTCTGTAATCTTTCGGGAAAAGAGGACGCATCGGTCTGTCGATTACTCGTGAAGTTAAAATCGCATTCTCTGATGCTTTTCCTTCTCTCTTATTAAATCCGCCGGGAATCTTACCTACCGCATATAATTTTTCTTCATATTCTACACTAAGCGGGAAAAAATCAATTCCCTCTCTTGGTTTTTCTGATGCTGTTGCAGTTGATAATACAACAGTTTCTCCATAGTGCATAAGCGCTGCACCGTTCGCCTGTGCGGCCACTCTGCCGACATCAACACGAAGTGTTCTCCCGGCTAATTCCATTTCAAATTTTTTAAACATATTGTTCTCCTTTTTCATATCATTCAGTTGGTTTTCCGAAACTACTGAAAAACACACTTGTACAAATGTTCTTTTCAGTGGTCTCGGCTTTTCCTCCAACCGTAATCTTGAATATTGTATCATATTCCCATACTTCTTGCAATTATTTCCGTGCGGATTCAAAAGAAAGATTCAAAAGCAAATAGGCAGTAAACCTTTTTCTGATTCACCGCCCATTCTTTATTCCAACTCCATATTAATACTTTTTTCCCGAAATCCACATTTCTTATACAGTTCCCATGCTCCGATATTTCTCGCGTTTACCTGTAATTCCAAACCATTGCATTTCTTTTCTCTGTAAATTTCTTTCGCACAGTCCAACAATCTGCTCCCAATTCCCCTCCCTCTGTACTCCTCATCTACGACAAGACATTCAATAAATAACACTTTTTTCTCTACTACCGTTTTTCCCGAAATCATGCGGAGTATGTAAGACAACAGTCCGACAACCTTTTTCTCTTCCACCGCAACAAGAATTTCTTCCTTTTTTGCCTGCTCCATAAATTCCTTTTTCGGTAAAACGACTTCCTCCGGCTTATAAATATCCGGTCGCAACTCTACATGTAAATTCTGCACCTGTTTCATTAAGTTTTCTACCTGTATGTAATCTTTCTCTTCTGCAACTCGTATTGTCATTTATTTCCCTCCTGTTTCCTCACACTCTCAGTCACTTTACATAGTTCCTTTTTCAGCGCTTCTAAAAATTGTGAAATATGCACTCCATCTACCAAAGCATGATTGCACTGCACTGTCACCGGAATAACCGTCTTTAAATCCTCTTTGATATATTTTCCCCATGTAATTCTCGGATTACTGTCAGCAGGGATTGGAACGGGATTGTTCAATGCCGTATAGGAAAACCACGGTAAAGTAGAAATAAAAATCAGTTCATTCAAATCTTCCTGTTTATCTTCCACACTTTTCTCCTGTTTTGCATTTTCCTGTGTCCGCACTGCATACCTCAAATATTCTTCAAATGATTTATCATAATCAAGCATACAGTAACAATATGTACCGTCCTCCAAAAAGACTGTGTGAGATGTTCTGCATCTGTCATATTCTATAATTTTATTTTCCTGAATCCTCTGCCTAAATTCAGGCACTGAATTGGCTGCTTTCGCTGCACAATAGCAAAAAGAAAGAAAAAATGGAAACTTTTTCTGTTTTATTTCCGTGAGAAATTCCGTTATATCAACATTCACCGTTACACTGACATACGGATACGCCATCGTACTAAAATATTCAAAATGTTTCTTTCTTTTGTATGCATTCATATCTAGATAATGATACTTCATTTCCGCCTCCTCTCAAACATCTTTACAATTCCTGCTATAATTTCCTCATCAGCCAGTAAGCATCAGCATATTTTCCATTGCTATATTTCATATTATCGGGAAAACAGCCATATTGTTTAAAACCAAGTTTTTCATAGAGCGCTATTGCATTCTTATTATCTGCTGCCACTTCCAATTCCGCCTGCTCATACCCAATCTCTTTTGCAACTTTTAAAACTGTTTCAAGCATCTTTTTTCCAATACCTCTTCCACAGTATTCCTGATATAACGCTATCGCCACATCACATCTATGGCCGTATCTTCTAAAACCTCCCATGCTCATAAGAGAACAGTTTCCAACATGTTTTCCGTCAACCGTTGCAACGAGCATTAATTCCTTTTCGGAATCCTCTATTCTTTGGATAAACTCTTCTTCCTGTTCAATCGACAGTGTAATTTCCTCAGGTTCTCTGATTAAATACGGTGTTTCCGCTGCTGTTATCTTCAAATATTCCAGTAAAGATTTAGCATCGTTTTTCTCCGCACTTCTCAAAATTACTTCCCGCCCTGTTTTGTCTTCTACTTTTAATGCATTAAATTTCACTATTCTTCCCCTTTACCTTTCCGATTTATCATTTTTTATAACCAATTATATCATGCTTAAAATAAGTCGTCACTTCTTTTCCGATTTTGAAGATAGCATTATAAAAAAATTAAGCCATAGGTTGCACCCATGACTTAATTTTTTTTGCTTGTTATATTAACTTCTCTTTCTGCGTTTTGTATACATCGCTACCGCTCCTGCCAAGCCTGTTGCAACTGCTGCCAAGCCAAATGCCATAACAGGTGATGTATCTCCTGTTTTTACAGGACGGTTAGGATTTCCATGGTTTCCATTATTTTGATTATTTCCGCCATTGCTCCCCCCATTATTTCCACCGTTATTTCCACCATCTTGTTTCTTAACGAGTCCTTTTTCCGCTGCAAGAAGTGTAGATAATGCATCATCTACTTCTTTCTGTGTAGATTCTTTATTTGCAAGTACTGCTTTTGCATCTGCTAATGCTTTTTTCAATATCTGCACACTTTCCTCTGTGTATTTGTCAAGTTTCATCTCGTCAATTCTATTTACAGTTTTTTCTAACTCTTTAAAGTCTGCCATTGTGCGAATTGCACCCATCGCTTCTTTCAACGCCTCAGTTGCCGCGTCTACTGCTTCCTGAGTAGCATTCTCATCATCATTTACTTTCTTAGCCGCTTCAATTGCTGCTTTTAATTCTTGTTCAGATGATGGTGTAAGTGATTCTTTTTTCAGAAGTTGCTCTGCATCTTTGATTGCTTTAGATAAATCCGATTTATCTGCAATATTTACGAGTGCATTCTGTGCATCTAACAGAGTAATTTTTGCTTTGTTTACTTCTGCCTGAGTAGCATCTTTTTTATTTCTAATTGCTTTCGCCTCTTTCAACGCATCAGAAAATACTTTGTAAGAATCTTTTGTGTATTTATCCTTATTTGGTACAATTTCTTTGTCTGCGACATCAATTGCATCTTTTAAGTCTTTTACATACACAAGCGCTTCTTTTGCTTCACTTAATGCTTTTTCTGCATCTGCCACTTCTTTTCTTGTTGCCTGTTTGTCTGCAAGAACCGTTTTCGCCGTTTCCAATGGTTTCTGCATTGCACTCCAGCCTGCTTCGAGATAATCTCCACTCTCTAATGATAAGCAATAGTCTACTAACGCTTCTAACATACGTTTATCTACATCTGTTGCAATATCATCTTCTAAGCGTCCGTCGAAATTCAGCCATAAAACAACATTATCATTTGCCGGCTCTGCCGCATTATTTAATTCATCTGTTGTCAACGCTTCTGAAAATACACGAACCTGTTCAAATGTAAGGTCTGATGTTCTCGATGTTACCTGTGGGTCATATCCAACCGAAAAACCAAATTCATTGTCAGCAACCTTCAATGTTGTTGCTCCTGTTACTAATTCTGTTCCATCTACATAGAGTTTCAAAGTATCTCCCGTATATGCAACTGAAATTTCATGCCACTTATCAAAGAAATCATCTGCAAGCGCTTTTGAAGAAATCATATTCCAACCGCTTCCATCACTAATAAACGCATCAATTCTAGTTTCTGCACTTCCTCTCTTATGGAAAATCCGGTATGCAAAAGAACCGTCTCCAAGACTTGCAATCATATTGTGTTTGTCGCCATTTCCATCAAATTTACCTTCGTCGCTCTTGCATGATGCAGGAACATAAACTCTTGAAGAAACCGTAAATGGTTTTCCATTTGTCATTGCGGCATTTACAATTTTCTTTTCATCGTCAACTGTAAAGTGTCCTTTTAGTGTTGTTTCTTTTCCTTGTTCACCGTTTACAAACTGTGCCGTTTCCGGAAGTTTTGTGTTTAACTTATTCTTACTTTCATCTTTAATGATTTGTTTTTCTTCCGCATTTTGTACAGTAACTTCTGCTTCCGCTGTCAATGTTTCTTTTCCGTTTACATTAGAAACAATAACTTTTGCTTTTGTTCTGTCTGCAACGTTTTTTCCCACAATAAGCGTTGCTGTGCCATCGTCGCCTTCAACAATGTCCATACCTTTAATTGCCTTACCGTTTTCATCTGCAACGCTCCACTGTGCATTTTCAACTACTGCTTCTGCATTGTCCGGTACGACTTTGAACTCTTTTGTTGTTCCGGCTTTCACTACCGCTAAATCCGGTTCAATGGAAACATCATAAATATTTGCTTTTTCTCTGTGTTTGATATCCGTCAAATCTACCCACAATTCTACGTTTTCACTATCCTTGCCAATTGCAGGTGTTTCTGCATACTGTCCTTTAACTTCCGCTGCCGTCAACGCTTTGTTGTATACATGGATATTTTTAAATTCTGCCGTGGAACCGCGTCCCGTTTCAGGGCAGCCGCCAACTGTCAGGTTGTAGTCTGATGGGTCTACACCTTTATCTGTTTCTTTTTCTCCAAGTAATACGCCGTCTACATAAACTGCAATTTTATCCGTTTGCGCATCATAGACACCAACAATCTGGTGTTCTTTTCCTAACCAGTTTTCTGCAAATTCCGGTGTCATCTTGCATTCCAAAGCTCTCCAGTTCCCATCTGCAAATACATGGAAATCCCCGGATTCTTCTCTTGCACGAAGCGCAAATGCATAGTCTCCTTTTCCTGCAAACATATCATATGTCGAATAAGCAGTTGGAATTGCATTTACTTCTACCATAAATGAAGTGTCATCTCCGCTGAATACCGGTGTCAAAATATTATTATAAGGTACCTGAAGTTGTCCGCTCATCACAACGCCTTCACCACAGTTTGTAAATTTCGCTGTTGTCTGATATGGAATCTTCATATTATTTTTACTTTCGTCCTGTAAATATGTCTCCTGTAATTCTAGTGCTTTTACACCTTCGACATACTTTTTAATCAAAGCGGCTCTGTCTTTACCTTCATTCACAAGTTTTTTCTGTGTATCTGTTAAAGCATTGTAATCTGCCTGAAGTTTTTCTACTTCTTTTAACTGGCTGTAGTCATATACCACAAACTCATCTACACGTTTGATGATATCTGCTGCCACCTGTGCATCATATTCAGCCTGATCAAACACATCTACTGTATGATATGTTTTTGCCAAATTTGAAATTTCTTCTGTGTCTGCGTCTTTTGATACCGGAATCATTGTGAATTCCCATTCATAAACACGGTTAGACGGGAGACGATATTGTACAAGTGTAGCCGGTCCACAAGTTGCTCCACCTGTTCCGCTGGAACCATAGTTTACATTTAAGTATGTTTCTTTTCCGTCCTGTGGCTGTAATTCATAAACGTGTTCTACTGCATTTAATTCGTCCGGTGTATAATGTAATGCCTGTGCTTCTACTGTATCTTTTGCGGCTACTAAAAGCGCATTTTTCATCTCCGGATTTTCTACGGAAATCCATTTTACATCTGTCAGGTTACCGCTGTCATCTACACGCAAATATGGGTAGAAGAAACGGTTTACCGTATTTTCCCAAATTCCCTGTCTTCCGTTCGTCTTTCTGTCGTT
Source organism: Lachnospiraceae bacterium (assembly GCA_902381685.1). Classification (GTDB taxonomy): domain Bacteria; phylum Bacillota; class Clostridia; order Lachnospirales; family Lachnospiraceae; genus Faecalimonas. The sequence goes on along the minus strand of LR698958.1, from coordinate 845,083 downwards.
GAATGTTTCAACAGGTCCGTTACCATACCATGTTACATTCTCAAATCCTTCCGGAAGCGTCATTCTAGATCCTACTCTTAACATATTGCCCATACCACTCTTTGTAGGATCCACTTTCATATTCACAGTTACCTGTCCATCACCATTGATTGTGTAAACAATTGTTTCTTTTGTATTTCCGCCATCTGGGAAAACAAGTTCTGCTGTAATCACATGCTGTCCGTCTTTTTCTGAAGCCGTTACAGACTCTACTTTAATATTCTTTTCTACTTTTTCCCAACCCCAGTCAAATGTATTTCCGCTGTACCAGCCGTCTTTATCATTTTCCAGTCTGCCTCTCCAGAAGTTTGGAGTTGGACCCTGTTTTACTAATGTCTCGCCATCGTATACATAGTTTTTCAGGATTCCTGTTTTCTTATCAATTGTAAAACTGAAGTTCTCACCTTCCACTGCATATCCGTCTGTTTCATCAGATACCGTAACTTCTTTTTCACTCACTGCAGGAGCCGCCTGTTTTACTTCTACCGGAACTGCAATCTGTCCCCATGACATTTCTGCGCCTTTTTCTGCCCATCTTTCAGCTTCTTTCAGGCTTACAGAAATGTTCAGATAATATTCGCTTCCTGCCGGGATTTCTTTTGGCAAGTTAAACGGAACATCAATAGTGCCTGTTGTACGTGGTGCTACATCTGTATTTTCTACAACGCCTGCGTCAATCTTCTTTCCATTTTCCAAAAGTTCCCATGTCACTTTGTACTTGTTTAAGTTGGTGAAATTACTTTCGTTATAAACATTGACTTTTCTTTCATTCAAATTATTTACATCTGCACTGAACCAAAAGTCCTGATACTGGTATTTTACTTCAGCTAATTCCGGTTGCGGTGTTCTGTCAGCACTTAATATACCATTCTGGCAGAAACTGTTGTCGTTTGGTACATCTCCCCAGTCACCGCCGTATCCATAGAATTTTCCTTTAACTTCATCTTTGTAAAGATTTGTATAGGCATAATCCTCTGCATAATAATCCCATGCGCCTTCTTTTAAATCTGTTGCTCTTGACTGGTCAACCCAATCCTATACAAAACCGCCGAGCATATTGTCTGCACTTCTTACTGCGTCCCAATATTCTTTCAGGTTACCTACAGAGTTCCCCATACCGTGTACATACTCACACATTACATACGGGATTTTCCCTTCTCCGACTCTGCTTTGTACTGTGTCAACACCCGGATACATATTACTTCCCATGTCAACACCCATTGCATCTGTCTGACCTTCACTGTGTACCGGTCTTGTAGCATCATTGTCCTTGAAATACCAAATCATATCTCGATACAATCCTTTTGCATCGTTCGGGTTTTGTGTATAAGCCATTTCATTTCCGATTGACCACATCACAATCGACGGATTGTTTCTCAAACGTTTAAATGCTGTCTCTGTGCGATCCATTCCCAATTCATAGAAAAGTCCTGCTCTCTCACTGTCAGACTGAATTGCATGGCATTCCATATTTGTCTCGCCCATCATATAAAGTCCATATGTATTGCATAACCAATATAAATACTCATCATTACTGTAGTGAGAAGTACGTATTGCATTTAAGTTATTTTGTTTCATCAACTTTACGTCTTCTTCCATTGTTGCCTGTGGAACTGCTTTTCCATAGAACGGGTCTGTATCATGACGGTTCGCACCTTTTAACAACAGGTTCTGTCCGTTGATTCTTATCGGATCCCATTTCTTTGTAAGCACTTTATAGTTAGAGTCTACTTTTGTAGAAGTAAATTCCACTTCACGGAATCCAAGTTGTGTAGATACTGTTTCTACTTCCTTACCGTTTCCATCACGAAGTGTAAGTACCAGTGCATAAAGATTTGGATTTTCTGCAGACCATAATTTCGGATTTTCTACCTTTTGACTTAAGTTGAATGTTTTAGTCTTATTGGATACAACTTCGTCCACTGAAATTCCTGTTTCTCCAAGAATATTTTTTCCGGCTTCATCAAATGCCGCAACATCAATTGTCCAGCCTTTCTGTGCTTCATTTGATAAGTTACGAACATCAACAGATAAGTTTAATGTCGCATCTTTATACTCAGAATCTAAATCTGTCTGTACTACATAGTCGCTGATTTGTACAAGTGGCGCACTTGTCAGATATACATCACGGAAGATACCTCCGTCATAAATCATATCCTGATCTTCAAACCATGTACCATCACAGAATTTATGTACTTTTACCGCCAATAAATTCTCGCCGTCTTTAAGGTAATCTGTAATATCAAAACGATGTGGGCTGAATGTATCTTCGCTGTATCCCACTTCTTTTCCGTTTACATATACATAATAAGCGGATTCCACTCCCTGGAAATCAAGGTAAATACGTCTTCCCGAATCACGCATTGCCTGATTAACCTGAAATGTTTTTCTGTAAAGCCCAACCGGGTTATATTTTGTCGGCGCTTCCGGACAAGGAGTTCCTTCTTCCCCTGTCTGCCATGGCATCTGTGTATTTGTGTAGATAGATTTGTCAAATCCCTGCGTTGTCCAACTCTGTGGAAGTTGTACTGTTTTCCAACCGTCTTGCTTTTCCGGCTGGAATTTCTCTGTCATGAAGCCGTCTTTACCCATGAATTTTTCGGCTTCCTCCTGGTTTTGAACAACTGTCAAATCCCAATCGTTCTCCTCACCTGTAAGTAACTGAAAATAACTTGATTCGGTACGGGCATTGTAGTTCCATACTGCTTTTTTTGCTGCATCAGCATTCTGATAAGGAATCAATACAGTAGATGCGTCCTCCCTGTTAATGCCAAACACATCTTCTCCAGTTACCTCTTTACCATTCACGTCCTGGTAATCTGTTCCCGTCCACTCTTTGTGTGTAAATTTTGTCTTATCAACATCTGCTTTTACTTTGTCGCTTACTTTCATTTTGCTTGAAGATGTTCCGGCTGCCTGAACCGTCAGACTTCCCGTCGGAAACATAGTCACGACCATCGCTGCTGATAAGAGAAGTGGAAGTAATTTTTTCCTCTTCATTTGCCTCTCCTCCTGTCTGTTTTTAGTATATCATTTATAAACATACATTTTATTGACCGTAAAGCCAATAAAACAACTTCTATTATTTATTTTTCTCATTTTTGTTGTCTTTTTGCGCACTATTTTTGTATATTTCACACAAAGTTTCGGCATCAACTCATTAAAGGCTTTCCATTATGTAATCTTTTAATATGATAAAAATATAATAAAGGGGGGATTTTTATAATAGATTTTTGATAGATATGTTTGTAAAACGATTCCAACTGCCAGTCAAGACCACCGGCTTAGCCGGTGGCTTGCTTTGACCCTATAAGGGTCTATTACCGGCACTAGAGTCTAAAGACTCACCGAAATAGGTTCGCCAAGCGCAACATCATTTCCCCACTAAGCCCTAAAGGGCTTATTTTATTTGTTAGGTTTTACTGGCTCACCCGTGAACGGGCCAATATACTCTTTCAGTGTCATCTGATCATATTCCAAATCTTCTTGTAACTGATTTGCTATATATTCCTGTATTTTCTTTGCATTTTTCCCTACCGTATCTACATAATATCCTCGACACCAGAAATGTCTATTTCCATATTTATATTTCAAATTTGCATGTCTTTCAAATATCATGAGTGTACTTTTTCCTTTTAAGTACCCTACAAAGTACGATACACTTATGCTCGGTGGAATTTCTACTAGCATGTGTACATGATCTGGACATATTTCCGCTTCTACAATTTTTACACCTTTTCTCTTACATAACATACTCAAAATATTTGCAATGTCCTGCTTTATTTTTCCATATGCTACTTTTCTTCTATTTTTTGGTGCAAAAACAATATGATACTTACAATTCCATTTTGTATGTGATAAACTATTACTATCCATCTGGATACCTCCTTTGTTTATTAATGCGGTTGGCGAACCTTGCATTAATTATAACACTGGAGGTTTTTTACTGTAAGCTGAAGCACCTCTATCTCACCTGCATAGCAGGTGGTTTATTTGTTTTCCAAAGTTCCGTTTTTCGGATCAGCGAAAAACTCCACAATGGCAAACAGGGCTTTACCCTAACAAAAAAAGAGGATATATCACTCTCGCAATATATCCTCAACATTTACCGCTATTTAATTCGCTTTTTATCAGTCTTACGATTGATAAATTAGTTTCCCATCTGTGCAGCTACTTCAGCAGCGAAATCTTCATTCTTTTTCTCAAGACCTTCACCTGTCTCAAAACGAACGAATCTCTTAACTGTTACATTTGCACCGTTTTCTTTAGCAACTTTTTCTACATATTTAGCTACTGTGTAATCGCTATCCTGTACATATACCTGATCTAATAAACAAATTTCTTTTAATTCTTTGTTTAAACGTCCGATAATCATTTTTTCAATGATGTTATCCGGTTTTTCAGGATTTTCTGTTTTTGCCTGTGCTAATAAAATTTCTTTTTCGTGTTCTAAATAGTCTGCTGCTACTTCATCACGAGAAACATATTTTGGTGACATTGCTGCTACCTGCATTGCTACATTTCTTAAGCAGCCTTTGATTTCGTCGTTTACAACGTCTGCATCTGCTTCGATTAAAACACCGATTCTTCCGCCACCGTGAATGTATGATACTACACAGCCTTCTGTCTCAACTTTTTCAAATCTTCTGATGTTTAAGTTTTCTCCGATTACAGAAATTTTTTCTGTTAAAACTTCTTTTACTGTTTTTGAGTTGTCTGATACCCATGCTTCTGCTAAGAAAGCATCAATGTCAGTTGCGTTTGTATTTAAAGCCTGATTTGCAACTTCTTCTACATATGTCTGGAAGTCTGCATTTTTAGCAACGAAGTCTGTTTCAGAGTTTACTTCAACGATTGCTGCCACTTTATCATCTTTAACGATAGCTTTAACGATACCTTCTGCTGCGATTCTTCCTGCTTTTTTGTCTGCTTTAGCCTGACCATTCTTTCTTAAGAATTCAACTGCCTCGTCCATGTTACCGTTTGTTTCATTAAGAGCTTTTTTGCAGTCCATCATACCTGCACCTGTCATTTCTCTTAATTCTTTTACCATACTTGCTGTAATTGCCATGATAATTTCCTCCATATGAAATATTATTTGTTTCTTTAAAAAATGCTTCAACCTTTCGTTAGGCTGAAGCATTTATGTTTGAAATTCTTACGCTTCTTCAGCTGCTTCTACTTCTTCTGCAACTTCTTCGTATACGTCTTCAACACCTGTTGTTCCCTGATTTGCTTCAATAACAGCATCTGCCATTTTTGCTACAATTAATTTAACGGCTCTGATTGCATCATCGTTACCAGGAATTACATAGTCTAATTCTTCTGGATCACAGTTTGTATCAGCGATACCGATTAATGGAATACCAAGTGTGTGTGCTTCCTGAACACAGATTCTTTCTTTTTTAGGGTCAACTACGAAGATTGCATCTGGTGCTTTCTTCATATCTTTGATTCCACCTAAGTTCTTTTCAAGTTTATCCCATTCTTTTTTGATTTCGATAACTTCTTTTTTAGGTAATACATCGAATGTTCCATCTTCAGACATTCTTTCGATATCTTTTAAGCGGGCAATTCTGCTCTGGATTGTTTTGAAGTTTGTAAGCATTCCACCTAACCATCTTTCGTTTACGTAGAACATTCCACAACGTTCTGCTTCAGTTTTGATAGCGTCCTGAGCCTGTTTTTTAGTTCCTACAAAAAGAATTGTTCCACCTTCTGCTGCGATATCAGACATTGCTTTGTATGCTTCATCTACTTTTCCTACAGATTTCTGTAAGTCGATGATGTAGATTCCGTTTCTTTCTGTGTAGATGTACTCAGCCATTTTAGGGTTCCATCTTCTTGTCTGATGTCCAAAGTGAACACCTGCTTCTAATAATTGTTTCATTGAAATAACACTCATGTTTTTTCCTCCATTGGTTTTTACTTCCGTATGCTTCTACTCCTTAAGACCGACTTTATCAGTTTAGGCACCGTTAAGGCTCACCACATACGTGTTTTTTTGCGACTACCATAGTATAGCATATGAATTTTACCGGTGCAAGAAGTTTTCTTTATATTTTACCTATATTTTCAATTCTTTCCTACCAATATCTTCTAATCGCTAAAATTGTTCTATATGTAGCCGTTCCTGTTTTTATTCCGCCTTGTGGATATGGTTTTGGGTTTGACGCGTGTACAATACGTCCTCCACCAATATAAATTGCCACATGACCGTCATAACAGATAATATCTCCCGGAAGGGCATTAGCCAATCCATTCACCGCTTTTCCGCCGTATCTTTGTTCTTTAGAATTTCTCGGCACTCCTGAAATACCACAAATCGCATGGATTTTAGATGTAAATCCGGAGCAGTCAATTCCATTATATAAGTCATTTCCGCCCCATACATATGGATTTCCCACATATTTCAAGCCTTCATTTGCAATCTGCTGTCCCTTAGATGCATTTGATGGTTTGTCTTCCGCTTCAGGCTCCGTCGGTTTTGACGGTTTATCCGGTTTTGACGGCTTTGACGGTTTATCCGGTTTTGGGGTTGATGGTTTGTCTTCCTCATCTTTGTCATTATTATCATTATTTGATGACGGTCTGTTTGTTTGTGGTTTTGACGGTTTTGTATCAGACAGTTCTGCTTCCATCTGTTGTGTCTGTTGTTCTAAACGTCTCGCTTCTTCTTCTGCCTGTCTCTGTGCATTTGCTAACTGTACATCAAAATCCGCAACCTGTGTTTTCATCGTCTCGATAGTTGTCTTCAACTCTTTTTCCTGCTGTTCATATGTAGTCGCCATAAACTCCATATCTGCTTTTCCGGATTCCAAATCCTGTTTAAGTGTTGCCACTTTTTCTTTTGATTTTTTATATTCATTCAACATTTTTCTATCGTAAGAATGAACATTTTTCATATATTCAACCTGATTGATAACTTCTCCAAAACTTTCCGCACCAAGCAGCGCAGAAATTTCATTACCGTCACCATTTTCATACATATATTTAATGCGAATCAGCATTTGTTTATACTGTTCTTCTTCTTTTTTCTTTGCTTCCTGTAAATCCTTGTCTGCCAATGTAATTTTCGCTTCCTGATTTCTAATATCACCCTTTAATACTTCAAAATCAGTCAATAATGTTACCAGTTTGCTGTTAGCATCTTCAAGTTTCTTTTCTGTTTCCTCCTTATTCTGTTCAATCTGATTTACATTTGGAGAAGCCAGTGCAGGAACTACAATCAATGAACTTGTAATAACCGTTGCAATAAATATTTTTTTAATCTTTTTCATCATATTCCTCCCAAATATGAACCCTTATTATCTACTTACATATAGTTTTAACATACTACACTTCTTTTTATCTTTCAACACTTTTTGACAAAATTTCACTAACACATTTTTCCAGCACAACGACAAAAGAGGAATTGCTCACACAATTCCTCTCATTTCTTTTACCAATATCTTTTAAACCACGGTGAACCGTATACTGATGCAACTTTAACAACATCGCCCGGCTTCGGCGCATGAATCATCTGTCCTCCACCGATGTAAATTCCAACATGTCCACTGTAACATACAAGGTCTCCCGGCAATGCACTTGCCATATTCGCAACTCTCTTTCCTCCGGCACCCTGTGCTCCTGAAGAATGTGACAGGTAAATACCTGCTGCCTGATGCGCTCTCATTGTTAAACCTGAACAGTCAATACCTGATTTGGATTCTCCACCCCATACATAAGGTGTTCCTAAATAACTGTATGCCGTACTTACAATAATAGATGCTTTGCTTGAGTCTGATGGTATATTAACAGCCTCATCGTTATTTGAAGAGCCGCCCTTGTTTCCACCGTTATTGCTTCTTTCAGCAGCCTTTCTTGCCGCTTCTTCTCTTGCTGCTTCAATCTGTGTATCGAAGTTTGCAATCTCACCCTGTTTTTCTTTGATTGTATCGTCTAATTTCTGTTTATCTTTTTCAAAGTCTTTCTGCATTTTCTCAATATCAGAAAGTTCTTTCTCTAAACCTGATTTTAACTTTGTAATCTGTTTCTTTGTCTTCTCATACTCTGTTAACATCTTTCTGTCATAATCATGTACGTTTTCAACGTATTCCGCTTCACTTAACACTTCGCCCATTCCATCTGATGATAACAGACCTTCCACGAAACTTGTATCTCCTGCTTCGTACATATATTTGATACGATACAGCATCTTTTCATACTGTTCTTTTTCTTTCTTTTCTGCCTCTGTTAATTTTGCAGTAGCCTCTGTTACTTCTTTTCCCTTAGTAACCAAATCCTCTTCCACTTTATTGATTTTATTCATTAAAGATGCCAATTCAGACTGAAGAGAATCCACTTCCTTCTGAGTTGCTTTTTTATTCTGCTCTAAATCATTTACGCTTGGTGTCGCCAATACAGGTGTGACTACCAATGAAGCCGCTAAAACGGATACGCCCAAAACTTTTCCAAATTTTTTCATGATTTAACCTTCCTATTACATTATTATTAAATTCAACAAGGTAAGTATACTTCATCTGTTTTGATTTTTCAATACTTTTTTAACATTTCTGTAACATTCTATTTTAAGTTTCCGTTTTCGCTTCTTTCTTAAACAGTTTTTGCATAAGTACAAAGAAACTAGATGCTGCCGCACCACATATAACCGTGACAATTCCAACGCGTATGACATTTCCAAATATCCATGTATACATTCCGCATTCTGTTCCAATTACACTTGTCAGATTTATGACTGTATGGAATAAAATCGATGCCTTTAAACTTCCGTATTTTTCATATATATATACTGCAAGGTATCCCAAAACAAAGCCATAAATTGCCTGCACAAGATTTCCATGATAAAGCCCAAACATTAAGGCACTAAAAAGCATCGCCTTTTCTCTTTTCATAATAAATGACAGACGTTTGTAAATAATCCCTCTAAACATAAATTCTTCTGCAATCGGAACGACAAGCCCCAGACCGATAAGTTGTATGAGAAAATTCTCTTTGTACAAGGCCGCTGTCGTTTCCTCATATGTTCCGCTGTATGCGGCAACATTTCCCAGTACAAGAAGATTGTTCAACCCAATGCAGGCCGTAATTCCCAGTCCGATTATGACTGCGTATTTCAGAATCGGCACCCGCTCTCTTTCTGCAATCCCAATCTCTTTTTCATATTTTGTATCTTTCCTGTACATCAGCCAAAAAAGCGGAATAACGCAAAGCGCCACCACAGATGTAATCAATGTTAAATGGGACATGAATACTTTCATTACAGCCGCCGTTGTTTCTTCAACATTTATAACTCCTCCCTTTTGTATTTCAGGAATCATGATAATGAGTGAAGCAATAATTTCCACAACAAGCGACACTGCATAATAAACCAAAAACGGAGAAATGATGGCAAATACTCCTATCCTTCTCTTTTTTTCCATATTTCTTTCCTCTCTTTCTTTATCACCTGCTTATTTTCCTAATACGCTGCAAGCGAAAAACTGATAAATCTCACTCTCCATTCCCTTTAATGACCCCTGTACCATTTCCGGCTTTCCGCCGCCTCTTCCCGAAAATGTTTCGTTTAGGCTTTTCGCTATCGGACGGGTGTCAACACTTCGGCTTCCCACTACATAGCGATAGCCCTCACTGTCGTTTCCAAAGAATACCCCACATATTTTTACATCTTTTTCTAACAGTAAATTCACTAATTCACGCGGAGCATTTCCGCTTAATTCCGAATCAAACAGACAGACTGTTTCCTGTCCCGGCTCAATCCGGCTCGCCTTGCTTCTCAATAATTTATCCTGCAATAAAGCAATCTCATTTTTCAATTGTGCTTTTTCCTCTTTTAATTGTTCTACCGCCTCATCAATCTCATTTTCTTTTGCTGACATCAAAACAGAAACTTTTCTCACACTCGCCTCTTTCTCATTGTAATCGGCCAGCGCTCTAAAACCGCAAAGCATGGTAATTCGCACTCCGCCTTTATAGTTCTGCACGTTTGTCAGTTTTATCAAACCGATTTCGCCCGTCTTTTTCACATGTGGCGCACAGCAGGCACATACATCATAGCCATCGATTGTCACAATACGAATTTGTCCCTCAATTTCAATTTTACTTCGATATTCTATTGTATGCAATTCTTCTTTTGTCGGATAATCAACTTGTATGTCCAGATTTTTTACAACCGCCCCATTAGCCAACAATTCTATTTCCCTTAACTGCTCTTTTGTCAACACTCCGTCAAAATCCATTGTGACGGTGTCCTGTCCCAGATGAAAGCCTACATTATTATAACCATACTTCCGATGAATCAGGCCGGAGACAATATGTTCCCCTGAATGCTGCTGCATTTTAGAAAATCTCTCTTCCCAGTCTATTTTTCCCGTCACCGTCTTTCCTTGTTCCAAAGGTTTCTCAGTCATATGATAAAGTATCCCGTCTTTCTCCTGCACATCAAATACTCTGACACCATCGAGAGTTCCTGTGTCCGCGCTCTGTCCGCCGCCCTCAGAAAAAAAGGCAGTCCTGTTAAGAACTACCTTGTAATATTTTTCTTCCTTCTCACAGGATTCTACACTTGCCGTAAACTCTGCCAAATGACTGTCTTTATAAAACAATTTTTCTGTCATCTTTACATCCTTTCCGGAGCCTCAAATCCCAGCATATCAACACACGCTTCAAACACTTCTTTTGTTAAAAGCAGCATAGAAATAAAACTTTTCTGTCTTTCTTCGTTTTCTTCCGCAAGAATCTTCGTCTCATGATAGAAACGGTTGAAAGCGTTTGCAAGTTCATATACATATGCACAAATCTTATGCGGCGCTTTTTCTTCATAAGCAGTTTCAATTACAGAATTAAATTTTGTAATTTCAAGCATGAGTGCTTTTTCGCTGTCGGATACCGCCTTCTTGACAGATGCTCTTGCCGGAGTTGTTTTCATCTCCGTATATTTTGCCAGAATAGATTTGATACGCACAATTGTATATAAAATGTATGGCCCTGTATTTCCCTCAAAAGAAGTAAATCTGTCTACGTCAAACACATAATCTTTTGATGCCTGATTAGATAAATCTCCATACTTAATCGCAGATAAACCGACGATTTTAGCAGTTTTGCGCGCTTCCTCTTCCTCGATGGCACGGTTTTCCATGATTTTTCCGTACATTCTTTCTTCAATGTCTCCGATAAGATTTTCAAGACGCATAACGCCCCCTTCTCTTGTCTTAAACGGCTTGCCATCTTTTCCATTCATTGTTCCAAATCCGATAAATGTAAGTTTTGTATCATCTTTTACAATATGTGCTTTTCTTGCGCTTCTGAACACCTGTACAAAATGTAATTCCTGGCGTTTATCTACTACATAAATCACCTCATCAGGATTGTACAGTTTTTCACGTTCGATTAAAGTTGCAAGATCTGTTGTTCCATATAATGACGCCCCGTCCGATTTCAAAATCATACATGGCGGGATTTCTTTTGTGTCTGTCTCTTCTTTTACATCAATCACCAAAGCACCGTCATCATATCTTGCATAACCTTCTTTTTTCAGGTATTCCACCATATCCGGAATATACGGTTGCGCGTCGGATTCCCCTTTCCAAAGGTCAAAATCCACATTCAGGTTTGCATAGTTCTTCTTTAAATCGGTAACAGATACACGCATAATGTGTTTCCATATTGCAGTATATCCTTTATGTCCGTTCTGCAATAAATATGTTGCGTGAAGCGCCTCTTCCTTATAATCGTCATGTTCTTTTGCATAAGCGCTGGCTGTCGGATAAATCTCCTCAAGTTCATCAATCGTAAATGGCGCTTCTTCCGGATATTCCCCTGCAAAATTTTCATCAAAATACGGCAGTTCCGGTTTACGTTTTTTCAATTCCGTAATGATCAGTCCCATCTGGTATCCCCAGTCTCCCAAATGAACGTCACCGATAACTTCATCTCCCATAAAACGTGCAATACGTTTAACACTCTCACCGATAATTGCTGTACGCAAATGTCCCACATGCAATGGTTTAGCCACATTTGCTCCGCCGTAGTCAATAACGATTGTCTTAGGTTCTTCATTCTGCTCAAGTCCTAAATGGTCGTCTTCACTCATTTTGTTCAGATAATCCGCAACGAATTCCTCACTCAATTTAATATTAATAAATCCCGGATTTACCGCTTCCACTTTAGAAATTGCTTCACTGTTCTGTAATTTTTCAACAACATCTCCCGCAATCATAATCGGCGCTTTTTTATATGTCTTTGCCGCAGCCATCGCACCGTTACACTGGTATTCACATAAATCAGGGCGGTTTGATAAAGTTACCTTCCCATACTTCGCCTCATAACCGGACTCTTCAAAAGCCTTCTCTAATTCTCCACTGATAATATCTGCTATCTTCTTCATAGTGCCTCCTTGTATATATAAATCCTATATCACATATAATAAGTAATATTTGTTATACTTTGTATATTTTATCATATGAGATAATGAACAACAACCATATATTTCAAAACCTTTCTTGCCTTTTTCTCGTATTCATGCTATTATATCAGTAACAATTACTATTATTAAGGAGGTTTATTATGAATAAAAATGTATTTCGCAACTTTTCGTACGGAGTTTATCTTATTTCTTCTTTAGATAAAGAAAGGCCAACCGGCTGCATTGCCAACAGCGCCATGCAGATTACTTCCGCACCTGCAACCATTGCCATCAGCATCAATCATGATAACTTTACAAATGAATGTATTCGCCAATCCGGGCAGTTTGCCATTTCCATTTTGTCAGAAAACACTTCTCCCGATCTAATTGGGCAGTTCGGTTTCCAATCAGGCAAAGATGTGAATAAGTTTGACACGATTCCATTCCAAACTGTATCAGGACTTCCAATACCTGATGACTGCTGCGGATATGTTACCTGCAAGGTTATTGACACAATGGAAACTTCTACTCACACCGTTTTTCTCGGCGAAGTAACAGATGGAGATATTTTAAAAGATGAACCTCCAATGACATATGCTTACTACCACAAAGTTGTCAAGGGAAAAAGTCCTAAAAATGCCCCTACCTACATTCCCGAAGACTCTTCCTCCTCAACGAAGCACTGGGTTTGCGGCGTATGTGGATATATTTATGACGGGGATACTCTTTTTGAGGAATTACCTGACACATATCAATGTCCAATTTGCAAAGTGACAAAAGATAAATTTGAATATAAATAAACAGACAGTTAAGAAAGGATACAATATGTTGAAATTAGGTTCTCATGTAGGAATGAGCGGAAAAGAAATGTTATTAGGCTCAGCCAAAGAGGCAGTTTCCTACGGCGCAAATACCTTTATGTTTTATACCGGCGCTCCACAAAACACAAAAAGAAAAGAGATTTCCGAGTTAAATATTGAACCGGCATGGGCATATATGAAAGAACACAACATCAACGAAATCGTTGTGCATGCTCCGTATATTATCAATCTTGCAAATACAGTCAAGCCGGAGACTTTTGAATTAGCGGTAGATTTTCTCCGCTTAGAACTGGAACGTGCCTCTGCCTGCAAAAGTAATACTTTAATTTTACACCCGGGTGCTCATGTAGGAGCGGGAACTGATGCGGGAATCGAACAGATTGCCAAAGGAATTAACGAAGTTCTGACAAAAGATACTACCTGCAATATCGCTCTTGAGACAATGGCGGGAAAAGGGACGGAAATCGGAAGAACTTTTGAAGAACTGGCACAGATTTATGACAAAGTTGTTTATAACGATAAACTACGCGTCTGTTTCGACACCTGTCATACAAACGACAGCGGATACGACATTGTCAACGATTTTGACGGTGTAATCGAAAAATTTGATAAATTAATCGGTAAAGACCAGATTGCTGTTTTTCACATCAATGACAGCAAAAATGTTCTCGGTGCAAAAAAGGACCGACACGCCAATTTAGGTTTTGGTGAAATTGGCTTTGATGCCATTTCTTATATTGTACACCACAAAGATTTTGAAGAAATCCCTAAAATTTTGGAGACACCTTATATCCCGTCGCCAACAAAGGCAAAGAAATCTTACGCACCTTATCGGTATGAGATAGAAATGCTACGTGCAAATGCTTTTCAGACGAACATTATAGATACCATTCTTCAAGACAATGAATAACACGAAACTCCTCTTTCACGGGGAGTTTTTTCTTGACTAATTTATATATGTGTTTTATTATTGTATTAGATATATAATACAATATGTTATTTTAAATAAAGGAGATGATAATTTTATGGCATGGGACTTGGACAACGACCGCCCTATTTATCTGCAAATCATGGAACGAATCTCTCATGATATTATTGCCGGCACTTACCACGCAGGCGATAAACTACCTTCTGTACGTGATTTAGCTCTGGAAGCGGCAGTTAATCCCAACACAATGCAGAAAGCACTATCAGAATTAGAGAGGCAGGGACTCGTATATTCTCAAAGGACAAGCGGACGTTTTATTACGGAGGATACAAAAATGTTAAACAAATTAAAGGCCGACATGGCTGAGGAGCATATTCGTGAATTTTTAGAAAAGATGAAACATTTAGGTTTTCCGAAAGAAGAAATTCTAGCATTAATTGAACAGACTATGAAGGAGGAACGTTAAATGAAACCAATAATAGAGTGCCGTTCACTCACAAAAAAGTATGGTGATTTCTATGCTTTAGATAATTTGAACCTCACACTGTCACGAGGAGAAATCATCGGCCTTTTAGGTCCAAACGGAAGCGGCAAAACAACTTTAATCAAATTACTGAACGGTTTGCTCACATTGACTTCCGGTGAAATCTATATTGATGGCGAGCCGCTCGGAATCAAAACAAAAAAAATCGTGGCTTATCTCCCTGAGAGAACTTATTTAAACGCCCACAGAAAAGTTAAGGATATCATCTCTTATTTCGAAGATTTCTATGACAACTTCGATTCCGAGAGAGCATACCGTATGTTAAAGCATTTGGAAATCAACCCTGACGCAAGACTTAAATCTCTCTCGAAAGGGACGAAGGAAAAGGTACAACTCATTCTCGTTATGAGCAGAGACGCTGATCTTTATATTTTAGATGAACCGATTGGTGCCGTTGATCCCGCTGCAAGAGATTATATTTTAAATACTATTCTTACGAACTATAATGAAAATGCTACCATTTTGTTATCGACTCATTTGATTCACGATATCGAAAATATTTTGGACAGAGTTATCTTTATACAAAACGGACACGTTATTCTTAACTCGACTGTAGATGAGATCCGAACGGAAAAGAGACAATCTGTAGACACATTATTCAGGGAGGTATTCAAATGTTAACAAAACTAATTAAATACGACTTAAAATCACTTTCCCGTGTCCTGATTCCGGCAAATATACTTCTGCTTATTTATTCTTTTTTGGCGCGGTGCGTAATTACTTCGGAATTATATAACGACCTTCCATACTTTGTTATCGGACTCGGAATCACAACGTACATCATTCTTCTTGTACTAATCAATTATATAACACTTTTTGCGGTTCTTTATCGTTTTTACAAAAACCTTTTTACTGATGAAGGCTATTTAACACTGACACTGCCGGTAACACCTTCCCAGCATTTACTTGCCAAAACAATCAGTGGTACATTTTGGGTTGTTTTAAGTTATGCAGTTATAACCATATCCATTCTGATGCTTGTTCTTGTTCCGGACGTAATAAAGCATTCTGACATGATTATGAGTGAATTGACGAAGAGTCTTGAAATGCCTGCTTCTTTCTTTTTCATTTCAACTTTTATGGTTGGACTTATTTCATGTTTTTTTGCTTTACCGTTTTATTATGTCTGCATTGCGTTGGGACAGTTATTTAACAAACACCGTATACTTGCCGCTGTCATTCTCTTCTTCGCTCTTTCCAGCGTAGTGAGCGTGATAAGTCTTATTATACTGTTTGTAGTGGGAGCATTTCCGCTTCTCTTCGGACCTGCCTCCAACCTTTCAGAAATGACAAATGTCTCGCATCTGCTGTCAACTTCTTATGGAGTCAGCTGCATCATTATGGTTATTCAGGGAGTTCTTTCTTATGTAGTAACATTGTACATTATGAAGAAAAAAATTAATTTAGAATAGGTCAAGGGACTGTTGCAAAAGTAGATGAACACTCTGCCGGAGCAACAGTTCCTTTTTTCCATTTAATACTGTATCAAAAGAAAAAGACAATCCATTTCTTAATTGAACTGTCTTTCCCGTTTCTCTATTCGGTTTTCATTTCTTTTTTATTTATCTCTGAGCGAGTTCATACATTGCCGTAGCGACAATCTGGAATGATTTCATTAATTTATCAATTTCCGCATATTCATTTGGCTGATGAATCACATCGTCGTCTCCCGGGAAGATAGGACCAAATGCTACCATGTTATCAAATGCTTTTGCGTATGTACCACCGCCAATCGCAATCGGCTCTTCTGTGCTTCCTGTGTATTCACGGTACACGCCCATCAATTTCTGTACCAATTCAGATTCTTTAGATACATACAGAAGTTTTCCTGTCTGTTCTACCTCCGCATCTAAACCATATTCTTTTGCCTTTTCTTTGATTGTCTCTGTTATCTTTACGTTGTCCGCATTGTTTGGATAGCGCACATCTAATGTAAAGAATAATTTATCCTCTGTACAGTTTACCACTCCGAAACATACTGAAGTTTCTCCTGTCTCTTCATCGTTGGCGTATACGCCTAATGTTTCTCCTTTTGTTTCCGTATTGATTTTATCCAATACGAAATCAATCATCTTCTGTAAATCTCCGCCTAAATCAATTCCATTTTCTTTCAATGCAGTAAATAACTGAATTGCCGCATTCTGTCCTAAGTGAGGGAGACTTCCGTGTGCTCCTCTTCCTGAAGATACAATCACTGTCTTTCCATCTTCTTTTGTTACGGAAATATGGTCTGTTGCAGGAAAATCAAAATCTCCCTCCACTACCATTGTACATTTTGGTGTAACAACATTCTTTGCCGTACCTCCCGTGATTGAAATTACTTTGACCGTTGAAGGATTCTCCACTTTCTTTGTCACTTCCCAGAAAATCTGCCCCTTCTCACAGAAGATTACAGGATATTCCGCATCAGGAGTAAATCCAATCGTCGGCTTTTCTCCTCCCACTTTAATATAATGCTGTACGCATGACGAGCCGTTCTCCTCATCTGTTCCAATCATTACACGGATTCTTCTGTCTATTGGAAGTCCTAAATCTTTGATGGCTTTCATCGCATAAATTGCTCCGATTGTAGGTCCTTTATCATCTAACACACCGCGTCCGTACATCTTTCCATCATGTACTTCGCAGCCAAGCGGATCATAATCCCAGCCTTCTCCCAATGGTACAATATCAACGTGTCCTAAAACACCTACCATCTCTTCACCTTCACCGTATTCAATCCAACCTACTCTGTTGTCAACATTTCCTGTCCTGAATCCTAATTTTTCTCCCAATGCGAGCAAATGATCTAATGCAGCCTTTGGCCCCTCACCATAAGGCGCTCCCTCTTTTGCTTCGCTTTTCACACTTTCAATTGCAACACTTTCACGGATTGACGCAAAAATGTCCTCTTTTAATTCCAGCATTCTTTCATCTAGTTTTTCATTTCTCATGTTGTCATGCCCTCTCTTCCTACTTAAATTAATTATCTCTAGTTTATCTGAAAGGTCACAATAAAGCAAGCACTCTTTCACTTTAATTTCATAAAATTTAATCAAAGTTAATTTTCACATATACAAAAAGATTACATTAAAAAAGGATTCTTATGTTTCACCATAAAAATCCTTCTGTGTTCATAAAAATATTTTGTTAAAATAATGATAAGATACACATCTAGGCGGATTCGAACCGCCGCTCATGCCTCCGGAGGGCATTGCTCTATCCCCTGAGCTATAGATGTATACTTGCATTTGCCATTTTCTCCAAATGCCCTATTAGTTTAACACATTTTTCTTCAAAAGTAAAGAATCAACTCATCTTCTTCGCCCGAATATCATAAAAGTAAACCCGATTGGACAAAACCTCCTCTTCCTCCACCTGTGTTTCATTTATTTCCGTCACCATTCTTTCCATTTCTTCCCGGCTTGGCGCTTTGCTCTCCGGAACTATAATCATTTCATGAACACTGCTTGGAATAATATAGTAGTTTTCTTCCAATTCTATCCCGACTAATTCCGGTACGCCGTCATATGTAATACAAACGGCTCCAAAACTTCTCATCTCATTACTCAGCACATACATGAAATCGTCCTCTGCATCTTGAACTTCCATTCCAATCATTTCAGCAATCACATCTTTCATCTGTCGCAATTCTGCCGGAAATTGTTTCTGCACATTTCTTTTTGCCACTTGGAACAACTCATTTTCTTTTATTCCCCACATCTCTAACTGCGCCTTTTTTACGGGCATGGTGGCAATTCCATGTTCATTCAATTCAATTAGCACATAGCATACAATCGCCAAATCAAAAAATGGTATATAGGGAGTTTCTTTTAAAAACTCTCTGTTTTTCTCCCTGTTAATCATTTTACACAGCACATTATGTCTCACGTTTTCAAATACTCTCAGTTTTTCCGTCTCCCACTTTTTTGAAAACTTAGAATTCGCATATACTTCTAAAATATCTTTAATGATTTCATCAAGTGCTTTTCCTTCCCGAAAATTCTGATAGAATTCCTCCAAATATATCGTCGGAGAAATGTTGATTCCTTCCTCTATAAAAACAAGCCCTCTCCTTTCTTTCCCATTATTTTTCAGTGTAATATGAACCTCCACTCTTACATTTCTGTTTATATTACTTTCCACTTTCTGCTTTACGGCTGCAATAAATTGACAATATGTTATCATTTTTCCTCCCTGCAGTCCATCTTCAATTATCATCATGGTGAATCTGATGCGAATCGCATCGTTGATTTGAATAAATAGAATATTATGTGTTTTCATTATAGAGTAAGAGTAGTTTTTTTGCAATACTTTTTATTTTTTGCTCGCATTCTTTTTCTTTCTTCGCTATAATACATACTGTATGACATAATTAAGGGAGGAAATCAAATGAAATGTTCACGTTGCGGTTCAGAAATGAAAATAAAAAGCGTCAAAGTCGATACGGATATTCACGGCAATCCAATCTATAATAAATATGCTTATTGCTATACTTGCAAAATAAAAAGAAATTTAGGTCAGTTGAAAGCACCAGCAAAACGGTCTCACAAAAGAAAGAGAAAAAAAGGAAAACTTGTTGTCGCCCTTATTCTTATTTTGCTCCTGATTATCGGCATCGGCACTTTCTTTTTTATCAAAAATTTAAAAGAGAAACAATCTCAAAACGAAAGTACGGTTGTAACTCCAACCGGAAACAATAAAATTTCAACAGATTCCTATGAGCAGTTGGAAACCGGAATGCCCTATGATGAAGTGAAAAGTCTTATCGGCAATGCCGGCAACAAACTTTTACAGGTTACTTCTGACGAAAATTCTGCCGAACGTTATCAGTGGATTACAAAAGACGGAGAAGGAACAGTTCTTCTTTCTTTTGAGGACGGAAACCTTATCAGCATTTCTCAGGCAGGAATGGAAACCGGCGGAAGCGTTTCTCTTTCCGACGAAGTAAAAAAGGAAATCAAATCAGATATGAGTTACAAAGAAGTCACTTCTGTCTTAGGTGAGAAGGGAGTACTTTTATCCGAAACTTTGCAAAACGGAACTACGAGCAAATTATACGAGTGGAAAGATTCAAATTCAGGTAAATCTTTCTCCATAGTATTTGTCGAAGACAAACTTCGCTCCTACAATTTCAACGATAAAAAGACTGAACAATAAAATAAGGAGGACATGATGTTATAAGTCATGTCCTCCTTGTTATTTCTTATACTCTTGATAAGTATTCTCCTGTACGTGTATCGATTTTAAGAACATCTCCCTGTTCTACAAATAATGGTACATATACAACTGCTCCCGTTTCAACTGTAGCAGGTTTTGTAGCACCCTGTGCTGTATCACCTTTGAATCCAGGCTCTGTATCTGTAATCTGAAGTTCTACAAATAATGGTGGTTCTACTGCAAATACGTTTCCGTTATGTGAGCAGATTTTAACCATTTCATTTTCTTTTACAAATTTAAGTGCGTCACCAATTGTATCTTCATTTAATGCGATCTGATCATATGTTTCTACGTCCATGAAGTGATATAATTCACCGTCAGAATATAAATACTGCATATCTTTTCTTTCAATGTGTGCTTTAGGGAATTTTTCAGTTGGTCTGAATGTTTTTTCAACGATTCCTCCACTGATGATATTTTTTAATTTTGTTCTTACGAACGCTGCACCTTTTCCAGGTTTTACGTGTTGAAATTCTAAAATCTGATAAATGTTCCCTTCAATTTCAAGAGTAACACCATTTCTAAAATCTCCTGCTGAAATCATTATAATCCTCCTTAATAGTATGTCTGAGACATATTCCATTTCTTTTTACTGCATATAATTCTATAATAGTTTTTACAGTTTTTCAACCTTTTTTTACTTTTTACGTTCTTTCTTGTAGAAATATAGCACGATTTTCTCTAAATATCGCTTCAAAATAATCTGTATTTCTTCCTTTGGGTGAATTGGTTTCACCAAAATATTTCTTATTCCCGTACGCTTTGCTCCGTATACATCAGTAAAGAGCTGGTCTCCGATAAAGATTGTATTGTCCAAATCCGTCCCCATGATTTCCATCGCTTTTTTATAGTTTTTCGTCGATGGTTTATGTGCATCGTAAATGTAATTCACACCAATTTCTTCATTGAACATTTTCACCCTGCCTTCTTTATTATTTGACAAAAGGCAGCACTGGAAACCAATTTCTTGCAAACGTGCAAACAATTTCTTTGCTCTCTCATCTGCCGGTGCTCCGTGAGGTACCAGCGTATTATCTATATCAAATATAAGCCCCCTATATCCCTCTTTATATAAGTCTTCAAACGGAATAATATATGTGGACGCTTCATAATTATCCGGAAAAAATTTCTTAAACATACCTATATCCTTTTCTCTTTCTTCATTAATTCCATTATCTCTTCCTGCTTTGGCATAGAACAGAGCGCTCCCTTTTTCGTTGTAACCAGCGCTCCCGCGCTATTTGCAAAAGCAAGTATCTCACGAAGTTTCTCCTCCGTGAGTGTTTCCAATCCATATTTTAATACCGCATGTATGACACTTCCGCAAAATGTATCACCAGCTCCGGTTGTATCCACTGCCTGCACATTATATCCTTTTTCTTCCACACACATTCCTTTATAATATGCACGGCTTCCTTCTTTTCCAAGTGTCAGGAAGATAAGCGGTATTTTATATTTCTCCTGCAAAATGCAAATTCCTTCATCATAATCTTCTTTGCCGGAAGCAAACTGCAACTCATTATCCGAAATCTTTAATACATCGCATTGCGAGAAACCGTATTCCATCTGTTCTTTTGCAGATTCTAAAGATTCCCACAGAGGTGGTCGTAAATTGGGATCAAATGTAATCAAAAGCCCATTCTTCTTTGCCAACTCCACCGCTTTTTTTGTGGCATTTCTAACACCGTCATGAGTCATTGAAATCGTGCCAAAATGAATTACTCTCGCCTGCCGGATATACTCCTCAGTAACCTCCTCTTCCACCAGCATCATGTCCGCACCCGGATTTCTGTAAAAAGAAAATTCCCTGTCTCCGTCCGGAAGTGTATGAACAAAAGCAAGTGTTGTGTGTACTTCCCTATCTTCATATAATTTTGAAGTATCTATCCCTGCAGTTTCCAACGTCTTTCTCAACTGTATACCAAAAGCATCTTTTCCCACTTTGCCTAAGAAAGAAGTTTTTCTCCCTAATTTATTCAACATGGCAAGCACATTGCATGGCGCACCTCCCGGACACGCCTCAAACATGCTGTTTCCCCTCTCATTTTCTCCATTCATTGTAAAATCAATAAGCAATTCACCCAAAGCAATTACATCATATGTTTTCATTGTTTCACCTTCTCTTTGCCCTTTTTCCTAACGCAAGGCGTTTCCAACGTCCTTCTTAAACTGCTCCCACGCCTTTTCATCTTCAACAAAATATTTCGGACAAATCTTTCCCGTAATATCATAATGACGAATCACATCATTTTCTGTTAAGTCAAATTTTTTACATAACCACGCAGTTAATTGTACCATAGATTTATACGTTTGCCGAGTATATTTTCCATCAGCCTCTTTATGGCATGTTTCAATGGAAACCGTATCCTCATTGCGTGTGTTTGAAGCATAGGCTTCCTCCCACGTAGGGACACACTGCACAATTCCCCCATCTATTCCCACAACAAAATGACTGCTTGCTTTTGTCTGGTGACTGTCCTTTAACCCTTCAAAATAGTTCCTGTTCTGCATCGCAGTCGAACCGGGATTTGCCGTATAATGAATCACAATCCCTGTTATTCTTTTCGTGTTTGTCCCAGGTCTTGAATATGGATTTTTCGTCAGTAACTGTACGTCTATATCCGGCTTACTCTTATCGATATCCGCTCCGCTTTCTTCCATATATTTCGCTTCACTGCTGAATACACCAAAATGAAATATTTTCATCACACTTAATCCGATCAGTATAACGGACATAAGCAAAATTCCCATTCTTGTGTATAACTGCAATATTCTTTTTCTTCTGCGTTTTGTCATTCGTTTCTTTTTCATCTTTTTGTAACCCCGTTTGCTTTTACTAACTGAAATTCTAACATACTTTTATCCGCTTTTTGTAAAAACTTACTTACAAATTTCTTAAGATTATTCCGAGATTTTCTCCGCACAGCATAAAGAAATGGAACGTATCACGTACGCTCCATTCCCTTTTGTTCTTCTTTTATTCGTCTACACTATAGTTTGGTGCTTCTTTTGTAATGTGAATATCATGTGGGTGACTTTCTTTCAAAGATGCCGCTGAAATTTTAACGAATTTTCCCGTCTCTTTTAACGTATCAACCGTAGGTGCTCCGCAGTATCCCATACCTGCACGAAGTCCGCCCATCAACTGGAATACAGTATCTTCAACCGTTCCTTTATAAGCAACACGTCCTTCAACACCTTCCGGAACTAATTTCTTCGCATCTGCCTGGAAATAACGGTCTTTACTTCCGTTTTCCATTGCTGAGATAGAACCCATTCCGCGATATACTTTATATTTTCTTCCCTGGAATAATTCAAATGTTCCCGGGCTTTCATCACAACCTGCAAAGATACTTCCCATCATACATACGTTAGCACCTGCTGCGATTGCTTTTGTCATATCTCCTGAATATTTGATACCACCGTCTGCGATAATTGGAATATTGTATTCTTTTGCCACTTCGTAGCAGTCCATAATTGCAGAAATCTGTGGTACACCGATACCGGCAACAACACGTGTTGTACAGATAGATCCAGGTCCGATACCAACTTTAACAGCATCTACTCCCGCTTCAATCAATGCTCTTGTCGCTTCTCCTGTCGCTACGTTACCTGCAATTACCTGGAGTTCAGGATATTTTTCTTTTACCATTCTCACTGTTTTAAGTACATTTGCCGAATGTCCGTGTGCAGAATCCATAACAACAACGTCTACCTGTGCTTTCACAAGCGCATCTACACGTTCCAGACAGTTTGCAGTGATTCCTACTGCCGCACCGCATAACAAACGTCCTTTTGAATCTTTTGCTGACAATGGATATTTGATCTGTTTTTCAATATCTTTAATTGTAATTAATCCTTTTAAATTAAAATCTTTATCTACAATCGGAAGTTTTTCTTTTCGAGCTTTCGCCAAAATCTGTTTCGCTTCTTCTAAAGTGATTCCTTCCGGTGCAGTAATCAATCCTTCTGAAGTCATAGATTCTTTGATTTTCTTTGTAAAATCTTCTTCAAATTTCAAATCACGGTTTGTAATAATTCCAACTAATTTTTTTCCTTCTGTAATCGGCACACCTGAAATGCGGAATTTAGCCATCAATTCATTAGCATCTGCAAGTGTATGTTCCGGTGATAAATAAAATGGATCTGTGATTACTCCATTTTCTGAACGTTTTACTTTATCTACTTCATCTGCCTGTTCTTCAATTGACATATTCTTATGAATAATACCGATTCCACCCTGTCTTGCCATTGCAATTGCCATGCGGTGTTCTGTAACCGTATCCATTCCTGCACTCATCATTGGTATATTTAACTGAATGCTGTTTGTTAAATTAGTTGTCAAATCCACTTGGTTTGGAATAACCTCTGAATATGCAGGTACTAAAAGTACATCATCAAATGTAATTCCTTCTCCAATAATTTTTCCCATGATTTTCCTTCCTCTCTTTCGTCTCTTGTTACATTGTTACTTTCTGTTCTAAATATTAATAAGTATTACTTATTATATTTCTTTTTTTATAAGGTAGTGTTATATTACATAAAACTTCCTCTTCTGTCAAGACTAAATAATGACTTTTCTCGGTGCAAGTGTTTTGAACCCGTTTAAAATAGTGTCATTCGGCTCAAAAATCACTTTTATCTTTTGTCCTTTTTGAGAAACAATCAACTCGTACGTCTTGCGTCCCTCTGCCATACTGCTATAGTTATACGTCTTCTCTGCCTGTACAAGCCTAAGTTCACTTGAACCTGTTGGCGCAAGAAGTTCCAGTTCTTCCACATTTGCAGAAAAAACTTTCTTTCTCTTTGAACGTGCTATAATCTTGTCCACGTCGAGTTCTCCGTTTACGAATAAATATTCATATTCTAAATCCATATTTCTAAACAGAAATATGTCTAACGCTATCAATACCATTGTCAGAATAAGTGCAAACGGAGTTTTTAACAAAAGTATGAGCGATACTAACGTAAGAATAATCAGTCCTGCCTTTGCCAACATTACCTTCCCCGTTGTCTTTCGTTTTACCAACTGTTCTGTGTAAAAATCATTCATATCTTTCCTCCATATTATGATGTTCTTATTATTGTATCACATATGAATAAAAAATGTCTACCTCAGACATTTTTTTATCTAAGGTAGACTTATATTTTAAGATGTATTTTTATTCGCTTACATCATTCCCATTCCGCCTGCTCCTGCCGGCATTGGCGGAACATCTTCTTTGATATTTGCAACAACTGATTCTGTTGTCAGTAATGTAGACGCCACACTTGTCGCATTCTGCAATGCACTTCTTGTAACTTTTGCAGGGTCAAGAATTCCTGCTTCAACCATATCCACATACTCTTCATTATAAGCGTCAAATCCAATACCAACCTGACTTTCTTTTACTTTATTGATAATTACCGAACCTTCCAAACCTGCGTTTGCAGAAATATGGAATAACGGTGCTTCCAATGCTTTCAAAATAATATTTGCGCCTGTCTTTTCATCTCCTTCGAGAGTTTCTGCAAGTTTTGCAACTTTCTTAGAAGCGTGAATATACGCAGAACCGCCTCCTGCTACGATTCCTTCTTCCACTGCCGCTCTTGCTGCTGAAAGCGCATCTTCCATACGAAGTTTTGCTTCTTTCATCTCTGTCTCTGTTGCCGCACCTACACGGATAACCGCAACACCGCCTGCAAGTTTTGCAAGTCTTTCCTGTAATTTTTCTTTATCAAACTCAGATGTTGTTTCTTCAATCTGTGCCTTAATCTGTGCCACGCGGGCATTAATTGCATTTTTATCTCCTAATCCGTCCACGATTACCGTATTTTCTTTCTGTACTTTTACGGATTTAGCACGTCCCAACTGTTCTAAAGTTGTCTCTTTTAAATCTAATCCGAGTTCTTCAGAGATAACCTGACCGCCTGTCAAAATAGCAAGGTCTTCTAACATTGCTTTTCTTCTGTCACCGTATCCCGGCGCTTTTACTGCAACAACGTTGAATGTTCCACGCAGTTTATTTACGATCAATGTTGTGAGCGCTTCGCCTTCAATATCTTCTGCAACAATTAACAGTCTTGCTCCTGACTGAACAATCTGCTCTAATAACGGAAGAAGTTCCTGAATATTAGAAATCTTCTTATCCGTAATTAAGATATATGGATCTTCTAAGTTTGCTTCCATTTTCTCCATATCTGTTGCCATATATGCTGAAATGTAACCTCTGTCAAACTGCATACCTTCCACAAGATCTAATTCTGTCTTCATTGTTTTAGATTCTTCGATTGTGATAACACCATCGTTGGAAACTTTTTCCATCGCATCTGCCACCATAGCGCCTACTTCCGTATCCCCTGCTGAGATTGATGCTACATTTGCAATTCTGTCTTTGCTTTCTACTTTGCTGCTCATAGATGCGATTGCCTCCACGGCAGTTTCCGTCGCTTTTTTCATTCCTTTTCTAAGAACAATCGGGTTTGCTCCTGCTGCAAGATTTTTGATTCCTTCATGAACCATTGCCTGTGCAAGAACTGTGGCTGTTGTTGTTCCGTCGCCTGCTACATCATTTGTTTTTGCCGCAACTTCTTTAATCAACTGTGCTCCCATGTTTTCAAAAGCGTCTTCTAACTCAATTTCTTTTGCGATTGTCACACCGTCATTTGTAATCAATGGTGCTCCGAAAGATTTATCAAGCACAACATTTCTTCCTTTTGGTCCTAATGTTACTCTTACTGTATTTGCTAACTGATTTACTCCTGATTCTAATGCCGCTCTCGCTTCTGCTCCGTATTTAATTTCCTTTGCCATTTCTATCAACCTCCTAAGAAATATTCAATACTATTTAATTACCGCTAAAATATCATTCTGTCTTACTACGATATATTCTTCATCATCTAATTCCACTTCTGTTCCTGAATATTTGGAATAGATTACTTTATCTCCTACTGCAACCTGCATAACCACTTCTTTACCATCAACGTTTCCGCCCGGTCCTACCGCAACAACTTCTGCCTGTTGTGGTTTTTCCTTTGTCTGTCCCGGTAAAACGATACCTGATTTTGTTGTCTCCTCTGCTATTAACTGTTTTAATACAACTCTGTCTCCTAATGGTACTAATTTCATGTCAATTCCTCCTTGAATACTAATTTCATGTTATTAGCACTCAGTTAAAGCGAGTGCTAAATCGCTCTAGTAATAAAATATCACTCTGTTTCTTCTTTGTCAACATACTTTATATTTATTTTATAAAATCCCTTTTCCACCTGAAAACGCACAATCTTCTCATCTTGATTTACATATCTTTCCACAATGCGTCCCTCACATTTTATTCCCACACTGCCTCGATAAATAATACATTCATAGATTCCATCTAACGATATGTCCATAAGATTTTCATCTCTCAAAAGCAAATATATGCTCTCTTCTTTTTTCTCATACCTGATTACATCACAATCATAAAATTTTTCATCTAAAGTCCCATTTGCCAGAAGACTCTTTTTCATTTTAATTTTCGCCTTTGATATTTCCATATTTAAGTTCCTTTCTTTCCATGTATGAAACAAGGGTATCAGTTTTCCCTCCTGATACCCTCATCTCTTTTTATCTGCTTCTGTTTTTTCTAATTCTGTCTAACTCTTCAAATACATAGTCATTAATAACTTTGATGTAAGTTCCCTTCATTCCTGATGAGCGGGATTCAATAACCCCGGCACTTTCAAATTTTCTCAAAGCATTTACAATTACACTTCTTGTAATTCCCACACGGTCTGCAATTTTACTCGCAACCAAAATACCTTCCGTGCCTTCTAACTCATCAAAAATATGAACGATTGCTTCCAACTCTGAAAATGATAATGTGCTGATTGCTGATTTTACAATCTGCTCTTTTCTTGTTTCTGCTGCACTCTCTTCATTTACCGAACGAAGCATCTCCAGCCCTACAACCGTAGTTCCATATTCACTTAAAATAATATCATCAATCTCATACAAGGCATCTTTCTTGTACATAAATAATGTACCAAGTCTTTCACCTGCAGTATTAATCGGTGTTATCATTGCCTGATATCCTTTTACCACTTCAGGTGTAAATCCTAAAGTCTGCAAATTTACATTTTCTTTCGTGGATAAAATATTTAATAATCTGTCATTTAAAAGTGTATCAATATAAGCACCGATTTCCTCCTGCACAAGTTCATTGATAGGTTCTACTTTATCGCACTCACTGACACCTAAAACTTTTCCTTTTTTACTGATTACCAATACCGTGGAATCCAAAATTTCCGTCAACACTTCACAAATATCGTTAAATACTACCTTACTGGAATCATTGTTATGAAGCAGTTTATTAATTTTTCTTGTCTTGTCTAATAATTGAACACTCATTTTTCTTTCCTCCATATGTTTTCCTTATTATCAACCGGTTCCTATGCTTTAGCATACAAACTTCCAAACATTCTATTACTTCTTCATATTATCATACAATTCCATTTTTTTCAACAAATTTTCGCATTCAACTATTTACTTTTATTTTTTATCTGTGATATACCCGCATTCCTTATCTCCACATAGTAATTTATTACCTTTTTCAACCATATATCCATTACATTTTGGACATTTTTCTTTGGAAGGTTTCTGCCATGACATAAAATCACAATCCGGATTATCCTCACAGCCATAGTATTTTCTTCCTTTTTTGGTCTTTCTAAGCACAATATCCTTTCCGCATTTTGGACAAGGCACACCTATCTTTTCCAAATATGGTTTTGTATTTCGACATTCAGGAAATCCCGGACATGCCAGAAAGCGTCCGTGTGGACCATATTTGATAACCATATTTCTTCCACACTCCTCACAGATTACATCTGTAACTTCGTCTTCTATCTTAACGCTCTCCAGTTCTTTCTCTGCCTTTTCCACCGCTTCTTCCAAATCCGGATAGAAGTTTCTGATAACAGATTTCCATTCAACCGCACCTTCTTCCACTCTGTCGAGAAGTCCTTCCATATTTGCGGTAAAATTCACATCGACAATACTTGGGAAAGATGTTTTCATCATATTGTTGACAACTTCACCGATTTCCGTCAAATACAGATTTTTCTGTTCCTTAGACACATAGCGGCGCGCAATAATTGTGGAAATTGTCGGAGCATACGTACTCGGACGTCCAATTCCAAGTTCTTCCAAAATTTTTACAAGCGAAGCCTCTGTGTAATGCGCAGGCGGCTGTGTGAAATGCTGTTTCGTCTCAATATCCTCTTTTGTCAACTTCGTATCTGTCGTAATGCTTTTTACGAGAACATTGTTTTCTGCTTTCTCCTCATCTGATTCAATATAAACAGATCTAAAACCTTCAAATACAATCTTTGATGCCGACACATGAAATCTATATTCACCTGCCCCAATACTTACGGAAGTTGTCTCGTATTTTGCAGGTTTCATTCTGCTCGCCACAAATCTTTTCCAAATCAACTGATACAGACGGAACTGTTCCCTTGTCAGGGATTCTTTCAGAGATGCCGGTGTTCTCGTAACATCTGTAGGACGGATAGCCTCGTGTGCATCTTGGATTTTCTTTCCCGTCTCTTTCTTAGGTTCTGTCTCCGACACGAACCCGTCCCCATATATATCTTTTATATATTCTCTCACACTGCTTTCCGCCTCATCGGAAACTCTTGTTGAGTCTGTACGGAGATATGTGATAATACCGACTGTTCCCTGTCCTTTTATATCTATTCCTTCATATAGTTGCTGCGCAATTCGCATTGTTTTCTGTGTCGCAAAATTCAATGCTTTCGACGCTTCCTGCTGCAGTGTACTTGTCGTAAATGGCAGCGGCGCTTTTTTCAAACGTTCACTTTTCTTTACTTCAGTCACTTTATATTCTTCATTTTCTATCTGTCCTAAAATATTATCCAACTCTTCTTTCGAGCGAATCGTCATTTTTTGTTTTTCCGTACCGTAAAACTTCGCTACAAGAGGTTTCTTTTCCCCTTCAACTTTCAGCACTGTGTCGATCGTCCAATATTCTTCCGGAATAAACGCATCAATCTCTTCTTCTCTATCTGCGATAATTCGAAGTGCCACAGACTGCACTCGTCCTGCACTTAACCCTCTTTTTACCTTTGCCCAAAGAAGAGGACTGATTCTGTAACCTACAATTCTGTCCAATGCCCTTCTAGCCTGCTGTGAGTCCACAAGATCCATATTGATTTCTCGCGCTTCTTTTATCGCTGATTTAACA
This sequence comes from Lachnospiraceae bacterium, assembly GCA_902381685.1. GTDB lineage: Bacteria > Bacillota > Clostridia > Lachnospirales > Lachnospiraceae > Faecalimonas. The sequence continues at coordinate 814,923 of LR698958.1, read as the reverse complement.
GCATTTTTCGTAATTTCGTTAAAACTGATTCGGTACACTTTCTTACCTTCCAATTTCAGCGCCACGTACAAATGCCACGCAATCGCTTCTCCTTCGCGGTCGGGGTCAGTTGCAAGATACACTTTATCCGCTTTTTTTACTTCCTTTCGTAAATTGGCAAGAATCTCCCCTTTTCCTCTGATTGTAATATATTTCGGTTCAAAGTCATTCTCTACGTCAATTCCAAACTGACTTTTTGGAAAATCCCTTACATGACCGTTTGACGCCATTACCACATAACTGCTTCCCAAAAACTTCTTTATTGTTTTTACTTTTGCCGGTGATTCTACAATCACAAGATTTCGTGCCATAATTATATTCCTCCAAAATCAATTAGTTCTCAGCCTAATTGCTTTTCACATAATAATTTTTTGATATTTCTCTTATATATCCCTGCATTTCTAAAGATACCAGTTGATTTATCAACTGTGGAATCTCCATTTTCGTTTCCATCATTAATTGATTTACGTTTTTCGGATACAAATCAAGGCAACTATACACCATATTTTCTTCTGTTTCAAGACTTATTTTACTTTTTAACTTCTTTTTCACATCTTCCTTTGTCGAAATACGAAGTTCATCTAACAGATCCTGAGGGGATAAAAGTATGCCCGCTCCCTGCCTGATCAGCATATTACACCCCTTACTCAGTTCACTGTTTACAGGCCCCGGAAGTGCATATACTTCTTTTCCCATCTCCAGCGCCATATCCGCCGTAATTAAAGAACCACTCTTTTCTTTTGCTTCTATCACAATAACTATATCCGCCAATGCGCTGATAATTCTGTTTCTCGCCGGAAAATTTCTCGAAAGAGGAGCCGTTCCCAGCGGCTGTTCCGAAAGAATTCCTCCCTTTTCCTGTAAATCCTCATACAAACCAATATTTTCTCGCGGATAACACACATCTACTCCTGAGCCAAGCACCCCGTAGGAGCAGCCGCCCACATTCAGCGCTCCTCTTTGCCCTGCTCCGTCTACTCCTCTTGCCAATCCGCTTATAATTTCTATTCCCTGTTCTGCCAGTCTCTCAGCAAATCGGATTGCCATGCTCTCCCCATACGGACTGCATTTTCTTGCACCTACAATCGCAACTTTTAGCGTATCTTTCCTTATCATTTTTCCTTTCAGATAAATGGCATATGGCGGGTTATCCAAATTTTTTAACATGTCAGGATACTCTTCATGAAAAAATGGAAGAAAGTGAATCTTCTTTTCTTTAAGCAGGTTATACTGTTCATCTACTTTCCATTCCTCTATACTTTTTCGTATATATGTACTTGCTTCTTCCTCCACGTAATTTTTCCGTTCATCTTCTTTCATATGATAAAACGCTTCTACAGACTGTATCTTTTCTCTTATCTGCCTTTTATTTCTCCCCGTCAATCCTTTTATATTTGCAAACCAGTATTCATATTTTTCTTCCCGTTCCATTTTTATCTCCTCTTATCAAACATTCGATATCCGACCGCTTCACGCAGATGAGAAAGTTGTATTTTCTCTTCTTCTGCCAAATCCGCTATTGTTCTTGCTACTTTTAATACTTTATGGTATGTTCTTGCCGTTAATTCCATCTGCTCAAATATCTGTCCCATAAATTTCTTTTCTTTTTGTCCGAGTTTACAGTATGTTTCCACCTCCGTGGACGATAACTCCGCATTTGTTTTCGTCTTACCATAACGCTTATACTGCCTGCCCCGCGCTTCACATACTCTTCCCCGAATCACTTCCGAAGTTTCCTCTTCTCTGTCCCCCTCCAAATCATCATACTGTATTTTTGACACCTCTATAGATAAGTCAAACCTGTCTAAAAAAGGCTGACTGAGGTGGTTATAATATTGCTGAATCTGGCCGGGTGTGCATGTGCATTTGTTTAAATCAGGATAGTTTCCGCACGGACACGGATTACATGAACCGACAAGCATAAAATTGCTTGGAAAAACATATACTCCCGATTTCCTCGAAAGCCGGATTACCCTGTCTTCCATCGGCTGCCTGAGTGCATCTAAAACTGATTTTTGAAATTGTGATAACTCATCTAAAAACAGAACCCCGTGATTCGCCATACTGATTTCTCCCGGCATGGCAATATTTCCTCCGCCAATCAGCGATGCTTTTGTCGATGTATGATGAGGTGAACGAAATGGTCTTTCTCTGATAATCGGGTGATTTTCGTCAATCATTCCGAGAATACTGTAAACCTTTGTCACCTCTATACATTCTTCCTCTGTCATCGGGGGACAGATGGTGGGAATTCTGCTTGCAATCATTGTCTTTCCAATGCCCGCCGAACCGATAAATAAAATATTATGGTTGCCTGCAACCGCTATTTCGGTTGCTCTTTTCAGCATTGCCTGCCCCCGCACTTCCGAAAAATCTCCCTCTCTTGTTTCTTCTTTTGCAAGTAACTGCTTTTTCTCCGGAATAAGTTTAATATTCCCGTTAAGATAATCGGCTGCTTCTTTCAGGGTACTGACACCGTACACTTCTATTCCTTCTATAATACTACCTTCTAATCCATTCCCCTTCGGCACAATACACGCCTTATATCCCTGCTGTTTTGCTTCTATTATAATGGGTAAAACTCCGGCTATTTTCTGCACTTTACCGTCCAATCCTAATTCGCCTATAAATAATGTCTGCTGCAGTTTTTTATGGGGAATATAGCCTAGAGATGACAAAATAGATATGGCAATAGGCAGGTCAAAGGCTGAGCCTCTCTTTCTTACGTCTGCCGGCGATAAATTAATCACTATCTTTTTCGACGGTAATAGAAAACCTGAATTACGAATGGCTGTTCTTACCCGCTCTCCAGCCTCCTTTACCTCTGACGATAAATAACCTACCATATGAAACAACGGCAGCCCATTGCTTACGTCCGCTTCTACATGAATGCACTTTACTTCAAGTCCATGTATAGCCGCAGACAACACTGTACTATACATTACATCTTCTCCTTTCATTCTATTGTCTAAATCATTGAAAATTTGGCTGAAACGCCTGATAATTAAGAAAACGATTGTTTTCTGACTGCATTTATGATACCACATTTTTTACTTATATACAACAGAAAGTTTCCCAACCACATTGTCTTGGGAAACTTTCTGTTTCTATTTTAGAAATGATGTATTGATTTCTTTATTTTCTAATTTCAGCATTCCTGACTGATAAGAGAAAACGCACTTACTCGTACATTTCCCACGGTCTGTTTTATTTATATGGAAAAAGTAAAATACTTTTTCTTTATATTGATATTCATATTCCGATTCCACCGTCACTTCAATCAAATCTGCATTTTCCTCCGACGGTTTTACCTTTATCTGATTGTTTTTCAGTTGGAGATAACGAAATTCTTTATCTCCCGTCACATTTCCCGTTGCCTTTTCATATTCTTTCCTGATTTCTCCCTGTGCCTGCTGCGCTGCCTTCTCCAAAACATCTTTTCCATATTGCATCGTCACCTGCACCGGTTTATCCTTTTCAAACCGGACTAAATCTTCGTATTTTTCCATGTTTTCTTTTTCCAGCGCAATGTAGTGTACACCTCTGAACAGATTGGGAATTTCATAGAAATCAATGTTTTCTTCCGTCTTGACCTGATAAGAGGAATCCAAAGGAATTTTATCCAGATAAACTTTCGTGTCTTTAGGCACTTCAAGACGTACCACTTCCTCCACAAACTGCTGATTCCCGTCCACATACCATTCACCATTTCGCCGTATCATAGGAACAATCATTTTTTTATCTTCCTTGCGGTCGCGATAGGAAACCTCAAATTGACGATAATCATTGTTCCCTTTTCCAATCTCCCGCACATCACCTATTCGAGTCTGAAGCGTTCTCGCTTCATCATTTAACTCCTGCGCGGAAATAAACATTTGCTTATTTAAAAATGTATTATCATCTTTTTTAAAATACAGATAATCGTATACTTCATTCCAGTTTCCCTGCAGAACATCTCTCATATATTCCTTAGCAATTCTCTTCGTATTATTCAATCCAAAGTAAGTCCCCAAAACAACGCAAAGCAATATAAATACGCCAATAAATTCTGCTATAATGAGTTTTTTCCCATTTATTTTTGTTTTCTTAGATTCCTCCTCCAGTTTCTCGAAAATATCTTCGTCCTCATTCCACTCTTCGTACATCTCTTCACCTCTATTCCTCTGTTTCCGTTGTTTCCGTTTCTCCCATTGTTTCCATAGACTGAATCAACTGAACATTTGCCTTCTCTGTTTCACTTAAGATAGAATCGTAATATGCGTCAAATTCAGCCGCCTCCATCGTTCCACTGTACCAACTTTTACTTTCAAAATACATTTGCATTTTTTCATCTTCAAATTTTCTTCCGTGTCTGGCAAGAATCTCATTTCTTGCAATCTGAAGTTCCTCCGCCGTTAAAAGTGTCAGTTCTTCCATCGTCAATGCACGGGCATAACTATCCTCAATAATGTAATCTCTCGTCTGTTCCGTCTCCTGTACTTCTGCCACATCTTTCGTCCCAATGGTAATGTCTGCCCCCTCTTTCTCCACAACCGTGTCTTTGGCAGATTCCATGTTTTTTCGATCTATCTTTTTCGCTTCCTCCTGCGTGAGAATGGGCTTCTCATTTTTGCTCTCTTTCTTTTGATTTATCAATAAAACGCCTTCCGTCACCAGCAAAATACAAATGCTCGCTGCCAGTATCAACTCTATCATTCGTGTTTTTTTACTCTTCTTTTCTTTCGTCATGGTATCCCCCTGCTTTCTTACTTCTTTTCTAATATACCATTATTTTACGTTTCACACCACTATTTTCTTTTTGGAAAGGCACAAACACTCTTATTTCGCATAAACTATAATAAAAATATGCTTAGAGGTGCCATTCTTGAAAACATTTCCTGAACCATTGACCGCATCTGAAGAACGTTATTATCTACAAAAATATACAGAGGGCGACCTTGAAGCGAAACATATCTTAATCGAACGAAATCTTCGTCTTGTCGCTCATATCGTAAAAAAATATCAGCATTTGGACGAAGATCCTGAAGATTTGTTATCTATCGGCACGATAGGGCTGATAAAAGCCGTTTCCACCTTTAACCTGGAAAAAGGTAATCGCCTTGCCACATATGCTGCAAGGTGTATCGAAAATGAAATTCTCATGATGTTGCGCGGTAAGAAAAAAACATCTAAAGAAGTTTCTCTTTATGAGCCTATCGGAACGGACAGAGAAGGAAATGAAATCCAACTTTTTGATGTCATTGAATCCGATGAGGAAGATGCCCCTTCTAAAGTTGCCTTAAAAGATGATATCAAAATGCTCTACGAAAAAGTATCCTCTGAACTTTCTCCGAGAGAGCGGCTCGTTTTGAAAATGCGATACGGTCTTTATGAAGGAGAGGAATATACGCAAAGAGAAATCGCCCGCCAACTTGGCATTTCCCGCTCCTATGTTTCCCGCATCGAAAAAAGTGCAATAGAAAAACTACGGACTTTCTTTTCCTAAAAGTCCGTAGTTTCTTTTTACTTTTCTTCCTGTCTTCTCAGGATATCATATTGATCCACCGGAATTCCCAAGTCTACATAAAGCACCTGTTTTGGGTGAGGAGCGCTCTCCTGTTCCTCTCCGTCCTCCGTCAAAATACGTTTTACCGTCACTTCCACATTGTCCCCGTTTGGTTTCATCACTTCGATTTTCTCTCCTACGGAAAACTTATTTCTCTGTTCAATGCGGTATGTGCCTTCCCGTTCTTCTCCTATAATTCCAAGATATGTGTACTCTTTTACATACGTATTGCTATCATAAATTTGTGTTGTTTCGTCCGGTTTTCCAAAGAAAAATCCCGTGGTAAACTGTCTGTATGTGCAGTTTGAAATCTGTTCCAAATACCATGGCATGTTTTTCTTATATAATTCCGGATCCTTCTGATAATCATCAATCGCTTTTCGATATGTTCTTGCAACTGTGGCGACATATAGAGCTGTCTTCATACGTCCCTCGATTTTCAGACTGTCAATTCCCGCTTCTAAAAGTTCCGGAATATGCTCAATCATACATAAATCTTTTGAGTTGAAAATATATGTTCCTCTCTCATTTTCATAAACCGGCATGTATTCTCCCGGTCTTGTCTCTTCCACAATGGAGTATTTCCAACGGCATGGGTGTGTACATGCTCCCTGATTCGCATCTCGTCCCGTAAAATAATTGCTGAGCAGGCATCTTCCTGAATAAGAAATGCACATCGCACCGTGTACGAATGTTTCTATTTCCAACTCATCAGGAATATTAGCGCGTATTTCTTTAATTTCTTCTAAAGATAATTCTCTTGCAGATACTACCCTTGTCGCTCCCAATTTGTGCCAAAATCTGTATGTTTCATAGTTTGTATTATTCGCCTGTGTACTGATATGTCTTTCAATATGCGGGCATTCTTCCCCTGCAAGCATAAACATACCCGGATCAGCGATGATTAGGGCGTCCGGATTCATTTCTCCCAACTCTCTGAAATATTCTCTTGCCCCTTCCAAGTCACCGTTATGTGCAAGGATATTAGCGGTTACATACACTTTCACACCGTGTTCATGTGCAAATTTTATGCCCTCTTCCATATCTTTTTTGGAAAAATTTTTCGCTTTCGCACGAAGTCCGAACGCCTCTCCTCCGATATATACTGCATCTGCACCAAATATAACTGCTATTTTTAATACTTCTAAACTGCTTGCCGGAATTAATAATTCTGGGTGTCTTGCCATTTGTCTGTTCCTTTCTTACTTCTTTGTACTGATTGCCACTCCGTCTCCGAGAGGGATAATGGAAGTCAGCAACTGTTCCTCATGTTTCAATCTATATAAATACTCTCTCATTCTGCTGTGAATTGTCCTGTTTCTTCTCTCCACGGCAAATCTTGATTCAATAATATCTCCGTCCTGTAATACATTGTCGGAGACAAGTACTCCGCCTTTTTCCAACAGACGAATCACTTCCGGCATATAGTTAATATACTGTGCCTTTGCCGCGTCCATGAAAATAAAGTCATATTTTTCTTCCAGACCTTTTAAAATTTCCAGTGCATCACCCTCTAAAAGAGTAATCTTGTCTTCTTTTCCCGCCCGCCGAAAGTTCTCTTTCGCAATCGGAATACGTTTTTCATACTTCTCAATCGTTGTAATCCTGCACTCTTCCGGCGCATATTCACTCATTAAAAGTGCGGAAAAGCCAACTGCCGTTCCCACCTCAAGAATATTAAGCGGTTTTTGAATCGCCAGAAGCACTTTCATAAAACTTTGCATTTCCTTGCGAATAATCGGAACAAAAGTTTCCAGCGCTTCTTTTTCTATTGTCTCTAATATTTCACTGTTTTCTGTTTCAAGAGAATTGATAAATGTAACCATACGTTCATCTACAATCATAACAGTTTCCTTTCCTCAAGTAAGGACGGCAGAATTTTCATTCCCCGTCCTTGTTTTTATACGTCCATAATAATTGGAAGAATCATCGGTCTTCTCTTTGTCCGTTTCCAAATAAATTCATTCATTGTATCCCGGATAACGAGTTTAATTCTGCTCCAATCTGCATTTTTGTTCTGCATCAGACAATTTTCCAATGCCTCTGATAAAATCTGTCTCGCCTCTTCCATCAGCCCTTCAGATTCTCTCACATAAACAAAACCTCTGGAGACGATATCCGGTCCTGCCAATACTTGATTTGTTCCTTTCTCTAAAGTAAGAACAACAATCAATATACCGTCTTCCGCCAAATGCTGTCGGTCACGCAATACGATGTTTCCAACATCACCCACACCTAAACCGTCAACTAAAATTGCGCCTGTATGCACCTTATCTACAACTTCCGCGCCTTTCCCATCTAACGCAAGTACATCGCCTGACTGCAATAAGAAAATATTTTCTTTTGGAATTCCAAGACTTTCTGCAATTCCCGCATTTGCACGCAAATGACGATATTCACCGTGTACAGGAATAGCGTATTTAGGTTTTACAAGGGAATAAATCAACTTAATTTCTTCCTGACAGGCATGACCTGAAACATGTGTATCCTGGAAAATAACGGTAGCACCTTTCTGTGAAAGTTCATTAATCACGCGGGAAACCGCTTTTTCATTCCCCGGAATCGGGCTTGAACTAAAGATAACGGTATCTCCCGGTTTAATGCTGACTTTCTTATGAATATCGGCAGCCATTCGCGACAGAGCAGCCATCGATTCTCCCTGGCTTCCTGTTGTAATCAGTACGGTTTTTTCATCAGGATAATTCTTCAACTGATCAATGGTGATCAATGTTTTATCAGGAATATTTAAGTATCCCAATTCTGATGCCGTCTCAATAATATTTACCATGCTTCGCCCTTCAACGACAACTTTTCTGTCGTATTTGTACGCAGAGTTAATAATCTGCTGTACACGGTCTACGTTAGAAGCAAATGTAGCGATGATAATTCTTGTATTTCTGTGTTCTGCAAAAATATGATCAAACGTCTTTCCTACCGTTCGTTCTGACATTGTAAATCCCGGTCTCTCCGCATTTGTACTGTCGGACATTAGCGCCAAAACACCTTTTTTGCCCAACTCAGCAAAACGCTGTAAATCAATCGCATCACCGAAAACAGGCGTGTAGTCTACTTTAAAGTCACCCGTATGCACAACGATACCTGCCGGAGAATAGATTGCCAATGCTGAAGCGTCCGCAATACTATGGTTTGTCTTAATAAATTCAATTCTGAACTGTCCTAAATTAATGGATTGTCCGTGACGTACCACTTTTCTTCTTGTGCTGCGAAGTAAATTATGCTCTTTTAATTTGTTTTCAATAATCCCCATCGTAAGTTTTGTGGCATAAATAGGGAAATTTAAGTCCTTCAATACATATGACAACGCACCGATATGGTCTTCATGACCATGTGTAATCACAAATCCCTTTACTTTCTGAATATTATCTTTTAAATATGTTATATCAGGAATAACTAAATCAATTCCAAGCATATCATCTTCCGGGAATGCAAGTCCACAGTCCACTACGATAATACTGTCTTCATATTCAAAAGCGGTAATATTCATTCCTATTTGCTCTAATCCGCCAAGAGCAATAATTTTCAATTTTGAGTTATTCTCTTTTTTCAAATTTACACCTCCATCATTCTATATGTTTCCGCACATTCTTTTCTTTCTCTATACAATCCTTACATTTTCCGTAAAGTTTTAATTCATGGTCCAAAACACAAAATCCCAATGTTTTCTCTATATGTTTTTCCAAATCTTCTAACAAATCATCATCAAAGGGAATAATCTTTCCACATTCTTTGCAAATCAAATGATGGTGATAATGTTTCGTATCACCAAAAAACTGATGTCCTATTTCATATCTCACACAGCCGTCATTCAATTCAATACGGTCTATTAACTTCATTTCCAAAAGCAACTGAACCGTCCGATAGACAGTTGCAATCCCTATATCCCGAAACTCATTTCTAACTAAATCATATATTTCTTCTGCTGTCATATGTCTATCTTTATGCTCCGCCAAAACTTTCAGAACAACCAATCGCTGATTTGTCACTTTCAGCCCTTTTTCCTTTAACATTGCTTTGAATTTTTCCTGATTTACAGACATATTCCACCTCTTAAAATTGTACGTTACATTTCTATATCAATATCTTCCAATAATTCTTCAAATATTTTTAATACCGCCTCAAGTTCCGTGTCATCTTCCACTACCTGATAAACACTCTCGCTTTCTTCCGGCTTACTTGTATCTTTCAAAATCATACATTCCGCATCATCTTCTTCCGAATCCGTAACAAGAATATAAGATACGCCATTTACTTTTGTTTCTTCAAGAACAAAAAAATCTGCCGACTCTGTTCCGTCATCAAACATAAATTGAATTTTTTCCATCTCTTTTCACCTCATGAACACCTATTTTTTTAAATAAACCGAGTCCAAATATCCTTGAAGAATAAAAATTGCCGCTATTTTATCGACATATTTTTTACGTTCTTCTCTCCTTACATTGCTCTCTATCAATGTACGTTCTGCCTCCACTGTAGTCAGACGCTCGTCCCACATAATGACTTCAAGCCCTGTTCTTCTCTCCAGCATATCTTTAAACGCCAAAGACTTTTCCGCACGGTCACCAATATCATTGTTCATATGCTTAGGGAAACCAAGAACGATTTTATCCACCTCGTATTCTTTTATTAACGTTTCAATACGGGCTAATGTTTTTCTCAACTTATTTTCTTCTTTTCTCTGAATCGTCTCAATTCCCTGTGCAGTCAGACAAAGGGCATCGCTAATTGCGACTCCCACTGTCTTAGAACCGTAATCTAATCCCATAATTCTCATTGTATTATTCCCATGAGTGATGCTCAATATACGTCTTAAGCATCTCTTCCACTAACTCATCTCTCTCCATCTTCATAATCAGGCTTCTGGCCCCATTGTGACTTGTAATGTATGTAGGATCACCTGACATAATATACCCGACAATCTGATTGACCGGATTGTATCCTTTTTCCCGCAATGCCTGATACACAATTTCAAGAATATCTTTTGCCTGAATTTGTGGAGCAGGTTCTACCTGGAAAAATTGTGTACTGTTTAAATCTTTCATTTCACCACGTCCTTTACTTTATTTCAACTTTATTCTAATATAATTGCCTATAAAATTCAACGTATAATTTGTGAATGATTATCAATTTTAATCTTTACCAACTGATTTTGCATGTTCTCATCGCTCTCTAAAGCCACTTTAATATATTCTTTCGTATGCCCTGTCTGATAGCGTTTTCCCTCTTTTTCGACCTCTTCTTCCATCAGAACTTCCACTGTTTTACCGATAAATTTTTCTTCGTATTCTTTTCGTTTTCTTTCATCTAACTCCAGAAGTATATTGCTTCTCTTTGTCTTTATCTGCTCCGGAACCTGATTTTCCATTACGGCAGCCTTTGTTCCCTCTCGTCTGGAATATTTGAAAATATGTGTCTCATAGAAATTCACTTTCTCCACAAATGCTCTTGATTCTTCAAATTCCTCTTCCGTCTCCCCCGGAAATCCTACAATCACATCAGTCGTCAGCGCCGGATTGTCAAAATACTTTCTGAGCAGTTCACATTTCTCAAAATATTCTTCCGCAGTGTATCTTCTGTTCATTCGCTTTAAAGTCCCATTGCAGCCACTCTGTAAGGACAGGTGAAAATGCGGACAGATTTTTTCTAAACCTGAGATAGTCTTTGCAAATTCCTCCGTGATGATACGGGGTTCCAGAGAACCCAAACGTATTCTTTTTAATCCTTCAATTTCATTTACCGCCAAAATAAGCGACAATAAATCCTCTCCCTGTAAATCCACTCCATAAGAACTTAAATGGATTCCTGTGAGAACGACTTCCTGATAACCATTTGCCACCAGTTGTTTTACTTCCGCAACAACATTTTCTTTTTCTCTGCTGCGCACCCTTCCTCTGGCATAAGGAATAATGCAGTATGTACAAAATTGATTGCAGCCGTCCTGCACTTTTAAATATGCCCTTGTATGCTCCGCCGTTTTACTCAGATGCAGTTCCTCATACTCCTTCGTATGATTAATATCTATAATCTCTTTCTGTATACCGTCATGTTTTTCCTGATACTCTTTCAAAATAGAAATTAAATCCTGCTTTTTATTATTACCGATAATGATGTCTATACTTTCATCAGTCTCCTTCGATTCACTTTTCGCCTGCACATAGCACCCTGCTGCAACAACAATGGCATTTGGATTCATTTTTTTTGCACGGTGAAGCATCTGACGTGATTTTCTGTCAGCCATATTTGTCACCGTACATGTATTGATAATATAAATATCCGCTCCCTCTTTAAACGGAACAATCTCATATCCCTCTTTTTCTAATAATTCCTGCATTGCTTCCGTTTCATAGGCATTTACTTTACAGCCCAAATTATGTAGTGCAACTTTTTTCATTTTTTCCTCCTTAAATTTATGTATAAAATAACGAAAATTTAACCTTTTCTTTGGCATATTGTTCCTTGACATTTTTTTCCTGACAACTTAATATATTCTTAGAGTAAAAAACATTCAAGGAGGTTATTCCAATGAAAACAGTACAAATTTCTTTAAATTCAATTGACAAAGTTAAATCATTCGTAAATGAAATCACAAAATTTGATTATGATTTTGATTTAGTATCCGGTCGTTACGTAATTGACGCAAAATCTATCATGGGTATTTTTAGTTTAGACTTATCAAAACCAATCGACTTAAACATTCATGCTGAAGATGATGCTGAAACTGTTCTCGAAGTATTAAAACCATACATTGTATAATTGAATTTATGAGTTTAAACGCCCCACAAATTTTGTGGGGCTTTTTTCATCTGCAATTTTATGGTTTTACAACAATTGTTTCCACAGTCTGAATTGCCTGCTCAAACAATTCATCAATTTTCTCTGCAAGATTTTCTTCTGAACGTCTGATAATGTTCAAATTTGGTTTTGTCACAGGGTGTTTTGCAACAAAAATTGTACAGCAGTCTTCAAACGGTAAAATGGAAGTTTCGTAAGTATCGATTTTTTCCGCAATGTCCACAATCTCCTGTTTATCAAATCCAATTACCGGACGGTATACAGGCAGTGTACATACATCATTTGTCGCCATAAGACTCTGCATTGTCTGACTGGCAACTTGTCCGATACTCTCCCCTGTAATAAGCCCTAGACAGCCGCTTTCTTTTGCAAAATGCTCTGCAATTTTCATCATATATCTACGCATAATAATTGTCAGTTCATCATGCGGGCATTTGTCATAAATATATAACTGAATATCCGTAAAATTAACAATATTTAATTTAATCGGCCCCGAATATTTTGAGACAAGTTTTGCCAGGTCAATTACTTTCTGTTTCGCACGTTCACTTGTATACGGCGGTGCGTGGAAATAAGTCGCCTCCAATCCGACACCTCTCTTTGAAATCATATATCCGGCAACCGGACTGTCGATTCCGCCCGATAATAAAAGCATTGCTTTTCCGTTTGTTCCTACCGGCATTCCTCCCGGTCCCGGAATAATTTCAGAATAAATATAAATTTCTTCTCTGACTTCAATATTTAATTTAATGGCAGGTTTATGCACGTCTACCTTTATCTCCGGAAACGCTTCTAAAATTGCTTCACCAATTTCGCAGTTAATTTCCATTGAATTTTTCGGGTAACTTTTCTTTCCACGTCTTGCCTCTACTTTAAATGTTGTGTTCTTATCCGGATACATTTCGTCCATATAATTCACAACTACCTTTTTCAGTTCTTCAAACCCTTTATCTTCCACATGAATAACCGGGCAGATTCCAACGATACCGAAAACTCTCTTTAATCCGGCAACCGCCTCATCATAATCAAAATCCCCCTCACAGTCAACATACACTCTGCCCTGTGATTTGTGTACATTAAATATGCCGTCCACGTCTTTCAACGCAAAGCGTATCTGACGCATCAGCGCGTCTTCAAAAATGTATCTGTTTTTTCCTTTAATACCGATTTCACCGTATTTTATTAAAAATGATTGAAACTTCATGTATATTCTTACCTTTCTCTACTTTTCTTCAAAACGACTAGTGTCTCGTATATCTTCTCAGCATTGGTATACAATTATATAATGTTTCCAGCGTATAGTCAATTTCCTCTTCCGTTGTAAATTCAGAAAGACTAAAGCGAATGGTCGCATCTAGAAATTCATTTTTTGCTCCGATTCCCTTTAGAACGCCGCTGATCGCCGGGTGGTTCGATGCACATGCCGAACCGGAGGAAACATAAATACCTTTTTCTTCGAGAGTGTGTAAAAGCACTTCACTGCGAATACCTGCAATTCCCACGCTGATGATGTGAGGAGCGCTTGTATCATCATATTTTCCATGAATGGTCGTGTCTTCAATTTTCATAATACCGTCAATAAAGCGCTGCTTTAATTCTCTCATGTGAGCAACTTTTTTATCTAAGTCCGTATAGATTTCTCTTGCCGCCACGCCAAGTCCTGCAATTCCCGGAACATTTTCCGTGCCGGAACGGATATTTTTCTGCTGTTCTCCTCCAAAGATAATCGGTCTCACCTTCGCCTTTTCATTTATATAGATTGCTCCGATTCCTTTTGGTCCGTGAATTTTATGTCCGCTTACGGAAAGCAAATCCACTCCCAGTTTCTTGGGATATATTTTGTATTTACCAAATCCCTGCACTGCGTCCACATGAAATAAAATATTCTTATTATAATCTTTTACCAGTTTTGCCGCCTCTTCTATTGGCTGCACAGAACCGACTTCATTGTTCACATACATGACAGATACAAGGATTGTTTCTTCACACAACGCTTCCCGCAACGCATCTAACCGTATTTTTCCCTCGCTGTCAACAGGCAGATACGTTACTCTAAACCCTTCTTCCTGCTCCAAATATTGCATTGTATTTAAAATTGCCGGGTGCTCAATTGATGATGTAATCAAATGTTTCCCTGCACGGTGATTTGCCCTTGCCGCTCCGATAAGCGCCAGATTGTCACTTTCTGTTCCACCGGAAGTAAAAAAAATCTCTTTTTCCTGCACTTTTAACAGTTTTGCCAAAATCTCTTTTGCTTCTTTTATATATCGCTCCGCTTCCACGCCCTTTTTGTGCATGGACGATGGGTTTCCGTAATCTTCGCACATCACTTTTTGTACAATATCTTTTACACTGTCATAACATTTGGTTGTGGCAGAATTGTCCAAATATACTTCCATGTTTCTTCTCCTATTTTCCTTATATTACTATTAAATTATGTATTTAACTTTCCAGATGATACATTAAAATCGACAAAACGGTCAGCCCTGCTGTTTCTGTTCTCAAAATACGTTTTCCCAATGTAATCGGCTCTGCTCCCATTTCCATTGCCTGCTCTACTTCCTCTTTTTCAAATCCGCCTTCAGGGCCGATGAAAATACCAACAGACTGTCCCTTCTCTATCTGTCCGATAAATTCTTTCGTCTTGTCCATTCCTTCCGCCAATTCATATGGAACTAATACGATGTCCAGCGTTTCTGCGTAAGCAAGCGCCTCCCGATAAGTCATCACTTCCCGCACTTTCGGTATCACTGTGCGCCCTGACTGCTTCGCACCGCCCTCCGCAATACTGTTCCACCTTTCCACTTTTTTTGCCGCTTTTTTCGCGTCTAATTTCACTACCGCTCTTTTTGTGGAAACAGGAATAATCTCATACGCGCCCAACTCTACCGCTTTTTGCACAATCCATTCCATTTTATCACTTTTTGGAAGTCCCTGAAACAAGTAAATTTTAGAAGAAAGTTCTGTATCTCCCAGTTTTTCTTCCACTATTTGTAAAAGAACCTTTTCCGCTGTCATATCCTCAATCCGGCAAATATATTTCTTGTTATTTCCGTCACTGATTTGGAGTTTTTCTCCCTTTTTCATGCGTAATACATTGCAGATGTGGTTTACGTCTGAACCTTCTATATAAATTTCCTCTCCGCTCACCTGATTCGGTGTCACAAAAAAATGGTGCATACTCTTTCTCCTAATTTTTTCTCGCCGTAACGGATACCCATTCTCCCTGGTATGTCACTTCAAGCACTTCTAATCCGGCTTCTTTTACGGCATTTACTACAGTTTCTTCTTTCATATCAATGATTCCGCTTGTAATATAAATACCGCCTTTTTTTAACTGGTGTACGATAACCGGCGTCAGAGGTACAAGTACATCTGCTAAAATATTTGCCACAACAATATCGTATTTTTCGTATCCGACTTTATCCTGTACTTCTTTATCGTCGATAATATTTCCAATCATCACTTCATACTGTGATTTTTCAATACCGTTTACTTCCATGTTCTCATAAGTGGCATCAATGGCACATGGATCTAAGTCTGTTCCTACGGAATATTCTGCTCCAAATTTTAATGCGAGCATTCCTAAAATTCCACTTCCACAGCCCACATCTAAAATTCTTGTCTGCGGTGTCACATATTTTCTTATCTGTCTGATGCAAAGTTGTGTCGTCTCGTGCATTCCCGTTCCAAAAGCAGTTCCCGGATCAATGTGAATAATCATTTTATCTTCATCTTCCGGTTTTACTTCTTCCCATGACGGAATGATGAGTACATCGTCCACATAAAACTGATGGAAATACTTCTTCCAGTTATTTACCCAGTCCACGTCCTCCGTCTCCGATTCCTCAATCGCACATTCTCCTATATCTAAAAAGGATTTCATTTCTTCCAATTCCTTTTTGACATTTGCCAAAACAGTATCTGTGTCTTCCCCGTCATCAAGATAGAAACTTAAATAAGCAACTCCGTCATCTGCCTCAATTTCCGGAAGAATGTCTACAAACATCTGCTCTTTATCTGCCTGCGTAAGCGGAACTTTATCCTCAATTTCCACTCCTTCTATTCCCAAATCCATAAGCATGCTGCTTACGATGTCTTCCGCCTCTGTCGTTGTTTTTAATCTGAATTTATTCCATTTCATTTTTATTCACCTCTTATAATATCTCCATTTTTCCAAAATCTTTGGATAAAACTCTCCATTCCCTGTTGGTTGGCTGCTCTATCACGATTTTACATTAAATGTTCAACTAAAATTTTTACTCCCATAAAAATCAATATGACGCCGCCTGCAATTTCCGCTTTTGATTTGTAACGAGTTCCAAAAATATTCCCAATTTTTACTCCCGCTGCGGATAAAATAAATGTAGTAATTCCGATAATGCACACTGCCGGAATGATTTCCACCTGTAAAAATGCAAAGGTAACGCCTACCGCAAGTGCGTCGATGCTTGTTGCAACCGCAAGTCCCAACATTTCTTTTACGGAAAGCCTGTCCGTTTTCTCATCACTGATTTCTTCTTTTGAAAATCCTTCTTTTATCATATTTGCACCGATAATACCAAGTAGAACAAAAGCAATCCAGTGATCAATTGATGTAATCATTTCTTTAAATTGCATACCGAGTAAATATCCCAAAAGCGGCATACCTGCCTGAAATACGCCAAAATATAATCCTACTATGCCCTGCTTTTGCCATGTACATTTTCTCAAAGATAATCCTTTACAGATTGCTACCGCAAAAGCGTCCATTGACAGTCCTACGGCAATACAGATCAATTCAATTAAACCCATTATTCCAGTCCTCGCTTCAAGTTTTCCATTGCCTGTGCAATGTTTTCCGTTTTAGTTGCCAAATTTACGCGGATATAATACTTCCAGTCCTCTCCTCCAAACCAATCGCCATAATCAATGGCAAGATGACATTTCTCCTGCAATGTCTGTACTACATCTTTATCCTGAAGATATGGTTTCAAATCTATCCACATCAAATATGTTCCCTGTAATTCAGAGACAACTGCCTCGGGAAGTTCCCGTTCAATAAAGTGTCTTGCATACACATAATTCTCTTCAATTATCTTTAACACTCCATTCAGCCAGTCAAGACCGCCCTCATAGGCATTTTGCACTGCAATATAACCGAATCCGCTTCCCTGCATCACATGAATTTTCTCTGCAAAGTCATCAAACTCTTCCCTCAGTTTTTCATCTGCAAGTAAAATAAACGCATTCTGGCAATCTGCCAGATTGAAAGTTTTGCTTGCCGCCGTTAAAGCAACTATCTTATCCGTATATTGCCCGATACTTCCCGCAGGAATCTGTCTGTTTCCTTTTAATATAATATCCTGATGAATTTCATCTGCAACGAGAAGCACATGATATTTCTCGCAAAGAGAAATCAGGCGCCTTAATTCCTCTTCTTTCCAGACACGTCCTATCGGATTGTGCGGTGAACATAGAATATACATTTTCACCTGTTCTTCCCGCATAATTTTCTCCATTTTATCATAGTCCATCTCATAATGCCCGTCTGTGCATTTCAATGGAACATCAGTCACTTTTCTTCCGTTGTCTTCAATACAGTGAAAGAATGGCGGATATGCCGGCGTGGAAATCATTACACTGTCTTCTTTCTCCGTAAAACACTGTACAAGCCAAAATAATGCCGGCACTACCCCGGGTGCAAACCGAATCCATTCCTTTTCCACATGGTAACCGTGCCTTTCTTTTTCCCAATTTATAAACGCCTCAAAAAAACTCTCCGGCACTTTATAGTATCCAAACACGCCCTTTTTGGCATATTCCTGCAAAGCCTTTCCAACACACTCCGGCGCTTGAAAATCCATATCCGCAACCCAGAGAGGAAGAAGGTCTTCTTTACCGAATTTTTGAAAGATCCCGTCCCATTTTTCACAATTTGTCTTTTTTCTATCCTGATATATAATCTTCTCCATTATTTACTCACCTACCATGATGCGGATAATTTCTTCGTTCGTCTCTTTCATACCTTCTTTACCAAGACGACCGATATTTTTAATTGTCGCTTCCACACCTTTTGTCACAATTCCGTCTCCTTCATAGAACTGCTGTCCGCACTTATACATATTATATCCCAATATGCCGGCATCTACGGCGGAAGCAATCTTTGCCGCACAGGAGGCTTTCGCTCCATCACAGACAATACCTGAAACGATTGCGAGTGCATTTACAACTGTATGTATAATCTCTTCATATGTTCCACCTAACAGATAAGCGATACCTGCCCCTGCTCCTGCTCCCGCGCTGATTGCTCCACAGTAGGCTGACAGACGCCCGATTCCTGTTTTCTGATGAATTGTGACAAGGTTAGACAACGCCAATGCACGGTATAATTTTTCGTCTGTCACCTTCAACTCTTTTGCATACTCGATAACGGGAAGTGAGGCAGTCATACCCTGATTTCCGCTTCCCGAATTAATGATTACGGGAAGTTCGCAACCGTTCATTCTCGCATCAGAACCCGCTGCCGCCGCCGCTTTTGCTCTTGTACGAATATCATCTCCGTATGTTTCTAAAAGAACGCTTCCGATATTTGCACCGTAATCCCCGCGAAGCCCTTCCGCAGAAATTGCCGTATTATATTTAATCTGTCTGTCAAGCACTTCTTTAATTTCTTCTACGTCCACGCTGTCTGCAAAATCAACAATGTCTTTCACGTTTAACAAAGAACGGTCTGTCAGCCCTTCTTCCTTTTCTCCCTCTACAACCGTACTTTCCAATACTTCTCCGTCTTTTTCCACAAGTACAATATTTGTATGATAGTTTGCGATACGCACTTTTGCGTAAGAATCTCCATGATACACTGTGATTACAATGTCAAATGTAATGCCTGAATTAATATGTTCTACTGTGATTTCCGTATTTTCCATAAACTCACGCATCTTTTGGATTTCCTCTTTGGAAACTTCCGCAATAACCTCTAATTTCTTATCTGCCTTTCCCGCAATGATTCCCGCCGTCGCCGCTGCTGGAATTCCTTTTAAATGATCTGTATTTGGCACGATTACACTCTTCACGTTTTTGATAATACTTCCGCTCGCCTCAATTTTCACTTTATCCGGAAGAGCGCCCAGCACTTCTCTCGCCTTCGCAGCGCCGTAAGCCAATGCAATCGGTTCTGTACACCCCATGGCCGGAACTAACTCCTCCTTTAATATTTGAATATACACTCCGTACTTTCTATCTGTTTTCTCCATTTTGTAATTTGTCTCCTCTCCTCTTTTTCGTCCACATTGTAAAATATTATAACATATTCTAAAAAAGATTCCTATTGTATTTCATTTATCACTTTCAGTAAATTTTTCAGTTGAAAGCATTCTTTTTGTTTTACGGTTTCCTCAATACGATTCAGATTTATGTCCGAATGTTCCATTTCTCTCGAATACCTGTGAGCAATATCCACAAATGCAGAAAAAGTAAGAATACAATGATTCTGCTGCCAGACTGCCATCGCCAATTCTTCAATTAAAAGCGTGCTTGCGACTGCCATCTGCATTTTTGCATAAATCTCTCCGTCATAAACCGCGCCGCAAAAATAGGTAAATACAAAGTAGACCATCAACTGTTCTGTCCACACTTCTTTTTCTAAAACCTCTGTTGTGAAATGTCTTCTGTTTTCCTCATACATTTCCTCACTCTGGTTAAAAATAGTTTTCTTCAATTCTTTTAAATATGCCGGCCATGTTTTGTTCAACACCTCAAACTGCTCAAACCCCTTAAACATTTCCTGCATAAGTTTCTTTCTCTGACGGCTTCCGGAAATACTGTTGCCCAGTTTCTTTGCAAACCGCTCCGGTGCCGACTCATCTTCATACCTTCTCAGCACATCGTCCACCTGAAAAAGCTGCTGTTTTGCCACTTTTATCTCCATGTCATGCGCCAGTGCCAACACCATGGACAGACGAAGTTTTATCGGCAAGGTTCTATTCTGCAAAATCCGAAAAATCACTTCTCTCGTGTCTGACAATTTCCCGTACAGCAGGAAATCAAATGTTTCATCTTCCTTTTCCCGCACATCTTTTTCCAGCGAAACAAATTTCACGGACTCTTTGCAGCCCAAAATCAGCTTGCCGGCCTCCATGCAGGATAACGATAGAGAAATCTCTCTTTCTCCTTGAAATTCTTCTATGTGCCTCGGATACAGACGGCATGTTTTACAAAACATCTTTTCTCCGGCCTCCGTATAGATATCACACAGATTTTCTTCATTTAAGAAAGCGCATCTTCCGTCATACTGTAAAAAAGTTTCCTCTTCCCAGTCAATCGAATTTTGAAGACGATTCCCGAAAGGACCTTTTACCTCTCTATATTTTTTCAATGTTTTCTCATCAATTACTATTTTCCAGCCCGCACAGCATGTATCCTGACATTCTGATGCCGTACATTGAAATTTGCAATAATAATGTGGTACTGTATATCTCATTTTCCCTCGCTTATCCAATCACACGCACACTGCTTCCCTGTGATTTCTCTTTCTTTACAATAATCTGTTTGTCTATTCTCTCTTTTAATTCGGAAACGTGAGAAATAATCCCAACCAGCCTGTTTCCGTCTGCAAGGCGATACAGCGCCTTCATCGCCTGCTCCAGCGCCTCCTCGTCCAAAGAACCGAACCCCTCGTCAATGAACATCGTATCCAGTTGTATTCCCCCTGCCAAAGACTGTATTTCGTCCGAAAGTCCCAGTGCCAAAGACAATGATGCCTGAAAAGCCTCCCCTCCGGAAAGTGTCTTTACGTTTCTTACGGAACCATTATAATGGTCAATAACATCTAACTCCAACCCGGTCTGACTTCTCTGATCTTTTGTTTCCTCTCTTCGTTTTAATTCGTACTGCCCTCCGGACATGACCATAAAGCGTGTATTCGCTCTGGCAATAATACGATGAAAATACGAAATCTGAATATATGTTTCCAGCATAACCTTATCTTTCCCTGCAACGTTTCCGTTTGCTGTATCAGATAACGCCTTAACAAGCACCTGTTTTTTCTCTATTGTTTTCATGGCACCGTACTGTCTTTCAACTGCTTCTTTTATCTGTCCGTTAGATTTATACATGGAAACTAAATTTTCTCTGTCCGCAAGCAAAGTTGTCCTTTCTTTCTGTAATTCTCTCTGTTTTTTCATTAATTCCTCAAGAGAATTTTCATTTACTTTTTCCAACTGTTCTTTCAACGTACTTATTCTTGCACAGTCTTCTTTTATCTGCCCTGCTATCTTCTCTGTCTCCTGTCTTGCAGATTCATACGCCTGTTCCATGCTCTTTCGTGTTCTCTTTTTCAACTCAATATCGTCCAATATTTCTGCTTTGGAAGAAAACAAAAGACTTTCTTTTAATTTCATCATTTGTTTCTGTAAAGTATCGCATTCTGTGTGACATTTCACCTGCAAATGTTCCAATTCTTTCCCCTTCTGTTCTTCTTCCTTCTGCAACTTTTCTATTTGGGGCAGTTGTTGCTCATACCGGATTTTTTCCTCTGCCTTTTTTTCTAAGACAGACCATTTTTTTCTCATCTCTTCATCTGCTTTTGCCAGTTCTCCTATCCGGTTTTCCAGTTCCGTGTAAATGGACTCCACGCGTTTTCCAAAAATTTCGTCTGCTCTCTCCTCGATATTTCTTCGGGCAGTATCCAACTCCCCTTTCGCTTTTCCCGCCTCTACGCTGAGCATCGTCGCCTTTTCCATAAGTATTGTACTCTGCCGTTTCACCTCTCTCAATTCCTCTTCCGTACAGACTCTCCGTGTAATTTTCGCCGGATTTAAGTGGTGGATTGCTCCGCAGACAAGACAAGGTTCCCCTTCTTTTAATTTTTGTGCAAGCAGTCCCGCCTGAGAATCCAGAAAATTTCTCTCCAGTTTTTCATATTCCTGCTGCTTTTTCTGACCTTTTAACATAGCGGTCTGATACTGCTGTTGTAACTCAGTCAGCCTCTTTGAAATTCCTTTATACTCCACAAGCATTTTCTTCAAAAGACGAACCTTATTTTTGTTCTCCTCCAGCACTGCCCTCTCGTTTTCTAAACGTACCTTTTCGGTATCTGCAGATGCAAGTTTTTCCAATTGTTCTTTCATCAGGACAACATTCTGATTATATTTTTCTTCTCTCTCCTTCGACTGTGCCAGTTCATTTTTAACAGATTGTAAGCGTACTTGAATGGAATTGTACTCTGCTTTTACCTGATCTGCCTCATCGTATAGAGGTAATTTTTCTTCGCTTAAAATAATCTCCGCACGTAATTTTTCTCTTTCCGGTTCTCTCTTTGTTTCCTCAGACAATTTTTGTTTTGCCTGCGCTAGTCTTTCTTCCTGAAATTGCAGATTTTCTTCCAGTTTCTGAAGTTCTTTCCGATTTTTCTCTTCTGTTTCTGCCTTTCCAATCTGTCGGTTCAATTTTTCCAGTTCATTTTCCATGTGCGCCAATTCTTCAGTCAGCCTTGCAATCTCATTATTTTCTTCCTCAAGAAGAGCCGACAAATTCCCTAAGCGGACTTCTGCTGTTACCTGCTCTTCTTTTTCTCCCTGAATTCCTTCCATATACTGCTGTATACTTTTTGAAATATCCTGATATTCTTTATCCAAACTGTTTTTTTCTGCCTTAAGTCTGTCCTGTAAAATCTGATATTTTTTTGTATCGAAAATCTCTCGGAAAATTTTACTTCTCTCTTCCGTTTTTGCAAAAAGAAGTTTCAAAAAATCTCCCTGCGCAATCATGGCAATCTGGGTAAACTGATTTCTGTCAAGCCCTATCAGTTCAATAATCGCTTTTGTCACTTCCTTCATCTTTGTCACAATTCTTCCGTCAGGGTAAGATAACATGGCGTCCGCTTTCTCCGTTGTCATGCCTCCGCCCTTTTTCGCAGGTCTTATATATTCCGGATTTCGTCTGATTTCATATTCCTCCTGCCGATATAGAAAGCGCATTTCCACAAATGTAGGCGTACCCGGATTGGCATATTGGCTTCTCAGCATATCTGCCCCTCTGTTATTTCCGCTCGCTTCACCATATAATGCAAATGTAATGGCATCGAATATCGTTGTTTTTCCCGCTCCCGTATCACCTGTAATTAAATATAGTCCCTTTTCTCCCAAAAGAGTGAAATCAATAACCGTTTCATCAGCATACGGTCCAAATGCAGATAGTTTCAGTTGCAACGGTTTCATTGTCTATTCCTCCCAGATTTTCTCAATCAGATTTTTTAAAAACACATTCTGCTCCTCAGACATTTCCTGATTATTTTGTAAAAGATAAAGTTCTCCAAATAATTCTGACGGCGTTTTTTTCTCTACCTGCTCAATTTCTCCCACACACTGCTTATTTCGTGTGCGTGTATTATCATAATCCATCTTCATAATATTGGGATAAATCACCCTAAGTCTGTTTATTGCGTCCAAAATATCTTCCTCATCGGTGAGAGTAATGTGAAGATAATCATCAGTGGCACTCCCCTGATAAAACTCCCTCGCCGTCACTTCCCCGTATGTTCCTTTTATCTCACGCATATCATGTTTTGGCGATAAAGATATTTCCCTAATGGCAACATTTCCCTTTTCTTTCATCTCCACGATAGTAACAGTTTTCTTCTGCCTGCTTTCAGAAAAAGAATATTTCAGCAAAGTTCCGCAATACCGCACTTCCTCCCTGCTGATACTCTGTCTGCCATGAATATGTCCCAAAGCCACATAATCAAACGGCGCAAAAACAGAAGCGTCTATATTATCTAAACCGCCTACAGACACTTCCTCCGAATCGCATCTTGCCGCCCCTGTCACAAACTGATGTGCCAAAATAATATTTCGCTTCTCATTATCAATTTCCATATGCTCAATTATCGTCTGAACTGCCTCCTGATAAGTCTCCACATTCTCTTTTGGCATAACCTGTTTTACATATGCCGGTTTAATAAACGGAAGTAAATACACATTCACCTCCCCATACTCATCATACATCGCAATTGCCTTTGGAATTTCCCGAAAAACGGGAGAAACATACACTCCCGTATTCTTCAGAAGATTCCCTCCAAAAGCAAGACGTTCCGGTGAATCGTGATTTCCACTGATAATAAATATAGAAACTTTCTGTTCTGCAAGACCATTTAAAAACTCATCAAAAACCTGCACGGCTTCCGCTGACGGAACAGGTTTATCGTAAATATCCCCCGCCAGCAGAACACCGTCCGGTCTTTCTTCCTGTACAAGTTCAATAACCTGCCGCAAAATATATTTCTGATCTTCTATCATCGAAAATTCATTAACTCTTTTCCCGATATGCAGATCCGATAAATGAATAAATTTCATATTCTCCTCCCAGATTATTTCCACGTTACCCTTATTTTACAATCTTCACTCAACTCACAGGATTCCGGTGATAATAGAATTCCCGACTTTTTCAAACAGGCAGATACCTTTTCAAAAATATCATATAAAAGATTGTTCCATTTCATCGTTTCTTTATAAGCCTTATAATACTCTTTATTTTTCAGTCTCTCCAACGGCAGAAATGTCTTGGAAACATCTCCCGTATAAATCTTTCCACGCCCTAAAAATTCAAATTCATTGCAATTTTTATGTTCTTTTCCATCTTCAAGATAAGTCGGTATACTTTCCAGTTTCTTCTCATTCTCCTGAATAATCCTGAACAACTGATACACCTGTTCTTTTGTGAGTTTAAACATCTCAAGTGTATTGATTTCCTCAAATAATTTATATATACAGTATCTTAAGTTTCCATTTCCATATATTTCTATGGAAAATCCACCTTCATCTCCTTCTACTCCATAACTTGGACTTATGTGGTAAGCAAATATTTTATGTTCTTTTCTTAACTCTTCAAACTCCATATAAACCTCTTACTATACACTTTTTAGGCCTTAATCGCCCATCTCATTTTTGTTGATTTTGCACGGCTGTTATAGTTACATTCCTCCGCAGACGGACGTATAACATCGTTTGCAATGTCACTGTAAACACCCGCTCTTTTTAATTCTTTAAAAGCTCTCTTTACAATTCTGTCCTCTCCCGAATGGAATGTCAGAATCGCAACTCTTCCTCCTTCTTTCAGCACATTCGGAAGTTTCTCCATAAACTCATACAACACTTCAAACTCACTGTTCACATCAATGCGCAGAGCCTGAAATGTTCTCTGACATGACTTTTTTACCGCCTCTTTTCTTTCTTTTTCCGGTATAAACTTCAATGCTTCCTCAATTATCTGCTGCAATTTTGTCGTTGTATCTATCGCTTCTCCTCTTCTCAGTTTTGCAAAAATCTTCTCTGCAATCTCATGTGCATAAGGCTCGTCCGCATTTTCCACAAACATGCCTTCCAGTTCTTCCATTGTAACTTCTTTCAATCTCTCTGCCGCTGACACGCCCTTTTTCTGATTTAAGCGCAAATCTAACGGACCTTCTTTCTTATAAGTAAATCCCCGTTCAGGATTATCAATCTGCATGGAAGACACTCCTAAATCTGCCAGCACGAAATCAAACTTGCCGGCCTCCTCACACACTTTATCAATGTCCCTGAAATTTATATTTTTGATTGTCAAAATTTCTTCACCGTATCCGAGTTTCTGCAAACGTTCTTTCGTTTTCGCCGATTCTACCGTATCTACGTCCAACGCATACAAATGTCCCTCGCCTTTCAGACATTTGAGCATCTCCAATGTATGCCCTCCATATCCAAGTGTCGCATCTAACCCTCTCTGCCCCGGCTGAATCTGTAAAAAATCTAAAATTTCTTTCACACAGATGGAAATGTGCATTCCTACCGGAGTGCTTCCTTTGCGGATTACTTTCTCTATCGTCTCCGGATATTTCTCCGGCTGCAATTCTTTATATCTCTCTTTGTAGTTTCTTGGGTGTGTCCCTTTGTATCTCACACGCCTTTTATGCTGTTTTTCCTGATTCTCCATTCTCTGCCCCTTATCTTATCTTTTCTATTCTTTCAACTTGTTCTCATCTGTGAAAAATATATAAAAATATTTTTCTTCTTTCCTGTATAAAATTCCGTACTTATCGCAAAGTTTCTTTACTTCCTCCTCACAGGAATCACGCTCTTCTTCGGTATCAAACTTTCGGCTGACCGCCGTTGGTTTTATGCCTTCTCCCACCATTTCGCAAAGACAGTCCATTACTCCTAACTGATACGAATACAAATCAATCTTGCGCGCCTGCCGTTCCTCCACTTCTTCGTACTCTTCTTTGTCAAGTGACAGCGGTACTCCCGATGCACTTCTCACATTTACACCACCGTACCATGTGCCGTCCACCGTAAAAATATCTCCAATCTGATATTCCATAGAATACTCGTCATTTTTCTTAATTATCCGAATCTTCTTCCCGTTCATCGTTTTTCCTTTCTTCCGAAATAGCATTCAGCCACTCTACCGCCTGCCAAATTCCTTCCGTGTTAAATTCAAAATATCGTATTGTTTTTTCTTCTTTCGGAGTTGTCTGCCAGCAATAAGGAGTAAACCAGTATGCAACTGCCAGTTTTACTTCTCCGTCCGTTTCCTCTTTATATAATCGGTAACGCATTTTCTCGTCACTTCCGCAAAATGCTTCTTTTTTTAACAGTTGTATACTAATCATGCCCTTTAACTCTATCATGATGTCACTTCCTTACCCATATCATTTGAATTTGTGTTATAGTAACAACTATGATGAATTATACTATAGGTTTGAAGTTTGTACAACGGGCGGATTGTGATAGAATAAAATTCTTCTCACTTAAAATGTGGATTTTTTAATCTTTTTCTGATATACTTTATAAACTTTGATTATACAGAAATCTGACGACATATCTGAAAATTTATTTATATAAACAATAACTACAAGGAGAAAAAAATGTTAAAACCATTTAAATTTATCGACCTGTTCGCAGGAATAGGCGGTTTTCATCAGGCAATGCATAACCTCGGCGGGGAATGTGTATTTGCATCGGAAATAGATAAGTACGCAATTGAAACATATAAAACCAATTACGGTGTAGATGCAGGAATTAATATTCGAGATGTCCATGAGGAAGATATCCCTGAGCATGACGTCCTCTGTGCCGGATTTCCATGTCAGGCATTTTCAAAAGCAGGCTACCAAAAGGGATTTGAGGACGAAACAAGAGGTACTTTATTTTTTGAAATCGTACGAATACTGAAATACCATCGGACTCCTTATATTATTTTAGAGAATGTCAGAAATTTGACTTCACACGACCACGGAAATACATGGCGGGTTATCAAATCCGCTCTTCATGAATTGGGATATATTATTACTGAAGAACCGATTATTATCAGCCCCCACCAGTTAGGCGTTCCTCAATTTAGAGAACGTGTCGTTATTTTGGGTATCCACAGTTCACTGGGAATACAAAACCTGAATATTGAGTTACCGGACAAAAGTAAAGATGATATAAACTTTTTGACTTCGGGAATTCTCGAGACTACAGATGTCGATGAGAAATATTATATCTCTTCGCATGAAGAAAAAGTATTGATCTGTTGGGACGAGTTTATCAAAGGCATTAAAGAAAAAGTAATCGGATTTCCAATCTGGTTCGATGAATTCGGCAAAACTTATGACTATACCGATTTGGGATATGCTGATTGGAAGGTGAAATTTATCCAGAAAAACCGCCAGTTATATGAAAACAATAAAGAGTTCATCGATTCATGGCGGGAGAAATGGAATAATTTAGAAGATTTTACAATGACCGAGAAAAAATTTGAATGGCAATGCGGAAAAGACTGCTCTTCCGTCTGGGAAGCACTTATACAATTCAGACCTTCCGGCGTACGGGTTAAAAGACCGAGCGTCTTCCCTGCGTTAGTGGCAATGGTACAGATTCCGGTTATCGGTTCTGTCAGAAGAAGACTTACACCAAGAGAAGCGGCAAGACTTCAGAGTTTTCCTGATACTTTTATTTGTAATCCGAATGACCGTCAGGCATATAAACAGTTTGGAAACGCTGTCAATGTACGGGTGATTCAGTATATGGGAGAGCAACTCTTTCATTGCAAAAAATAAGCCATACCACCATTTTTTAGTAATTTTCTGCTCTTACTTCAAAGTAACTCTGCGGGTGTGCACATACAGGGCAAATCTGTGGTGCGGAAGTTCCTATCACGATATGCCCGCAATTTCTGCACTCCCATACCTTAACCTCACTCTTTTCAAATACTTTTGCTGTTTCTACGTTTTTTAATAACGCTCTGTATCTTTCCTCATGGTGTTTCTCAATCTCAGCTACCAATCGGAATTTTGCAGCAAGTTCCGGAAAACCTTCTTTTTCCGCTGTTTCTGCAAACCCTGCATACATATCTGTCCACTCGTAATTTTCTCCTTCAGCGGCTGACGCAAGGTTATGAGTTGTATTACCAATTCCGTTCAGTTCTTTAAACCACATTTTTGCATGTTCTTTTTCATTATCTGCCGTTTTCTGAAATAATGCGGCAATCTGTTCATATCCCTCTTTCTTGGCAACAGAAGCAAAAAATGTATATTTATTTCTGGCCTCTGATTCTCCTGAAAATGCAGTCCTTAAATTTTTTTCAGTTTCTGTTCCGTTATATTTATTTTTCTCCATAAAATAACCTCCTCACTTTCCAAATTATTTTTACGGGTATGGCTTATCTTAAATACATTCTAACATCTTTTTTTCCGGATAATACACCTTTTTGAAAATATTTCTATCTTAAAAAGAGGAAAGCATATCATAATTTCCTGTATTCTTTCGTTATCCTCATTCGTTGTTGCTTCGTGAATGAAGATTTATCCTTTGATTAACTCAATCCACCTTGTCTTTGAGTTCTGCCTGCTCAATCATACCTTTTAGTATCATGGTTGGTTTTTTCCTGTCTAATGCCTGTACCATTTTTATCACTACCGTGTACTGATAATTGCCTATGTGAAATCGGTACTTTTTGTTAGATAACGGGGCTTGATAATCGTTCGCCACAGGCTGGTTCACTCCGCCTGTGTAAAAGACATAAACTAGGATTCACCTACTTCAAATCAAATAGGGAATTTTCATAGTCCTTTACATAGTACCGTATATTTTTACGCCCTTTTTGAATAACGGTGTGTCCCTCTTCTTCTAAACGTTGATAACTCGCCCACGCCACAATAGAAACGAAAATTCCTGCTGTAATCGGTTCTGTAAAATCTGCGCCACTCAATTTTGCAAGTATTCTCGTATATTCCCAACGGTAATCACTTTCATATTTTTCAATGCTTTTCTGACCTGTAATGATTTGAAATTTTGGCATATATCATACCTATGCAATGAGGTTGTTTGAAAAAATTCTATCACTCGCCTATAAACTGGAAGTTACCTTTATCCCCAATGCGGCACAACAAGTTGATAAACAAATGCAATCACAACGGATAATACAATTACGACAGCATACTCTTTCGGTTTCTGGTGTTAGAATATAAATAGTACAAGTCAAAATGAGAATTCCTTATAAGAAAAATTATGGTACAATGTAGGTACCGCACTGAAGGAGGATCTCATTATGGCAAAGCACTATGACAAACAATTTAAGTTGGATGCAGTCCAGTATTATCATGATCACAAGAACTTAGGACTGCAGGGCTGTGCTACAAACTTAGGAATCAGTCAGCAGACTTTATCACGCTGGCAGAAAGAACTGCGTGAAACAGGTGATATTGAAAGCCGTGGTTCCGGTAACTATGCTTCTGATGAAGCAAAAGAAATCGCACGATTAAAACGAGAATTACGAGATGCACAGGATGCCCTTGAAGTATTAAAAAAAGCAATCAACATTCTGGGAAAATGACGGAAGCCATTTATCTCGAAGTTACGGAGATGGCAGAAACTGCCCATAAGGCAAAACGCCGGGTTTCTGTCTCCGGAATGTTGAAACATCTTGGCGTTTCTCGTTCTGGTTATCATGCGTGGCTAAAACGTGTTCCTTCTAATACAGAAAAAAGACGTGAAGCCGTAAAAGCTAAAATCAAGGATATATATGATGAATCTAAACAGAATTATGGTGCCCCTAAAATTACCAGGGAATTGCGTAAATCAGGAGAAATCATCTCCGAACGTACTGTTGGTAAGTATATGAAGCAAATGGGCATCAAAGCCCAGTGGGTCAAGCCATGGACGATCACAACCAAAGATTCTGACTTCAGCAGCGAATTAAAAAATATCCTTGATGAACAGTTTAATCCAGAACGTCCAAATGCTGTTTGGTGTTCTGATATCACTTATATCTGGACGATAGACGGATTTGTTTATCTGACCAGTATCATGGACTTATATTCCAGAAAAATCATTGCCTGGACACTTTCCAAAACATTGGAGGTATCCTGCGTGATTGAAACAATAAAGAAAGCCAAAGCAAGACGCAATATCGATAAGCCTTTAATTCTGCATTCAGACCGGGGAAGCCAGTATGTATCAAAAGAATACAAACGTGTAACCGCAACCATGCAGTGTAGTTATTCTAAAAAGTCATATCCATGGGATAACGCATGTATTGAATCATTCCATTCCCTGATTAAGAGAGAATGGCTGAATCGGTTTAAGATTCGAGATTATGACCATGCATATCGTTTGATTTTTGAATATTTGGAAGCGTTCTACAATACGAAACGAATTCATAGTCACTGTGATTATATGTCACCAAACGATTATGAAGAACTGTATCGTAGGCTTCAACAAGACGAATTGCAGTTGGCAGGTTAAGATGAGGAAAACCTCATTTTAACTTGTACTAAATCTTGACATAGGACCATTCCTTCTCAAGAGTATTACACCGATTATCCATGTAAGCACCTCCATAATGTGATATACATAAACCCCTTGGGTAATATTAAGATTAATTGCCTGTGCAAGTAAAGCCCCCATAATCATGCTTGATATGAATATCGCAATAACACCTTCTCCTTTTGCATACCAACATATGTACGCCATAAAGAATGAAGCAAAAGAAATTGCAATCCATATCATCATGTATGTTTTTGGCAAGAAGCCCAAAATGTAATTGCAGTAAAGATAGTATCCCGCCAACATACTTACAAAGAAAAAGAACGTGTTAATAGCAGTTCTCAATGGAGATTTGGCATACACAGAAATTATCGTTACCAACAAGATCCATATTGCCAATCGTCCAAAATAGTTGCTGATATCCAGTTGCTGTATTACCGATGGGAACGCATTTGCAGTTGTACTATCCAGCCATTTCTGTAAAACACCAAGTGCAAACCCAAATAGGATTATTCCTGCTGTTTCAGCTATCTGCTTATTTGGTGGAATATCTTTTTTGGGACTCCTAACCTTTTCGAGAAATGATTTAATTTTTAACACCTCCGTCAAATTCAATTTTATTAATATTAATTTCATCAACAATCTTTACTTACTCATTCGTTTATCAATCATTCTAAAAATCAAAGCACAGACAAACATAACCATCGGAATTGCAAGTCCAAAAGCATCAAGTATATTTTCAAATTTATCTGTGAAACAACTTATTATTGCTAATATTACAGCAGTATAAGCCGGTAATGATATATAGTTGAATTAAAGCAAATAATTTTGTCTGTTTCGGCGCTTTTGAGCATTGAATAAGTTTCGGAATAATCTCTTTACGGTCATCACCTAATTCCAAAGCCTTTTTGCGTGTCACACCCGCAGATTTATAAACTACAGGCCATATCCATATTCGAGTAATATACATAACCGAAATACATAAAGCATAAGCAAGAACTCGAAAAATATTATCAAATGGTGTTTCTGAATTCCAATCAGTATTTCCAGTATCTATATAATCCAAAGAATTAAGGACTCCATTTATTTTACTTGAATTCTCAGAATCACAATAAGCATATACTGCCGTATTTTCAGCATACATAGCAATATAATAATCTGTTTCTACATCTAAAATATAAACACGATAATTTAGTTTTCTTTCGTCAAATTCCACTCTTTGAGTAGTTCTGTTTCCAATAATTTTATTATATGCCTGTGTATAAACTTTTCTTGCACTTTTAACATTATCGAATTGGTAAAATTCGAAGTACAAATCATCTTGTTCTGCAATAATACAATTTTCTAATCCCATATTGGGGAAATTGTTTTGCGCATTGTCCGTAATATTAAATGCTTGAAAACCTTGTTCTGCAAGTGCGTTTTCGACTTGTGTTACATTCGCAGGTTTAGGACGATTGCCAATATATGCATATAAAATACCGCCGGCACATATACAAAATATAATAGTAAAAATTAAAATAGGCTTAATTTTTATTGTTTTCTTCATTGATGACACCTCCTGCAAAATTTCAAATTTGTTTTTACCTTCATTATATCATGCTGTTATAAGCTTTGTCATTTCTTTCCCTGGTATAAAAAAAGCAGTTAATCCTAACTGCTTTATATGTAAGGAATTATAAAAACGCATACACTCAATATGATATAAAATATCCCAGATAATTGTTCCCCAAAGCATAATGATTATCATTCCTCACATAGATTATATTTTTACTTTTTTCATATCCTTATTATTAGAATAAGTTTCTCTCTTTTAACATTTCAAGAAATTCTTTATACCCAACACAGTCACAAGAAACTGTACAGATTTTTTTGTTTCCAACAAATATTTTTAATCCTATTTGCTCTTTTTCTATGCAATGTGAAATATCATTAAATGAAATTTCTCTTGTCCTTCCAACCGCAGGAGTAATGCGTAAATTATTACCGTCAATTACTACCTTATGTCTTTTTAAAGACCATGCACAAAATTCAATCAATAGAACAAAAATAGCAAAAACAACAGAGTGTCCAATAGTATTGTCAAATCCCATGAAAAATCCCAAAACTAGTGCAATTCCTACCATTATCAATGAACAAACATGACATACTGTTTGATAGGCGTGTGATACAAAAACAGTATTTGTGAATTTTTCTTTTTTAGTCGCTTTTTGTGTCTTATCTAACACGAGAGAAATAACAGGGACAACGAATACAGCAAATATAATAGTTCTTATCATAAACAGCACTCCTTACAATTTCTAATTTTGTCTATTTTTTTCAGTATACCATACGAAATATCCTTTTGTTTGGGAAACTCCCCTCTTTTTCATTTAACCTAGAGTCACGTCCATAATCATCATAAGCACAAATCCAAGTGCAAATCCAACTGTTCCGCTGTTTGAATGCTCTCCTTCCGTCGTTTCCGGAATCAATTCCTCTATTACAACATAAATCATTGCCCCTGCTGCAAAAGATAAAATATACGGTAAAATCGATTCCAGCATATCCGCAAGAAAAAACATACATACAGCCGCAATCGGTTCAACAATTCCGGAAAGCGCTCCAAGTGTGAACGCTTTTCCCTTATTCATATTTGTTTCACTTCTTAACGGTATGGATATAATTGCTCCTTCCGGGAAATTTTGAATAGCGATCCCTATCGACAATGCAAACGCACCCATCAGTGTAATCTCTGCATCTTTGCTAACGATTCCGGCAAAAACAGCTCCTACTGCCATTCCCTCCGGAATATTATGCAAAGTGACAGCAAGTATGAGCATAGTTGTTTTCTTTAATTTCTTCGACATCCCTTCCGGCTTATCTTCTCCTAAGTGCAGATGTGGAATCAACCGATCCAATAACAGTAAAAATCCTATTCCCAATAAAAATCCTGTTGATGCCGGAATAATTGACATCTTTCCCAGTGTTTTTTCTGCCATGTCAAGCGCCGGAATCAGTAATGACCACACAGACGCAGCTACCATAACACCTGAAGCGAATCCTAATAAAGATTTCTGCACTATCGGTCTCAAATCTCTTTTTAAGAAAAATACACAACCGGCTCCTAATGTTGTACCTAAAAACGGAATTAAAATTCCAACCCATATATTACCCGTCATTTTTTCTTCCTTTCAATCAAAATATTCATCACAAATTTCTTTCACAACTAAAACAGGGTATCTTTCTACTGAAAAGCAGTCAATCCTAAGTCTAACCACTTGTATAGATGCAAAACTCCCCGCCGATAGTTAGTTTGAACTAACTATATTATACTTCTTATACGGAAAAAAGTAAATATGAAACTGAAATTATTTAATTATGTGTGCTGTAATAATTGTGTAACTGTAAGAGTTAATTGTTATTTTAATATTATCAATAGGTGAGTGCTAATATTTTTTATATTTTTTTGCAACCCCAGTAAAATCAATGGTTTGCAGTATCTTTTCTCTGTTAAAATTGTGATTTTTTCGATTTTGACACCAATTTGACACCAATTTTTATTTTTTTGGTGTCAAGCATTTAACGCCATGCTATCCAGCCTTGCAATCTCATTTTCAATCCTTGCCAATTCTCCAATATGGTTATACACTTCCATTGTTACATCTATATGGGCGTGTCCCATAATATATTGAAGAACCTTTACGTCCATACGGCACTCTGCCATTCTGGTGCAGGCGGTATGACGCATGACATGAGCTGAAAACTTTAGTAATAGCTCTGCTTTCCTATGCTCTTTTTTTGCCCGTTCTACTTCGGTTTTGTTATATGCGTCTACAATGTTGTATAGAACACTATTTACCGCACTTGGCATAAGTGGTCTACCCGATTTTGCAGTAAAGACAAAACCCGAATATCCGTCCACCTCAATGCTCTTATCTTTTGCCAGCATGAAATTGATTTTCCTTTGTTCCTCAAAGGCTTTTGCAACCTCTTGTGTCATAGGTATAATACGAATACCCGACTCTGTTTTCGGTGTAGAGATATGGAACTTGCAACCGTCGCCTAAATTCTTATATATGAGCTGGTGGTCTACGCTGACTGTCTTTGCCTTGATGTTCACATCTTTCCATGTAAGACCGATTAGCTCCCCACACCTTACCCCCGTACCAATCATTATGGTAAGCATAGGGTAATAGGTGTTATAGACATTGCTCTGTTTTACAAATTCCATGAACCTTTCTTGTTGGGAAACGGTTAAGGCTTCTTTTTCTTCTGCTGGTTTTCCATAATCGCTAATGGAACTTTTTGCAGGGTTCTTTCGGATAATATCATCATCAACAGCCATTTCTAATGCAGGATAAAGCAGGTTATGAATATACTTGATTGTAGAATAAGCATATCCAGCTTTGGAAAGTTTCGCATAATACGCTTTAATATGTGAGGGTAAAAGCTGAACAACTTTAATATTTCCAATCTCGTCTTTTACTCTGTTTTCCCAAGCACGAACATAACTAACTCTTGTAGTATCAGCCAGCTCACGAGTTGCCATATAACGCTCAAATAACGTGTTGAGCGTCATTTTTTTGATTGCTCCGTCTGTCAGTATGTTATCTTCCATATCCTTTGCAATCTGCTTCTCTTTCTCCCGAAGCTCTGGTAAATCTTGTGCATAGACTGTCAATCTCTTGCCTGTTCTTACATCTGTATAACGATAACTGTATCTTCCGTCATTACGCCAGTTTTCTCCCTCTCTTAATTTTCTTCCTTTTGGGTCTTTTCTACTAATTGCCATGAGAACCATTCCTTTCTGAAAAAGCCTCTTTTCTTGTTCTCACAGCGTGCTTTGTCCTTTCTTATTATACTACACACGCCAGAGAACATAAATAGAAAATCGCTCTATTCTTCCAAATATAGCAAGTATTTCTTAACCTTTTCTATGGAATAAAGAACCCTGCGACCTATCACAATTTTTGCTCCTGCCTGTTCTCCTATTTTTCTTGCAGTAGCACGACCACAAGATAACATAGCAGATAGTCCCTCTATATCAACAGCAATCGGCTGTTCCGTTGCTCTTATCTTCGTTTTATTCATATTCCAACACCTTACCTCGCTGGAACATTACATCATTTAACACATCAGTATTTAACATAATGTAACACCCCCTTTACTGCGTGTCTATTTTATAAGTTACAGAAGCAGGCAGACGGCTTTGGAAAGCTCCGTTAGTATCTCAACTATTCCCATTCTTGTGGGCAGAACCGCACCATGCGGACGTATCATTATCCTGTGAGGATAGGTCGTGGCAAAACGACTTTTCCAACAGTCGCTCTCGGATCACTGCGTGCGTCGCTCGCTTTCTTTTGAAAAGGTCGTGGCGTACAGTCCCCGTGGCTCGCTATCTCACAAACGTATCTGTCTGCTTTATTCAGTTGTCAAAGAACTGTGGCAAAAACATATTGCTTTCATGTAAAAGCAGGGGCAGAGCAGGAAAGAGGGGATTGAACAAATCATGCTCTGCGGTTACTGCTTGTTATTCTTCTTCGATTTCTAAGGCAATATCAAACCCTAAAATCATTTTGATAAGTGCTTCTCTTATAAGTCCCTTTAACTCCATATCTACGACAATATAAACATTTCCGTATTCATCATAGAGTGGACGCAGACAACACTTTGATATGTATGGGTCATAAAATGCCAGTATCTTTTCAATCGCTTTTTCGTCCCCGTCCATAGCCTGCGAAAGCAAATAGTAGGACGGTTTTTTCATTGTGTATTTCATTTGCTATCTTTTCTCCTTTAATATTTTTTTCATAAGCTCTAGTGAATTGTGTCGGTTTTGAAAAACACCACTTCTTGAAATGTTCTGTCTTTTTGCAATCTCGGTATCGCTCATTTCCAAGAAATAATACATCAGCAAATTCTCTCGATTACGTTCAGACAAATGTTTCAAGGCTTCTGCCAATTCATCATCACAAATACGAATATCATTACCGCATACGTTGAAAAATGTATAATCGCTGTCGTATTCGTCCCACACAGCCAGTTTTTCCACGACGATTTCTGGAAGTTCACAGAATGAAATTTCTTTGTCTTTTCGTCGCTTCAATCCCTGCTGATAGTCCTTAACAACATGACGGACAACTTTCTTCAAACAGTTTTCAAAACGGCACTGAACAGTTTTTTGGAAGTCAGACGGTTTCATCAATCTCACCCCCTTTCCGTTATGACGTGAAAAGTGTTTATCCCTCTTTCCGCACCATATAGGGAATGGCAGGTGTGATTTGCTAAGTTGAAACCGAAAAAAATTGAAAAAACTTTTTAATAAAGCAAAAACAGCCCGTGGGTGTATAAATACACAAACAGACTGTTTTATAAATTCTATTGATATGAAATTTTAATTCTAGTAAAGGGTATGATGATTGTAATACTAGGGTAAAATATTTATCCAGTTGAGAACGACAGAACGTTCTTCCGTATGCAATCATGGTATAAGCCCCCTTTAACCAGAGCCATACCTTGTACTTACAAGAAAAAGGACAGTTCTGGTTATATCCAAAACCGTCCCGTTATTTCTCAAGACGCACAAAAGTATATTATCTAGGAACGGTTTTTTTTATTTACCGCACACGATAACAGCTTTTGAATTATCACTGCATACTATATGCAATTTTAACACATTCTAAATTTATAACATGAAGTATAAACTCATGCTAGGTGATTTAAAATGAGAAAAACAAAAGAAACACATACTTTTGATTTCAGACCGCTAGGGCTGGCAATCAGAGAAGCCCGTGAAAGAGCGGGACTTTCTCGTAATGATTTAGGCGATAAGGTATTCTATGGGGAACGTCATATCGCAGATATTGAAAATACTGGGTCGCACCCAAGTTTTCAGTTATTCCATGATTTAGTTACCATGTTCAATATATCAGTTGATGAATATTTCTATCCAGAAAAGAAAATAGCGAAAAGCACAACTCGCCGTCAGATAGAAACTTCTCTTGATTTATTGAGTGATAGCGAATTAAAAATCATTCAAGGTACGATTGATGGTATCTTGAACAGCAGGGAGAGCAAGAAGTAATCAGCTTCTTGTTTTCCCCTTTTTGTATTCTCTATTTGCTGATCTGCTCCGCAGGTAGCAAATAACCTTACTAAACTTTTGGCTTTTTTGTAATCTTGTAAATGTATTCTTCTGGCGTAGGGCGTTTATTCCCAAAATATTTTTTGAAATTTGCCTGCACCTCTGGGTCTGTACTGTTCATAGCTTCATCAATCGTTGCTTCAATATCAGCCCGTATATCAGCCAATGAAACACCACCAACCTTTGCACCTACTTTCAATGAATGCTTTGTTATAAAATAATTTGTTATAAATCATCTCCCATGTGAAAAAATATTTATTTTTCAAATTGTCATCACTATAAATTTAAGTCTTTTCTTTTAAAAGCCTTAACAGCAACTACAAAAAATAAAATAGATAAAACAAATAATATTCCAATACATAAAAGGGATATTGGATTATATTCAATAATTTTGTCAGGATTAAATAAACTTAATGGATTACAATACTTCAAGAGTTCGTTATCATAAACTTGCGATACCATTTGTATCATAATAAATAAAGAACCAATACCTGCACCTAGCCCGACAGAATACTTTATTTCTGAAAAAGCACAAGTAAACATAAAGCAAAATGTCGCTAAGAAGATTTGCAAAATTAACAAGCCAAAATTTAATGTCAAGAAACCTATAATATCCAATTCTCCTCGAAACATAATAGCACAACTAAGTATTGTTAATGCAGTTGCAAATACAATCATCACACTTATGCCTAATAGCAGATTTATTCCTTGTGTTATAATTATTTGTTTGCGACTGTAATGAGAATTTAACAAATAAGCCATAGCTCCTTTTTCCTCATATTTTGTAACTAACTTATAACACATTATCGCTGTATAAATAAATGGAGTAACAATCAGTACAAAACGGTATAAATAATTCACAATAAAGTCTAAAAGGGTAGTTCCTCTATTCTGCATACCAAATATTGCTAAAATTTCAGGCATACTTTTTTCTAAAGCAATCAAACTTTCCTCTAATGCTGGATTATACATGGATAAAAGACTAAATATGTAAATAGCGATTACTGAAAGGAAGATAATATATATCTTTGAGTTAGATTTTATTTCTTTCTTTATAAGTGTAATTATCATTGTTTATTACCTCCATAATATTGTAAGAACAACTCCTCTAATGTTTGATTTCTTACGTCTATATCTGTTACTTCATAGTGGTACAGTTCATGTAAAAGGTCATTGATACTACCTGTCTGCATAAGTAAAACTGTTTTTAAATTTACAAGCGATATATTAGGAAACTTTTTAGCAAAATTGAGAGCGTCCCGTTCATTTGAAAAAGTAATACTGTATTGTTTGCCTCTGTTGCGTTTTATATCTTCAACATTTTCATCAGCTATCAATTTTCCATCCTTAATACACAATATTCTGTCACAAGTATGTTCCACTTCTTCAAAAATGTGAGATGACATAATAATTGTCTTCCCTTTTGATTTTTCTTTCATTATCAACTCAATAAATTTGTTTTGCATAATTGGGTCTAGCCCGCTTGTCGGCTCGTCCAGTATTAGAACAGGTGCGTCCTGCATAAATGCCACAATCAATCCTACTTTTTGTTTTGTACCTTTTGACATTTTTTTTATCTTAATTTGAGTATCCAACTCAAAATATGTAATCAGTTGTTCTATTCGTTGGTAATTTTTTATTTTCTTTATATCTGACATGAATTTAATAAAATCGTGTCCAGTCATGTTTTCATCAAGAAAAGAAATTTCTCCTGACAAATACCCCACTTGTTTTTGAATATCTTTTTCTTGTTGAAAGCAATCTAATCCATTGATTTTGGCAGTCCCATTTTGAGGTTTTACAAAGCCCATAAGCT
The DNA here is from genome assembly GCA_902381685.1 of Lachnospiraceae bacterium. Classification (GTDB taxonomy): domain Bacteria; phylum Bacillota; class Clostridia; order Lachnospirales; family Lachnospiraceae; genus Faecalimonas. The sequence continues at coordinate 774,823 of LR698958.1, read as the reverse complement.
GTCGTATCGTAGTTGTTTTCCCAGCACCATTCGTCCCTAAAAATGCGACAGTTTCGCCCTGCTTTATGGAAAAATTCAGATGAAAAATCCCTCTGTTATTTCCATAATCTTTCGTTAAGTTTTGAACCTCAATCATATTCATAAGTACTCCTCCTTGTAGCTTGCTTGTTTCAATATATCTTGCCATTTTTTTAATTCCTTTGTTGCTTCATCAAAAATAATAGGCGTATTTGTCCTTTGTTTTTCAGATAAATAACCCTCGGACAACATAACAAGCATTTGATAAATAAATTTAGGTTCTGCATTCTCTTTAAATTTTGAAAAATCAATATTTCTGAAATAAATATCAAAACTGCTATTTAATTCTGTTTGAATGTATTTATTCACATCAGATGTAGTTTTTTCTTTCTGAGAATAAAAAGCATTGAGTGCAAAGTTTGCCATATATGGATATTTTGTCATTATCTTCCACTTTGTCTGCATACTAAAATCAATCAATTCAAAAAAATCTGTTATTTTCATCATTTCATCAACCTCTAATAAATTAGCAGATACTTCTTTGCAAAAATCACATAAGAATAAATAAAAGTTTTTCTTATTTATAAAATAGTGAAATAATAATGCTTTCGATATACCTGCTTTTAATGCAATTTTTTCTGTATTTGCTTTTTGATAGCCGTATTTTCCAAAACATTCCAATCCTGCATTTATTATCATTTGTTGCTTCTCTTTGGATAGACTATAAAATTTTTCATTGATTTGCATAACAACTCTCCTTTGACCATTTCGGTTAATGATAATTCTATTACATTGACTATTTTTTTCAAGACCTCTCAATTCAAATAATTAAAGTTTTTTGAATAGCGTGTACCGCTTTCCCAAAATACACGCTTTATCATTTACCCTACAATCTTCCAGTTACTATCCTTATGTAGCACAAGCTCATACTGCGACACCTGCGTTGCCTTTGTCTGATTATCGAGAAATTTCACGGCAACCTTGACTTTCACATTGTCCCCGTCCTTTGTAAAGATAGGGTTTACTAGTTCAGAATAAAGGTAGTCCCTGCCGATAGGTTCAATCACATTCCCCGATACATAATAAGCAAGCTCTTTTTCTGTGGCTGTCGGGTACAGCTTAAAGAATGTTTCCAGAAATGCGGTAGCGTCATTGACAGTATCAGCGTCTACACTTGCGTCTGCTTCTGGTGTCTTAGGCTCATAGTCCGATTTTTCAACTGCTGATGCAAGGGTAGGGTTCTGAACGATTACCATATCCCCGTCAGCGTCCATATGGACTTTTACCGTATAGGTTGCTTTCACATTGCTTGTCTGTTCTCCCTCTTTTATCTGCTGATCTACTTCGTAGGTAGCAGAAAAAGTGTCCGTTCCCGATTGCTCGATATGCCACACAATCACATCTGTAACTGTGGAGCTGGTCGGTATATCGGTTCTAATGGTATCTACATTCAAGTCCTGCAATTCTTTTGTCAGATAACCGTTAATAGCCTGCGTCCTTGCTTCAATCGCTTCTTTGCTGTTATTCCATGTGTAATAAGACTTCGCAAAGTTCTTCACGAAATTTTCTATCCCGTTGGTGTCCTGCAAGCGAAGCTCTATGATTTCTTTTTCATGGGTCGTGTGTTGGTCGATAGCCGTAAAATTCTTATACACCCCAAAGCTCACGCTTGCGATAAGCACCGCCCACAACGCAATCACGGTTTTTTGATGTGTGCCTACCTTGACAGTACGCACCTTTTTTTCTTTGATATTTTCTGTCTGTTTCTTATTCTTCTTAAACATATTTTCTGAGTCCTTTCTATTGTTTTACTCGTCCTGCACCAATTAAGTGCTGTTGCCAGTAACTACTATTTAAGTCTGCATATCCTATCGGATTTCCTGCATGGTACATCTGGTTATTTCCTACATAAATTGCAACGTGCGTTACATAAGTACCAGCGTTATAGGTAGAATGGAAAAATACCAAGTCCCCAGCCTTTGCCTGCGAGAGTGGCAGATGTTGGGTAGCGTCATACTGGGCTTGTGCCGTTCTCGGTAAGGAGATACCAGCTTTTCCATAGCACCATTGCGTTAGCCCCGAACAGTCAAAGGAAGTGTTGGGATTGCTACCGCCATATACATACTTCCAGCCTTGATATTTCAACGCTTCATTCATTACCTTTTGTGCCAGTTCTCCCGACACCTGCGGAACTGCTAAATACTGATTGACTAATTCCACATAGAACATATTTCCATAGCCGTACCGCCAGCCCCCGTTCTTCGCAACAGCTATCGGGTTGGTATAGGTTACTTTCTTTCCACCCGATTTCTCACGGGCAAAATTTTCCGCAAGATTAAAAGTGTGTTTCTTTCCTTTTCCTGCCACATATCCCACATAGCCACCGCCATAGTTATAGGACTGTATCGCTACATTCAAATCGTCGATACCTTGATTTTTGCAGGAAGAAAGCAGGGACGCAAAATACTTACACCCCTGCTTGATTGAGCTTTCCGTATCTAAAGAGTTGGGCGGTAGTCCCAGACTTTCCGAACTCTGCATAACATCTTCTGCCGTACCGCCACTTTCTACTTGAATGATAGCCAATAGCACATTGACATACTCGGAAATACCGTATTCTCTGGCATATTTTTCCACCATAGGCTGATGTTTCAAGACTTCTGCGGATAAATTCATACCCGTAATGCCAGAAGAAAAGTTGCTGTTCTCGTCGTCGCTGTCCGCACTAATCAACACCCCAAAGAAAAGCACCAGAGAAAAGAGGATAGGAAACAGACTGCCAATAATAGCGATATGTTTCAGTTTCATTTTTTCTTCTGCCCTTTCTTCGTTACAAGGTTACGGGTTTTCTCTGTGGTCTGCTGGTTCTTCTGGACGTTCTGGGTCTGCTGAACCTTTGTCCTGCGGTCTTTTGTGTAATTCTGGCGTGTTTCCTGCGATACCACTTTTTCTACATTCTGCCTATGTACTGGCTGTGCAGACTGGGTCGCTTTCCTATCAGAAGCACCAGAAGATAGCGGACGCTCTTTGATAACAGTTGTCTTGACTGGCTCACTTGCTTTCGGAGTTGGAGCTGTGGCAGGACGTTTGATTTCCTGCATTTTTTCCGCACTCGGCTTTGAAGCTGTGGCTGGTCGCTCATGGGGACGGGTAGCTCCCGTTGTCGCTGATCCGTCAGCCTTTCGCTGTGCCTGCCTTGCTTCTTGTGTCTTTTGAAGCTCCATACGCTTGTCAGCGATATTTTTCTTATGCTGTTCCTGCTTTTCCAAACGTCCCGTCTGTCTGGACTGCTGTTCCTGCACCATGCCACGCTTAAAGTCGGACACGCTGGACTTTGCCTTTTCCTTTGCGGAATACACCGCATAAGCGGTCTGTGTCGGCATATCCTTGATGTTTTCTTTGACAGCGTTTGCCTTGTCTTTCACTTTATTTTTCGTATCTAAAACAGCTCCCACCTTTGAGCCTGCACGCTGTCCCATGCTGGAAGTGGTATTGCCCCGATTTTCTTTAGAAACATTATTTTTTCTTTCCGCTCGTTTGTTAGCAACGGCACTTCCAGCCACCGCACCAGCCACACCGCCCGAAATACCGCCAGCACTTACAACCCTTGCAATACGGTGTTCCATACGCCTAGCCCTATGTCGCATAAACAGATACGGTCTGCGGAAAATTCTTCGTCCCATGCTTTGACTGTCGTTAGCGTTCAAAGAGAACATACTCATTAAGTCGCCCAGCTTCATGTAAATACCAGCGAAACATACTATCTGCAAGAACGCCACCATGAAAAACGGATAGTCTGTGGAAATGTTATAAAACATACTGGAAATGCTGAACGCCACCGTTACAATAAGCGTTATTCCTGCCCGTGTCATTATGGTATTAAACACCCTTACGATTGCCTGCTTTGCCATGCTTTCATAACTCGGTATCATGGATAGTAAAAAGCTGATAGGTAAAAACATTGCAAAGATGATAAAAAGTATCTGGCTGAACAACATCATGCCCGTAAGCAAGAATACAAATATAGTTATCCCTAAGTTGAAGAACAAGAGGAAGAACACCATACCCAAACGATTTACCACCTGCGGTATTGTCAGATTGTTGTTGTCGTTGTCCTCGATTTCTGTTTTTACAACTTCCTCTCTAGTCTTTCCGTCCTCGTCCTCTGGGCTTGCCGATACGAGAGCTTCTACACGGTCTGTCCCGATTTCCTCTGCGTTGCTATTCCCAAATTGAAGCAAGAGCCACGGCTGTTCCACTTGAATAGAAAATAGGCTGTCCCGTATCAAGTCCACGCTGTCCTTGCCCTCGCTGTCAGAATTAGGGAGCATGATTTTTGTTCCCAAGTCAAGTGAAGCGGTACTAATATCACTTGAAAATTCATTTATCTTCTTGATGTAGTCGGGAGCATAGGCAATAAAAGAAGCGGACAGAATGAACACCACCACAAAGTTGATAACAGCGTGAAGTGCCTTGCTGGTTTCCCTTTTTATTAGTCCCGTATATGCAACATACATTCCCACCACTAAGATAATGAGAAGCAGGAAACCAACATAGAAGCCCGTAGAAGAAAAGCCGTTCTCGGTAACGCCTGCTAAAGTCTGTATGCTCTTTCCGATACTGTCTGCCATATCGTTGATGAAGTCCAGCTTATAGGCTTCCTGCACCACATAACCCGTGGCATTACTTAAATAAAGACTTATCGTCCAGACGAAGTTGGTAATGCAATACAAACCATACTGTACCGATTTTCCAATCCCGTCCAGCCAGTTCCACGGCAACCACGACCAGCTATTATCCACATAAAAATCAAGCTGGTAGTTGGAAAGGGGGTATTTTGAGTAAAGATTTTCTGCGTTTATGGTATCGTCCACAAGCCCCGTCGCATGAGCCACCGTCCCCAAGAGTGAAAGCAGGATAAGGGAAAGTGCCACGACAAACAGAGCCATTTTGAGAAAGTGGAAAATCTTCTTTTTTGTGAACGCACCTTTTATCCTTTCTTTCATCACTCCACCTCATTTCTCTGTACGGGCGGTCTGGTATCAAAAGCGTGTAACAGTTCTTCAAAGACTGGGTGTATCTGCACCACACCGACACGCCCGTATAAGTCCTGCAATAAGCATTGTCCGTTCTCCAAATCACGAAGCCGTTTCTGGTTGTTTTCGTCGTCCTTGTCGATACCGAAAAACTCTAAGGTCTGTTTTATCTCGTTAATGTCAGTAGAACGGAAAGCAAATTTCAAGCCGATATTGTTTTTCAGACTTTCCTTTGATACGTCGCCAGAAGATTGTGTAACGAAATAAACGCCTGCCTGCATAGCTCGTCCAGCACGCACCAGCTTATTTGATAAGGTTTCGCCTTGTGCCACATTTAAGAACGCCCACGCTTCGTCCAAATCGACAATCTTAAAAATACTTCTGTCGGAATGGATAAAATCAAGGGCAAAGGTACTAATCACAATCAGCATAGATACCGACAATAATTCAATGGTCGTGTATTCTTCAAAGGTGGTATCTTTATCTGGCAGTACAAGGTCGGCTACTTGAATAATGTTAAGCTGGTTATCCAGACTGATAGCATTTTCTACCGTACCGTCTGAAAAGAGCAGGTGTGCAAAGTCGTAGTCTGTGAAGCTGTCGATATGGTCTGCGATATTTCTTGATACTGGCGTATCTTCACGGCGTAGCTCGTCTATCACATGGAGCAAGCCCCGACTGTCGCTCTGGGTAACGGAACGCACCGCCTTACGAAGTACGGGGAATTTTTCGCCGTCCCTAGAGGAAATACCTGTAAGGAATGTCAAGATGTCGATTGCCAGACTTTCAGCGTCTTTGACATTCTTCATAATCACAAACGGGTCAAGAAGCCCTGCATTTCCTTTATCGCTGGTTAAGTTTACGATATTGATTTCATGGGCGATTTCTGGGAGCGTTTCTTTCCAGTTGCCACGCTCGGATTTTGGGTCTAAGATAACCGCTTGTCCCCCAAAGAGAACCGAATAATACACCAGAAGATTATTGCAGAACGACTTTCCACCGCCAAGCGAACCGACAAAAGCAGAAGCTAAAGCGTTGGTAACTGTGCCTTTCACGCCTTGACTGGCAAGGGACGGTTGCAGGTACACATTTCTTCCCGTATCAACGGAATAGCCCATATAGATACCCGTACTTTCCCCTAACTGCTGGGTCGCACCAAAGCCAAGTCCTGCCAAGAAATCTGATTTTACATACTGCACATAGTCATTGATATATCGCTTGCTGGCAGGAAGAAATTCTGAATGAAGCCCCAGCATATCCCCAGCAGGACGCACCAGCTTTACATTGAGGTCATCGTAAAAGTCCTTGACTTCATCACAACGGCGTTTCAGCTCGTCAAGATCGGGTGCAGACACCCGTATGACGTAGCTTAACTTATACATACTTTCTTTGCTCTGGTCTAAGTCTGTTTCCAGCTCGTCTACGCTGTCTAAAGCGTCCACCACATTTGAGCTGGTTTCACTTCCTGCTTGATAGGCGTGATTGTCAAGGTCTTTCAATTCCTTTTTCTTGTTGCGAACGGTCGTTAATGCTTTTCGGTTCTCCACGATTTCTACATTCATAGAAGTATCGACGGGGAATGTGAACTGCTGTTGCTGGAAATAGAAGATTTCAGAGGACGGAAAATCAAGCTCCCCGACAATCGCATTGACGGTAAAGTAGGACACATAACTTTCCTTGTCCTCATGTTCCAATCGTAAATACCGCTGGCTTTCCTCAATCACACATCTTGTCGGACGGATAAGGTCGTAGTATTTTATCAGCGTTTCTTTCTTATAATTCTTCTTTGGTAGCTGGTACTCATAATCTTCATAGGCGATACCGTCCCTGCCGTAAAGATGTTCCATGAGATACCCAAAATCATTGATTTCCAAACGACGCACCTTAAAGCGACGGGAGATTTTATTTTCCAGTAACTTTTCCATTTTCATGTAACGGTTGATTTCATCATTCGACATGGAAACAAAATCATTCATCAGCGTGTGGTTCACTTCATGGAGAAATTCCTTGAATGTCAGCCACGCCGATTTTTTGATGTTCTTCAGATTGAACTGTTCTTCCGTAACCATGAGCTTAAAGCCAAGAAAAAAGCGGTAGTCCACTTGATTGTCCCCAATCATAGATACTAACGCTTCGGTCTGTTCGTCTATTTTCTGGACTGCCACCTCACGAAGTTTGCCCGTTACCAGTTTCTTTGACTGCTCCTGCATACTGCGGATTGAGCTTTCCGTGGCAATTTGCAAGGCATGAATTTTACCCTCACGGGACTGTGCGATAAGCTGTCGGAAACTGTCATGCACGATAAATTTCTGCTCTGCGGATAGGAAAGAATAGTTGTACGGTATCAGCTCATAGTAGGCGAAGACCTCATTGTCCTTGTTCCAGACAAGGTTGTTGTCAATATATTTTATCGGGAACATAGTTCACACTCCTCACTGCCGTGATTGTTTCATTCAATATCTGCTTATGTAGTTTTACGGCTTTTCCTGCATAAGTGATTTTCGGTCGCAGGGCATAGGTTATCTGTGATTTCAAAAAGCTGTACGGCTTCTTTCCGTCAAAGGTTTTCTGCGACATAAACCAAGTGAGAGCAACGGGAATACCGAAGTATTTGAGAAATGCTCCCTCAATCATGGAAAGTGGGGGCATATCCCCAAACAGAATGATGATAAATTCTGTAATCACAAACCATGTAATCTGTGTAAAGGTAACGGGAAAGGGTAAGTTAAAGTCATTGATTGCATATAAGACTTTTTCCACGTTCCAGATACCCGTGTAGCTTTTAATCTTTTTCAAGTTGTTTCAGCTCCTTTCGTAAATTTCTAAATGGAAAAGGACAGCCATTTTCAGACTGTCCCTTAAAGAGAAATACGCTGTCAGTAGCAACAATGCTTGTTGCTGATCTTCCAGCTTATCGTTTGATTTCACACATACCGTACCTTGTTTTTACAAAATAGTCTTGAATTTCAATATCTCTGCCGTAGGCTTCACAGTCTATGTAATGGAAAAAGGCAGGCGGTATTTCCCCAAGTACATTTTCTTCATAAATCTTGTGGTACGCTACATCTTCCATTGTTTCACACCCCGAATAGCAGATAATATCGCCGATATGGTCTGCCAGTTCTTCAAGGTCGCCATAGTAGGAAATAAAATCGTCCAGCTTATCCAATACTTCCTCTGGAAAGTCTTGTATCAGCTCATAGATACGGTTCAGTTCTTCTATGGACGTATATTCTTCCAGCTCGCAGGGGAAGTTTTCGCTATCATGGATAGCGTATTCTTCATAACGTCCATTCAGCCCGATACGCTCATTAGACCACCTCATTTCTATGGAAGTTCGTAGATACCGTGTTCCGTTTCTATGAATTTTCCATTGTCGTCAAGATACTGTCCGTAGGCTTCAAAATTGAAGTATCGGACTAGGCGTTCGTCAATCTCTGCAAAGGCAGGGTAAACCATGCGGACAGTATATCTCCCTCGACTGTTGGGACAGCTTCAATCTGTACTCTTAATTCCTGCATTATTTTTCACTTCCTCTCTGTTGGTTCATCACATCTTTTAAGGTCTGGTACGACATACCAAACACATAAATAGAAAAATCTTCCAGTTGCTTTTTCGGATAATCGGCAGGGTTCAGCCGTTTCATTTCCTGCCATACCTTACGCTTGTAAGAGGGCAGGTCAGAAAGATAATTACAGCCGACTTTTGCCTGCATATCCTTAAAAATGTCGTTCATTTCATCACTCCAATCTGAAATTTAGATAAGAAAAAAGCAGTAAACCGTTATGATTTACTGCTTCACAGAAACACGAAATGATTGGTTTGGATACCATGCTTCTCTTATATATTGAGTTACTTTTTCAACTTGTGCTTTCAACATATCTATACTATTTTTTAGATGATTTAGTTCAACTTTGTAATTATGTTCAATAGGTGGTGTCTTTCTTCTATCAATGATTACCATAGTAATTTCTTCTTTTAGCAAATCTAAATTGAATATAGGCTCTTTTATATCTCTCAGGAATACATCTTTTTCGTCCATGATAACATTGAAACCATGTAACAGACCAGATGTTTCATTTATCTTGTTCATTTTTTCATAGATATGAACAATAAGATTTCGAGTTGATTTTTCAAAATCATACTCCAGCAAATCTTTAGACACCTCAATTTCATTCAATTTATCAATACCGTCCTTTATCATTCCTAAATAATTTAATAAATTCCAAGAATGATGTCGGTAATATTGAATACGCATTTCTTTATTATCTCCACCATATAAATCTGCTTGAAAGAAATTTTCATTACTTATACACATCATAGAGCGATAAAATTCATCTATATAAAATGATATATGATATATGTAATTTACTATTAGCTTTCTATCGGAGAGTTTTACTCCATCTGGTTGAGAAATAAGCCCTATTTCATGATATGTTTCTACTGCTTGCTTCACATTTTATCCTCCAATATCTTTTTAGTGCTTCTATTATATCATTACGTCCTTTGTTCTACAACAAACATCTAAGCACCGATAATCTTATTGAACAGTTCTAACAGTACATCTTTCACACCGCCAGCATTGAATACCAATCCGACAGCAACAAGAGCAACTACTAAGAAGCCAATGAGCTTTGAAAACTCACGTTTGAACCCTAAGTAGATACCAGCAGGAAGTCTTGTACTAATTCCCACATTTTTTATCACTCCTAACTTTCCACCAAATCTTTTGCAGGGGTCGTCTGCTGTTTGATTATCATTTCATGTTTTTCACTCAAGACTGCCTGCTTTTCAATCGTTTCCATGTAGTCTGTACCGTTTCCCTTATCAATCTTTTTCAGCATTTTCAAGGTCGGTGCTACCTGCCGTTGTACCCACCGCAATGTACGGTCTAAGGTATAAGACTCTGGCTTTGTCGTTAGTTTCAGACTTTGCCGATTATCCCCGATAAACCACGCCCAGCGGTCATTGAGTTTCCAGTCATTTTTTCGCTTGTCTGGTTCTTCATCAACAAACCGCACATACTGATTGATGATAGAAAAAGCGGTCTGCTCTGCGTCATAATACGTCAGCAAATCTCGTACTGCATAATAGGCACGTTCATTGCGAAGTCGTATCTCAAAACGGTTGATAATGTCGGCTTCTTCCAGAGGTGTCCCTAACTTGACGTACTGCTCATAGTCCTTTTCATAGATACAGAAATACACATCTGATTTCAGTGAACCAAGATAAAGGGTACGTCCCATATATTCTCTGTCGTCCTCTCTGTGCTTGATAAGCTCGCCCGACTGGTAAAACTTATAACTTCTGGACTTTCCGATATATTCCCGTTTCCTGCATTTTTCCGCAAGCTCTGGAATATCCAAAATGCCCGTATGGTCGTTGATAGCAAGGTCGATACGCTTCATCACGCCACCGTCTACTAATGCGTCCATGAGAAAGTCATACCAGCTTCTTTGTTGTGCCAGCAGGTAACTTTCAAACTGCCTGCAACCACGCCCCTTTAACTCTAAAAGGACACCTTTTTCTTCGTCAGCCGAAGTATAAATAAAGATGTCCCCTAAAGAGTAATGCTCCGTATAGCTGTAACGCCCGTAATCTTCATGGAGCATATAGTTGATATTCAGTTTTAATATATCTTTGATGATGTGCTGTATATCCAGCGTGGGAAAACGAATTTTTACATAATCAAACAGCATGGTAAGCGGTGCTTCTGGATTGAACCTTGCCAGTTCCTTATGCAGAGTTTCCAGCAGTTCTTTTGACGGCTTCATTTTTCCGCTTTCTATCTTGTTGAGATATTCCCTTGTAATGCCAGAAGCCACCGCCAGCCTGCCTTGTGAGATACCGTAAGCAATCCGTTTCTCCCGTAATTCTTTTATCCATTGTTCTTCATTCAGAACCATACCCCCAATCTGTAAAGTGTGAAGTTTTTTAAGGCGACTTCACAGCCGATTTTTGCTAGGAAACCATGCCAGAAGCCTTTTGTTTCCTATGTTTTTTGTCTATTGTCTATTTGCAAACGTACCCCTCTGTTAGATACTGAGGGGTTTTACCTGCTGGCGTGGCTTACGCCACACCAGCAACGGCTAGTCCGTGCCGTCGCCTTTCGCTTCGCACGTCGCCGTCCCGTCCTGCCTTGCTTGTGCAAGAGAGCCTATGGTCTGCAAAAAATCATGTCCTTTTGGGACTAACGGCGTGTAAAATTCACTGATAACGCTTGTTCCCACATCACAATAGCCACGCCCCTTGATACGCTTCTGGAAAAACTGCTTTTTCACATCTGAACCAAACAGCATACCGTAACCCAATTCGCTGATACGCCCAAGCCCTACACGGAAATTGAAGTTATCTCTGATACCGTCTGAGAAATACTTTGCGTCTGGACGCTGGCAGGCAACGATAAGGAAATAACCTGCCTGCCGTCCCAGCATAATGATTTTCTTTAACTGGCTAAGTAAACTCACGCTTTCCTTTGTCCCCAGCATTTCAAAAAACGCCACATATTCATCAAAGATAAGAAAGCAGGGTGGCAGTCCCAGATAGGCGTAGTTTTCGCCCGTCTTATAGTTCGGGTGTCGCTTCATTTCCTCACTTCGCCTTACCATGCCCTCATAAAAAGCATTGACACAATCTATCATTTCTTCTTTGGTATGATACACATTTCCCATAACTGTCCCTAAGTCCGCAAGGTCAGCGTTCTTCGGGTCTAAGACATAAAGGACAGCGTTTGTATGTAATAAGGCTTCAATGAGTGTCAGTAGAAAATAAGTTTTACCGCCACCAGTCCCACCAGCAATCAGAGCGTGAGGGAGTGCGTCATATTCCCAGACAAGATTTTTCATCAGTCTAAGACAGCCGTTTTCTGCCCGTACTTCATCAATGGTAATGCGGTTCGCTATCATATCATAAAGCAGGGTATATTCGATATAGCCGTCATGCAGGGTCTTGTCGGTCAGCTCGCAATACAAGCCACTTTCCAGCTTATCCTCTAACCGCAAAAGCTGGTCTTGATATTTTCCCAGCGTAATTTCACAGCGGATATGAAGCAGTCCCTTTTCCATTTGATAATAAATCTTTGGAAACCAGACGATTTTTTCCCTTGATCTGCTTTGCAGGTCAGTAAAAAAACCGCTGTCTTGTACGGTATCGGCTTCATACCACTTATTTTCCAGTATCATTCTTGCCAGCTTTTGACGGTGCAGGAGCTTCTTGAAACTGTCGTAACAGAAGCGGTAATACAGAAAAGCGACCAATGCACAAACACCAGTCGCTATCAGTATGGTTATGAAGTTATAAGGGGAAAGCGTCAAGCCGTTTTCTAACAAGCTGAAATGCTCCCAGTCGGTACGCATAAGCTGTTTGCTATTCAGTAGCAGGAGAACCGCCACGAATACAAACAGAAGCGTCCCTATGGAAAAGTGGTAAACAAGGTGCTTGTCGCTGGCTCTGATACGGTGTCCTTTGTTCCAAATCTTTTGCATAAATCAATCACTCCTGGGTATGAAAAAAGCAGTCAATCCTAAGACTAACTGCTTCTTCTTTAATTACTAATATTTTAAATTAGTTGTGGATAAACAATTCATCAACCGTGGTCTTGAGTTCTTTCGCAAGATTAAATGCTAAAGTCAAGGTAGGGTCGTATTTGTTATTTTCTATTGCATTTACTGTTTGACGAGAAACGCCACATTTTTTAGCTAACTCTACTTGAGATAACCCTAATTCTTTCCGCCTATTTCTGATTAAATTTTCCATTCTTACCCTCCATGTCTTTTTTTGAAAAACATAAGAGATAGAAAATAAACAATAGCAATGACTTCTAAGTGAATTAAAGGGTTAATTGTTAAAGGTTGTGCTCGTACATAACTTTCAATAATATCTAATACTAATGAACCAGTTATTGATAACAAAGTAAAAGAACTTGCTTTCCATACAATAATTTGATTACGTTCATCTCCCGGTTTCAAAAGAGATACCAGCATAAGAATATCCAGTATTGTAAAACCTATAAGAATACTCCCCAGAAAAATCATTGCTCCTACTGGCATAGCCATAACATTCAGCTCCTTTCATATATGCTTTAAAATGTCAAATGTTTTTGACATTTTAAATATAACAGAAGCTTCCTGTAATGTCAAATACTTTTGACATTTTATGTCTGATAAATTATAGACTATTTGTTTTTTGGCTGTCCTTGCGGTGTATGGTTTTGTGGACTGCCTGCGTTCTGGTTTCCTTTATTCTTCAACACAATATCCTCTGCCTTTACATACCAGTCCACATCTGCACCCGTAAAGGTTTTTCGTGATACGGTATCGGCTACGGGATTGACAAGCTCTACAACTGCATTGTACGGAAATTCCCTTAATGGTACTTCTGGCGGTACAGACACGGGGATAATTCCACCATGCAGACTGCACTTCAAATCATAGATACGCTTTTTAAGCTGGGTACTCGGTGTCCCGTCCTCATTCTGTAAGAATACATCACGCACCACTGTAAATTTTAATTCTCCAAATGTTTTCTCTTTGTCAATGACAAATCCGTTTGATAATCTCATAAATTCTTCACTCCTTTACTTTTCTTCAACTGCGACAATATCATCAGCAAGCAACACATAATCGGTATGTCCCATATCCCCGATTGCGTAACCTCTGCCGTATAACTTCGGATTGACAAGTTTTACTTTCTGTTCATACTTGAAATGCTTTTCGCCAGCCTGTACGGGAATTTCTACCACAACATTTTCGCCTTTCTGTACGTCAGAATAAAGGTTATAACTTCGTCTAGCTAAGACCCTGCGGTTATTTTTATCTCTTTCAAAAACTGGCTCACTTTCGCCTGCAAATTCAAGAGTTCCAAAAGACTGTGCCATATCTGGCACAACATATTTCATTTCCATATTGTTTTACCTCGTTTCTTTCTATATTTGATAAGTTTTTTGATTGTGATTTCTTATTCTGGCGGTTCGGGAAGTACCAGCAATCCCACCGATAGTAAAGGGTAAAATAAATGCTTACGCACCCTTGACTATCCGTGTTCTTGCAGGTTGTTGGCAGACAAGCCAGAATAAGCGGAAGTCTGCCGTTTGACAGCTTCGGCGGAGAGCGTGATTTTCCTTTTCTCATACCGTTACCGCCTTATGATTTCTTCATTTTACGGCGTTTGCAGAAGAAGATACCTGCCAGTCCAGCACCAGAAGTCAAAAGAAGTGCAAGCAGTCCGTAAAGGTTTGTGCTATCGCCAGTTTTTGGACTGTCTGTTTTATGCGGTGTATCTGGTGTCTGTGGCGTTTCGGGTTGCTCTGGTTCTTCTGGGACTTCGGGTTTTTCCTTAAAGGTAATCGTCTGTCCCTCGTCCTCAATGTCTTTATGCTCGATAACTTTCTTTGGCTCGTCTGGATTGCTTAAATCGTACAATTCTTCAAAAGTTACAAGCTGTTTGCCGTCAAGAGAAGTAGCGTCAAAGGTAAAGGCAACTTCCACTTTCATAATTTCGCTGTCTGCGGTAAAGGTGTAATCACTTTCCACACGTTTTTCATTGATAAGAAGCTCTGCATTTTCTTCTTTCAACATCTGCCAGCCTACAAGTTTGTACTGTGTGCCGACTTCTAAGCCCTCTAAAGTTACGGTATCAATGATTGTAACGTCTTTTCCTGCTTCAAACTCTTTGTTGCCGTCCTTATCCGTAGCAGTCGTATGTATTTTGATGATACGCTCTGTGATAAGTACCGTCTGTCCGTCGTCCTCAATGTCTTTGTGTTCCGCAACTTTTACGGGTTCGTCTGGATTGCTTAAATCATACAATTCTTCAAAGGTAACAAGGTTCTTGCCACCTAAAGCAGACGCATTGAATGTATAGGAAATTTCCACTTTCATTTCTTCATCATCAGCGATAAAGGTATAATCATTTTCTACACGCTTTCCGTCAATGATAAGCTCGGCGTTTTCTTCCTTTAACATCTGCCAGCCTTTGAGCTGATATTTTGTGCCTTTTGTAAGTCCGTCTAATTTGACGGTATCAACAATCGTAACCTCTTTTCCTGCAAGGATTGTCTTTTCGCCGTCCTTGCTGGTCGCTGTGGTATGGATAGAGATTTCTTTTTCGTATTCATCAGTCAAAGTCCCTAAATCAATCACAAGATTGTTTCTTGATACTACGATTTCAAATGGTGGGATAAGTTCAAAGCCTTTGTTGCCGTCAGAGCGTAATTCTTCAATGATGTAAGTATCATAAGGCAACGCCCCTTTGCTATCATCTGGTTCAGAAGTTCCAAACCACACACCGTCCTCGCTGGTCTTTCCTGCGTTGGTATTATGCTTATGAGAAGCCCAGTCAGAAGAAGTGGAGAATTGCCCGTTATCATCAGTTACTACGACATGACTTTCTCCCGTTGTCTTGCTTGTGATCCTAAAGGGAACATCAGCAAGACGCTTGTGTGTGCCTGCACCAATTTTCACGCCCTCAATATCCCCACGCTTAATCTGATTGTAGATAGAATGGGCTTCGTCGGTTAAGTCCACGATTTTTCCGTTCTCTGTGATTGCAAAATCAATCGGTTTTGCACCGTCTGTCAAGTAACCGTTTGGAGCTTTACTCTCAACGATACGGAATTTTCCATAAGGTAAAAGGTCGGCAGAAGTAGAAGCGACACCCTCAATATCCGTATGGATTGTTTTTACCACTTCATTTTTCTTGTATAATTTGCCCTCAACCAATACCTCATTATCATTTAAGGAAATGATGTCAAAGGCAGTATCTTTCAAAGTAGCACTTCCTTGTGGCTTTGTATCGCCCGTTTCTAAATCTCGTTTCTGGATTTTCACACCGCCACGAATGACTTTGTCTGATACTGAAAACTGGTTACTTCCAGATAATACGACAAGGTCGCCGTCCTCGGTAATCTGTGTTACATATAAGCCCTTAATCTGTTCGGACTTGTCGCCAGCCTGCATATACGCACCGTCCAATAAGTACCCGTTTGGAGCTTTTGTTTCCTCAACGGTTAGCGTTCCTAAAGGAAGAACGGCTTTCCCGTCCTGCATATAGAAGCTGTCGCCAGATACTTTGTATGCGTCTGCTAATTTTGTAACATAATGGATTGTACCGTCGCTGTCCTTTTCAGCGATTGTCTTTGTCGTCCATGTGTGAGTAGCTTTTTCTGGAAGATTGTTCTTGTTGTAGTAACCGTCATAATACTTCCATGTAAACTCCGCACCTGCTAGAGAAGCGTCCCCCTGCGGATTGTCTTTCTGTGTTTCCATATCTATCTTGAAAAGTTCAATCAAAGTGTCCGTTACTTTCGGTGTATCTGATACTTTTAAGGTTGCTGTTTCGCCAGCTTTGATTGTCAATGGATAGACCGTTTTATCTACTTTATATCCTGCTGGTGCGGATAATTCCTTGATATAAACTGTGCCAGCCGTTACCTCTACAACGTCCGTATTTCCATTTTCATCAGTCGTAAGGGTGGCAAGCTGTTTTGTGCAGTCCTTATCAGAAAAGACACCGTATGTTGCACCAGCGATAGAGTAATTCCCGTTACCCTCTGTAATGCTGGTATTACTGGAAGTCTTTTGCAGTTTTGCATTCCCGACATTGAGTTTCGCCCAGAATTGTCCCAATTCCTGCCCCTCGCCAGAGTAGATATAACCGCCACATTCATAGCGTCCTTTATTCTCTTTGACAAAGGCTTTTGCACCAGCGAAAACTTCGTCCTGCGTTGCCTTTGGAATTTCATCATAAGAAGCTCGCACGTTATCACATTGCCAGCCAAGATGTACGCTCAATCTTTGCCAGACAACAAGTTGTCTTAAAAGGTAAGCGTGATTTTTGCTTATTCCGCTGTGGCTGTCTGTGTACTGTTTCACATATTCGATAGATAAGGCAACGTCGCTTATTTGGTCGGCACTCATACGGGTGCTTGCGTCAGCTCTGGTCTTGTAACCATTCTTAAAATCTGTGTTAATGTCGATACAGTAAGCGTCCTCGCCCTCAACGGTCAAATGTCCCTCATTAAAGGTAGAACCAATCGAACCGTCATTCATTACTTTTTCAACGATACCGACACGCTCTTTTGACTCCGTCCAGTATTGCTTACTTTCTGCATGAACGGGTGTAGTCGGTAAAGCAGTAACGACAGTTGCAAGAGCTAAAAAGCCCGTACACAATCGTTTTAACATCTTTTTCATAAATCTAATGCTCCTTTCATTTTCGGTAATAAAATAGCCGTCCAATAAGAACGGCTGGAAATAGAAAAGGAACGTCATTTTAGGCGTTCCATAGTCTATAAAATATTCAATTTTTTATACTGATGTGTTACTCATCAAAATCTCAAATTAAGGTTATTTGACACCAATTTTGACACCAATTTTTTGTATATTGACGATTTTTGATGAAATGTGATAAATTCATAAAACCCGTGAAAAGCCTGTAAATAGGCACTTTACGGCACTCTATGAACTAAGACAAAAGCTACGCTGTAATAACAATTTCACAATACCAATTCTTTCCCTGCTTGTAGATATTGCACCCTTCATCTAGCACCCTATTCTTACACCACTCAACCACGTCATCGGTATCTAATTTGAGATTTTTCTTTATTCTACCAATTCCCATTTCCGTAGTATGAACTTTGTCTATATTGAATAACAAACCTTCTTTATCCATATGCTATCCCCCATAAATCTCGTTTTATTGCTACGTTCATTTTTCGATAAACCGGAAGTTTACTTCTCTAATAATTTCAAAAATCGCTTGTCGTTCATCTGTTCATTCGTGATGTAGTTGCCATCTAAAAACAATGCATATGTTGTGATTGGTGTCGGAGCTTTTTGTGCTTCCTCTTTACTCTGTAAATGAATTGTAGTGAATTGTATTGCTTTTTCTTTTGCAATCCCCTCAATCACAGGAACATACTTCGCATTAAATGGACATTGACTTGTATAATACAAAACATAACCCATTTCATCAGTATGGGGGTGTTTAGCACATTCTTTGAATTGTGGCAATGTGGCATTCTCTACGAATGCTAAATACCATAACTGAATACCGTTATCGGCTTCATCACATACTTGAAATCCTTTATGTTTCAGAAATTTAGAATCAACTAAAAATGGCTTCTTCTTTGCCGCTGCTAAAATACACAAGCCTTTTTTACCTTTATTTTTACTGTCCTCAATACAAGCATTTAATAAATCGGCTGAATAACCATGCCCCTTAAATGAACCTGCAACCCATAAGCAATTAATGTACATATAACCATCTGCTGAAATCGGATTCCATGCATTTTCAGCAGGGATATATTCAATAAAGCACTTTCCTCTTTCTGTGCTTTTCAGAAAAACCAAACCATCTTCAAATCGTTCTGACAACCATGCTTTTTTTGAAGATACTTGAATGTCATTGTTATTAGAAATCGCACAGCATATATGTTCTTTTTCTATATTTTCGCTCGTCACCTTAATATATTCCATTATATAAAACCTCCACAAAAATTCAAAATTGTCTATTTCTTTTTTTTCGGCTTTGGAGTTGGTAACTCCTCATACATAGCATTAAACAGAACTGCTAAAAATTCCTTATTGTCAACTTCATCTACCAACAACATTTCTTTTGCTCCCTCATAGGGTAATTCATACAGGGCTGTTGGCATATAACTAATTGCTGATTTTACTGCTTTGACAAGTAATCTATCATCATAAATACCGCCTACAATCTTACCTCGATAATATATAATAAATTCTCCCATCATGGCTCGATATGTAATTTCATCTAATTCAGATAACTGCCCTAAAATAAATTCCAAATATTGTTTACTTGACGCCATAATTCCCACTCCTAATTTCAAAATTTCTAGTATCATTACATGTTAACAATTTTTCTTACCGTATTTGCTGTCCGGATTGTAATCTCATTGCTTACCTTTGAGTTGGCAGTCTTTAACCACCAATTTGTCTTTTGATAATCTTTGCGGCTAAAAGACCAAAAAATCACGTTTTTATAATGATAAATTTTCTCATATGCTTCTTTAGGATTTCCAACTTCATTATAAAATCTGTCATAAGATATGGTTGGAAACATAAAAATAAGGTTATCATAGATTTCCTTGCTGCTGTCTCCCCACCATTCCGGAGCATTCTTTAATATCTCTTCCAGTTCCTCCTGCAAAATAACAAAAACAGGAATTTCCAACTCAAACTGTTTATTTATCATGAATCTTATTGCATTTGAAAGTTCCTCCTTGTTATCAATGCCACTGTCAAAGATAACATTGCCACTATTAAGATATGTAGAAACCGCTGTATATCCGAGTTCTATAAAACCTGCTTTCAGGTCAGACATCGTTATTCTGTTTTTGCCGCTTATATTAATTCCTCTTAATAATGCAATATATCTTTTCATCTGACGATTCCCCTTCTGATATTTTTCAATATACTGTATACATATAATTATATCATAGCCTTATCGCACAGTCATTTTATTTTCTGCAAATCATTTTTCTAAAACTTTAAATTTCCAGGTTATCCCCACAAGATAAATAGGATAAGTTTGAAGTTTTTGCAGAAAGATAGAGAAACGCTTTTCTTCCGGTGCAATGACAGGTATAAAACTGAGTTTCCTTATAACTTTGTAATTTTTAAACAGATGAAATCCGCCTATACAATATTTAGGTTTATATATGCAGGCTTTTCCATAATATTTATTACTCCTGCATGGCCGCACCCTATTATCAATACCGACTCATTTTCAGTAATGAGTAAATTTTGTTCATGTGAAAAATCATCTTTTCCTTGATAGGAACAGTTTAATTTCCTTTCAACTTTTAAAACATCATCGGCTAATATTTCTAGTTTCTCCGGTGTAAGTACAATTATTTTTCATTCAAATTTAAGGTCTATATCTATAAATCACAAAACTGTCATCTGATGTATCCAACAAGTTCTTGTCGACCGTAAATTTCAAATTTCTTGGTTTCCCATCACTATTCAAACCAAACTGCTTACTAATTGAAAAATACTTTTCTTTTGTTATTTCATTTAATTCAATTATTACCATTTCAGAATACGATATAGAATGAGGTGTATTTCGTGCAGACAACTCATTGAACGGCTTTTTCAAATCCCATTCACCCATATCTTTAATAAAATGATTGCGCCATTTTACCATTTCATAGTCATTTGTTTTTCCCTGTTTTTTATCATGTATATACATAATAAACCAAATTCGATGATACTTATTTAGAGCGTCTGTCACTTTAGTTTCATCATTTAATAACGTATTTCCTCCGCCCTCACAAACTGCTTTTAAATCACCTATAAAACGGTATTTACAATGTGGAAAAGCCAAATCCAAACCCATTTTCCCGTATTCTGAAATAATTGATGGATTTTCACTTGTTGCTATATAGTCTGCGTACTCCGACGAATTATCATGAAAAAACTCACTGTAATACGCTTCTATAAGCCAGCCATTCCAAAGATTTTGTTTCCACATACCAAAACCTGTTTTATCCTTAAGGTCTTTCATATATGTAATGGCTTCTTTAGCCGTAATCCACTCATTCCAACGTATTTTTTCCTTATTTAATTTTTGAATTGCTGTAATGATCGGATTCCTTTCTTCTCTTTCAGCAGAAGAAAAGAATTCTTTTAAATACTCATTTTTTATTGCACCAACAATATTATTATTTTTGTCAACCTTTTCAAAATAGCCGTTTATATATCCCTGGTACAAATCATTTAAAAAAATGTGACAGGAATACTGTGCCTTATGCCCTCCGGCAGAAATCATCTCTTTACCTTCATGCTTTTTCAAATAGGATTCCGGTTTAAAATATGCCCAAACATTAACATCATCATAAGAGTATAGACCAAGCCAAAACACATCACCATCACATGAATATTTATCATAAAATAACTTCCAATTATTATTGTATTGAATTCTCTTTAAATCTTTTGGATGCTGACCTTCTTTTCCACCCATAAAGGTCAGATTTGCAGCCATGATATAAGTTGCTCTCCCATCATCGCCTTTGATAACCCCTGTAACAACCTTTTGCCCTTTAAAAAATTGAATTACATCGAAAGAATCTCCCAGAGCATTTTTTAGCAGAGTTTCAATTTCATTTCGTGTCTTTTTTGTATCCGGAGAATATTCTACTATTAATTCATCATTGAGCATTTTAAATTGTCGTGGTAACGCATTCGCCATATTATATCTCTCCTTTAGTTATTCGTTTTATGATAAGCAAGTCCTTCCTGTACATGCTATGGGAGTTTCCATTTTTGTATTGTACCATATTTTTGTGTCTTTTTTAAGATAGTAATATGAATGAATATATTGGATTTAAAGTAAAAAATCCGAGAGTTGAGGTCCTCCTACTCTCGGAAAATTTTTATATTTCAATCATTTTCACACTTTTTCTTTTATACCTTACTCAACAGAGCGACCGTCTCCACATGTGCCGTATTCGCAAACTGATCCACAGCCACACATTTCTCCACTCTATATCCTCTCTCCTGTATCATCTCCAAATCCCTTGCAAGACTTGTCACCTTACATGAAATATACACAATTTTATCCACCTGATAATCCAATATCTTAGGAAGGGCTTTTGGGTGAATACCATCTCTTGGCGGATCTAACACAATCACGTCCGGTTTCTCCTCAATCTCATCAAGCACTTTAAATACATCGCCTGCTATGAATTTACAGTTGGAAAGTCCGTTATGTTCTGCATTTTCTTTTGCTGCCTCAACAGCCTCCTCGATAATTTCCACACCGATTACTTCTTTTGCCACAGGCGCAAGTATCTGACCGATTGTCCCCGTTCCGCTGAACAAATCATAAATTGTCATGTTATCAATATCACCGATGTATTCCCTCACTGTGTCATACAAAACTTCCGCACCGACAGAGTTTGGCTGGAAAAATGAAAATGGTGTAATCTTAAATTCCATGCCTAAAAGTTCTTCATAAAAATAATCCTGCCCATATAACAGAATCGTTTTATCACTCTGCACTACGTCCGACAAGGAATCATTTAAAATATGCAAAATACCTACTATCTTGCCTTCCAATTGAAGAGCAAGCAATCTGTCAACCAACGGTTGCATATCGTGTTCCTCCTGCGTTGTCGTAACAAGATT
The DNA here is from genome assembly GCA_902381685.1 of Lachnospiraceae bacterium. Taxonomy (GTDB): domain Bacteria; phylum Bacillota; class Clostridia; order Lachnospirales; family Lachnospiraceae; genus Faecalimonas. The sequence continues at coordinate 752,619 of LR698958.1, read as the reverse complement.
AATAAGAATTTCACCCGTTTTGTCACCGCGTCTCAATAACAAATGGCGAAGATAGCCTATATGCTGCATCTTTTTATAATATCCCACGCCTTTTTCCTGAAAATACGTCAAAACGCAATTCAAAATCTTCGTCATATCTTCATGAACCAATTTGCAATCCGAAACGGTCAGCACATCATATGTACTTCCCTTTTTGTGCAGACCAAGAGAAAGCGGTCCGTCTTTATATTCATCTCCGAAAGAAAACTCCATTTTATTTCGGTAGGCAAACTGCTTTGGACTTTTCTTAACGCCCTCAAATACATAATCATCTTTGACTACAGCGTCCAGAATCTCTTTTACCTGTTGGCTTTTCATTTTTATCTGTTCGTCGTAAGACATTGTCTGATACATACAGCCGCCACATTGTGGGAAAATGCTGCATACCGGCTCATTTGTTTCATACGGTGACTTTTCTAAAACCTCTAAAAGTCTTCCTTCTGCCTTCCCTTTTCGCATTTTGTTTATACAGAATTTCACTTTCTGTCCCGGAATACCGTTTTTTACAATCACCTTTCTTTCTTCGGATTCCACCGGTACAATTCCTTTATTTAAAAATTCTACCTTTTCGATAATCCCTTCATAAATCTGTCCTTTTTTCATTTAGTAAAACCTCTCCGCTTCTATTCTTTTAATATTTTTCTATATTCAGGAATATACAGAATAAGTGATAATGTTAACAAAATACCACTTACTAAAATCATTCCGTTTGCAATATCCATATTGATATCCGGTATTAAAATAAGTGCAAACATAATAACATACAACACTGCTGTCGACACTTTGCCAAACCATCTTGCACCGTTTAACATTTTTCCTCTTCTAATTAAAATGTATCCCATAATGCCCATAAATCCTTCTTTCACAATGAGAAGGCAGGCAACTACTCCGAACCATTCAAATCGAACGGATAATGCACAGACAATTGCTATCTGTGTCAACTTGTCCGCAATCGGATCTATCGCTTTCCCAAGTTGAGTAACCATATGAAACTTTCTCGCCACAAATCCGTCCAGAAAATCCGTGATGCCTGAAATACCGATAATCACCGCCGCCATTCTGTAGTCTGCTATGGAATCTGCCGTTAAATATCTCCATAAAATAACGGGAATCAATATAATCCTAAAATATCCCATCAGGTTAGGGATTGAAAAAATCTGTTTCTTTAAAGGTACATCTCCTAAAACCATAACCTCTTCCTCCAAATAGATTAGGCAGGACTTCGTCCTGCCTAATTGTTGCTACCTAAATCTCATCTTCATCTCCGAAAAACTCATCATCGAAATCATCTTCAAAGTCTTCCTCAAAGTCTTCTAAATAATCCGGTGTAAAGAAACGATATACTGCATATGCAATTCCTGCAACAGCCGCAATCACACCAACAATTGCAAGTACCCAAAGTACTGTATTTTTTGTCTTATCCTCATCTTTTTTGTGTAATAAATCGCTTACTTTTGATGCTGCAATAATGTCTTCAAACTTACTCATAATCGCACGTCCTTTCTATATTGATTTTTCCTATACAAGTATCATTTTCCTCATTATACCACTTGTATCTATAGATTTCTACTATTAAATTTTCATTCTTTTGTAAAACAAAACGGGTTTTTATACCTCTTCTTCTGACTATATATTATATGAAAACACCGATTTTTTATCCTCTAAATTTTTTGTAATTTTGCAAATGTGGCAAACATCTTTTTCACGCCCACAGTATCAAACTGCACTGTCACTTCATAATCTCTTCCACCTGCCGTCATCGCAGTTACAAGGCCTTCTCCAAATTTCATGTGTTTTACTCTGTCACCCACATCATATCCCGGACCTTCTCCCGATGCCGTCCCAAACTGTTTGATTGGTTTTGCCGTCGAGAATGCTTTCGTTTTAAATGTCTGTCGCGCCTGTGCATATGCAGTCTGTTTTGGCACGTCCATCGTGTTTTTCTCCACTATATTTCCTGTATCCAACAACTCTAATGGAATTTCTTTCAAAAATCTGGACAGTTTATTATATTGGGTTTCCCCATGTATCATGCGGCGTCTTGCGCAAGTCATTGTCAAATGCTTTCTGGCTCTTGTTATTCCCACATAACAGAGACGTCTTTCTTCTTCAATTTCCATAGGATCATCTGCAGTGATTGTCATATAACTCGGAAATAATCCGTCCTCCATTCCTGCCAGATATACATTTGGGAATTCCAGACCTTTCGCACTGTGTAACGTCATAAGGACAACATAGTCACTGTTCTCATCTAACGTATCCACATCTGCTACTAATGCGACTTCTTCCAAAAATCCGCTTAACGTCGGCTTTTCGTCCTCACATGATTCCTCATATGCAATGATTTTACTTTTCAACTCTTCAATATTTTCTATCCTTGTCTCCGCCTCAATTTCACTTTCTGCTTCCAAAGATTCAATATAACCTGTCATCTCAATAATTTCTTCCATTAATTGTGACAGAGACATCTTTTCCGACTGTTCTTTAAAATGCTCAATCAGAGCCACAAAAGATTCTATTTTGGAGAGACTTCTTCCTATATTATCTATCAAATCTGCTGAGGAAAGTGCATCGTAAAAACTAATCCCTCTTTCTAACGCATTTTCCTGCACCCTGTTTACCGTAGTAAGACCAATGCTTCGTTTTGGTACATTGATAATTCTTCTAACTGCCAAATCATCTTTACCGTTATCAATCGTTTTCAGGTAAGACAGCAAATCTTTAATTTCACGTCTGGCATAAAAGTTTACGCCCTCGATAATTTTATACGGAATGTTTGCCGCAACAAATTTTTCTTCAAACATTCGTGACTGAGCATTTGTGCGATATAAAATCGCATTATCGCTATATGTATACCCTTTACCAGAAACTCCTTTTCGGATTTCATCGACAATATATTCCGCCTCATCAAATGCCGTATCAAACTGTCTGAAACCGATTTTTTCTCCCTCTTCGTTATCTGTCCACAGCGTCTTGTCTTTTCTTCCTGTGTTATGACGGATAACCGCATTGGCAGCATTCAAAATATTTGCAGTAGAACGATAATTTTGCTCCAATTTTATCACTCTCGCATCAGCAAATACTTTTTCAAAATTTAGTATGTTTTGTATATTCGCCCCTCTAAATTTATAAATAGACTGGTCATCATCGCCGACAACACACAGATTTTTATATTTTCCTGCTAAAATACGAATCAACTGAAACTGAACTGTATTTGTGTCCTGATATTCGTCAACCATGATATAGCGGAATCTCTCCTGATAGTAATCCAAAACATCAGCCTGTGTCTGAAAGAGTTGTACGGTCTTCAAAAGTAAATCGTCAAAATCCAGCGCATTGTTATCTCGAAGTTGTTTCTCGTACTCTTTGTAGACTTTTGCTACTTTACCTTTGACATAATCTCCCGCTGCATTTAACTCATACTCTTCCGGTGTAACTAACTCATTCTTTGCAGAAGAAATCTCACCCAAAAACATTCTTTCTTTATAGACTTTCGTATCAATCTGAAGCATTTTGCAGACATCTTTCATCAATGTTTTCTGGTCGTCCGTATCATAAATAGTAAAATTTGTATCATATCCCAGTCTGTCAATGTGCCGTCTTAAAATTCTGACGCACATGGAGTGAAACGTGCTGACCCAAATGCTCTCTGAACCAAATCCCACAATCTTGTCTACACGCTCTCTCATCTCTCCTGCCGCCTTGTTTGTAAAGGTAATTGCAAGAATATTCCATGGGTTTACACCCTTTTCTTCTATTAAATATGAAATTCGGTGCGTCAGGACTCTTGTTTTTCCCGAACCTGCCCCCGCAAGTATTAGAAGCGGTCCCTCTGTGTGAAGTACCGCCTCTTTTTGTTCTGTATTTAATGTATCGTAAATACTCATCTGTAACTTCCCCTATTATTTTATTTCCATATAGTAACCTGTTTAGTATAGCATTTTGCCCCATCTATTTCAACGCTATTCCTCCACAACTTCTATCTGGCAAACTTTCATTGCTTCCAGTGTCTGCTTATGACTTTGCGGCGTCACTCCCGCACAACAGGAAGCATCAACAATAATCGGAACTTCCGGAAAATATGCTTTTAACACCATCGCATTTGAAATCACACAGATATCCGTGCAAAGTCCTACCAGTGTGATACTTTCAATTTTCTCTTTTTCATCATATTTCTTTAAAATTTCCGGCAGTTCCCTGCTGCCGAAAGTTTCCTTATCAACAGGCGTTTCTGAAAGCAGACTTTGAATTTCCCCGTTAATCTGCCACCCCTTCGTATTTCGTATACAATGTTTTACCGGAAGTTTTCTTCCTTCCTGCGTTTCCAAATAATTTTCTTCATGTGTATCTCTAGTTGCCAGTATCTTCCCGTCAAACATTCTGATTTTTTCCATTACTTTCGGCACGATTGATACCGCTTCTTTCGTTCCTAACGCTCCATCAATAAAATCATTTTGCATATCAATTACAACCAATATATTCATTTTTTCTCTCACTTTCTTCTATATTTTGATTCTATTTTCATATAAACAATCATCATTCCTATGCTTTCAAACATAAGCCCGATTACGCTGAATAAAATCACCGGTGAATTTTGTTTCGAAACTAATAGTGGCAATCCAAGCAGAATAAAACCGATTCCAAAACATACAAAGAGTTTTCCTACTGCCCTGTTATACGCTTTCACATCGTCTATCGGTACGGTTTTTGCATTTGCCCAAAAGCCTGCCGGCTTTTCCGAAAAATAATCATAAATGCCAATTCCCATAAAAACGAAAGCGATAACTGCCCAAATCATAAATGCTATTTTCATTTTTCACACCTACTTTCTAACTCTTTCTTAAACATTTTCAAATGCACAGGAGAAATCAATGCAAATTTATGCATTCCCGACACCACATAATCTATTTCCACTCTATCCAGAGAACACGCTGGAGCAGAAAGAGGATTATGTGTTTCTTTTATATTTACAATAGATGAATACGCAATTCTTTGCTTACCCAAATATCCTGCCGAAATCAAGAAATGCTCCGAATATAAAATATATTTTATTCTTACAAGAGGTACTACAAGAAGTAATATAAGTATGACAGCCACTAATGTTATCCATTCCACTTTTCCTTTATTCAGCAGACTTTGAAAGAAAATCCACAGTTCCCCTCCAATAACCAAAATAAATAATAAAGCAAGCCACCAGTCAACTGCCGTCCGATAGGCAATGCCTTCCTCCCGACTTTCCGCCTGAACAAATTTCGCTTTTTCACTCGGATTGCCTGCGGAATGTTTTCGTGCCTTCCCTATATAAACAACAATAGGTGTAAATGTAGTAATCAATGTTATCCATGTTATCATAGGGTAAATTGTCTGCAGATGTTCATTGTCTTTTTCATTTGCATACTTAGACACCCCGCTTGTCTTTAAATAATAAGAAACAACAGAGAGGCTCCCCAAAACCAACCAAAGAACAAAAAACAGAAGAATCAATTCTTCTTTCCCGCCAACTCTGTCCACTTTCCCAGAGACTCCGTAGTGTGCAGGAATTTTATCCGGAATATAATTCCAAAACAATATAGGCAAAATTGTAACTGCCAATCCGATTATCACAGTAATTTTGCGTACAATTTTGCATGTTCGCAATACCTTTTCTTCTCTCATAAGCGTTCCCTCCCTGCTCTATTTGCCCTCATTATACTCCTCTACAAACCTTTTGCAATAGTTATTTTTTATGCTTGTCATCTAGTTTTTAATACTATATAATAGATGTATTGAGGTGATGAAATGACAATTGATAAAAATGATTTTTTAAACAGTATTCTTTCGAGTCTTTCTCGAATTAATTACGTAAAATTGGAAGATATTCCAAATATTGAACTTTATATGGATCAGGTGACAACGTTTATGGAAACGCAACTTGCCGCTTCCAAACGCTATGAAGAAGATAAAATTCTTACTAAAACAATGATTAACAATTATGCAAAAAACAATCTTCTTCCACCACCGGAAAAAAAGAAGTATTCAAAAGAGCATATGCTGGTGCTGATTTTTATTTATTACTTTAAAAATATTCTTTCCATTAAAGATATTGAAACTTTGTTGAAACCGATTACGGATAACTACTTCCACTCCGATTCAGATTTCAATCTGACCACCATTTACGAGAAAATCTGCAAGTCGGAAAAGGAACGTATTAATTTTCTTCAGGAAGATATCAAAAACATTTATACAACTTCCATGGAAAATTTTCAGGAAATTGACACGGAAAACAAGGAATTTCTTCAACTGTTCTCCTTTATTTGTACACTCAGTTTTGACGTATATGTAAAAAAACAGTTGATTGAAAAACTTATCGACTTACTTCCCGAACCGGAAAAAAAGAAGAAATAATATGAACTTTTATACTTTAGCACAACGTAGTTTAATACGTCAGATCCATAGAGGAGGTCACAAATGAATTTATGTATTGATACACATTCTCACACAATTGCAAGCGGCCATGCTTACAGCACTATAAGAGAAATGGCGAAAGCAGCGGCAGAAAAAGAACTTTCCGCACTTGCCATCACAGAACACGCTCCTGCTATGCCTGAGACTTGTGGAAATTTTTACTTTTCTAATTTAAAAGTTATCCCTCGCACAATGTATGGAGTAAATCTGCTCTTTGGCGTGGAACTAAATATATTAGACGAAGAGGGCAACATTGATCTGCCTCCTTCTTTATTAAAAAGTGTAGATATTGCCATTGCAAGTATTCACACACCATGCTTTCAGGAAAAACGCGGAATTGAAGAAAATACAAGGGCGTATATTCGCGCTATGCAGAATCCTTATATTGATATCATAGGACACCCTGATGATTCCCGTTTTCCTATCGATTATGAGCAGGTTGTATATGCCGCAAAAGAAACCGGAACTCTTTTAGAGGTAAATAATTCTTCTCTTTCCCCGGGCAGTTTTCGTGAAGGTGCAGAAGAAAATTTAAAAATTATGTTGTCTCTCTGCAAAAAGCATCGTGTCCCAATCACTACAGGAAGCGATGCTCATGTAGATATTGATGTGGGTAATTTTACCTACAGTTCCAAAATATTAGCAAGTTGCGATTTCCCCGAAGAACTTATCGTAACAACAAATCTTGATAAATTAAGAAAATTTTTGAAACGTAATAAAAATATGTAGACTTCAAAAGTTTACTGTGCTAAAATAGAAAAGTAGTTTAAGAAATACAAAATTATAGGAGAATTAGAGATATGAGTAAAAAAATCAGAACAGAGTCCGTAGATTATCTGTTTGATGCTATTCTAAGTCTAAAAGATAAAGAAGAATGTTATACATTCTTTGAAGATGTTTGCACGATTAATGAACTACTTTCACTGTCACAGCGCCTTGAAGTAGCAAAGATGCTTAGAGAGCAAAAAACATATTTAGAAATCGCAGAAAAAACAGGAGCGTCTACAGCAACTATCAGCCGTGTAAACCGTTCACTCAACTATGGAAACGATGGCTATGATATGGTATTTGAGAGATTGCATAAGTAATTTAAAGAAATCGGAACTTAAATGTAAAAACATAAAAGTTCCGATTTTTTCTTTGCCTTATATTTTTTTATTTTATGCACATACTATAGTCGAAAGGAGTGTATACAATGAAAAACAATTTAAAACATTATACATTTATCGGAATTCTATTCGTCAGTATTTCGGGGACACTATCGCATTTTGTATATGAATGGTCCGGAAAAAAACCATTCTTAGCACTCTTCTTTCCCATAAACGAAACTACATGGGAACACATGAAACTTATTTTCTTTCCCGCACTGGCTTTCGCACTGTTTATGGCCTACAGATTACGTTTTTTATATCCTCACATTATTTCCGCCCTCTCTGCCGGCATTTTATTAGGTACATTTTCTATACCTGCTATTTTTCATGCGTATAGTGGAATTTTAGGGTTTCATACACTTTTTCTCGATATCGCAACATTCTTATTGAGTGTATTTATCACCTTTATTTCAGCCTACTTTTTCACAATCTCCGACAAGTTAAAAAAGCAATCTTTTTGGATATTTCTCATTGTTTGTCTCGCTCTATGCTTTTTCTTCTTTTCTATAAGAGAAATTTAATTACTTATATGCTTTTTTTGCAAATTCCGTTGTTACAAGTTCTTTATATGGAACTCTTTTCTCCAACTCATCAGAGCTTTCCAAAATGTCCTGCAGCAATTCAAAACTTTCTTTTTCAAAGATTAAGTTTTCTTTCCACGTTTCCTGCTCGGCATATCTTTCTACAATTGTCGTAATCGTTTCCATATCTGCATCTTTAAATTGCGGTTTTATTATTTTCGCAATTTCTTCAGGTGTATGAGACTGTACATAGTCCATTCCTTTTTGCAGTGCATTTGTAAATCCCTGTAACATTTTTTTGTTTTCTTTTATATAACTTTTCTTTGCACAAAAGGCTGTGTATGGAACGTAACCGCTGTCTTTTCCAAGAGATGCTACGACATGACCTTTTTTCTCTGATTCAAGCAGTGTTGCGCTTGGTTCAAATTCAACAGTATTATATAAGTTACTACACCTAAAAGATGATACAATATAAGCCCCTTCTCCGAAGATGAGGTGACCCCCAATCGTTAGATTTTTAGGTCTAACTTTTGGGGGTCAGTTCAAGAGTTGGGGCTATTCTATTTTAGTGTGTATTAAGGTATTTCTGCCAGCCACGTCCACACTTCTCGCCTAAATAAGCATCAATCTTTCCAACATACAAACCGAGCATAGATAAGAACTGCTGCAATGCGATAATCATTTTCGGACCCATAAGACCGTCAATTTCCCCATGATAAAAACCTCTGTTCTTTAAATCACGCTGCCATGCTTTTACTACTGGAGAACCTTCTCCGTAATTTTTTACAAACTCCCAATAACGTGCATCGATATAAATAAAATATTTCTTATTACACAACGGCTGGCGTGAAATCACTCCATCTACAAATGTTCCATAGTGTCTTTGCGTTTCTTCGTTGGAATTCTTACCAAGAATGCCATCTTCTTTTATCTTAATGTTTTGTGGTGCTTGTGTTGGTTTTTGTGGTGGTGCTACCGGATTATTTGTTCCTGTATACTTAATATCCAAATATTCCAATATCGCCTCTGCGTATGCAATGCCGAACGCCTGCTGCTCTTCTAAGGTATCAACAATATCATTGTCTTTGTCATTGTCCACAAACGCACATTCACACAGCACTGCTGTCATACGTGTATCTCTTGGGAATGCAAGGTCTTTCGTTTTTACCCCTCGGCTGTTCTGTCCTAATGCCTGCGTATGTTTCTCGCATAACTGAGCAAGTTTTTTTCCTTTTTCAGATGTAGGGTGGTAATAACTTTCTGATCCATCTCCACCACCTGCATTTGTGTGGAAACTTACTGCCAAATCTGCCCCACTTGCGTTTGCTTCTCTAACTTCCTGCGAAACTGGGTCATTTTCATCTGTTACTCGACTACATACCACAGTAATGTTATGCGCCATTAATACATTACGGCACGCCAACATAATGTTTAAGTTGATTGTTTTTTCTACTAATCCGTAAGCACTTGCTCCCGGGTCATTTCCTCCGTGTCCTGCACTTAAAAATACTTTTGCCATAATAAAATCTCCTTTCTATTCTCTACAATATTCAAAAAGAGGACGATTACTCGCCCTCCGAAATATTATCTTTATTCACTACTTTATCTGCTACTTCCAATCCCTTTATTAGAATTTTAGGTACGTTGTATCCTGCTTCAACAAAGTTCTCTAAAATGGAACGAATCTCATTTATAAGTAAACTGGCCAAAACGAACCAACCAAGCAAAGTCGTAATCTGTAAATCTACATTAATGGTTTTCCCAATTTCTACAAAAACTGCACTTGCTCCAAAAGCAACCATAATCATAAGCCAATAGCCAAGTTTTTTAAGGACACCTTTCCAACCTTTCACAGAATTCTCTTTCCCGGCCATTCTGCTTTTCATCCACCCCGTTAGCCAATCCGCTACATTTAAGAGTAGGAATGCTACAAATAGACACCAATGTTCTCCTAAAACGTAAGAAAGAACGGCAACTATCGAGCCTACAATCACATTGTATGTATCAATTATTGTTTCTGCGTAATTCATTTTCATATCCTCACTTCCTTTACATCTGCACTTCCAAGTCTTTCAATACTGCTTTTACTTCTTCCCTGATTCTCTCAGGTACGTCTTCTAATCTCTTTTTCCCTTTCAGAATAAGTGTTGCGTATACTACTGCCATATCTTCCACCTCCCTTCGATGTAACGTTATTTTATTTGCTTTTAGCACTTACGCCCATTCCCTCATACAATTCACACATGGCCAACTGTAAATCGGTTATCTGTGCGTTCGCATTTTTCAGTTCTTCCGTCAAGTTATGTATCTGTTCGTCTTTCTCCTGTAACTGTTCTTCAAGACTCTTTCCCACTCGGTTCATCACAATTCCATAAATCTGTCCCGTGTATTCTTCGGTATGGTCATACTCTGTGTAGTTCTCATAAGTGGCAATAAGTTGTCCACGCTCTTCTACTTTCATCACTTTTGTTTTGACTTTGTCAGAAAATAGTGTTCTTAACTGCTTAGGTGTTGTGTTTATAGCAAGTATTCTAAGACCTTGTTCAACAGGTTCTGCAGACTGTATCTGCAGTTCTGTGGCATCATTAAATTTTAGTATCATGCGTTCTCCTTTCTACTGGTATCATACCAGCGGGCATAAAAAATAAGACCTGTGAAGGTCTTTGTTGATAATCTGTATGAATAATAAGTATTTGTCAAAGTTAACTGTCCAGAAAACAAGTACACAGGGCGGTTGGGTTGTTGAAAAATATGCAAATGGCTGGTGTAAACTCTACATAAAAGCACAGGTTTACCGTGCAAGTAAAGAGCAGACTGTTTACAAATTACCATTTCCAAACGGAATACAATTAAAAAACGTCCGTGTGCAAATGACACCAGCACAAAACGGTTGGAATGTGGCTAATTTCTATCATAATACCTCTGGACAAAATGATGATAATGCCGTTATTTCTGAAGTAGTAATTATTTTTACCGCAAAGGATACAACTGCATTAACATATTGTTTTGATGTTTGTGTAAGCGGATTTTTGGTGTAATTATTTTAAGGGGTTAAAAACTTTTTAAATACAAAAATTTCAAGGCAACTGCATTATATGTTTTTTTAACATTAGTGCAATTTGCAGCCCAACCATTCGGGGAAACAACAAGCCCTACTTGTCCTTCTCCCCAACCGCTTGCCAGTCCGATGCATCTATATCCTTCTACAGTTGGAGGAGTAATTGCGGAACTGCTTAGTGCTTTGCCTTCAAAAGCATTTAGCGTAATTCCGGGAGTTTTAACGATTTTTTCCATGATGACCGGATTTTCTTTATTAGACAAATACTTATTTATCTTATTCATATCCATCAGCGCCCGAAATAGTGGTCTAACCTCCACCACATTAATACCGTTTAATTCAACCTCATACAACGGCATATCTGCGATTAAATCTCCCTGTCGGATATTCCCCTCTGTATATTTCGGTACTGCTGGATCTGACGCCGACGGTGTTCCTTTTATAAGCACTGGTTCTATCGTTTCTATTTTCGTATCTTCATTTTTTGTGTATCTGGCAACAATCAGGTCTATACGTTTTTCCCCTTGTGTACCGTTTTCTATTGTGATTTCATCAGATTGTCCTGCTGAAGTAGAAAACTCTCTCCCCTGAAATACTCCACAACCGTCATAAATTTTTAGCAAATTATTAGATACCAGTTCTGATTCAAACATTCTTCCTACACCAAGTACATATTCTTCTGCGCCGATAATTCCACGGTTTAAATCCGCCCATTTCTCCGATGTGATATGTGGTTTTCCTCTATATCCTGTTACGATTTCCATATTCCGTCATCTCCTTTTAAAATATATTCAACATTGATTTTCCCTTTTTGAATTTTAAGAATCTTTTGTACTACCGGTTTCTGTACAAGTATACCTGTAACAAAATCTCTTCCGGAAACAATATCCCCAATGCTCAAATCCACATCTGATACTTTCATGCCAAATTCCTTGTAATTCATCAGTTCCTGTAATCTCTTTGTTCCGTCTTTTCGTAGTTGTTCTATGTCGGACTGTGAAGTATAAGAATATAAAGCCACTCTTTCATCTAATCCCTTGTAAAACTTATTACCGCCGATTGTTCCATCTTTCTGAACATATAAATGCAGTACCGTTCTGTCCGTGCCTTCGCCTGTACCGGCACAAATAAGATGATTTATTCCTCTCCTATAATCACGGGCAATAAAATTAATACGGTTATCCTGATTGTATTCTTTTTGTTCGGAAAAATCTTCTGTTGGAACAGCCTGTACTTCTACCCAACCCGGAACTCCTGCACCTCCCTGCTTATATTGTATATCCAGTCTGTATTTCATACTGGAAAGCATATCTTCAATTCCTTCAATCAAAGTACAGTAACGCTTGAACTGATAATTCTGCACCGACACTCCCGTATCCTTTTGCGGAACTAAAAACAAGTCTCCAAACTGTCCGTCCAATAAACTTCTCAGTATACTGTTCAATTCTCCTGAAACCTTTTTATAGTCCTGATCAGAAGGCGGTTCGATTATCTTTTTCGCCAGCATTCCTCTCCATGTATCCCCTGTTAATGTCACTTTCGCACTACCGGTCGAACTTTGTATATCACCAATTATTCCACCGTATTCCGTGTCAGGAAGGGCAATGATAAAACCATAATTCATTTTTTCTTTATCCCATGATGCCAGTTTCATCTCAAATGCAAAGTCATTCGTATCTCCCAAATCCATGTCCATTTCAATACTATAGTCTAAGTAACCGATTTGTCTTCCGGCATCATTTACCACTATCATTTTCTTTTCCATTTCGGCGTACTCCTTTTCAAATAAATCAGTATGTCAAAGCCAAAACTTCCGTCCCAACTTATCAGGTTATAGCCCGGTTGTATTTTTTCAAATATCGAACCGTTTTCATTGTTCCTGTTATCAAATTCATTTACCTGTATACCGTTTGTACGCATTCGATACACTGTGCCGGCAAAAGAATCTATGACAAGATATTCTCCCTTATCTAACTTAGTTTTCACTTCGTAAGTATGGTTGTTGATAGTAATGCGAGGATTTGTACATGGACCGTAAATAGTCATCAAAAAATCGCACGGAGAATAGTGTTCAAATTCAATCGTTCCCACGCCGACCGCATCTCCTGTTAAATCAAAGGGAATGTCAAAATCAAAGTCCAAATACTCTCCTGTCTTATCTGCGTTCGTACTTGGTTGGAACTCATGCTTTTCTTCCTTTATCCAAAATGGGTGTTCTGCAACAAAAGTAATCTGATTATCCAGCAACTCAATGTCGTTCTCCCATTCCGTTATATCTGAAGCAATAATATAGCACTGCCAGTATTGTTCACCGATGTACAACCGCCCTGCCTGTTTATGCAAAACATCATATTCCACTGTCTCATGAAAGTAGTTAATCGCATCATAATAATCATCTTTTGAGTAATTCAAAATACTAAGTAACATGGTCTTCTCTGTAATGCCTCTGATAAAATCAGTTATTTTTCCGGACAGCGCAGATGTGTCCACGCTTTCATATCCCCAGATATAATCGAAAAAATCCCCTGTTTGCAGTAAGTAAGGTGGTTTAAGCAAATCCAGCCTTATTCCTTTACTATTCACATAGTATATTTCCATCATTGTCTATCCACCTTCCTTACTACTCGTCCAAATTCTCTTTCAAATACTTCCACTGACATTCCGTTTACTCTGTCCGAAAATTCTTTTCCTGCCACAGTTCCGATTTCTTTTGCCAATTTTCCAATCTCCTCATCAGACAGCTTTAACATACTGTTGGTTTCCTGCCGGTTCATAATGTTTGTATTGGTTTCCAAAGAGAATGACCTTGCAATTCTCCCTGTATTTAGTGCCATCGTATTTCTCATACGTGAGGATATATCTGACATATTTAAGGAGTCCAAAGCAGTTTCTGCAAGTTCTGAAGAAGTCCTTCCAACAAGTTTTTTCTTCTTTTCGATACCAAGAGCATAACCTGCCCCAAAATCATCTCCTAAATACTCTGTCTCTTTCGCAGGAGAATGTGAGTTCTGAGCCTGCCGTACTCGTTCCAACGTATTTGCAACCATGCTGGCTCCCATATCTCCTACTATTCCCACATATGAACCAATCCCTTTTTCCATTCCCGCACCAAAAGATTGTCCCAAACCATACGCTTTTGTATACAAGTCATGCTTATCTGCAACTCTTTCCGGTTCGCTTACAATTTCTTCTGCCGCCGAATTTACATCTTTCTTTTTACTAGAAGTTCCTGTTTCCAGTCCGCTTCCTGCACTGATGCCAAGTTCTCTAAGTTTCTTTAATATTTCCTCACGTTTCGCCCCTTCAGCAGTTTCTAACTGTGCAATTAATTTTATCCCCTCAGCCTGAACAGATGCTTTTTTTCCGGAAATAGCACCAATCAGTCCGTCTGCAGATTTAATACCAAGATTTGACAAAAGTGTTTTTATTTCCGGTTCTTTAAGCGCCGTTCCTGCTTTAATCTGATTCAGTAATTCAACTGTCTTTGACTGTACATCTGGTTGTTTTGAAGATAAAGAATCAAGCATGGCCTGTGTTGCTGTTATCCCCAAATTTCCCAGTGCAGTTGTAATCTCCGGTAATGCCATTTCGGATTGTTTTTTCAATTCCTCTTTGGAACGTGTGACCATTTGTTCCGCCTGCGTAACCATTTCTTGTGTAACGCCCGGAGTTCCATTTGCAACAGCCTGTTTTAACTGTTCATAGTGAGATTTCATGTTCTTCACTTGCTTTTCAAGTGTTTCCTTTGTTCCTGTTTCGGCAGTGATAAACGAGGCTTTAATATTTTCCATTGCAGTTTTTATCTTTCCTGCATCTTTGGAAATAATCGCTGAGGAAAGTCCCTCATAATTTTCTATTGTCGATACATAACCAACATAAGCAGATTCACTATCTTCCACACCTTTAAGTGCTTTTTCATAAGATTTTTTTGCTTCTTCATTGGCATCTATAATCTTACTATTTACATCTAAGTACTCTTTTGCATCTTTCGGATTGGACTTTAAAAGTTCATTGTACATATCCATGACTTCACTGGCTTCTTTTTTAGTCCTGTTGTACTCTTTCTCGACTTCATCAAGCGTTTTCAATGACTCCTGGTATTGCGCTAATGCTTCATTCTGCTTTTGTATAGCCTCCGTATACGCCTGTTCATTTGCCTGTAAAAGTGCCTCGGCCTTTTTCATTTCAATGACCTGTCCAATAGATTCTTCTAAATTTCCATTCGACTTTATAATGTCCCAAATCTGTTCTTTTTCCAGTCCGAGAGCAGTTGACAGTTCATTTACGATAAAGTTGGCACGTTCTTCATATCCTTCCTTTACCTTGCCGTTTGAATCAATCAGACCAGAGAGTTCTTTGTTTAACTCTGTGTAATGCCCGTATTCAGCCTCTACACTCGCCATTGACTCCTGTCGTTGTTTGTTCAGTTCGGCATATTCTTCAGCAATTTTATGCGACTCTTCGATTGACTTTTTCTGTTCGGCAGTCAACTTTCCTGCCTTTTCTGACGCATTTTCAGTGGTGAGCGCATAAACACCCAAACCTGCTACTAAAGCACCAACTGCTGTAATAAGTAAGTTGATAGGATTTGCATTCATCACTTTATTCCAAATATTGTGTGCCGCCGTTGCCAGTGTGATTTTACCAGTCATCTTTCCAACCACAGCCTGACCAATTGTAAGAGTTGCATTAGAGGCTACTCCTGTTTCCATTGCAATCAGTTGTGCTTCATTATACTTATCTACTGCAGTTTTGGCGACTTTCCATGCTTTTGCACCTTTCTCCATCGCTGAACTTGCTTTATTTACAACCTTATACCCTTTAAATGCAACAAATGCCGTTGTAGCAGAACTTGCAATCAGTTCCAAATGTTCTCCTGCGAAATCAAGTGCTTTCGTAAGCGGAGGCAGTGCAACCTTTGCCACTTTTCCGGTAATATCTATCACATTATCCATTGTATCGATTACCGTTTCTCCTGCCTCTTCTATTCCTTCAGACGCCGGAAGTATTTTGGCTATTCCCCCG
Source organism: Lachnospiraceae bacterium (assembly GCA_902381685.1). Classification (GTDB taxonomy): domain Bacteria; phylum Bacillota; class Clostridia; order Lachnospirales; family Lachnospiraceae; genus Faecalimonas. The sequence goes on along the minus strand of LR698958.1, from coordinate 736,381 downwards.
ACAAATGCTCGTGCTGTTTCTTCTGCGGCATTTAAGATTTCTTCTCGGTTATCGATTACACCCTGTGCAAAAGACTGAATAAAACTTACAGCCGTATCAACCATATCCGGTGCGTGTTCCGCTGCCTTTGTTGCCAGTCCTGCAAACTCATCTCCTGCGGTTTCAATCGCTTTATCCAACCCACCATTGTTAAATGCGTCTGTAATCTCGTTTATACTGTCTGTTGCTGTTACTGCAGCGTTTTTCAAGTTATCGGAAACACTTTCATAAAAGACAATACCAAGCGACTCCGCAGAGCCTGATAACTGCTCTACTGCCCCTTTTAAATTGTCCTGCATAGTTTCCGCCGCTTTCTTCGCTGAACCGTCACACGTTGTGTATGCCTTTGTCAAACTCTCTAAACTTTCAGGTCCTTCATTAATCAACGCAAGCATTCCTGATAAGGCTTCCTGTCCGTATAACGTCACAAGATAATTATTTTTCTGCTCGTCCGTCATACCTTCCATTGCTTTGCCAAGCACATCCACCTGATCTGTTAAAGAAAGCATTTTCCCTTCCGAATCATAAAAGGAAACGCCTAATTCACTCATCGCCTCCTGCATATCCTCAGTTGGACGAGATAATCTTGACAATGCCCCTCGAAGAGTTGTGCCGGCTTGACCGCCCTGTATACCCGCATTTGCCATAATACCGATTGCAGCCGCTGTTTCTTCCATACTTATTCCTGCCGCACGTGCAAGGGGAGCAATATATTTCATTGCTTCTCCTGTTTCAGCAACTGAGGAATTGGTTCTGTTTGCATTTTCTGCCAACACGTCTGCTACGTGTCCCACATCTTCCGCAGCCAAACCAAAACCACGAAGTGTAGATGCCGCAATATCAGAACTGTTGGAAAGGTCTTCTCCCGATGCCGCCGCCAAGTCCAAAAGTCCCGGCATGGCTTCCAGAATTTCATTTGTGGTAAAACCTGCCGCTGCAAGATTTTCCATGCCTTCTGCCGCCTGTCCGGAAGAAAACGCTGTGTCTGCACCTAATTCAATAGCCTGTTCTTTTAACTTCGCAAATTCCTGTTCAGTTGCCCCTGAAATTGCTTTTACACGGGACATCTGTGCCTCAAAGTCACTTCCGGTTTTAATGGCAACCGTAGCCACCCCCGTAAGTGCTGCACTCGTTCCTGCAACCGCTGTAGCGGCTACTTTCAGACCTTTCTTTGTAATACCGCCTAACTTCTTTAAGCCCTGTTCTATGCCGGAAGAATCCAGCCCTGTTTCAATGACAACTTTTCCGTCTGCCAAATGTTTCACCTACCTTTGTCATAACAACCCACTTATGTCCTCGCCCTTTAAAAGAGCCTCCTCAATTCGTTTTACCCTGTCGGGCATCTCCGATATTTTTCTTTCCAACGCAAAATACCTCTGCATTGCCGAATAAAACTCACGCTCTTTCTTCGATAAGTCCTTATTTTTTGTATCGATTGTGCGGTATTCCATTACTCTTTGGAGTTTCGTATCACTTCCTAAGTTTTCAAGCAAAATCATAAACTTCCACCAGTGCATCTCCTCTGTCTGCAAGTCAATCCCATACTGCTGCATAAACCCCGCATATATCAGTTCTGCATCTTCTACAAAATCAAAAGACTGTTTATTATTTATACCGGCTATCTTACGCGGAAAAACTTTCCTCTCTTTCTCTCTTCCACATGAGAAAAACCAAAACATTTTATCTATGTGTTCTTCCGTATGGCATCTCTTACCGACATAAAACATAGACAGCATTTCCACCATCTCGTCTTTTGACAATTCTTTCTTATCCCCGAGAATTTCATAGCAACGCAAAACGGTGCGAAAATCCGAATGTATCGGACAGTTCACACCGTCTATCTGTAACCATGTCGGAAAAGGAACAGTTAATACGCTCATTTTCTTTTCCTCATTGACCCTAATCTTTCCATGATGCCATTGTACTGTTCCTGCTGTCGAATTTGTTCGTTTACAAGTTGCTCGTATGCGTCCATATGTAATAAAAGGTCATTTTCTTCCCCACACACTTCAACACCTGCACCTTCTCCAAAAATACTGTCAAACATCTGTTTAATGCTATCACAAAGGTACTTGTTCTTTTCCTGTTCATTTCCATGAGGTACGTTCTTTAAAAGATGCTGCATTTTCTCCAGTTCCCGAAAATACTTTTCCTTCGTGTCTTTATCTGCGTTATACAACGCAAAATCCAAACAAATACCATGAATTACCATACTTATTTTCTCCTTCCTTTTGCTATTTTTGCCTTTCCGATTTTCCCCCCGCCAACCAAGGCGTTATCTGCGGGGGAGATTACTCCCCCTTCGGTGTGAATTTCTTTGTGGATGTATCAAACGTTCCAGCCACCCAGTCAGATACCGCAATAAGATTTCCGCTACCCTGAATTTCTCCGTCATTATCAGCAAACTCAGAAAGTTCAATCGCTACTCTTCTCTGTTTTGCTTCAAACTGAGTTGCCTGTTCGGGAACAGGTTTATTCAGATACACTTTCACATACAATGTTTCTGCATCTGCACCCGTCTTTTCGTTCTCTCCAATATCCGTAATAAAAGCAAGCGCCTTTTCTGAGCGGATAAGGTCAAATTCAAGTGGAGCAGACCACTCATAAGAACCAATTCTCTGTGTTGCTGATTTCTGATTAACATAACGTTTTGAAGTTGTCTGTGCTGATGGAGAGTTATCTAACTGTGTGACACCAAATCCCAAAAGTTCAAATGTAGGGGATTCACTTCCACCTGTCACATCTAAGTAGTCCGGCTGTTGAAAACGCTGTTCAACACCTGTTGACTCTGCTTTTGCAAAAAACTGTAAATTCATTTTCATTCTTTCTACCTCCGCTTAAAATATAAAAATTGACATTGTATTCTATATTGGCAAATCGAACTCTGATTATCATACAGATAACCGTTTGTCGTCGCCCTTATAGACTTGCTTTGTAACTGTCCGCTTAATTCCGGTAGTACGTTCTTTCTTGTACAGTCCTCCAACCAATCCGAAAACCTCTCGTAAAACTCTGACGTTTTCTCATTTTCCACTGCCCCGTACAATTCACAGGAACATAAGGAAAACACATATTGCCTTACGCTATCTCCATTTGCATAACGCTTTACAATCGGTTCCGCAGGTGTTTCTTCAATGCTGTACATCGTCGGACTTTCGTCCAACTTATTTATACTTACTGACGGAAAGAGATTTTCAAACTCTTCCAAAAACGGACAGGTTTCTATAAACTTTTTCACTTGTACCGCTACACTCATCTAGCCTTACCTCCACAATACTTAGCAGTTGCTTTCACAATCTCTTTTCCCCTGTCCGCCCACATACGCTCTGTCCAACGTTTTCCGCGCAAACATTTATAATTGTGATTATTTCGTTTTGTTGTTCCCTGCTTTCCTCTCCCTCTGTTCTCATAATACTGCCGCCTTGCATAAGGAGCGTTGTAAATAATCTTAGCCGGCTCTTCCGTAACATTATTTTTCAAATGCCCTGACAACATAGGTGTATAAGGGTCCGACAGACGCCTGACTTCATGGGTAAAAAACCGTTGCCCTTTCCCATTTTTATTCAGTTTTCTTTTCAGCAGTATCTTGTCAGTCGGATCCATATCCAGTCTGATTTTCGTCATTATGAACCGCCTCCTATTCGGATATGTTTTGAAGAACCAAAAAAGTTCTCTGAATGACTGAGTATTTTTCCTGTCACTCCCGAGAACTCTTTTTTTATTTCTTCAATACCATTTACCTTTTCCCCGCTGTCCCATCTTCCGACAATAAAGAAATCCCCATTCTGCACAGTCCAATTTTCGTTCGGATTTCCCAATTCCCGAAAGTCATTAGACGGCAGCCATTCCTTGCACTCTTCATAGGGAATTCGTATCAGATATTCATCTGCACTTTTTAAACCTCCTTCTACGACTGCGGTCTTCTGCTTTGTGTGTAGCCACACCTTTTCTATGTGGTGGGGAATAAAGACTACGCGCCGCTCCATACGCTCTGGATATTGATTAAATATCGTTATAGACGCATTTGTCAGCATTATTCCACCCCCATATATAAAAGTCCTGTGTGTGACAGATACCTGTCTATCACGCAGTATATTTTTGTTTCTAAAGAAGATTCATCTGATACGTACGAAACGCTATAACCGTCCGTATTCTCGGACTGCGCCTGCCTTCCTCCGTATCCCTGTCTTATAATGGAATCCTGATATAGCAGTTCTGCCACTTCGCACAAACATAATTTTACCAGTTCTTCCGCTGAACCTTCCCCGTCTTCACACAGCATCTGACTTAAATACAGATTTGCTTTCAGTAAAGGCTGTTTGAGTGATGTTGCATCAGGAATGATAGTTCCTGCATACTTTTCCTGATAAAAGAGAAAATCTACTTTAACCACTTTTCTTCACCTCTTAAATACTCGCCATAATCCCCGCTGCTTTCAAAGCATCTAACAGCGCCTTAAATTCTGCCTTTGTCACACTCTCTCCCGTCGCTTCCGCTACTAACGCAGCCTGTTTCACACCGCCGAGCGTGGTTTTATTCGCCGCCGGCAGCGTGTAACTTGGTCCTGCCGGACCTTGCGGTCCTCTCTCGCCGGCAGGTCCTTTTGCTCCCGCCGGTCCCTGCGGACCTACCTGTTCATTTTTCACGCCCTGTTCCAATTTGTTCATTCTGGCGGCTGTGATAACCTCCCCGTCTTTCCATACAGTTGGTTCATAAGCCATGCTTTTACCTCCTATTTTTCTTCTCCGATAGTCGCCTTACCTATCTTTCCACTGCCAATTAAGGCGGTACTGTCAGTGGGTGTTACTCCACCGTATGTACATAAATACCGTCTTTTTTATTGTCGTAATATTCAGCAATACCAGCTGTACGATATGCAAATTTCCAAGCATCAGCGTTCTGATTTACCTCTGGGTCAATAATCTTTGGCACTGTATGTTTCTGATACTGGATAACAGCCTGTTTATCTACGATTAGGAAGTTCAAGTTCTTTCCGGCTGAATTTTTCGCATATCCGCCTGCCCCTGATGCAGTAAGGTCAATCTTTGAATAAAATCTTCCTTCCGGTACTTTAATCACGCTCGCAAATCCCTCGATTGCTTTCTTTGATGCAGTAGTATCCAAATCTTCAATCATACCAAGAACAGTAGGATTGATGAAAAGATAGCAGGTAGAAACGTTTGCCTCCGCATTCTCAATTTTCCCTTTTGCTGCTCTTAATGCTGCCAATGCCGCTTTTCCGTCCGTAAGGTTTGCCGCTACCGTTGTAACCCCCGGAATAGACGCATATGCTGCCAATCTATAGGCATCTAATTCAGGTACTACTTTCGTGCGAAGAAATTCTCCTGATAAACGTCCGAACGCAATGCCTGCTGACTCAATGTTATCCATTGCATCAATTGTAAACATACGTCCACGGTCATATGAACATTTCTTTGTTTCATACTCAAGTGTTACGTCTCCTGCTACATAACCGGTCTGTTTACTGTAGTTTGCGAGCCCCTGCATAGACATTTTCGGAATTAAAATTTCATTTGCATTTGCCCCTTCTTTTACAAGTTCATTCGGTCCGTCAAGAACCGCTGTAAGAGATGCTAACTTGTACACCTCATCTAACGCTGTTGAATACGCTTTTCTCAATGCTATTGTATTTGCCATAATCTTTTACCTCTTCTTTCTTAATCTTTCTTTGCAGGAAGTCCCATTGCCGCTCTGACTGCGTCTAAATTACTTCCTGAGCCTGCACCACCCGTAATTGTTACTGCATTATCAATTGGCTCTTTTGAACCAAATAAATAAGCATCAGACTCTTTCACGGTTTCCAATGCTTTCTTAATGTCTTCAGACTGATTTTTTGATTCTTTCAATGCGTCCATGTCCAAGAGTGCCATAACCGATTTCTCATTTCTTCCGCCAGCCTCTCTGATTGCTGTTTTTACGGATTCCTTGAAAACCCTGTCCGCCTCCTGTGCCTCATACTCTGCCTTCTGGTCTTTCAACTGTTGGTTCAAAGACTCAATTTCCCCTTTCATTGCCTCTGGGTCTACATTTTTGAACTTCTCAAGTGATGCCGTTGCAGTTTCCAGTTGTTCCTTATAACTGTTTGCTTCCGACTCCGCATTTTTTGTCTTTTCCTGTTCGGCTGAAACGTCTTTTGCATTTTCTGCCATGATTTTATCAATGGCGTCCTGTTCCAGTCCGAAATTCTTTAAAAACTCTGCTTTCATGTTTCAATCTCCTTCCATTTCTAATTGACTGTTTTAGGTCTAATCAACTGACCTGTTATGTAATCTATACTTACTGAACTTCCCCACCTCCTTAAAAATGAGTACAAAAATACCACTCACTCTTACGAATGGGTGGTATCTACACAACTGCTTCCATAGCCTTGTCATACTCAATCTTCAATTTTCTCTTGAACTCTTCAATCTCCTCTTGTGTCATACCGGGTTCTGCTGAAGCACAAATATAAGGCACCTCTTCCGCAAGCACATCTGTTGCATTTGGTTGGTCCTTGTACATTTCATCATAATCATCTACAAGTGCATCTTCAAGAACAATAGAAAACTCATATATATCGTCTGGTGTATTTTTGAGGAAATTATTAATATAATTCATTATTTTTTCAAACATTCTCCCAATCTCCTTTCGGTTTCTTAGCACGAATAATTGATACAATATCTCCAGTTTCTATGTTTTTAATCACAGATAATTGTAGTTCCTCCGAAAAATATACCAATTTGGTTTCGCCCTCTTTATAATTCGGATTCCCTTTAAGCACTTTCTTCACATCGTTCTCACTTATTTCCAAGAATCCCTTTTTATTTAATCTTGGCAATCGGCTCAAGGCATGATCTGATAGATATATTCCCTCTTTTTCAAATCTTACGTAAGCATCTTTCGATTTTTGCTTAAATTCTTCAGACCAGTTCTTTTTATTAATCGCAGAATATGTGTCAAATTTCTTTGTCAACAACTCAAATTCTCTAGGCTTATTATACTTCATTTGCCGAAAATCAGCAAGTGTCCCCACACTGTTTCCTAACACCTCTTTGTATTTTTCATACTGCTTAGAATCTTTCCGAGCATTCCTTATCATTTCCGATGTATACTTCATATTCTGCCATTTTGTATTTGTTGCCACTTTCCCAAAACCGTCAAGATAAATACGCTCTCTTTCCTGCGGAAGTCCCATTTTCTTACAGAACTTTGCATATTCATTTAACTGTCCCTGATATTTCGCCTTTTCAAGCATTATCGTATCCTTATCGGCTTTTCCGTCCTGTAATAGTTTTATTCTTTCTCTCTGTGCCCGCATGGAAGTTTCCATTTTCCTCTGCTTTTGTGTTGCTTCGTATGTGGTATATTTCTTATCCTTCCATTCTTTTGTCTGTCGTTCCTGGTGATTCATTTCGGCCAGCTGCTCATCTGTATACGTCCTGACGGATACTCCCGGAACAAATGCCATATAATTATGCCTACAGTTTGCCCCACACAAACCGTCCACACTTCCAAGACCACAGATATTTTCCAGTTCCTTCTTCGTAAATACCATACCGCCCCACCAATGCGTAGGTCTTGCGCCTGCGTGCCATGTCACCTCAAACGTATCTGTTCCTAAATCTTTTGCAACTTTCTCATTTATTTTGGCAGACAACTGGTTTACACCTGTCATAACGGCTCTGCGTCCTGCAACCGTAACACGATTGCTGCACCCACTTGCATAATCAACTGTTCTTATTCCTGATGCAGTCAGTTCTTTAACCACTCGGCGTAAAACCGTATTATAATCAAACACACCAGTGACAACGTCCATGCAGGCACGGTCAAGGTACTTCTGATAATACTCGCTGAATGGAGTAAATACTACCCTTCCCGCGTAGTTCAAAGCAAATCCCATTGAACGAGTAATGTTTTTAATTTCATTATTCGTCTGTTCATATATGGCATATACCCATTGTTGCAACTGTTCGTTATCTTCATACGGAATAAAATGACCGTTTATCTGTTCGTATATCCCTTTATTCCGAACATACTCCCAATCAATAACGTCTTCGTACATCTGCCATATCTGTTCTTGCGTTTTTTCTGTAAGTCTTTTTATTTCCGCCTCGATAAATTCTGTAGAATTTCCAAGCAAAATCTTCTTTTCAATCTGATAGTCCGCTGTACTGGTAATCTTTCCTGCTTTAAGAATTCTTCGGACAATATCCTGCATAACTCTTACCTGCATCTCTTCAAACAGCGCTTCGATTTGAAGTGATATTTTTATTAAGTCATTTGGTTGCATCTACATCACTCCATATCTCTGTGCTGTTCCGGAAGATTTTGCTTTGCGGTTTCTTCATCTTCGTTGTACCATTTCATCCGATATTCCCATAACTGCATTACTCCCATGCTCACGTCCTGCATATCCTGTTTTCTTTCCGCCTCTTCATCAGTCAGTATGGAATCATTAAACTTACAGTTAAATTCATATCCTGATGTGTACATACCCTCACGGAATGCAAGTCCTGCCGCGTAATCCTCAAGGCATTCTTTTAATTTTGCCTGAATTGCATTTACACGGTTATACTTTCTCTGTTTTGCAACCTTGATTTCCGTTGCCGTTTTCTCCACTTCCTGACAGTCAGACAAATCGCCGTAAGAAAGCCCAACGGAAAATTCTATCTGTCGATAATATTTCTCCAAACCTCGCTGGAACGCCTCATCGCGCATTAATGGCGAATATTCCCTGAGCAGTTCCTTGTCTTTTCCGTCCTCAAGGTTCATTCCTCTGTAAAGCCTTTCATTTAGCCGTGGCAACCTAAAATTACTTCCACTCTTCTTTAACGCTTTATCATCTACGTGAATAGCTCTTTCTCCTGACTCATACTCCCAGTCAAGTCTTGCTCCCTGTATATCCGCCTTTTTTATCAACTCTTTCGCAATTTCAAAAATAGAGATTCCACAAGGACTTTCATCAATGCTATTTTTCATTGGATTTCTGTAGAAACCAAAATCCATTCTGTCCATACCCGGATAAGAAACCGCTTCCGGAAGTTTTGCCCATTCCTCTACACTGTCTAAGCCTACTCTTCTCCCTATGTCATTTCTGCTCTCAGAATAGTAAACCGTATTCTCAATGATTAAAACCTTATTTTCTAGTCTGTGCCGCTCTATCTTTGTGTAGTGTTGATTTTCCCCTACAGTTTTGACAGTCATAAAAGCACAGTCATCAGGTTTGCCCGTATCGTCAAAATGAATCGGTATAAATTTATCTGCAGATACAAACTCTGATTTTCCGTTTCCCAGTGGCTTTAGAATAAATGAACCAAGTCCCAGTCCATCCTGCATATTCTCATTCAAATCAAGCAGAGCCTTTTGATAGTATGTATCTAACTTATCATTACTCAGATTACTCTCCATTTCTGTCAGAACCACATCTGCAAACTCACGGCATATTCCCTGTTCAATCTTAAGTGACTTTACATATTTGCTAACCCAATCAGCCTTCCCATTGAGCATATTTTTCCAATCATTAATTGCATCTATCATATCCTGTGACAAGGTCACATCTCTTCCGATAATTCTTTTGATTTCCGTATACCCAAACATTTTTCTCACCGCCTTCCATAGCCTACTCATCCACATTCTGTATCAACTCCTTCATGTCGCGCTCTATCGTATATTCAAACGCATCCAAACTGTCAATGTCTGTACTGCCGTCATCTAACCTCTCATCTTTCTCTTTTACCTCTTTATTCCAAACCGCATCGGACAATGCTGTTTCCAAACTCTCACAATCATCAGTAATAAAAAACCGCCCTGCTCCCATGAGCTTGACGGTACATCTGATTCTATCATTGATTGTTTTCTTTTTCGCTTTACGAACGGATACCCACGGATATTTCTTCTCCACTGCATTTCGTATGGAATTTCCTAAAACCGTTTCTGCATTATCATAATAAACGCTTTCTACATTGCAGTATTCCACATAATCGCCCCTCCGGACAATGACCGCATATTTATCAATCACTTCCTGCACAAACTCACAGAACAAACGGTCAAGCGTATTACTGTCAATATCTTCGTTTTCATCTTTTGCCATAATTCTCTTCGATTTCAGAGCGATTACCTCTCTGTAATCATCTGTATAACCTCGCGCCACGAAAGAATGCCCGGATTGATTCCCACCAAAGTCTAATCCGATTTCTATTGACACAATATCATCTTTCCTGAACTGCTTTATATCCGTTTCCATTGTCAATTCGTCAACTACTTCACACCGGAACTTGTCAGGATTATCGGCAAATCTTTTATAAATTGCACCTTCCGCTCTCTTCCAAAGTCCGAGAATTAAGCGGTCATAATAGATTGTTCCCTCGTACTCTTTACAAAGTTGTTGAACAAATTCTTCCGGAAGAAATGGGTTATCAAAAATTGTATATCTCTGCAGGTAAATATCCAACTCATCGTTATCCAGAAACTCTTTCAGCCAATGTGTAGGGTGCTCCGGGTTACAACTTCCATCAAAGCAACTGTATGGTTTATCAAGACGGGATTTAAGCATCTGGAACACTTCTTTGTTCCACTTTGCCACCTCATCGCCATAACAATACTTGATTGATGCACCCTGTATCTTTGCCACCTGACTGATTTTTTCAGCACCTAGACAATATACATCTTCTCCACAGATGCGTGCCACATTGCGATTGTTAATATTCCCGATTAATTTATCGGTATATATCTCCCTCATCGGCTGCAGGACGTTTCGTTCAATAGATTCTTTTGATACCCCAAGAATTACATTCAGTCCCGGCTTGCCTGCCCTTTCACGAATACGAAAAGGAATAACAAATGCAGTGTCCACATAGGACTTCCCGGAACGAACCGCCCCTGATTTAACGTTCCACCTATGTGTCGCATTTACGATATACTCATTCTGTTTCCTGCTTAACTGCATTCTCGTGCAACTCCTTCAAAATACTGTCTAATTTATCTAAAGCCTCGTCTGTTTCATTCTCACCTGTAACAGCCTGTTTTCTAGCCTGCTTTAATTCTGTATCTGCATCGCGGTTTCGTCTGTTCTCTTCCGGCTCCGGAGATTGCCCTGAATACTTTGCTACAAATGTAGCTGCCTTTGTATCACCGGCCATTGCCTCTTTGATTTGTGCCATTAAAATAGCCGATTCCAAAGTACACGCTACACCAAGCGACTCTAAAATCGGCTTATATTCTTCATTATCTATTTCAGCGGTAAGCAGCATATTCAACGTCTTTCTGAAATCTGCTTTTCTTCGCCTTGCTTCTCCACTTGCTTTACCCGCTTTTATTGCAAGTTCCCGCCGTTCGTCCGCGGTTCGTTTATCAAATCCGTAATCCTTTATGTTGTCATAACCTGCCACGTCACCACCTTCCTCTACTTAAATTTTTGCATTAGAAAAGCACCCCGGAGGGTGCCCCTTTAACTAACTTTTTCTTCAAACCTAGAATACATTTGATTTCCAATCAAAAATTTTAGTGTCTGCTTGTCTTTATAAAATGTCTCATCTACCCACAGTATTTTATTTTCTATCATTAGTTCTGTGATTTTTTTTACAAAAGTCATTACACAATTAATCAATCTATCTGTTTTTTCTTTCGATAGCTCATTCTGTTTAAGAATATCTGCGTAATATTCATATATTTCCATATTAGCCTTAATATTACTATGTACGAAATTACAACACTTTCCGTATTCTCCTTCTATATATGTGATTATTTCTTCGCTCTCACCATTTATGCACAATACACGCAAGTTAGAAAATAAATTTCTAACTCCCGTTTCGTCATTATCTTCTATCTCCAGAAAACATCTGACAAAATTTTCAATAGCTGAACGATATGTGGCGTAAAAATCTCTTTCTGAGTTTTGAGTTAATGAGTGCATCAGCATTAACATATCATAAATAAAGCAACTTCCATAATGTCCGTATGCTTTTGATTTTTGTATTCTCTTTAAAAACAAAATATACTTCGCTATCCCTTTGATGATATGAGCATCCTTTATCTTACTATTACCTTGCAGTTGAGAAATATATTTTTCAATCTCTATTTTAATTTCTCTTAAATCGTCATATCTTCTTAGCATTTTATAATCCCTTCAACCAAGATTCTAATTTGTCATTCTCATTTTTTTTCTTTTTGCTACTTTTTGCACTTTTTTTCACATTTTCTTCTATTTCAGTATTTTCAAGCAAATAAAGTGTTTTTCTCCGAAGTTTCTCTATTTCTGCATCATCAAAGTTGTAAATAATTTTAATAGTTCTCGCAGTCATTAAAGTCCGCGATGATACTACATATGTTGGAAAATCAATCTCTAATACTTCATGTATAAACTCTGCTACAATGCTATTTCTCAAAAATATTGTTTTTGAATACACCAATTGACAATAAATTCCAAGCATCAACAACTTATCAATATTTTTTTGTTTCATTCTTATCATAAGTGAAGAAACAAGCTTTTTATCCCCTAATTTATTATTCATTTTTTTCAACCTCTTTCATAAATTCTGAGCATAACGCTTCTATGTCTATTCTAGATGAATTATACCTAGAGGCTATATTTCCTCCTAGGCCAACCATTAAATCTCTGACAAAAAACGTTTTCGTTTCAAACAAGCCTATTTTATTCACTATCTCACTACTTTCCAGCGTCTCCATTATCTTTTTTGTTTTCTGGGTTATTGTGTTGTCTAACATAGTGTATACTATCCCTAACGGCTTTATATTTAATGTCTCATCAAATTTCAGTCTTTCTATCACTTGATCTAGTAGTTTTATACCTAAGATAGAATACCTATCAACTTTAACTGGTACTAAATAATAATCAGATGCTATTAACGCAGAATCTGTGTACAAAGAAATTGTTGGCGGACAATCTATAAAAATGTAATCATACTCGTTACGCAATGCATTTTCTTCAATAAATTTTTTTACCCTTCTGCTGGCTGATGTGCTTTTATTATTGTCATCAAATATTAAATTTATTGTCCCCGCTATTATAGATATGTTATAATCTAAATCAATTATAACGTCTTCTTTCTCTGGTAGCTTTGGCATTTCCGAGACAGTTGTTGGCGACTCAAACAATCTTCTTACCGTTTTATTTTTTACGCTATAATTAGTCATGTATTCATCTTCTAATTCAAAAAGATTCATCAAACTCTGCGTTGTGTTAAACTGAGGGTCTAAATCAATAAATAATACTCTTTTATTCAAATAATGTGCTAAATATTCCCCAATTCCAATGCAAAGCGTGGTTTTGCCAACTCCACCTTTCATGTTGATGAAAGATACGACTTTCCCGTCCTTTTTCATTCGTATTCCCCCGTACATTTTTCTTTTATTTTACTCTATTTTTTAGTAATAATCAACCCAAAAAACGCCCCGACTTTCGTCAGGACGCCTTTGAAAATATTACATGGAGGGTTTTGTTTGGAAAATTAATTTCACTTTCTCTAGAATAATTATAACATACTATTTTTGTGAATTGTGTGAAAGTTTTAAATAGTTGTTGATTTTCTTTGATACGTAACTCCTATCAATACTCAACTCTTCCGCCACCTCACGTTGCTTCTTTCCTTCCACAAACGAAAGTTCAAATGTCTCTCTAACCTCAGAATCCTTAATCCCCTCTATGTACCGGTCGACCTCTTCTACTTCCTGTAGCAGTACAAGTCTTTCTGCTTCGTATTCCCTTATCCGCTTATTAATCCTGTCATTCTCATAAGGTTCATACATTAGAACTGAAGTTCTCACTTCCGTATAGGGAAAATCCTTACTTGAACCAGTTACTTTCCCCGATACAACTTGCACTTCTCTGCCACACAGTTCTTCGATTTTCTCGTCAATTCTTTTTAGTCGGTCTTTGTTCTTCTTATGTTTTTTAAGTCTTCCCTTGTCCACTGGCATCACTCCTTTATTCGTGGTATGTAAAATCGGTTCTTCTGATACTCCTCAACCTTTCGTACACTTCCGAGAAGTTGTCTCATATGGTCTAACGTTTTCTTGTGCTGAGGGTCGCGGAAGAACTTCACTACCTCTTCCGTCACTTCAAATATGTCTTTATAACCCCTTCTGGCCACTCTGCATTTATGTAGTTTTGTATCAAGCGGTCCTCTCTTTTTTCCGTTCGTTTCAAACTCTATCGCGTGAAGAAGGTCCTGCTGGCGTTTCTCTTCTGTTGATATTCCATTCTTGGCCATACTGTTCAGTGAATGACACTCATCTACAAAATCAAGAAAATTCTTTAGGCTTTGTGCTACTTCCATCACCAATCCCTCCCTTCAGGTTGACGCCCCACTTCTCAAGACAATCCCCTACACTGTACGTTGGGTACGCTTTTCTGTGAAACGCCTTTACTGCACTCTCACTGGCTTGCTCCTCTTCCAGTTCGGCCATGTGGTTCTCCTGCTTAATCTTCTTTTCGTGGTTGCTTATGTGCTTCAAGTTGTCACCTCATTTCTTCTTAGGCTTGTACGGTTCCGGGAGTGGCTGCCAGGCGATAACTCTCCCCATAAATCCACTACCACGCCAATATTTACCGTCAAAACGAGCCCTATCTACAGAAGAAATCCCACTCTTTGTCATATAAGTTACCAAAACCATTCTTTCATCTTCCGGCAACCGTTCCTCTACTGGAATCCAACCGTCATTGTTAGGGACATTTGTGTCCTTACCAGCGCCAACAACTACTTTAGCTTCTCCACAAAACTCAAAGTATTCATTCAGCCAGCACACAACATAATCTAATTTGTATGAGCCATATCCGACTGTATAATAATCTTTGCCTACTTCTTTGTACTTAATCGCATAATATGTCTTCCCATCAACCTCACGTGATACTATTTCTGCACTTGTTACTTTTTCCTTTTCATTCATGTGCTTGCGGATGATTTCTTTTACCCAACCAACACTTACATAATCATCGCACATTCCA
Source organism: Lachnospiraceae bacterium (assembly GCA_902381685.1). GTDB lineage: Bacteria > Bacillota > Clostridia > Lachnospirales > Lachnospiraceae > Faecalimonas. Next base: position 721,380 of record LR698958.1, on the reverse strand, counting down.
AATGATTCAAACTCTATTGCATGATTTTCTATCTCTTCCAAAATCTTCTCTAATACATTCATTATTTACGCCTCCATAAAATCAACAAATTCTTCATAACACTCACTGCACAATGCAATTACCTGTGGTTTTTCCGCTTTATTTTGCTCTGGCTGCCATAATCCTAACTTAGCAAACGCTATATTCGTTCTCCATGTTTGACCTCTTATACAGTTAAAATACTCGGAGCGATATGTCTCTATTATTTCTTTTCCGCACCTGCTGCATATCATCACTCCACCTCCGACAGCTCAGGATTATCAAAAATATTTCCTATTACTTCAACACAGTTTCTTTCATATGCATAAAATCCAAGATTACAAGCATCGTGATGAATCTCTTTTCCGAATACATAACTATAATCTAATTGCCAATCACCTTTGTTATATGTAACAATTTCAGGATATTTTTCTTTTCTATCGCAAATATCATTCTCCCAAATCCGTTTACCGTTCTTGTCGGTAAGTCCTGTGTACTGGCATAGGGTATTTATGTCAATCGCATACATCTCAGGTGCTATAATGCCTTTTATTGCCCCATTAAGTTTTATTTTTCCAGTGCAGATAAAATGATTTATTTCTGCGATATTAAGATAATATCCCTCTACCCACCAATCCTCTTTCGGCAATTCTTTCCAGTTTTTCCTCTTTGCTTTAAATAGTATTTCTCGCATCTCTACTCACTCCAATCTAATCTCTGTCCGCAATGGTAACAATAATCTGCAATTCCTGTTCCCGTAAAGTTTCCACCGCAATTCGGACAACGATATGAATCTGTGTATTTAATTCCTGTTTCATCTGTTGTTTTAATCGGACGTTTCGCCGTATCCCGTTCCTTCAACTCTTGCACCTGTTCCGGAGTTAATCCAGTCTCTTCGTATTTGGCTAATACCTCCATACCTCTTCCTCCACTAATTCAATATCTTATTTCGTTTTTCCAATTCATCTTGCATCTCTATAATCCACTCTCTAACAAATTTAAACGGATACCTCTTAGCAAGTTCCCTTGATTCTTGAATGAGAATATTCCAATCATTTCCACTTATTTTTTTATTCCTCCACTTAAGCCAAAAACAATTGTAAATTTCATTCGTTGCTTTAAACATTTGCTCATTTGTCATATCACTTCTCCAAAGATTCAACCTGAATATACAATCCCGGAAGTTCCGCCCAAAACTTCTCAACAATCTCCGAAACCACAAGAGCATCATCTTTCCAAAATTTTAATTCTGTCATAACATCTTTTAACATTTTCTGTAAATTGTCTGTATCCGGCTTTGTATATTTGTATTCACCATCTTTATGATTCCCCGTACAATGAAAGCACCACTTTACAACCAAACGTACAGGACCATTAAACATCTTATCCGGAACATAGCCGGCAAGATGATCTCTTAATTTACATCTCGCTGCCAATAGTTCAGGCGGTTCATAAAATTTCGGTTTTCCTTTTACGATTGCTACTTTTTTCTGCTGATAAGTTTTCGTTGGAGGATTCATTGCTATAAAAAATTTCATATACTTTTCTCCTTTAAATCACTAAATTATTTTCAAGACAAACTTTTTAGTCCTTGAGTCGTAGGGAAGGACGGCGTCGTGCGTAAGCTGTCGCACGACGTCTTTTCCTACTCAGGACCTACTGGGACAAAGACATGAAATATATATACGTAGTATATATATTTTTGTCCCTCCTTTTTGTCCCTCGGACAAATACGCTAATCGTGTTTTTGTCCCACTTTTTTGTCCTTAGGGACAAGAACGTCATTTTCTGTTTTTGTCCCTAAGGACAGACACATTATTTTTCCGTTTTTGTCCCTGTCCTTTCAGTTACTTTGCTTCCTAAAATTTGATAACCTCCATGCTCATTCACCCTTCTTCTTGCTGTTTTTTCACTCGTTCCCATATATTCAGCAAGTGCCTGAAGAGTAATATCTCCCTCGATTCCACACGCTGCCACAGCCATTTCAACCGATTTTTTTCTCTCCTCTGCTTTCGTGTTTTTTGATTTTCTGCTTTCCATCGCACGTTTCCAAGCAGGCTTTTCTTCGTCCGGCTGAACGTCTTTTAAAATTCCTACCGTATCGGCTCTGTGTACCGGATAATCAAACCATGTATTTTTCGGCTCAAACTTTTGAAACTCTCTCAAAGTTCCTTCTATTCTCCATGCAGTTTTGCCTTCTGCCAATTTAATCTCCTTTTCAATAATTACCTGTAATTCTGCATACTGCCTTCTTGTCAGTTTCTCTTTACAGTACTCCTGCATTGCTCGGCTGCTTAACATATCATCTTGCGAAACATCTTCCTGCCATGCAAAATGAGAATCTAAATACATCGTACATGCTCGGCATATTGCTTTATTTACTTCCTGTTTCTTTACTGCATCAGTTAATTCAAGTTCAATCAAATCCAACAGGGCATCAGGGTCTCTTGCAAACACACCTGAACCTGAGGCTCTGTCCATAGACCTTTTTCCTCCCTGACTTCCTTTACTGTGATGATGACAGTAAATAACTGACGTTCCTAATTCCGTACAGATTTTATCAAACTGATTACAAAATGCAGACATCTGATCTGCACTATTTTCATCACCCGTAATAACCTTATAAATAGGGTCAATAATGACTGCAACGTAATCTTTTTTGGCTGCCCTGCGAATCAGTTTTGGAGCCAATTTATCCATAGGAACTGACTTTCCTCTTAAATTCCATATATCAATATTATTTAAGTGTTCTGCATTCCAGCCTAATGCCTGATATACATCTTTAAAGCGATGCAAACAACTGGCTCTATCCAGTTCCAAATTCACATATAGAACTTTTCCCTGTTCACATTGCCAATCCAGCCACTGTCGACCTTCCGCAATCGCACAGCACAGTTCTATTAAAAGGAAAGACTTACCTGCTTTTGATGGACCTGCTATTAACATCTTATGCCCTTTTCTAAGCACCTCATCAATTAAGCATGGTGCTAATTCCGGCAAATCCTCCCAAACACTTTCCAAACTTTCCGGTTCAGGCAAATCATCATTGACGCTTTCAATCCATTCATACCACTCATTCCATGATTGTTTACCTATATTGGTATCTATCAGAAATTGTTTATTCCCATTGCGAATAATCCCGGGCATTCTGGAAAGGCGTGAAGGATTCTTATTCTGAGTATCTACTTTAAAACCATTCTTTTGGCAAACAGCATATAAATAATCGACTCTTTTTCTATACTCATTATAATCAGAGGCATCTACCTTAATAATTGCGTGAATGCTTTTTCCTCCTGAATGAACAAGGCATGCTACAGGCAATTCAAGTTCTCTTATAATCGCATTCTGCTTTTCAATCTCAAGTTCATCTGATTCTACTAAAGCATAACGAAATTCTGTAACATTTTCATTTTTTACACCTTTACCGTCTATTGGATTAAAACGAATCCATGCTCCTGCTTCTGTATTATAATCACCTAATACACTTCCAATGTCATCATTACACTTTGATAATTGTTCAATAAGTTGTCCTGCAGTCCTGTCTGTATTTCCTTTTGACGGAAGAAACTTCCCGTCTTCATTCTTCCAACTCTGTGTAACATATCCAACATTTTCAGATGACTCAAACAACGTTTCAAGATATTTTATCAGTTGACTTGCCGGATTCCATGCTTTCGGTTGCTGAACTTCTACATTTTCAATCCATGTTTTATCTACAACCACTTTGTCATCTTTTTCTATGAAAATATCATCATTCCAGTCCAACTCATATCCTTGTATTTCAGGTTTCCAGCCACGGTCCTTTGCCATTTGAACAATCGTTCCTGCCGTAACAGGATAGCCATTCCCATGAAATCCGGCCCATTTTCTTTGACATTCACCGGAATGGTATCTGCTGTCTGAACGGCTCCATGAATCCCATACAGATACATCGTAACCGTCCTCTTTTAAGGCCATGCCTACATATATCCATTCCTGATAATTTAATTCAGAAGGATTTAAAAAGTCCAATATTTGCTTGATGTCATAGCCTCTTTCCATACTTATGCTCCTTTATATTCTTGTGGATTTATATCTCTTGGAATTCTCCAACCATTTCCTGCAATTCTGTCTATAAGGTTTTTTGCTGTTTCAAACTTCCATGTTCCTACGTGTTGAAATCCTCTTCCCTCCAAAAATCTTATCTGCTTTGGCGTTGTCAGTCCTTCCGCACGTCTCTTATCAAGTCTGTCTAATAATTTTGCTGCTTTACCGGCATTTTCTATTTCATCTGGCATGATTCCCAGTTTTTCTAACGTCTTCTTCTGTTTATCTGATGGCGGTGACATTTCCCACCCAAAAGACGGTATATATCCCGATAAATCTTCTGCCTGTATACTCATTTCAAACTGTAACGGGTCTACAAGTTTTTTCTTACGTTTTTTCATCTCTGAAAGTTGTTTTGCCAGTGCTTCTTCTCGTTGTACCACAACGTCCTCTGCTGCTGAACGTTCCGCTTCCTCAATGTCAATGGCAATTCCCGGCTCTTCTTCCATATTTTTAGTCATCTGCCTTGCCACATCTTCATTTTCACAAATCAGACTAGCAGGATGACATAATTCGTGTCGCTCTGTGTGCCATAAGAAATCAAGTAATAATAAGTGGTCCTTTCCCGGATATAACCGAGTGCCTCTTCCCACCATTTGACAATACAAACTTCTTACTTTTGTCGGCCGCAATACAATTACACAATCTACTTCCGGGCAATCCCAACCTTCCGTAAGCAACATAGAATTGCATAAAACATTATATTTTCCATTTTCATAATCCGATAAAATTTCTTCTCTATCTTGACTGTTTCCATTCACCTCTGCCGCCGCGAATCCTTTTTCATTTAGAATTTGACAGAATTTCTGTGATGTTTTAACAAGAGGAAGAAAGACTACTGTTTTTCTGTCCATACAATATTTTATCATCTCATCTGCTATGCTCTGAAGATACGGATCAAGCACTGTTCCAATATCCCCTGCTTTAAAATCTCCTGACTGCATTCCAACTCCTGACATATCTATTTTTAGCGGAATAGTCAGTGCTTTAATAGGTACCAGATACCCTTCTTTTATTGCTTTGGGAAGCGTATATTCATATGCAAGATTTTCAAAATAACTCCCTAGGTTTCTCATATCTCCTCTATCGGGAGTTGCTGTTACTCCGAGAATATCCGCCTCTGAAAAATACTGCAGTACTGTTTGATAGCCATCGGAAATGCAGTGGTGTGCTTCATCTATTACAATCGTATCAAAATAATCTCTTTCAAACTGTTGAAGACGTTTCGGTCTCTGCATAGACTGCACAGAACCAACTACAACGCGAAACCAACTTCCCAGACAACTCTCTTCTGCTTTTTCTACTGCACACTTTAAACCAGTAGACCTCGAAAGCTTGTCCGCTGCCTGTTCGAGTAATTCCGCACGATGTGCCAATATCAGTACTCTTCGTCCTTCCCTTACGCAATCCTCTACGATTTTAGCGAATACAATCGTTTTGCCACAGCCTGTGGGCAGTACTAAAAGAGTACGTTTAATTCCGCTCTTCCAGTCCTGCTCCACCGCTTCTCTCGCTTCCTGTTGATATGGTCTTAATTCCATTAGAACGCACCTGCTTTAAATGTTTTCTGTGGCTCTTCCTCTTTTGGATACAACTTTTTAATACGATTGATTTTTCGCTCTTCTCCATCTCTATTTTCATAAGTATCTACAATAATATGGGCTCTGCCCGCTGCACCTGAAACCTGGTTCCAATTCATTGAGATTCTTTCTCCCTTTTTCTTTAAGCCAATTGCAGCAAACAGTTCAGAAAGTTTCCATTCCAATGAAGAATGTAAAATATAATTCTCTGTAATTGTTGTACTTCCCTTTGCAGATTCAATTGTGAAAAATACTTTTGCCATGTTGCAGGCAGGAAGTTTACCACTTCCCTGCGAGCGTGCTCTTTCATATTTTTCAATTTTAAAGTCATAGTCCCCTTCTTCTAATAAAATAAACTCCTGACTATCCTGCTCAATCTGGTCATCCCAGTTTAATTCTCTTCCTTCATTATTCATGTATGTAAATCCTCCTTACTCTGAAAACGGTATTTCCTCTTTTTCTTTTATTTCTTTAATCATTTCATATACCTGTGGCCAAGCCCCAACTAATACTCCTTGAATAAACTCAGGATCATAACGTTCAATAGGAGTATTTTCTGGATAATATCCTCTGGCCGCAACAGCACTCTGAATGTGCCACTCATTTACATTGTGTTCTTTCATTAAATCCAGCAGAGCCTTTGGTAAATGTTCCGGATTACTGTCAAAAGAACTTCTGTCAGGTGAAACTGTTTCCTGATTACTTTGAACTTCTACAGGCATTTGTTCCTGTGTCATAAACTCCGGCATAACATTTTCTTTTCTCTCCGGAAGCGACTGTTCAATCGGATTTTGAACAACATTTTCACACTTGCTCTCCACAACTTTCTCTGTGCTGCATGAAGCATTTCCTTGAAAGATATGTGCAATTTCTTCATATGAAAATTTTGTTTCCGGCGGAAGATTATGTCTGTTTTTAGCGTCCCAACATGGATGATGCGTAGTATACATAACCCTTGTTCCACCCTGTGCCTTGTTCTTTCCTTTTTCAGCACCTTGTCCATCTACATTTACAACATAGGTTTTATAATTTGCAAACAACACCATGTCTGCCCATTCTTTCAATAATGGGGCTACCTGTTTTGAAAGTTTTAACTCCCAACGGTCATATGCTCCCATTTCATCTGGTTGTTCAAACTTTCGCATTTTCGCATGAGCCGTCATCACAACGTTAATGTTACGTTCTATCAATTCATCTAAAAGATTTAACAATCCTCCAAATTCTTCCATTAAATACACATACCCTTTTCCATAACCAAAATCTTCAATACTTTTTTTCTTGTTTTTAGCACAAAGATTTTCGCTACAAAGTTTTTCTGCCCAGTCTGCAGTATCTATAACAAGTGTTTTCAATTCATTTGGATTGTCTCTAAAATAAGTAACTTGTTCAAGCAACATCTGAAAACTGCTCGGTTTTGGCGTTCTGGCCACATTCATATGTTTCGTACTACCTTCTGTATCAATAAATATCGGATCAGGAAACTGTGAAACAAACGTTGATTTTCCAATTCCCTCTGGTCCGTATACAAGTACTTTTTGAGCACTTGGAATAATTCCTCTAATGATTTGCATTAAAATACACCTTCTCTCCATTTATTTGTTTTTGTCGGAATAGGTTCTGCAGTCTCTTGTCCCACTACATATCCGTCCTCAATAATAATCGAACACTCATCACCTGTTGATACCCTTGTGGCAATAGCCTGCAGTCCCTCTTTTTCCAGCCATTCTCCAAATTCCTTTAAGGTTGCCATATCCATTTGTTCCAATTTATCTAAAAGAACAAATCCACACTCCGGATTTAACTTCCTTACGATTGCCGTAGAAACCTTTAATCTATCTGAACCGGACATATTATCCCACTTCTGTCCTTTATAAATTAACTCTCCCTCCTTTACAGATAGTTCCGGTAACGGTAATTCTGCAGCATTTAATAAATCTTGTTTTTTCGTTCTTGTCTTTTCTATCTTTTCAGTTAGTTCCGTATACTGTTTACGATATTCTTTTGCATCTTCTTCCGCTTTTTCTTTATCCAGATTTGCCCTTACTTTTCGATTAATTTCTTCTATATTCGCAATACTGTTTTCAAGTTCTGCCGTAGATTCATCATGAATATCCTGTGCTGTCATTAATGCCACATTTAATGATGCCTTTGCCTCTTCCAATTCAGCCTCTTTTTTCTGTAATTGCTCTCGCATTGCTAATACTTCCTGATTTAAAAAGGCTACTGATTGCTGATACTGACTGACCTTTTCACGCTTTCTTTGATTTTCTCCATTTCGTGCCAATACTTCCTGCTGCTTCTTAATCAAGTCTGTTGGAGAAATCAAATCTTTCGGTGCTTCTGCATAATATACCTGTTCCTTAGCATATTTTTCTTTTTGGTCTGCAATCTGTCCGATTGTAAGCCTCTGATTATAAAGTTCTTTTTCTTCTTTTTCCAAAAGAAGCAGTTTATCACCGACACCTATAATCTTTAATAGCGTATTTGCCTTTTCTTTTCCGCTGCTTTCCATAAACTTAGGAAGATTCAAGGCAAGAGTCTCAACAAATGTATTTAATAATGTCTGCCCTGCTTTCTCCCCTGACGGATCTGTTACCTTTAAACTGCTGTTTTTTCCTTTTCTCTCAACTACTAATCCATTGTTCATCACAATTTTAAGATTTGGTGGAACATTTGAGCCATGTCTCATTGCTTCTGTTGGTCTAAAGTTTTCACCGCCTAATGCCCATGCAATCGAATCTAACACCGATGTTTTTCCCTGATTGTTATTTCCTCCAATAACAGTCAAACCATTCTGTGTCGGTTCAATTTTTACGGCACGAATTCTTTTCACATTTTCAATTTCTAATTTATTTATCTTCATTGTCATTTGACTTTTCCTCAACTTTCTTCTACAATTAAATTGGTTAATTTATCTGAGTGCTTTAGGTTTTCCGACCTTTATAAGCACTCTTTTTTAGTACCCGATAATCAGCCAGTACAGAAACATTCCTACACAAAACCATGCCGGCAGGGAATATACCAGGTATTCTAAAAAATCTTCTTTCCATTTCTTCACTGCTTCTCTCTCCTTTCTTATCCTGCAATCAAAACACCTAATGCAAATGTTCCAAATAATGCCAGTACAATAACCAACACAATTACAGTTTCTTCCAAACGCTTATATAACCAACGTTTTCTGTATGCTTTCGCACGTCTTTTTGAAAACTCACTTTTCTTCTCGTTTGCCATGCTTGTCCACCTCCTTATCCGCCTAAGCGGTTTTATCCTCTTTTTTGTGTATCTGTGTCCACTCAGAGTTTTCCTGATGCTCAATCAATGTCACCAATAACTTCTTGATGAAATCTTCACGTTTTTTTGTTTCTTCATTCACACTTACCACCTCTCTAAATTCTATGTACTACTGTTTGTACTTGTTGCGTTGTCCATGTTAATCTCCTATAATCTAATTACCGAGTACCAATCGGAATAATTATGAAAGGAATGATTCAAATTAAAGTAACTGTCAAACTAAATACTTCCAACATGAAACAAAAAATTCTAAACCAAATTGAAACGGAGGAGAAATCTATGCAATTAACCAAAGACACCGATAAAATGCTTTGTTTAATCTACGAAGAATTTCTGGAACGTAGAAAAAACGGATTATCGAAATCAAACGCTAAAACATTCGAACGCCCTGCCGCTTTACAGGAACAATTTCTTCAAGGTATACACAAAGATGATATTTATGATGCTCTTGTAGAACTCAAGCGAAATAACTTGATTCGTGCATATTATGATATGGGATTCCAATTAAACGACTCAGCTATCATTTATATGGAAAACCGTTTCAAAAATGGTTTGAAAGAAGTCACTGATTTTATCAGTAAATTCATTCCTTAACTTCCTGGTCGCTGGTGCTATAAAACTCATCTTTTGTAGTCATCAGCGACCATTCTCCGTTTTCGAATGTTAAACATAAATAAATTCCATTCGCCGAAATGTCTTTTCCATTCACCTCAACATGTCCAACACCGTTTTTCACATCGATGTGTACAGACTCCAATTTTTTCGCCTTCACTTCCTTACCTCCTACCCTGCTTTCTCGTTATTATTCTCTTTATCTTGAACACCCAAAATAAGTATTCGAGAAGATTCTACAAGAAAATTTCTTATGGAATCTCTTTCTTTTCTTCGAGTACATTTTCGTAATCTCAAAGTTTCATCAAGCATAGCCTGACATAAAAAAGATACTGCATTATGTTTTGTATAATTCAAAACCACCGTGTCGTTCGACATTTTAAAACCGCTCATTCTCATCACCACTTTCTTTTTGCCGCTTTGTTTGTTATAATTTCACATATACAATCATTGAAAGGAGTACTATATGCTAACTAAAGAATCTAAACTCATACTCAACTACTTAATTTCCGCATTTTCTGAAAATGAAACCATGATAAGTTATTCAGAAATTATAGAAAACACTGGATTGCCTCTTCACGAAGTCGATACCTCCCTACAATTTCTTTTTGAAGAAAACTATTTGAAACTCAAGAGGTATAAAAACGGCGGATTTGTGCATTCATTAACACACAAAGGTTTTCATTATGAAGAGTTCGATTCCTCTTCGCCTGTTTCCCAAACAAATATCTTTAATGCTCCTGTTTCAAACTCAGCCGTTGGCAATACGGGAAATATAACAATCAATAACGGGATTTCTTTTTCTGAAATCCGCTCATTCATTGAATCAATGAATATTTCAGTAAATGATAAAAAAGAAGCACTTCAAGTAATTGACTATGTAGAAACTCTTACCGAAAATGAAGCCCCTCTGAAGAAAGGCTTTTTATCAAAATTTAAGGATACTCTCTCTAAACTTGATTGGTTGCCTGACTTAATCGGTAAATGTTTAGTTGCATACTTTTCTTCCATATAATCAGCAAATATATGCTTTAAATGTTTTATCAAACTGAATATCTAGACCGTATTTACCTTTATCAAACACAAGGTTAAGTGCGGTCACATTGTCTATTTCCTTTCCATTTACCAACAGAATTCCACTCTGCACGTCAAGAAAGATAGACTCTAATTTTGTTATTTTCCCGTCTCTAGCAGCGATTTTTAATGGAAAACCACATTTCCCACAAAACTTGTCGCTCTCACTCTCCTTAATCTCTGCTCCACATTTTAAACATTTCATCTAACTATCCTCCTTTTCACCATTTGGTTCGAATGTATCGCCTATATCTAATTGTTGCATTTTTGGGACACTCGGGTTAAAAAAAAATATCGACTGGGTCTTTGATATTTAGTTCTTTCGTGATTTTTACCACTTCTTCCAATGTAAACTGACTTCTACCATTCAGTTTAGCATTGAGCGATTGTACAGTAATCCCCAAACACCTTGACAACTTTTCTTGAGACATTTTTATTTCTGCCATTTTCCCTTTTAATTTATCAAAAGACATTTGCTCACTCCTTTCGTTGCATTTTTGGGATGACTTTATCTTAACCCATTTTAATCTACGTGTCAACCCATATTTGCAACATTTTTTTAATTTTATTAATTTATTTGTTGCAAATATGAAAAAATAGTTTATAATATTGGTATACGGAGGTGTTAAGATATGAATGAAAAAGAAGTTTCTGATAAAATGCAAGAAATAATGATAAGAATGAAAAACAGAAGAGAGGAACTGGACATGTCATACCAAACCCTTTCAGATAAAGTTGGAATCAGTAAATCCACCCTACAACGATACGAAACTGGATACATAAAAAATATGCCAGTTGATAAACTCGAAGATATCGCAGATGCACTCCAAGTATCCCCTGCGTATCTAATGGGATGGGAAACTAATAGTACCACAAATGAACCTACTACTATCGCCGCCCATTTTGACGGTACAGAATACACTGAAGAACAACTTGACAGAATAAAAGCCTTTGCCGCTTTTATCAAAACTGAAGATAATAAATAACTGGAGGGATTACTTTGAATAAATACGAAGAATTACTTCAAGACGCATCTGATGATAATATACGTGTTTATGAATCCTTTGACTTAAATGGTGACTCCCCTTCAACAATAAAGATAGACGGTCTTTATATTGATGGAAATATCGCACTTGATAAAAATTTAAAGACAACCGCTGAAAAAGCCTGCGTCCTTGCGGAAGAATTGGGGCATCATTATACTTCTCATGGAAACATTATAGATTTAACACATGTTCAAAGTAGAAAACAAGAACATCAGGCACGATTTCATGGATACAATCGTCTGATTGGTTTATGTGGCATCATATCCGCATTTAAAGCAGGGTGTCAAAACACATATGAAATTGCAGAGCATCTGCACGTAACAGAAGATTATTTTCAACAATGTATTAATTGCTACAGAGAAAAATATGGTATTTGCACAACTGTAGACAATTATGTTATTTATTTCATTCCCAACCTAACTGTTGGGGAGAGAATTTAGCACAATTAACACATTAAATACATAATATCAAGGAGGAAGAAATTATGAAAAAGAAACTATTAACACTATTGATGGCATTAACACTTTCAGCGTCCATTATCGCTTGTGGTGGTAAAAAACTCCCAGACGGAATGTCGCAAGATACTTACGATACAGGAATAAAGGCGTTAGAAATTATGGATAAATACAATGATGCTGATATTGATGCTGATGAAGCTGATAAGCGTTTAGAAGCACTGTCTGACAAATTAGACTCCTTAGAACTGAGTGATGACGAAAGTGCTGAAAATTCATTTGTCCAAAGCAACATCTTATCATTTCAATCTAAACTTTTTTTGGGCGGAGACACCTACACTACTGCTGATGACTTAAGAAAACTACTAGAACTAGACTAAATTACATTATTAATTATTTTACTGGAATCTACAGGTAAATAATGGAAACTCATCTGACAGGAGAGCGACTATGAGGTATATTTTTGAAAATGAGAATGCACTTGAGTTATATTATCACATCACAAAGGAAATGAATGTGAAACTTGTTCCTCACGGTTTTGAAGATGAGGTCTATATCAGCGAAGAATTTATGAACGAGTGCATGAAAGATATTATTACTAAAGATAAGAGATTTAAAAAATAGGTATTAATCGCTATGGCGTTTATACAATATAAAAGAATGAGAAAGTGAGGGATACGTTATGGGGTTAAGATTTAGAAAAAGTATAAAAATCGCTCCAGGACTAAAAATCAATCTAAACAAAAACAGTATTAGTGCTACTGTCGGAACAAAAGGTGCCCACTACACCGTAAACTCAAAAGGAAAGAGAACCGCATCAGTCGGAATCCCCGGCACGGGAATTTCCTATACACAGACAACTGGTGTCAAAAGCAAAGGTTCTAAAAAGGCTGACACTTCAACCAATTCTTATACTTATTCTCAGCCTAACAATACAGAACCAAATAACAACGATAAAAAATGGTATCAAAAAACAGGTTGGATTATTGCTTGGCTAATCCTATTCTTCCCAGTAGGATTGTTCCTAATGTGGAAGTACAGCGATTGGAAAAAGGCTATAAAAGTGATTGTTACTGCCCTATTTGCTTGTTTCACCATTGCTGCTATAACATCACCAACTTTAGAAGACGTGTCTTTATCTGCAGATACTTCAAAGACGTACGATATAAAACAGGATATACCTATTAAAGCAACTGTTTCACCGTCTGATTACGAATTATCCGATACTGATTTCAATATTTCAGGTGGAGAATTAAAAATATCTGACGGGAAAATAACTTTTTCTGCAACCAAAGGCGGAGCCTATGAAGTTTGGGTTGAGCATGACGATATTAAGAGTAATACACTCAAATTTAAAATAGAAGACAAAAAGGCTATTGCTAAAAAGAAAGCCGAAGAGGCTAAGAAAAAGGCTGAGGAGGAAGCCAAAAGGAAGGCTGAAGAAGAGGCTAAAAGAAAAGCCGAGGAAGAGGCACGAATTGCTGCTGAGCAGGAAGCCAAAAGGAAAGCCGAAGAAGAAGCACGCTTAAAAGCCGAACAAGAAGCTAAAAGAAAGGCTGAACAAAATACACCTCCTGCGAACCAAACACATACCCAAGCACCTCAGCAATCCTCTCAATCGGGAGGCACTGTTTATTGGGTATCAGGAGGAAGTGTTTATCACTCAACTCCAAATTGTGCAACTTTAAAACGTTCAAGTAATATTCGTAGTGGTTCAATTACAGAAAGTGGTAAGTCTAAGCCTTGTAAGGTTTGCCATTAATTCTTATAAGAAAAACCGCCCAGTGTTACCAGCACTGAACGGTCACTACATACCCGAAGATATGCAAGTATTCTAAGCAAATATATTGTATCATCTTCGGAACAGTTTAACAATCAGAACATTTATTCTATTGTTGGCTGTTATTTTTGTACCTATTTTTTAATACATTCTACAAAGGAAGGTGATTACATGGCAAAAACAAAACGCTGTGCAATTTATATTCGCGTGAGTACAGAAGAACAGTTCATAAACGGTTTATCTCTTCAGGCACAACAGAAAGCACTTACAGAATACGCCACTACCAATAACTATACTATTGTTGACGTGTACGCTGATGAGGGGATTTCTGCCCGTAAATCAATGAAACACCGCAAAGAACTTTTAAGACTTCTGGATGATGTAAAACATAATAAAATTGATATGATCCTTGTCACTAAATTAGACCGTTGGTTTCGTAATATCAAAGATTACAATGTTACAGAGGAAATTCTTCAGGCACATAATTGCAACTGGAAAACCATTTTTGAAAACTATGACTCTTCCACCGCAAACGGACAGATGGTCATCAATATTATGCTGTCAGTCAATCAGGCTGAATGCGACCGTACAAGTGAACGTATCAAGGCCGTGTTTGATTACAAACGTTCTCAGGGAAAAGTTGTCAGTGGAATGGCTGCACCCTACGGTTATAAAGTGGTGGACGGATACATACAGAAAGATTTAGAAGTTGCACCTATTATTGAAGATGCCTATGACTATTATTTCAAATGTTTTTCACAGAGAAAAGTTCTTGAATATATTCAAGATAAATACGGTGATAAAGCACCCACTGTATACAAACTGGATAAACTGTTCAAAAATGAAAAATATGCGGGAAAATTTCAAGATAACCTTAATTTTTGTGAACCATATATATCCCCTTCACAATTTGAACGAATACAGATGATTTCCCAGTCGAAAACTTATACGCGACAGCATAACCACACATTTATTTTTTCATCACTTTTGAAGTGTCCGGTATGTAAATCCTCTCTATCCGGATTTATCAAAAAACAAACGTTAAAAGACGGAACTGTGGCAGAATATTACCGCTATCGTTGTTCAAACAAATTATCGTATCATTCAGGCGGACCGTGCATAACAGAAAGTATTGTAGAAAAATACATGATTGAAAACGTATTTCAAAATCTGAAAAAGGAATATATTGATTTTAATGTAAAGCGTAAGGCTGTGAAAAAGAAAAAAGATAACTCAAAGAAAATTACAGAAGAACTTGAGCGCTTAAACTCAATGTATCAGAAAGGACGCATCTCTGAAGCGTTTTACGACAGTGAATATGAACGTTTACAGGCTGAACTTAATAAAACGAACGATATAGCAACTATTACCGTTATTGAGAGGTATTCCGAACTGTTGGGAAAATTTTCAGGAAACTGGCTCAGCCTATACAACAAATTAGATAACCAGCATAAAAATACTTTTTGGAAATCGATTATTCAAGAAATATATTTCGATGAAAACAATAAACTGAGTGGCTTTAAATTCCTTATCTAGCCACTCAGGCTATATTTGTTTACGGTGTAGTAATCTTTATAACACAACGGTGAAATCGCCTTTTCCTTCTGAAAACGCCGGTGCTGTAGATCCAAAATCAATACTCTGATTTATTTTCACATCTTTTTGTGGTATCATACCATTTTTCTTCAAAATATACTCAAATACCATTTCCGGCATACCACCTTTTCTTCCGCCGAGAACTTCTTTCCCTTTTAAATCTTCCCACTTAAAGTCAGGCATCTCTTCCCTTGCAACAAGAAAGTTTCCTGCTCTTTGTGTCAATTGCGCAAAATTGACAACATAATCTTTTGCTCCCTCATTATAAGTGTAAATGGACGATTCCGAACCCATAAATCCGATTTCTGCGTCACCTGAAAGTACGGCCGTCATTGTCTTATCCGCCCCAAATCCTGTTTTCAAAATGAGGTCAATTCCTTCTTCCTCGAAATATCCCTCTTCAATCGCCACATACATCGGAGCATAAAAAATAGAATGTGCCACTTCATTTAAACGGACTTTCTGCAATTTATCCTTTGGCTCTTCTTCCTTTTTACACGCTGTCATGGAAACTGCGGATAAGACTACCACCGCTGTCATCATCAGTGAAATAACTCGCTTTTTCATTTTCTTTCCCCCACTTTATTTCTTTACCTTATCAATATATGTCTTGGGGAGAAATACGTGTTTTTTCTTTAGCACATCACAATAATTTTTCGGGGAGTAGTTTGAGGAGGAATACTTCTTGTCGTTATTGTATAATATACGATTAACATATTCTGCCCTACAGGACACATATATTGCTGCCCATTTGAAGTAATAATCTCTGTTCCCCGGGAAATATTTAATTTCAACTGTTCGTCCACGGCTGTCAGGTTCTCATCAAAATAGCCTACAAAAATATTTTCATTCGGAATATTTCTGCCGATAATCACCGCCTGATATTGCGGCGGATAAATAAGCGGAACAGGAAGATTTGCATCATAAAACACAGTCACTGTCATGCCGGGACGAATCCTGATCATGTCAATTACATACGTTTCTGGAGAAATAATAAAATTATGCACTCCCTCTGCATTTTGTATTGTTATCATTTGCCGACAACAATCTTCACTTATAGGTTGAATACGTTGTACCGTTCCGGTAATTGCGTTTAGGTTTTCCATAAATTTCTTTCCTTTTTGTTTCTTTATTCCTAATATATGCCTACCGTCTAAATATGAAACTTTTTATGGATTTCCTGCAGTACTTCTTCCTTTTTAAAAATAATCAATGCGACCAGCAATAAGAAACTGAACATTACACAGAGTAAAGAGGGAATCGTGTTCGTGACTACTCGTGTCAGCAGAAAAATAAAAGGGACTGTCATTCCATAACTCCCCGCCATAAGAAGATAAATCATATAATCTTTTGCTTTTAATTTTTGCACTCTTATTGCGGTCAGCATAAATGTTATGATGCATATTACGGCAATCGGGAATACATATCCAACAGACCACCCTTTCCATTTTGTTCCAATATCCCATAAAACACAGCCAACTGTAATCAACATCATTTCCCACATTCCATTTTTGAGAATATTGTGTCTTTTCTTGAATCCGGTTACAAAAACCAGCCATGTGCTGCATATCAGTCCTGTCACAAACACAGCCCAATATATCCCTGAATTTATCATTGTGTTTATTCCAAATGTCAGTGTAACTCCGGCAATACATAAAAACGAAAACCATTGAAAAAGTTTTTGGGCAAGTTCAGTCTGTTTTTTCGTCTCCGGATATGTTGGTGTTTCTATTTTGGCTTCTATTCCCACTTGGGACAATATATCAAAGAAATTTCTAATGACATTTTCCGTATCGCTTCTTGAAGTAAAGCCCAAAGATAATTTATCTTCAAAAGAACATGCACATAATTCCATCTTTCCCGTACTTGTATACACACCGAACCTGTAAATATATTTCCTATATTCTTCCGGCATGGATACTACACTCATATTTGAAAATACTGCTGTCAATTCTTTTTCCGCCAATTTTGCCCCTGCCTGCATACAAACATTTTTTAATTCCAACGGTGCAATTCTGAGAAATGGATTTTTCTCCAATGAAATCCACTCATTCATATGTTCCGCCATTCTTTTTGTGTTTAATTCCTCCTGAAAAAATTGTTTTACATACGCTAATACATCTTCCAAACTGTCTTTTTCCTGTCCAAACTGATAACACGGTTCAATCCAACCGAAAAAATTCAACATGGACTCTGATGGAAATAATTTTCTGAGATTAACGGGAATCATTAATTTTACCGGATTTTTTTCTTCCGTTTTGGACATTTCCCTGTGAATTGCACAGAGAAGAACGGAAGTTAATAAAACAGTCATTGTCACCCCGTATTCTCTTGACTTTTCTAAAACTTCCGACACCGACAATGTTGCCTCTGTTATCTGCATCTGAAAGCGGTTTTGCTTTTGTTTTTTAAGTTGAAATGCCTTTTTCTTTTCCTCTTTCGGCTTTTTGATTTTCGGAGAATAATATTTCTCAAATCCGTCGATTTCCTGATCCGTAACGGTGACGGATTCATTTCCGAGGGGAACATCTTTTATTCCCTCACTTTTATGTGCAATCAACAGATAGTTCTTCACTAACTCACGCAAAAATAAAGTCGCTCCGGTTCCGTCTGTTAATGCATGATATACTTCAAAATTAATTCTGTTTTTATAATAGGTCACTTCAAAAAGCAGACTTTTTTTGTCCCGTATATAAATATCGCTGCACGGTTCTTTCCACTCTTCTTCGACAGCAGGCCTTAGGTGGCTCTTTTCCAAATAGTGCCAAAACAGTCCCTTTCGCATAACGGAAAGAAATACAGGATATTTTAGAACCGTTTTATCCAGCGCTTTCTGTAAAATACCTTCGTCTACTTCCTCCTGCAGTTCACAATAAAAACGGAAAACTCTTGTATCCGCTCTTCCGCTTGTCGCCGGAAAGATTTTTGCCGCATTATCTAATTTTCTCCACGATGCTCTTTTTGTTTCCGACATACTAACACTCCTCCAAAAATTTACAAATATATTCTAAACTTTCCTGCACATGGTAATGTTTAAATCCCAAAGCAAAAAATCCATGAATTGCATTTTGTATGCGATAAATTTGTACGTCCACATTTTCTTCCTGCAGGCGCCTTCCATAATCCTCTCCCTCATCTCGAAGTGGATCAAGTTCAGCGGTAAGAATTAAAGTTCTCGGAAGATTTGCAAACGTTTTCGCTTTAATTGGAGCAAAATATGGATTGTCCTTATCTTTTTCTTCACTTTTATACAATTCAATGTAATCCTGCATTTTCTGTACCGTTAAGAAAAAATCGGTTCCATTTTCCTGCACTGACATATATGGAGATTTTTCCGAATAGTCGCTATTTACTGCAGGATAAATCAAAATTTGTCTCCGAGGGGAAAAATCTCCTGTATCTCTTGCTTTCTGGCATACTCCTGCAACTAAATTTCCTCCTGCACTGTCTCCGATTAGCGTTATGTTCTCCGGCGGCATATCTTTAATCAGTTTTTCATTAAACATTGCTTCTGCCACCCTGTAGCAATCTTCAAATCCTGCCGGAAAAGGATATTCCGGAGCAAGCCGATACTCTACGGAAACAATAATCTGATTTGTTGCTTCTGTCAGTTTTGCACAAATTCTCTCATAACTATCCACGCTCTCTGTGACCCAGCCGCCGCCGTGAAAGAAAAGCAAAGCCTTTCTTTCTCCCTGCATTTCCTTTGGAAGGTACAAACGTATCGGTATTTTGTATCCATTGTTTTCAACATAATAGTCTGTCGTTCGATGAAAAATCTTCAGTAAATCAATGCCTTTTAAATCTGCCATATATCTTGCCGGCTTTACTTTTATTCCTCCTTTTGAAAGCCCCCGCAATACTTTTCTTACTACTCTTCTCATTTTTCTTTTCTCCAAGTTATCTCCTTTATCCTATACGAAAGCAGCAGATAACATTTGTTACCTGCCACCGCATTTTCCAACATTTTCTTATTGGCTCTGTTGTTTTGCCAATGTAAAATAGTCCTCTTAAATTATCTTTATTTTAGCACAATACTTTAGACAAAGCAATTTAATTTTTTTGAAATACGAAAAGGACATCACAGTTCAACTGCAATGTCCTCAAATTTTTCATATTATAATAAGAAATATTTCCCTATAAACAAGACTGCGAGTACAATCATCAACACGCTTATCTTCTTTTCTTTTGCTTTTCCTGCAACAAGATTGATTATAACGTATGTAATAACTCCCATTGCAATACCTTCAGAAATACTGTAGAAGAATGGCATTGCCGCAATACAGATGAAACAAGGAAGTCCTTCTGTGAAGTCAGAAAAATCAATGTTTGCCACATTTGTCAACATATAAAATCCTACCACTACCAATGCAGGTGCTGTCGCAAATGATGGAATGGCAAGGAAAATAGGTGATAACAACAGAGAAGCACCAAATAATACGGCTGTTGTCACTGCTGTAAGACCTGTACGTCCTCCTTCTGAAACACCAGATGCACTTTCCACGAAAGTAGTTACTGTTGATGTACCAAGCACTGCTCCGGCTGTTGTAGCCACTGCATCTGCCATTAAGGCTCCTTTAATTCTAGGAAGTTTTCCGTCTTTATCAAGCATATTTGCTTTTGTAGAAACTCCAATCAATGTTCCCAATGTATCAAAAATATCTACAAATAAGAACGCAAAAACAACTACCATAAACTGTCCGATGTTAATTCCCGAAAAACTTAATTTCGCAAAAATCGGTGATAAACTCGGCACACTGATTCCGTTGCTGAAATCCGGTAACAAACTATACATACCTAATTCTGCATTCGGAACATAAATTCCTGTCAACTGACAGATGATTCCTAAAATCCATGTAATTAAAATTCCCCAGAGAATATTTCCCTTTACATTTTTTACTACAAGAATTGCTGTAATAATAATACCGATAACTGCCAAAAGAACTGTAATTCCTACATCATTCATTGATGCTGATACCTTGTTTAATTCATTATAACCTTTGACAGAGAATAACTGAACTAAAGTAGAACCACCGATAACAATTTTTGCATTCTGTAATCCGATAAACGCAATGAATAAACCGATTCCCACGCTTACCGCTGATTTTAGATTCATCGGAATCGCATTAAAAATTGCTTCACGAACATTTGTGACAGATAAAAGAATAAAGATAATACCCTCTACAAATACTGCCGCTAAAGCAACCTGCCATGTGTATCCCATACCGATAACGACTGTGTACGCAAAATATGCGTTTAATCCCATTCCCGGTGCCAACGCAAACGGATAGTTTGCAAAAAGTGCCATTAACATTGTTCCTAAAAATCCTGCCAGAGCAGTTGCTGTGAATACGGCACCCTGATCCATTCCCGCTGCCGAAAGAATACTTGGGTTTACCGCTAAAATATATGCCATTGTCATAAATGTCGTAATACCGGCAAGTATCTCTGTTTTCACAGTTGTCTTGTTTTCTTTGAGTTTAAATATTTTCTCTAACATACTCTCTCATTCCTCCTTAAGTAATACTTATCTAGTTTATCAGAGAGTTTATGTAATGTAAATCTTTTATACATTATATATACTTATAACTATTCATAAGTATTAATATTTAAACAATTCAGTAGACAAATATCTTTCCCCTGTATCCGCAAGTAATGTCACGATTACTTTTCCCGCATTTTCTTCTTTTTTCGCTTCCTCTATTGCCGCATATACTGCTGCTCCTGAAGAAATCCCCACTAAAACACCTTCTTTTTCTGCCAGAAGCCTTGCACCTTTAAATGCCTGCTCATTTTCTACCGTAAGAATCCTGTCATAAATGTTCGTATCCAAAATATCCGGAATAAATCCTGCGCCGATTCCCTGTATTCCGTGAGGTCCCGGATTTCCTCCTGAAAGCACAGGGGATTGGGCAGGTTCAACAGCCACCACCTCTATATTCTTATTTTTTTCTTTTAGGCAGCGACCTGTTCCGGTAATTGTTCCACCCGTGCCGACACCTGCAATAAACATATCTACTTTACCGTCTGTATCTTCCCAAATTTCTTCTCCGGTTGTTCCATAATGTGCTTTCGGATTAGAAGGATTTGTAAACTGTCCCAATATGATTGCTCCCTCAATTTCCTCCTCCAATTCTTTTGCTCTCTGAAGCGCCCCTTTCATTCCCAATTTTCCGTCTGTGAGAACAATTTCGGCTCCATACCCCTGCAAAAGTTTTCTTCTCTCCACACTCATCGTTTCCGGCATAGTAAAGATTGCTTTATATCCTTTTGATGCAGCTGCCATCGCCAAACCGATTCCTGTATTTCCACTCGTAGCCTCGATAATGGTAGCACCTTTTTTTAATTTCCCCATCTCCTCAGCATCTTCTATCATTTTCTTTGCCACACGGTCTTTTACGCTTCCTGCCGGATTGAATAACTCCAATTTAACATACACTTTTGCTTTTAAATTTTCCGCTTCCTCTATGGAAGTCACCTCCAATAAAGGTGTATTTCCGACTAATTCCAATATGTTTTTATAAATTTTCGCCATTTTTTTCTTTCTCCTCTCTTTTTTTATCAACTGAATATATAAAATATATCAAATAACCACTTATTCTTTTTGTATATTTTCTATGAAACATTCTTGTTTTTTCTTGACTTTTATATATAATTATGCTAATCTAACGAAGTATCAGTTTCTGATACAGTATCATTATTTTTTATTTTTATGGAGGTAACATCATGAACAAAGGTACAGTAAAATGGTTCAACAACCAAAAGGGTTATGGATTCATCTCTGACGAAGCCGGAAACGATGTATTTGTACATTACACCGGTTTAAACATGGAAGGCTTCAAATCCTTAGAAGAAGGTCAGGCAGTTGAATTTGAAATTACAGAGGGTGCTAAAGGTCCTCAGGCTGTCAACGTAGTAAAACTTTAATCAACATTTTAAATGTGCCTTTTATTTATAAGATTTAATATATATTTGATTTCATATTTAAAAAGCATCACTGGAAATGAGATTAGAAAACCCGATACATTACCGTATCGGGTTTTTCATGTAACTGTTTCGGTAAATTACTCTTGTGTCCCCGAGCATATCCTGTATTCCTCTTTTTTCCCTGTCTACTCCCACTAAAACATATCCGATTCCCATACAGAATCCGCTTAAAAATCTTCCGATGGTTTCCCTGTAGATTATGTTAAACAGAGATAATTTCCCACCGTTTGCATTGACTACCTGTAAGTTCATGACGCGTTTTCCAAGTGTCGTTCCCGTACAATACGTCATCAGGACAAAATAGGAAACTCCGCATACATATAAAACAATATCTTTTAATGTATAGTGAAACAATATGTTTCCGTCTATCTGCGAAAAAAGAAAGTGTAACGGAATTCTGATGAAGAGTAAACCAACCCATACAATAATACTGTCAATAATATATGCCGACAGTCTTGCGAAAAATCCCCCATACATTACCGGGTTATCGTAATTGTTCTGCATAATACATCGGCACCCCACTTCCCAATTCCGCTTCTGTCTCTTTTAATACTTCCGCTTCCGATTTTGTCTTTAAACTTTCTAATTTCCCAAAAAATGATGCGAGCATGGACGGTTCCGTACTTGGCTCATAGAAAATCACATTCTCCCCAATTTCTTTACTCATGTCTTTTTTCATATCGTCATACAGTCCGATTTCATCAACTAAACCGTTTGCTTTTGCCTGCTTTGCCGAATAGATTCTTCCGTCCGCAAGTTTTCTCACTTCCTCCTCACTCATTTTTCTTCCGTCTGCCACAATTTCAACAAAGCGGCCATAGGATTCATCTACGATACTTTGATAAATAGCCGTCTGCTCTTCGTTCATCTGACTCATATCTTTATTCTTGCCGCTTGTTATGCTGTATGAGCGAATCCCCAATTTCTCATATAATCCCGTCATATCAAATCCTGAAATAATTACTCCGATAGAACCTGTTGTCGTGTTTGGATTAGCGTAAATCTTGTCAGACGGCGCTGAAATATAATATCCGCCCGAAGCGGCGTAATGTTCCATGTATGTCCATACCGGACGATTTGTCTCTTTCTGGTATTCTTTCAATTTCAAATATAATTCCTCGGATTCGTAAACCGTTCCTCCCGGAGAATCTACGCGAAGAAGAATTCCTTTATTGGAAGAATCCTCTTTCATTCTGTCAATATATTCCAAAGTATCCAAATGCTGGTATCCTTCACTCGTATCAAAAATCCCATCTGATGTTGTCTGTTCCTGTATTGTTCCCACAACATTTACCACACCGACATATTCTCTGTTTGGAAGTTGTAATTCTGTTCCTCCGGATAAAACCTCACTGGAAGTTCTCTTTAAAAAAGAATCCGCAATCGTATTGGTAAATACACTCGTCACGCCTACGGCAATAAATAAAACTGCGGCAACCACCGCTCCGATAATCTGCTTTTTGTTCATCTTCTATTCTTCTCCTTTATCTGACGTATTTTCCCCTTCCTGTGTGGAATTATCGGGTACTTTATCCTGTCCCGCACCCTGATTTTCTTCCTCTTTCTGTTCCTCCACAGGTTTTTGTTCCTGTTCTTCCGTCTGTTCTTCCGTCTGCTCTTCTGTCTGTTCCTCTTCCGGCTCTTTTACCGGTTCTTTCGTTGATTCATCTTTATCGTTTAGTTTCTCAATTCCGATTTTAGCCCATTTTTTCAAAGTTTCCCGGTTATAATACGCTGCCGTTCCAATCACCGCAAGAATAAGGATAAATAGAATCGCTTTTAGAAAACCGTGTCCTTTTTTCTCTTTCGTTTTTTTCTTCTTTTTCCCTGAAAACTTAAAAGGCAGTTTGATCGAACCTCCCTTTTTCCGTTTCTTCTTACTCCTGCCGGAATTCTTTTTACTTCCGGCATAGTTTTCACTATGCTCCTTTTTCTCCTTTTCTCTTTGTTTATCCAAATCCATTTTTACTTTACATTCATAACAAAATGCATATGTATGATAAATCGGATTGCCCTGTTTATCTTTTCCTACTTCAATTGGTTTGATTTGCATCTCTTTTCCACATCGTTTACATATCATAAGCATTTCCTCCTCAGTTAGATTAGTCTACATTATATCACATCATTTCTTTCTATTTGTGAAAAAAATCTTAACTTTAATTTCATTTTACGATATAATAATCGGAGTAATTATTTGTACATACAAAGGAGTTAGACATATGAATAAAAAAGAAATTGCGGAAATCAAAAAGCAGTTTACCCCCGCAAACTGTGCAATCACACGCATTTGTGGCTGTTATGTAAACGGTGAAAAAGAAAAGCAGTCCACATTCAAACAGGCTTTTCTCTCTTTACCCGAGGAGGAAATGTTCAAATATTTCGATATTTTTCGCAAAGGTCTGTCGGGAACTCTCGGGAAAAATCTAATTAATATGGATTTTTCTCTTGAAGCGGAATTAAACGGCGGAACACACGAGTTTCTCTTAAAATTGCGCGAAAGCCGCCTGACTGACGATATGCTTTTAAATACTTTTTACGATAAAATTATCGAATCTTACGATTATGCAGAGCATTATCTTATCCTCCTCATTCACAGCGCCTACGACATTCCCGGAAAGTCTTCTGATAATGAGGAAATGTTTGACGCTTCTGATGAAGTATACGATTATATCGTCTGCAGTATATGCCCTGTCAAACTTTCAAAACCGGGACTGTCTTACGATGCTGAATTAAACACTTTCCATGACCGTATCCGTGATTGGATCGTAGAAATGCCAAACCATGCTTTCTTATTCCCCGCTTTCAACGACAGAAGTACGGATATTCACAGTACACTATATTATTCCAAAAAACCGGAAGAATTACATATGGAACTGGTAGACAGTTTGCTTGGCTGTTCTTCCCCTCTCACCGCAGGAACACAGAAAGAGTCTTTCAATACACTGATAACGGAAACACTGGGAGATGAATGTTCCTACGAAGTTGTCAAAAACATTCACGAAAACCTAAATGAACTGATTGAAGAACAGAAAGATTCTCCTGTCCCCGTCGAACTTGACAAAGAAGAAGTAAAATATCTATTTGCCAAAAGCGGTGTCGATCAGGAAAAATTAGAAAATTTTGACACACAGTACGAAACCGTAGCAGGCGAGAAATCCACTCTTCTTGCCACTAACATTACAAATACAAGAACTTTTGAAATTAAAACCCCTGATATTATCATCAAGGTAAATCCGGAACGCACTGACCTTGTTGAAACAAAGGTCATTGACGGAAGGCAGTGTCTTGTCATTGGGGTAGATGATCATGTGGAAATCAACGGTATATCCGCACGCACAATATTGAAAAAATCTGAATAAATCTGCTTGGCAGAGGGGACTGTTCCTCTCTGCCTTTATAATCTTTCTATCCTTTTCAGAAGATTCTGTTCTCTCTCCTCAAAAAGAACGTTTTTATTATATTGATAGTATCTCTCACAGGAATATTCCTGTAAGAACTGCGCACTGTAATAGTTCGCATTCAGTTCTGTCACAAACGCTACCATTTCCTGACTCGTTCCAAACATAATTTCCATGAAATCGAAAGCATATTCCAGCATTTTTCCTGACGCTTCTTCCAGTTTTTCATAAATTTCTTTTTCTTTTGCAAAGAGAGAACGCACCTTTTCAAATCCTTCTTCTTTGTCATAGAGGTTTTCTGTTTTCAACACCATAATATAAGATTCCAATTTCTGAATTGTGCGTGAGAAAGAATATTTTTCTTCCCTGTTTAACAATTCTGCTTTTTTCTTATATTCTAACGTTTCAATCATCTTCTCTTTCACTTCCTCCAGGCAGGATACCGCATCTTCCCCAAATTCCAGATTGCTCTTATATCTTTTCAGACATTTGAACAATACTTCCGTCTCCCCTTCTCTTCGGTATGTCTGACGGAACTGCTCTGTCAATTTTGCCAATAAAAGGCTGACAATGCTTAATCGCTCGTCAAAAGAAGCGTGATTTAATTTCTTTTTCACTCTTTCGTCTATTGTCCCTTCAAGAACCTCGTCCATGCGGTAATCGGTGCGATATTTGTGATAGAGTTCCAAATAATTTGCGAAATCTTTTGCAATCTTCGGATATTGAATATACTGCACAACCACTTCCCAATCTGCCTCTTTTTCCTGCTTTTCATATGCGTAGAGCATATTGGATAAATCTTCCCAGCCTCTCGGTGTAGAAAAGAGCATTCCGTCCACCGTCATCTCCATCTGATAAAAATAAGAAGGCTTCGCTATCAGATAGGAAATAACAGCACCATGAATGTTTGATTTATACGCATATTCTTTCCAGACGGAAAACTCGGGCTGTACTTCTATTTTCTTCACTCTGTCCATTGTAACAACATCAAATTCTCTCACGGATTTATTGTATTCAGGAGGATTTCCCGCCGTCACAATAATCCAGCCTTCCGGTATCTGATGATTTCCAAAACTTTTATATTGCAAAAATTGCAGCATCGCAGGGGCCAACGTTTCTGAAACACAGTTGATTTCATCTACAAATAAAATCCCCTCTTTTAATCCTGTTTTTTCTATCTTATCGTAGACGGACGCTACAATCTCGCTCATCGTATATTCCGTAACCGAATACTCTTTCTCTCCATAAACGTGTTTTGAAATAAACGGCAGTCCGATTGCACTTTGCCTTGTATGATGTGTAATTGTGTAGGATACAATTCCAAGTCCGCACTCTTTTGCAATCTGCTCCATAATCTGTGTTTTTCCAATTCCCGGAGCGCCGATAAGAAATATCGGTCTTTGCCGCACCGACGGAATTACATATTCTCCATACTCATCTTTTAATAAATATGCGGAAATCGCATTTTTAATTTCCTCTTTTGCTCTCTTTATGTCCATTCTGCTTCCACCTTTCCACTAAATTCTTCCGGTTCTATAATCAATTTCATTGCCCAAATCGGCACATCGACATCTCTGTAATCTTCCTTCATAAATACAAACGCAGTCTCATAGAGCGGTCTTTTTACCGGAAATGTGCCGTAACCGTCTGTAAAATAAATCAAGCCTCTCAGATGATGAAATGCTTTTTTCTTTATCAGTTCATTCACATAGGCGAACACCGGTCTGAAGTCCGTTCCTCCCTGACCTCGCACTTCGAAAGATTCCATATATGCCTGCAACTCTTTCTCATTTGTGATAACTGTGTCAGATTGAATTCTATCATCACACTGAATAATGTGTATGCGCACTTTCCGAAAGAAACTTTCCGATTCGCTGAGAACACTGTATGTTTCCCGCAAAAACTGTTTTACCAATTCACCTTTACATGACATGGAAGTATCTATGGCGATCACAAAATCTTCCACCTTGTAAACTTCCTTTGTTTCCTGAGGCTCAATCAACGGCATATTTCCGTATAATTCCATTCCATAGTGATAAAATACATAGTCAAAAGAATCCAGATCCACCTGTGTTTCTTCTTTTAAAACCGAAAATTTCCTTAAAAACTTCCTATAGTCATACTTTTCCCTGTTTTCAATTTGAATCTGTTCCAGCACATCTTTCACTTCGTCTGACTGTTCTTTTCCAAATGTCTCTATTTCCGTCTGCATTTTCTCACTGTCTTCTTTCCACCGCTTATTTCTTTCCATCGTGCTTTTCGGTGTCAGATTATCAGACCACATAGAATGATTATCCATATAAAATTCGTTTTCCATTCTCCTGATTTCCTCTTCCTGATAATTCATCTGCCGCAGAAATTCATATACATTTTTCGGTGTTAAAACTTGCTTTTGTTTTTCGATTGTCTGATAAAGATTTTTTCTGTAAGGGGAAACATATCTCCTCACACTTCTTGCCGTAAGTGAATCAATCATCTTCTCCACGACAATATCGCTGGCTAGATTCCAATATCTCTTATCTGCGGCAGATGGAAGGGCAAAATGCAAAAACAGACAGTGTAATATCATGTGCAGGTACATTCTGTTTACCTTTAACCTGTTTTCCCGAAACAGACTGATAAGGGTGTCCGGCGAAAAATACACTGTTTCACCGTTTGTTCCAATTTCTGCCGAAGAATACTGTGGTTCAAATTCCAATCTGCTTAATGCAACATGAAAAAACCGCATGGAGACATATAACTCCTGTTTTGCCTGCGCCCAGACTTCCATGCAGATTTCTATCTTTTCCAATTCTCTCTGCTGCTCCCTTTGCAGTACATTCCATTCTCTTGCCATTTTCCTCACCTGCCCTATAACAAAAATTTATCTTCTTTCTTTCCTGACGGATACCGCTCATGTTCCTCATTCATCAGGTAACTGAAAATCTCTTCCTTCCGCTGCTTACCCGCAATGTGAATCATCTGCTGCATCATGGCTTTCTCTTTTGCAATCTCTCTCGCCAGATACTTCGTTTCCTGCAGACTTTCCCGGGAAAACGCCCACAGACACGCCTCCTCAAAATACTCCGTTAAAAACTCTTTATATTTCTGCTCTGCTTCCTTATGTAAGCCAATCGGGTAGAGTAATCTGCCAAAAGCCATCTCCAGTATGACTTCCTGTTTTTCATCTTCCTTTGCCCACGGAAAACGTTTATCATATAAATCAAACTGAACTTCTGTCTGAATAAAACAATTTCGATACCACATTCCGCTTCCATGTGTATGAGTCTCCAAAATTCTCGCAGGCGTATTTTCCACCGCCTCCTCAAAAAATTCCGGAAAAACCAGTTTCGCCTCCCCTTCCACAGCGTGAAGTGAGACGCTCTGTTTTTCCCGCAGTTCCAACAGCAATTCCCGCAGACACGATTTTTCTCCCGCAACCAAAGTGGCATCTAGTTCACTCACCCGATGACAGCCTGTAAACGCACCTGCGCCTATATCGGAAATATTGCTGTAAAAACTTATTTTCTCCAACCGGCTACACCCGTAAAAAGCGTATTTCCCAATTCTTTTAATTGTTTTTGGCAAAATAATTTCTTCTAACTTCGCTCCGCAGACCGACGCATCTTCCTCCCCTGCCGGACCATAGGCAGAAAAAGCATAATCGCCAATCTCTTCCACAGGATATCCGTTGATTTCTTCCGGAATCTCAATCACTCCTCCGCAGACATAACACCTGCGTATCGTTACCGCCTGATTCTTTTTTTCTATCTGATATTCTTCAAATTGATTTGTCATCTTTCTTCCTTTCACTGAAATCCATTAGATGTTTGTCACAACTAACTTCTTTACCCCATCATTTTTACATAAAGAAAAACTTTTGGCAAGTTTTTTATCGCATACATAAAAAGGGTGGCCTCCGCCACCCTATCTGATAAACATTGCATCTCCAAAACTAAAGAAACGATACCGTTCTCTTACTGCTTCCTCATATGCCGCCAAAACATTTTCTCTGCCTGCCAAAGCCGACACAAGCATAATCAAAGTAGATTCCGGTAAATGGAAATTCGTAATCAGACAATCCAAAATTTTAAATTGATAACCCGGATAGATAAAAATGTCCGTCCAACCGCTTGTCGCCTGTAATCTTCCATTTTCGTCCGCTGCCGATTCAACTGTTCTGCAACTTGTCGTTCCCACACAGATTACGCGATGTCCCTGCTCTTTTGTCTCATTAATCTTGCGGGCTGCCTCCTCATCAATCTGATAAAATTCTGAGTGCATATGATGTTCCAGAATATTATCTACTTTAACGGGACGGAAAGTTCCAAGCCCGACATGTAACGTCACTCTGGCAATTTTTACATTCTTCTTTGCGATTTCTTCCAACAACTCTTCCGTAAAATGCAGTCCTGCCGTTGGCGCTGCCGCTGATCCGGTATGTTTTGCATATACGGTCTGATAGCGGTTCTTATCTTCCAACTGATGTGTGATATACGGTGGAAGAGGCATCTGCCCTAACTGATCCAAAACTTCCTCGAAAATTCCTTCATAATGAAATTGAATCAGGCGGTTTCCCTCATCTACAATATCAATAACTTCCCCTTCTAAAAGGCCTTCCCCAAAACGGATTTTTGTACCCACTTTTGCTTTCTTTCCGGGTTTTACCAGTGTCTCCCAAACATCATTCTCTCTTCTTTTTAATAAAAGAACTTCTATTTTCGCATCTGTCCCTACTTTTGAGCCAATCAGTCTTGCCGGAAGTACCTTTGTATCATTAATGACAAGGCAGTCCCCCTCCTCCAAATAATTGACAATCTCTTTAAAAATATGATGCTCTGTTTTTCCCGTCTCTTTATCCAAAACTAAAAGTCTTGAGCCGGAACGGTCCTCCAACGGATCCTGCGCAATCAATTCCTCTGGTAATTCAAAATAAAAATCTTCTCGTTTCATATTTCTATCCTTCCTCTATATCTTTCTCGCCCGTATAACTAAAAAGGCCGGTTTCAGCATTTCTTTTTCCAACTGCGGATATTGTTTTATCATAGTGGAACTCGGCCTTGTCTCATCTGCAGCCTCTACATAAAATCCGTGTTGTCCAAGTGCAGTCACTATCTCGCCCACTGTTCTATGGTAAATAACTTCATCATCAATAAACCAGTTGGAACCGCGTCGTCCTGACTGATGATAATTTGAAAATGTATAAGAAATCTCCTTACCTCTCTCATCATAATTCCAGCCCGGCTGTCTGTCTAAAGATGCTGTTGTAATCGGGTGCTTTTGAGAAAAAAGTAAAATGCCGTCTTTATGTAAAAGTGAACTCAGCCCTGCGATAAATTTATCGAAATGTTCCACGTAATGAAAAACGAGCGAACTGTATATGACATCAAATTTTTCGTCCAACCCCGCTGCCTTTTCCGGTGCTAAAAGACGGTATTCTATGGGTAATCCCACAGATTTTCTTTTTGCGATTTTCAGCATTCTCCCTGACATATGTGTTCCCAGCACCTTCACTGCACCGTTCTCGGCAAAATATCTGCAATTCTTCCCACAGCCGCAGCCAATTTCAAGTACCTTTTTCCCAAATATATCCGGCATATAATTGTGCATTGCCGGCTGTTCCAATAAACTCCTCATCGTATTCCTGTTCAACAAAACTCTCTCCCTTTTGCATAAACTTATTTAAGTATAACATTTTCCACAGAAAATTTCATCAAAAAAGAAAAGGAATTTCTATTTTGAAATTCCTTTTCCATTCATTACGCCTTGATTATTTTGTTCTTTTTCTTCTGAATACAAGAACACCGCCTGCAATTGCCATACTTGCAATCATCAGTGCAATTGGCATTACACTGTTTGCAGCGTCACCGGTTTTAACCGGCTTATTACCCGGTTTTTTATTTGGTTTTTTATCCGGTACTGTTGTATCTTTTACAACTAATCCTGCTTCTGCTTTTTCAAAGTTTGCTTTTGCCTGTGCAAATCCTGTTGCGGAAACATTATCCAAATCATTTAACATATTCTTTAATACTGCTAAAGCATCTTTGTATGCCTTTGTACTCTCGCTTGTATATTTGCTCAAATCTTTTTCCACGATAGATTCAACATACGCTTTTACTTCATCAGCATTTGCTCTTACAACTAAACCTTTCATTGCTTTGTAGATTGTGTCTGTTGCTTTGCTTATTTCTTCTTTTGTGCCTGCTGCAAATAATGCTTTTCCGTCTGATACTGCATCTGTTAATACTTTGTAACTGTTTGCAGTATATTTATCTGCCGCATATTCTCCTGCTGAAGCGATTGCATCTTTCAATGCTTTTACAGATACTAAGTTCTGTTTTGCACCGTTTAACTGATTAAGACATTCTTGTAATTCTTCCTGACTTAAAGCAGATAAATCTTTGTTTCCGACTTCAGTTACTACTTTCTGTAACTCGTTAAATGATTTTTCTGTGTAATTTCCTGCTGTTAAATTTTTCAATTCGTTTAATAATGCATTCACTTTTGATGCGTCTACATTTCCGCTTAATTTTAAGTTGTCTTTCGCAGTTTTAATGTTTTTGATTGCTTCTGCGATAGTTTCTTTTGTTCCGTTTACAAGCAACTGACGTGCATTGTCTACTGCTGTTTTGTATGCGTCAAATGAATCTTTCGTATAAATAGATGAATCTTTGATTGCATCAAAATCTGCGATTAATGTAGGTAATTCACCTAAAGCAACTAAGTTTTCTTTTGCTGCTGTTAATTTATTTAACGCTGCTTCAAATGTATCCGGATGCTGTGGTGTTGTTTTGTTTTCTTCTAATAAACTTTCTACCTCTTTTTTAGCATCAACATATGCTTTCCATGAGTTCTGTGTATATACATTTTCCGGATTTGTGATAGATGCAATAAAGGCATTTGCTTCTTCAACTGCGATTGAAGCCATTTCTTGATTTGTCGGATTGTATACTAATCCTGCTTTTGCATCTTCCACTGCTTTTTTCAATGTTTCTACATCTTTTTCAGATGTATCATCTTTATTTTCGATTGCTGCTTTACAAGCATTGATTGCTTTTTCATATACAGCCCATGTTTTTGCTGTGTATGTATCGGCATCTTTATAAGCGTCTTTAACGATTGTTTCCAATACGGAAATATCGCCTTTTAACTGTTTTCCTTCAATCGCTTTGTTGATTGCTGTTACTGCATTATTTACGGAATCCTGTGAAACATTTTCGCTACTCATTACTTCCTGTCCAGCTTTATAAGCATCAGCATATACTTTTGCAGTAGATGTTGTCCATTTTGTTGTATCTTCTTTGCTGTCTATTAATGCTTTTAACGCATTCTTATCTGCTGCTTTATAGTCTGACTTATAAGTTAATAATTCAGTAATATTTGGTGTTGTTTTATCCCACTCTACTTTTACATCAAGTAAAACTGTATCATTTGGAAGAACAAATTCATTATAAGACTGGCTTAACTTACCAACTGTTACCCATTTCTCTTTTTTATCTTCCCATACACGTGCTTTTACAGTCGCATTAGAAATTGCCGATGCATTCTGTAAAACTTTAATTGTATTTACATCTGTGTTATCAGAAAGTGAGTACTGTACATATCCGTTGTCTTTGCTTGGCACGAACATTGTTGCAATGTCACCGTCTGACATATTTCTGAATAAACCATCTCTTGTTTCTTCAGCATCTGATTTGTATGTTGGGTTGTTTTCTGATGGCATAAATTCGCCGTCATTGATTTCAAGCTCATTGAAACGCACCCATTTATCACTACCAGATTTATTTCTTGTAATTTCAAATTTCAAGTATCTTGCTTTTTTATTGATGTTTGTTTCTTTCTTCACATTGTAAGAAATTTCATGTGTAGGTAAAACAGTATTGATATGGTCTGAACCTGCTGCTTCTCCTTCGTTGTCCTTATCCTGATTTCCTAAAGTCATGATTTCTTCCCATGTTTTTCCATCTGTAGATACAGAGAATTTTGCATGACGTGGGAAGTCATGTTCACTGTCACGACATACAACTTTAAATGTTTTTAAGTCGATTTCCTGTCCTAAATCATAAGTAAAGAATTTTCCTTGCGTCTGACTATTCTTATAATGTGTTGCTGTTGTAATATCTCCGTCAAATACATTTAATGGATTTTCAATTTCGCTGTAGTTTGTTTCTTTTACTGATTTCGGATAAATTTCTACTGTTTTTACAGCGAATTTTTCCACATTAAATGTAATAGCATTTTCTGTTTTATTGATAATACGAACATAACGTGCATCATCAGTCACTTTTGTTGCTTTGCTTTCTTTTACGTTAATATCTTTCCATTCTACATTGTTTTTAGATAGTTGAACAGTTAAATTTTCATCTGATAATTTACTTGTAATCTCTGCCAATTCATGAATTCTATCCAATTTCAATCCAATGTATTCATTTTTTGCTAATGTCACATTATCAATCGGTGTTACCTCTGCTGTATCAGCAAGATAATCTGCTGTATGTTTTTTGTATTTATCCACGTTTGTAAATACTTTTCCGTTATGGAAGATTTTTGCATCTACATCAAATTCACGCATTGCAATCCATGTCGGTTGTTGTTTTTTGTTCACTAAACGTACATATTTTGCAGTAATATTCTGATCTGAAACGTCTACAGAAATCTTTCTTGCATTTTTAAAGTTTTTAATTGTTGTCCATTTGTTTTTATCCATTGAATACTCTAAATCTGCATCTGTAAAATAATCTCCATCATTATCATCTCTGCCTTGTGTAATATTGATTTTTCCTAATACAATTGGTTTAGATAATTCTACCCCAACATAATCACCGACAATAGTTGTATTTACTGGATCTCCTTGCTGTCTTACATTATAGTGTACATTTGTGTTTAAATCGCCGTCTACTACATTTGTTTCTTTTCCTGAAGAAACTGACCAGCCTTCTGCATTACTTGTACGAATAACTGTTTTTGTAAAGTTTTCTGCATTTTCAGGTATTGTAGATACTTTGAATTCACGCATTGCAGGCCATTTGTTTCCACTGCCTTTTTCTGTACATTCATAGCGAACTGCAACAACATTTTCCAATTCAATCTGGCTTACATCAACAAATTCTGCATAATCTCTATAAGTATCCTGGCTTACCAATTTCCATTCTTCAGATCCTTGAACTTTGTATTTCAACTGTGCTGTACCGAATGTATCCTGATGCTTATTATCTTGGTTTGCACCATTGATGATATGAATACCATATACAGTTACTGGTTTGTTAAATGCTACTTGGAAATATTGTCCAACTTTTTCTTCTGTATTTGCCCATGCATGTGTTTTGTCATTACCATCGATAATATTTCCAATTGGTCCTTGATGCCAACCACTAATATTAGATGTAGCTGTCATTTCCACTTGCTGTGAACCTACTCCACCTGTTGCATAGTCATTCACAGGACCTGATAATTTTGTCTGTAACTTTTTAGCCAATGGAATTAAGTGTGTTGATCCAGGGCTAACCATAGCAGAACCATTAAGCATTTTTCTCTCATGTTTCTTACTGCTTAATAATGCACTGTAACCTGTATTATAGTGGTTAAATGCAGTGAACATATCTTTTGCTTCTACTGCCATCTCTGCTTTGACATATTCCTGAATAGCTTTTGCCAAATCTGCCAAAGAACCTGTAAACGGTTTCAATTCTTTCTTTAAGTTTGCGTTTTTACTCTGCGCATGGAATTCTTTGCAAGCATCGATGATTGTCTGCATTTCTGCAATCATCTGTTTTGCATCTGCGTCAACTAATTTTCCTGCTGTTAACTGCGTATTGATTTTATTAATCAATGGCTGCAATTCTTCTGATTCAGCTAATACAAGTCCGTGACCATTCGGTTGTGGATTAGACATATGTTTTGCCAATGTATGTAATGCTTCTGAAGCCTGTGCATCTACATATTTGAAAGAATCTTCCCAACTCTTATCATCATCAAACGCTTTTACATTCCAAGCATAATCTGCCACTGCAAAAATAGCAACTTTAGATGCTTCCGCCTCTTGCATAGGGTTTGTTACAACACCCGCCAAGTCTTCCAGTGTAATATCTGTATGCAAAAGACTACCTTTTCCCATCATCAAACGTTGACCATTAATGTCATTTACCGGCCAGTTTAACCAGAATAAAGGACTTCTTCTTGTTGCCTGTCCGTTAAGGTTATGTTTTCTAAAATGGTTTAATGTTTTCTGTTCAACCGGCTGACATACCGCTTCACCTGTCCAGAAGATTTTAATATCCTCAGGAAATTCTTTGTCATATTTATTTAACTCAGAGTAATCTCCTTGCCATGAATGGTTGTATCCTGCCGGACAGAATACAGTGTCATATACGTCACCCTTTGCTTTTGCCCATTTAGATACTTCTTGCATCATTTTAACAACAATATCTTTGTTTAACTGTCCTACGTCATCGCCAAGTACACCGAACTGACGTACTCCCGCTTTATATAACTGTTCAAATTTCTTTAACAACGCCTGAATTTCAGCATCTGCATTATTGGCATTGAATCCACCCATAAACGGATGTGCTGTCCACACAAAACGGCATTTAGCTTCATTTCCCACTTTTACCATTTCTGTAATTTCTGCAAGTTCTTTAGCAGGATATTCTTCACGCCATTTTTCTTTATGATATGGGTCATCCTTTGGGGCAAAGATATAAGAAGTCATCTTAAAATCTCCACCGAATTTCATCAAAGACATTCTGTCTTCATTAGACCATGGAATTCCGTAGTATCCTTCGATAAATCCACGGATATTGGTGTCTGCATAATCTTTAATCGTAAAGTTGCGGATTGTTGAACCGTTCATCTGATTAAAGATATGTTTTAAAGATGTGATACCATAAAATGCTGCATCTGTATCACGTCCTAATACAACGATTTCTCCGTTGTTAGAAGCAACAAAGTTTGCTCCAAATTTTTCAAACAAACTTGCCTCAACATTGTAATGCTCTTTTACATAAGTATCTACATATTCCTTTGAATTATATGTACCTACTAAAATGTTTGTTTTTCCCTCCACTTTTTCTTGTGAAGTAGTTACTTTCTTGTTCTTTGAAGCCAAAACTTCATTCATTCTTTTCTGTGTAACAGAATCGATCGTTTTTTCAAAAACGACATTTACTTCCTGACGAATAACAAATTCGCCGTCCTGATAAGACATATCATGTGGATTTGGATAAATTTCATAAGCTGTCTTATCCTTTGCCGCCTGTACTGTCGGTGTTGAAATCGGCATCATAGTGAGTACCATAGCAACAGCAAGCGTGCCTGTTAAGATACGTTTTAGAATCTTTTTCATAATTTTTCCTTTCCTGAATTGACTATCTTTTCGGTAAATTCTTCTCTTTAAAAAAGACCAAAAACATTTTGAATCATCTTGTCCAACGTGAAAAAGTGAGTCAAATATACTGTTCTTGGTCTTGCCTAATTCAATAGTTACAATCCATATAATTTTGTCTAAATCATACTATATTTTCCATTTTCTTTCAATCACATCTTTATATTTTGGGTATAATATACAAAACGCCTGCACATTTTTTGTGCAAGCGTTCTAAGTTTATTGTCTTAATTCAATTCCCATTTCCTCTAAGGCTTTTAAAATTCTTGTCATTGCTGTTGTAACGTCTGTTTCTTCCAATGTTTTATCTTTCGCACGGAATACGATAGAGTATGCAACCGACTTAAATCCTTCTTTAATCTGTGAACCTTCGTAAATATCGAAAAGCTGATAATCTTCTAAATATTCTCCGCCTTTCTTTTCAATTACTTCTTCAATCTGTCCTACCAAAATTTCTTTAGGTACAACCATACTGATGTCACGAGTTACAGCCGGATATTTTGCAATGCCTTCGTATTTTCTGTCAAATGTAGCCAATCCTACAATTTCAGGCATATCTAACACTGCGATATAGGCTCTTGTTCCGATACCGTAAGTATCTGCAACCTGCGGATGAACTTCTCCAAGATAGCCGACTACTTTTCCGGCATAAATAATATTCGCCTGGCGTCCCGGGTGTAAAAATGTCTTTTCTGCATTTGGATCATATGTTTCTTTCTCATGCAAACCAATCTTTTCAAAGAATTCTTCCACCACGCCTTTCATAGTAAAGAAGTCTCCCTCTCCGTACATACCGAGTGTAAACTGCATACGTTCCTCAGGCAATTCTGTTACCGGAAGTTGTTTTGGAAGATAAATATTTCCTAATTCGTATAAACGCACATCTTTGTTTCTTCTATTATAGTTAGTTGCCAGTGATGTAAGCATTCCGTTTAGAGAAGTTGTTCGCATAATACTGTAATCTTCTCCCAGCGGATTCATGATTTCCACCGCTTCTCTTAATTTAGAATCAGCAGGAATCAATAATTTATCAAATACTTTCGGACTTTCAAATGAATATGTCATTCCCTGACTGAAACCACAGAATTCCGCGATATTTCTTGCCACTTCCTCGATGCGAAGTTTGAATGATAATTTTCCCGTTGTCGCTTCTCCTCTCGGAAGTGTTGTTGGAATATTGTCATACCCATAAAATCTCGCCACTTCCTCCGCAAGGTCTGCAAGTCTGAATAAATCATGTCTGAATGTCGGCGCTATCACTTCTTTTGCTTCCGCATCATATTCCAAACCAATTTTTTCAAAATAGCCGAGCATCTCTTCCTCAGAAATGTCTGTTCCTAACATTACGTTAATTTTCTCCGCATCAAACGGTACACGAACAGGTTCTTTCACTTTTTTGTAAACATCAACCGTTCCGCCTACAACTTCTCCTGCTCCTAATTCCTCAATCAGTTGACATGCTCTGTCAATTGCCGCTTTTGCATTGTTTGGATCAAGTCCCTTCTCAAATTTTCCGGAAGCATCTGTACGAAGTCCCACTTTCTTACTTGATTTACGAATGTTCGTTCCGTCAAAGCATGCCGATTCAAGCAATACTGTGTCTGCATTTTCTGTAATCATTGAGTTTTCTCCACCCATGATTCCCGCAATTCCAACCGCTTTCTCGCCATCACAAATCATTAATACAGATTCGTCCACTTCTCTTTCCTGTCCGTCTAAAGTAACGAATTTTTCTCCATTCTTCGCTGTTTTTACCACGATTTCGTTTCCGGCAATCGTTGACATATCATACGCATGCATCGGCTGTCCAAACTCTTCCATAACATAGTTTGTAATATCTACAAGGTTATTGATCGGACGGATTCCCACCGATGCAAGTCTTCTCTGCAGCCATTTTGGTGAAGGTGCAATCTTTACATTTTTAACCATTCTCGCACAGTAGCGTGGGCATAAATCCGCATCTTCCACAGTAACTTTCACATAATCATTTACCTCTTCACCGTTACCTGTTTCTTTTACAACAGGCGGACAAAATTCTTTTCTAAATGTTGCTGCCACTTCTCTTGCAATTCCAACAACGCTGAAGCAGTCCACACGGTTTGATGTCACTTCATATTCAAATACAACATCGTTTCTTCCGAGCGCTTCGATTGCACTGCTTCCTACAACGGCATCATCTTCAAAAATATAAATTCCGTCCTCTGCTGCCTCCGGATACATTTCTGTTGTGGAACCAAGTTCTTCGATAGAACACATCATACCGAAACTTTCTACACCGCGAAGTTTTCCCTTCTTGATTTTGATTCCTCCCGGAGTTTTTTTCCCGTCATGTCCGCCTGCAACACGTCCACCGTCCAAAACAACCGGAATTTTTGCTCCCTCAAAAACATTTTTTGCTCCTGTCACAATCTGAACAGTCTCTTCTCCAACATTCACCTGGCAGACAACCAGTTTATCTGCATCAGGGTGTTTTTCAATTTTCTCAATCTGTCCGATTACAATTTTTTCTAAATCAGCGTCCAACACTTCATATCCTTCTACTTTTGTTCCTGAAAGTGTCATCGCATCTGTATATTCCTGTGCCGTCACATCAAGTCCAGGCACATATGCTTTAATCCATGATAATGATGTATTCATCTTCTTTCTACTTCCTTTCTTTAATTGGAGACATACCCTAAAATTGTTTCAAAAATCGAATATCGTTTTCGTATAATAATCTCATATCGTCTATCTCATATTTCAATAAAGCAATACGTTCCAAACCTACGCCAAACGCAAATCCGTTATATTCTTCCGGATCAATTCCGCACATTTCCAATACATGAGGGTGTACCATACCACAGCCCAAAATTTCAATCCAGCCTGAACCTTTACAGAAACGGCAGCCTTTTCCGCCACATTTGAAACATGTAACGTCCACTTCCGCACTCGGTTCCGTAAATGGGAAGTGATGTGGTCTGAATTTTGTCTTCGTCTCTGGTCCGAATAATTCTTTTGCAAACACTTCCAAAGTTCCTTTTAAGTCAGCAAAAGAGATGTTTTTGTCAATCACAAGCCCTTCAATCTGATGGAATGACGGCGAATGCGTTGCGTCCACTTCGTCTGAACGGAATACTCTTCCCGGCGCAATCATACGGATAGGTAATTTCCCCTGTTCCATCACACGGGCCTGTACCGGGGAAGTCTGTGTACGAAGCACAATGTCCTTATTGATATAGAAAGTATCCTGCTCATCTTTTGCCGGGTGATCTGCCGGAATATTTAACTTCTCAAAGTTGTATTCGTCGTATTCCACTTCCGGTCCTTCCACAACTTCATATCCCATACCAACGAAAATTCTTTCCACCTCTTCCAGTGCAATTGTGTTCGGGTGGCGGTGTCCAACTGTATTTTTCTTTGCCGGGAGAGTAACGTCAATGACTTCTTCTCTTAATTTTCTCTCCAGAATTTCTTTTTCCATTTTCGCTTTTCTCTCTTCCAAAAGAGACTCGATTGCCGCTCTCGTTTCATTGACCAAC
This sequence comes from Lachnospiraceae bacterium, assembly GCA_902381685.1. Classification (GTDB taxonomy): domain Bacteria; phylum Bacillota; class Clostridia; order Lachnospirales; family Lachnospiraceae; genus Faecalimonas. The sequence goes on along the minus strand of LR698958.1, from coordinate 680,580 downwards.
TGACCTACTTTGGCTCTGTCTTCCACTGCAACATCTTTCATTCCTTTTAAGATTGCTGTCAATTCACCCTTTTTCCCTAAAAATTTTACTCTTACCTCGTTTAATTTTTCCGGCACTTCAGAAGCCTGAATTTGCTGAAGGGCTTCTTTCTGAATGCTCTGTAATTTTTCTTTCATTATTTTATCTCCTTTCATAGACACTTTAATTTCGTAGGAATTTCCTATACATAAAAAAATCCCCGTCCCAAAAGGGACGAGGTTAATCGCGGTACCACCCTAATTCCTGTCATAGACAGGCTCTCGGTTTGCGTAACGTGCAAATACGTCAGTTTCTACACAAATATCTTCTTCAAAACTGCGGTTCCTGTGGGAAATTCAATTACCGTCTGAACTTAAGGAAACTTCCAGCCAATGATTTCCTCTCTCTGCTAGAAAACGGTTCTCTACTAACACATTCATTACCTTTTCTTTATTTATATAAGTCTAACCATTATTCTATCATACAAAAGCACAATGTCAAGATATTTATTTATCCCCTTTTCCCTGAAAATACACATTCACTTTTCCGCCAAGAAGCATAATATACATTGAAAAATATAACCACAACATAATTAGGACAATTGTTGTCAGACTTCCATACATATCTTCAAATCCTTTGAAAATTTCCATGTATTTTGATACAAAGAAAGATGTAAGGAGCCAGCCAACCGACGTAAATAATGAACCGGGAAGTTGTGACAGAAATTTATCCCTTCTGTTTGGCAGGAATTTATAAATGCAAAGCGAAAAGACCAGCAGCGCAAAAAATGCGGCTATCGTTCTGATTTCAATCATAAATTTTGTAATGTGCGAAGCCAACGGGATATGCGCTTCCACGAACAAACTGATACTGTTACCAAATCCCAGCACAACAAGCGTCAGCACAATGACAACAATAAACAGTACCGTATAAAACGTGGCTCTTATACGCAAATAAAAATAATTTCTCGTTTCGCGACTGTCATAAATCCAGTTCAGCCCTGAAGTAACTGCCAAAACTCCTCTCCCCGCTGACCAGAGCGCCACAAGAATGGTAATCGGAATGACTGCTGCCGACTGATTATATACCTGATTGACAATCGCCAAAATGGTAGGCGTAATGGAGTCCGGAACAACCTGCGCAACTGCCGACATAACGTCCACTTTTGTCAGCGAAGTATATTGTACGAGAGTAAGCAGCAGTAAAATAATCGGAATTAAAGAAAGCACGAAAAAGAACGCTGACATTGCAGCGTATGCACTTGTATGGTCATTCGCATCTGCTGCCAATAACTGATTTATTTTTTTCAACCATTTTTTCACCGGCCACTCCCCGCTCTCTTTCATAAAAATCAAAATCGGCACAACTTATGCCAACTTCGGCTATTATGGAATCATAACACGATTTTATTTTTTCTTCAAGTTTCTCTGTGGAAATCTATTTTCTCACTTCTATATTCTTATAAAATATACTTAAAATTTCTTTATAGTTTTTCCCCCTCTTTGCCATTTCATTCGCTCCGGTCTGACTCATTCCGATGCCGTGTCCATATCCTCCACCCGTAAGAACATATTCCTTCCCCTGTTTTTTTATCTCAAAGAAAGCGCTTGGTAAAAGTTCCATACTTTTCACCTTTTTTCCGTCCTGACGCTCCAATAAATATCCGTCACCGCCTAACGCTCTTCTAATTTTATTTTCCGTGTCCACAGTAACTTTTTTCTTGTCCCCCGTGGCAACAAGTTGAAGCGCAACGTTTCCCTCTCCTCTCTTTGTCACCTGTACATTACATAACTTTCCTATATCTGTTTTTGTGTTTTTCTCAATCAGATTTTCCAAAACTTTTTCCGGTATTTTTGCCGACCAGCGATACCACGGCAAATCCTTTTCGTACGCCTTTCCGTTTTCCGCCACATCAATCGAACAAAGATATGCATTCTGCTTTGTTCTCTGACTGCCCCACGCTTCCGAAGTTGTCGTTTTCCCACAAGATGTGGAGAAGTAATATGTTGTGGCAACCTCACCGTTATACCATACCTTTTCCCCTTTCGTCTCATTCACTGCGCGAATTGTGCTTTCCTGCTCTCTGGAATTTCCATACACCTGATATTCCGTACTGTCATCAACATGCGCTTGATATTGTGGATACGCAAATCCTTTTGTCTGTTTTTCCGCATAACTTCTTGCACAGACCGCCTGCACTTTCAGCGCTTCAAGAGAATAGGAGGCAGGCATCTCACTTGGCACGACAGCATATAAGTATTCTTCCAGCGGAAGTTCATTTACTATTGCAATACCCTTTTCCGTAGAATGCAGTTCCAACTTTCCTCTATATTCAGGCGCACCGTACCCCCGTTTTAAGGAAACAATATTTATCTTATCCCCACCCTCCTTAGGTAAAATCTGTATTGCACCTTTTTGAAACATTTTATCGTCGGGTAAAATTTTTATTTCCTCATTTGGTTTACATTCTCTCGTCTGAGCATCAGAACGGATACACATTCCCGATTTCGCCCTGACAACCACCTCTTTATGTTCCACCTCTTTAAATCCGTTCGTTTTGATGACTACGCGAATAGCTTTTTCCTTTCCACTCTCATTTTCTTCCTCCTGCACCGATTTTATCGGATACGGACGCTTCCTTTCCTTTATTTCTTTATCCACAAGAAGACTCAACAGCCCTACACTTAAACATACACACATACAAAGTCCCAGCCCATAATATACCACATTGCTTTTACACCATTTCTTCACGTTCTACCTCTTGTCCTTTTTCTCTATATGTATGTTTCCTTTTTCTGCTTCATTCTTATTTTATCTGCAAAAAATAAGCAGTTGCATTACTGCAACTGCCTTCATCTTTTGTTATCCCCAAAATGCCGGGTTCTGTATTTTGACTCCTAGCAGTCCGCTAGGTGGGCGACCGCATCTGCTTTTCTGTCTTCCACTGCAAGAATGGAGGCCTGACATATTACAGAGATATAGGAATCCCGTTTAAAGTATTGTAGGTTCAAAATAACAGAAGTTATCGAACATTTCAGGTCTGTAAATACATTATAAATCATCTATTTCTCTTTTTCAAGTAGTAATAATATCCTTTTTAAGAGCATGCAATCTTCTTTTGGCAGACTGTCTTTTCCGTAGTTTGCGCGGTATACAATATCCAACATCTGTTCTCCCATTTCAGTGGAAATCGATGGATAAGCAGTACATATTTTCTCCACAAACTCCTGATTCAATTCCTCATTTCCGGTTATTTTTTTCTTTCGCAAAAGTTTTCGGTAAATCTGATGGAACAGTTCCTGAATCTCTTCGTTAAATCCTGTCACTCTTCTTCTCTTTTTTTTCTTCCTTTTAAGAAGGAAAACCGAACTTATCCCTGCCGCAATCAGCACTCCGCCAACGGCACTTATAACAATCGGAAACATATTTGTCTGTTCCTTTTTCTTTTCTTCTTTCGACTCTTCCTTTTTCTCCTTCTTTTGCTTTTCCAAATTTTCTTCTTTCTGCTGTTCATTCTTCTGAGAAGTCGGTCCGTTCGTTTCCCGATCTATGTTTTCTTCTTCCATCGGTGTTTCATTTTTCGTATATCCGGGCGTTGTTTCTACAGGAAGCCAGCTTCCTTCCGGATAAAACACTTCCGCCCACGCATGAGCATTTCTTCCGGTCGCTACCGCTGTATATCTTCCATCTTTCTGTTTTTTAAACTCGTCCGGTTCAATGGCATATCCCTCAACATATCTCGCCGGAATTCCTTTTAATCGGAACAGTAGCGCTGCCGTTGTCGCATAGTGGGTACAATATCCTTTTCGATTCTCAAAATAGAAATATTCCGCAAAATCTCTGTCGACAGGAGTTTTACCGGGATTCAGCGAATAATCTGTCCTGTTATCTAAAAGTGTTGCTATCTCCCGGGCAACTGTATCTATATCCGTTCCATGTATAAAACTTTCCACCTGCCCCGAAAAGTTATCTATAACTTCCCTTTCAACTGTCGTATATTTTGATTCCAAATTCTCTCCATATACGTCTTTCAGTTTATTCCATTCCTCCAAAGCAGGAAAAGTTTTTAAAAGTTCATATGTATAATAGTTCATCGTCCGTTTGTTGCCGATCATCTTATTATAACTCGAATAAAATGAACTTCCATATGGCTGATAATCATACTTTTTGTTCACATCAATATATTCAATCTCTATTGTATCCATTGCATAATCAAATATTCCCAAGTAAGATATCAGAGAATATGTTCTTCCGGTCTCTACATACCCCTCTATTTCTTCCCATTCGTGCCCCGTATAGTTTTCCCCGATAAATCCCTGTAAATACATTCTTTGTGTCGGTTTCTTTCCTACGGTCACTTTCAAATCCGCTGTATTGTCCTGTTCCAGTTTACCAACTCTTCCCAGTTTTCCGCCATTTATTCCTCCTACACCTCTATCGCCCGGAAATATATCGGACTTCTTTCTGTTTAAAAAACTGAGTATATCTTCTTTATACTTCTTCGTGTGCCCTAACTCTTTCTCAATGGAAGGTTCAAAAAGAAGTCCTCCGACAATGACGGATAAAATTCCCACCGCTATTCCCAGTCGTCTGACTATTATTTTGTCTTTTCCTGTAATTCCTTTCCCGCCGGCAAACCCCGCCGTTATTATCGTAACACCGACACATATAAGCGTCTTTATTCCCGGCTCTTCCCCTGCCATAAACGGTATGCAAAAAGTAATCAAACTGACTGTCATTATTCCAAATGCCCTTTTCATTTTCACTATAATACAGGCAAGCACACCAGTCGTCAAAATCAGAAAAAACAATATTCCCAATGTGAATTTGGAGTTCTCATACAGATGCTCAATCTTCCCTGTTTTCACATAATTTTCCATATGTGTTCTCACAATTTCCACAATACATTTTATCTCTTTAAAAACTGTGCCTCTCTTCCACAAAAGGAAGGCTCCCTCTGCCAAAACAATTCCTCCGCCGAGCAACAACAGACCATGTCTCGCTTTTTTCAGCACTATAAACATGAGAACAGCAAGCACAGTTACAGCGATATATACACTTCTTTCCTGATAAGAAATATCAAATGTTTCCGTAAAAGAAAATAACAGTCCCAATTGTGCAATGATTATATAAACTATCTGTATTATTTCTTCCCATATTTTTGTTTTCTTCATGTCTTTCCCCTATTAAACAATTATTTCCGTTGTTTCAAAAAACCTTTCTATCTCCGGTCCGACTTTCATTTTCTCCTGATGATTTATTTGCATTTCCAATGCATTTGTAAAAATGATTATTGAAGAATAGATTGCATTGCGATATTGGTAACGATAACGCTCTTCCATATCCGTTTCCAAAAGATTCGTCTCTATCTCCAAAAATTCAGTAAGAAATTGGTAAAAACTTTCCTCATCTTTAATCAGTCTTCTCTGTATAAAAGGGTCTTCTTTCATTTTCCACGCAATATAGTGTGGACATTTTTTCTCAAGCATTGCTATGGAAACGGAGACAACTCCCATTAAAAATGAAGGAGTATTTTCACTTTTTCCCCCTTCCAGAAGAATAAGCACCCCCGCTCCCAACGGATAACTATATTCTTTCACATATAAATCGTCCTGCTTTGCACTGACTTTCCAGTGCACTTTCTGAAGTCTGTCACCATTTCTATACTCTCTTATTTCATATATCTCCGTGTTATCATCACCACTTCTATCTGTCGCATACTCGTCGCTTTCTATCGGAAACCATTTCGTCTTATGGCTCACTGTTAAATTTACCGGACACGGTTTTGGCATAACTAAAATGCTTTCCTGCTCCCTTACCTTCTTTGGAAAGGAAATTCCTCCCCACCAGTCTGAAACAGTGATTTTTCCCAACTCCATTTTCATTTTACCGCACTTTTGAGCAAAAGTTTCCTTTGAGAAAGTTTCTTCTTTTCTTCCTCCCAAATATACTCTCCATGTCTGTTTTATTTTTTTATTTTCTCCGGCATATTTGATAAATAATGTCACTTTCACCCCGGCAGGGAAACTACTTCTATTTTGTATCCACACGCAAATCGGAACTTCTTCCCCCTGCTCCGCTATTTCCTTTTTCACCTCTATCCGCGTTTTCACTTTTCTTCGCACAAACCAGGCTTCCAGCAGACAGAAGAAAAGAAATGCCAGTTCCACTGAGAGAACCATCGCTCCTTCTTTCCAATCGTATAGCACGTTTAAATAGACGGTTGTTCCCATCACTATAAGATAGATTATTTTTTTCATTCTATTTCTCCACTTTTTTCTTCGGTGTAGGCGCTTCTACCTTTTTCAAAATTTCTTCCATGATGTCCTCCACTTTTACATGATTAATTCTTGCTTTGGAGTTCAACTGAATGCGGTGTCTTGCTACACTGTAGAACATTTCCTGCACATCTTTTGGAATGCAGTACTCTCTTCCCGATAAATAAGCCGCAGCCTTAGTCATTTTTGTAAGCGCTATTGTCCCTCTCGGACTGATTCCCACCTCAATCATTGCGTGATTTCTTGTCATCGTTATCAACTCGGCAATATATTCATAAATAACATCATGCACATAAACTTCTTCTACTTCCTGTTGAATGAAAGTCAGAACTTCCGCACTGATAACCGGATTTATCCCGTCCAGCAGTCCGCCCGTCTGATTCCCCTTTATAATTTCAATTTCATGGCGGATTTCCGGATATCCTATCGTCATGGAAATATAAAAGCGGTCCAACTGAGATTCCGGAAGCATCTGTGTTCCCGATGAACCGATAGGATTTTCCGTTGCAATAACTACAAATGGTTTCGGAACTTCTCTTGTCACCTTATCGACAGTAACCGTCCCCTCTTCCATCACTTCAAGCAATGCGGACTGTGTCTTTGGCGATGTTCTGTTAATCTCATCTGCCAAAAGCAGATTACACATAACAGCACCTTCCTGATACCGAAATTCTCCCATATATTTGTCATACATGGAAAACCCTGTGATATCCGCCGGAAGTACATCAGGCGTAAACTGTATACGATGCCAGTTCATTCCCATACTTTTTGCAAAAGCCAGCGCTAATGTTGTCTTTCCCACACCGGGAATATCCTCAATCAAAATGTGACCTCCCGCAAGAATCCCCGCCATAACTTTTTTAATACATTCATCTTTTCCGATAACTGCTTTCTTAACTTCTCCCACAATATTTTGGACAGTTTCCATATATTTTGCCATATTATATCCCCTTTACTTGTCTATTTTTGTTCTATTATAGCATAAAAAAATAGAATGTGCGCTGCACATTCTATTTTTATCATATTCTTTTAAACTTCTGCCACTAATTTCTGAAGCGCTTCTAAAGCTTCGTCAGGAAGTTTGTCATATCCGTCTTTCTTTGTAGCAAATCCTTCTACTGCATTTACACGGTTCTGCATAGCATTCTTTAACTGTGCTTTGTAATCTTCATCACTTAAGTCCGGAACAAATCCTTCCCATTCCATGATTTCGATATCTTCAAAGTTACCCCACTGTTTGAATTCTGCTTTTCCTTCTACGATTGTTTCCAAAATTCCCAATGTATCTTTTGGCTGAACTTTTTTGCCCATGAAATCACCTGTGTTGATGATATAGCAGTCTACGTTCTTTTCTTCCACTAATTTTTTGAATTTTTCATAGTCATTTACTAATGGATATGTTCTAAATGGGTTTGCATAAGGAACGATGCGAAGTGCATTTAAGTCTGTTCCCGCTGCCACACGTTCTGCTGTAGATGTCTTTGTTGCAAGTGTTGCACCCATAACTGATGCCAAAGCAGATCCTTTTAATTTTACTACAGGTGGAATTGTAGGGTCTTTCATAATCCAGAAGATTGCATTTACAGGAGCATCAATCTTATCTACACGGTTTGGTGACCATAATTTAGATTTTAACGCACGTCCGTTACCATTTCTGATATCTTCTGTTACCAACTGTACTTTTCCGTCTTCATCTAAAGTTGCAGAACAGTTCTGTGCTGATAATAAGTACTGGTTATCAGGACAACCTGTCGGATAATCTGCTGTTTTATCAAAGTATGTAGGCTCTAATGCTACAGATGAACAAGTATCTGTGTTGATAATAAACGCATCATCATGAAGAACTGTGATTGGATATTTTCCACCATGTTTTGCATGAGTTAATGTTGATTTACCTGAACCTGATAAACCAAATACAGATGCTACATATTTTGAACCGTCTGATAATGTGTATTCTTTCTGTCCACCGTGACATGAAGCATATCCGTTTCTGTTAGCGATTGCCCATGCCATAGTAAGTGTTCCTTTTTTGTGTTCTCCGAAGTATCTCATTCCAAGAATACAAGCACAGTTTTCTGCTGTATCAAAATAACATAATGTAAGAGGATCACTTAAGCAACTGTAGTCAACATCAGGTCTTTCCTGTGGAATCCATTGCGGATCAGAGAAAATATAGATATCCGGTTCTTTTCCGTCTCCGACTGCTTTTGATTCTTTATACATTTTTACATATTCATCAGACATATACTGGAAGTTTAACATCCAGTTGTACATGATATTTTCTTCTCCTTCAGGAATAAGAAGATGTGCTTTTACCATAAATTCCGGATCAAGACCAACATAAACTTCTGCATGATACATTGTTTTCCAACGTGATTCATAAACAGCGTCCATTGTTACTTTATCAAGTTTTGCTGCATCAACTCCCGGTTCTCCTTTGATACGGCGTGCTGCTGCGTAACGTCCTGTTACTGCTCCATCGTTAAATAAAAGAACTTTCGCATCTCTGTCAAGACCGAATTCTTCTCCTCTATATACAGGCATATCTGTTACAATTGTTCCAGGTGAATTTTTCGCTAATTCATATGCCTCTCTTAATGTGCTGACTTTTACTACATTGTTTCCATAAAATGCTGCTTCGATGATAGAACGTGTTTTAGAAAAACCTGTTTTTCCAGCACCGATTTCGCTAAGCGGATAATAAGCTTTTGTTGACATATTATGTTCCTCCTTGAAATTCCAAATTTGTCTTATTATCTCATTTTCGCTTGAAAAAGTCAACGTTTTTTGTGAAAGTTTATTATTTTTATACTTCATTTACAACTTGTAAAATGCCTTAATTGAATGTAAAATTAAATAAAATGCAGGATTGATTTTTTAATCCTGCATTTTTGAAGTTTTTTTATCACTTTTTCTTTATTTTTCCATATCTTTAAAGTCTTTTTTGCAATTCATTTGTTAAAAATTTCACTATCTGTTTTCTTTTTCCTTTCGGAATAAAATAAATAAAACTGCACTGACCGCCATTAAAAACGGATAGTATAAATATGGCATAATCGCAAACGGTGTAAGTCCCGTCAGTGTAGCCGCCGAAAGAAGTTGTGCACCATACGGAATTATTCCCTGCCCTACCGAAGTGAAAATGTCAAGCAATGATGCCGAACGCTTTGCACTGATATGATACTCGTCACAAATTTCTTTCGCTATCGGTCCTGTCATAACAATGGCAACCGTATTATTTGCCGTGCAGGCATCAACCAGCAATGCCAATCCTGCGATTCCCAGTTCTCCCCCTCTTCTTCCTTTAATATGTCCTTTTATCAGGTTTAGAATAAATTGTATTCCGCCATATTCTTTTACAAGAGATACAATGCAGGCGACTACGATAGAAATAACCGTTATATCATACATTCCCATCACTCCGCCGATGGCTTTATCTCCTATCGTTCCTCCTCCGACGGCAATGAAAATATCTCCCAGCGCAATACTTCCGGTTGCCACTCCCACAATAAGGGAGAGAACCGTTCCGCTAATCAGCACGACAAATACATTGATTCCAATTAATGCTCCGATTAACACGACAATATACGGAAGTATCTGCCAGACATTATACGGTAATTCTTTTGTCAGTGTAAAATTCCCGTTTCTTGTCATAAAGAAGAAAATGGCAATTGTGGCAATCGCCGCGGGAAGGACAATAAAGAAATTGGCTTTGAATTTATCCTTCATATCACAGCCCTGTGTCTTTACCGCCGCAATGGTTGTATCTGAAATCATGGAAAGATTATCTCCAAACATTGCGCCACATACAACTGCGCCAATACATACCGCCATAGGGAAACCGGTCTTCTCACTGATGCCTACCGCAATCGGCGCCAGCGCCGCAATCGTTCCCATAGAAGTTCCCATAGATACGGATATAAAGCAGCCGATAATAAATAACCCCACTACCGCTATATTGGAAGGAAGGATAGATAAACCGAAGTTTACCGTACTGTCCGCTCCTCCTGCCGCTGTAACCGCACCCGAAAATCCTCCTGCGCAGAGAAAAATCAGACACATCGTGATGATATTCTCATCTCCCACACCTTTTGAAATCACCTGTAGTTTTTCTGTAAAAGTCAAATTTTTATTTTGTAAAAAAGCAACCAGTAATGCTATCAAAAACGCTACAATGGCAGGCATCGTATAGAAATCTCCTGTAACTATCCCTGCTCCGAGAAAAATAATTAAAAATACTCCGATTGGCAATAAAGCAACCGCTCTTCCTTTGTTCTTCTCCATGTCTTGTACCCTCCTTGTCCTCATTTTCTTATGTCATAAAAATTATACGCACTATCCTAATTCATACCTGCATAAAAAGTCAAGATATTTTCATAAACAGGAAGAAACTTTAATCATACCTGCGTACGACTAAAGTTTCCTCACCGATTAAAAAATTTCTCTGATTTTAATGTAGTCTTTTCCGAACTCTTCCTGCATTTCTTCCTTAAATTTCCCCACATTTTTGTAGAAATACATATCGTGCCTTACACATTCTGCAGACATCGCTATCATCGGTTTTGATTTTGTCCAGATAACTTCAGCAACCGTTTCATTGATAATCTGTCCGAAGACTACTTCTTCCTCATCTGAAACAAGAGTGATAAAACGTCCTCCCATTTCTTTTCTCTTTTCTGCAAGCATACCGTGTCGGCTATAATTTTTAAAGGGTATGGAAGAATTTTCATCTTCACTGAAATACACGATTCCAAGCCTTACACCTTTTTCCTCAAGCCCTTTCAGTTCTTTTTCTATCTGAGGCAAATCTTCTTCCCATATCTGAATAAGCAGTTCGTCTTCCGTATGCCGAATAATATTTCGGCATTTTGCAAATACATTTTTGTACTCTCTTATATGCCATATATACTCTAAGTCCGTGGAAGTCTGATACTCTTTCAACTGTGCGGTCAGTTCTTCCAAAGTATCTTTCGTTTCTTTCTGTATCCTCTCAGACACTTCTTCTATGGGAACTGCCAAATATTGGTTCGTCCCTTCCCCTTCTGTAAATCGAACAAATCCTTTTGTCACAAGTGTTTCCAAAATATTATAAATTTTGGATCGGGGAACTCCTGACACCTTGCTCACCTCGTACCCTGAGGAACTTCCGTACCGCAGTAAAGATAGATACGTTTTACTCTCCGCCTCGGTCAAACCGATTTTATTTAATAAGGGAATTGCATTTACCACGGCTGCATTGCACCGCCCTCTTCAGCAGGACGACAGTTTCTTGCAAATAAATTCAGACAGCCTTTCTGTTCCTTTAACGGAGGGCATACCCATTTTTCTCTTCGTGCTGCAAGTTCTTCGTCAGACACACACAATGTTGCCTCACCATTAATTGTATCAAGAATAATCTCATCTCCGTCTTCCACAAGCGCAATAACGCCTCCGTCATACGCTTCAGGAGAAACATGTCCCACAATCGCACCGTAGTTAAATCCTGAAAATCTTGCATCTGTAATGAGTCCCACACTTGTGTGTAATCCCAAACCAATCAGTGCATCGATACTTAACATAAGTTCTTTCATTCCCGGCGCACCTTTGCAGCCTTCATAGCGGATAACGATAATATCTCCCGCAACAATCTTGCCGCTCTCAATCGCTTCAAACGCCATTCTGTCACCGTCAAATACTTTCGCTTTTCCTTTAATGTATTTCACTTCTTTTGGTACACCTGTCGGTCTTACGATCGCACCGTTTGGAGCAATGTTTCCACGAAGAACTTTTAATCCCGGCTCATTAAATAACGGTTTTTCCAAACTGTGAATAACTTCATTTGGTTTAGCAGTCAGTTGACTTAAAAATTCTCCCAGAGTAATTCCCGTCATCATCGGAGCATCTTTATATAATTTAGATTCCAGCATTTTTAATACATTCGGAACTCCTCCTGCATAGTGGAAATCCACAACCGTGTAAGGACCGCTTGGGATAACCGCATTGATACACGGAATTTCTTTTGCATATTTTTCAAAGTCTTCTAATGTAATGTCAATTCCCAATTCGTATGCCATTGTTAAAATATGTAAAACCGCATTTGTAGAACCGGCTACCGCCATGTCAAACATAATCGCATTTAACAATACTTCTTTTGTGATTAATTCTGATGGCTTTCTTCCTGATTTCACTAATTCTACTGCATATTTTCCTGCCATTCTCGCCTGACGGAGTTTCTTGTTATCCGATGCAGGAACTGTTGCCGTCCCAGGCATAACAAGATTAAATACTTCTCCGAGCATCTGCATTGTATTCGCAGTTCCCATAGAAGGACATGCTCCAAATGAAGGGCATACTGACTCTTCTAATTCATCTAAATATTCTTCACCGGCGCCTGAAAATCTTGCCACGTCTAAATCCGCTTCCACAATTGCTTTTCCGCAGTGGTGTCCCGGCTGCATAGAACCTCCTGTGACAACCATAGACGGAATGTCAAGTCTCGCTGCCGCAAGATAACAGCCTGCAATAATATTATCACATGAAGCAATCATAACTAATCCGTCAAAATTATGTACTTTTGTAACAAACTCTACGGACATGGCAACAATATCACGCCCTACCTGCTCATATTTTAACTCTTCTGCTCCGTTTGCAATGTTTCCGCAAGTCGCAGGAATTCCGAATTCTACAGGCACTCCGCCCGCTTCCCAGATTCCCTGTTTTACCGCTTCTGCAATCTGTCTTAAATGTGCACTTCCCGGAGAACCTTCCATAAATGAATTCGGTACTCCGATATGTGGTTTTTTACGGATATCTTCATCTGAATATCCAGCTGCTTTCATCATTACTCGTCTGTGCGCCGCTTCCGCACCATTCCAATATTCCTGACCCATCTTATCTTCCTCCTGTGTTATGAATTCCACTCTGTTCCAATTCCCTGTTCAACTGCTTTATCATAAATGTGTTTTGCCGTTACAAGATCCTGTGTTCCGATTCCTACTGTTTTAAAGACAATGATTTCTTCTTCTGTTTCTCGTCCAACTACTTTTCCAAGAAGAACATCTCCCAAGTCTCCCGTGAAATCTTCTTTTGTAATCAGCCCGTCCGCAAGCGGAATAAGGATATCCCCTGCTTCTGATAAAACCGCTTCCTCTGAATCAAAATAAATTTTTCCTGCTCTCTGTAAAATAACAGAATCCATCTCCTGCATATGCGGCTGATAAGAACCTACACAACTTACTGTTGCCCCCGCCTTTACTTTGTTCCCGTCAAATACAGGTTTTGATGAAGGTGTAACCGTTACAATCATATCTGCATCTTCAATCGCTTCATCTGAACTTTTTGCTGCAATGATTCTTGTGCCATATGATGCGAGTTCTTCATTCATTTTCTCTACAAATTCTTCTGTTCTCTGCAGATTGATGTCATATACTTTTACTTCTTCTAAATCTCTCACCGCAAGCATGGCTTCCAACTGCGTCGCCGCCTGTCCACCTGTTCCAATCAACGCTCCTTTTTTTGCCGTTGGATTTGCCAAGACATCAAACGCTGCTCCCGACGCTGCTCCTGTACGAAGTTGTGTTACATATGTACCGTCTAAAACAGAAATAACCACTCCTGTTTTTCCGTCAATCAACAACACCTGTGCAGGAGTTGTAGGGATTCCTTTTTCTATGTTCTTTGGAAATACATTTACAATTTTAATTGCCGAACATTCCAAGTCTTCCACATAAGAAGGCATAAATAAAAATGCTCCGTCATATTTAGGTGCCCCTATATTTGTGCGGAGAGGCACAACACTTTTCCCCTCAGAAAAAAGGGTAAATGCTTCTTTGTCCGCCTCAACGGCATCTTTCATCGTAAATACTTTTTGAATATCTTTTTTTGAAAGCAATAACATATTCTTCCTCCTCTTTTTGCATTAGTAGTTCCTTTTGGTAGCTATTATAAAGTTTTTGTTATTGCTTTGTCAATCTTCTTATGAAAAATTCTTCTTTTTCTGTCTATACAGACGATATCCGTTCAAAATAACCGCTATTGAAAGAAGGGAAATTATTCCATACATTCCCATTTTATCGGTGTCTCCTGTTTTCACTTCCTCCGCTTTTATTAATTTCATTATTTTTTTCTCTTTCTGATTTTCTATGGAAAGACGTTCCATAACGACAGGGATTTCTTCCCCCTGAGATTTTAAATGCACTTCATAAGATTTTTCCGAAGGAATATACCCTTCAGGCGCTTTGATTTCTTTGACAAGATATGTTCCAAGATACAGTTCCTTACTTTCAGCAATTCCATCTTTTGTTATGATTTTATCGGCTGTCTGTCCCGCTTCTACAAGCACGCTGCCGTCCGCCGCTTTCACGTCCTCTTTTGCGATAATTTCAAAAACAGCGCCGTTCAACATCTGTTTTGTATCTTTATCCCTTTTTTCTACAATGATTTTTCCTTTGATTATCTGATTTTCCAAAGTGTATGTCAACTTTACATTTTCCTGTTCAATGACAACATCAAACGCTTTCATCGGAATGTATCCCTCCGGATACTTCGTTTCCTCTATCGTATATGTTCCATATACTAACGACCCCCTTTCACTGTCTTCACGTTTTGTTGCAGCCACTCCGTTTTCATCTGTCTTGATTACGGTCTTTTCGCCCGTTTTTTTATTTGTCAATGTGAACTCAACATCAGGCATCGGCCTTCCTTCCCCGATTTTTTTAATTTCCACATCGCCGCGAATAACATTTTCCTTTGACTGAACTTTTGTATACAATATATTTTCTTCAGAGGGAAGGGTAACTTTATGCAGCACGGTGTCTATATTATATCCTTCAGGCGCCTTGATTTCCCTCACATAATATGTGCCTGCCGGCAGTTCTCCTGAAAATGCACGCCCTTCTTCGTTAATCGTCAATATCTCTATTCTTTCTTTTTCCGAAGAAAGAAGTTCATACTGTGTTCCGGCAAAAGATATATCCGGAAGTTGCGATTCCGTGTCCCCTGTTTCCTCATCTATCTTAATAATCTCTATGCGGCCCTTTTCTGTCCGGACTTTTAAATACCCTTCAGCCATATCTTTGACACCCTGAGGATTATATGTAAGCGCTCTCTGATACTTTGTTCCTTCCGCTCCGTAAATCAGATAAGGGCGCACACCTCCCAATTCATCAGTCCGCTTTATCTCCACGGTCTGCTCTCCCTGAAAATCTTTCGCGCTGAACAGACAGTACTCTTTCTTCTCCTGATTAATGCACTCTAATGTCAGTGAAGAATTCCCTGCAATCTGCAATTTACAATTCACTTTATTTGTATCCGTTAAAATTATCTCGTATCGTTTCTTTTGGGAATTCCACTTTAACATATGACTTCCCGCATTGTCCTTTTTATCACTCAAAAAACTTGGCAATTTACCTACTTCATTTATCTTGCGATTTAGTTCATCATAAAATGCCAGACCGTCAGACGCATTTTTCAGGGATCGACTGTATTCCTCCATTGCTTTTCTCGCTTTCGGCGTTCCATATACCCCTTCCATAATGTTCCAAACCATTACCTGTGTCGCACCATATTGTGCCTTTTGCTTATTCGTAGGTGTCTCCGTCATCGCCTGATAGCCAAACTCCAACGCCGCTTTCAGCAGTTCATTTTGCTTTTCCGTCAATACTTTCAGCGGTTTATTCATAGGAAGTTCCTTCCCAAAGTCCATGCAGTATCCGATTCTCTGAGAATTTTTCTCCTTTACAAAGAACATGACACCGTAAGTACCTCTGCTCTCTTTTCCATACTGAGTAATTTTATAGGGACTTGTCGTAATTCGCACAAGTTTAGGAATAACTACGTCACTTTTTTCCTGTGCATGAACAACCTTTTTATAGATCGGAAAGGAAATCACCATGCACAACACTAACAATACACTTATCCATTCTTTTTTTACTTTCTTCAATGATTAAAAACCTCCTGATATACAATATTCTGTTTTGTTGCTTAAATTAAATAAAAGAGTTCCTCCTTTCCTTAAATAAAATTGTTCTCGTTTTGAATACTTGGGAAGATTATCCCTTTGAATATTTGATATGTAATTAGACGAGTAAATAAATCATATGCCACATTTTCCCATTTGTCAATAGGGTTCCTCCTAATATTTACAGAGGAATCCCATAAGACAAATTTCTTATACAAGTTGTTCATAATATCTGTTCAATTTCCGTGCCTGACAGTTCACGTCTCTTTCCAACGCTCTTTTTCTGCCATTCCATGTCAGCACAGGAAGCCGTTTTTCCAAAATATCTTTTATCAGAGAAGAAAACTCTTTATTTGTCTTCCCTTTGTAAACATCTTTTCTGTTCTCCAGCCAATTTTCATATACCGGAATATCTCTTAATAATACGGGTATTTCAGACGAAAGAGCCTCCAGTACAACAATCCCTTCTGTCTCTTCATAGGACGGAAAGAAAAACAAATCACAACTGCTGTATGCATTAATCAACTCTTCCTTCGGCACATAGCCCGCAAAGATAAGATTCGTAAGACTTTTGTGAACTGCTCTTCTTACTTTCGACGGAATCTGAATATCAGGCGTATATCCAAACCAGATGAATTTATATTCCGGCATCTGTTCTGCCAATTCCACAAAATCCAAGATACCTTTTCTCTCAAAATAAAGCCCTACCGACATAATTACCTTATCGTCCTGACGCAGCCCGTATTTTTTACGAAAATCTTCTCTCGCCAATATATTTTTTGAAAAAAGCGATGTATCCACTCCATTTGAAATGGCATAAACCGGATTTTCTATTCCATATCCCTTTAGTAATGTTTTGGAGTATTCCGTAGGAGTTAATATAATATCCCCCAGCCGATAACATTTCATAATCCATTTCTTAAACAGCGGCGCTATTAAATTTGAACCGGTAAATGAATTTTGAAAATCTTCCTTTGTGGAATGTGCGTGGTACACTACTTTTTTCCCTTCCTTTTTTGCGCGTTTCGCCATTCTATAGTCACTTGGAAATATTGTATTAATATGTACTACATCGTAACTGTCTTCGCTGTTCTCCGTTACCTCAACACCATTTGCAAGAAGAGCCTCTTTTTGCATGGACATTGCTTTCCCAACACCGCTTTTAGATACGACCTGCTGATTTTTCGCATAAAGCAATACTTTCATATTCTTCCACCCCTCCTTTTATTATTTCTTCCCGATAAATTCCCGATACCGCTTTTCCAAATAAATTCGTGTTATATTTTTCCGCAATCTTTTCGCTGTGATTTCCCGCTTTTTCCAACCACTCTTCATCTGTTGCATACATTCTGACGTATTTTGCAAAACGATAAATATCCTGATAGGAAAATCCGTTTCCTCCTTCTTCCAGAACACCGTACAGACACGCATCTTTTCTGCAGATAAGAGGCAGCCCGCTTGCCGCCGCTTCAATGTAAGTTAATCCCTGTGTTTCGCTCGTAGATGCACAGACAAATACATCTCCTAACCGATAGTACGTCTGTACTTCTTCCGGACTAACCATTCCCGCAAATCGAACATACTCTCTTAATTGCAATTCGTCAGTCAGTTTTTCCAAACTTTCCCGGGCAGGTCCTCCTCCTACAATTAAAAGTTTTATATTTTCCTCCATTTTAACAATTTCTTTCATTCCGTATAGAAGTTCATCGATTCGTTTTTCATATCCCAATCGTCCTAAACTCAATAAAACTTTATCTTCTTTTTTGATTTCGTACCTTTCTCTCAACTGCTCTACCGTCTTATCGTCAACAGGATTTTTGAATTTCTCAAGACAGATTCCCGTTGGCACAATCCGTATTTCCTTTGCCATTCCGTATTGATACAAAGTCTGTTCCACTTTTTTCGTCGGTGCAATAATCAGATTCGTATCTTTCAGCCTCATTTTAATCCATTTTCCAAGCGCTGCCCTTCCCAGCCTTTTTCCGACAGGAATGTATTCCGTATACTGTTCGTATAACGTGTGATATGTATGCACAAGCCTTGCATTTGTCGCTTTCGCGATTCGTTTGGCAAACCCATAACTAAAAAATTCACACTGGCTGTGTACAACCTCCGGCTTCCATTCTATCAATTCTTCCACGAACGACGCTGCCCTTGATACCGGCACGCGTACTTCCGGATAAATATGAGAAGGTACGGATCTGACATAGTACACATTATCTTCCCGATAAGAATATACGTTTTGTGAGACTGCCAGTATTTTTACTTCATGTCCCTGCTCTTTCAATTCCTGCTCTAAGTTTAAAATAGATGTTACCACTCCGTTAATTGTCGGTTTAAATAAATCCGTTGTAATCAATACTCTCATATCTGCTCCTCCTTACGCAATAAATCTTTCTATCCAACTGCCCGCATAAACTAACGCCATACTGTACATCGCAATGGATAATGGTTTGCCAAGTAAAATAATTGTTGTAAATTTCTTCCATGTCATTTTTGTCAATCCCGCAATCAGACAGAGCACATCGTCGGGTGCGCACGGAAAGAAAATTGCCAATGCAAAAAATTTATCGAATTTCTTTCCTTTATCCAGCCACCCAATATATTTTTCATAAGTTTCTTCTTTAACGAAATATTTCACAAAGCAAGTTCCATATCTTCTCGCCAGATAAAAGTTAATCAGCGAACCTGCCACAATTCCAATGTAGTTATACAAAAGTCCGCTCCACGCTCCAAAAATAACTACACCTACGCCGCAGGTAATTCCGCCCGGCACAATCGGTATAACGACCTGTATCATTTGAATCACGATAAATAAAATCGGTCCCCATAATCCGCTCTTTTTTACAAGCATTTCCATTTGCTGTCTATCCGTCAAAACTCCCGTATGCACTCCATATAAAACAAATGCAATAATAGAAATTAAACTGACCGCCGTTACTATATTTAAAATTCTCTTTGTTTTCTTACTCATTTTCCGCCCTCCGTTTCATATTTGTATTGTACCAGCTCAACGTTAAGGCTTTTTAATGTCTTGTTTAAGAATTTTTGAATCTTTTCCCCAATTTATTAAGATTTTTAAAAGAAGGCAAAAAAATAGAAAAGACAGCCAACGCCATCTTTTCCATTCTGTTTCTATTGCAATATAGGAATTTTTATCTCGCTTTCCTCTCCGTTTATCTCACAACTAAATAAGTACACAGGCTGATAATATCCTTTTGAATCTCTTTCATACACTGTTTTACAGTCTTTTACTAAAACTGACAATTCTTCTTCTCTGCCATAAGGATAGAAAAACTTTCCTGAACAGATTTGCTCATATGCCTCCCGTTCACTTATTCCCTGAAAGGATTTATAAAATTTACACTTCTTTAGCCCGTAATTTATATCCAAAAATTTATTCTCTTCATTTAACTCACCGTTGATTTCTCCGTCAAGCATTACACCATTTTCTACCAATTGGTTTACGGTAAATGTATATTTTCCTTCTTTCTCCGAAAAAGCCACCTCTTGCGGAATATCTATGCCGTACTCTTCAAAAATTTTGCGGACTTCTTCCTCGGAAGCACCTGTTTTCAGTTTTTCGTCCGCGGAAAACTGCGTATCCATATCCGTTAAATTATATGTTCCTCCCGCATAGTTTACCCAAAGGTTATAACTGTCTTTTGCATGAAATAAAGCAATATCTTCGTAGAAATCATTTCTCTCCTCGTCTAATTCCGTACCCAGTTTTTGAAAAAGTTGTCCCGCAAAGTCGGACGCTTCCGCCTCACTCATCACTTCAAACTGATATACCGGCAATTCCTTTGACTTCTTGTCATAGTCCTTGTCTGTCTCCACCTGTAATTTATCCGTGTCGTATGTCACAATATATTGTCCGCCTACATTTCCCAACTCTTTAGTATGATAAGAAATAAAAATTACGGAAAAACTGATGACACAAACTACAAGCGGCAACTGTAATAGCAGTACATTTCTCAACGAAACTTTTTCTTTTCTGTATTTCTGTATGGCTGCCGCAGCCACAGCATATATTCCATACCCTATCATCATTCCCACTGCATTGTGCAGTATATCGTCCAATTCAAAAATCCCTCTTCTTCCAAGAAGTTGAATTCCTTCAATGCACAACGTAAACAAAAAACCGGCTAAATATGTTTTCCAAAAACTTCTGAAAGACTTTATCATCATCGGCAATAACAGTCCAAGTGGAACAAACATACATATATTTAGAATAATATTTCTCCATGCTGTCGCAGAAAAATTTACCCACGCATCACGATAAGAATAAAACAACGGTAAAATGCTTCCGGCTTCCCCGGCTTCTGACCTTGCAAGCAATGTCGCTCCCAGCACAATAACGATATAACTTCCAAGTAAAAGCCACCCGAATATCCGGAGAGGTTTTATCTTCTTTTGCCCCTTTAACAAAAATTTATACACAACAAGAGCAAGCACTATAACAATGGAAATACCGATAACTCCCAAAAGCAAATACTCTTTTCCCATCGCAATTAAACTTGATATTCTCATTTTATCTCCCCTTTATTTTCTTTCGTATTTATTTCTTTTTTAAATAATTTTTCAGTTCCTCTATAATTTCCTTATGTTTTCTCGGTGTCATACGAGGAAACGCTTTTACAAGACGTTTCATGTTTTTCGCATTGCGTACTGCCAGTTCACTGTATTTCTTTCTCAGTTCAGTTATCTTCTCAGACATTTCTCCGGAAATATCATCTCTTCTTTCTATAACTCCTAAAATGTCCTTTGAAATGTTCTGTCCTATCTCATTGGAAATACGATGCAATTCCGTTGCAATCTCCTCCATTTTTTCCAAATGCTGATTCACTTTCAGAATCTTGGAAACCGTAACAAAAAGGTCCGTAAAAACTGCTATCACTAAAATGACATCTAAAGTAATCACAAGCCATATCGGAAGGAAGAGCACTCCCTTATAGATCAGCGGGTGAATCCATTTCACAATCACAACACAGGCAACTCCCCAAATTAAAGAAAACAGCAGACAGACATATCCGTTTAAGTTAAACGGCATATCGGAATAGTCCCACCATTTATTATGGAAAATTTTATCCAATGCAAATCCGGTCAGCCATTCCAACGCAGTCACAACAATCACCGATGTTATATATAGTAGAAGTAAATTAGATTGATACGGCATTAGCAACTGCGCGACCATAACAACACCCACACCGTAAATCGGGCAAATCGGTCCATTCAAAAAACCTCTGTTGACAAACCTTCTTTCCTTTACTGCCGCAAATGCCACTTCCGTACACCAGCCTAAAAATCCATATATAAAAAAACATAAAATCATTTCGTATATATTCATTACTTCGCCCCTTTCCACTGTAGATATCCTATTATAACACAATTCCGTCTTTTGCAAACAAAAATACTTGAATTTTACTTTGTATAGTTTTACAATGCTTATAGATAATAACTATCAATAGCATTTGGAGGATTACCATGTACTTAAAACAGGGATTAAATCATCACATATATCGTGTAGAGAATATCGATTTAGAGTTACAGTTGGAACGCCGTCTGGAGGCACTCGGTCTCACTCACGGCACATTAATCACCATTCTGAACAACAATAAAAAAGGTTCTCTTACAATTAAATTTCGTGGTACACGTTTTGCCATCGGTAAGCGAATTGCAGAACATATCACAGTAACCGAGGTGGAAAATGGACAATGTAATTAAAGTTGGATTTATCGGAAATCCAAACTGTGGAAAAACAACTCTTTTTAACGCCTTCACCGGTGCAAACTTAAAAGTTGCCAACTGGCCCGGCGTAACCGTAGAAAAGAAAGAAGGAACTACAACTTATAAAGGAGATACGTTTAAACTCATCGATCTTCCGGGTATATACAGCCTGACGTCTTATACAATGGAAGAAAAGGTATCCCGCGAATGTATTTTAAGCGATGATGTTGACGTGATTGTGGACGTAGTAGATGCTTCCTCACTGGAGCGCAATCTGTATCTTACTCTTCAACTAATCGAATTGGGTAAACCTGTCATACTTGCCCTCAATATGATGGATATTGTTGAGGAACGCGGAATGGAAATTGATTTACACAGACTTCCTGAAATGCTCGGAATTCCTGCAATTCCTGTTTCCGCCCGCAAAAAAACAGGACTTTCCATACTTCTTCACGCCATTGCGCATCACAAAGATTATGCACAGCAGAGTAAATTTATCCATCATCATCATGACCGCACACCAAAACATCATCACAATCATCACCACGAATATGCAATGGTATATTCCGATGAAATTGAAGATAAAATTGACTTAATTCAAGATGAATTTGATAAACATTACCCTGAAAGCAATTTAAAGAGATGGCATGCCATCAAAATTTTAGAAAATGATTCAGAAGTTTTGAAACGCCACCCTCTTGACCTGACGCATATTTTAACAAAAAATTATGAGGCAGAAATTATTAATCAAAAATATGATTTTATCGAAGAAATTATTAAAGAAGTGCTGGTAAACAAAGTACAAAAGGAAGAGCGCACGGAAAAAATCGACTTCTATCTTACCCACAAAATATGGGGACTTCCTATTTTTCTCGGCATTATGGCACTCGTTTTCTTCTTTACATTTACCATTGGGGATTGGCTAAAAGGATATTTTGAGATTTTCTTAGAATTCTTCTCCGGCAATGTTTCCCATCTGCTTGCCTCTGTTCATGCAAGTGATATGGTTATCTCTTTAATTGTGGACGGAATTATTTCAGGAGTCGGCGGAATTCTCACCTTCCTTCCAAATATTTTTATCCTCTTTCTCGCTCTAGCTTTTCTTGAGGATAGCGGATATATGTCACGAGTTGCCTTTGTCATGGACGATATTATGAGTAAATTAGGATTATCCGGCCGTGCATTTATACCTCTTTTGTTGGGATTTGGCTGTTCCGTTCCTGCCATCATGGCATCTCGTGCTTTGGAACATAAAAAAGACAGGTTAAAAACCATTCTTGTCACCCCATTTATGTCATGCAGTGCAAGATTACCGATTTATGTATTGTTTTCACAAATGTTTTTCCCGAAACACGCCATGCTTGTTTCTTACTCTATGTACCTTATCGGAATTATCGTTGCCATACTGACAGCATACATTATCTCCAAGTTTGACGGAAGTAAGGCGGAACATGCCCTGCTTATCGAACTTCCCGAATATAAAACACCTAATGCGCACACGATTGCCATCTATGTTTGGGAGAAAGTCAAAGATTATCTAACAAAAGCGGGAACGGTTATCTTTATCGCCTCCGTCATTATGTGGATTTTATTGAATTTTGGTCCAACGGGATATGTAACGGACATTACGCAGAGTTTCGGTTCGATAATAGGGAAATTCATCGTCCCTGTATTCAAACCTCTCGGACTTGGCTACTGGCAGATTATCGTTGCCCTTATTGCCGGAATCGCTGCAAAAGAAGTAGTTGTCTCCAGTTGCGGTGTACTATTCGGTATACAAAATATTACTTCAACAGGTGGTATGAGCGCTTTGGCTGCCACACTTGGCGGGCTTGGTTTTGGAACGGCAAACGCATATGCTCTCATGGTATTTTGCCTTTTGTATGTGCCGTGTACCGCCACAATTGCTACAATTAACAGGGAAGTACATAGCAAAAAACTTACATTGGGAATTATCAGTTTTCAACTTATCGTTGCATGGCTGATGAGTTTCATCGTGTATCATATCGGTTTACTTCTTTAAGTAAAAACAAAAAATACCAAATTTTGATGAGTTCCATCAAAATTTGGTATTTTTTTAACACTACACTCTCTAAAAATATTTCTTATATTTTTTATAATGATTCATACATCTGAGCCAATACATAATTCTTCTCTTAAGGCACATGTCCTCTTTATAATAGAATGAATCACATACTTTTCCCTGTTTTACCAGTTCCTTAATCTTTGCGATTTTGTCCTTATCTTTTACATATTTGTAGACAACCCCAAGCGGAACAACGTGCCAGAAATATTCATCTTTTACGTATGTTGTCGGAATTTCCTTATGATACACATAATCATCTACAATATATTTTGCTAAATTATAACCTCCGCCCGTTACGCGGTAATGACTTCTTCCCTGTCTGATATTAATTTCAAACATCTTGTATTTGCCGTCACGATAATCATATTTCAAGTCACAATCCGCAAGACCTTCATATCCGATATCTTCCATTAAGAACTGTATTTTTTTCATCAGTTCTTCATTGTAATCTGACATCGTAATTGTCGCCGCATTGTTTCCGATTGCAGTCGGTGTATGCTCTTCCAAAACAACATTTCCGAGATTCATCATTTTTACTTTATGGTCACTTCCAACATAGATTTGTAAATCATACATTGCTGCATCTTCTCCGGGAACTTTCTCCTGAATAATCATGTTATCGTCATAACCGTTTTTATAAATTAATTTTAATGTATCTACCAACTCTTCTTTTGTGTCGATAAAGTATGCCTTATGGAAACCTTCGAATTTGTTTCGATGGAACTTCACACTGTCAGAAGCTTTCAACACTACCGGAAACAGCATGTCCTTTAAATCAAACTCAAAATTCATCTCCGGTTTATAAATAAATGTTTTTGCGTAATCTAAATTATATTTTTCGCACAATTCGTAGAAAGTTTCCTTCAAAACAATATTGTCCAACACTTCCTTATCCGTGTAAGGCAAAATAAATTTATCCTTTAACTCCGCTTTATTCTCCACAATCAGACGGACATAATGGTCTGCACAACCGATAAGAATCAACTTCTTTGTTTTTCCGTATTTCTTATATATCTCATTCATTTCCTTAAGAAATACTTCCGTCTTATCCAATCCCGCTCTTTCTCTATATACAAGAATTTTACTGTTTGCAATGATATTGCTGGAACTTCTCGCCACAACCAGTGACTTAATTCCATATTCTTCATGAAATGCTCTCGCCATGCTGTATACATTAATATCACTGGCTAACAACACCGGTAAAAATTCTACTTTTTCCATGACTCTATCTCCTTGCTTATATAAATATTACAATAGCCTAACCTTAATAATTATATCAATTCACTATCATTCTGTCACTATTATTTACATAAAAATTTTCACTAATACTGCTCCAAGACAAAGATAAGGTCCAAATGCAATTTCTTCTTTTTTATTTATCTTTCCCGAAATATATTTTCCCACAATAACCATTCCTGCTAAAAATACGGCAATCGCAAAACTGTAAAACCATTTTTCAGCACCCAAATAGTATCCAAGTGCAAGACTTAATTTTACATCACCGCCGCCAAAACTTCCCGGAGTAAAAAATAAAATAAGAAAAAAGACAATTCCCGCCACGCCCGCTCCCATAAACTGTTCCAACGTAACACCTTTCCAGAAACCACAAAAGAACAGGGCATAAATCCATTTCCTGTTGATTGTCTTATTTTTTATATCCCCTATGGAAATATTTATCAATATAAATATCCATATACCAGTCCGTAATACCTCTATATTTTCACTCTCCTATACAAAGAAGGTATGCCCAAAGACATACCTTCACTCTATGATATATTTTTTAATTTTTTCTTCGCCAAAAGTTCCATTTCAATAGGATCAATTGCGTCCACCGGATTTTCTTCCTTCTCTTTTCCTTTTCTCTTATAGGCTTTCAAAAGATTTCCACCTTTATTATATATCCAAAAAGAATACGTCAAAATTTTACTTGCTTTTCCCAATTTCTCTTTTGTTGTCTTCTCATACAATGTTCCGCCGATTTCAATCGGTACTTTCTTTCGGATTAATGTAATCAGTTCCGTTTCGCAAGTGACATATTCCGGCAAAATCGTATATGCCTTCCCCACACATTCAGGCTTGTGGGAGTCGCTTCCCGCAATGCCCGGTTTATGATAGCGAGTAACCAACTTCATCGCCGCTTCATTTGACACTTCCGATTCGCATGCATTAAAGCCCTCGAAGAAATCAAATCTCTTGATTAATTCCGGTGATTTAAAAAATCTTTTTGTGTTCGTATAACTTAAATACTTCTCTCCGCATGGGTGAGCAGGACCTAAAATTCCCCCGTTCTTATGAACAAAATCAATTAAAACGGAAACCGGAAGTCCCTTTACTTCCAAAAGACGCATCTTCACACCTTCCGGCATAATAACAATAATATGTCCCGCATCACGGGTATCATACTCAATTCCCTTCAATACGACGAAATCCGTATGTTTCTTCCCACGTATATGCTCTTTCCAGTAACGGTATCCTTTGTAAGTGTTATGGTCTGTAATCAACATTCCCTGAAAACCCTGTTGTTTTAAAATCGTAATATATTCTTCTAAACTCACTTTGCTGTCAATTGAACCTTCCTTCACATGACAGTGCATATCTATCTTCATAAGAAAGCCTCCTTTGCTTTATTATGCGTCTTAGATTTATTATACCGCTTTCCAAAAAAACTAGCAATGTTATTACATCATTTCGTTGTATTGTTCACCAATATTTAATATATGATCACCAATTCTTTCGAAATCCGTAAGAATTTCCGAGAAAATAATACCTGTTTCTGCTTTACAGTCACCCGTTTTCATTCTCTCAATCTGCTCTTTCAGATAGATTTCTTTCATATCATCAATCTTCTGTTCATTTTTCGCAGCCATTTCCAAAATATTTCCTGCTTTAGATATATCTGAAACAGTAATGTCCTCCAATGCTTTTGCACATAACCCTTTCATCTCTTCAATCTCTTTTAAGGCATGTCCCGAAAGTTTCATGTCCCAGATTTTCAAATCTTTTGCATATCCCAAGAAGTTCATTGCATGGTCACCGACACGTTCAATATTGGAGATAATTTTGTAATACGCATTGATTCTTCTCAAATCTTCATCTGCCATCTCTGTGCCCATAAGACCTACAATATATTTAGAGATTTCTTTATTAAGGTAATCGATGTATTCTTCTCTGTCCAACATTTTCTCTTCGTCAATTTTATCTTTGTGAAGCAAGGCCTCGAAACCTGTTTCCGTATTTTTCTTTACCATTGTAAGCATACGGTCTACTTCGCCTTCTACCTGAGAAATCGCAAGCGCAGCGTTACCTACTGCATAACTGCTCTCAAATTTTTCGATGTATGCCAATTTATGTTCTCCCTCTTCCTCCTCTTTTGATTCAGGAAGGATTTTCACTGCCAATTTCGCCATGTAAGTTCCTACAGGGAGAAGTAATAATGTTGTTGTAACGTTAAAGATTGTATGTACATTGGCAATCTGTGCAACCGTATCCCCCGGTGTTAACGTCTCTACCAAATGTACAAATGGTGTCAACAGACAAATAATCGTAAATAATATTGAACCGATAATGTTAAACATCAAATGAATAACCGTTGTTCTCTTCGCATTTGTTTTTGTACCGATAGATGCGAGTACCGCTGTGATACATGTACCAATATTCTGTCCAAACAAAATGTATACGGCACTTGAAAGAGGAACTACTCCCGTCTGCGCCAACGCCTGTAAAATACCTACAGATGCTGATGAAGACTGAATAATCGCAGTAAATATCGCACCAACAAGAATACCTACTATCGGATTGCTTGCATTTGCCATAAATCCGATAAATGTTTCAGATTCCTGAAGAGGTGCCATCGCACTTCCCATTGTCTCCATACCGATAAATAAAATTCCAAGTCCGGCTAAAATTTCACTTATATGTTTTACTTTCTCATTTTTAATAAACATGATGGACGCTACACCGATAAATGCAATCAGCGGTGCAATCGCCCCAATATCAAGTGCAATTAACTGCCCTGTAATTGTCGTACCGATATTGGCACCCATGATTACCCACACTGCCTGATTCAATGTCATCAATCCTGAGTTTACAAATCCAACTACCATAACCGTAGTCGCTGAAGAAGATTGAATAACCGCCGTAATTGCCGCACCGACAAGTACGCCTATAATACGGTTAGATGTCACCCTCTCCAAAATTTTCTTCATTTTATTACCTGCTGCCGCTTCCAGCCCGTTACTCATCATCTGCATTCCGTATAAAAACAATGCAAGTCCGCCGAGTAACATGAATACCTCTGTCATTCCCATTTTTCTTTATCCTTTCTTTCCTATCTTATCCTATGCTTTTGTTCCCTATACAACAGATACCTTTTTTCTTTCCGTCCATCTGATGTATCTGGCGCATTCGCCGAATATGATATTCCAGAAAATCCTGTATTTCTAAAAATGTCTCTCCTCTGCTGCCTTTCTTTGACTGAAAATAGAGGAAACACATTATGAGAAAACAAAAAAGTAGTTTAACTCCATTCTTTCTCACTGCCGGTGTGCTTGTCTGTACTTTTCCCCGCACCATCATCACGGCACTTTCTTTTTCCACTACCCGCTCTAAAAAACGCTTTTTCATCGTATTCTTATCTTGCGTATATATGGATAACGGCTCCTCCGCCACAATCCATTCATCTATATTTGCAAATGCGAGTATCATGATCAGAAAAAACATTACTATTTTCTTCATCGCCATACCCTTTCTTCTTTTTCACCACTTAGCACAATAGCACATTCGCCGCACTTCTGTCAATTAGAAAATCGGGGGACAAAATCTGTTTTTTCTCTTGTTAAAAGTATGTCAAATGTGGTAAACTCGTAAAGATTGAGTTTTTTAACAAAAGATAAAATACTAAAGGAGTAGGAACATATGAAACAGAATTTTTTCAGCGGCTTAATGGCAGGCGCTTATATCTCACTTGGTGCAATGACTTTCCTGATTATTCCAAATCAGATCGTGGCTTCGCTTTTCTTTGCTACGGGAATTTTTCTTGTATTTAACTTCAGCAATATGCTGTTTACGAGAGTATGTCCGCTTATGGCTGCCACAAAAGAATATCATCTGAAAGATCTAATTGTCGCATGGTTTGGAAACGGTGTGGGTGCTTTTCTCGTTGCTACACTCGTACATTTTTGCAGATTTGAAAGTAAAATTTTAGAACGTCTTCAACCAATCGTAGATACAAAACTTGCAGATTCTCCTCTCAGTTTATTTATTATGGGGATTATCTGCGCACTTTTTGTAAGTTATGCCGTTCTTCTCGGAAAGAAATATCCTGTAGGTTCTTTCCCACAAATTTTTTATGTATGGCTTCTGATTACCGCATTTGTTTTCGGAGGATATGACCATATCGTTGCAAATATGTATTATCTCTCCGCATACGGTTGGGCTTTCGGTGTACAGGTTATGCCATTCTTAAAAGTACTTGGAATCGTTACCGCAGGAAACGTTGTCGGCGGACTGCTTATCGGTTCTCTCGAGAAAAAACATCTTTAAGTTCTGACAGGGAAGCTGCTTTTACATAAAGTAACTTCTCTGTTTCTTTATCCGGCTCCGTCAAATCCGGAACCATAATTGTTCTGCAGCCTGCCGCTGACGCAGACCGTACCCCGTTTGGCGAATCTTCCACGGCATAGCAGTCCTTCGGCTCTTCCCCAATCTGCTCACAGGCATACAGATAGATGTCCGGCATCGGTTTTCCATTTTCCACCATATTTGCACAAATCACCTTGTCAAACCAATGATAAATACCAATTTCTTTTAAATAATGTATTGCCCTCTCCTCATCTGTGGCAGTTGCCACTGCTATTTTCAATCCCTGCTTCTTTATATAAGGTAAAATCTCATCTACACCCTTTTTCTTCTCAATTCCGTTTTGTTCCAGCCAGTCTTTCATCAACTCTTTTCTTCTGCTTCTCACGGCAGCATAGTCAAAGTCTTTTCCGTAAATCGACTGCAATTTCGGTTTTGCATATTTTCCTGCCAGACTTCTAATCATCAGGGCATCTTCCCTTTTCATATCATAACCGAATTCTCTTCCCGCCTGACACCAAAATTTCACTAAATATTTCTCCGTGTCAATCAGAACCCCGTCCATATCAAATATAACCGCCCTCATCTTTATAACACTAACCTTCCGTGATAACCGGCAATACCACCTATATTTGTTGCCGTATATCCTATTTTATTTAAAAAATCTGCCGCTCTTTTTGATCTTGCTCCGCTTAAGCAATACACAAAAATCGGTGTCTCTTTCGGAAGCGAAATAGTTGGCAGGCGGTTAATCGGAATATTTAAACTGCCCTCCAGATGTCCCTCGTGGTATTCCTCAGTTGATCTGACATCTAAAAGTACCGCATTCTCAGTTTCATTCAGTTTTTGTAACCCTTCTTCTATTATTAATGTTTCATTCATTTTCTTATCCTCCTTTATCGTCTTTTCTCTTTATTATAACAAATTTCTTTTTATTTACTGTGATAAAATCACATTTTCTTTGTGATAAAATCACATTTTCTTTGTGTCAACCATTTTTGATTATGTCCTAAAAATTTTTTATGATATGCACCGGTTTCCCGGTGCATATTTTAGCATATAAGCATAGTTTCTGTTATCTTATGATTTTTGAACTGAAGAAAAGTAGACATTCTCCATGGGTGCTTTGGCGATGGTAGATTCCGCTTTCGTGGTTTTTCCTTCAAAGGCTGGAGGTCAAAATTTTTTGAAAGGGGTTCATGTAACGGCACAACTTCCAGTTCATAAATCTTATTATTTACAGAAAACAGTAATCTCTTATCAAAGGTCTGTATAACCAATCCCTTTGTGCCTTTATGGTAATGCACCTGTATTCCGCATTCGTTAATTGTTTTATAGTACTGTTTTTGAAATTTAATACAATGCCCACAGTCAACAGTTCGTTCTGTTAAGACTGCAAGAATCTGATTGATTGTTTCACAATCGGGTTGCTTTTCAAATACAGATTTGTTATTGTTGATAGGAAGAGCGAATTTCGCGTTATATTCCTTTATGTAGGAGTTTAGGAATATATTTGCTTCGCTGATGGTTGTGATGCCTGCCAGACGTAATGCGATTGGCAGGCGTTGCTGTAAAGTTTGAAAAGCCCTTTCTACACGCCCTTTTGCCTGAGCAATACTTGTTGTTTTTATTTCTACGCCCAATTGCTTACAGGCGTAACTAAACTGGGTGTAAGTATCCAATTCTGTTTTATTCATTTTTTATTCCGGTATTCAAAAACAGTTCTTCTATCCGTATAAAACATAGCAGGAATTCCATAAGTAGTAAGGATCTGATGGAATACGTTATAATAACCATTTAAGGATTCCTGTTCATCAAAAAAGGCACCAACAATACGGCTGGTAGAATCATCAATGGCGATATGAAGATTTGTTTTTGCATTGCCAAACCAGATGAACGGAAGCATCCATCTGAAGCATTTCACCAAAGTAGACACATCTTGGACGTCTGGAGTGAGGGGTTTCCACTGTAACGATAGCAGCCTGAAGTTCATCTTGTTTTTCTTTGTAGAAACATACTTTTGTTGTGTACGAAGTTCTTTGCTAAGCGTTTGCGGACTGTTTTGGTAGTTCTGGGTGAAGGAATAAAGTTTTCATACATAATCTTTGTAAGAGCAGAAGGAGAGATAAAAATCCCGTCATGCAAGCAGTTCACAGGCGTAAGTAAATGTAGCGTCATAGTACTTGTTGTTGTATAGAGTTAAGATTCCAGTTTTGAGATTCTGTAAAGAATGTAGAGGTCTTCTGCCTCTGTTACCATGAATAAAGGCAGCCTTACCATTCTGTGTATTTTTGAATTAATCGATTGATGTGCCTTGTAGTACAACCGAGTTCAAAGCCGCAGCCTTTGTTACCATTATGGTCTACTAGTGACTTAATCACTTCATACTTAAGTTGTTCATTCATTCTTATCCACCCTTTTCAATCTGTGTATACCTCTTCTATAGTGTGAGGTTTTATCATACACCATATTATCACTTGGGACATAATCAAGTGATATATAAGGACTTTATCAAAAATGGTTTATAGAAAATAATTTTTTTATAAAAACCACTTGCAAATTTCTTACAAATCAAATATAATACACCCATATTACAAATTCGTTGATAAGAACAAGTAATCTTCAGTGGATTTTTCAGAGAGGTAACGGTCGGTGTGAGTTACTAATGAACCTGACAGATGAAATCATCTTTGAGAAGCACGCTGAAATGCAAGTAAGCAAGCCGGAGTTAAGCCACGTTACAGGTGACACGCATTAGATGATGCGATATGAGCTGAGTTTATACTCGGGAATTAAGGTGGTACCACGATTGATAATCGTCCTTTTCATAGGACGATTTTTTTATACTCAATTATCAGTGACAGCACTACTTACACTCCCGTCATAGCGAAGATTGTATCAAATGCAATGATTTTATTTTGAGGAGGATTTTATGATGAAATTAAAGAAAAGACAAGTTTTACTCGTAAGTTTTATGTTGTTTTCACTGTTTTTTGGAGCAGGAAACCTGATTTTCCCTCCATTTTTGGGACAGAACGCCGGTGAACATACTCCTTTGGCAATTTTAACCTTCCTGATTACGGCTGTTGCCCTCCCGGTTTTGGGTGTTATCGTTGTGGCGCGGTTTGACGGACTGGAAAGGCTTTCACGGAAAGTAAATCCTAAATTTGCCATTGTGTTTACTATTTTGATTTATTTATCCATCGGTCCGGGACTTGGCATTCCGCGTGCCGCTTCCCTTCCTTTTGAGATGGCAGTAGCGCCTTACCTTCCGGAAGGAACAAATTTGACTTTATCCATGCTTGCATTTTCATTCGTATTCTTTTTACTTGCAGGGTGGCTTGCAATGACACCGAACAAACTGGTGGAACGAATCGGAAAAGTGCTGACACCTTCTTTACTTTGTTTATTACTCTTTCTGTTTTTCAGTTTTCTGTTTAAAGGAACTGTTGATGTTGCACCTGCACAGGAAAGTTATAACGCTAATCCGATGGTAAAAGGATTCTTGGAAGGGTATCTGACAATGGACACTATTGCCGCATTGAACTTCGGTCTTGTCATCGCCACAACTATCCGTGGGCTTGGCGTAAAAGAGAAAAAAGGCGTTATGCACTACACGGTTACAACAGGGATTTTTGCCGGAACAATTCTGGCAGCCGTATATTTGATGCTCGCTTACATGGGAATGAGTTCTTCGGGGGTATTTGACATTCAGGAAAACGGTGCGTGGACACTTCGCTGCATCGTCCATGAACTTTTCGGAGACACCGGAGCAATCCTGCTGGCTGCAATTTTTACATTGGCATGCCTAACAACATGTGTTGGATTGATTACTTCCATTTCACAGTATTTTTCCACACTGACAAGTAAGTTTTCTTATCGCAAATGGGTATGCGTGATTGCAGGATTTTCGTTTATCGTATGTAATCAGGGATTAAATATGATTTTAAGTATTTCTGTTCCTGTACTTGACGCAATTTATCCAATCTCCATTATGCTAATCGTACTTGGACTTTGCGATACATGGTTAAAACGCAACCCGTATATCTATCCTTGTACAATCGGGGCAGTCGGAGTTATCAGTGTGATTTATGCTCTCGAAAAAGTCGGAGTGAAGTTTGGTTTTGTAAATAAACTTTGTCATTCCCTTCCACTTTATTCTCTCGGTCTTGGCTGGGTTGTTGTTGCAGTTGCCGTCATGGCATTTTGCTGTGTCGTATGTGTATTTAAAAAAGTTGATGATACACAGGCGATTCCTACGGCAGAATAATATTATCGTCTTTATGTGACTTCATTACAGAACTTTTCTTTCTATTAGGGCATAATAAAAGCATCAAATATAAAGGAGAGAATCGGAATGATGAACATACAATTAGATGACAGACTGAAAAATTATATGCAGGAAAATCAACTGCAGAATATTTTAATCACTTCCATGATGTGCCACACATGAGGCGGCTCTCGTTTGGAGATTTCAGCAAGATTTGTTGATAAAAATGAAACAGAACGTTTAAAAGCGGACAATTTTAAAAGTTTCCCTCATAAATTAGGGGAAGTATTAATCCGCAGAATACCTGAGAAGGCTGATGATACCGTCCATCTTGGATTATCCCGCTTTTTTAAGAAGATTATTGTGGAAGGAATTTATTCCGCATAATGCAAATGAGGAATGTCGAATAATGTTGAGAGTATGAAACTTTTTCTGTAAATAATGTTTTAGAAGGTCTTCTATGGTAAAATATTTTATCATAAGGAGGCCTTTTATTATGGCAAGAGAAAAGAAACCTGTACACAGAGTACAAATGACAGAAGGAAAACGTAACATTATTCACCAACTCTTGGAAGAATACGATATCCGATCAGCAGAAGATATCCAGGATGCTCTGAAAGATCTTCTTGGTGGAACCATCAAAGAGATGATGGAAGCGGAAATGGATGACCACTTGGGATATGAAAAATCAGAACGTTCTGATAGCGATGATTATCGCAATGGTTATAAGCGAAAAAGAGTGAATAGTCGTTATGGTTCTATGGAGATTGAAGTTCCACAATCTCTACAACCTCACGTCTTCTTGTTTCCCCATAAAACAAGGCTCCCTCTGAAATTTCTGTAGAAAACATCTCCTCCAAACACAATGCCTGTGCTGCCAACTGAAGTCTATCTTCCTCCGTAACTTTTGGCTTTCCCTTTTTATATTCAATCGGATAAACGGAAAATAGCCCTCTATGTCCATGTAACTTTACTCCGTCTTCACACTTGTGGAATTCAACAACACCACATTCCCCGCTAACTCCCATCTCTCTTGAAACAATTGGAAGTGATCTTACCACAAGCAAATCTTTCCTCTTTTCTACCAAATATGGATCATGTGCCTTTTTATGCATTAATTCTCCTACAACAGTATGTACATTTTCTTCCCATTGACCAAACTTCACCAAACAATACATCATCATTTAATTCCGCAAATTTCGGTGCAAAATCATTCAAAGCATCTCTTCCTGCTGTCTGTTTTACCATCTTTCAGTCCTCCTATTTATTTTTTCGTTCTGCAACCAGTTTTGCAAACCACTCAACTGTATCCGGATCCTGATGAGAGAAGAATGAACTTTCCTTTTTATCAAGTTCAGCGATTACAGTCATATCTTCATCAGATAACGCAAAATCAAAAACTGCAAAGTTTTCTTCCATTCTTTCTTTGTGGGTAGACTTCGGAATGACGATTACGCCTCTCTGAATATTCCAGCGCAACATAACCTGTGCCGGTGTTTTTCCATATTTTTCACCGATTTTTATCAGAACCGGATTGTCAAATGTCCCTTTGCGGCCTTCACCAAGAAATACTTTCTCAACCTGATGTCCGCCTGACTTCGCTCCCTGTGCAAACTGATTGCACAGAATATCTGAATTTCCGTTTTTTCTCGGACTTCCCGAAATGATTAATACCTTTTTCATCTTCCTAACTCCTCCTAAATCCATTCTGAAATTTCCTGTTTTGCCTGTCTCACACTGCCCCCGCATATTGCAAGCCCTTTTTCAACTTTCGCATCGGGGCATAACCTTTTGATATCATGGAGACTGCTGCCCATTCCGCTTCCCTCATGTGTGCAAAATGGTTTGATAGTCTTCCCCTTTCTCCCTCTCGGCAAATATAAAAAAATGGTTGCCATATCGAGAGAACACCGTCTTGCATCGAAAAGCTGCATCAATATTGAAGATTTATACGGAGAAACATTGATGATGGTCCGCCGGGGGGATTCCGGCATTAACGATTTTATGCGAAATGATTTAGAAAAAAATCATTCTCAGATTCACATTGAGGACACTCCTCAATTCTATGACTTATCTGTATTTAACCGCTGTGCAGAAACCGGCAATGTTTTGCTCACAATTGAGTGCTGGCAGGACGTTCACCCGGGCTTAGTCACTCTGCCGGTCAACTGGGAATACAGTATTCCGTATGGGATTCTTTACAGCCTGAACGCCCCTGAAGATGTACTTCATTTTATTGATGTGGTTAAGGAAATCACTGTTATTTAACCCTCTAAAAAACCACTGTATCCGAACGATATCTGATACAGTGGTTTTCTATTTCTTATTTCATACAATTTAAAATTCTTCCGCACATTTCTTTACACTTACACCTGATGGAACGTTTAAGCACACGGAAAATCCCCCACATTCCCGATTCAACGTCCCAGCCAAAACTTCCTGAACGATATAAATAATCTCCCGGACACGCTGCACCGCCTTTCAGTTCCATATCAAACCGATTTCCGATACTGATTCCGCCCTGAAGCGGAATTTCCCTGGACAGGGCATCTTTCGGCTGTTCTCTCCACAAATGTCCGTGAATGGTCAGTGATACATTTCTAGGTTTATCTGCCGGCATCATCGTCCGAAAAATCACCCTGTCTCCGGAATAAGCCTTCCATATAGGAGTTGCCGGGTCTCCATGGATTTTGCTGCTGAACACTTTCCATACTCTCGCATCTTTTAAAAGCCGATTCGCAAACCTCTCTGAGTGATAGTTATACCCTTTTTCTCCCGTATCTTCCGCATCAACCGGCTCATCACTGCCTGCCGCTGCGGTCTGTATCAGGTTGCCGTCTGCATCTAAAAGCCGGATTCCATTCTGAATAAACAACACGTATTCCCGAAAACTTTCTATTCCCGGTGCGGTTATCACTGCCTGTTCCGCAAATGGATTCTTCTTTTTCGTAAAATTCTCATACCATTCTGCTCCTGCCGGTTCTACAATGACCGCTCCGAACAGTCCATGATATCTGTGATTCCGCATGTCTCCAAATGACTGCAATATACAGGAACCATATTCCCTCTCTGCCTTCCACAGATACCGCTTACTCTCACCGATTCCGACTGTCTGCTCTTTTGGATTGTATCCCACGTTAATTCCCGAATCGCTGATTGGGTCATATTTCAGAAACTGCGGATTCAGTGAAACCCTGTTCGACGGCTTATGCTTCAAATCAAGCGGCACTTTCGGATAATCAAAATAAGGTACCGGACGCTCCCACATATTATGCAGAGTGATTTCCAGCCAGTCACCAACATTTGCACGTAATATTAGAGGTTTTGGCTTACATTTTCCTGAAAGCACACGGTCTGCATCTTCCAGAGGAACAAAAATCAGTCCGTCAGGGTCATAATCTCCATATCGGTTATAGATTAACTCTGTCTGAATAGCCGCTATTTCATATCGTCTTACCACATCGTCTTTCCCCGGACATGGCGGAAGCGGCTGAATCATATCTTTTCCTTTACAGAGCGGTTTTAAACATTTCTGATACTTATCATAGGCTCGAATGATTCCCCAAAGACCTAACCAGACATCATCGGTTCCGCCAAAATAATATAGATAATCTCCTGACTGATATGATTCTTTGACGTTTAAATTAAATGCCTCTGAAACTCCGATTGTCTGCGAAGCAACTAATGGGGATTTGTCATCTGCCACTTCTTTTTGCCATGACATTCCCGTAATATTAAATGCATGCTGCTCTTCATGAGCCCCATCTATTAATCGAATCATCAGTTCATCTCCCGGGTAGGTTTCCAAAACAGGGGTTGCCGGGTCTCCGTGTACAAAAGAACTGAAAATATAAGCCGGATCCTCACCTGTTTTCAATCTCTCCCGCAGCGGCTCAGCACGGTAATTAATTCCCATCACTCCCGGATCATCATGAGAACCCGGAACTGCCGGAGGATTTAATGGTTTTCCCTCTTTATCAAACAAAAATGTAAAATCGTGAACAAAAAGAGCGAACTCACGGAATGACGTTCCATCTCTTCTTTGAATGACCGCCTGCGTTCCAAACCGAAGTTCCTCTCCATCTCGTATATTGTGGAAAGTTGCTCCCGCCTCCTCTATTATCAATGCACCAAACATTCCATGCAACTGATGTGCATTTGCAAACAAATGGTCATGGAAAAACACGGTTCTCAATTCCTCATCTGCAAAAAAACGCTCTACTAATGTCTCATATTTTCTTGCTCCCGCAATATTATTCCAGCCGTTTGCCGCCCCGTCAGAAGTAATCGTATCAAATTTCACCAAATGTACATGATGTCCTACAATATCCGTTTTCGTCTTCAGTTGAAATGCATTTTCCTCTAAGAATTCCGGCAATAAATTCGTCGTACGCAGTTCAATGCAATCCCCTGCATTCGCACGTATGACCAACGGCTCCACCTGAATTTTCTCTTCCTCCACCATACGAATATAAGCGTCCAGTCCTCCATAACGCTCCAATTCTTCTTTCAAAACAAAAAAGCGTCCTTCCGGTTCATGCCAGCCATAGCGGTTATAGGTGAGTTTCGCCTGTACAAGTGCAATTTCAAATACTTTCACATTCTCACACGGATCGTCACATTCCCCTGCTGTGTGGCAGGGACAGGTGTCCGTGTATAATGCTCCGGGAACTGCTCTTTCCACAAAATTTGCCTCTTCGAGAGGTGTCGGATATACCACAACATTTCCCTCCGAATCCAGTACTCCACAAGGCGGCTGACGCGGCGGCATACCCGCCTCCCCGCAGATAAAATTAGGATATCCCGGGTGAAGTGCATCTTTCTTAGGCGGTCTCTCCCTGTCTTTTAGCGGCTGAAGAGGAGGTATCAAAGTTCCATCTGGCAGTTTTCCACTTCCGTCTTCCAGACGATCATGAATTCTCCACAATGTCCACATTCCTTCATGAAAATGCGGGTACAGATGACAGTGAAAAATCACATCGCCAATTACCCCGTTTCTGCTTCCCGCTCCATATAAAATATCCAATGTATAACATTCCTGTGGACTTATTGTAATGGAATCAATAATGGTGGAAACCGGATTTTCTGCTTCCAATCTCCACTGATGGTTGTGAAGGTGGAACACATGCGTTTCTTTAATCCCTCCATGGATCAGACGAATTTTCGCCGGATCTCCTACATATACCCGGAGAATCGGAGGCGCCGGATCTCCATACACCCAGGAACTCATCGAGATTTCCTCACCCGAATCAGCCGGATCATGAGTCAGCGGCATTCGGTTTCTCATAGGTTCCGAACGATAACTGATTGCCGTTGTGGAAGAAGGAAGCCCCGTCCTATGATCCATAGGAGTATCCCCATTCTTATCCAAAATCTCCAGTTCATCATGAAAAAATACACTATATTCTCGAAAGGCCGGTTTTCCCGGTTGGTAAATATCTGCCATCAATCCGCTTTTTATTTCTTCCCCTGTCTGCGGATCAAACCATTTTGCCTCCGGCGGCTCGACAATCACTGCGCCGAAAAGTCCATGAATATTTGTCGCTTTCTCACTGCTTCCGGCATCTGCCATATCATGAAACAGAAAAACGCCTTCTGTATCGGCATACCATGTATATACAATCTCATTATCAGTTGTACTGTCCCGGTTAAATCCGGCGCCGGTGCCATCTGAAGTCATCACATCATATGCCACCCCCTGCACATGAATCGACAATCTGCGGTTTAAATGATTGCGAAAACGCACTTTTACAATATCACCACAGTTTACGCGAATCACCAGTGGCTGTACCTCCTCGTAGGGCTGCGGAGGAATCTGCTTAAATCTGCGAAGAGCCTCCTCCTGTATTCTCTGCGAATCCTCTTCCAATACATACAAAAGTCCATCTGGATCATAATCTCCATATTGATTATATACAATCGGAATCTGTATCGCTTCTATTGTGAAATAACGTATCCTGCATTGGCAGGGATATTGGCACAATTCCATTGTTTATCCCCTCCATTTTCCCTCTGTTTGTAAAATACGCAAATAATGATTCGCCTCCCGGAGTACATGGTCCGCCAATAACGGAAGAATCACGGAGCGTATATCACAACATGTAATTCCTTTCGTCCCTGCTGCCTTGAAATCGCGATACTTCTCCGTCGTTTCCAATGTTTCTCTTGTCAGCGTATCCATAGTTCTGCAATCCTGTTCCCTCGCCTCTTCCAGCAAACGACAGTAATCTCCCGCAAATGTATCCGCAGTTCCCACTAATTCACATTCCGTCGGGTCGAGTAATCCGCGAATAAAGAGTGCATGTTCCATCATAATCTGATTCCAGAACATCTCCGTCTCTCTTAAATCTTTCGACGGCATACAACCCTTTTCCTCTAACGTTGTCACAATCTGCCTATACAATTTTGCCTCTCTGATAATATGCTCTATCAGCAGCGGATAATTTGCAGTATACAGGTTACACGAGAGAACTTCCTGTAAAATTTTTTCTTTAAATGCAATCAATCCGTTTAACAAATGCAGGATATTCTGATTGAGA
This sequence comes from Lachnospiraceae bacterium, assembly GCA_902381685.1. Taxonomy (GTDB): domain Bacteria; phylum Bacillota; class Clostridia; order Lachnospirales; family Lachnospiraceae; genus Faecalimonas. The sequence goes on along the minus strand of LR698958.1, from coordinate 640,145 downwards.
TGACGGATATACTGTTCCATTCTCTTGTCCTGACAATTTCCATGACCTGACCGCAGCCTTTTTTCCGCCTGCGTAATTTGTACATTAATTGGAATTTTTGTTAATTTTCTTGTCTGCCGCTCCGCCATTTCCGTAAATTCCGTAAATACTTCCCCCGAGCATAGAACATCTTCACTCACCATTCCGTTGGCAAGCTGCACCGTACGTTCCAGTGCTTTTTCAAACCGGTCACGAAACCAGTTTGCTTTATTTCTGTATTCCATTTCCTTTGCCGGAAATGCGGCTAAAAGAAACAGTGAATGTTCTTTCATAATTCTTCCAAAAAACAAATGTGTGTCCAATGATGTTGTTACATATTCTTTCATTCTTCTACATACCTTACTGTTTTATACTAGTGTATGCAGAGAAGCGGAATCGGGAAGGTTTTTTTGACGGATTCATATAGCCAAAACACCCCAAAAAGTTCATGATAACCGTAGAATTTTTAATTTTTTCTTTAAATATGAAAATAATCGTCAAAATTGATGCATTTTTAACGAAAATGTATTATACTATAGGCTAGTCAAAAACTTGTCAGAAAGGAGAAAAATCATGGCAAAAATTACAGAAGGATATATGCCATATCTTGGCTATCAAACATACTATAGAATAGTTGGCGAAAGAAAAAATAATGGAAAGGCACCTTTAATCTGTCTTCACGGAGGACCGGGTTCTACTCATAATTACTACGAGGTATTAGATAACGTTGCAGATGATGACGATCGTATGATTGTTATGTATGACCAGATCGGTTGTGGTAACTCTTATCTTGACGGACACCCTGAACTTTGGAACCAGAAAGTTTGGTTAGATGAACTTGAAGCATTGAGAAAACATCTTGGATTAGATGAATGTCACATCATCGGACAGTCTTGGGGAGGTATGATGCAGATTGCATACGCACTTGATTACAAACCACAGGGCGTTAAGAGTTTCATTATCTCCAGTGGACACCCAAGCAGTTCTCTTTGGGAAAGAGAAGGTCTTCGTCGTATCAAAATGATGCCGCAGGATATGCAAGATGCAATCAACCACGCACTTGAAACCGGCGATTTCACAGGCGAAGCATATGACGCTGCTGTTGCTGAATACATGGACAGATACTGCAACTACTGGCTTGGTGATGATGTTCCTGAATGTTGTAAGAGACCTAAAAAATCAGGTTCTGAATCTTACGTTGAAGGCTGGGGACCAAACGAGTTCGCACCTACAGGAAGTCTTAGAGACTTTGAATACATCGACAGACTTGGTGAAATTGAGATTCCTTCACTGATCTGCAGCGGTATCTCAGATCTTTGTTCACCACTTGTTGCTAAAACAATGGCAGACGGAATTCCAAACTCTAAATGGATTCTTTGGGAACGCGCAAGACATACATGTTTCGTAGACAGACATGACGATTACTGTGTAGAATTGATTAAATGGATGAATCAATACGACTAAGAAGAATGTTAAAAAAAGGGCTCTAAAATAAATGTTGGGGTGGATGATTTTAAATTAATCATCTATCCCAGCATTTTTCATTTATAATAAAAAGAAAAACCTCCCAGTGCCAGTCATCACACAAACCACTAGGAGGTGCACATATTATGCATAGTCATTATACCAACAAACTTTTAAATATTGAAGATGTAATTATCAAAAAAATTCATCACGCCGATACTTTTTTGAAAATCTATTTAGAAACCAACCCTCATGAACAGGTCTGTCCTTGCTGTGGTTCCACTACAAAACGTATTCATGATTACCGTTATCAAACTATTAAGGACTTACCTTTTCAGTTGAAACATTGCTATCTCGTTCTTCGCAAAAGGCGGTATGTATGCAAATGTGGAAAACGGTTCTATGAAAGCTATTCTTTCCTTCCTCGATACTTCCAGAGAACTGCAAGACTGACTGCTTTTATTGCTACTTCTCTGCATAACTCTCAAAGCATCAAGGAGACTGCAAGACAGGCTAATATTTCTACTGCCACTGTTGGAAGGGTTTTAAATACGATCGCTTACTCCAGAAGAAAGTTTTCCACTTCCATATCTATTGATGAGTTCCGTGGAAATGCTTCCACCGGTAAATTCCAATGTATTCTGGTTGATCCGGTAAAGCATAAGGTTCTAGACATTCTTCCTGACAGGCAATATAGTCATTTGGTGTCTTACTTTTCTTCTATTCCTAAGGATGAAAGACATCGAGTAAAACACTTTGTTTGTGATATGTGGAAACCATACATAGAGCTGGCGTATTCTTACTTTCCGAATGCCGAAGTCATTATTGATAAATATCACTTCATTAGACAAACCACTTGGGCTATCGAAGGAGTACGTAAAAGATTGCAAAAAACAATGCCTGCACGTCTTAGAAAATATTACAAACGAAGCAGAACACTGATCTTAAGCAGATATAATAAACTCAAAGACGAGAATAAGGCAGCCTGTGATTTGATGCTTCTATATAACGATGACCTGCGAAGAGCTCATTATTTAAAAGAAAAATTTTATGAACTCTGTCAGAATACTAAGTATTCCGAACAGCGAAAAGACTTCTTCGATTGGATTAAAATGGCCGAATCTTCTGGATTAAATGAATTTGAGAAAGTCGCCAAAACCTATCGTGCATGGTCTAAAGAAATCCTAAATGCTTTTAAATATGCACATATCACAAATGGTCCAACCGAAGGTTTCAATAATAAAATAAAAGTTCTGAAACGAACCTCATACGGTATCAGAAATTTCCAACATCTCAGAACTCGCATTTTTCTTATAACCGATTAATTTTAATAGACTGGCACTTGAAGGTTTGTTTGCCATGCAATAAAACAGGTTCTACTACATGGCAACACTAAAATACCTTTAAACACAACAATGGAGCGGGATTTTTAAAATCCCACCCCAACTATTGACTTAGAACCAAAAAAAGAACAACCCGACAGGGCTTATGCCCTGTCTGAGGTTGTTCTTTTTTACTCTGAATGGGTTATCCATGTTTTTTACAAGTTGACAATCTTTGTCGCTATTGCATCTCTAAAAGCAATATCATGTTCTACCAAAAGCATTGTCGGCGAAAAACTTTCTATAAGTTGCTCAATCTGCATACGTGAATACACATCAATAAAATTAAGCGGCTCGTCCCACACATATAGATGCGCCCGCTCGCAAAGGCTCTTTGCAATCAACACCTTTTTCTTCTGTCCCCCTGAAAAATCTTTTATATCTTTTTCAAACTGCACCCGCTCAAAATCCATTTTTCTAAGTATCGCTTTAAACAGACTTTCATCAAGATTATTTTTTTCGGCAAATTCAGATAATCTTCCCTTCAGATGAGAAGTATCCTGCGGTACATAGGAAATCACAAGCCCGGATCCTATTGTCACCGTACCGGTATGTTCTATCGGATAATTTGACAGTAATTTAAGCAAACTACTCTTACCGCTTCCATTTTTCCCATCGATAATAACCTGCTCTCCGGATTGCAGTTCAAATGTCACAGGTTTACAAACCTGTCGGCCATCGTAAATAACAGATACATCAGAAAATGACATCAACATATTTGTATGATATTCCAGTGGCTGTATCTTCAATGTATCGACTGTTTCTGCATTTTTAAGCAATGCCGATTTCTGTTCAATAGCCTGATTTTTTCTTTCCTCAATCGCTTTGGAACGCTTCATCATTTTTGCCGCCTTATGCCCGACATATCCCTTGTCCGCCGCACCTCTTTTGGACGCTTCCACCCTGTCAGACCATACTGCGGAGCGTTTTGCAGATTTCTGTAAGCGACTTATATCTTTTCTCAGTCGTGTATTTTGTGCCAATTCAAATTCCTGCTGCCGCTCAAAATTTGCTATCCATGAAGAAAAATTTCCACTTTGCACTTCTACATTTGCTCTGTTCAACGATAATATATGGTCGACACACCCGTCTAAAAAACGACGGTCATGGGATACCAAAATAAATCCCTTCTTCTTTTTCAGATACTCGGATACCTTTTCACGGGCAGTTGCGTCCAGGTGATTTGTCGGCTCGTCGATAAGCAGGAAATGTCCCTCATTTAGGAAAAGGGCGGCAAGTAAAACTTTTGTCTGTTCTCCATTGGAAAGCGTCTCAAAAGGGCGCCATAACACATCTGCATTAACATCAAGATATGACAGTTCCCTCATCAGTTCCCACTCTTCCGCAAGCGGACAGACTTCCCGCAATATATCTTCTGTCATTTGCTTTTTATCAGAAATTGGATACGGAAAATAATCAAATTGAACGGAACTGATAATTTTTCCACTATATTCATATTTTCCAAGCAGAAGATTTAACAAAGTTGTTTTGCCTCTGCCGTTTCTTCCCACAAATCCAAGTTTCCAATCCGTATCTATTTGAAAATTCACATTATCAAAAATAGTATCATAACTTGAAGGATATGAAAAAGTAAGATTTTCTACTCTAATCATCGACATAATGAACTCCCCCCTTTACTTATAAAGTAAAGAAAATACTTTCTTATCTCTTTGGCGAAGGACAAAATATCCGGCTGAATTAAGTGCTCCTATTATTACAACAAAGAGCCATACCTTTTGCATTGGCATCACATCTGCCATATTGCCCACAATCTGTTGTCCGTACAACTGAAACGCTCCTGCAAACACAGTATAGCAGGAAGAAAATCTTCCCCTGTGTGATGAAGGAATACGCCTTGTCAGATAAGGCTGACGTCCAAGTGTCTCGCAAATCTCTCCAATTGTAAAAACTATCATAGATACAAAATACACAACCAAAACATTCTGTACAACCGCATAGGCTACCAGCCCGATCACAACCAAAATCTGTCCGATCAGCAATCGCTCCACGTCCCTGATACGGGTCATCACCCTTGTAAGTATCGGTGTCCCGACTATCACGACAAACGCATTCACACTTGTAAGCGTTCCAAACCAGACCGCTCCCTGTTCCCCGTAATATTGCTCTAAGTTCAAAGGAATCAGGAAATTAAACTGACTGTAAACAAGCGTCCAGATGCCTCCACACAGCATAAACAAAATCAGCAATTTATTTTCCCGCAAAACACGCCAGATACTGTGTCCTTCCCGCACCTCTTCATATTGCCCGAACACTTCCTGAGATTTCACCGGCGTAATGTCCCTGATAAAAAAGAAAATCAATACGGTAGACGAAAATGTTGCCACACTGCTAATTAAAAATGCAAGCGAAAGATGATTTGCGAACAAAAATCCGCCTATAGTCGGTGCTAATACTAATCCCAGATTTACACCTAAGTAATTTAAACTATATGCCCGCTCTCTTTCCTCTGCCGAAGATAAATCTGCTACCAACGCATCGTAACTTGGCCATTCCATCTGTGCAAAAATGGCTGCCAGAGCCAAAAGCGGTATCACTTTCTCCGACATCGGAAGAAATGCGCATATAAAATAACTCACAACCGTTACCAAATCACATATGATAATCAGATTTCGCTTATTAAACCGATCCGCCAATTTGCCGCCAATTAATGTACAAGGAAGTTGGGCAATTCCCAAAACCAGAAGAATACCCGCAATCTGTGATGCGGAATAGCCCAGTTTACTTTTCAATATTAATGTCATCATCGGCCAAATAAGCGCTCCCATATTCGTCACAACCCTGCCCCAGAACAAAATGTAAAGTTCTTTTCGCATTCCCATGTACTGTCTGATATATTTCATTTGTTCTCCCCCTTTTTCCTCTTCTCTCTCAATAGAAATATCCTTTTTTACAAATAATTGCTTTCTATTATATTCCTCAGATTTTTTCTTGTCAAATTGGGCGTTTCTTTTTCTCTAATTCGCACACAAGTACGATATGTCCTAATAGCAATAGGTATTTTATACATTATTACATTCTTTATAATTGATTCCACCAAAAGAAATCTTCAGGTTATGCTCAAAGAGCACTATGCCCCTTACTCAGAAAGAATGAAAATGGTCATTGATGTATTAAAGCAATATAAAATCGACATTAACGATTTTGATTCTATTGACAGGCTAATCGAGGAAGCAAAACTTGCGCAAGTACAAAGTGATTACATTGCCCCTTTAAAAAAACACTCAAAACTTTAGGTGCAATAATTATTCCTATAATTGCATATATTGCCCAAAAAATTGGAGATGTTGCTACCCAAACTGAAATATTTACCATAGCAACACAAGTTATAGTCCTTGTATTATTAGTATTTTCACTGATATTTTCATTAACTCCAATAATAAAAGATATTCTTTACAGAGATTATAACAAGTATGAAGAGTTAATTTATGATTTAAGACAAGTAACATTATTCCATTCAAATAAATCATAACCATATTAGAGGAAATACTACATTATTTCAAAATTATTGTCATTTGATTGTCACCAGACACAGAAAGAGCCAAGGAAGCCCGTAAAATAGGCATTTCTTGGCTCATATATTGTCAAAGGGCAATCCCCTTTATTCTCCAAAGGGCAAAATCGAGTATTCTCTCTTCCCTTTTCCGCCCCTATTTTTTCTCTGCTATTTTCCCGACGATTTCCTGATGATAATCTCTGTTATTTTTTCCTGATTATCCCCCTGATATGCCCTGTTTATAAGGTTTCTTCTACTTTTCATGTTTCTATTCTTTTTTGAGTATTCCAATGCAATAGTGCATGCTTTCCAGAAATTCAAAGCACCCTTTTCCGGAAAAATAGTGCATATCTTTCCGGAGCAGAGTGCAGTCATTTAATTAGTATTCATCTGGAATAGTTATCCCATGCTCTATAAGAAGTGCCTGTAAACGGTCAATGTATTCTCTTAGATGCTGGATTTCTATCCAATTACCATGACACAGTTCATCGGCTTCTTCTAATTCGTGGCGGGTTATTTCATAATCCGTAAACTTAACGCATTTATGGTCTTTGCTGAAAGCACAATAATCAGTCATTGGCAGCTCCTTTCCGGGAAGCATGAATGCCATGACGTTCCCTCATGGATATGCGGCCATCAAGCATCACCTCATAGGAATTATGAATGATCCGGTCGATGATTGCTTCGCAAATAGTGGCATCACAGTCATTTCCGATGCGGCTGTACCAGCCTTTCGGTTCAAACTGTGTGCAGAAGATTACAGAGCCTTTCACACTACGGGCCTCAATGATTTCAAGAAGTTCCCGTGTCTGTTCCGTGGATACGGGGCTTAACAAGAATTCATCCAGAATTAAAAGATCAATCTTCTGATATGCTTTAATTACTTTTTTCAGCGTGCCGTCCCCATGTGCAACAGCCAGCTCATTCAATAGATCAGGCAGGCGCACATAACGTACTTTGATAAAGTTCCTGCAGGCTGCGATTCCAAGCGCACATGCGATATATGTTTTTCCATTCCCAGATGCTCCTTTTAGAATGATATGGTGGTCATCAGATATATACCGGCAGGTGGAGAATTCCAGCATCTGTCCTTTATCCAGATTTCGGTCAGGATGATACTCGATATCTTCCATACACGCATTGGGATAACGGAATTCAGCACTGCGGATAAGTTTTTGCAGCTTTGTGCTTTTTCGCTTATCCCATTCTTTATCAACCAGCATACCGAACCGGTCTTCGAAAGATAATCCCTGATAGGTGTCAGGATCCTTGCACTGGCATTCAAAGGCATCTGACATTGCAGATAATCGCATATCATGCAGCTTGTCTATGGTTGACTGACGAATCATAAACGGTCACCTCCTTCGTAATAGGAGGCACCTCTGGTGATGCCATACTTGGAACTCTCTTTATTGGCAGCATTGGAAACAACCTTTGCTACTGCCACTTTATCCTGACCATTTTTCAAAATGGTACTGATATTTTTTTAAACTTGGGCTTGGTGTGTAACTAAGTGCCTTGATACAGGCGTTTTCCAAACGTTGCGTACCATAGCGGTCAGCAAGCTTCATCAGCGATGCACAGGATTTATATCCCTGTTGCTCTACCTTATGCATGTATAAAAAATGTTTTACTACAATAAGGGTGGAATGGCCAACACTCTTTCCCCAGTTCAGAAAACTGTCTGTGTTGTATTCCAAAAATTTTCTGTGGTTTTCAGGCATATGCTCCGGTACATAAATCGGTTCCGGAGAGTAAGACCTGCGCACATGCGATGCTATACGGTTGCTATGGTAAAAAACTTCAATACTGTTTTCCGTAGCGCGGATATCGACCTTCTTGCCAATAAATTCATACGGAACAGAATACTTGCAATCTCCGATTTTTATGAGATAATCAGGTTGTATGGTGGCAGTTGACCAGACAGCCGTTTCATACGGGGAAGCAGGTAATGGCATGAGGAAGTCCTTTTCTTCTTCAAGAAATGCAGATAACCGGCTTCCTTTCTTTTTCTGGAAAGGCTTTGCATTGAATTCCTCAAGCTTTTCATGGATGGCTTTATTGAGTTCTTCAAAAGTGAAGAACTTCCGGTTCCTTAGTGCTGCAAGAATCCATGTTTCAAGAACTTTTACAGTGCCTTCCGCATTCGGTTTATCCTTCGGTTTTACCGGTCGGGCAGGAATAATTGCAGTTCCATAGTACTCTGCCATTTCGTGGTAGGAACGGTTAAGTACAAGCTCTGCCCGTGTGTTTTTAATCACACCTGTTTTAAGATTATCTGGTACAAGAATACGTGTTACACCACCAAAGAATGAATACGCATGGATATGAGCTTCTATCCAGTGGTTGGATTTCATATCTGGGAATGCTTCTGCATATCCATACAAACTGCATGGAAGAACAGCAACAAATATACATGCAGGTATATCGTAGCAACTGGCAGCATCATAAACTTTAAGCGTATCGCCCACCCAGTCTACTTCCATTGTTTCTCCTGGTTTGCGCTTAATTCTGAGAGTTGCTTTCTTTGATGCAGCATAGGCATGATACTTGTCATTAAACTGTGAATGCTGATACGGAATCGTATGCTCTGCCTCACATTTGGCACAGTATTCTGCCCATAAGAGCGAGAGCGTTACACCCGGCTTGGCCAGCTCATTGTAAACATACTCATAATCAGGGAGTCTTCTTCCCTCATTATTGCCTCTGTTTGGATAAAACAGATACTCGATATCTTTGTTGGAAAGAGTTTCTGGAATAGGCCATTCCAGAGAATGTGTTTCAGCAAGCTTCAGCACTTCTGAAACTGTGTTGCGTGAGCAGCATAAGCTGTTGGCAATAGATACATTGCTGAACTTCAGACTATGTAGTCTGATGATTTCTCGATAATCAGTCATGGTTATCGACCTCCTGTAATGAATTTACACATTTTTATGTGCATGGATTCATTATAGGTGATTGCACTATAGGGCGGAAATACTTGCTCTGAAATATCGGATTTAGGTGCTCTGAATTCCCGGAAAAAGTGCACTACTTAAATGGAATATACATTTTTTCAGGCTATCCAACTTTGCCCTTGTGAGGATCATCAAGTACACCTCAAAATACCTCCGTGCCCAACTCGTGATTGTTTCACAATCTCTCGTTGTCGGGCTGTCGCCCTATAAATCTAAAAAGAGAAGAAGCCTATTGGAAATGCAAGCACTTTCTCCCGACTTCTTCTCTTTTTATCTTTGCACGGCTTGTAGCCTATTCAAACTCGCAAAGTTCTACTTGATTTATAGTACTTATTCCATGATTCAGTTACAAATCAGTTCGATATCGAACTGTTTTATATGTATTATCTCTGATGCTATAGAATCTTATTGTCATTTTATTGTCACTAATAGTAATTGATTGGTCTTCTTCAATATCATTTGAATTTTTACATTATTGTCCTCTAAAAGCTATAAATTACTTTCCTGATAAGGACTTTCCAACCACATAAACACCTATCAACATCACCGCAATTGACATTCCTAAGAGTACTCCTGAAATAAAATCTTTCATATCAGAGCCGCCAACTGCATAAGAAAGAGCTTGCATAGCTATGCCCATAACAATTAACACAACTCCGTACAAAGTGTTCTTTTGTTTTTCTAATTCCTGTATTCTTCTAAGTAAATTTAAAAACTGTTCTTTATCATAAACGCGAACACTTTTTTCTCCTGAAGTTTCACCATCAAACAATTCTGCAACTGTAATTTCCAACTCATCACATAGATTCTTAATAATAGAATAATCAGGCATGCATTTTCCAGTTTCCCATTTTGAAATAGTTTTGTTTGAAACGCCTAGCTTTTCTGCCAACTGTTCCTGAGTCATGTTTTTCTGTTTTCTCTTTAAGGAAATGTATTTTCCTATAACTAATTGATTCATTTGATGATATAATGATACTTTTTTCAGAATGAAACGAATCCCTTATTGGTAGAATATGAGTGGAATGCCTACAAAATCGACCACTCCTGCCATCATTATCCCCTTTTGGAACACATTCTTTCATTTAAGGATTTCATAGCTCTTCTCCTCATAATGAAGTCAAATATGTTTTGACATCAAACGCTTCTATCCTGGAATCTTTTTTCAAATATAACGGATGATGAGGATGTCCCTTTACAGAACACTTTCCAACCTTACACCAAACAGCATTATACCGATTAGAAATATTAATCATCTCTCTAAGACATTCCTTTAAATATTTTCTTCTTTCTATATTTGTTCCCCAGGCTGCCCAGATTATCGGCTTTTTACCACTATTTTCCAATATCCATTGAAAGGCCTGCATGTTCTCTTTGTGAAGCATCGGATTTATTTCTTTATTCATTTGATTTGGATCTGTCGCTCGCTGTGCATAGACATTAAACATAATAAATGAGTCAAATCCATTCCCCATTGCTATCTTTTCGACGGATTTCATTGTGTTATCCATCTTTTCCGGTTCTGCAGTCGATGGATTGATTCCAATAGTAATAAGCGGATTATTCCCCACCGTTCCCAGAATATATCTATAGTCCGTATAAAAATCCGGAACATAAATCCATTTTGTCTGATCGTATTTTTCTCTTTCATTCTGCATAACCATTGCAGTTTGAAATGATAATATCTTAAGTGTTTCTTTCATCATACAATTTTACATTAATTAAAAAACAAGTGCCCCTCTAAAAATAACTACTATACTTAACTTGCAACATTATATCCACATCATAAAGATAGAACCAATCTCGAGTATTCTAGGGATTGGTTAATTATTCGAACTACTCGGCATATAGCTTAAACTACCTATTTTTCTCTACTTTTTAACGAACTACTTTCCCATATTCTTCAAAATATCCTCTCATATTTCTGGTTGTTCGATTTTTCAAAGCCAAAATAGCGCCACAAAATGACATATTGTTACTCGGCTACTTTTATGGTAATACTACATACTCCCGTATTATTCAATTAAGACTTTTGCAAATTCCTTTTCACTCACTATCAACTACATCCACAATATCTTCATCAACATCTGTAGAATATTGTTCACCTTCCAAAATATCTGCCGCCATCTTTTTTAATAAAATTTTATTATATCTATTCTCCGAAAAAGAAATCCTCATAAGATTTTTGTTACCCTTAATCACTTTTATCTTGCTAATATCTTTTAATTGTTTTATTAAATAGCGTTGTTTTTTCTTTTCTGTTAAATCTGGTATATTTTCAAGGATTTTCTCAATCTCCTTTTTCCTATCCTGGCTCGAAGAAAATAATCTACTAATTGTCTCTGAAAATTTCTTGAAAACGCTTGCTACTATGCTTTCATCATCATCATCATCAAAATATTCTTCTGCTATTGCAAGGCTTACAGCATTAACTGTACGACAATACAAAATATTCTTTTTTATTTGACATACTATATATGCCAAAAGTAATATTAAAAATGGGAAAAATAATACCAAGTATTTCAGCACATCTGATACAATAACAAACTGTATATATTCGGAATTATTTATAAAAAATAAAATCATATCATAATACATAATTACACCTAGTATTGTGTTCACAAATAGTATGTATGGATATTTATGAAGCATAATACAGCCAAAATTAGGAATATGTTCTTTTTTCTCACATACTCCAGATCCACATACATTCACCACTCCCTCTAACGATTCACTATAATAAGGACATCGACAGCATATGTTTTTCCCAACCATTTTCCCAACAATAAATAGCAACATAAAAATCAAGTTAAACACAATAGTTCCTATCATAGCCGTCACAAAAACAATCCTATATGGAGACACATTAGACATACCACTAAAGACACCAGAAGTAAATGTAATACTTCCTGTAAAAGCCAAAATAACTGCTGAAAAAATAGTCAAAGTTGTAATTGACGACATGCTATTCCTTTCAAGTTTACCATCAACTTTTTCTAATTCTTTTGTCGCTTCATATGCCTTATTTACAACACCGCTCACTTTATTTTCCATTTCAGTTATTCTTTTGTTCAATTCTTCTGCACTACTACCTATCCCTCCAGTATTCTGCTTATCCTGCAAATTACTAATTCGTGTTTCAATTTTATTCATTATTAAATTATATCGACCAATCTCTAAATTCACATGATCACATAATTTTCTAACTTTATTACAGATTTCCATAGAAATTGACTTATTATAGGTTAGTTTTTCTATAGATTTTTTTAACATTTGTAAATTTTGAGAAAGACATTCCCCTTTATCAATATCATCTTCTAAAATTGCTTGAACTTTGGTAGAAATCTTTGCATAACTATGTCTAAATCCCTCTGAATATATCTGGGATAATATTTGAATTTCTCTGCCCCTATCTTTTTTAGAATACTCTGTATCATCAGCTAGTTGACTTAATAGCTCTAATAATGCATTGCTTTTTTGCTCATAGTTCATAAGTTAAATACACTTCTCCTTAAAATAGCGTCTTATATATTCTTTAGGAATTACACTCCCCATTCCAAAAAGTTCTGTTGTATATTTCCATGGTGCTTCATTATGTGTCTGTTCCACTAGTTTCCATACAGGGATATTCATTTTATCTAATGCTATAACCCTAATCATTTTCTCAAATTCTTGATCTTCTATTTCTATCCTAAAAGAATTTTCTATTGGCATAGCAGCATATATAGAAAAAAAATCATATACTGCTTTAATAACCGGACCATATTGCCAAGCTACAATTTCTTCATCAAACGCTTCTTCGTCTCTCAACGCAAGAGAATATCCCTGAATATAATACAATATTTTTTGCAACTGTAAATTACTAATAGGATTACCCCTTTTAAAACAAAATGTCACAACATATTTCGCAATGTTCAAAGCACTATATATCATGTATATTCCTCCTTAAATACAAATTTAAAAAAGAAAAATGTCAGGTCCAGTATCACCTGCCCCTATGTTTCTCTTTCTTTTTTTGCTGCTTCAATTCAAACTGCCGCTGTTTCTCTGTCTCTCGCTGTTCACGGCTAATAATCTTACGTTCAGTTTTCAACTGTTCCTGCTGCAATTTCAAAGCCTGCTGCGATTTTGTACCTATTCCAGTGTTTTGTACCTGTTTCCGCACTTCTCTCTGTATCCGTTTCGGATTACGCCCAGTCTCCTTTACATCAGTTTCCACAGCCGGACTAAATCTCAGCCGATAGTAATTTTTCAAGACAAAATCATATACCTCATAGTCTTTCGGTTCCGCACCAAACGTAACCTTGCATACAGAGAGCTTTCCCTCCGATATACATTCAAAAACGCCTACCCAGAATGGTTGCTCAAAAAATACTGTTAATCTGCCTACTACTTTGTCCATGACAATTCCTCCTTAAAAATGATTGTGATGAACAAAGAATGGACGACCCTAAGGAGGGAGGGTTACTTACACCAAGCGGTGCGGCCGGGCTACCTACCGGCTCTGTACGAGATTATCTCTTACGTTGCGTTTTTATCTTTGCCCTTTGATTTTACCACATAATCGACTTATTATCCATAATAACCAAATCACAAAAGCAAGTTAAATGTTTCTTCATCTCCCCCCTCTGTCTATCTTCCTTTTCCTCTCCCGATTTTGTTTTCTCTGTGCTTCTTCCAGACTTTTCTCCCTCTGAACAATCGTTTCAACCGTATCTCTTCCCAAAGCCCATTCTACTCTATTAAGATCTCCCAGTTTTTCCCCTAGGACTTTGTTTTCACTCCAAAGTTCTTCTACACGGGCAGTAAGAGAATTAACCTTACTCAACGCTCTCTCATAAGATTTCTGCATATCACTAAACTTTCTAGAAAGATCAAGGTATGCCCGATAAACTGACCGCAACACCACCACAATCTTCTTGATCAGCGGCTTTGCTTTCTTTTCCCGGTAGGTTTTCCCCGTTTCCAACATTCCAGCCTCTGGCAGCACCTCCTCTGGATCGGCAGAATATTTCTCTGCAAATCGTTCCATCTCTTTTACCATACAGATAAATCAATAAACATAAACAGCAGTTTAGACAATGATGACATATAATAACGGAGCTATTGATACTATCCAGATCTCTTTCCCGCCAGTAATTCTGAAATATAAAAATATTGTCATTTGATTGTCACGACACATAGAAAAAGCCCGCAACCCCGCATAAATGCTGGGATTGTGGGCTTTACTCTCCTACTCAAACTCTATCGTCGCAGGTGGCTTTCCTGTACAATCATACATGACTCTGTTAACGTGTTTCACTTCATTTACAATTCTTGTCGTCACTTTACTAAGAACTTCCCACGGAATCTCTGCCGCTTCCGCCGTCATAAAGTCGCTTGTCAATACGGCACGAAGTGCTACCGCGTAATCATAAGTTCTAAAGTCTCCCATAACACCTACGGAACGCATATTTGTCAACGCTGCAAAATACTGTCCGATGTTTCTTGAAAGACCTGCTTTTTCAATTTCTTCACGGTAAATCGCATCTGCTTCCTGAACGATTTTTACCTTTTCCGCTGTTACTTCACCGATAATACGAACTGCAAGTCCCGGACCCGGGAATGGTTGTCTGAATACTAAGTGTTCAGGGATACCGAGTTCAAGTCCAGCTTTACGTACTTCATCTTTGAACAAATCACGAAGCGGCTCGATGATTTCTTTGAAATCTACACAGTCAGGAAGTCCTCCAACATTGTGATGACTCTTGATTACTGCTGATTTTCCTAATCCACTTTCAATTACGTCCGGGTAAATTGTTCCCTGCACTAAGAAATCTACTGCTCCGATTTTCTTTGCTTCCTCTTCAAATACACGGATAAACTCTTCCCCGATAATTTTTCTCTTCTCCTCAGGCTCTGTTTTTCCTGCTAATTTATTGTAAAATCTCTCCTGTGCATTTACACGGATAAAGTTTAAGTCGTAGTTTCCTTCAGGACCGAATACTGCTTCAACTTCATCACCTTCGTTTTTACGGAGTAAACCGTGGTCTACGAATACACAAGTCAACTGTTTTCCTACTGCTTTAGAAAGCATTACTGCTGCCACGGAAGAGTCCACCCCGCCCGATAACGCACATAATACTTTTCCATCGCCTACTTTTTCACGAATGGCTTCGATTGATTTTTCCACAAACGAATCCATTTTCCAATCGCCCGTACATTCACACACATTATAAAGGAAGTTACGTAACATCTTTGTACCTTCCTGTGTGTGCAATACTTCAGGGTGAAATTGTACTGCGTATAATTTCTCTGCTTCATTTTCCATTGCCGCTACCGGACAAACCGGTGTTGTTGCCGTAATTTTAAATCCTTCCGGAGCTGCCGCAATATAATCTGTATGGCTCATCCAGCAGATTGTAGATTTCTGTACTCCTTCAAATAATTTTGAAGATGAATCTACTTCTACTTCCGTTTTACCGTATTCGCTGACCGGTGCCGTCTTTACATCGCCGTCTAATAAATATGCCATTAACTGTGAGCCGTAGCAGATGCCAAGAACAGGGATTCCGAGTTCTAAAATGGCTCTTTCATATCTTGGAGATGCCTCATCATAAACGCTGTTTGGACCTCCCGTGAAAATGATTCCCTTTGGATTCATTTCTTTTATCTTTTCTAAACTAAGTGTATATGGGTGCACTTCGCAATATACATTACATTCCCTTACACGTCTTGCAATTAATTGGTTGTACTGTCCGCCAAAATCCAGGACGATAACTGTTTCGTTATTCAAAAGATTTCCTCCTCACATTCGTATTTCATTGAATATTAATTATATGCTAACTTTCCCTCTTTTACAAGTAGGGTTTTGTATATTTCCTTAAACAGTACGGATTTCTTTCCATTTTCCTCCAATATATCTTGCCACGAACAAGATTGCACGGAATACCCAGTCGATAACCATGGCAACCCATACGCCAAATACGCCCATGCCGAAGTATTTTCCCAGCAGATAACTGAAACCTATGCGGAATATCCACATGGAAAGAATGGAGATTATCATGCTCATTTTCGCATCTCCCGCTGCCCTTAACGTTGTCGGAAGAGTAAATGCTATCGGCCAGATAAGAACACAGCTTACACTGTAAAATATCAGTATCTGCTCCGTTACCTGAGAGGTTTTTGCGGACAGATTATATATTTGCATAATGACAGGAAGCAACAAATAAATAATGACATTTGTCACTATCATGCAGGCATAAGTGATTGTCATTAACTTTTTTGTGTAATAAGAAACCTGCTCGTAGTCTTTTGCACCTACGCATCTGGAAATAACGGTTGTAACTGCCAGCGAAATCGCCATTCCCGGCAGGATTTGAAACATAGCCACTGCATTGCTCACCGCATTTGCGGCAATGGCATATGTACCAAATGTGGAAACTAAACTCAATACCATAATTTTTCCTAACTGAAACATACTGTTTTCCAAACCGTTTGGAATGCCCAGTCCTAAAATATTCTTTATCATTTTCCAGTCAGGACGATATTTGAGTGTTTTTTGTAAATGCAGAACCTGTTTTGGATTAAGAAGAAGAATAACTATCAAAACAGCCGCAACCATTCGTGATACTAATGTCGGAATGGCAACCCCTTCCGCACCCATATGAAACCCGTAAATTAAAGTGGCATTTCCGATCACATTTACCGCATTCATAATAAGAGAAACAATCATTGTCACTTTTGCATTTCCCATTGTACGAAAAATGGCTGCACCGCCGTTATATAAAGCAATAAACGGTATAGATGCCGTTACAATTAAGAGGTATGTGTTCGCATATCCCCTAACGTCAGGCGCGATTTCCCCAAATACGGTCTGTAACATAAAACTTTTCCCCAAATAGACAAGAATTGTAATCCCGATTGCACAGATTGTAATAAACCATATAAGCTGGTTTGATGCCCTGTCCGCTTTTTCTTCCTGTTTTTTACCGAGATACTGTCCCGCAACAACAGAACCTCCGGTTGCAAGCGCTCCAAATAAATTAATCAAAAGTACCATTACATTATCCACAAGCGATACACCGGATACGGCTGCCTCCCCTACACTGGCAATCATAACAGAGTCCGCCATGCCTACAAGCACTGCCAGAAGTTGTTCAATAATCAGCGGAATAATTAACGCAATAATTGCTTTGTTATCAAATAAGTAATGTGTTCTGTCTGTTTTTACTTTTGTTCTCATTATTACCCTCTTTTCCTTACTGTTGAAATGATACATGTATTTCACAAATTTCACTTTTAGAATCGACACGCATGGCAGGACCATACACCCCTATTCCTGATGTGACAATGCTGTGTAAATTTCCCTCTTTCATGTAACCGTATGGATTTTTCCAAAAACATTTTATAAGCCATGTTCCAGGCCATATTTGCCCGTCATGTGTGTGGCCGCTCAACTGCATATCCGCCCCCGCTTCTTCCAATTCCTCAATTTCTTTCGGCTCATGTTCCATGACAAGAATCGGTTTTGTTTTATCCAGTTCTGCTGTAATTTGCTCCGGAGTTTTTCTCTGTTCAATCCCTCTTCCCGG
Source organism: Lachnospiraceae bacterium (assembly GCA_902381685.1). Lineage (GTDB taxonomy): Bacteria > Bacillota > Clostridia > Lachnospirales > Lachnospiraceae > Faecalimonas. Next base: position 622,237 of record LR698958.1, on the reverse strand, counting down.
ACACTTGTAATCCGGTCTTGATACAAGGTAGAATGCGTTGTCAATTAAAACAGCCTCGTCTCTCAACAATTTTATATTTGCCTTCTTCAAAAATTCGTCCATTCGCAGATCACTCTGTTTTTTCTCTCCACCCGGGAAGGTAAATCCAACAAGAATTTTTTCCTGTATATCGTGATTTCCATAGCAGGCGTACACTCCGTATTTGCTTTTTATCCCCCGCAGTGTTTTGATTAAATAGTCCGGGGGATATAGAGCGTCATAATCATTGTCAAAAATATCCCCCGCAATCAGAACAATATCCGCATCCATTTTATTTATTTTCTCAACCATCTGTTCCATATGGTAATCGCCTATACTGTAGCCCAAATGCAAATCTGCCACCAATGCGATTTTTAAATCCTCTAATTCTCCTGCGTCTTTTTCGATTGTGACATCATAAGCAGTTGTGCGGATATTTCGCGCATTTAAAATACCATAAATACTTATGCCCGCGATAAGCACAATACAGATTCCTCCCGTAATGACAAATGTCCGTCCGGAAGATAGTTTTTCATTTGAAATCCACTTTGTTCGTTTCAGAATGATTCTTCCCACATCGGCGAGAAGAACAACAAGAAAAATATAGACCAGTGTCCCAAGCCAGTAATTGCTGATTTGTTTCAATACTCTTTGAACAGGTGATACCGGGAGGAGAAAACTTATAATGACCGTGGAGGAAACAAAAATGTACGCTGAGATGATAACAATTTTCGTCACTTTATTTTGAAACCAGCAATGACAGGAATTCAGCCAGCGGAATAACCACCTGCACAAATATACACTGAACAAAATGTATATAGGAATAAGAAATAATGTAACCATAACTACTCCTTTCTTTCGTTTTATTATTTACTTATTATAATACAAATCCGCGAAAATGGTATAATAAAAAGTTAAAGAGCAGGAACGCCAACTTCGTTCCTGCTCCCAATATTAATTGAAACTGCTATTTAATTATTTTCACTAAAAAACAATTTTAAATCGTCTTCCACAGTACCGATTCCTGCGATACCAAAATTCTCCACCAAAACTTTTGCAACGTTAGGACTTAAGAAAGCGGGAAGTGTCGGGCCAAGATGGATATTTTTTACACCAAGATACAACAGAGCCAGCAGAACAATTACCGCTTTCTGCTCATACCATGCGATATTATAAATAATCGGCAAATCGTTAATATCATCTAAGCCAAAAACTTCTTTAAGTTTTAGTGCAATCACTGCCAGTGAATAACAATCATTACACTGGCCCGCATCTAAAATACGGGGAATTCCATTAATGTCACCCAACGGTAACTTATTGTACTTATATTTTGCACAGCCTGCAGTTAGAATTACCGTATCCCTTGGAAGCGCTTTGGCAAATTCCGTATAGTAATTCCGGCTCTTCGCCCGTCCATCGCAGCCACCCATAACTACAAATTTTTTGATTGCGCCGCTTTTTACGGCCTCCACCACTTTGTCCGCCAAAGCCAGTACCTGTGCATGGGCAAATCCACCGATAATTTCCCCTGTCTCGATTTCATTTGGAGCTGCGCATTTTTTCGCGTGTTCAATGAGCGCGGAAAAATCTTTCTGTTCTCCGATTTCTCCCGGAATATGCGTGCAGCCCGAATATCCCGCTGCCCCGGTTGTATACAGCCTGTCTTTATAGCTGTCCTTCGGCGGTACAATGCAGTTTGTCGTCATTAATATAGGACCGTTAAAAGACTCAAATTCCTCTTTTTGTTTCCACCATGCATTTCCGTAGTTACCGACAAAATTCTGGTACTTTTTAAAGGCAGGATAGTAATGTGCCGGCAGCATTTCAGAATGTGTATAAACATCTACCCCTATTCCCTGTGTCTGTTGCAACAACATTTCCAAATCCCGCAGGTCATGTCCTGACACAAGAATTCCCGGATTTTTTCGGACGCCGATATTTACCTTTGTAATTTCAGGATTTCCATACGTCTCTGTATTAGCCTTGTCCAGCAAAGCCATACCGGATACACCGTATTTTCCCGTCTCCATAGTCAGTGCAACCAAATCGTCCACGCTGAGAGTATCATTCAGCGTAGCCGCCAACGCCCGCTGAAGAAATTCATCAACCTCTTCCGAATCATGCAGAAGTACATTTGCGTGTTTAGAATAAGCGGACAAACCTTTCAGTCCGTAGGTAATCAGTTCCCGCAATGACCGAATGTCTTCATTTTCTGTGGAAAGCACGCCCACCGTCTTCGCCTTTTCCTCCCAATCCCCAAGACCGGACCATTTTGCCGCTTCCGGCAGATCGGTCGGATTGTGAAGTTCCTCCAGCAGGGAATCTTTGACTTCCAACGTAGTGCGAATTCTTTCTTCGATACTTTCTTTATCAAAATTCGCATTGGTGATCGTCGTAAACAGGTTTAGTGTAATTAAGTGATTCACCTCGGCGGATATGTTTTTTCCTTCCTTTCGCAGCATCGTAGTAACTGCGGATATTCCTTTTGTCACATAAACCAGAAGATCCTGCATAGCAGCCACATCTGGCTTTTTCCCGCATACGCCGGACATGGTACACCCCTTACAGCCGGCCGTCTCCTGGCATTGATAGCAAAACATTTTTTCTTCCATAATTGACCTCCATCACAAATATATTCATACAGTTATTTTCGAGTTCAGCATACTATAAGCAAAAAGAAAAATCTGTTGTTATAACAACAGAAATAAAAAAATAAGGAGAAAAATCTATTTTTCAAGATTTTCCTCCTTCATCATTATAAATACATCTTATTTAACCTCGATTGTCTGCGACAAATTTTGCTACTTTTTTTATATCCAGCGTATTTTCCTTCATTCCAATTTGATTTGCAATCCTGACAATTACGGGCTGTTTTAACATCGCTTTCTCCATAATATCTTTTTGAAAGAAAACATCTTTTGTTTTTCCATCTGCCAAAACTTTTTTCTGGCACATAACGATTGTTCTTTCATAGTTCTCCGCCACAAATTCCATATCGTGTGTAATCGTCACGATTGCTTTTCCACGCTCAGTCAAAATTTTATTCAACTTTGACAATCTTGCCAGCCCCTCCAAGTCCTGTCCCGCCGTAGGTTCATCAAAAATCATAACTTCACAATTACTCGCAATAACTGATGCAATGGTAACAAATTTTCTTATGGATAACGGAAGATCATAAGGATTCACTTCCAAATATTTATCCATACCTGTCAATTCTGCGGCATCTTTAATTCTTCTTTCACACTCATCGGGATCAATTTTCATTTTCTTTAGCCCGTACTCAATCTCTTTACGCACGGTAGAATTAAAAATCTGATCATCAGGATTTTGAAAGACATAGCCCACCCGCTTTGCCATTTGCGCAGTCGTATATTTTTGTGTCGATTCTCCATCAATGAGAACATCTCCTTTGCAGGCTTTTATCAGTCCATTTAACATTTTTACGGTTGTTGTCTTTCCTGCTCCATTTTGTCCGACAATTGCAATGTTTTCTCCAGCATCAATGGAAAAACTCACATCATCAACCGCTAAATATCCGTTTGGATATTGGAATGAAATATTTTTCACTTCTACTAATGCCATTTTTATACGCCCTTTCCCATAGTTGAATTTAGTATCTGAATTGTTTCATCTACCGTAACCGGAATCTCCTGAAATGGTATCCCTTCTTTCATCAGTTCCATTGCAATTTTTGTACTTTGCGGAAGTCTTGTATGATACTCCATACACTTCGGATTGGAAAACACTTCTTTTGCCGTGCCTTCCAAAACAATTTTTCCTTTATCCATAACAACAACATGGTCCGCATATTCTGCAATCTGTTCCATTTTATGTTCTACAAGAACGATAGTTTTCCCCATGTTTTTCATTAATTGAATCATTTCAAAAACATCGTCCGTACTTTGCGGGTCCAACTGAGATGTAGGCTCATCAATGACAAGAATATCCTGTCCCATAACTAAAATAGATGCTAATGCAACTCTCTGCTGCTGTCCTCCCGATAACTGGTAAGGATCCCTGTCCCTAAATTCTTCAATTTTGGTCAGTTTCATCATTTTTTCAATCCGCTCATTTATCTCTGTCGGATCTATCCCCATATTCTCCAATCCAAACGCCAATTCTTCATAAACCGTATCCGCGATTCCGCTAATCTGGGTAAACGGATTTTGAAAGACAAACCCTACTTCTAACGCTGTGCTCCCAATATCTTCTTTCTGAACGTCTTTTCCATTTACAAGAACTTCTCCCGAAATCTCTCCTTTATAGAACTTAGGAACAAATCCTCTGATAGCATTACAAAGAGTCGTCTTTCCGCTTCCATTTGCTCCCACAATCGCACACAATTCTCCTTTTTTGATTGTAAGTGATACATGTCGCAAAACCTCTTCCTCAGCGGTTGGATACCGATATGATAAATCTGTTATTTTTATACTATCCATAAAACTATTTTCCCTCCAATCGCTAAAATCGTTGCTGCAATAAATACAATTCTCAACATTTTATCCCGACTTGAATCTTCCACATTCTTCAGCGAAGTCTTTTTGCACGGAGCTGAAAACGCCCTAGCCTCCAATGTAATCGCTCTTTCTTCTGCATTTACCAAAGAATTTAAAAGCAATGGTCCGACAGATGGGAAAAATGCTTTTGCTCTTACAATCATATTACTGTCCGTCTCAATTCCTCTTGATTTTTGTGCTTCTAAAATTGCTCCCATTTTCTTTGACATCTGCGGAATAATGTTAGTTGTTGAAAGTAAAACATATGTAACCGATGATGACATTCCTTTCTTTTCCAGTACAATCATCAATTTTTTAATATCGATCAATTTTCCACCAAGTAAAATTGCCGAACCTATTCCTAAAATTCTTGAACAAAGTATGATTGCTTTCTGTACGCTTTCTACTTTTATCGAAAACACCCATACTTTCCATATAATCTGTTCTCCCGGTATAAACAGGGACTGTAAAACAAAACAGATAACACAAATCAAAAAGATTGATTTTAGCCACAGTAGAAAATACGGTTTTCCTTCTCCTGATATTCCCGCCAGCAGCATCATTACTAAAACAGATACTATCGTTATCTTATAATCAAACAGTGCTGATACTACTGCCAGCAAGATAACCAGATATAAAACTGTCAGCGGATTTAGAAGTTTTATCCCTTTTTGCTTTTTGTTCATTTATTTGCTCCCCTTTTTATCTTTTCTCGCATTAATAAACACTGAACCATTTGAAAATTTATACAAGTATCTGTCTGACATTCCTCTTATCACTAAGTATGGCACCAAAAGTGAAATAAATTTGTCCGGAACTTCAGAAATAAGGTTGCCGATAATCTGTGCCGGCCAAAACGGAATCCCTGCTGATACCATGGCGCCGATCATAATAGAGTTTCCACTGGAATCAAATCCCCCGAAAAATGCGTATGAAATAATAACACTTAAAGCAACCGCAATAACTGATACAATAATGGAAGATACAATAAAGCGGCTAAATTTTATAAACATTCCTTTTCTCGCCATAGTTCCTATTACCAACCCCAAGACCCCTGAAATAATTGCAAACGGAAATAATGACGGATCCGTAATAGAGTTTATCGCAATACTCAAAACACCTGTCAGACAGCCTACCCAAGGCCCTGCAAGTATTGCTACAAGAAACGTACCTATACTGTCCAAATATAATGGAAGTTTTAATGTAAGCACTAAGTTTCCAACAATAAAGTTAATTGCAATTGCAATCGGAATAATCAAAATCGTAATTAAATTAAAGTCTGCCTTTAAACCTTTTTTCTCATTTGTCATCTTTTTTCCCTCCTAAAATATAAACTCTTTCCAACTTTCCTTATGTTCCGGAAATAAATATGTAAAAAATAGTTCAAAAAATTTCTTTGTGTCTGCCTTTATCGCCACCTCGCAATTTTTCATCTTGTCAGGATAATATTTTTGGCGATACACAACCGATGCACCGTCACAAAGGCCCTGCGTTTCCACATCTACAAACGCGTCTGTCTTTTCAACAACGCTACGATCCAGTAAATATGCAATCGTCAATACATCGCACAGTTCACAGCCAAGTTTCTTCTCCACTTCCCAATGCCCGTCTGCATACACCCTTGTTATTTTGTGAATAAATCTGGAAATCGGAGTATTGATTAAATATAATAACTCCCGCAGTGTTGGACTTAAAAAAACATATGACGTAGCGTCCAGTCCTATCATTGTCACTTTCTCAAACCCTGCCTGAAATACAATTTTCGCCGCCTCAGGGTCTGTCCAAAAATTAAACTCTGCATGGGGTGACATATTTCCGCCATGTTCTGCCCCACCCATAATAACAACCTCTTTTACATTTTTCACAAAATCCGAATTCTTCTGTATCGCCTCTGCTATATTTGTCAGCGGCCCTATCGGTACAAGCGTAATCTCTCCTTTTTCTTCTCTGACCTTTCTTATCAGAAAGTCTACTGCGTTCTCGTTTTCAGGAATTTTATGACAGTCCGGCATCTCAAGATTTCCCATTCCGTCATCTCCATGGAATTCTTCACAATGTTCATTCTCTCTCATAAGCGGTTTGCCATTTCCCATATAAACCGGAATATCCGTTCTTCCTGCGATTTCTAATATTTTGAAAGCATTTTTTGTTACCTGCTCTACTCCCACATTTCCATTCACTGTTGTAAGAGCCAGTACGTCCAACTCATCTTTTGCCGCCAAAGCCAACAAGATAGCAAGAGCATCATCAATTCCGGGATCCGTATCAATAATAATTTTCTGCATATTTTCCCTCCTTCTTCCTTATATCTCTTCCATCGCAGGTATAGATATCTGCGCTCCCTTTCGGGAAACCACAATTGCCGATACCTTCTGCCCAAATGCAATTGCTTCCTCACATGTTTTCCCCTGACTAAGGGCCAATGCCATTCCTGCCGTGAAACTGTCTCCCGCCGCCGTCGTATCAACCACTTTCACTTTATTCGCCGGGAAAAATTCCTCTTTTTCCGCTGAAACAAACAGACACCCGTCACCTCCGAGAGTTACCACAACATTTTTAACTCCTTTTTCGAGCATTATCCTCGCTCCTTCTTTCAACTGTTCAAGATTTTTCATCTCTTTTCCTGCGAGAATTTCCAGTTCTGTCTCATTTGGCTTAATGTAGTCAATTCCTTTCCAGAATGAATCAGGAATATTCGGAACTGCCGGTGCGGGATCTACAATCACAGTTTTCCCCAGACCTACCGCTAACTTCTTGACATATTCCACAACTTCCAACGGAATTTCCAACTGCATAATGATAATGTCACTCTCCTGAATTTTCTTCAGATTCTTTTTAATCATATCCTTTGTCACCATTCCGTTTGTTCCCGCAATCAGAATAATGGAATTTTCTCCTTCTTCATCGACTGCTATGTACGCCTGACCTGTAGGCTCTCCCGAAAATGTTTCCACGCCAACTGTACTGACTCCGACACTTTCCAGATTTGCTTTCAGTTTATAACCGAAACTGTCATCTCCCACCGCGCCAATCATCTCAACTTTTCCTCCAAGTTTTCCGATTGCATACGCCTGATTTGCACCTTTTCCACCCGGAGCCTGCATAATATTTTTACCGGAAATGGTCTCTCCCGCTTTTGGAATACGTGGTGTCTCCAGCACGATATCCATATTCAGACTCCCGATAATCAGTATCTTTTTCATCTTTTCCTATTCCCCTCCTTTTCCATATTTAGAACGAATTTCATCTTCATATATTTCCACCGCTTTTCTGTCAGGTAACGCCGGCTGTACTCCATGTCTTGTCACGCTGATTCCCGATGCGTAAATTGCAAAACCTATAGACTGTATAATGTTTTTTCCTTCACTCAAACAAACTGCCAACGCACTGATAAATGAATCTGCACCGCCTGTCGTATCTACCGCTTCAAATCCTGAGCCTTCAAAATACAGGGAATATTCTTTGTTGCGTAAATAGCACCCTCGCTCTCCGAGGGTTACAATTACATTTTCAACACCTTTATCCATAAGGATTTGCGCCTTCTTTTCTATCGCTCCTTTTCCCTGCACAAAATTGTGAAGTTCCTTTTCGTTCGGAATAAAGTATGCAATGTCTTTCAACAGTTCTTCTTTTATTTTGTCCGCTGCGGACGGTTTCAAAATAACTTGTGTGTTGTTCCTTTTACAAAATTTAATTGTGTATTCTGCAATAGTTTCCGGAATTTCCAGTGATAACAAACAATACTTTGCATTTTGAAACAGATATTTGCATCTGTTTATCTGCTCAATACTTAAGTTGCGATTTGCTCCCTGATACACAACAATTGTACTCTCTCCATTTTTGTCCACATTAATGTAGGCTTTTCCGCTCGGCAGTTCAGTGTCAAATAACACTCCGTCCATATGTACATGATTTTCCACCAGCGTACTGTAAAGTTGTTTGCCGTCCATGTCATTTCCAAGGCAGCCTATCATATATACCTGACCGCCGAGTTTTCCAACACCGACCGCCTGATTTCCCCCTTTTCCTCCGGTAAAAACATACAGCCTTTCCGCAAGTTGTGTTTCCCCGTCCACGGGAATTCTTGACACTTCCACGGTAACGTCCATATTCATACTGCCCACAACAACTATTTTTTCACCCTGCTTTTCCTGAGCAGGTTTTGTAACGCTGTTCCTCTCAATGAGTGTCGGCGAAAATTTTCTCATCAATTCTATTTTCTTTTCTTTCTGTATCATTTCCACAAGATACTCTACCGCATCGGAACTCATACATGCTGACGGAAGGCTGACGCCTGTGATTCCATCACCCACTAACTCTAACAGGCGGCTCTCCCCTATGGAAATAATGGAAAGTGTATCCGGAATGGACATTCTCGTTCTTTCCATCACCTTATAGATGCAGTAGGCTATTTCAGGGGAACCACAGACAACTGCTGTCACATTTTCGCTCAGGCATTGCCGGATTCCATACTTTTCCACATCTTCGATTGATTTTCCTTCATAAATCCACATCGGCTGAATCGGAGATTGCATACTTCTCATTGCCGTTTCGTATCCGTCCCGAATAGTTTTATCGGTATTCAAAATAATGCACGCAATTTTTTCATGCCCTTCCCTCTGAAGTCTTTCCACTGCCAAACGTCCTGCTTCTGAAAGCCGATAATAAAAGGTAACCTTTTGCTTTTCATCAAATTCTTTTGTCTGATTAAGATAGACACACGTATTCTCAAATCCATGTGCGGAAACACATTTATCGGAATCCACTAAAATCCCTTCCGCTTTTTTCTGCCTCATTTCTTCCACACAAAGTTCAATATCCTCCTGCGTATCTGCGTAACTGATAAGTAAACCGTATCCGTTTTCCCTTGCTTTTTTCTCCACATGTAAAACAATGCTTTCCCGCTCTCTGTTTTTTGTTTTGAGAATAAGACCAATCAGATGACTTTTCATTCCCGCTTTTTCCCGAAATTTTGAATAAGGAATATAGTTTTCTTTTTCTATAATTTTCAACACTTTCTTCTTTGTTTCTTCACTGATGTCTTTATCTTTTCCATTCATCACTTTAGAAACTGTAGAGGCTGATACTCCTGCAAGTTTTGCAATATCCTGTATATTCATTTAACCTCCTTTCCGTTTCTGTTTCAGAAATCTTTTTAGTAAATTAATTTTGTATAAATCTTATCACTTTGTGCAATTCTTTTCAATATTGGCTAATTACGAAACTATTTTCCCGCATTATGCACAAATCAACTTGTTCACTAAACAATTTTCGTTCTCTTTTCTTTGGGTAAATTTACAAGAATTTAGACATAAAAAAAATCTGTCACGCCCGGACAGATTTTTTCCTACACTTTTTTAGTGCTGATGTAAATATTTTTCTCTTGTTGCCATACCCCCTCGGATATGCCTTTCCGATTTATTTGTATCTAATACCTTTCTTGCCTGAAGCGCAAGAGCCGGATTGATTTGTTGTAGACGTTCAGTTACATCTTTATGTATCGTACTCTTTGACACTCCAAACTCTTTTGCCGTCTGTCTTACCGTCGCCTGATGCTCGATAATATACGTTGCAATTTCCACCGCTCGCTCTTCAATATAATCTTTCATAAAATCCCCTGCATGATTTGTTTATACAATCTATGCAAAGAAATATACGAGTATGCTATTATGAAATTCTATTTTAAAATCATTCCAAGAAACTTATAATTCGTAATATCCTCCAAGATTTTCAATCACAGCACAATTTCCGAATTTTCTTTTTCTCTTCATGATATTCTTTAAGGCAGATACTCTAATAACTCATATACTCTCTTCCTTGTAAGATCCTCTCCCGTCATATTTTTATTCATAGTTGTTGCTGTTCCTCCTCCGCTGATTTCTCCTATTTCATTAATGGCTTTTTCTTTCTCCGCAATCCAGGTTCTTTGTTCTTCCAGCAATTTTGCCATTTCCGTACTGCTCAACTCTTCCTTCAAAACTTTCCATAATCGATTCAATTCATCGTCCCATAATTTATAAAGTTGTTCACTATATTCATTCATTTCCATTTGAGTTGCGGTATCACTTAATGTCTGATCTCTTCTTTTTGCTTCTGCTTCCACTTTTGCGACATTTTGAGTTTCACGTTCTTTTACAGAAAGTTCTTGAGACCCTTCTTCCTCATCCTCCGGAGTCTCTATAAAATCCTCTCCTATTTTTTCTTTTCTTTCAATCACATATCCCGGTTTATTATTTGCCGGTGAAAGATATACACGATAATTTTCCTTGAGATATTTTTCCTCATTCTCTAATGTCCATGTAGTTCCTGTACCATATTCACATTCTCCTATTCACCCCATACTGTCCGGCCAACCTCTCTACTTCCTTTTTTAAACGATTGACCACCTCATCTGGCGAAATAATTTTCACGCCCTCGCCAAGTGAAATAACCCACGCCAAAAACTGATTACTTATATGCACTGTTACGTTTACCGTAAAATGCTCTTTATCTGCCGGAATTATCATCACATCTTTTCCAAATCTATCAATAATTACACCTGTCAGACTATTGTCTACCAACAGTTTCACCTGTTGCTCCTTGCCGCCAAACATACCGAAACTTTTCTTCGCATAATCCGCCAAATCTAACTGCTTAAAACTTTCTTTTCCCTCTCTTTTTTCGTCCGATAGTTTAATATGCAACATTTTATCTACCCGATAATGTTTCATTTTCTCTGCCTCTGAATCATATCCGATTAAATAATAGTTTTCATTATCCCACGAAAGTCCCCATGGACTGATATGATAAACCGCTCCGCTGTGACGAAGTTCCATTTCTTTTTTCACATTCCACTGATAATACTGAAAATAGATTTTCCGATTTTCTGCAATCGCATTATGTATCGCGTCCACCGTGTAGTAAATGCTTTCGTTCATCGTCTTAATTCTTCCGGATACAAACACCTGCCTCTGTAATTTCATCGTTTCATATTTGCTAATCATTTTTTCCAGTTTTTTTATAAGCGTGTTTGTTTTTCGCTCTGTAATAAACTTTGATGACTGTATTGCATCCACTAAAAGTTTTAATTCGGCTAATTCAAACGGACGGTTTACTACATGGTAGTGATAGCCTTTTCCTGCCGATTCTCCTTCCACCTCAATACCAAGTACTTCTAAATCCCGCAAATCATTATATATGCTTTTTCTGTCCGCCGTAATTTCATATTTTCCCAGCGCCTCTATTATTTCAGGCATTGTAATATAGTGTTCATCGTCCGTCATCTCCAACATAATCTGCGCAAGACGATATAGTTTGAATTTTTGATTTGTTCCTTTTGGCATATTCCTCGCTCCTCTCGTCATACATTCAGTATAACATAAAGAACATAAAGATTTTAATCTTGCTGCCAATCCAACAGACTTTTCTCATCTAATTTACACAAAACTCCCTGTGACATTACGAACACAACTTCACCAAAAGCCTTCTTTCCAATTTTGTCATATATTCTCCCTGCACTCATGCTTTCTCCCAAAACAGTAAAAGGACTGTTAGCAACATATCCGACCTTTCCCAACCCTTCCACTTTTACTACAATCGCCTCTGTATCGTATTCGTTATCTTCCTCTTTTTCTAACTGTACTCTCATTTCCGGCTTAAAAAATTCCGAACCATAATAATGTTTTGTTCCTGCTAATGTAAAAAAAATTTTTTTCATCTCTCAATACCTCCCAATGTCTTTTGATATTTATAGTCTAATCTTCTTACTGTCCCATATAAATACCACCTTCTTAATTGATAGACAAAGTCGATTGATATCGCAAATACTTTTCTCTTCACAATACATATTCGTTCTAAAAATTCTCTACTCACATCGAAATTCCATCGCATACGCAACCCCATTGGATAAACTGCAATATTCAACTATTTTTACCGTATAAACTCTTCCACCCATTTTTACTTTTGCAGGTTCACCATATTGAAGTATTTCTAATTCTAATGCATTTTTTTCACAGTATAAAATAATAAACTTTATAAACTCTTCTTCATTTCTCGGCTTTCTCTTTAAATCTTCAATCAAAACAAAATCTTTTTGCCATGCACCACCGTTTAACTCTTTAGAAATATATCTCATATGTAAATAATTCCCGAGCATCATCAAAATTAAAACGAAAATATTTACAAGCATAATATCACGCATATATTCCGGTATAAATGGAAGAATTACCGATAACACTGTAAATACAAGAAAAACCCACCATATAATCGCTTCTCCCTGAAATAAAAATGCTCCCTTACGGCAAATTTCCAATGAAAATAAAAAACGTACCGCTATCGTTCCAAATATATATGCCCCTATTATCCATAGCAGGTTATCTGAAAAAAGTTTCAAATGGTTTATATCTCCGCTCTGCATCAGAAAAAGTACCGCACTAAAAAATAAAATCACACCAATCCAAACACTCTTTCCGACTTCCTGTATTTGTTCTTTTTTTACCATAATATCAACCTCCTATTTTAGAGCGTATTTCTCGCAAATATTTTCTCGAAATATATACTTCTTCTCTATTATACAAATTCGCTTTCATAATCCCATTTAATTGAGGACGATAATATTCCACTTGCCTTAAATTCAAAATAACCGATTTAGAAATGCGGGAAAAATATTCTGGGAGTTCCTTCTCCAATTCATATAATCTTTTTTTACATTGAAAAACTTTTTTCTCTGTATGTACCAATATTTTTTCACCTATACTTTCTATAAAAAATATATGTGTACAACTAATTTGATACTTTTCGTCTTTATCCGTCACATACAAAACTTTTTCTTTATAAGATTCCTTTTCAATTACCTGAACAAGTGTTTCTAAAGATTGATGCCCCCTCACTACATAAAGTTCTGCTCGTTCTGTTTTTTCTGGTTCTATATAAGAAATTTTTACTTTCATTCCATCCCTCCTTATTTATTTTTATTATACGAATACCGTTTTTTTCTGTAAATGGATTTCTGATAACAGGTCGGAAAACAATGGTAAGGCGCATATCAAAAAACGCAGCGGTTATCCGCTGCGTTTCCTCATCTTCAACTATTTTGTTGTTTTTTCTTTATTTCCTTCTTTATTTTCTTCTTTTTTCTCGTCTTGTTTATTTTCTTTTTTCTTTTCTACTTGTTTGCAGTTGTCAGCAGCCCATTCCATGACTTTATTCTGAAGAATAGCCTCTTTTACCATATCCTCACCGTTTAATTCTACAAGAGTATCTGCATCAGGATAACCATTTTCTTTTGCAAAAACTTTCATTTCTTTTTTCATTTCTTTATCAGAGATTTCAAGTCCTTCTTCTTTTGCAATTAATTCGGCTACTAAAGCAGGTTTTAAAGATTCTTTTGACATTTCTTTCACCTGTTTTTTGAAATCGTCTTCAGATTGTCCGCTCTGTTTTAAGAACTCCTCATATGAAACGCCGTATGACTGTTCTACAAGTTTTTTTAATTGTTCTTCGATTGCTTTTTCTTTCTCTTTTAATCTCTTTTCAGGGTATTTAACAATTTCTGCATTATCCATCACTTCATTCCATGCATTGTCACGAAGTTCCGCTTCTGCCTGTTTCTTATTCATTTTTTCAATTTCTTTTTTTACTTCTTCTTTGTATTCTTCAACTGTTTCTGATTTTTTAGAAACTGCTTTAACAAATTCATCGTTCAATTCAGAGTATGCTCTTTCTTTGATTCCCGTAATTTTAATTGTGAAAATTACATCTGCTCCTGAAAGTTCCGGCTGCTCTGTTCCGCCGTATCCTTCCGGAAATTTGACTGGCAAATCAAATGTTTCATTTAACTTATGTCCGTAGATTCCTTCCTCGAAACCGTCTACATACTGTTCTCCGTTGCCCAGTGTCAATGTTCCTTCATCAAACACTTTTCCCGTAGATTTTAATTTCCCCGTATATTCAAACTGTGCAAGATCGCCTTTTCTTAATTCTCTGTCCGTTACATCTTTTGTCTGTTCAGCCATCTTTGCATTAATATAATTTGTGATGTCGTCTTCTGTCACCTCGTTTGGAGTAACTTTTTCTGCCTCTACTCCTTTGTACTGCGAAATTTTTACATACTCATTTGAGATTTCTTTTTTACTGCAACCTACTGCTGAAACTACAAGACACAGTGTAAGCATTGCTGCAATTACTCTTTGCTTTTTCATCGTCCTACCCCTTTGATCTCTATTTTTGTTTTTTGGTAAAGCCATACTTTCTCGTTATACCACAGATTTGCTTTCTTTTAAAGAGTTTTCCCATAACTTCATAATCTTTTTATTTTTATGTCCTATTTTTCCCCTGTTTTCACTAAAGATGACTTGCACTTCCAGAAAATCAATGTTACAATATTACAAGTGTAAATAGGTAATTACATAGAAATTATTATCAGGAGGGCTATTGTGAGTTTAGCAGTTAAAATACTATTAATCATTGTAGTTGTATTAGCAATCGTTTTGGTCGTGTTATACTTTCTTGGTAAAAAGGCAGAAAAACGTCAGGCAGAACAACAGGAAAAACTGGACGCTGCTGCACAGACGGTTTCCATGCTGATTATTGACAAAAAACGAATGAAGTTAAAAGAAGCCGGATTCCCGGCAGTTGTCATCGAGAACACACCAAAATATCTTCGCAGATCTAAAGTTCCGGTTGTTAAAGCGAAAATCGGACCAAAGATTATGACTTTAATGTGTGATGCATCTGTATTCCCAATTTTACCTATCAAAAAAGAGGTAAAAGTTGTGGTAAGCGGTATTTACATCACTGAAGTAAAAGGGGCAAGAGGCGGACTTGAAGTTCCGGTTAAGAAAAAAGGATTTTTCTCAAGATTTAGAAAAGAAAAATAGATTGCGTAACGCAATCTATTTTTTATATCTCGATTCCCGCACTTTTCGGTGTGATACGGATTTTGATTCTGCACTCGGCAACCGCCTCTTCATTTACTTCTAAATGATAAAGTATCGATGCCCCAATCTCTTCTTCCGTTTCTGATACATGCAAATCTTTTGTGCGAATTCCCATTACAAGTTGTCCAAAAGGTGTACCGTAACCCGTCATATGGTTTTTGCCTTTTTCAAACACCATATGTGTATTGGTAAGCCCTTTTTTCATGATTTCTATCATATTGTCGCCTGTAATCTTTATCGTATTTTTCGTAACTCCCGGCATACCCTCCGCAACTTCGTCATAAATGATGTAATGTTTTCCGTTTTTTTTGAAATAGTTAGCAGGAGTAATGACTGCAACTGGTTCATCTTCTTCCCCTTTCTCTATCATATCCATATGTATCCCTGTTATGTTGATTAATACCTCTTTTGTCATAATCTCTCCTAAAATTCTTCTATATTAATATGCTCAATCCAGTCAACACTGTATGGAAGAACCGCATTTGCAAATGTTTTAAAACGTACCGGAGCATCGCTGGAATAAAATTCATAAGTAGGAACTTTCCCCGCCTCCTGCGATACATTTTCCAAATTCTTTTCTTCTAATAATTGTTTTAATTCCAACGCTGTCTCATAAGCAGGATTTACAAGGCGGATTCCCTCTCCCATATACGCCATAATGGGATTATACAGCAATGGATAATGTGTACACCCCAAAATTAGCGTGTCAATTCCCGACTGTTTCATCTCATGCAAATAATAATCTATCGCCTCCCGCGCAATGCGGTTGTCCACAAATCCTTCTTCCACAAGCGGAACGAACAGCGGGCATGCTTTCGCAAGTACTTCAATATCCGGCTTGTACTGCTGGATAAATTTTGTATACACTCCGCTTTTCACCGTTGCTTCTGTTCCGATAATCCCCACTCTTTTATTCTCCGTCACTTCCGCGGCAACTTTTGAGCCGGGTTTTACAACACCGATAATCGGAATATCCGTCTCCTGCCTGAGAATATCCAAAGCGAGAGCGCTCACCGTATTACAGGCAATCACAATCGCCTTTACTTTCTTTGTCTGTAAAAACCGGACAATCTGCTTTGAAAAACGAATAATTGTATCCACCGATTTGCTTCCGTAAGGAACACGGGCAGTATCCCCAAAATATACTAAATTCTCATTCGGAAGGTTCTGCATAATCTCTTTCACTACCGTAAGTCCGCCTACTCCCGAATCAAACACACCGATTGGCGCATCTTTTCTGCAATCTATACTCAAATTTATAATCCCCTTTCAGAAATTTTGTCATTACCTTTTATTGTACCCATTCTCCCTCCATATTGCAAGGGAGAAAAAAAGACTGCACTTTTTCAAGTGCAATCTTTCTCTAAATGTTCCCTAAATTGATAAATCTTTTGCAATTTTATACTGATATTCCGGAATCTCTTTTTTCATATTTAATGCTTCGTCAATATCAAAGTCAATGTACTCTCCATGGCTGAATCCTACAACACGGTTTGTTTTTCCTTCACATAAAAGGTCAACTGCTTTAGCACCCATAATAGAAGCAAATACTCTGTCTTTACAGGTAGGGCTTCCTCCACGCTGCATGTGTCCGAGAATTGTCGCTCTTGTTTCCATTCCTGTTGCCTCTTCAATTCTCTTAGCCATGTTGATCGAATCGCCGATACCTTCCGCATTGATAATGATATAATGTTTTTTACCGCGTTTTCTGTTTTCTACGATATTCTTGATGATCTGCTGCTCATCGTAATCGTGTTCTTCCGGAAGAAGAATCTGTTCTGCACCGTTGGCAATACCGCACCATAAAGCAAGATATCCGGCATCTCTTCCCATAACTTCGATAACACTGCATCTCTCATGTGATGTTGATGTGTCACGCACTTTGTCAATAGCTTCCATCGCTGTATTTACAGCAGTGTCAAATCCGATTGTATACTCTGTACAGTCGATATCAAGGTCGATTGTTCCCGGAATACCGATTGTGTTAATTCCTAAATTAGAAAGTTTCTGAGCTCCTGCGAAAGAACCGTCTCCTCCGATAACAACAAGTCCGTCAATTCCGTATTTTTTAAGGATTCCCGCTGCCTTTCTCTGTCCTTCTTCCGTACGCATCTCGCTGCAGCGTGCTGTCTGAAGAATTGTTCCACCTCTCTGAATAATGTCAGATACGTCACGGGCAGTCATATTGATAATCTCTTCATTCAAAAGTCCGTGATATCCACGTCTGATTCCCTGTACGTTAAGTCCTTTTCCTAATGCTGTTCTTACAACTGCACGGATTGCTGCATTCATTCCCGGTGCATCTCCACCACTTGTTAAAACGCCGATTGTTTTAATGTGATTTGCCATCTTCGATTCCTCCATCTATCTGTTCTTATTTTTATTCATCAAATCCGATATTCCTATCTTTTTTATTCTACAATACCTATATTGTTTTTTCAATGGCTTTTTCTACCACTTTTACCCTTTTTTCGCCAAAATAATTCGTTAATCTACTTAAAATCACCGAATCTATACCGATATTTCGGTTCACCGGAAGCCTTTTTATCGCTTTTTCCGCCTGACAATATACTACAACAGTATCATTCCCCTCCGAGCCGCTTATCATACGATACAACTGCTCTTCTTCCTGAAGAAATGTTTTTTTATCCGGAAACTGAATCCACAATTCTTTTTTGATTTCCCGGAAAGGAACGATGGATTCACATATTAACTTACTCGCTCTTTCATCTTCCTCCGAAACTCGCCCTTTTACAAATACTTTGCTGTCTTCCTCCAAATACAGTTTGTTTTTCTCATAATCCTTTGGGAAAATAACGACTTCCACTGTTCCGAGCAGGTCTTCTATCGTCAGGAATGCCATAACCTTGTTATTTTTTGTATATTTAATTGTCTTGTTGACAATAAGACCGCCTATAATCTCTTTTGAGCCGTCCCGCACTTTAGAACGTCCCGTTTCCTCGCCCGGTTGAAAATCCATTGTCGTAGCGGAAATACTCTTCTTCCATAACTCTTCATATTCTTCCATTGGGTGTCCGCTTACATACACGCCAAGCACTTCTTTTTCAAAGGCAAGCATCGTTTCTTTTTCATACTCTTTCACATCTGGAAGCGGTATGTCAAATTCTTTTTTCTGCTCCTCATCGACTAAATCAAACAGTGACATCTGTCCACTCATTGAATTTTTTCTGTCTTTATTGACCTGATCCAAAATCTGAATGTAAATCATCATCAACTGTTTTCTCGTTCCCGGAAGGCTGTCAAATGCTCCCGCCTTAATAAAGTTCTCAATTGTACGTTTATTCACTTCTTTTCCTGAAAGACGCTCAATAAAGTTTTTCAGATTCTGATATTTCCCACCGATTTCACGTTCTGTAATAATAGCCTCGATTACAGGGCGCCCTATACTTTTAATGGCAGCCAGACCATAGCGGATATTTCCGTTGTCAACGGAAAAGTTTCCTTCTCCTTCGTTAATATCCGGCGGGAGGATATGAATCCCCATCTGTCTGCTGGCATAAATATATTCCGAAACCTTTCCCGGATTGTCAATAACAGATGTCATCAGGGCAGCCATAAATTCTACCGGATAGTAATATTTTAAATATGCCGTCTGATAGGCGACAACCGCATATGCAGCCGCATGGGATTTGTTAAACGCATATTTAGCAAAATCTATCATCTCATCATAAATTTTATTTGCCGTTTCCTCAGGGATACCGTTTGCCACACAACCCGGAACACCCTCTTCTTCGTTCCCGTAAACAAAATTCTGACGCTCTTTCTCCATCACGTCAGCCTTTTTCTTCGACATGGCACGTCGGAGTAAATCGCTTCTTCCCAGTGTATATCCGGCAAGGTCACGCACAATCTGCATAACCTGTTCCTGATAGACAATACAGCCGTATGTGGATTCCAAAATCGGCTCTAACTGCGGACAGTCATATGTGATGGAGCCCCTGTCGTTTTTTCCCTTGATGTACTGAGGAATAAAATCCATAGGTCCCGGACGATACAGGGAGATTCCCGCAATAATATCTTCCAGATTCTGCGGTTTCAACTCTTTCATAAAGTTTTTCATTCCAGCACTTTCCAACTGGAATATTCCATCTGTTTTTCCCGTTCCAATGGACTCGAGTACTTCTTTGTCATTGTAATTGATTTTGTGCATGTCAATTTTATGACCGCTGCTTTTTTCTGCAAGTTTTGCTGCATTTTGAATAACGGTAAGAGTGCGAAGCCCCAAAAAATCCATTTTCAGAAGCCCCAGTTCCTCCAGAGTCGTCATCGTAAACTGTGTCGTCACCGCACCGTCCGCTCCAAGCGACAGCGGAACGTATTCATCTACCGGTTTCTGACTGATAACGACACCCGCTGCATGCATGGACGTATGTCTCGGAAGCCCTTCCAGACGAAGCGACATATCAATCAGTTCTTTTACTTCTGCATCTTCCTCATACACTTTCTTTAGTTCAGGGTTTACAGAAAGCGCCTTTGTCAGCGTCATATTTAATTCTGTCGGTATCATTTTCGCAATGGTATCCACAAAGGCGTAAGGTAAATCCATAACACGTCCTACATCACGGATAACTCCCCGCGCCGCCATCGTACCGAAAGTAACAATCTGTACAACTCTGTCCGCACCGTATTTTCTCACAACATAGTCAATAACCTCCTGTCTTCTCTCAAAACAGAAGTCAATATCAATATCGGGCATGGAAACACGCTCAGGATTTAAGAAACGCTCAAACAGTAACTGATAACGGATCGGGTCAATGTCCGTGATGCCGAGACAATAAGACACAATGCTTCCCGCCGCCGAACCTCGCCCCGGTCCGACCATAATATCATTATCTCTCGCATACTTAATGAAATCCCAGACGATAAGAAAATAATCTACATATCCCATCTTCTGAATGACACTCAATTCGTATGTCAGCCGTTCTCCCAGTTCTTCCGTCACGGGCTGATAGCGTGACGCAAGCCCGTCAAAACATAACTTGTTCAGATACTCCCACGAAGTATATCCCGAAGGGACGTCATATCTCGGAAGTTTTGTCACTCCAAACTCAATCTCCACATCGCATCTGTCCGCTATTTTTTGTGTATTTTCCAGCGCCTGCAGAGCATAGGGGAACAATTCCGCCATTTCTTCCGGAGATTTCACATAATATTGCCCACCCTCATAACGCATACGGTTCTCGTCCTGTAATTTCTTACCCGTCTGAATACAGAGGAGAATATCATGAGGTTTCTCATCTTCCGCATACGTATAATGTACGTCGTTTGTAGCAACCAATTCTATGCCCGTATCCTGTGACAATCGCAATAACCTCTGATTTACCGTCGCCTGCTCCGGTATACCGTGATCCTGCAATTCCAAAAAGAAGTTGCCTTTCCCAAAAATCTTCTCATATCTTTTTGCCGACTTAACAGCCTCCTCATACATACCCCGCAGTAAGTTTTTCTGTACTTCACCCGCAAGGCAGGCGCTCAGGGCAATAATCCCCTCATGATACTGCTCCAGCAGTTCATAATCCACACGGGGCTTGTAATAATAACCTTCCACAAACGCCTTAGAAACGATTTTTGTTAAGTTTTCATATCCTTTATTATTTTCCGCAAGTAAAACAAGATGGTAATATCTGTCCTCTCTTGTCCCCACTTCCTTATCAAATCTGGACTGAGGCGCCACATACACTTCACAGCCTAAAATAGGTTTAATTCCCTCAGCTTTTGCTGCACGGTAAAAATCAATTACGCCGAACATAACGCCGTGGTCGGTAATCGCAGCACTGTCCATACCCAGTTCTTTTACTCTAGCCACATATTCTTTTATCTTATTTGAACCGTCCAGCAAACTATATTCGGTGTGGACGTGCAAATGTGCAAATTTCATATCTGTCCTCTTTCTTTAAAATCTGTTCATTTTGACTATATGAAAAGAAAAAAAAAGAGCATTCGCTCTTTTTTAGCCGTTCATCATAAAATCAAGTAATTTATCTGTGTCTTCCGGCTCATATGAAATCAATTCCAACTGAGGAATCTCTCCATTTGTGAAAACGTTCGCCATAGAAACATACTGTGAAAGTTTTGATTTTAAGTTAAGTCTGTCCCCTTCACCTGTTACTAATTCTACTTTCCCTTTACACTGATCAACAACACTAAAAAACTTTTCAATGTTTGTAATGTTCTGTATTTTCATTCTCATACCCGTACACTCCTTTCATCTTCAATTTCATCTGTTTACATTATACATTATCTTTCCCTAATTGCAATGGTTTTTTCTCTAATCTCGATTTTCCCTTCTTTCAGTAAGCGTCCCACCGCACGCTTAAATGCATTCTTGCTTAAGTTCAACTCACGCTTAATAATTTCCGGATCAGCCTTATCCGTAAACGGAAGTTCTCCATCGTATTCACAGATTGTTTTCCACACTAAATCTGCATCTTTGTCCATCTGTGCAGGAATTTTTTCGCGGACACTTAAATCCAATTTTCCATCAGCCTTCACCGCTGTGACGCGCGCTTTAATTTCCATACCGACAAATAATTTACCATACGCCTCTTTCTTCGGAATACGTGCGGAATACCGGTTATCCACCGCCACAAACAGACCGAATTCATCACTTCTGTCGTAGATGATTCCCTCTACCATATCATCTTTTTGGTACGGAGAGTCTTTGCGCAACATATCGTACACTTTCATTGTCGCACAGAGACGTTCACTTTTGTCAATATAAAGTGTGACAAGGCATTTATCCCCTTTTTGCACTTTTGCCGTCTGCTGTTTGAAAGGTAAAAACAAATCTTTTTCCAATCCCCAGTCCAAAAATGCACCGAATCTTCCCACATCTGCCACAGTTAAAACAGCCAGTTCCCCGAGTGTCAGTTTCGGCTCATTTGTCGTCGCAATCAGACGGTCGTCCGAATCTTTATATAAGAACACTTCCACGGGATCTCCCAATTCAATGCCTTCCGGAACCTGTTTCTTTGGAAGAAGCACTTTTTCTTCTTCCCCGCCGAGATACACTCCAAAGTCCACTTTTTTTACTACAGTCAATACTTGTTTTTTTCCTAATTTCATCATTTTTCTTCTCCTGTTAATTCCACAACCGCAAAAGTTTTATCCTCTGCATCACAAAGTTTTACTGTTACTTTTCTTTCTTCACTGTGCATTTTCGGGAAGATCTTGTCCCCATATAATGCGGATTTCTTATATTCTACACGAATCTGCACCACCGCCATATTTTCGTCCGCCACTTCCAGCGCCATCTGAACGTAGCGGCTGTTATTCACATGACCGTTTGTGTCTATATCACTTTTCTGCACCGAAAACGGTTCTTTTTCTTCCCATGTTTCCGGCAGAGCGATTTTTCTCGGCGCATATTCCATCTGAAGTTCCGGCTCTGTCTCATATTTTTCTATATCTTCCTTGGAAGGTTTTGCCGGACGTTTTCTTTCTGTATCCATGAAAACCCAAATAGAGTTTGCATATGCCACACATTTCCCATGTTTGTCATTCATGACAAAATTTCTCGTTCCATACAGT
This sequence comes from Lachnospiraceae bacterium, assembly GCA_902381685.1. Lineage (GTDB taxonomy): Bacteria > Bacillota > Clostridia > Lachnospirales > Lachnospiraceae > Faecalimonas. Next base: position 599,256 of record LR698958.1, on the reverse strand, counting down.
CCGTTAAATGCCGTAGGCCATGTGCCAACTTCGATTTCCTCACAAAGTTTCGGATACCGCTCCACAATAATCTGCCATGCGGAAAGTATCCAGCCATGGTGACGCTCGTTTAAAAATTTCATGCCTACCCCAAGTTCTTCCGACTGGAAATTACTGCAATCCTGAAAATAATTTACAATGCCTGTCAAAGTCAGATGTCCTGTTTTGTCCGTCTCACTGTAGCGCACCCGCTCTTTTATCGAATACATTACATTCCTCCATAACTTTTCTCTACGTGTATCACACACTGGTATCTGTTGTCAACCTCCTGCAACTCTTTTCTCAAAGTATTGCTCACTTCCACCTGTTTTTCCTTATCATACTCATGAGGGACAACCATATCAAAAATCAGATTGATTCTCTGTTTTCCCTCCACCACACGGAAATCATGAATGGACACTTTATCATCAATCTCTTCTATTTTTGCGTTTGCCATTTCTTTTATCTTTAAAATACTTTCATTTTTCGTTTCTATCGGGTCCATATGAATGACAAGAAAAATGCCCAAAAATTTCTGTGCGTCTCTCTCAATTTTATCCACGACTTCATGGGACACTTCTATGTCCGCCGTATTTGGTACTTCCGCGTGGATAGATGCCATGCTCCTTCCCGGCCCGTAATTATGTACGATCAGATCGTGTGTTCCCTCAATTCCTTCGTATCCTTCCACAAACTCAGTAATCTGTCGGAAAATCTCGGGGTCGATTGCCGGTCCGATAAGCGCCTCCACCGTGTCTTTCGCAATGCCGATACCTGCCCAGATGACAATTCCCGATACAACTAAACCTACGATTCCGTCAATATTCACCCCTGTTATCTTCCAAAATAAAATGGAAAGAACGGTAACTGACGTTGTGATCGCATCACCCATAGAATCTGTCGCCGTCGCCTGAAGTACTTTGGAATCAATCCGTTTCCCCAGTTTTCTGTTAAATGCTCCAAGCCACAGTTTCATGCCAATGGAAAGAACCAAAACAATAATGGAAATCCATTGAAATTTCAACTGTTCCGGGTGCATGATTTTTCCAACAGAGTCTTTAAAAAAGGTCAGCCCGACCTGAATAACAAGAAAAGATACAATTAATGCGGAAATATATTCTATTCTTCCATGCCCAAAAGGGTGTTCCTCATCTGCCGGTTTACTCGCCATTTTCACCCCAATCAGACTGATAATGGAAGATCCCGAGTCTGAAAGATTATTAAAGGCGTCTGCCAGAATAGATACACTGTGCATCAGCAAGCCGATAATTCCCTTTCCGACAAATAGAATTATATTGCAAATAATTCCTATAACTCCTGATAATACACCATATGCCGTTCTCACCGACACTTCCTCTACATATTCGTACCTTTTTACAAAATGCTTTACCAAAAATTCTGTCATATTCTTCCTCTATTCTTCTTTATTCCCCGCCAAAAAAGAACCACCGGATTTTAAATTTCGATGTAGCTGTCACCATCTCGTATTCCTCTTCGTCCAATACGGATTTTAACTTCTGCTTACTCTTTTTCGGCACTACTGCATTTGTTGCGTCCACAAAGCAGAGATTCGGATAAAGCACACACCACCAGTTATGTCCCTTCGCCTTTCCTATTTCTATGCGAAGCGCCTCATATTCTCCCGCCGGAAACGTCACGTCCCCGTACGTTTTCTGAGGGAAATAACTTTCCGTCAGTTCAGCCTTCACCGGATAAGTGTATCCCTCCTCGGAAATGACCCTGCCGGCAACTTCCTCCAGCTCTTTTTCATGACTGCCTGTCCACTCCTTTGTCTCTTCCACACTTTCGGCATTCGGCAATTCCCGCTTCATATATGCGATAACTGCCTCTTTTACTTTCATCTTTAACTGCTGGTCTTCCTCACTGTCGCTGTTGGCCAGAACGTGAAACCGAAGCACTTCTTCCGCCAGTTTTTCCTGTGTCTTTTCTACCTTTGCCTCCACTAAGACAGACTGTCTGTAAATTGTCATTCCCGTTACAATCCCTGCGATGAGTATTGCAACTGCGGCACAAATCCATTTTCTTTCCTTTTCCATTTTATGTAACCTCTCTTTCTTAGTCAGAGTGTTACCTGTTTTGAAAAGGTTATACATTTTTCTATTTTTTTGTGCGAATCGTATCAATTACCGCCTCAACCTGATTGTCAATATGACGGCACACTACTTCCGCCGCTTCCTCTTTCTGGCGTTTTTCAATGCGGTTAATGATATCCTCATGCTCCGCAATTAAAATAGAATGAAAACATTTTTTCTTCAAATATTCCACACGGAAACGATACATCTGCTCCCTGAAATTATTTAACAGTTGAATCAGACGCTGATTATCTGTCGCCATGAAAATCACATCGTGGAATTTCACGTCCGCCTCGGCAAACTTTGTAACATCATTTGTTTTTAACGTTTCTTCAAACTCTTTTGCCGCCTCTTTCAACTGACTCATCTGCTGCTTTGTCATTCTGTCGCATGCCAGTTTTACCGCCAGTTCCTCCAAAGCCTTGCGCACTTCCAGCACATCACGAAGACTTTTCTCGGTAATTTCCGCAACTTCCGCACCTTTTCTTGGAATCATTAAAACAAGCCCTTCCAGTTCCAGTTTTCTTATCGCCTCACGAATCGGTGTACGGCTTACTCCAAGTTTATTTGCCAGCTGAATTTCCATAAGCCGCTCTCCCGGCTTTAACTCTCCCCTTAAAATTGCCTGACGCAATGTATTAAAAACAACATCGCGAAGTGGCAGATACTCATTCATATTTACCTGAAAATTTGTTTCCATATTTATCTTCCTCTCGTATTATGCACATTGGTTACATAGACCTGTTTTGCCAGTCTCTTTCTGCGTATTTCCGTATACGCATGTTTCGCTGCCTTTCTGTCCGTAAAAATACCGAAAACCGTCGGACCGCTTCCGCTCATCATGGCATTTAAGGCCCCCGCATCTTTCATCGTCTGTTTAATCTTTTCAATAACCGGATAGTCGCCTATAGTCACTTCCTCCAAAACATTTCCCATGTTAGATGCTATCTTTTCCAGATTCTGTTCCTCAAGTCCCTCTAAAATACCGTCAATGTTTGGGTGGTTTACAATATCCAGCGCGTCTAATTTTTCATAGACCGTCTTTGTTGAAACACTGACAGGCGGTTTTGCCACAAGAACATAGCATTTTGGAAGGGCAGGCAGCGGAGTCAGTTTCTCACCGATTCCCTCTGCCAAAACTGTTCCACGCATAATGCAGTAAGGCACGTCTGCTCCCAGTTGTACTCCCCTCTCCATAAGTTCTTTCTGGGAAAGTCCGAGTTCATACATTCTGTTCATGCCGAATAATACTGCTGCCGCATTGGAACTTCCTCCCGCCATTCCCGCTGATACGGGAATAAATTTATTTAACCGAATGGACACGCCTCCCTCGATATGAAATTCGTCCATTAGCAGTTTCGCTGCTTTATATGCAATATTGTTTTCATTGACCGGAAGATAGAACAGATTTGTTTCTAAATGAATTCCCTCTTTCTCTGTCTTTTGCATCAAAACATCATCATAGAGATAAATTGTCTGCATAACCATTCGTACGTCATGGTAGCCGTTTTCCTTTCTTCCCAGAACGTCAAGCCCTAAATTTATCTTCGCCAATGCTTTTAATTCTACTTTATCCATACGGTACTCCTTCCATTTTCTTTTGTATCTTGTATACATTATACTTAAAGTATACTCATGTTTTCCTTAAAAATCAATATCTTATCTCCCTCTTTTATCTCACCATTATTTAATCCGTTTGTCGCCTGTATACGCTCTGTCGTTGTTCTGTACTGTTTTGCCAGATCCCACAACTCATCACCTTCTTTTACAATGTATCCTGTAATTCCCGGCTCCTTACCGATTTTTTCCATGTCAAACGGAAGCGCTTCCATATCTGTAATGACATTTTGCCATAATTGCCGGCGGATAAAACTGTGAAATGCCAAAACGGCTTTTACTTCCACCTCTCCGCTTCCAAGCATGGACACGGAAAGTTGTTCTAACCCATAGTTTATGTCATATACCGTATCCTCATTCATCTCATCACATTCAATCAGATAGGAAAACGGTATCATTCCCTGCCATGTGTCAAATGGAACTTCATCGCTTTCCTTTACATATAAAAACTGTAAGTGCAGTATTCCTTCAATCTGAATGCCTTGCTCTGCCCTCTCCATTTTTTGTACCTGCACTTCCCCACTGTTATGGCAAATCTGCAAAATATCCTCCTTAAGTTCCGGCAGGGAAAGTTGCTCGGATAACTTACATTTGGAATGATTCTGCAGGATTAGTTCCTCGTTTCGCACTTTTTCTTTTTTCAGGTTACATTCGTGCCGGAGAGAATAGACATCTTCCAGCACTTCCACTGTCTGTTCCTCATAAACGGCAATTTTTAAATTCAGCGTCCCCTCAATGCCGATTGAACGCATTTCTCCGTCTTCGTCCGTCCGCATATCCACGTTTACTTCGTCCAGATCCGCAGTGATGTAATGATACATGGACGGCTCCACTCCGGAACAGTTTACCCGCCCTTCATAAGAAACGGCCTGCTCTATCCAGTCCGCCTTCCCTTCCGGAGATTCATACAGGCAGAACACACTCAATTCTCCCGATAAACACAGCGCATCATCTTCCAGTTTTGTATCCAGTTTTCGATTGGATATATCGGTCCACAAAATTGTTCCGATATTTTCTTTTGTTCCCGGCAGAATCACTTCCTCCTTAATCCTATATGTATCCCTCTTGCCCGTATGCAACTGCAAAAGTTGATGCTCTTTTTTCTTTTTATATAGAGTATCTTCACTTTCTATATCTGTTGTCAGAGAAGTATCCTCCGATATTTCTTTTCCGATTTCCAGTTCCACCATCGCTTTAATGCTCAGTTTGCGTGAATGAATCATGGATACGGTAAACTCCGTGCGAAGATTCCTCACTGTATATGTACCGTCCTCTGCACCGTTTTCCACATATACCATTTCCTCAAAAGGACATTTTCCTTCTAAAGAGGTAAGTTTTGTTTCTCCCTCCTCAGTCACATATAAGATTTGAAAATATACATTTCCCGTCACCCGAATATAGTTCTCAAGCGGCTTCATCTCCTCCACTTTCGCTGTACCTTTGCTCATGACAATTTTGGAAATGTCTCTCTTGGCATCAGGAACGTTGTAATCATCGTCCACAAAAAACTGGTCTGTAATTCCCTTTTCCATGCAGTTTACATGCATCTGTTTTTTCATAAATTCCATAAAATCCCTCCTACTCAAATATGACCGTTTTATCTGAAACGGGAAGTGCAATCACGATATGCGGATTGTTCGCCTTTTTCACTATCTCTTCCTGTTTGGACGGTCCGATTAAATTCGTGTGAAAATAAATTGTATTTTCCGTTTCTTCACATTTTTTCACCTTTACGCTGTAACCGGTAGTAGCCTTCTTACCATATCCCCTTGCAATATAGAGCATTCCTTTATCTTCATAAGTCAGTCTGAACGGCTTTCCCTTCTGTTTTTTTATCTCCGATTCTAACTCCTCCGGTATCAATTCTTCCTTTACGATCGTAAACTTTGCCTCTTTCCCTTTTTCCGTCTGATTTTTTTTTACACAACACCCTGTATACAAAACGAGTATGCCAATACAGATGAAGCAAAGAACTGCTTTTTTCATCAGGTTCTCTCCCCCGCTTACTCCCTATATCTTATTATCTTCCTTGTCTTTTTATGTGCCCTCTAGTATAATATTCTTTATCATGTAAAAGCATAGAAAGGAAAGAACTATGATTTTTGAGACAGCAGAAAAAACATACGAGCCGCCTGCACGTATATCCGGCATACTGCTGCACCCAACTTCCCTCCCATCGCCTTACGGTATCGGAGATTTGGGTGATGAGGCATATCGTTTCGCAGACTTTTTGGAAAAATCAGGTCAGCATCTCTGGCAAATTCTCCCTCTCGGACCGACCGGATTCGGAGACTCTCCTTATCAGAGTTTCTCAGCGTTTGCAGGTCAGCCTTTGTTAATAAGCCCAAAACACTTAGAAGAACTTGGACTTTTAACGGAACAAGATTTGGAAAATTGTCCGTGTACCGACAGAGAAAAAGTAAATTACGGTGACGTTATTGTGTGGAAGACAGAAATTTTGCACAAGGCTTACGCCAACTACTGCCATACCGCAGATAAGATGCTTTTGGAAGAATATGATTCCTTCTACGAAAACAACCGTTTCTGGTTAGACGATTACGCTCTTTTTATGGCATGTAAAGAAGTGCATAACGGACAGAGCTGGCTTGAATGGGAGGAAGAATACCGCTCCCCTTCCAAACTCTTTGTAAAGGAACTTGAAAATTCTCTTGCAAAAGAAATCCGCTACCATCAGTTTGTCCAATTTATTTTCTTTAAAGAGTGGTATTCGTTAAAGGAATACGCCAACAAAAAAAAGATTCAGATTATCGGGGACATTCCGATTTTTGTCTCTCTGGACAGCGCAGATGTATGGGCAAATCAAGAGTTGTTCCAGTTGGACAGTAAAGGATTTCCTATAGAGGTAGCAGGTGTTCCGCCTGATTACTTTTCGGAGACGGGGCAGCTTTGGGGCAACCCCCTCTACAATTGGAGCGCTCACAAAAAGACAGGATTTAAGTGGTGGATTTCCCGCATACAAAATCAACTTGGGCTTTCAGATTACTTAAGAATTGACCATTTCCGTGGATTTGAAGCATACTGGTCGGTTCCTTACGGAGAAGAGACAGCAGTCAATGGCAAGTGGAAGCCGGGACCAAAAGAAGACCTTTTTCTCGCCATAGAAAAAGCGCTCGGGGAAAATCTTCCAATTATCGCTGAAGATTTGGGCGTAATCACTCCTGAAGTGGAGCGTCTCCGCGACCGTTTTCATTTTCCGGGCATGAAAGTGCTGCAGTTTGCCTTTGAGTCTGAGACGGAAAGCAGTTTCCTTCCACACCAGTTCACTACAACAAACTGTATCTGTTACACCGGAACACACGATAATAATACGACAAAAGGCTGGTACGAAGCAGTCAGCGAAACGGCGCGTGACAAAGTCCGCCGCTATATGAATACGGACGGAAGTTCTGTCCATTTCGATTTTATCCGCACCTGTCTCGGTACAATCGCCACCTATGCGATTTTCCCTTTGCAGGACGCACTTGGCATCGGAAACGAAGGGCGTATGAACTGTCCGGGTGTGGCAATGGATAACTGGTCATGGCGTTATAAAAAAGAGACACTGACCGATGAACTGGCGGAAAAACTGCTGGAATTATCTCATTTATATGGAAGATATTAGAAAGGATTTGCGTTATGATACGTTTTATATTGGTTTCCACAACCGTTATTTTATTTTTAGTCCTATTTATCCCCGTTCTTATTGTGGAATGGATTATTGGGAAATTTAACCGCAAAGCGAAAGATTACAGTTCTCTTCGCATTGTGCAGGGTGCATTCAAACTTATCCTTTGGATTACCGGTGTGAAAGTAACTGTTATCGGAGAAGAAAATATTCCCGATGAACCTGTCCTTTTTATCGGCAATCACAGAAGTTTTTTTTGACATTCTTCTTACCTACTCCCGCTGTAAGCGTCTGACCGGATATGTGGCAAAGAAAGAAATGTTGAAATTTCCTCTTTTAAGAGACTGGATGAAAAATCTTTACTGTCTGTTCCTTGACCGTGAAAATGCAAAGGAAGGCCTAAAAACTATTCTCACTGCCATTGACTATGTGAAACAGGGAATTTCTATCTGTATTTTCCCTGAGGGAACGAGAAATAAAGGGGAAGAATTAAGCATGCTTCCGTTTAAAGACGGAGCGCTAAAAATTGCGACAAAGACCGGTTGTCCGGTTATCCCGATTTCCATGAACAACACTTCAGAAATTTTTGAAAATCATTTTCCAAAAATCAGAAAAACCCACGTTATTCTCGAATACGGAAAACCTATTGACTACAAATCTTTAGACCGAGAAGACCAGAAACATTTTGGGGCATATTGTCAAAACATTATACAGGAAACAATCAAAAAAAATGCAGCACTATTGTAATGCTGCATTTTTTCATTTAACGTTACATTTTTATTTATTTAATGGTATAATGAAATAAGTATGCTTTGTCATACAAATAATAACCTGTAAAAATAAAGATTGAAGGTAAAAGGATAAAAATGATGAATACAAGAAACCTTACCCTATTAACTGATTTATATGAATTAACAATGATGCAGGGATATTTTGAAAGCGGAGAAAATGATGTTGTTGTTTTTGATATGTTTTTCCGCTCAAATCCATGCAACAACGGATATTCCATTGCCGCCGGGCTGGAACAGGTAATCGAATATATCAAAAATTTGAACTTTTCTTATGAAGATGTGGAGTATCTTCGCAGTTTAAATATATTCAGCGAGGATTTCTTACATTATTTAAGCGGATTTCATTTCAGCGGAAACATTTATGCCATTCCGGAAGGAACGGTTGTTTTTCCAAAAGAGCCTTTAATTAAAGTAATCGCACCGATTATGGAAGCACAGTTGGTTGAGACGGCCATTTTAAATATCATCAACCATCAGTCGCTTATTGCGACAAAAACTGCCCGTGTCACGTTTGCCGCAGGAAATGACCGTGTTCTTGAGTTCGGTTTAAGACGTGCTCAGGGACCTGATGCCGGACTGTATGGTGCAAGAGCCGCAATGATTGGCGGTTGTGCCGCTACATCTAACGTGCTTGCAGGGAAAGAATTTGGAGTTGCCATCAGCGGAACACACGCCCACAGTTGGATTATGAGTTTTCCTGATGAGTATACTGCATTCAAGAAATATGCAGATCTTTACCCTAACTCATGCTGTCTTCTTGTGGACACTTACGATACATTAAAATCCGGCGTGCCAAACGCCATTCGTGTCTTTAAGGAAATGCGTGAGTCCGGCATGGAATTGAAAAACTACGGAATCCGTTTGGACAGCGGAGATCTTGCCTACCTCTCTAAGAAGGCGAGAAAAATGTTAGATAAAGCCGGTTTTGAGGACGCATACATCTCTGCGTCCAACGACTTGGACGAATATCTGATTCACGACTTGAAAATGCAGGGGGCAGCCATCACTTCATGGGGTGTTGGAACGCATCTGATTACTTCAAAAGACTGTCCGTCGTTTGGCGGTGTATACAAACTTGCCGCCATTCAAAATGAGGACGGAGAATTTATTCCTAAAATCAAATTATCGGAAAATACAGAGAAAATCACAAATCCGGGCAACAAAACCATTTTCCGCATTTACGAAAAGACAACCGGAAAAATCAAGGCAGATTTAATCTGTTTTGCGGACGAAGTGATAAACTGTGAAGAAGATTTACTTCTCTTCGATCCGGTAGATACATGGAAAAAGACATTATTAAAAGGCGGCACTTACGAAGTTCGTGAGTTATTAAAACCGATTTTCATCAACGGTGCCTGCGTATACGAAACACCGTCCGTTATGGATATCGCAGACTATTGTCGCAAGGAAAAAGAGACGCTTTGGGACGAAACCAAACGTCTTGTCTATCCGCACCGTGTCTATGTAGATTTATCAGAGAAATTATATACAGTGAAAAAAGATTTATTAAATCAAATGAGTTTAAAAGAGCAATAAAGGAGATTACACTATGAAAATCATCGTATTAGCAGGCGGGCTCAGCACAGAGAGAGACGTATCTCTCTCCTCGGGCGCAGGTATCTGCCGTACATTAAAAGAAAGAGGGCACGATGTGTTCCTTTTAGACGCATTTATGGGATTAGAATATGATTCTGACAAATTGGAGGAAGTATTCACTTTGGAAAACAGCGGTCTTGAAATCGCGGAGGGAATCAAAACAACGGAACCTGATTTGGAGGCGGTAAAAGCGTCCCGCCCTGACCAGTCTCCATCTTTACTCGGGCCAAATGTTATCGAACTTTGCCGTATGGCAGATATTGTCTTTATGGGACTTCACGGTGACATTGGAGAAAACGGTAAATTGCAGGCCACATTCGACATTCTTGGCATCAAATATACAGGGCCAAATTCTCTCGGAAGCGCATTGGCAATGGACAAAGGAGTTACGAAACAGATTTTCAAAATGTCCGGTGTTCCTACACCTGCCGGAACGTGGTTAAAAAAAGCCGACAAAGATACAACGCTCAATGAGTTGGGACTTTCCCTTCCGGTTGTCGTAAAACCTTGCTCCGGAGGATCGAGTATCGGCGTATACATTCCACAGACAGAGGCAGAATACAAAACTGCCGTGGAAGAATCCTTCAAATATGAGGACGAAATCATTATAGAACCATACATCAAAGGACGTGAATTTGCAGTTGGTATCATTGACGGAAAGGCTCTTCCTGTTATTGAAATCATTCCAAAATCAAACTTCTTTGATTACACAAACAAATATCAGGCAGGCTGCACGGAAGAAATCTGTCCGGCGCATATTGATGATGCAATCGCAAAAAGAATGCAGGAAGCAACCGAAAAAGCATTTGCTGCATTAAAATTAGACGTTTATTCCCGCGCCGACTTCCTTTTAACAGAGGACGGAGAAATTTACTGTCTTGAAGTAAACAGTCTTCCGGGAATGACTTCCGCAAGTCTTTTACCGAAGGAAGCACAGGCAGCCGGTATTTCTTACGGTGACCTCTGCGAACTGATCATTCAGAAATCATTGGAAAAATATAACTAGAAAGGAGTCTTTTCATGAAAAATATGTCTTTACAGGAAATCGCCACAGCCTGTGGCGGTACATATTTCGGAGATTCAACTAAACTTTCTTTGGAAGTGAGCGGTGTCGCCATCGACAGCCGAAAAGTTGAAAAGGACTTTCTTTTTGTTGCCATAAAAGGCGCGAGAGTGGACGGACACGATTTTATTCCACAGGTTATGGAAAACGGCGCTTTATGTGCTTTATCCGAAAAAGATTTGGGAGATGTACCTTATTCTTATATTCTTGTTAAATCCTGCGAGCAGGCGTTAAAAGATTTGGCAGAATATTACCGGCTTGCCCTCGACATTAAAGTCGTAGGCATTACGGGAAGCGTGGGAAAAACAAGTACAAAAGAAATGATTGCCTCAGTTCTGGAACAGAAATATTCCGTACTAAAAACGGAGGGAAATTTCAACAATGAAATCGGACTTCCTTTAACGATTTTCAATATCCGTGAAGAACACGAAGTTGCCGTTTTGGAAATGGGCATAAATGAATTTGAGGAAATGCACCGCCTCGCAAAAGTTGCCCGCCCGGACATCTGCGTCATCACAAATATCGGTTTCTGTCACTTGGAAAACTTGATTGACCGTGACGGAGTTCTCCGTGCCAAAACAGAAATGTTTGACTTTATGCGTGACGGGGCACAGATTATTTTAAACGGCGATGACGATAAATTAATTACAGTACAAAATGTAAAAGGAATTATTCCTGTGTTCTTCGGTCTGACAGAGCGTCACGATTACTATGCAACTGACGTGCATTCTCTCGGATTAAAGGGAACTTCATGTATACTTCATCTTCCAAACGGAACAGTAAATGCAAACATTCACCTTCCGGGAGCACACATGGTTTATAATGCGCTTGCCGGAGCGTGCGTCGGATATAGCCTCGGTTTAACAAACGAAGAAATCCAAAAAGGAATAGAAAGTCTTCTTCCCGTTTCCGGAAGAAATAATCTGATTGAAACGGACGATTTTCTTATTATCGATGACTGCTATAATGCAAATCCGGTATCCATGAAAGCATCTTTGGACGTGCTTTCTAACGCTCTTGGACGCAAGGTTGCCATTTTAGGCGATATGGGCGAACTTGGCGAAGATGAAAAAGCACTCCACTACGGAGTGGGTGTATATGCCGCCAAAAAGGAAACTGACCTTATCTGCTGTATCGGAACACTTGCACAGGAATTTGTAAATGGAGCAAACTCCGTTACATCAAAAAGCGAAACACTTTATTTCGCCACAAAAGAAGAATTTCTTTCACAGATGCATTCTATCGTGAAAAAAGGGGATACCATATTGGTAAAAGCTTCTCACAGCATGGAATTTCCTGAGATTGTGGAAGCATTACAAAAATTACGCTAGGAGAAATTATGGACTATCAGATTCTTGTTCTCGACTTAGACGGGACACTGACAAACTCAAAAAAAGAAATTACAGAGCCGACGAAACAGGCGTTAATTGATATTCAGGAAAAGGGAAAAAAAGTTGTTCTCGCCTCCGGCCGTCCCACACCGGGAATTTTGCCGCTGGCAAAAGAACTTCATTTAGAAAAATACGGCAGTTACATTTTATCTTTCAACGGCGCCAGAATTATTGACTGCCGAAGCAAAGAACTTCTGTATAACAGAACGATTCCATCGGAAGTTATCCGACCGATTTACGAAATGCTCAAATCCTATGATATGGATTTGCTCACTTACACGGACACACATATTTTATCCGGTATGAAAACAAACCAATTTACTGAATTGGAATCCCGCATCAATCAGATGCCGATTGTACAGACAGATGACTTTTTATCTGAAATCACTTTTCCGGTCGATAAACTGCTCGGTACGGGGAACAAAGAAATAATTGCAAAGGCATTGGAAACGGTGAAATCACATTTCCACTCTCAATTAAATATTTATCTGTCAGAGCCTTTTTTCTTGGAAATCATGCCACAGCGTATTGATAAGGCACATTCCCTGCAGAAACTGTTAAACAGTATTGGATTGACTGCCGACTCTATGATTTGCTGTGGGGACGGTTATAATGATTTGACAATGATTGAATACGCCGGACTTGGAGTTGCCATGGAAAATGCCCAGCCTCTCGTCAAAGAAAGCGCAGATTATATTACAAAATCCAACGATGAAGACGGCGTTTTACACGTCATTAATGAATTTATGAGATAAAGAAATGCTTTACAGAGAGTATCGTTTTTCAATACTCTCTGTATTTATTTCTCAAACACCAACTCCGTCCCTTACTTTTTGTCTCTTTATATAATCTTGTACTCTTCAAGTAATTTTTTCTGATACTCAGCGTCCTCTATTGCTTTCAAAATATCATCGGTTCTTCCAAGTTGTTTTAATTTGGCATATAATTCCCTGCTTACTTCTAACCCTAATTCTTTTCCACTTTCAAAAGCCTCTTCTCTCTGAACCTCAATATCCATCTCATAATCGTATTCTGCTGTCAACATATTTACAACCTCGCTTCCCTTCCGTTTCAAATAGTCAGCAAGAATCCCTTTTTCAATACATTCCCGGATTGCCCTTTTATATGGTTCGTCTATTCCCATCTCCTGATATTTCGTTACCGTATCAATAAACTGACTGTATTCCCGTAAAACTTGACATTTTTCTAAAATCTCATGCTGTTCGCTTGGATTAATATTGATCATTTTTACTTTTAAATCCAACATGGGTTGGGAATCTTTTATCATATAGGCGTCCGATAACCGTAATTCTTTTTCCTTATCCCACTTTTCTTTTCCATTGTAAAATGTATAAAATTCAGGTGTGGGAAGAGGAACTTGCTTCCTTTTATAGCGGTCACGAATGGAAACCAGTTGCTCGTAAGCACGTCCGATATATAAAAGGCTTCGGAGGGGCATATTTTCATTGACGGTAGATTGATGTTCCCCGAATATAAGTAGTTTTCCACCTGCATCAAAGGAAATATCGTTTTGAAAATTCATATAGATTGTCGTATCGACTTTAAACCGCCTGATAGTTGTTCCCTCCGGCAATGATTCATCATGAATTGCATTAAAAAGGGCAATGTCATTTTCTTCCGCTGACTCATCTGCATAGAATAAATCTACAAATACACTGTTTTTGACTTCTCTGTTTTCTTTGTCCTGCATAGGTTTCTCCTTTCACTTTGCATGAAAACCTTGCAGAAATGCAAAGAAATCTTATGTTTAGAGTATACGCAAAAAAGGAATTTTCAGCAAGATACTTCATGCAAACATTTGTTATAAATTTGCTGTTTGGTAAAGTTGAGGGATTTCCTCAGGATAAGCCGATTGGCCGATTCACAGATAGAATGTCTGTGAGTGATGTTATGATAGCACACTTATAGGAGTATAGCAATAAGCAATAAGGGAACTTTGATGTTTTTCTCTTAAGTTCCCTTATATTGTTTTTTATTCTCTTTTAAATGATTCTATCGTTTCTCCTCTGTAACTGACTATTCCTTTATCACCTACAGAAATAAAAAGACTATTTCCCTGAAAACTTCTCAATTTCATTCTCTCTCCATTTTCGTCTTCCATTACATACCATTCAAGATTTCCCTGCTGAATAGGTTTCTCCAAAACAGTGACTTTCTTGGAAATTAGTTCTTTCTTTTTATCTTTATTTTGATAAAAAACATAGGCAAGCATTAATAAAACAAGAATACCTACCATAATTGCGAAAAACATAGGAACTATTTCCCAAAAATCCATACTATTCCTGCTGACGTACATACTTTCTACCTCCTAATCTTATTTTTTTCTGTCCCTAATAAGCATTACCACTCCAATAACTCCCGTTACTCCTGCCAGAATATAAAACGTAACTCCTGTTGTATTAGCCGCTTCATATTTTTCCTGATTTGCACCAATTCTTCCTGATGATGTAGGCTGATACTTTCCGTCAATCATTATTCCTGTCGTTGCTTGTATCCCTTTCTGTCTTTCAGCATTTGATTTGAACAGCATTCCGAGTATCAAAAAACAGACTGCCATAATTAACATACAATTTCTAATTACTTTTTTAGACATCTCTTTTCCTCCTTTTTCTAGATAAACTTATTTACTTTCTACCCTCCTCTTCCTTTTTCTGACATATTCCATCATATTCCCCACTCCACTCCCCATTCAATATGTGCTACCCACTGTTCCCCATTTTTTCACTGGATAAACTTGTGATATGTCCAAACTCTCTGTATAATTTCTATAGTTATTACAATGAGGGAGGAAAACATATGTCAGAATTTAGTGAGCGTTGTCGCCAACTCTTAATCAATAGCGGGAGTAATGTATATCAAATGGCGAAACATTCTTCTTTAGATAAAACTTCCATTCAACGAATGGTGACGGGAAAACGGCTTCCCAGTCTGGATTTTGTCAAAGACTTCTGTTCTTATCTCAGAATCAGTCCGATTGAGAAAAAAGAATTGTTGGAATTGTATGAAATAGAAAAAGTGGGAAAATCAGAATATAAGAGTCGGTGCTACATTAAAAGCCTAATTGAGAGTCTTTCGTTCCTTGATGAAGAAAATAAGAAAAATATTTCTTTTTCCGAAACTCTTGATTACTACGAACCATTTTCTCCGGTACCCAATGTAGAAAATAAAATTTTATCTATTCTGCAATCTGAATTAAAAAATAATAATAAACCGGAAATTCTTTTCAATCTGCCAACTTCATATCGATATATTTTCTTTATTTTAAAAGGATTATTTGCGGATTTTAAAGGAGAAGCATCGGTAAAACATTTAATTACATTAAACAAAAATCCGCTAAACACTGTATATCCATGTCAAAATTTGGAAGCACTATCTCATATTTTACCATTATCCGAAATTTTAAAAGACATTTACCGGCCTTATTATTTGTACAGTAACCTTACTCCCAGTGATGAAAAAATGCTGATTATGCCTTACTATATTATTACTTCGGAATATCTTCTGACTATATCTTCAGATTTTAAAACAGTCAGTTTACATGATACGGATACTGCCATAGAAAAATATCGCAAAGAATTTTACCGTATTCTTGATATGGCTCAGCCACTGATCAAATATGCCGACAATACATTTAAAATTATTAATCATTTACAAGAAAATTATATTGAATACGGTCTTCCTTCTCACAGTTTAGAATTTCACCCGTGCCTGTTTTTTATGGATACTTCTTTTGAACTTTCAAAGGAATCTTTCAAACAGATTCCCCATGCAGAAGAGCATATAGCGGCTTTACAGGAAATGTATAAGGTTGTTTCCGCTTCTACCCCCCCCCCGAAAAAAATCGGGAACGACAATTTCTTTCTTTTCCGAGCCGGGACTGGAAATGTTTTGCCAGACGGGAAAATGTTTCGGACAGTATAAGAATTTAGAAATGGGATTTTCTCCCGAAGAACGAAAAGTAATGCTAAAAAGTTATTTTCGCAATAGAGATGCCGAGGCTTTCACCCCATATATTTTAAAGCCGTCCTTTCATACTCCTACTTACTTGAACATTGAATTGCATGAATCACATACCGTTACGATTTTTTCTTTGAAAGAAAACTTCCAATTTTCTTTTATCCAAATAAAAGAATCCAGCATATGCACCGCTTTCTATTCTTTTTTTCAATATTTGACGGATTCTGATTTTGTCTATACCGCCAAAGAAACCGGAAGTATTTTAGAAAATTATTTTCATTCATTACTATAAAATCAAAACGGGCAGGAAAAATAATCTCCTGCCCACACTTTATACTTTTTTCTCATAATCTTTCAACACATTTATTACCTGTTTTGACATCGGAATCAGAACAAGCATATTGAAAATCGTCATCAATCCGACTCCCACATCTCCCAAATCCCAGACAAATGTATATGTCGCCAGTCCACCGATAAACAACATTGCCAGTGCAACTATTTTATAAATTGTCTGTGATGTCCAGTTATCTCCGAATAAATACGCCACATTTGATCTTGCATAATACAACACACCGATAAATGTCGAAAAACTAAACAACAATAGCGTAAATGTAATGAAAATCACTCCAAATTCACCCATGTGATATTCCATTGCCTTCTGCAAAAATTCCATACCAACAAGACCTTCTACTTTTCCCTGCGGTACTAAAAGCATAATCATCGCAGAACAACTGCAAATCACAATCGTGTCGATAAATACACCAAATGCCTGTAAAAGTCCTGCCTTCGCCGGGTGGCTTACGTCCGCTGCCGCTGCCGCACACGGCGCCGAACCGCTTCCTGCCTCATTGGAAAATAATCCTCTTTTTACCCCGTTCATCAAAACTGCGCCAAATCCACCTGCGACAACCTGACGGATTCCAAACGCCTCAGCAAAAATTCTGCTGAAAACTTCCGGAAGCATTCCGATGTTCTTTCCAATAATGAACAGTGTAATAAGCAAATAACCCCCTGCCATAATCGGAACCACAACGTCCAGTACTTTCACAGTTGCATTTTTTCTTAAAACAATAATAGCAGAAACTACCACAAGTATAACCGTTGTATAAATCGGTGGAATGTGGAACGCATTTTCCATTGATGAAGTTACGGAATTACTGATTACCTGACTAATTCCACACCAGCATACCAACCCTGAAATCGCAAATAAAACGGCTATTAAACTATATCTTCTCTCTTTTTTCCTTGTCATATATGAATGAATATAATATGCCGGACCGCCCCGATAACCGTTATATAATGGATCTTTCTCCTTATACATCTGAGCCAGTGTCGCCTCCACAAACGCCGTGGACGAACCAATCAGGGCTGAAATCCACATCCAAAAGACCGCTCCCGCTCCACCTGCCGAAATTGCCGCAACAACTCCGACTAAATTTCCCATACCTACACGGGTTGCCGTAGATACAATCAATGCCTGTACACCTGATATGCTGTTTTTCTGTGTCTCACTTTTCTTTTCCTTCACAATCTGCAGAATGTATGGAAATTTTCTCAGCAGGATAAACCTTGTCCTTATTGTGAAAAAAATCCCCGCCGGAACTAAAATCATTACCAATAGGGATAAACCTATTGAACTTCCGCCCGGAAGGGGTATTGTAATCAAATCTCCCCACATCAGATTATATAATGTACTTATTATTTTCATAACTAAATCCTCTTTCATTTTTGTTTCCAACTCATTATAACTTCATTTCTGTAATTCTTCAACGTTTTTATGCTTTAAATTGAAAAAGTTTTGAAAACACAAAAAATGAAAGAGCATAATTTTAATACAAATCACACTCTTTCACTTGCAAAAATCTTTATTCTGTTATTATATCTCCGTTCTTATCCATGCGGTAGATGGCAAATACGATTTTAATTTTAGAAATATCTCCCTTTTCCACACTATCTTCATTAAAGACCACACGAATTTTTTCGCCTTCCGTCAAATTTTCCGGCATTGCTTTTATATCAAATCCGGTTAAATCTAAGGTGAGTTTCTCTGCCTCTTTTACTTCCTTTGGGGCTTTCGTTTCTTTATTATCTGTCGGTTTAACTATGAGAGTATTTTCCCTCACTTCAATCACCTTCGCATTCAGATAACTTTGTGATTTTTCTTTTTCCACGTCACAGCCCGTAACAAAAACAGTAAAGAGAAAAATAGTGAGAAGACACAGAAGCATTTTCTTTTTCATATTTTGACACCTCCCTATATATCAAACGGGGTTTCTAATAAAGTCACTTCTTTCTCTGTCGCATTCAGTTCTATCTTGCAGCCTATCGGTAAAGTAAACATCGGGTGAGTGTGGCAACAGTCAAACTCAGCCAATATAGGAAAATCTGCTTCCCCGATAACTTCCATTAGTATGTCATACGGCTTTCTTCCCGTTCCATTGTCGTCAAACTTTTCATGTTTTCCTAAAATCAGTCCGCCGATTTTATCAAACACACCCGCCAGTTTTAATAATGAAAAACTTCTTTCTATCGTACAGGCATCTTTTAATGAATCTTCAATAAAAAGAATATCTCCTTTTCGTATTTCCGGCATATATTCCGTTCCGAAAAATCCCTCCATCGTGTTCAGATTCCCGCCGACAACTCTTCCTGCACACTTTCCTTCTTTTACACATACCCATTCGTTATCTCTTTTTTCTTTAGAACGGTTCTGTGTACTCCAATCAACAAATTCATCTGTCCAATATTCCGGCTGCTTGTATGAAAATGTCCCTTCCGTATACCGAAGCATTTTTTCAAAGTATTCATATGTCATATCGACAAACGGCGGAAATTCCCCGAAAGACGCTGCCAGTGCAGGTCCATAAAACGTCACCAGCCCCGTTTTTGCATAAATCGCCAATAAAAGTGCCGTTGTATCCGAATAACCGACAATCATTTTCGGGTGTTTTCTTAAATACTCATAATCAATATAAGGTAAAATGGAATTTGTATTGTTTCCACCTATAGAAGACATTAAAATCTGTACGTCATCTCGATAAAGCAGTTCGTTAAATTCTTTTGCCCGCTCCTGAATACTTCCCGAACGGTAGAAATCTTTCTTCTGAAATAACACACCGTCAATAACATTATACCCTTTTTCCTCTAAGTATTTCTTCCCATTCATATAACGAACAGGCGTCGTACTTGATATAGGGGAAGACGAGGAGAACACTCCTATTCCGATTTGCCTGTCTGTGTCTAATTTCTTTACTTTCATTCATTATCCCTCCAGTCGATTCGCCTTTACAAAAACTGCCAATCCTATCAAAAACATAATTGCTAAGATAATCACTCCCCCGTTCGGACTTCCTGTCCACTGAGCAAACGCTCCCATCAGCGCTGTTCCCATAAATGAAGCCCCTTTTCCGCAAATGTCAAACAGACCAAAAAATTCTCCCGACTTCTCAGGCGGAATAATTTTAGCAAAATAGGAGCGGGATAACGCCTGTATGGCTCCCTGAAACATTCCGACAACTACCGCAAGCACCCAAAACTCCCACTGTTTGTCCAACTGAATGGCAAAAACTGCAATACCCGTATATGCCACAATACATATTTTTATCAATTTGGCCGTCTCGTATTTCTTCGACGCCTTTCCAAAAAACAGTGCAAACGGAAATGCAACAATCTGTGTAACTAAAAGCGCAACTAAAAGTCCTGTCGTATCCAAACCTAAAGCGCTTCCATACGCTGTGGCCATGTCGATAATTGTATACACTCCATCAATATAAAAGAAAAAAGCAATTAAAAACAAAAATATCTTTTTATGTTCTTTTATTTCACTGAAAGATTGTCCCAATCTTCTAAAACTTGAACGAATCGGATTGCTTTCTCTTTCCGCATAATGTGTCTGCTCATAGTTTTTCAAAAGAGGCAAAGTGACTAAAAGCCACCAGCCGGCATTTAAACAAAAAGCAAATATCATTGCAGCCGTCATACTGATTCCGATTTTCTCATGAAACAATACGAATATTAAACTGATAATAAATGGAAAGCAGCTTCCAAGATACCCCCATGCATAGCCGTGTGAGGACACCGTATCCATTCTCTCAGGTGTCGTCACATCAGCAAGCATTGCATCATAAAATATCAAACTGGCTGAATATCCTACTTTCGCCACCACAAACACTGCCAAAAAGACAATCCACGATGTCGGAAGGGAAAGTCCTGCGCAGCCAAGCACTCCGACCATCATACTGACGGCAAAAATCGGTTTCTTATATCCTTTCGTATCTGCAATTGTTCCTAAAATAGGACCGATAATTGCCACCAAAAATGTGGCAACAGAAGTTGCGTATCCCCAATACGCCAGATAATCCACCTCTGAAATTCCCGCTTTTTCTGCCATTGCATCAAAATAAATCGGAATAATCGTAGATACAAGCAAAATAAATGCCGAATTCCCCACATCATATAAAATCCAATATTTTTCTAACTTCGTCAATTTACTCTTATTCATTTGTATGTCCCCCGCGGTTACTCAAAATCACGTTCAAAGCGTTCGTCCAGTTCATTTCCTTCCAAATACTCATCAAATTTCTGAATAAGATATTCTGCTACCGGAACAGCATTTTTAAATCTCTCATAAAGACCTGCATTGCTTTCCACACACTTTGGATTATCTTCCACTTTAAATAAATGTCCCTGAAGGGCATCGTACTGTCCGGACAGTTTCATTCCTCTATTTAAAATAGTTCTTTTCACTTTCCCCGGCGCCACAAGAATACTCTTATATTTTCTCATGGATTTTAACGCTTTATGTGCTTCCTCCGGCTCCACGCCTTCATAAAACTTTGCTACACACTTCGCCGTGTCCTTATCTGTCGGAAAAGTTTTTCCTACCGGATAAGAAAGCGGTTCTTCACCATTTTTTCGCATTAAAAATTTCTCAAACTCACTCTCCAACTCCACATGACCGATTCCCGTTCTCTCCATTTCCTCTGCCACAAATGAATGACACTCGCTGTCCAGAGCAAAATGGCAGATAAAACCGAGAATATACGCATACTCCGGAGATTCCGTTCCGTTTTCCCGAATCACCTTTCTTGCGTATTCTATAAATTCTGACGCCGGTCTTTCATGTATCTGAAACCCTATCTGACTTACCGGGTTAGGCGATAAAGGTTTGTAGAAAAACAGATAATCCGGACCCTGTAACCCTATTCTAAACTGTCTCAAATTCCTTAAAAGAAACTCTCTTTTCTTCGCATCAAGTTTCTGTAAAACACGATTTCCAAACTGGTTATGTGCATAAAGTGCTGGCATAACAATCCCTCCTTTTAATTTCTATTTCCTTGACTATATCATAAATCGCCTATATTTCCCATAGTTATTATTCACGTTTTCCTTCTATTGTCTGCCGAATAATACTCTTCATCATATCCTCCGACAACTGACCACTGACATATCCAAAGATATTTCCTTCTTTATCAATCATAAACGTAGTCGGATAGGAAGATATACCGTATTGCATAAATAATTCTCCTTCCGTATCCATGAGTACAGGATAAGTATAACCATTTTCTTTTAAAAATGTCTTAATTCCCTCTTCATCTGTCTCATTCCCTATATTTGGAGCAGCCACACCTAAAATAGCCACTTCCCCGTCATCTCCATATGATTCATAAAGTTTCTGTATGTCCGGCATCTCCGCTTTACACGGCGGACACCATGTGGCCCAGAAATTCAGGAAAATGGTTTTTCCTTTATAGTCTGCCAAAGAATGTTTTTTTCCATACTGGTCATATAAAGTAAAATCAATGGCGGACATCTCACTGTCTTCAGATTCTTTCTCCTGCTTCTCCGCCTCCGTTTCCTCCGCTTTTTTCTCCGGTTTCTTTGTCTCCGTATTGGAAGAAGTTCCCGATAAATATCCGGTAAATGCGTTCATTTTTCCCGTGAACATCAGTACACCCATAAGAATCATCAGAATTCCCCCGATTTTCACTGTATACCTGACTACTTTCATGTGACTTTTGAAAAATTCTAAAACTGTAGTCGTAAACAATCCAACTGCCAAAAACGGAAGAACAAAACCTGCCGTATATACGCCTATCAGTGCAAACCCCGTCCACTTTGTCGTCGCCGATGCTGCCATTAAAAGTACACTGGCAAGCGTCGGTCCTACACATGGCGTCCACGCAAAACTAAACGTAAATCCCATAACAAAGGCAACAATCGGGGACATGGCAAGCACATCTGCTTTCATCGGCAAACGTCTCTCTTTTCCAAGAAAAGAACTCTTTCCAAACGCCCCAAGTTGGTATAACCCAAATCCGACAACAAGAACTCCGCCTACTCTCGCAAAAATCAACTGATTATCCTTGAAGAAACTTCCAAACGCTGAAACTCCCAGCCCTAAAACAACAAAAGTAAAACTGATTCCCAAAACAAAAAATAACGTGTGAAGCATTACTTTACTCTTTTTAAAATGAATCTTGCCGTCCTCTCCTTTTACTCCCGCTCCTCCTGACAGATAACTAATATAAATCGGTATCAGCGGAAGCACGCACGGTGAAAAGAAACTCAGCAATCCCTGAAAAAATACCGTCACTACCGGTACACTGACATCAAATGAAAATCCCATGTATTTCTCCTTTTCTTTTTTATTCGATTGTTTGTAGAATAAAATATATTGACAAAAGTGTCAATGGGAGAATAAAGAAAAAGGCTATTACATAAGTTTCCCTATATGCAATAGCCTTTCTATCACTTATTGATTATTTTTTCTTTTCATTGTTAAGAAAACAACCACTCCGAGCGCCATAATAGATACGATCATCATCGGAATAATCGGAGATACATCGGCAGTTTTTATACTTTCATTCTGTGTTTGTGGTTTTGTCTGCTGCGTATTTGGTTTATTCGGTTTCTGCGGCTGTTCCGGTTTTTCAGGCTGCTCTGGTTTTTCAGGTTTTTCAGGTTGTTCCGGTTTCTGTGGTTTTTCCGGTTCTTCCGGTTTTACTTTCACATATTCCGCTGCACCAATATCTGTTTTACCATCACTTAATAGTGTACCATAATAATCTTTTCCACCATTATTTTCAATGTTAATTCCTGCATCAATCGCTGGAGAATTTTCCTGTAATTTATAACCTTTCAGACTATCAATTCCTTTACCGCCTGTTCCTTCTGCTACAAACATCGGATCTTCCTGAATAACTGTCTCATCATTAGATGGAACTGCGTCAAATCCAACAAAAATGTTTCTCTCATAGTCAATTTCCTGCTCATTGAAATTTGTTGCATGCATTTCTCCTCGATTGACAACAATATTATTCCAGAATTTTGCATCACTCTTTCCACCTGTATATCCATTTTTCAGCCATTCTCTCTTGACACTGTCATCTAAATAAATGGTGTTATTGTATGCCATGCTACCTTCATGACCTTCTCTCCAGTCAATCACGCCGTGTTTTGCTCCATCATTCTGACTGATATTGTAACGATAAATTCCATTGAATCCCCTTAATGTCGCCGTACAACACCACATAAATATACCGCCTGCATTATTGTGTAAATAATTATACTGTACTAAAGTATTTTTATTTAGAGCATCAATTTCTATACCTTGTCCATCGCCTGCTCCCAAAAGAGCATCTGAAGGCGACGCTTCATATACTTCATTATATTCAAATACTGTATTATCTGAATTCCAGTTAAATAATCCAACTCCATACCAACAGTTTAATACTGTACGATATACTGTATTGTGATCTACAACTGCATTTTTACAACCATCTACAATCGTTCCATCGCCGTCAATATTGTAAATTGTATTATTACTCAAACGGAAATTTTCATATGGTTTCCATTCGCCCTTTCCAACATAATCAAAACGTCCATATTTATTCCATTCATCGCCTTTTCTTGTTGTCCACGGAGAAATAAAGTTGATTCCGGATCTTCCTAAATCATACATTTCACAATTTGTAACACTGATGTCATGGATAGCAGTTCTTACTCGTTTTGAGGCATCATAACGATTTGTAGTTACTGTCATAATAATACCACCAGATGATTTTCCATCATTGTCATTAGGTCCTCTAAATCCGTGAATTGTTAAATTATCAAATTTAAAATAACGAAGATCACCTGCATCTTCTGCTGAAACATTAATTCCTCTACGGAAAACTCTAGTTTGAGCATTTTGACTATATGTTGGGTCATAAAGTTCTAAATCTCTTACTTCCCAATATTCCTGATTAAAAAATGTAATTACGTTATTTACTGTAGGTGAAGAAACTACCTTATTTGCAATATCCATATGAGAATTTTTCCAGTCTTTTCCCGGTTTTAAAAGTGGTTTTGCTCCTTCTCCATAACTTGCAATAACAATTGGAGCTCCTTCTACACCTGAACCCTGTGGTTTTAATGCACCTGTCCACTCTTCTCCTGCTTTAAATAAAATTTCATCTCCCGGCTGGAATACTTCTTTATTGACTCTATCAATACTCTTCCAAGCCTTTTCAGGACTTGTACCATCGTTTGTATCTTTTCCTTTTGTTGCGTCCACATAATATTTCACACCACTTCCAAGTTTTACAACAAACTGTGCTGTTTTCGCAACATTTTTATAACTTACTTTTACTGTTACTTTTTTCTCATCTATAGCACTTGAAATTTTATCAAATGTCAATGCTACATTTTGATTCGCCTTATCATAAGTAAACTCTTTGACTTCTGCCTTCGTAAATGCACCATCATTGATTTTATACTCTAAGACAAAATCTTTTTTCACCGGTGCAATTGTAGGAACTACATCTAAATTTCCAATCACTTTTCCATTTTCCGCTGAAATTCCCACTAATTTTGCTTCTGTAACAGTTTCTCCAGAAGATGCTACCGTAAAATCAACTACTAACGGTTGTTTTTTTGGCTTATAAGTTGCTGTCACTGTAATTTTTTGTTCAACTGGTTCTTTTTTAATTGGAGCAAATTTCATTGTTAATATTTTGCCATTGACTTTTTCTTCTGTAATAGTCAATTTTTCTGCCTTTTCACTCTCTAATGAAGATGTAAAAGAAAAATCAAAATCACCAGAACTCATTTTTCCTGTATAATCCTCATTATATTCAGCAGTCAATGTACCATTTTCTACACTTAAACTCTTCAGATCACTGGCGATTGTAAATGACCAATCATCTACATAAACATTTCCTGTATTTGCCTGTTCTACCCAAATTGCTGTTCTCGTATTTTTTCCTGAATTATCACCTGTATAAACAAATTCTACTTCATATTTTTTATAGTCTCCAGATGTAATCGGAACCTTCTTTTCACTTCCACCATAAGATTTTACGCATAAATATGCTTTTACACCACTTGGATTCGTATTTTTAGCCCATACCGATACTTTATATGTTGCTCCTTTTTGCAAATTCGGTATATCCTGCTCTAAGGCATCATTCGCTTTCTCTAATGATGCACTCCATTCTCCTGAATGTGCATTTCCTTTTTCCTTTTTTACAGAATTCTGAAAATAAAACCAATTTCCCGTTTTATTATTCTGGTTTTGTTCTGAATGTGCTGTAAAAGGTGTTGCCTCCTCAAAACTTGGATTTTTTAACAAATTTTCATTTGTTACTGTAGATGCTGCTTTTACTCTGCTTGCACCTGCGTTTTCCGGTGTTATTCCCGGAAACATAGTTACTGTCATCGCTGTCGCTAATGCAACGGCAATAAGACGTTTTACTTTTTTCCCTTTCATTTCTTTCCTCCTTTTTATTTTTTATGCTAAACCAAAAATAGCGTGGAACTCTATTTTTGCTTTATTCATACTCAAGTACATTTTCTTCTTTTAATTGCTCAATTAATTCATCATAATAGACGCTGCCCACATAATTTTTTATTATCTCCGTTTTATTTTCATTAAACTCTGTTTTTTCCATTGTTTTCTTTATAATCTCGCCTTCAACTATCTGCCCATTTTCTTCAATGGAAAAAGTATCTCCTTCTTTTCCTTCATATAAATAAGTAAATAACTGACTATCTGTTTTCTCTAACATCGGAAAATCTTTCCATGTCACTACTTTTGTTTCCTTATCAAGCCGATATTCTACGGAAGCAATTCTTTTAAATTTATCCTGATGCTCTTCCCAATATTTCTTTGCTTTCTTTTCTAATGTTTTATCACTATTCTTTACGACACTGTCAATGATAGAAAGTCTTAAGTTACTTAACTGATATTGTAAATATCCGTCCAATTTAAATTCTAATGTACCATATACAACTTCCCCGGCTTCTTTTTTCGCCTTCCGCTGTTGATTTTCCGTTTCCATTTTCATTTTCAAATATTCGTAAGAATATGGCTCACACACTCCACATTTTTGTCCAAGTGTGTATTGTGCATACACATTTTCTGCATATTGTTTTGTCAATTCTTCCAGTTTTTTCTTATCTTTCCCTTTATAATTTTTTTGTACAATTTCGCAATAGAAATTATATTCCTCCTCCGATATAGTTGTTACTACCTGAGGAACTTCCTCTTGCTCTTTTTTTTTCATCATTTCACTTATGAACAAAATACCTATGATAATAATTATGATACAGGTACTTATTACCAACATTTTTTTGTTTTTCAATATGTTTTCTCCTAATCATTCTCTTTTTTTATATTTCTATCATATCATTCTTTTTCCAAAATTGCTTGTATATATGTACCATAACTTCTCCCCTTTTTGTATAATTCAGAACTATCTTCTTTACATCACCACTTTTTCTTTGTATACTTATAATAGAAAAAGTTGCCAATTTTATGGCAGGAAAAGAGGTATATAATGGTTTCTTCAACATCATCTGATTACTTTGATATTTCCGCCTGTGCCGTCTCCGGAGGCTGTCTGCAAAGTCACTCAGGTCCGTATCTCTTTGGGCGTCATATTCATACCAGTTTTGAGGTCTATCTGATTACACAGGGAAATTGTTTTATGAATATTAACGGAAAAGATATTTCCTGCAAAAAAGATGATTTTATTATGATTTTACCGAACACGGTTCATTCTTTTGAGGTGAAAGAAAATGAGCAGTGTGAATTTCTGCACATTCACTTTGAACCTGAATTGTTTGCACATATTTTAGTGAAAAAGACACCTGAATTTTCCATATCACTTTCAGATGCCTTATTATTTCACTGCGATTTTTATTATAAACAACCGTCAAACATTACCCTTTTTAATCTAGTGACTTCCATTGTGGGCGTTTATCAGAATCCGAATTCTTATTCCGCCATATCAACCAATCTGTATGTCGCACAGTTAATGCTATACGTTTTGGAACAGGTTTCTAAGGACGAACCTCTGACACCGAGTGTTCATGTGCAGAACCGTTATATTTCCTATACGCTTCAATATGTTTCGGAACATTTTCAGGAGAAGATTTTAATCCCCGATATTGCGAAAGAATTAAACATTTCCACCCGCTATCTTGGAAAACTTTTCTCCCGGCACATGAACCTTACGCTTGCCAACTACATTAATATTTATCGGATCAATCAGGCAATTCAGTTGATGAGTTCCACCGATATGCCCCTTGTGGATATTGCTTTATCAATAGGGTTGAATGATTCCCAGCATTTTTCCAGACTGTTTTATAAAATCATTAATATGACACCGGGAAAATATAGAAAAATGATTCAAAAAGGGGAATAACATGAAAACTGCTGCACCGTTTTACACAGCGCAGCAGTTTTTTTATTATTGTTTTACCAATACCTTTGCATCATAAATGGAATATCCATATTTATCATTTCTCTGAATACCCTGGAATCTTACATATCTCGCTTTTACAGGGTTAAACCGTACCGTTACCTGCGGAGACTTCATCTCCTCTATCATCACCGTTTTGACGGTTTTGAAGTTTTTCCCATCGTCGGATACCTGAATATCATACAGCGCATCATGTCCGTTTTCAAAATACAACTGTATACCGGAAACAGTCGCTCTTGACGAAAGTTCAAATGTAATGTCTTCCTGATTTGTCCAGTCACTTGCCCATCTTGTCTTCATGCTGTCGTCGATGGCTGAAACTGCCTGATAATTGTAGATTGGATTTTTCTCATAACTGCTTGCTGTTGCGGCAATCGGTTTTACTGCCACGTCAGGAAGTGTTTCGTCTATATCTCCGTCAGGCTGATAGTCGCTGTCATACTTCACTGTTGTCAGTGAATGTGGTTTTAATGTAACGTCCACACTTCTGTCATCATCTATCACGGTAACTTTCTTCTCGCTATCCGTAATATTTCCAAGCATGACAGAAACCATTCCCTCATCGTCCATTACCGCCGTTTTCACAATGTCCGTATCTGTCGTTGTCTTAATGCTGACTGTTCCGGGCTGTACCGTTCGGCTAATCTGTTTCAAAATGTAATAAGACGGCTGATAGCATACGTTATTATTTTCATCTAGCATAACAGGAGCGTGACATTTGTTTACTACACCCTGAGTAGGGCCTCCCTCTCTGTCGAGAACAAGATTCCAGTCAATCCATGTTTCCGTTCCGTGTTCAAAATCATTTAAAATATCATAAATATATCGGTCAGCAGGATCAAAACTTCCAAACCATGCCCCTTTTTCCTGACATGCCTCTGTGGCATACAGATGAATATCCGGGAATTTTTCTTTCACCGTATCCAGACTGTAAAAGTCTTTAGACCACATCGGAACTCCCTGAATTTCATGCCACACATCACCTGCATACCAATGAAATGCGATTCCGTCAATATATTTTCTTGCTTTCTCATTGCTCAATACTTTTGTGTTAAAATCAATAAATCCGTCATGGTGCATCGGATCATTTCCCTTATCCCAATCCCAAATTAAAAGTTGTGGATCTAAGTTATTTCTCTCGAGTGCAGGTCCGAGATGATTTCCCACAAAATCAATCACCGCATCTGTAGACCATGTAGCCGCCTCCCATTTTGGATTGTTCTGCGCTTCATTCTGCATAGATAATGAATATACATCAATTCCCGCTTTTTCATACTCCTGAATATATTTCACAAGGTAATTTGCATAACTCTCATAGTATTCCGGTTTTACGGAATTATCCACAAAATTAATACCTGCTGTTCCTGTCTGTCCTCTTCTTACACCGCTTTTCTTCATCCATGCCGGAGGTGCCCAAGGTGCCGCAAAAAATTTGATGTCCGATCTGTATGACTGTGCTTTTTTCACTGCCGGAATAATGTAATCCCAATCCTTCTCAATACTGAAATTTTTCAGTTCCGGATCAGGTTCTTCCGTGTCATTGTAACTGTAAGACCTTGTCGAAAAGTCCGCCGAACCGATAGTAGAACGCAAAACAGAATACTTAGCCCCATTCTCTCCAAAATACGCTTCGTAAACTTCTTCCTGCTTCTCCTTACTTAACTTCTGCAGATTGTAAGCAGCCGACTCCGTCATAGCCCCTCCCACTCCGAGAAAGGTCTGTCTTTTTTCCTCCGGATATACTTTTACATATCCGCTTGTCTTTGTCGCATCTGCTTTCTTAAAATGTAAATCCGGAAGTGTCTCGTCATATCCGCCCTCTTTCGCCGACACATGAACTCCAACTCTCCCTAAATCTTCCGCTGCCTGCACTTGCGGTGTTTGAAATCCTCCCAGTGACATTCCAAGCATTGCAAACGTCAGCATACCTGCCATAACTTTTCTCTTCATCAAATCCCTCCTTATTTTGCGTGATGCGCTACATAGTATTGATGAGAAAATAGTATTCCAGTTTTTGTGCTTTGTCAACATTTTTTAATTCATTATTCCTTAAATTTTGTTTAAGTTTTACAAAAATACAGTGTATTATCTGTCATGAATATTGAACACTAAAAAATCAGGTAATATCAATCACCTGATTTTTCAGTCATCTCTTTATATGTCCATGTAACTCCTTTATCTGTCGATTGGAACACAATTCCGTCTGTCTCCGCTCCGTCTTTTGTCACCGTTATCGTCAATATATTATTTTCCTCCTCCGGCATATGCATATAGTCATATTCTTTTGCGGATTCCTGCAGTTCCGTAACCGTATCCATCGGAAGTTCAATTTGTTTAAATGAAATTCCTCCATCTCGCGTTATGTATAATTCAGATTCAGATTGGGACGCACCCGTAAGCCCTGCAACCCCAAAACTCTCGTCAAAAAATAACAATCCTTCCGCAACTCCAAACTGTTCGCCAAACGGAGTTTCATTTATACTTTGCCATGTCTTTCCTCCGTCTGCAGTCTTTTCCAGTCCGTAGAATCTGCTCCCGGCAGCCGCATCTTTTTCCACCAAACGCCAGCCGCTGCGGTTATCTAATAGGAAATACATCGTTCCATTACCCCTGTCAACCGTCCACTTCTTCGCATCTTTCGCTTTATCAATCTGCTGTTTGTCATTCTCTTCGTTCAGTTTCTCTTGACTGATATACTCAGGATCCATAATATATCGGACAGGTGTAACACTACTTTTTTCCGGAATATGTAAGGACACCTCAAAACCGACAATTTCTCCGCCTCTTCTAAGTTGCAATAAACTATCCGCTCCGGCTTCCTTCCCGTCTCCGTCTGCATCTCCCGGAACATACCGTAAACCTTCCTCCGAACCGAATGCTCTTCGTCCAAGATAAAATATTTCATATATATTGTCTTCATAATCTGTTTTCGCCCAGACATTTACCTTCTTTTTCCACTCTGCCCTTTTCAAAATCTGAGTCATCGGAGACAAACGCATATCTTCATCATATTTGCCATTTACATTTCCGTCCAGCCAAACTGTCATGTCCTCACTCTTGTCTGCATCATAGTCGATGAGATACGTCCTTTTCTCTCCCTGTTTATCTTTCCCGTATATAAATGCGTCAATGTTTTGAATCTTTCCGTTTTTGTCAAATCCTATTTGAACTTTATCTGCAATATAAAGTTCTTCAGGCAATTCCAGTTCTTCATCTAAATCCGTCAAAATTCCTTCCACACCATTTTCAAACACATTATCATGCTCCAATTTTATCTCTTTTTTATGAAGCCATTCTTCCATTTTCCACGACAATGCCCCGTGATATGGAATTGCAGAATAGACTATGCGCCCTCCAAAGAAAAGTGTTGCCATAATAAAAATAGCAATTTCTGTATAAAAAACTGTCCTTTTTTCACGATATGCAGGGTCTGTCTTTCTGATAACCTTCCTTGAAATCACCCATAAAATAAACGTTCCCACAAGGCCTGTCATTCCTACCGCCAATGTTGGCACATGGCTTCGCAAACCTCCGTATTGACACAGGTGCCATATCCGATACAGTGTAAAAATGTAAAACATCAAACTTATCTTTCCGGAAATCTTATAAATATATTTCATATTGCTCCTTTCCCTTACTATATTTTTTCAAATTATATAACATAAGTTCATGCTAATTAAACTTCTCATATCAATTTTTTTATAAAAAACACATTCCTTGTTCTCACTCAAATCCATAATATAAGCAAGAGATTTAGATGCTGAATCTCCAAGCCCAGATGATATGTCATCATTTCCAATGACGATGAATCCCCAAGAGGAAAGATGTTTAAATACCGGCTCATATTTTGAATTTTGTACTCCCGTACCGTTCGACATAACTATAAGCGGATAGGATTTATCTTCATATTCCATTTCTTCCGGATACCAAACAGCGTAATTAGTCCATCTTTCGCCTGCAATTGGATACTCTGCAGTTTTTACAATACAGTCACCTAATCTCATATATTTTGTTTCAATTTCAGCACTTGTTTTTACCTTGTCCCAGTATCCCTCTTCTGCCATAGGTTTATTTGCATTTATTTTTATCTTTATCAATAATAGAAGTATAAATCCTCCGAATATTAAAATAACTGTTCCTAATATCTTCAGCGATTTCTCCTTCCTAAATTCTGATTGAAAAGTACTCTTAGTATTGAATCACTATCGCTAAAATGCTG
The DNA here is from genome assembly GCA_902381685.1 of Lachnospiraceae bacterium. GTDB lineage: Bacteria > Bacillota > Clostridia > Lachnospirales > Lachnospiraceae > Faecalimonas. The sequence goes on along the minus strand of LR698958.1, from coordinate 567,118 downwards.
ATGTAGTTTTTCGATGTAGAAGGCATACCGTCTCCACATGTGGCAAGCGTACGATAGCATACAAATTAACAAAAGTATTTTGCTCCTAAAGTATCCAATACAGTTTCGCAATACCCTACCACATTATAATCGTTCTTTTAATTTTTCTTTCAGCCACTGTGGAATTACAATATCTTCTCCAACCATAAGTGCATCGACCAGTTGTGTTGCACCTTCTTTACTCCAAAACCGATTTTTTATATAGCATTCATGACTGCAGAACTTTCTTTTTGAGTTTACCATTTTAAATACCTTTCCGCAATACGCACACCTTGCACTTTTTCTTGGTTCTGAAGGATATAGTATATAATATTTCTCCGGCACTAATCACTGCAGAATTTTTCTTTCTCCCTGTAGACAAAATCTGATATTCTTTCCCACACCACAGGCATGTATTTTTCCTTCTTCTTTCTCCAGATCTTTCTTTCGCAGGTGTCCCCCTTCTTCTACCAACTTAATACGATAATCCACAATTTCTTGTCTGGAGATCCGCAAACATTTCATAGTTTCACGATAACCACACCCAGTTTCTACCATTTGACGAATTTGTTTTTTCTGTTCTTCATTTAACATTTTCTTACCACATTTTCATTTTGTTGTGTCCAGTAATCACTCTGAATTTATAAAATGTCAAATGATATATGCAACAAAGGTGGCCAACATTGCCACCTCCGCATTTTTCCTTATAACACTTCCAAATACTGCAATATCCTAACCGCATCTTTCATTCCGGAACGATACAAACAATTGTAGTGGGCAGATTCTTGACTATTCCTGGTATCACTGTACTCCATAAGAATTTTTTGCTGACTATCACTAATCGTTTTCACATGTTCTTGAACCTTATGTGACAATCTCAATAATTCCCTTTCAATTTCTTGATACCCTTCATCCTCTGCCCGCAGTTTTCTCAAATGTGCTTCCATGACTTCGTCCTGAAACTGTTGAACTATTTGCTGCATTGTCATCGCAATCCCCCTTGTTCTTCGATGTCAGCAAGATACTCGTACAACTTTTCCGAAGTTAAAAGATTGTAATATCTCACTCGATGATATTGTTTGAGATACTGCCGATGACGATTTGCCCACACGCCGATATGTAAATCTCCTTGCTCTTTGGTTTCCACACAGGGGATAAAATAATCGCCCTGATTGTAATATATACCACCCTGTTGTTCAAATAATGTTATCATAAAAAATCCTCCTGTAATTTGATTGTACTATCATTTTACAAAAGGATTTTTATTATTTCCAATGTGCCGATTATCACTAACCAACATACTTTATTAACTTAAATGTGCTTTATACCATTGGATTACAGCACTTCTATCCGTTTCAAAAAATTGAGTAGAGATATAGATATTCTTCCCATTAAATTGCAATTCTTTAGTTCTGTATCGCTTGTGTAATGAATTCCCCATATTATCTGTTCGATTATTTGCAACAGCAGGATAGTCTGTGGCTCTAAATAAACTCTTTGTATATTCTTTTGTTTTTAGTTGTTCAATTTCTTCTTCTGTAATTTTTGTTTGTTTGATAAGTTCCTCAATCAAATTATAAAACAACTTTGCTACCGGTAACATTCCTTCTGACCATGTATTTTCATCATTAATATCAAATGGAGCTTCTGAAAGAGAAAAACTAAAATCATCTATATCCAAATTCATTTTTTCTAACAAATTTTTTATAAACGAGATAATATTATTAGTTGATAAATTGGTTTCAAAATAAATTCCGCTATTATCAATCTGTTTAGCTTTACGAAGTTTTCTTTCGTCATTACTAATATATGTTCTATCCGCATTCGGCAATGAATAGTTGCTCGCTGCTAAATCACTAAATGTATCTTCATCCAAATCATAAGCAATGCTGATGAATTTTGTCAGAAGATCTACCCAACTTAATGTCTTTGTGTACTCACCGACAAACGCGAATCCTTCCGGTTTAGTGTTTGAAAAATCTATGCCACTATTAACACCAAAACTTAATTCATTGAGTTCATTCAAATCAGAATGTAGTTCCACATAATTAAATTTACCAATCAATATATTGGCAAGTACCTTTGCTCTGTTTCGAATGGATTCTTCATCCCATTTCTCTGCCGCCAAAACTTCTTTATTCAAAATATTTGCCTTTGAATTTTCACGAATAATTTTCTTCTTGTCTGCAAATGACTTTGTTCCTAATTCACTATTATGCCCAGTTATTGTCAAATTACCGAGTGTATGCAGATATATTTCATAAACTCTCCTGTAGTCATTTCCAACTTCCTTTTTCCATACAGCTGCATTTTCTTTTTGCGGCAAAATATGCTCTATCGTCAGATTAGAGATATCAATATGCTCTTTAGACGAATTTTCAATCACAGAAAGCACAAACTTACAAATTGGTTTCTTGTATAATGGCGTATGAATAAGTGCTTTTTCAAATTCTGCATCTGTCGGCATTCGGTCGTTAGCTCTTAAATCATTAAGAAATATTACCAATTTTTCGTAATACTTTTCATAATTCCCATCAAAAAATCTGTCATACATAGCCTTCATAAACTTAGACAAATTCTTATTAATTTCGCAAGCAGTAACCCTGACAAAATAGGTCAACAAATAATTTAATACTTTAAGAAGTGTAGTTTCATCAATATTTCCATCTTCGTAATCATCAAAAACTCGAAAAAGAAATGGAAGAACCGTTGTTTGTTTGATGGTATAGAAAGCCCGTAGGTAATCCAAAATCTCCTTGCTGTAATAATGATTTTCACCAATAAACGCCCCGTAAGATTTTGACATTCTCTTTAATTTTTTTAATACATCTTCGTGACTCAAATGATTTTCTTCACAATGTTCTTTAAATAAACGATACGCATTCTTACCGTTTACTGACTTGCTGATTTGCGAATTTAAAAAATTAATGGCAAAATCTCCAAGATTACGATATCCAACATTCTTTTCAATAACCGACCAATAGTTTTCATAAAGTTCATCTTGATTATTATCGTCCATCAGCAAATAATTTCTGATTTTATCTGCTAAACTTAATTCTAATCCTGTAGAGTTAATTGACTCAAATATTTTTTGTGGTTCATCTCCTTGTGATTTATCAAGTACAATTTCTACCATTTCCAATTTCTTAATTCCATTAAGAATATCATTTACTTCTAATCCTGATTGCAATGTTTTGTTAATCAGATTTTTAAAGCAAATATAATTTTTATAAATATTGGAATTTCTGTCCATCTCATCAACTTTATCTTGAATCAAAAGACACAATTGTGCATTATCTGTTTTTACTGGCTTTAATTTTAGTTTATATTTCTCGTCACAATTCCGATTAAACATCACTTCTTCTATTTCAGTTTCAATTCTTACAGATACTCCCTTTGCAGCATCATAAAGTGCTTTTAAGAGAATATATACTGTTGTAAGGCGTTGCTGTCCATCTATAATCAAAACTTCATTTAATTTACTGCCATCAATACCAACTATGTATACTATTGTTCCAGTAAAGTGTTTGTGATCACGTTCATTTGCAATCATTATATCCTGATAAAGTTTTTCACACTGTATATTATTCCAATCATAATTACGCTGATAAACTGGTACTTTAAATACTCTCTTATTTTTTTCTAATAAATCTGAAAAAAGCCAAACTTTATATGGTTGCATAATACCTTATCTCCTTTATCTTTTTTGTAAAACAAACCATTTTTCTGTTATATCATCTTAAAATACCGCAACGCTTCCTCAATCACCTTCTCTTTCTCCGGCGGACACTGTGGCTGCTTTGCATTTTCTGACTTGGAAGTACTATAGTTTTCTCGTTCTATAATTCCATACTTTTGTTTTACCTTTGCGATATACAGCGAAGACACCTTCACATCGTATTTTTCCTTAATGTAATCCTTAATTCCCTGATAAGTTGCTTTTGCTTCGGAAGCGATCAAATCAATCTCATTCATATCTACGGTAATGTCGATATATGTGTCGGGCTTTTTTCTAACCAGTTTGACAACCGTTTCCACATGAACCGTGTTCGGAAACATATCTACCGCCCTTACTTTCTGAAGTTCATATCCATTCTCACACAAATACTTCAAATCCCTCGCCAGTGTAGCTGAATCGCAACTCACATACACAATCCTCTCGGGACTCATATCCGTCATCGTACGAAGCAATGTCTCATCACAGCCTTTTCTCGGCGGGTCAACAACAATCACATCTGCATACGCCTTTTCACCGTCATGTTCCCTGGCATAGTTTTCATAGTATTCCGGCAAAATCTCCTCCGCTTTCCCCACAAAAAATTCTGCATTTTCAATTCCATTAATATCAGCATTTCTCTTCGCATCTTCAATCGCCTGCGGAACAATTTCCACGCCATACACTTTTTTCGCTTTCTGCGCCAAAAACAGAGAAATCGTACCAATTCCACAATATAAATCCCAGACCGTTTCCTCACCGGTCAGCCCTGCATATTCAAGAGCATACTGATATAAATTCTCCGTCTGCTTCGGATTTACCTGATAAAATGAAAGCGGAGAAATCTGGTATTTCACATTGCCTATATAGTCTGTGATATATGTCTGCCCCCAAAGCAAGTGAATACTTTTTCCCATAATTACATTTGTATTTTCCTTATTGACACTGTAAGTAATACTCGTCATTCCTTCAATTTTTCGCAGGTTATCCACTAATTTTTCACTGTGAGGAAAATTATCCCCATTTACCACGAGACAGACCATAATCTCTTTTGTCGTAAAACCAAATCGGAGCAACGCATGACGCACAAACCCTTTTCCCGTTTTCTCATCATAGGCACTAATGTGATATTTGTTCATGAAATCCACAATAATTTTCAAAATTTTCCCGTTTTCCTCACACCCCAGTGCACACTCCATATTCGGAATAATCTGATGAGTTCGTCCCGCATAAAATCCGGTTACAATCTGTCCGTTTTTGTCCGTGCCAAACGGAAACTGTGCTTTATTCCGATAATGAAACGGATTGTCCATTCCACAAATTTCTTCCATTACGGAATCTAAAAATTCTGATGAAAATCCACCGATTCTCTCTATATTTCCCCGTACCTTTTTTTCCTTAAACTCCAGTTGCTTCTCATAGGAAAGTTCCTGAATCTGACACCCGCCGCACTGCCTTGCTACAGAACATTTTGCTTGGACTCTGTCTTTTGAAGGCTCTAAAACATTTATCAGTTTGGCATAGCCATAATTCTTTTTCGCCTTCATCACTTTAACATCCACTACGTCTCCAATAACGGCGTCTTTTACAAATAAAGTATAACCGTCAACCTTGCCTATACCTTCACCATTCACGCCAATATCTTCTATTTTTACTACTGCTGTTTCGTTCTTTCTCATACTTACTCCTTCATTTTGGGACACGGTAAACTTCAATCGGGGACGTAGCATTTCTTCATTTTACTACGTCCCCGTTCACACTTTTTTCACAAACTGGTTCTTCTTAAGTTCGATTCAAACAATCGATTATACCCGATCCATTCGCTTCCCTGTTTATCTTTGAATATTTCTGTTAATGTCTGCATTTTTGCATCTGTGCTGTCCGCGAAATTCAAGGCAACCGCCTCTGCAAGCGCTGGTTTTTTCGGTGAGCCGTATTCCAGTTCTCCGTGATGTGCCAAAATGCAGTGTTTTAGTTCGCTTGCCAATTTTTCCGGGAAACCGTCAATCGTGCGAATTGCATCATGTATCATTTCCACACCGATCACGATATGTCCTAATAACTGTCCATCGTCTGTGTAGTCGTTTTCCGGAAATGCGGATAATTCTTTTGTTTTCCCAATGTCATGGAAGATTGCCGCTGTAAATAATAAATCTTTGTTTAAAATCGGATATGCTCCCACATAGTATTCGCACAGCTTTACAATGCTTAATGTATGTTCTAACAAGCCTCCGGCGAATCCGTGATGTACTGTTTTTGCCGCTGAATGTGCTTTGAATTGTCTGATAAATGCTTCATCATCGACAAAATAATGCTCTAACGCCTTATGCAGATATGGATTGTTTACCTGTCTGATGTATCCAAGCAGTTCATCATACATGACGTCTACACTTTTTTCACTTGTAGGCATATAGTCTGCCGGATTGTATTCGTCCTCAAACGCTTTTCGGATCTGACGGATATTTAACTGCAGTGTGCCGTTGTAACTGATGACTTCTCCAAACACTTCGATGAAGTCCATTTCATCATAGTCTGCTATTCCGCTTGAATTTGGATCCCACACTTTCCCGTCCAGCGTTCCTGTTTTGTCCTGTAGGAGCAGATTATCATACGGTTTTCCATTTCTTGTTTCCGCAGACCGTTTTGTTTTACATAAGTAAATGTCCCTGACTGTCTCCCCTTCATGTAACGTGTTAATATATTTCATTTCTTTCCTCTTTCTTTTCTATTTTTTCTAAAAAACGAATCCCACTACTCTTTACTTCCCACGGTTACGGTAAATTTGATTTCTACATAACCGTTATTGCTTCTTCGTTTTCCACTTAATTCTATCTGTCTTCCCGGCTCGTATTCCAAGATGGCGCTCTGATATGCGTCCTGTGTAGTCACTTTTGTTTTCCCTACACTTGTGATAATGTCTCCACACTGAATACCCGCCTTCATCGCAGGAGAATCCGAATCTACATTCTTAACATACACTCCCTCCGGAAGCCCCTGTTCTTCGGAAATTTTTCCCGTAATCTCCGTCCCTGTAATTCCCACATAGGAAACGCCTCTTCCGTTGGATAAAAGTTCAATCACTGTTTTCAAGTCTGAAATCGCCAGTGCATTCGTTGTAGTTACATTTTCACTGCCGGATAAATTCGGTTTGATCATACCGACAACTTCGCCCGCCGTATTAATTAAAATACCGCTGCCACTACCGCTGCCCGGAATATCAGACAAAATCATTCGGTAATCCCCATCTGCAAAAGACACTTCTTTATCCACTGCACTTGCTATGCCATAACTGATGCCGCTTGTATATCCGAAAGGTTTACCAAGTGCAATCAATGTATCTCCCTGCGTAACAAGGTTGGAATTTCCAAGTGTAAGAGTGCTTACCTGACGTAATGTCGTGCTGTTCATCGCTGCCTTTTTCACACTGAAAATGACGATGCCCAAGTTTTTATCCTGTTTTTTTATCTCCGCAGCGTATGTACTTCCGTCACAAAAAGTGCATGTCAGACTCTCCGCATCTTTTAAAACAGAATTATTTGCCAAAATAAGAACTTCCACTCCCGTATCCGCTATTATCGTACCGGATACACTGTTGACCGTGTCGTATGTTTCCTCAATCCACCCTTCTTTTCCGTGAATTCCCCGAACTTCCACGACACCTTTCTCCGCCTTTTTTGCAACTTCAAATAATGCTTCATTCAACTCTTCCTGATTCTGTAATGTCATTTTAGGAATGTTTGCCTGCCCCTGTTCCGTTTCTTCTTTCGGCTGTACATTCTCCTCATCTTTTGGAATGGTAACCTGATTTGTATTTTGATGGAACGCAGATTCTGCCCACGGCTTCAACGCAAAAAATCCGACACATGACATAAGACCGAAAAAGAGTCCGCACGCCGCTATTTTTACCACGCGCCCCGCCAATTTTCTGCCTGTCATCTGCTCTGACTTAATTGTTTCCTGCAAAAAGGAAAATTCTTTATCTTTCTGTTCGTTTGGATCTTCCCGTTGGATTTTGTTTGATTCCGTAGACATATATCGACTCCTTTATTCTCCTTTGTATAGTATACATGATTGATGTTCATTGTTCAATATTTTCCTTTTCATTCCCCTTTAAATAAGGTAAAATGTAATTTATAGGACTTTGTAATTTGCTATAAAAAATTGAGGTAGACTATGAATAAGAAAGCACAATTAAAATTAGAATACAATAAAATTATTGACTTACTGGAAGAGCAGGCTTCTTCTCCAAGCGGAAAAAACCGCTGTAAGAAGTTAAGTCCGATGCTCAATATCGGGGATATTAATCTCGCACAGGAACAGACTGCATCTGCATTTACAAGAATTGTAAAAAAAGGACGTATTTCCTTCAGCGGCTGTTATCCGATAGAAGATTCCCTGATGCGTCTTGAAGTGGGCGGTGTCCTGACATGCAACGAACTTCTTCGCATTGCCAAACTCCTTCAGGTAACAAACCGTGTGAAATCTTTTGGAAGACACGATACAGTGGACGATTTGGAAGATTGTCTGGATACCTATTTTAACCAATTAGAGCCATTGGGAGTTTTATCAAACGAGATTTCCCGCTGTATTTTAGGGGAAGATGAAATCAGTGATGACGCCAGCAGCACTCTGAAACATATCAGAAGAAGTATACAGTTATTAAACGAGCGTGTTCACTCTACGTTAACTTCTCTTGTCAGCGGTTCACTGAAATCCTATTTGCAGGATTCACTCATTACCATGCGCGGCGACAGATACTGTATTCCCGTAAAAGCAGAATACAGAAGTCAGGTCCCGGGCATGATTCACGACCAGTCTTCAACAGGCTCCACTTTATTTATCGAGCCTATGGCGATTGTAAAATTAAACAATGACTTAAAAGAACTTTATGGAAAAGAGCAGGAAGAAATTCAAGTTATTCTCTCCCGATTAAGCGAAGAGGCAGGAGGATATATACAGGAATTGCGTACAAATTTTGCTATCCTTACCGAATTGGACTTCATTTTTGCCAAAGGTATGCTCGCACTTTCCATGAACGCCGGCAAACCTATTTTTAACACGAAAGGATACATTCATATCCGTGAGGGACGTCACCCGCTTTTAGATAAGAAAAAAGTTGTTCCAATCACATTGACTTTGGGCGGAGATTTTGATTTGCTTATCGTCACCGGACCGAACACCGGAGGTAAAACCGTTTCATTGAAAACAGTCGGTCTGTTTACTTTGATGGGGCAGGCCGGTCTTCATATACCCGCCCTTGACCGCTCTGAACTTGCGGTATTCCATGAAGTCTATGCGGATATCGGAGATGAACAGAGCATTGAACAGAGCCTGAGTACATTTTCGTCCCATATGACAAATATTGTTTCTTTCTTGAAAGACGTGGACGAACATTCCCTCGTTCTTTTCGATGAATTAGGTGCGGGAACCGATCCGACGGAAGGGGCTGCATTGGCAACTGCCATTCTCTCTCATTTACATCAGAGGGGCATTCGCACAATGGCTACAACTCACTATAGTGAACTGAAAATATTTGCTCTTTCCACCGAGGGTGTGGAGAATGCCTGCTGTGAGTTCGATGTGGAAACCCTTCGTCCGACTTACCGCCTGCTGCTCGGTATTCCGGGAAAAAGTAACGCCTTTGCCATTTCCGGAAAACTCGGTCTTCCCGATTATATTATCGACGAGGCAAAGCGCCAACTTTCCGAACACGATGAATCTTTTGAGGACTTACTTTCCGACCTCGAGGAAAGCAGAAAGACAATCGAGAAAGAGAGAGCGGAAATTGCTTCCTACAAGCAGGAAATCCAGCAGTTAAAATCTCGTGTTGAGAAAAAACAGGTTCGTTTGGACGAGCAGAAAGAACGTATTTTGCGCGAGGCAAACGAGAAAGCCAACGCAATTCTCCGTGACGCCAAAGAAGTTGCCGACGAGACAATGAAAAACTTCCGCAAATTTGGAAAAGAGAATATTTCGGTTGCAGAAATGGAAAGAGAGCGCGAACGTCTCCGCCAAAAGATTTCCAAAACACAGGAAAAATCTTCCATTCAGCCGAAGAAACCGAAAAAGCAACATAAACCCGGAGATTTTAAACTGGGCGAATCCGTAAAAGTATTGAGTATGAACTTAACCGGAACAGTCAGTTCCCTTCCCGACGCCAAAGGAAACCTCTTCGTACAGATGGGTATTCTCCGCTCTCAGGTAAATATTTCTGACTTGGAAATCATTGAAGAGCCAATGACCATCACCGCAAAACAGATGAGAAGAACTTCAAGCGGAAAAATGAAAATGAGTAAATCCCTTTCCGTCAGTCCTGAAATCAACCTGCTTGGGAAAACTGTCGATGAGGCAATCGCGGAACTGGATAAATATTTAGATGACGCCTATCTTGCACATTTAACCCCGGTGCGAATCGTACACGGTAAAGGAACGGGAGCGCTGCGTCAGGGAATTCACAATTATTTAAAACGGCTTAAATATGTTAAATCATACCGCCTCGGTGCTTTCGGTGAGGGCGATGCCGGTGTAACTATCGTTGAGTTCAAATAAAAGAAAAGGAGACACTTATGGTAACAAAACAAAAAATCCTAATTGTAGATGATGATGAAAACATTGCAGAACTGATTTCTCTCTATCTGACAAAAGAATGCTTTGACACAATGATGGTACATGATGGTGAGGAGGCGCTGACTACATTTGATTCCTATCAGCCTAATTTAATTCTTCTCGACCTGATGCTGCCGGGTATCGACGGTTATCAGGTCTGCCGGGAGATACGTGCGAAATCCAACACACCGATTATTATGCTCTCCGCAAAAGGAGAAATTTTTGATAAGGTACTCGGTCTGGAACTCGGTGCGGACGACTATATGATTAAACCGTTCGATGCAAAGGAACTTGTGGCGAGGGTGAAGGCTGTTCTTCGCCGTTACCAGCCTGCCAAGCAGGAGATTCCTGTGGCAGACAAAGGAAAATGTGTAGTTTACCCGGGGATTGAAATCAATCTGACAAACTATTCCGTCACTGTCGACGACCTTCCTGTGGAAATGCCGCCAAAGGAACTGGAACTGCTCTATTTTCTAGCCGCATCGCCAAATCAGGTTTTCACAAGGGAACAGTTATTAGATCAGATTTGGGGGTATGACTACATGGGAGACACCCGAACAGTGGACGTACACATTAAGAGACTTCGCGCAAAAATCAAAGATCACCCTACATGGAGTCTTGGAACAGTGTGGGGCATCGGATACAAATTTGAGGTAAAGTAATATGCGAAGCACCCTCTATTTAAAGTTTATTTTGATTTATATCGCTTTTGGTTTTCTCAGTATTTTTACTGTTGCCACTTTAGGTTCAACTCTCCTTGCAACAAATCTGGAGACAAAGATTGGAGGAGAGTTATATAAAGAAGCCAATTTAATGGGAAAAGAATATCTTCCCGGTTTCTTCACCAATACACTTTCACTAAATGATACGCAGGTGCAGTTGAACGGGTTGACTGCTTATCTGCACGCAGATGTATGGATTACGGACAGAAACGGAAAGCTTCTACTGTCCTCCCACAGTAATCCTTCCACCTCCAGTCCCGCTCAGATTACCGATTTTAATCCGGCTGAGGCAGGAAATGAGCAGTATCTTATCGGAAATTATCATAATTATTTTTCGGAAGAAATGATTACGGTAATCGCCCCGGTAACACAAGGGTTTTATACGAAAGGATATATTTTAATTCACAAATCTTATTCTGATTTGACGGAAACGAAAGATTCGATTTTGAATGTTGTATATATCACTTTGCTCGTAATCTATATTTTGTCGTTCTCTATTTTATTGGGACTGCACTTTTTTATTTACCGTCCCCTTAGAAAAATTACCGAGGCGGCAAAACAATATGCGTCCGGAAATTTGGACCATGAAATACACATCAATACCGATGATGAGGTCGGCTACCTGTCGGCATCTTTAAACTATATGTCCAACCAGTTAAAAGATATGAACAGTTATCAGAAGAAATTTATCGCAAATGTTTCCCACGATTTCCGTTCACCTCTCACCTCCATCAAAGGCTATGTCAATGCCATTGCGGACGGAACCATTCCGGTAGAAATGTATGACAAATATTTAAACATTATCTTATTTGAAACGGAAAGACTTACGGATTTAACACAGGATTTGCTTACTTTAAATGAATTTGACACAAAAGAACTGCTGCTGGACAAAAGTTCTTTTGACATTCACGAGATTATACGTACCACCGCTATCTCTTTTGAGGGAAGATGCACGGCAAAAAAAATTTCCATTGAACTTTTATTTGCCTCCAAAACGATTTTTGTCTATGCGGATAAGCGGAAAATCCAACAGGTTTTATACAATCTCCTTGATAACGCAGTGAAATTCAGCAATGCGGATTCCAGTATCTATGTGGAAACAACCGAACATGGCGGCAAAGTTTTTGTTTCCGTAAAGGACGCCGGTATCGGCATTCCTAAGAAAAGCATTAATCAAATCTGGGAACGTTTTTATAAGACAGATTTGTCACGAGGTAAAGACAAAAAGGGAACGGGGCTTGGACTTGCCATCGTGAAAGAAATTATCAACGCACACGGAGAAAGTATTAATGTTATCAGCACCGAAGGGGTTGGAACAGAATTTATTTTCTCGCTTTCCAAAAAGTAAAGAGGGAGAAATGTAATTTTCTCCCTCTCTTTTAATATAACATTCTCTTAATTGTTTTCTTATTCATATTATCTTTTGTAACCCAAATAAATCCTGAATCAATAAATGCCTGATTTCCCATTCCAAGTGACGCTCTCGCCGCTGAAATCACTGTAGCATACCCCATCGCATATGGATTCTGCACAATCAGACCGTTCACTTTTCCATCTTTGAGCGCTTGTAACTGGCTTTCTCCACCGTCCACTGAAATAATTTTTAAATCTCTGTCTTCCCCTTCCAACGCTGTCAGCAATTCCTCGTTTGCACTAATATTTGTTGAGAAACAACCTTTTATATTAGGGTTTTTCTTCAACACATACTGAATCGCTTCCGTCTGTGTTATCTCCTCAGGGAGAACATCTTTCTCTCCCTCCTTCTTGTTCTTATTTCTCTCGGAAGCAATCGTCTTCGCTGTTTCTTCCAAGTCATCTAAATGGTACACAAGAGGGACTTTAATATTAGGGTGATTTTCCTGTATCTCTTTTAAAAATCCTTCTTCACGAAGTTTTGCACTTGTGGATTCTTTATCGTGTACAAACAATGCCACTTCACCTGTATCGTCCAAAACAGATGCCAACTTTGTAGCGCCTGTTTTACCGATTTCGCTGTTGTTCGCTGAACACATTGCCTGAATATTTTTGTAATCGCTTCCCGAGTCAAATGCAACAATCGGAATACCATTCTCCGCAGCCAAATCAAACTGCACTTCACAGGCCGTTGAGTCAATAATCGCTATTCCGACAGCAACCGGATTTCTGGCCAGTTCCTCATCTAAAATATTAATCTGATCCTCAATATTCTCACCTTTGGAAGCCCCGCTATAATTTACTTTAATCTTGTCTTCCCCTTTATATCCTAAAGCGGCATTCAAATCTTCCGCCGCTCTCTCTGCTCCCGCTTTTACTTCCTCCCAAAATTCACCGTTATTGCTCTTTCCTATTATAGATATGTAAGAACCCGGTTCAAGTTTGATTCCCGACACATCGCTGTATGCAATTGGATTTAATACATCAAGATTGCTCTGCTTTTCATTTACTTTTCTTCCTTCTTCTTTTTGTGTCACGTTCTCTTTCTGTGTGTCTGTTGAGGCACATGAAGAAAATAATACCGCAGTGCAGACTAAGCTTAAAAGCACCTGTAACTTTCTTTTCATCTCTTTATACACTCCTAATTATTTTACATTCTTTTTTTAATAATGTTACTATACACTAATTTTGTGAAAAAAGAATAAATATTTTCTTAATTTTACGATTTGGCAAAGGAAAATTGTACTCACTTGTATACTGTATTCAATTTAGTACAATCTAACCGTTGTTATACTATTGACTGGTGTTTCTTTTTTCCTTATAATCTAAGCGTAGTGAATATTTTAACAAACTAAAGAATTGTGTATAAATACACTCTTCTGGTGACATTATAAAGTAAACATATTTAGGAGGATTTTTAAAATGGAAAAAAACTGGAATGCGAGTTGGGACGGATTTAAACCTGGTCGCTGGAATCGTACATCTGTAAATGTCCGTAACTTTATTCAGGAGAACTACACTCCATATGAAGGAGACGACTCTTTCTTAGCAGGACCAACAGAAGCTACTACAAAACTTTGGGCTCAGGTAATGGATCTCTCTAAACAGGAACGCGAAGCAGGCGGAGTATTAGACATGGATACAAAAATCGTATCTACAATTACTTCTCACGGACCTGGATATTTAAACAAAGACTTAGAGCAGATCGTTGGTTTCCAGACAGACAAACCTTTCAAACGTTCCCTTCAGCCATTTGGTGGTATCCGTATGGCACAGAATGCTTGTCATGAAAACGGATACGAAGTAGACCCTGAAATCGTAAAAATCTTTACAGAATACAGAAAAACACATAATCAGGGTGTATTTGATGCTTACACACCTGAAATGAGACTTGCAAGAAAATCCGCTATCATCACAGGACTTCCTGATGCTTACGGACGTGGTCGTATCATCGGTGACTACCGTCGTGTTGCATTATACGGAACAGACTGGTTAATCGAAGATAAGAAACAGCAGCTTGCTACTTCTTTAGTAAGAATGACAGGAGATAACATTCGTCTTCGCGAAGAATTATCTGAACAGATCCGTGCACTTAGCGACTTAGCTAAATTAGGTGAAATCTACGGATACGATATTACAAAACCTGCTTCAAACGCAAAAGAAGCAATTCAGTGGTTATACTTCGGATACCTTGCAGCAGTTAAAGAACAGAACGGTGCTGCCATGAGTCTTGGACGTACTTCTACATTTATCGATATCTATATCAAACGTGATTTAGACAGAGGATTAATCACAGAAGAACAGGCTCAGGAATACATTGACCACTTTATTATGAAATTACGTCTTGTTAAATTTGCACGTACACCTGAATACAACGCATTATTCTCAGGTGACCCAACATGGGTAACAGAATCAATCGGTGGTGTTGGTGTTGACGGACGTCCACTTGTTACAAAAACATCATTCCGTTACTTACACACATTAGACAACTTAGGAACTGCTCCGGAACCAAACTTAACAGTTCTTTGGTCAACACGTTTACCACACGCATTCAAAGAATACTGTGCTAAGATGTCAATCAAGTCATCTTCTATCCAGTATGAAAATGATGATTTAATGCGTCAGACTCACGGAGATGACTACGCAATCGCTTGCTGTGTATCTTCAATGAGAGTTGGTAAAGAAATGCAGTTCTTCGGAGCACGTGCAAACCTTGCAAAATGTTTATTATACGCTATCAACGGTGGTATTGATGAAAAACTTAAAATTCAGGTTGGACCAAAATACCGCGCAGTAGAAGGCGATGTTCTTGATTACGATGATGTAATGCAGAAATTCGACGACATGATGGAATGGTTAGCAGGACTTTATGTAAATACATTAAATATCATTCATTATATGCATGATAAATATTCTTACGAAAAACTTCAGATGGCTCTTCATGACAGAGATGTAAAACGTTACTTTGCTACAGGTATCGCAGGACTTTCTGTAGTTGCCGACTCATTAAGCGCTATTAAATACGCTAAAGTAACACCTGTAAGAGATGAAGACGGATTGGTTGTAGATTACAAAGTAGAAGGAGATTTCCCTAAATACGGAAACAACGATGACCGTGTTGACGAAATCGCAGTTGACATCGTTCGTTCATTTATGGACAAAGTAAGAAAACACCACACATATCGTCACGGTGTTCCAACAACTTCTATCTTAACAATTACTTCTAACGTAGTATATGGTAAGAAAACAGGTAACACACCTGACGGAAGAAAAATGGGAGAACCATTAGCACCGGGAGCAAACCCAATGCACGGACGTGACTCTCACGGAGCATTAGCATCTCTTGCATCAGTTGCTAAGATCCCATTCAGACATGCTCAGGACGGTATTTCAAATACATTCTCAATCATTCCTGGAGCATTAGGAAAAGAAGACCAGATTTTTGCAGGAGATCTTGACTTAGACAGAATCGAAGAATGCGGAAATCAGGCTTGTAACATTCCAAACATTATGGAAAGCATTGACAACGAATAGTAGATAAAACAATATAGGAGGTAATTACTATGGCAGTAAATCAGCAGCAGATTGATAATTTAGTAAATATGTTAGACGGTTATGTAGAACAGGGCGGACACCACTTAAACGTAAATGTTTTCACAAGAGAAACATTATTAGACGCTCAGAAACACCCTGAAAACTACCCACAGTTAACAGTTCGTGTTTCAGGATACGCAGTAAACTTTATTAAATTAACAAAAGAACAGCAGGACGACGTTATTTCACGTACATTCCACGAAGGCATGTAAGTGATAAAATTCAGACGTTAATCAAACCGGGCAAATTCATGCTTGCATGAGGATTTGTCCGGTTTTGCATTAACGGAGTGGACGCACGTATACGAGCAAAATAGTCGTGTAGCGACGGAATAGCCCGACAGGGCGTTTTGCGAGTAAGCGCGGACACTTTTTATCGCGCATGAATATATACGAGCAAAACAGTCGTGTAGCGACGGAACAGCCCGACAGGGCGTTTTGCGAGTTATTAGCATACAAAATACGAGGAGGTTTTATCATGACAAAAGGTTATATCCACTCTATTGAGAGTTGTGGGACGGTTGACGGACCGGGAATCCGCTACGTTGTTTTCCTGCAGGGTTGCCCGATGAGATGTCAGTATTGTCACAACCCTGACACTTGGAAAGTAAATACAGGCGAACAGCACACTGTTGCGGAAGTATTGGAAGGCTTTTATACAAACCGTCCGTTTTACCGCAATGGCGGCGTGACCGTTACAGGCGGCGAACCGATGATGCAGATGGATTTCCTTATCGAATTATTCACTCAGTTAAAAAAAGACGGAATTCACACCTGTATAGATTCCTCAGGAGTTATGTTCCAGCCTGAAAATGAAGTCTTTATGAATAAATTAAATATTCTGCTTGGACTTACTGATTTAGTCATGCTCGACATCAAACACATTGATGACGAAAAACATAAAGAATTGACAGGACACTCAAATAAAAATATTCTTGCTTTCGCAAAATATCTTGACGGGAAGAACGTCCCTGTATGGATTCGTCACGTTGTCGTTCCGGGCATTACACTGTACCAGGAATATTTGGAACGCTTGGGTAAATTTATAAGTACCTTAAACAACGTAAAAGCGCTCGACGTTCTCCCATACCACTCCATGGGAAAAGTAAAGTACGATAATCTGGGTATGGACTACCCACTGAAAGACACCCGCGAGGCAACGAAAGAAGAGGCGGCTGCGGCCAAAAACATTATTCTTTCCGCCTATAAAAAAGGCAAAAAGGAAAACTTGTATTAAATTCAGAGCATAAATTCTCTTGTATCTTTCTTTGTTTTGTATTAAAATAGGAACTATAAACGGTGAAACTATTTACCAAACGAAAAGGAGGATACATACTATGGCACACGTAATTAGTGATGAATGTGTAAGTTGTGGTGCTTGCGAAGCTGAATGTCCAGTAGGAGCAATCTCACAGGGTGCTGACCACTACGAAATTTCTGCTGACGCTTGTGTAGACTGTGGTGCTTGTGCAGCGCAGTGTCCAACAGGAGCAATTTCTGCTGAATAATATAAAATCGTATAGTGAGCAACAGTCTAAAGAGGGTATTGCAAAGGCAATGCTCTCTTTTTTATGTTCTCTCAAATCTTCACGAATATTGTCAAAACTTGCGGTCAAAACTTCCCTATTTTCCCTATATTTTGTGGTATGATAAATATGTCTTAAAACGATATAGAACAACTTAGGAGGCGATTATATGGGCGAAGTCCATTATATGATTTCCGAGGCGTCAAAACGTGTCAACGTAGAGACTCACGTTCTGCGCTATTGGGAAGAAGAACTGGAACTCCCTATCGGGCGTACGGAAATGGGGCATCGGTACTATACAGAAGAGAACATACAATTATTCCGTTGTATCAAGGAACTGAAAGAACAGGGAATGTTTTTGAAGGACTTAAAAGCAATGATTCCCGACATTATTCGCCTGAAAGAACAGAAAATGTCACAGGCAAAAAACATGCACGAGGTAACGGTTTCCAAAGCCGAAGTTGTACAGGATCATAAACGTGAACAGGTACAGGCACTTCTTGGACAGGCTTTTCAAAATATTCTTGCGCAAAACAATAAAATATTAGAAGAATCTGTTACAAGAGCAGTGAGTGACAAGGTGACAAAGGAAGTCGGTTTTCTCCTGCAGGCAAAAGAACGGCAGGAAGAAGAGCGTTTCAAAAAACTGGATTCCCTTATTCGCCAACAGCAGACATTGCGAAAAGAAGCAGGAAAATCTCCCGCAAGAAAATTAAGACGACTGTTAGGCGCCGGCGAAGTCTAAAAAATGGGTACATAACACCATTTGTTATGTACCCGTTTTTGTATTAATTTTTATTTCACTCTTCTTTTTCTAACTACAAATCCAATGCCTGCAATAGCACATAATCCGATAAGTCCCCACAATGCAATAGGTGCTGTATCTCCTGTTTTTACAGGACTATTAGGGTTGTTGTTGCCTCCATTTGCATTTCCGCCATTATTTCCACTGTTATTTCCATTATTGTTATTGCCATTATTGTTATCTCCGCTTCCGTCCGGATTCGGAGGAGTAATTGTTTCTGATTTAACAGTTACTTTAATTGTTGCAGAAATATTATTTGGATTTGTAATATTGTCTTTTAATTCTAATTTTCCTTTCAGTGTATAAACACCGTCTTCTTTTTCGTTGTAATCGCCTTTCTGCCATTTAACTGAAAGTTCTTTGTTTAAACCTGATTCTAACTGTACCATAACTGTTTTTGGTAAATTTAACTTATCAAAAGCAGTTCCTTTTTCTACCGTTAATCCTGCAGTTTCTGATACATTTACGATTACCTGTTCTTCTTTTTCTTCGCTGAATACAAATGCAAACTGTGCCGGAAGTGACTGATGTCCCTCATTGTCGAATGCAATGATTTTTACTACATATGTCTTGTCTTTTTCAAGACCTTCCAAAGTGAACTCTTCTTTATCTGTTGTTCCTTTTTTCACACCGTCCACATATACTGTGTATCCTGCTGCTTCTGTGCCTGCCGGCGCTTTCCATGTTAATTTTACACTGTCTTTTCCGATAACCGTTTTTACAATATCTGTTACGGAAGGAAGTGTGTTGTCTGCATTTGGATCTGTTGTTGTCACATGATTTACTTCAATTGCTTTCGCTGATTTTCCGCCTTCATTTACTGCGTAAATCTTGAAGTTATATGTTGTTCCCGGTTTCAATCCGGTTACTTTTACAAATGTATCTGTTGCTTCTGCCTTCACGTTATGCTCTTCATCTACGATTTCGTAAGATGTTGCTCCGCGAACTGTATCCCACTCTAATGCAACCAACTTAGATTCAACAAGAATTGCTTTTCCTGTTTCATCTGTTACGACAGGAGCCTGCGCTTTTCCAAGCGCTTTAATTGCATCTGCCAAATCTTTCTGCGCCTTATCAACTTCTTCCTGTGTCGCAGCGTCTTTATTCATTACTTCAACGGCTTTATCGTAAACTTCTTTAAATGTTGCCCATTTATCTTTTGCGTATGCATCTTCAGAAAGTTTTGACGCCTCTGTAATTGTATCCTGTAATTTAGATTTGTCTACTTTAACACTCTCCACAGGTGAGAAGATTTTTAAATAATCAAGGTTTGCCTGATTTTTTCCGTCTCTCGCTTTTACAACGCACTTAATTGTATGCTCTGCATTTGTAAGATTTTTATTAGAGTATACCAATGACTGCGCCACATCATTTCCATCAAGGGAAACATTATCCTGTACTAAATTACCGTCAATATATACTGCAAAACTTGCCTGTGTTGTATTTTTATGGCTGTAAACTTCAATTCCCGTTCCTGTGAATTTGTATTCAAAGTAAGTGCCTACGGCATCTGCTCCGCTTCCGGTTTCTGTTTTCGTTCCGCCGTGATGCTTTGTTTCACCAGCCCATGTAGTCCACGTTCCATTCCATGTGATTTTATCGTTTCTGGTACCTGTACTGCCATTTTTTGTTCCATCTTCCACAACTGTTTCCTGAACTTCATTATTTTTCTTAATGGCAACTTTTAATGTCATCTCTCCTTTTTTCGATGCATCTGCTTTTGATGTTGCTGTAATTTTCACATCACCGTTTTGCTCTTTTACAGTTACAACACCTTTTTCATCTACCGTTGCAATCGAATTGTCTGAAGATGACCATGTTACACTCTTATCTTTAGCGTCTTTTGGCAACACTTCTGCTTTCATCTGTACAGTGCTGTTTGCTTTTCCTACTGTTGTGATACCTGATACTGTAGCCACTTTTACAGAAGAAGGTTTTACAGTTGTACTGTCTAATACGTTGAAAGCATCTAATTCTACTTTTGTAGATTTTCCTTCACCCTGGTTGCTCTTATTTAATACTTTTAAAGTAATTGTATGTTTCTCAGGTTTTTCAGACAAATCTTTCTTTGTGAATATAGTCTGCTGACGTTTTGTCTGTGCACTGTATGTATCCACTTCTCCATAGGACTTGCCATCGATCAATACTTCTATTTTCCCTCTGTCATGGTTTGTACAGGTAATAACTTCAATGCCTGTTCCCACAAATGTAAGTGAAGCCGTTTCGCCTCCCTGTGGTGTGTTCAAATATTTGATTGTACCATTGTAGTTTACGTCTTCTTTCCAGTCTCCCCATGCTCCCTGATATACCACACGGCTGTCGGTATCATCAATCATGCCTGCCATATCACTCATATCGTTTACGGAAACGAACTCTGATTTCTTTGATTCCTGACCGGCAACTACCGCTGTAATCTGGTATTTCATTGCTCCCAGTCTTTTATCTGCAGTAATGTCTTTGTAAGAGTTTGTTTTTACATCACTTGCGATTAACTGTACGTCACCATTTTCTACTTTGCGGTATACGTTAAATGTTCTTCCTTCAGTTTTTGCTTCGTCCCAAGTTAAATCTACGCTGTTATCGTCCACTCTCTCTGCTGCAAGACCTGTCGGTGTTTCTACACCCTCAGGAATATTTTTAATTGTGTATGTCTGACCTTTTGTTGTCTCAAATGAAATTCTGTCTGCTGAAACCGGTTTTACATCTACTACTTTTCCGTTTTCATCTAAAACAGTAGCCAAAGAAGCATTTTTTACCTGTACAGTTGCCGTTCCGCCATTGTTAGATAAAATAGTTGCCTCTGTTACATTTTTGTCAGCCCATTTCATGCTTACTTCAAAGTTACCGCGTGCAACAAGACCTTTTACGCTTCCGTTTGCCCACACGTCAGGTAACGAAGGAAGCATGTTGATATATCCCATATTGCTCTGCAATAACATTTCTGACACGCCTGATGTCATACCAAAGTTTCCGTCAATCTGGAATGGTGTGTGTGTATCCCAAAGGTTTGGATAGATACCGTCATTAAATAAATTCTGAATTAATTTGTGTGCCTGATTTCCGTCTCCGGTTCTTGCCCACGCATTGATTCTCTGTCCCATTCCCCAGCCTGTACTCTTTTCTCCTCTTTCTTTCAGAGAAACGATGGCTGCGTCCATAAATTCCGGATTGTCTACAGAAATCAAGTCTCCAGGGAAAAGTCCGAGTAAATGTGACATATGTCTGTGTCCTTTTTGTCCCATACTTCCTAATGTTGTTTCTGTATACCATTCTTTAATCTGACCGCTGTCACCAATCTCGATTGGTTTTAATTTAGCCTGTCTTTCACGCCACTGTGCTGCCTTATCCTTGTCTACATTTAAAATTTCTGCAGCTGTAGCCGCATCTTCGTATAATTGCCAGATCAATGACTGCTCATATGTATTTCCCGCTGTAACCGGTCCGTGTTCAGGAGAATATGCCGGTGCGGAAACAAGTCTTCCTGTTTTCGTATCCTCAATCAAAATCTGGTCATATAACAATGCCGCCTCTTTTAACATCGGATAAATATGTTCTTCCATATATTTTACATCGCCTGTATATTCATAGTATTCCCAACAGTTCTGTAAAATCCACGGAAGTGCAGCCGGCGACCAACCCCAACTAAAGTTCCAACCCGGACAGGTCCAGCCAAACGGTGTATTCTGTGTATGTGCGGTAAATCCGCCGTTTTCCACACCGAAATATGTTTTTGCGGTTACTTTTCCCGGTTCAACAAGGGAATTAATATAATCTACAAGCGGAGTTGCACACTCTGCCATATTTGTAGAATAAGTCGGCCAGTAATTCATCTGTAAGTTTACATTCATATGGTAGTCTGATGCCCACGGAACCCTGTTATGGTCACCTACACGGTTCTGCCATACTCCCTGTAAGTTGGAAGGTAAATCGCCTGCTCTTGAAGAAGCGATTGTCAAATATCTTCCGTACTGGAACAGCATAACTTCCAATGCACGGTCTTCTGCCGCCGTGTTTTTCTTTGCCTTGTAATCATTTAACAAAACATCTGTCGTTTTTGTTGGAACACTCTGACCCAAATCCAAATCTACACGGTCAAAAATTTCCGTATAGTCAGCGATATGATCTTCTTTTACTTTCTCGTATCCCTTTTTGCTTGCTTTGTCAATTGTTTTCTGTACACTGTCGTTTAACTGTTCTTTTGTCTCGCCTGTGCGGTATTTTGGATAATCGTTTTTGTAATCCGTATCCGCTGAAACATAGACAGTTACTTCTGAAGCGTTGGCAACATGAAGTTTATCTCCGTCTTTCGCCTCTACAGTACCATTCTCCGTCTCCACTTTCAGTTTTCCGTTCAGTTTTAACTGGTTATCCTGCATTTCTCCGGCAACTGTAATCGTATTATCCTTAACCGTTGTCTGTACATTTTTTCCCAGTTTTTTACCTGTAACACCTTCTGCGTTATCAATCGGGAATGAAATGTCTAAGTTTAATTTTTCATTGCCGTCTGCAGTAAATTTCATCGCCAATACGTTGTCCGGATAACTGACAAAATATTCTCTGTGCATCTTTGTATTTTTGTAATCAAAGTCAACCGATGCCACTGCATTTTCCATGTTTAAGTCACGGACATAATTTTTTGCCTGACTTTCATCAAACTTAAAATCAACATAAATATCTCCCCATGACTGGTAAGCGCCGTAACCTGCAACTTCTCCCGTTAATTTCTTTGCAAGTTCATTTGCTTTGGCATCTTCGCCCTTCTTATACAACTCGATAATTTCCTTATATACGTCAGACATTTTCTTTCCATTGTCCGCTGTATCTTTATTACCGCCTTTGTAATTCGGTCTGCTTGTACTCGGACCACCGTTCCAAAGTGTCTTCTGGTTAAATGTCAGTCTTTCCTTACCGATTTCACCATAGACATTTGCTCCCATAAAACTGTTTCCAATCGGAAGTGTATGCTGCTGCCATGTGTTGTCTTCTTCAGTAGTTCCAAAACTACCTCCATTTAGAATATTCTTCCCTTTTGACGCAGGCTCGTCGTACCAGAGACGCAGTCCGCTTTCTTTTTTCGGCGTCTCTTTTGTTGCCTCTGCCTGTGTCGAAAATGGAATAGAAGTCGCAGTTAATGTGAGCGCACATAACCCTGCCAAAACTTTTTTCAAATTCTTCCTTTTCATATTATTTCCTTCCTTTTTATATTGTTTGAGAATACTATTTTAAGTATATCTCTGCACAAAAATTTATGATTTGCATTTTTTACTTGTTTTTTTTCATTATTTTTTCTTATTTGTTATATTTTACCAGTTAATAGCTATTATAATTATATAGTTTTACTAATTTATAGTTTTATACTTCTTATTTTTTATGAAAATATGCTTGTCATATTTCTTTTTAAAAACAGTCCGTATAAAAATATTTAAGAATTTTAGACAAAAAGAAACTCCCGATGAATATCATCAGGAGTTCTTCCTATTCTTTCTTTAAATAATTTGCAAACTTCGTATAGTTTGGCAGCCATGTCAGATTGACTGTACCGATCGGACCGTTTCTCTGCTTTGCGATAATGATTTCCGCCACGTTTTTCATTTCTGTATCTTTATTATAATAGTCATCACGGTAAATAAACATAACAACGTCCGCGTCCTGCTCAATCGCACCGGATTCACGCAAATCCGACATCATCGGTCTGTGGTCGGGACGCTGTTCCACGGCACGGCTCAACTGTGATAAGGCAATAACCGGCACGTTCAATTCTCTTGCCAGCCCTTTCAGAGAACGTGAAATATCTGAGATTTCCTGTTGTCTCGACTCACTTCTCCCGCCGACACGTCCAGTCATCAACTGCAGGTAGTCGATGATGATAATGTCCAAGCCTTTTTCCAATTTATATTTTCTACATTTAGATCTCAATTCAGAAATGGAAATTCCGGGAGTATCATCAATAATCAGATTGGATTTCCCGATAATTCCAGCCCCCTCAATCAATTTTTCCCAGTCGGAATCTTTCAGATTACCTGTCCTAAGCAACTGGGCGTCCACTTGTGACTCAAGAGAGAACAGACGATTGACCAACTGTTCTTTTGACATCTCCAGACTGAAAATGGCAACGGACTTATTCTCCTTAAACGCAACATGCTGTGCAATGTTCAATACGAATGCGGTTTTTCCCATAGATGGTCTGGCGGCAACCAGAATTAAGTCTGAAGGCTGAAGCCCCGATGTCTTATAGTCCAAATCCAAAAATCCTGTAGGAATCCCCGTTACCGTTCCCTTGTTTTTGGAGGCTTTCTCAATTCTCTCCAACGCATTTAATACAACTTGTTTAATCGGAACAAAATCGCCTGAGTTTCGCTTCTGCACAAGTTCAAAAACCTTCTTCTCCGTCATCTCAAGGACTGCTTCCAGCGGCTCTTTCGCCAAATAACATGTATTCGCAATCTCTTCATTTAATTTAATCAGACGGCGCAGCATTGCTTTCTCAGACACAATCTCCGCATAATATTTTATATTTGCGGAAGTCGGAACGGCCGTCACCAAATCTCTTACAAATTCAAGGCTGCTAATCTCCGCAGGAACATCTTTTTCCTTCAATCTCTCCTGAAGAGTAATCAAATCCACCGGTTTCCCCTCATTAAACAATTCTACGATAGCATCAAAAATAACTCCGTAGGACGTCTGATAAAAGTCTTCCCCGCTGATAATCTCTGCCGCTGTCATGATTGCGTCTTTGTCCATCAGCATCGCGCCGACAACCGACTGCTCCGCCTCTATACTATGTGGCAAAACTCTTTTGATGAGTGCCTCGTCCATGCGGTTTTCCTCCTAGCCTTCCGTTACATTTACTTTCAGTTCTGCAACTACTTTCTGATGTAATTTAATTGGAACGTTATGTGTTCCCAAAGTTTTGATGGCATCTTTTAACTGAATTTTCTTTTTATCAATATCATAACCCATCTGATTTTTTACTTCTATCGCAATTTCCTTTGTGGAAATAGAGCCGAATGTTCTTCCCCCTTCTCCCACTTTAATTGGAACAACAATTTTACCTGCCTCAATCTTTTTCGCAAGTTCCTGCGCTGCCTCCAGCGCTTCCTGTGCAAGTTTTTCCTTATTTGCATTCTGTAATTTTAAATCATTTAAGTTTTTGCCTGTCGCTTCCAACCCTAATTTCTTCGGCAAAATAAAGTTTCTTGCATATCCGTCATTTACATTTACAATCTGTCCTTTTTTTCCAAGTGATTTTACGTCTTCCAATAATATTACTTTCATCTTAAATATCTCCTTCTTCAATCATCACGTCAATCGTCTGTTTCAATACGTCAATCGCCTTATCCATATCCGTGTGGGCAAACTGTGCTCCGGCAGTAGTCATATGCCCGCCTCCGCCGATTCTTTCCATAATAATCTGTACATTTACCTCGTCAATAGACCTTGCGCTGACATAAATTTTCCCATTATACTGAGTCAAAACAAAAGACGCCTTTACATTTCCAATATCAAGCAGTTCATTCGCCGCCTGAGCCCCCACAATCGTAGGGCTGTCAATCTTCAGGTTTTCACTGCGGGCAATCGCATAAATATCGCGATACACTTCCGCACTGCTTATAATTTCTGCTTTCGCACGGTACGTCTCCATATCTTCACGGAACATTTTTCTCACAAATGTAATGTCTGCCCCACACCGTCTCAAGAATGCCGCCGCTTCAAATGTACGAACTCCCGCACGGTTCATAAAGTTATTTGTATCAATCATAATTCCCGCATACATACTGCTCGCTTCCATAGACGGAAGTTTTACGTCGTCTACAATATACTGTAAAATCTCTGCAACCATCTCACATGTGGAAGAAGCATACGGTTCAATATAGGAAAGAACTGCTCCCTCTATCACGTCACTTCCCTGTCTGTGATGGTCTAAAACGACAATCATTTTCGCCCAGTCAAGCAAGTCCTCGCACTCTGTCAGTTCTCTCTTATTTGTATCCACGACAACTACCATTGTATTGTTATCTACATAATCTTCCACATTTTTAGATGTGAGGAACATATCGTCAGGGTACGCCGGATTTTTCGTAAACGATTCGTAGAGCGGGCGCACAGAACTTGTAATGTCATTGATGACAATATGTGCCTCTTTCTCCATCTCCGTCACCGCGCGGTAAATACCGATACCCGCACCGAATGAATCCACATCTCCGATTTTATGTCCCATAATGATAACACGGTCTTTCGCTGCGATAAACTCACGCAGCGCCTCCGCCTTAACACGGGCTTTTACTCTGGTGTTCTTAGAAGTCTGTTCTCTCTTTCCTCCGAAATACTCGATTCCCTCCGGAGATTTTACAACCGCCTGATCGCCGCCTCTTGCAAGAGCAAGGTCGATAGATACACGGGCATAGTTGTAACTCTGTGCATAGGTGTCGCTGCTCAGTCCAAAACCTATGCTGAGTGTAGCCGGAACATCATTTCCGATACTGACATTCTTCACGTCCTCCAAAACAGAAAAACGGTCTTCCTTCATCTGCTCAAAGAAATGCTTCTTGATGACAATAAAATATTTGTCCTTCTCCAGTTTCTTCGCAATTCCGTCTGCATTGGCAATATACTGGTTGATTTTACGGTCTATCAGCGCCACAAGAAGACTCTGTCTTACTTCCTCTACGCTGTCCATAATCTCGTCATAGTTATCAATGTAAATCAATCCCGAAACGAGACGCTGCTCATCGTTCTCTCTGATATATCTTTTCAATTCCGTAATATCACGAAAATATGCGGTGATAAAATAATCTTTTCCTTTTGGAATCTCCACAAGCGGTTCTGCCTCGTTGAAATCCTGCACGGATATTTTAGAAAATTCCACCTCATATTCCCTATCCCCGTAAGATATCTCCGTCTTTGTCTTCACACCCTCTTTTGATGGGAACAGTCCTCTGTTCAGTTCCGGAATATACTTGCTTAAATATTTCTCTTTTCTTCCTTCCATCATTTCAGAAAATTGCTCATTGCCCCAAATGACATTTCCGTCCTCCAAAAGGATAACATACGGTATTGACAATTCCTTTAATAATACATTCTGAACCGCTCCGTACTGTCCCGCAAATTCCACGAGTTCCGACAACAACAGTGATTTATTATAGAAATAAAGTATTCCTACAATCACTCCGTAAATCAAAACAAAGGCTGTCATTACAAATCCCGCTTTTTTGTCAATCTGGTAAATCCATATATTCATCGCTACAAGCAGAATCATCATGATTGCCGGCCACTGCATATACAGTCGGAGTTGTCCTTTAAACTGAATCTCTTTCTTCATATACCTACCCTCTATAAAACCTTAATATAATATTCTATTATACCACCCTTTCCTCCATTTTGAAAGGAATAAAAAAATAGACTGTGTATTAAAACACAATCTATTTTTTATCTGCTTCCTATTCTGCGTATCCGTTTGGATTATTTGACTGCCATCTCCATGAGTCTTCGCACATTTCGTCGAGTCCTCTTTCTGCTTCCCAGCCTAATTCTGCCTTTGCTTTTGCAGGGTCTGCGTAGCATGCCGCAATGTCTCCCGCTCTGCGTGGTTTGATTTCGTATTTGATCTCTTTTCCGCATGCTTTGCTGAATGCTTTTACCATATCTAAAACAGAATATCCGTTTCCTGTTCCCAAGTTGTAAACACATACGCCCGCTTTTTCTTCAATTTTCTTCAGAGCTTTTACATGTCCTACCGCAAGGTCTACTACATGGATATAATCTCTTACGCCTGTTCCGTCATGTGTATCGTAATCATCACCGAATACACCTAAACATTCCAATTTACCAACTGCCACCTGTGTAATGTACGGCATTAAGTTGTTTGGAATTCCCTTTGGATTTTCTCCGATTGTTCCGCTCTTATGCGCTCCAACCGGATTGAAGTAACGAAGTAATACAACGTTCCATTCAGGGTCTGCTGTGTGGAAATCCGTTAAAATCTGCTCTAACATTGATTTTGTCCAGCCGTATGGATTTGTACACTGTCCTTTTGGGCATTCCTCCGTAATCGGAACAAATGCAGGATCTCCGTATACAGTTGCAGATGAACTGAAGATAATGTTTTTCACTCCCGCTTTTCTCATTGCGTCACAAAGTACCAATGTACCCGCGATGTTATTGTCATAGTATTCCAATGGTTTCTGAACAGATTCCCCTACTGCTTTTAATCCTGCAAAGTGGATAACTGCATCGATATCTTCTTTAGCAAAGATATCTTCCATTGCTTTCGCATCGCGAATGTCTGCCTCATAAAATTTGATTGGTTTTCCTACAATCTTTTCCACACGGTTTAATGCCTCGGCACATGAGTTGCACAGATTATCCACTACAACTACATCGTATCCCGCCTGAATTAATTCGATACATGTGTGGCTTCCAATATATCCTGCTCCACCTGTTACTAAAATTCTCATATCCTTACCTCCTGTATAAAAACTTTTAAATGTTACCTGATTATTTGCTGTACTTTTTTACGATTTCCTGCATCGTATCCCATTTTGCTTCCATGTCTTCCACAAGTTTAAACTGTGTGCGGCAGCGGTCTAAGTTATGTCCCTCACGGTGAATTTTAAAGTAGTGGTCACCTTCCAAATAATCTGTCAAGAAACGCATTCCACATTCAAATGTCATTACTTTTGCACCCATTGGAAGCATTTCGATTTCTTTCTCTGTCAGGCGTCCGCCGCAGCCTTCGATATAACCTTTTGTATAAATTTCAAACAATCCCATATCACATGAAACTTTGCTTAAGTCTTGTTCATCTTCCGCTGCTGTGCTTGCACCAAAACGAATGGAATCACCGAAGTCATTCATCGCAAGTCCCGGCATAACTGTATCTAAGTCGATTACACAGATACCTTTTCTTGTCTCATCATCAATCATAATGTTGTTTAATTTTGTATCATTGTGTGTCACACGAAGAGGAAGTTCTCCTTTTGCGAGCATGTCGCCAAATACGTTTGCCACATCTTCATGAGCAAGAACAAAATCGATTTCTTTCTGCACAGACGCCGCGCGACCGCAGGCATCTTCTTCCACTGCTTTTTTGAAAACAGCAAAACGTGCTTTTGTATCGTGGAAACCTTCGATTGTTTCGTGAAGTGTCTCAGCAGGATATTCTGCTAAAAGACGCTGGAAATTTCCAAAAGATACTGCGCTCTGATAAAAGTCCTCCGGTGTCTCCACCGCATCATAACTTGTCGCGCCCGTAATAAATTTGTACGCTCTCCAGTATTCCCCTTCAGAATCCACAAAATATGGTTTTCCTTCCGATGTCGGAATCACATTCAATGTTTCTCTGTCCGGATTTCCACCGTTTTCAATAATACGCTCTCTCAAATAAGAAGTAACGCCCAAAACGTTTTCCATCAACTCAACCGGTTTTGTGAAAATGTTTTTGTTCATTCTCTGAAGGATAACTTTCTTCTCACTTCCGTCTTCTTTCAATGTCACTAAATATGTATCGTTAATATGACCGCTTCCGTATGGTCTTACATCAACTAATTCTCCCGCAAACTGATAACTCTCAATCGCTTCTCTTTGCCCTTTATTCATTTCTGCTGTCATTATTCTTCTCCCCACAATTTTTCCGGATATAATCCGTCTTCTTTCATTTTTCTGATTGCTTCCACTACAACCGGTTTGTCCTCTTTGTAAGTTACGCCAAACCATTTGTCTTTTGAAGACAGTACGCTTACTTCCGCACGTCCCGCTTTCTCCAAATTGTCTACAACTGTAGGAAGGAAATATTCACATTTCATTGGGTTTTCAGCAAGTCCTTTTTCCAAAAATGCAGGAAAGCCTTTTTGGATTTCTTCCAGAATACTTCTTGTAAATCCCCACATATTCATGGATACAAGTGTTTCACCCGGCACATATGTCCATGTCTCTCCGTCATCTTCCGTAAATGCAATTTTGCCTTCACGTTTCTCAATGCGTGTTCTCTCCTGGATTCCTTCCAGTTTACCGTCAGCGCTTACCTGACAGATTCCACGTGCAACATGTCCGTTGTCCGTAACTGTATTCTGTAATTCATATCCTACCATAGTATAACGGTATTTGTCATCATCTTCATGTGTAGATAAATAATCATAAATTGTCTGGAAAGCATGTCTTCCATAATAGTCATCAGCATTAATAACTGCGAATGGCCCGTCAATCTCATCAATCGCACTCAACACTGCGTGCGCTGTTCCCCACGGTTTTACCCTGCCTTCCGGAACAGAAAATCCTTCTGGAAGATTGTGAAGATCTTGGAATACATATGCAACTTCCATATGTTTCGCCATGCGTTTCCCGATTACTTCTCTGAAGTCTTTTTCATTTTCTTTCTTAATGATAAATACAACTTTCTCAAATCCTGCCCTCTTTGCATCAAAAATTGAGAAATCCATAATAATATGTCCCTGTTCATCTACCGGATCAATTTGTTTTAACCCGCCGTAACGGCTTCCCATACCTGCCGCCATAATTACTAATACTGGTTTTTTCATTTCTCTGCCTCCATCACATTTTTTCTAACTACATTTTATACTATCTATTATATTATATCAACTTTATTTGCAAATCTTTAGGGGATTTCTTTCTATCTTTGTACAATCGTCCTCACTTTACCGAATTTCTTTTCAAATACAAATGGCTCTAAAATAAATGTTGGGGTGGATGATTTTAAATTAATCATCTATCCCAGCATTTTTCATTTATAATAAAAAGAAAAACCTCCCAGTGCCAGTCATCACACAAACCACTAGGAGGTGCACATATTATGCATAGTCATTATACCAACAAACTTTTAAATATTGAAGATGTAATTATCAAAAAAATTCATCACGCCGATACTTTTTTGAAAATCTATTTAGAAACCAACCCTCATGAACAGGTCTGTCCTTGCTGTGGTTCCACTACAAAACGTATTCATGATTACCGTTATCAAACTATTAAGGATTTACCTTTTCAGTTGAAACATTGCTATCTCGTTCTTCGCAAAAGGCGGTATGTATGCAAATGTGGAAAACGGTTCTATGAAAGCTATTCTTTCCTTCCTCGATACTTCCAGAGAACTGCAAGACTGACTGCTTTTATTGCTACTTCTCTGCATAACTCTCAAAGCATCAAGGAGACTGCAAGACAGGCTAATATTTCTACTGCCACTGTTGGAAGGGTTTTAAATACGATCGCTTACTCCAGAAGAAAGTTTTCCACTTCCATATCTATTGATGAGTTCCGTGGAAATGCTTCCACCGGTAAATTCCAATGTATTCTGGTTGATCCGGTAAAGCATAAGGTTCTAGACATTCTTCCTGACAGGCAATATAGTCATTTGGTGTCTTACTTTTCTTCTATTCCTAAGGATGAAAGACATCGAGTAAAACACTTTGTTTGTGATATGTGGAAACCATACATAGAGCTGGCGTATTCTTACTTTCCGAATGCCGAAGTCATTATTGATAAATATCACTTCATTAGACAAACCACTTGGGCTATCGAAGGAGTACGTAAAAGATTGCAAAAAACAATGCCTGCACGTCTTAGAAAATATTACAAACGAAGCAGAACACTGATCTTAAGCAGATATAATAAACTCAAAGACGAGAATAAGGCAGCCTGTGATTTGATGCTTCTATATAACGATGACCTGCGAAGAGCTCATTATTTAAAAGAAAAATTTTATGAACTCTGTCAGAATACTAAGTATTCCGAACAGCGAAAAGACTTCTTCGATTGGATTAAAATGGCCGAATCTTCTGGATTAAATGAATTTGAGAAAGTCGCCAAAACCTATCGTGCATGGTCTAAAGAAATCCTAAATGCTTTTAAATATGCACATATCACAAATGGTCCAACCGAAGGTTTCAATAATAAAATAAAAGTTCTGAAACGAACCTCATACGGTATCAGAAATTTCCAACATCTCAGAACTCGCATTTTTCTTATAACCGATTAATTTTAATAGACTGGCACTTGAAGGTTTGTTTGCCATGCAATAAAACAGGTTCTACTACATGGCAACACTAAAATACCTTTAAACACAACAATGGAGCGGGATTTTTAAAATCCCACCCCAACTATTGACTTAGAACCATACAAATCAGGGGTATCGCTCAATTGCGATACCCCCTTTTTCTTACTTAAATCTGTGATTGTAAACAAACAAAAGTGTTAAAAGTCCTATCAGACCTACTATTTCCATCATCAATCCTGAAACCGAAATATTTCTCTGTCCGATGATAATCAAGGCTAAGGAAATAACGAAAACAATGCACATAATAATATTTCTCACTGAATTTTTCATTACTGTCTACCTCCTAACCTTTCAATCCGCCGAGAGTCATACCCTCTGTTAAACGTTTCTGAACTGCGATATATAAAATCAATGTTGGCAGCATAACGATAACCAAACCAGCGTACATAATACCGTAGTTTGTCGCTGTTTTTTCAACTGCCATTAAGTTTTTCAATCCCATTGCTAATGTATCATTTCCGTCCATTAATGTGTAGGCAATGATGTATTCATTCCAGAATGACAGGAAGTTAAACAGAATAACTGTAATAATACTTGGTTTTGCCATTGGAATCATAATTTTAACCATTGTTTTAAAATATCCGCAACCGTCTATGTAAGCCGCTTCCTCGAATCCTTTTGGAAGTGTCTGGAAATATCCGCTTAACAGATATACTGTAAACGGCAACGCACTGGACGCATAAACTAACGCCAATACAAAACGGTTATTTAAAAGGAACTCCATTCCTAACGCCTTGTCCACTTCACTTAACATTAAGAAAATCGGAATTACAATATAACTGATATTTACAAATAAACCAGCCATAAATCCCAAGTTTAAGATTTTCTTTCCTCTGAAATTAAATCTTGAAAGAGCGTAAGATGCAGGCAATGCTAATACAAGAAGTAAAATCAATGCCAACGCCGTAACAATTACAGAGTTAAGGAAGAATGTTCCCATATTCGCATCTCTAAATGCAATTACAAAGTTTTGGAAGAAAAATTCCTTTGGCAATGCCCAAGGACTGACATTTACTCCAATAAATTCCGAGTTCTGTTTCAAACTCGCCATAAACACCCATGCAACCGGTATAATAATCGAAATTGCTAACGTAAAGAGAGCCACATAGATGAATAATTTATAGATGAAACTGGTTGGTTTTCTATTCTTTTTTCCCATTTTTGCTCTCCTTTCCTAAAATTCGTATACTTCACGGTCAGTAATCTTATTTACAATTCCTGCTAAGATGAAGGAGAATAAGAAAATAACTACACCGATCGCCATACCATAACCGTATGCACCGTTACCGTATGCCTGTTTATACATATAGTTTAATCCAACTTCTGTCTTTCCATTTGGTCCACCGTTTGTCATGATCTGAACAAAAAGGAAACTTAAGTTAATTGTACTGATGATATAGAATGTTAATGTTGTACGGATATTGCTCCAGATTAATGGGAATGTAATCTTGAAGAACATCTGTAATTCCGTAGCACCGTCAAGTGATGCAGCCTCATAATAATCAGGTGGAATTGCAGCCATACTTGCCATATACATAACCATGTAATATCCGATTGCCTGCCATACAAGTGCAAAGATTACAGAGTAGATTACAATATTCGGCTCTGCCATCCATTTATGCGTCAATCCGTCTAAATGAATTGCCTCTAAAAATGTATTTAATAAACCTGTGCTTGGATTATAAATCGCTCCAAAAATACCTGCAATAACAACGATTGACAAAATATTTGGAATATAGAAGATAACACGGAAGAAATTCTTTCCTTTAAATGTTCCTCTGTTTAGCAATGCTGCGAATAAAACAGCAAGTACGATTGTGCAAAGCATTACAAGTACGATAACTAAAATCGTATTCTGCATAGCCTGCAAGAAACTCTTATCTCCCATTAATGTTTTAAAGTTCTCAAATCCGATAAATGTTTTCTGATTAGTAATACCACCCATGCGGTATAAAGACATACGGAATACATCAATTGTCGGAATAAAGATAAAGAGAACTAATAAAATCGTAGCCGGAGCCAAACAAGCAAAGATAAATCGTCTTTCTGAGCGTTTTCTGTTCATAGGTCTTATCCTTCTCCTTTAAAAAACGGTGAGTCATAACAACTCACCGTTTGTAATAACTAACTTAAACTACTTTGATTAATTATTCTACGTTTTCTGCTAATTTTTTCCATGTATCAACTAATAACTTGTTGTAGTCTGCTGCTTTCATTTCACCTGAATTCAAAGCGTCAATTGAACCGTATACAGTTGCTTTCATATCAAAACCTTCGATTGGTTTTGTTGTAGCCCATGCACCGGATACTGTTTCGTATCCTTCTGAGTTTGCTAATGTATAAGTATCTTTGATTGTTCCTGCAGGTAATTTATCAGATGCTCCGACAACCGGTGCTACGATTGGCGCTGCTGATTTTTCACCTGTTTCTTTGTTTGTTGTTTCGTTTGCTAACATTAAGTCAACAACTTTATCAGAGTACATAAATTTAACAAATTTCTTTGCTAAATCCATTTCTTTTGCTTCTGCAGGTACCCACATTTGTTCTGTAAATGTGTAGATGAAGTGTTTTTCATCGTTTGCGCTGAATTTAGGTGGTGCCATCATACCCCAGTTAAATCCTTCAGGAGTAGAGTTAGCCATTTCACCGATTACCCAGTTACCGTTTGGCATGAATAATGCTTTTCCGTCGATTACGTTCTGCTGGTTAAGTTTGAATCCACCTTCTGCGTTTGCGTTAGCAACTGTGTCAGGGTGAACATATTTTGGCTGAGCAATTTTTGAAATTGTATCAGATACTTTCTTACCAGCTTCTGATGTCCATGTATCTTTATCGTAGTTTACTGCTTTGTTGTAGAAATCAATTCCGCCAGCCTGTGCTAACATCTGGTACATTGTTGTATCAAAGTAACTTGGAATTGGGTATGTGAGTAATGAAACTCCGTCTGCTTTTGCTTTGTCACCAAGTGCAAAGAACTCGTCCCAAGTTGTTGGAAGGTCATATTTTTTGTTTGGTCCTTCAAATAAGTCTTTGTTGTACCATAAACCTGTTGGTGTGTATGTGATTGGTGCTAAGTAGATTTTACCATCACCGTATGGCTGTGCTGCTGCATTGTCTGTAATACCAGGAACTAATTTTTCTTTTAATTCATCATCAAATACATCAGAAATGTCAGCGATTGCTTTTTCTTTTAACATTGTTTCTGTGAAACCGCTTGGCTGTCCTAAGTTGTAGTATACAACGTCAGGTACATTTCCGTTCTTGATGTCTTTTGTCAAGTCTTTGTCTAATTCAGATGAAAGATGTAATTCGATATCAACATCTTTGTTTTCTTCCTCAAAAGCCTTTTCAATATTTTTCCAAATCTGTGCTCCGTTACCACCTTCAAATGCTGCTACTTTAAGAACTGTTTTTCCGTCCTTTTTAGCATCTTTGTCTTTGCTACCGCAACCTGCTGCTAATGTAGCAATCATGGCAACTGAAAGTAAAAGTGCTGTCACTTTTCTCATTTTCATAATTAACTTCCTCCTTTTGTTAATTCTGTTCATTTTCTAATCATTATATTACACCACTTCCGTCACTTTTTCTATAGCAATCTTGTCTTTCTTTTTATATATCTTGCTATCGGATATTAAAAACACTAAATTTATAAAAAGTATGGATTATTGTAAAAATCGCCGCAGGTTCAAAACCTACGGCGATTTTTTACTGGTCTATCTTCTGTTTTTTCTTCTCAAGAAATATACAACGATAACACCGGCAGATGTAAGAATAGCCAAAAGGCTGATCCACATCATCATTCCAAAACTATCCCCTGTCTCTACTGCTCCCTGATGATTTTCTCCTTTATCCGCACTGCTTCCGTTACTATTACTATTGCTGTTGTTGTTACTATGGCTGCCATTATTCCCTGAGTTGTCTGGGTTTGTTGTATCATTCGGTTTTTCTTTAACCGTTACTTCTGTTTCCGCCATAAGTCCGTCCGGATTTTCTATTCCTTCCGGTACTGTGAGTGTTCCTGTAAATACATATTTTCCTGCTACTTCTGCATTATATTTTTCACATGACCATTCTACAGGAAGTTCTACCGTCGTACCGTTATCCAATTCAACTTTCACTTCTTTCGGAAGTGGAATGTCCTTCAACTTTGTTCCGTATGCTACTTCCACATCTTTTACTTTATCAACAGAAGTAATTTTATTTACCTTTGGTTTCTCAGGTTTTTCAGGAAGTGATTTTACGAATTTGGCATCTGCCCAGTCCGCATGGTCATTGTAATTGTTTTCTCCCATATCGGCAAATAACTGAATCGTAGATGCACCCGTAAGATCAATTTTGATTTTTTTCATCGGATCTTTTACTGTCATTTCTCCTGAATTATATTTTTCTTCACCGTCTACTAAGACACGGAATGTTACCGAACTCGGAACATTTCCCTGACTCACCTGATAATAATCAATTCCAATATAGGATTCAAATGCTGTATATCCCTGTCCTTCTATATTATACGCAACTTCAGATGATGCGTGTGCTCCCAATCCTTTTTTGAATTCCACACGCTGTCCCTTTTCATCGGCAAGGGCAATTGCTCCTCCGCTGCTCGAAATATCCAGACCGAGTTCTCCATAACCCACTTCGTCTTTTGTTGAAATATCCATTCTGTCAGACGCATAGTCAAATCCTTCTGCATCAATATCAAGTGTATAAACCCTTTTCACCTTTCCGTCCGGTGATGTCACTTCAATACCAATTACATTTTTTCCTTCATAAATATTCATGTCAGTCACAATGCTGCCTGCGCCACTCTTTTCCTCTGTATCTGAGAATACTCTTATCTTCGCATTATCCATAAGCGCCTGTGCTTCAATATGAATACTGTCATTGTTCATTGTAACTGCATACTCTGTTACATCAGGTTTCAACGGATCAAATCCCGGAAGTAATGTCTCGTCTGTTTTAAGACTTAATAAATCTGCGTTGCTTCCACTTCTCACAACAACATTGACTGTATAATATGTAGTAGTCCACATATTTTCTGATGTATTTGCAACAACAATCTGATTTAATCCATCTTCCAGCTTGTAAGACGCAGACACACCGTCAGTTCTAACTGAATTTTTTGTAATGTTTGTTTGCTGTTCCTGTGCTCCCTGAACTGCTTCCACTTTTACTGACTGCGGATTGTCAACGTACATTGTATATTCCGTTTTATCCGGAGCAAAATCCGGAAGACTCTTGCCATTCACTTTCAAATCTTTTAGTGCAGAGTTATTAAAACCGTCCCTGAACAAATACAGGCGTACTGTACGCTCTGTAATTCCATCAGCACCTTTTACCGTCAGATAAAAAGCATTAATTCCTGCCGTCAAATCTACATCAGCTTCAAAAACACCTTTGTCTTTCGATGCGTTTTCTACCGGAATATTGAAAAATGAACGTTTTACACTAAATGCTGTTCCTTTGTCTTCTGTTTCCATACGAATGGAAACATCATCTTTATCTGTATTGATAAAGTAACTGTTCGTACCGGATTTAATTTCATCTTCCGATAAATTCACATCTTTTCCGTCCACACTCAATTTCTGAATATTGACATTTCCTTCTTTCTGCGTGTGCAGTGCTACTTTATATACCTTGCTTCCTCTCTCTATTGTCAGACCGTCCTGCATATCTACAACTGCTGCACACTCATCTGTCAATGTGGCAAGTGTTACCTTTCCGTCTTTATCTTTAATTACCGTCTTCACGCCTGCATTCTCAGGATCATAAGAAACTCTGATTTTTGATGATGCTCCGTCCGGAAGAACGAATTTTGCATCTTTTTTATCAAAATCAGCCACTGCATTTCCGTTGATATAGAGGTTTCGTAAAGTTTCAGCGTCACTCTTATCCACTGTCACGGAAACTTCTTCTGATTTTGCAACTGCTGACGGTTTTCCAAGATTGTCAATGGCAAGAATACGAACACTCAGTTTTCCTGCTTCTTTTGGAATATATTTTCCTTCGGAAGTATATGTAACATCTTTCACTCCGCTTTCATTTTCCAAAGTCCACTCGTAAATTATTTTTTCAACAGTTCCATCGCTGTCTGATACTTTTGCCGTTACTTTCGCTTCAGTATTTACTTTATCCGCCTTCAGGTCTACCGATGAAACTGTTGGGCGTTCATTGGAAACTGCCGAGAAAATCTGTTTCGGAACAACCGTATTCATATTTTCTGTTGTTGTCTCACTTGCTTTTGCAATTTTCACATTACTAAATGTTGAACTGAAATCTTTTCCTCCATTTTCCCATGCCGTAAATGCCAAATACAGTTTTCCGTCTGTAATTTTACTAATCGCATTCTGCGTATTTGCTGTTTTCCATTTACCGGAGGCATCTTTAAATCGTACTGTCACCGTATCGTTTTGAATTTCAATTTCAAATGTCGTAGATGTCAGTTTATTATCTGCGGAATCACCACCTCTTTCAGACGGTGACGCCTTTTCCTCATAAACCGCTGTCACTCCTGACATATGCCCTTTCTTTCCAACAGAGTAATAGTTATCTCCATCTTTGTAGAGAACAATTCCTGCATTATTGTATCCGTCCCCATTAACTACAAGTCCGTCCACATCTACCTGAATTCGCAAATCATTTTTATATTCTTCCAGAATTGGAAGTTTTACAAGATTGGTCACATATGTATTTGCGCCATATAAATCACTCTTCGGATTCGATTCTGCTTCAATCGTAATTTCATTTTTCGCTCCGGAAAGCATCTTTTCATGCATGTTATCAACTGACACTTCTGAAGAATTCAGTTTTGATACATCTCCGTAACTCTTAGGGAAACGGTTAATCATAAGTACGGAAGCACTTTTTCCGTTTTTATCCGCTTTCAGAAGAACTGCCCCTTCTTTCAACGCCGTGTACACATTTCCTTTAACAGTTGCCGCATTACTTGCTTTCCCTGTCAGAGGATCAAGTACCTCAATCTCCGCACCATCAGTTATCGTAAGATGCGCTGTACCTCCTTCTTCCGTTATCTCTGTCTTATCTGCTTCAATTGAAACCGTTGTTCCTTTTCCTTCGCCAACCGGAATTTCAACCGAATTACTCTTAATCATTGTTCCATTCCACTCTACATAAGCAGTCAGTGTAACTGTTCCGTCTGCCACACCTACCAATTGTCCCTGTTCATTTACATATGCCACAGTCGGATCAGATGTGATGTAATGTACTTTTGATTCACTTGTAATCAGATTATTTCCCTCTTTATTTAAAGTCAGCACATCGTCTTTAATTTCCACGTCATCTTCCGTCATCTTATCGCCAGATGTAGTAACATTTAAGTTCAAGCCATCATCATATGTATTTCCACTAATTTCAACATTTTTACAGTTGGTAAACTTGAAAATGTCTTTTGGAAGTGTCTTTTCTTTCACTTCCTTTTTAATATCCTGTGTCTCTCCGATGCCAAGGCCTTCCATGTCATTTAGTGTAATTTCAATTCCCGGATTGTCACGAATAATTTTGTTGTTTTTAATCGTCATACCGTCAACGCCTTCCGCCGTCACAACATTATCATTCGCCATATGAAATTCATTTCCCTCTACAGAAATATTTCGATGTACAGGAATATTTCCCTTTGATGCTGGCGCATCTTGTACTGATGTCAGAACAACCGGATCTACAAAAATACCTGATACGTCTCCCCATTCTGCCTGTCCTGTAGGACGGATATAGAATTTGTTATTACGAATCTTCATATTTCTGATAGGACCTGACTCATACCAGTAATTCGCATCGTTTGAAAGATATATGTTTGCCATTGTCATATTGTCAAATATATTATCTTCAATGACAACCGGTTTTCTTGTCGTACATAGAATTCCTCTTGTAGGAATGCTCTTCATATGGTTTCCACTAATCGTTACTGCAGCAGTATAAGAAACGTTCTCTGCTACATACAGTCCTTCTTCTTCCTCTGAGTTATTTCTCCTTACTTTAATTTTCAAATCATTCAGTGTTTCCTCACTGAACGCTTCCTTAAATGTTACGACTTCCGTACGCATATCCAGTTTTTCTCCATTGTACTCCTCACCCGGTGCAACGGAAGATTCTACAATATACGGGTTTTCTTCCGTCGATCCGTCCGGCAGTTCAAGATATGTTCTGGAATAGAAAAGTACCTCGTCGCCCTTGTGGAACTGTCTGAAACCACCCTGCTGTGAATGAATATATTTTAATTTAAGTGTACGGTTATCAATTATCTCCTCCACTCTCATATAACTTCCATGCACATTGATTGGGTCATCATGGGACATGGAGAAGTTGCAGTCTGTTACTTTAAAATATCCTCCACAACCCGCAACATGAAGTTGATCCGCATTACTTGTTGTATATTTTCCCGTAGCATATCTTGGAAGAAAATCCACTCCCTTAAATTCTACATTTTTACACATCTGTGTAAGCCAGCCGAAGCCGCTCAGATAGTGAACATCAATATTTTCGACAAGTACATCTTCGCTCTCCCAGAAAAATGCACCTGTAGTTTTTCTTGTCGCTGAGTCGCTTAAAAGAAAAATATTGCCGACTTCCTGATCTTTCGGACGCTCTCCATTGTAAGTAAATCGAAGAACATTTTCTCCTGCTTTCTCGATGGAAGCCACATTTGCAAACGGATTCGATGCCGCTTTATTGCTTGCTCTTGCCACAGTTTGGTCATACCCTTTATAAATAACCAGATAAGCACAGAAATCCGCATTGCTTTTCTCCCAATAAGGTCTTTTTGTTACCGGACTCATCTCTCCCTGCCATGTAATTCCGGTTTTATCTGCATTGATTTCATAGTTATAGTTTGCCGGAACATAAAAATCCGCATACTGTTTTCCCGATTCATCTACTCCATTTCCAACAACACTCAAGTCCACTGTATCCGGATCTTTATAGTCTAAAACAAAATCATGAAGTTTTATATTGTGACTGTCCACAGCCGCAATTGCCATCATATCTCCATGCATAATAAGAGAAGATCCGTTCCCCTCAAGCGTCAAATTATCTACGCCCTCCAACAGTATTGCTATAGATTTCTCCGGATAAGAGAGACTGCTCGTATTTGACGTGTGGTAATTTCTCTTTGTAGCATAATCTTTCCAAAAATGATATTCCCCCTTCGGAAAGTTTAACGTCACTTTACCTTTTGTCTCTTTTGCTTTCTCCAATGCTTTCTGAACAGCCTTTGTACTGTCCGTTTTCCCTCCCGGATCCGCGCCAAAATCCGTTACATCAATTACTGTTCCGGTCTTTTCTTTTGCCAACACGGGTTTCCCTGTCGAAAAGAAACCAACCGGAAAACCTGCCACAAGCAGGCATACCGTGACCACTCCTGCGAGCAGCCGCTTTTTCATTCTCATAACTCATTTCTCCTTTCTCATGTCTTAAAACAGACTATATATTCAATAATAATCCTATATATATTTTGTGTCTTTACAATTTTCAATTCAATAGGTTGAATTTTCTATCTTTTATTTCCATAAATATAAAAACATTGTGTCTCACTGTATTTACGATTATACTATACGGGTAAGGAGGCTAAACAGATGGATAAAAATCTAAGTAAAAAACAAATTTTAAAGAAACTATTTTTTTCTACATTATATTTAAGCACATTTACATTCGGAGGCGGATACGTTATTGTCTCCCTGATGAAAAATAAATTCGTGGACGAACTTCACTGGATTGACGAGACGGAAATGATGGACTTAATCTCCATTGCCCAGTCTTCGCCCGGCGCTGTAGCCGTCAACGGTGCAATCGTAGTCGGTTATAAACTTTGCGGCCTTGCAGGAGTAGGTCTAGCCATACTCGGCGCAATTATTCCCCCTTTTGTCATCATCTCAGTCATCTCAGGATTTTATACACTCTTCCAAAGTAATCCTGTTATCCAGTCACTTCTGACCGGCATGCGTGCCGGAGTCGGCGCGGTTATCGTCTCTGTTGTGTGGGATATGGGGTTCGGCGTTGTAAAGGGAAAACAATTTCTTCCTATTGTTATCATGATCAGCGCCTTTATCGCCAACTATTATTTTAAAATCAATATTATTTTCATTATTTTTATCTGTATTGTGTTTTCTGTATGCAAAACAGTTTTGGATTGCGGAAAGGAGAAACGATAATGATTTACATACAACTTTTTCTCAGTTATCTCCAAATCGGTGCGTTCAGTTTTGGCGGGGGATATGCCGCCATGTCGCTTATACAGGCGCAGGTTGTTGAAAAATATCATTGGCTTACTATGGGACAGTTTACCGACCTTGTAACCATTGCGGAAATGACGCCGGGACCGATTGCCATTAACTCCGCAACCTTTGTCGGAACACAGGTGGGAGGAATCTTTGGTGCGTTCTGCGCCACGATAGGCTGCATTTTGCCTTCCTGCATCATTGTCACTCTGCTGGCAAAAGTATATGTAAAATATCGGAATGTAACCGTAATGCAAAATATTTTAAGTACACTCCGGCCTGTCGTTGTCTCCATGATTGCCATAGCAGGTATCTCCATTTTACTTTCCGTATTTTTTCCAAACGGAGCGGATTTCAGCATACGCGGGACAATTATTTTCCTTGTGGCGCTCGTCCTTCTGCGAAAAACAAAACTGCAGCCCGTTTCCGTTATGGTAGGTTGTGGAATCTTTGAACTTATATGGCAATTCATTTGTTGAACTTTTAACGCAA
The DNA here is from genome assembly GCA_902381685.1 of Lachnospiraceae bacterium. Lineage (GTDB taxonomy): Bacteria > Bacillota > Clostridia > Lachnospirales > Lachnospiraceae > Faecalimonas. The sequence continues at coordinate 523,940 of LR698958.1, read as the reverse complement.
ACCTTATATAATGGTTTTAACGAAGGAGGGTACTACATGAGCAATCAAAACTATCGTCTTGAAGAAAAAGCCTTAGAGAAAATTGACGCCCGTCTGTTATATATTACGGAGGCACGTTACGGAAATGACTGGCATAGCATCGTGCACACCCACCACTTTACAGAATTGTTTTTTGTTACACACGGCTCAGGAAATTTCATTATCGAGAATGAAAGTTTTCCGGTAAAAGAAAATGATTTAGTTATTGTGAACCCCAATGTTTCACATACTGAATCGGGCAAAGACGGCACGCCTTTAGAGTATATCGTACTTGGCATCAACGGTTTGCAGTTCAAAACAGAGGACAGGCAGATTGACTATAACATTCATAATTTTTTACACAACAGAGAAGAAGTTTATTTTTATTTAAAAGCTCTTCTGCACGAGGTACAGACAAAGGAAGAAAATTTTGAATCTATCTGCCAAAACCTCTTGGAGATTCTGATTTGGAATATTATGCGCAAAACAAAGACAACGCTTTCCGTTGCGCCGACAAAGAAAATCACAAAAGAGTGCCGGTTTATCGAACAATATTTAGATGAGCATTTTATGGAGGACATCACTCTGCAGACACTGAGCGATTTGACTTATCTCAATAAATACTATCTTGTACACGCTTTCAAACACTATAAGGGAGTATCTCCTATCAATTATCTGATTGAAAAGAGAATTTCTGAAGCAAAACATTTATTGGATACAACAAATTACCCTATCGCAAAAGTTGCCTCCGTAGTCGGATTTTCATCACAATCCTATTTTTCTCAGGTATTCCGGAAGGAAACAGGATTCTCTCCGAACGAATACAGAAAATCTATGGAGAATTAATGTTCTATTTTGCCAAATAAATGGGAGGGCATACAAATGAGTTATAAGAGTGTTAATCTTGAAGATACCATTTCTATTGAAAATTTATTTACCATACACTATTTTGAGTATATGAGTGATTTCTCCTTTGCGGGAGAATCCCACGATTTCTGGGAATTTGTGTTTGTAGACAAAGGGGAGATTGATATTTATATGGATAATATCCACACCCGCCTGAAGAAAAGAGAAGTTGCTTTTCACAAACCAAATGAGTTTCACCGCCTGCAGGCAACCGGAAGTTCCGCACCAAACCTTGTCGTCATTTCTTTTTCATGCAACAGCCCTGCTATGAGTTTTTTCAGAGAAAAAATTCTGACAGTGGACGATTTTGGCAAGACTCTGTTAGGTAACATTATTAAGGAGGCAAAGAAATTATTCGACTGCCGTTTAGATGATCCTTATTTAACAGAAATGATAAAGAAAGAAGAGAAACCGCTTGGAGCAGAACAGTTAATCAAAATCCAACTGGAGCATTTTCTCTTACATTTACTCAGATGTTCGCAGAACAGAAATGCGTCCGCACTTCCCAAACCGGCAGCGTCAAAGGGCAGTTCTGAGATTTTCAACCGTGTCTTGGAATATATGGAAAATCATCTGGATTCCCGCCTGACAATCGACCTGTTATGCAAAGAAAATATGGTGGGGCGTTCCCAGTTACAGAAAATTTTCCAGCAGAAAACCGGTCTCGGCGTAATCGAATATTTTTCTCATATGAAAATTGATGCCGCCAAACAGATGATGCGAACGGATTTTATGAATTTCACACAGATTTCCGAATCTCTGGGATATTCTTCCATTCATTATTTTTCAAGACAGTTCAAGAAGATTACGGGAATGACCCCGTCAGAATACGTTTCTTCCGTCAAGGCGTTGGCGGAAAATTAAACAGTTTAAAATAAGGAGGACTCTGCACAGCAGTTCCTCCTTATTTTTCCCTCTATTCACTTTCCCTGCATCTCGCCCAAAAAGAAACTGATTCCTCTGTTCCTTTATTAAAATAACAATGACTTGTATGCGCTTTTACAAGAATCGTGTCCCCTTCTTTCAGATGAAACATCTGGTTCCCTAATCCTAATGTAAGTTCACCTTTTATCACTGTTCCCACCTCATCAAAATCATGCTCCCAGCGAAGCCCTTCGCCTGCTCCGCCCGGTTCAATGGACATATATGTAAATGTCGTTTTATCCAAGCCATAATCAATATTTTCTAACCTGATACTGTTTTGCTCATCAATGACAACTTCTCTCTCATCTTTTCTCACAATAATCGACTCTTCTCTATTGCGCTCCACCATATCTCCTAAAGAAATGTCCAACGCTTCACATATTTTCTGTATATTCACAAGGGTAGGGCTGTTCACATTTCTCTCCAGATTGCTCAAATATCCGGTAGATAATCCTGTCGCCTCCGCCAACTGCTGCAACGTTATTCCTCTTTCTTTCCGCAGACTTCTAACATTGTATCCTATTTTGCTAATATCACTCAACGTACTTTCCCTTTCCCTTCTTATCGCTTGTCTCATTGGGCCGTATGTATGAAAAAAGCATTATCGTGCATCTGTACTCTTGCCCGATAATGCTTTTTCTTATCTTATTTAGATTTCATACCAAATGATTTCATTTGCATCTAAGTCTAAATCGAAACTTGTTCCATCACCTTTATAAACAGTTGTACTCTGTGGCTCGTATGTATTATTTACTACACAATATTTACCATTTTTCACATATGCGTGAACTTCTACGTTGAAGTTTGAACTGAACCATTTATGTAAGTTATCTTCATCATGTGAAGACCAGATAATTGAACGGTATAAAAGTCTGCTGTTTTCAAAACTGTATGGAAGACCGCTGATGTATACACAACGTCCTTTACCAAATTCATTTACGGCTAACTGTACTTCTTTATCAACCTGTCTTAAAATAGTTGTTCCGTCTAATGCGAAAATGTTCTTTTCACCTTCACCGAAATCAATGTCTTTTGTACAGTCTTCTTTGATAAAGTGGTCATGTTCGTCCCAGTTATATTTATCTGTATTTAAGTTAAATCCGTTTTCTTTTTCTACACCAAGTGCATTTGCAAGCTGGAAGAAACGTCCTTCCCACTGATATGCCGTAGGCTCACCTACACCGATGAATCCACCGCCATTGTAAATGAATTTCTTAACGGCTGTTACGACTGTCTCATCAATCCAGTTTGCCCCACCGCTGTGTGCTGTATAAGCATCACCTACGTTAAGAACAACATCAATGTTATCCAAAATTGCAGGATTCTCTTTAATGTCATCAAAACTGATGAATTTTACATCGAATGGCGCACCTGAAAGCGCTTCGATGATTCCTGCATAAGAGTAGTTTTGCTTCTGATATAAAGCGTGGTGAACCATGTGATTTCCCCATGCTCTCATTTTACCCCAGCTGTTTAATACGGCAACTGTTTTTACACAGTAAGGTGTTGTTCCTTTAATGTTTTCGTACAGTGTACGGAATTCATCACATACGCTCTCCACATAGTCGATAAACTCTGGGAACTGAAGCGCAAGTTTTAAGTATCCGCCGTATCCGATTCTGTCGATTGGTTTTCTTAAAATAGCACGACGTGCCGTTACCCAGTTTACTTTTGCTTCTTTTACCGGATCTCCGCCTTCGTGGAATGTATCCGGGAAGAAATATGGAAGGAAACGTCCTTCTGTATATTTTACATTTGGAATGTCACTAATCAGACGTAATGTAGAACCGTTTCCTACACTTCCTACTACTGCGTCCAGTCCGATTGACTTAAATTCGTCCATAAACGGTTCCATACCAATCCAGTGATCACCTAAGAACATCATTGCTTCTTTTCCAAGCTCATGTGTAAGGTCTACCATTTCTTTTGCCAATTTAGCAACTTCTCTTCTCTGGAATGCCTGGAAATCACGGAATTCTTTAGAAGGAATACGATACTGGTTGTTCATATATCCCTGGTCAATAATAAACTCAGGTCTGAATTTATATCCGACTTCTTTTTCAAACTGTTCTAAAATATATGGACTTACAGATGCTGAATATCCGTACCAGTCTACATATTTTTCTCTCGCCATCTCATCGAAAATCAATGTGAACTGGTGGAAGAATGTTGTGTAACGGATAACATCAATGTGTGGGTTGTCTTCAATATATTTGCGAAGACGTCTCATTGTAAATTCTTTTGTTTTTGGCTGACGAACGTCAAATGTAATCTGTTTTTCCACATCTTTCCAGTCATTTACAACCGCATTGTACATATGTACAGGATCCCACATAATATATGCAAGGAAACTTACTGTATAATCATGGAATGGTTTTGCTCCGTGGATTGTTACATCTCCTGTTTCTTCACTGTAATCCCATTCTGTCACAGGAACAACTTCTCCTGTTGTACGATCAATCACTTCCCACCATCTTGTAATGTCATCGTGAGAGTTTACTTTTAACATGTCAGGATATAAGTGATCCATTAAATGAATAGATAACTCTGAATCTACTGCTGTGTGGAAAGATGTCATAATATACATTTGCTGAATCTCGTCCGGATTTGCTTTCGCCCAAGCATTATCCTTTCTTGTTGTATAATATGTTGAATATACTTTCGCATCTACATCTCTTAATTCTTCCGGGTAATCTGTACCGTCACAGTCACGAATGGCGTCTGCTCCCCATCTCTTCACTAATTCCAGTGTTTCCGGTACTACGTCAACGTCTGTAGGTATAGTTACTCTTCCGGTTAATTTCTCTTTGCTCATAACGTTCTCCTCTCTAGTCTTTCTGTATTCAGTATATAAAAAGAAACTGTTTGCGTCTATGCGATTTTTGTTCACAATTTTATATATATTGCTTTTTTACAAAATTTTTTATATTACATAATGCAATGCTAATTCAAATGTATTTCGCACACCCTCTTTATGTGTTCTCTCGTATCCATGAGAAGCATATACTCCTGAACCAATCAGCGCATGGCGCACATCTCTTCCCGCAATTAGGGCTGCTGCCGTATCCGAACCATAGAACGGATAAATGTCTACCGCATAATCCAGTTCATTCTTTTTAGCCGTATCAATCAGTTCATTTACCATTTCAAAATGATATGCGCCTCTTCCGTCCTTTGCGCAAATGGAAACCTGTCTCTCCGTACATGTGAGATTTTCTCCTACACAGCCCATATCAATCGCCAAAATATCTTTGATGTCATCTGTAACTCCGCTTGCTGCCCCGTGTCCCACTTCTTCATGTACGGTAAAGAAAATCTGTACATTTCTCTTCAGGCAGCCTTTATGTTCACTTACATATTTTGCCAAAGCAAGCAAAATTCCTGAAGACGCCTTATCGTCTAAGAAGCGGCTCTTAATGTATCCGCTTTCCGTAATACGGAATCTGGGTTCCACCATAATGAAATCTCCCGCACTGATTCCAAGTTTTTCTACATCTTCCTTGCTGCTTACATTTTCATCTAACACAACTTCCAGATTTGTAAATTTTCTTTCTTCATTTATGTCTGGATTTACATGGATAGAAGCATTTGCCAACTGAATTGTCCCCTCATACACTTTTCTGTCTCTTGTTAAAATGCGGACATTCTCTGTTTCAATATTATTCTGATTCAATGTTCCGTTGGAAATGGCAAGTCTTCCATCTCCTTTAATATAATGTACAAATGCCCCTAATGTATCTACATGTGCCATCATCATCAAAGGATTGCCCTCGCCTCCAAGGTTTGCAATCACTCCGCCTTTTCTGAGTGTGCGCACTTCAAATCCCATATGTTCCAGTTCTTCCTGCAAATATGCCGTCACATTGTAGTGATAGCCTGTCGGGCTGTCAATGGAAATCAATTTTTCAATCTGTTCTACTGCATAATCATGGTACACTGCGTTATTCTCTGTCATTATAAATACCTCCTAATTCTTTTCACAGAATATTTCTACCAATCATTGTACCACATTGGAATATTTTTTTGTTAATTTTTAACTATTTTCATAAAAAAAGACTCGCCACGAACACATTTCATGGAAAGTCTTTTCTCATACCTCTTATTCAACTACCTTCAATTCTAACCCCATTATTTCTTTTCCGTCCCTCTCCAGACGCACTTCCGTATAAAGACTGCTTTTCTGCTCCGTGAAATAGAAATCTGCCTTTACCATTTTATTTTTTTCCACTGCATCATTAAAAACTGTTGTAAAGAGCAAAGGAACCTCCTGCTCTTTTCCATTTTTCTGGATAAGATACATTTTGTACTCTGCCTCTTCAACATAAGTATCTACAGCCATTTTAACCTGTCCGAGAATAAACCCATATCCATTCTCCTCTTCCTCTTTAAAGGATTTCTCTCCTCCCGATAAGCCTATATAGTCCGGCACATCTTTTATAAAATATTCCGCCTTTGCATAACGCTGGAAGGAAACTTCTATATCCCCTTCTTTTGTCTTTGCCACATAATAATTTTCACTGATAGACGATTTATACCAGCGGTACGCTCCGTAACAACTACCTATCAGAAGTACAATTACGGCAATGACGATAATATACTTGTACTGTTTTCTTTTCATATGCATTCCCTCTTTGTTCATTTATTTTCTCGAAAATACTACATATACTTTCCAAAAACAATACTATCATTCCCATATGAGCCATTTGCTTAATATATAAGCATTATTATCACATTGCTTAAAATACGAGCATTAATTGAGCATCTCACTGCTGCTATCTATGATATAAATAACAAAAAACACTTCTACTTTTACCTTAAATCAAAACCACTATTCTATAATTTTTTCCACTGTCGTTTCCAAATTATGTACGGCAATATAGTAAGAAATTTCAGCATATGTATTCCGTGCTGCCATTAAGAGTAAAAAAACCGATAACAAAATAAACATTTTAAAATACTTGCGTTTTCTATTTACACAGAGATAAATTAACACGCCCACATTTCCTATCACACCTAAAAAGGTATGACTACAGAAATAACTGAAAACATCATCAAAATTGACAATGGTAAATAACTATCGAGAGTTTCCTGTTTCTCCTGATTCTTATTTACCATTTTTACATCAAGTAAATCCTTAACTTCCATTTCAAATATAAAAGCAACTTTCTCAAGCATCTCTAAATCCGGCACAGACCTATTTGTTTCCCATCTCGATACTGTTTGACGGGAAGTATGTAAACTTCTAGCCAAATCTTCCTGAGAAAGATTATTCTCTCGTCTTATTCTTTTTATTTTTTCCCCAATATTTGTTTGTTCCTCCATTATTTCCTCCCATTATATTTTTTCTTTCCTCATTATACCATACCTCTCACCATTAAAAAAAGGCTCCCCACGAACATTTCATGGAAAGCCTTTTCTCTCTAAGATTTCTTGCCGACATGATATTCTTTTTTCAGCGCTCTCATCGTTCCTCTCGCAATTACGTCCACGATATTAAACCCAAATGCAATCGCAAGACAGGTAGCCAGCAGAATAATCGCCTCACTGAAAGCCATACCAATATCACGACTTACACAGCCATACATCATATAATATAAGTTAGGTCCCGGAATAAGCGGGAATACTGACGCCGTCAAAAAGATAGTTGACGGAGCCTTATTCTTTCTTGACATAACAAAAGCGTATCCTGCCACAAATATCGCAGCCACCAATGTTGCAAAAAAGTTGCTCGGCTTCCATTCATAAACAATCAGATAAATACCCCATGTAATAAACGCACCTACACCTGAATAAAGGACTTGTTTTCCCCTGATTTTAAACCAAAACGCAAATCCCACACAGGCAACCGTACAGGCCATCAACTGTATTGGTATATTATAATTTAAAATAAACCCTTCTGCCGAAACACCGTCCAGCAATAACATTGCAAATGCGGTTCCAAAGGCGATTCCCGCTGCCCCAAGCATCGAGTTCATAATGTTAATCGCACCTGAAATATAGTCTTTCTGAAGCAACTCCCGAATTCCGTTCGTCGTACTCAATCCGCTGATCAGAAGCATGACAATCCCAATCATAATACGCTCCGGGTGACTTCCCAGCCCTGCACGGACACAGAGAAGAATAATCACTTCCGAAAGGAACGATAAAATGGCATTATAAATCAAAAGATTTTCCTCTCTTCTGCTCAGCCAACCGCCTACAACTACAATCATAAGCGAAACAATCACTGCCACAATGGCGTCCTGAAAATCACTTCCAAAGAATACCGCAAATCCTGTTCCTCCCATCACTGCCGCAAAATATTTAATAGCTGGGTGTTGCGCCGGCCTGTTTACCACTTCCAAATATTTTTCCCGCAGTTCTTTTGCATCGGGCGTATGCTGACAGACGTAGCGGGATAAATTGTTCAAATAATCTAACTGGTCGAAATCAATATCCGCATTCTCTATATGACGAATCTGCGTAATAATTTCTCCTTCCGGTGTTTCCACCGTTATCTGAATGTTACTTGGAATAACAAACACATCGTATCTTACAAATCCATAACTTTTGCACATGCGGTAAAGGCTGTCTTCCAATCGAAAGTTCTCCGCTCCATTGACGAGCATAGCCTCTCCAATATCCAAAATGCCCTGCACTATTTTCTTGTAATCCATAATCTCCCTACCTCTAAACAAAATATACTGTATGTAATCATATCTGTAGTGTCGAAAAAAGTCAACTATAAATACAAAAACAGATGCCTGTGAATTTTTACTTCACAGGCATCTGTCCTTTTATAAATTATTTAATCCAATTGCGTCTTCTTTTAGCATAAACAATAATGCCCGCTCCTGCTGCCAAAAGCATTATCATATAGAAGAATACATTGCTGTTATCTGCAGTCTTCGGACTCTCCGGTTTTTGTGGTTTGTCCGGCTGATTCGGTTTATCCGGTTTTGTTGAAGGATTTTCATCTTTCTTCTTTTCTACCGTCACTTTACATACTGCTGTCTTTCCGTCTTCAGTAGTAACGGTAATTTCCGCTGTGCCGAGACCTTTAGCCGTAACTAATCCGTTTTCATCTACAATGGCTACTTTTTCATCACTGCTGCTCCATGTAAGAGCCTTGTCCGTCGCATTGTCAGGAACAAATGCAGCAATCAACTTCTCACTTTCATTTACATGCAACTTCAATTCCGTTTTATTCAATATAATCTTATCCAACGGAACATAAGTGTTCAAATCTTTATCTGACATTCTCTCGTTGATATAATAAATAGAGTTCTCGACAGAAACGTTGTCATTATTATCCACTATCTGTTTGTCACTCGGTGCATTTCCTCCCCAATAGTTATAATTGAGGTCAAGTACACCTTCCGCTGCATCTTCTGTGGAAATATAAGTATTTCCTGTCACTTTGTTTTTCTTGAAAACAACGTCATTTGCATTTGCACCGTAGAACCAAATCTTTCCGGCATCTTTAAATGTATTTCCGGTAATGACATATGTCACGTTTGCATCTTTGTTCACAGCATCTGCTTTTGCGGCAAATGAAAGTTCCTCACTTCCCGTAACTGTATTTCCTGTGAAAACTGTGTTTGCTGCATAACTGCATATTGTCATCTTACAGTCTGTAAACTGTGAATCTGTCACATCAATGTCTGATGTAGCCTTGTCATTTGCCGTAGGCTGACTGTAAACGGCAACTCCAAAGTTTTTAAATGAACTGTTATCAATCTCTACTTTTGAGCCCGTTCCGACAAATACCGCATAGTTGCTTTTCTGCTCAGGTGCTCCTGTCATATGAACATTTTCCAGTTTACCTGAATTCATGCAGAATCCGTTTCCGCTTTTCGTAAAGTTGATATTTACGTCAGAAACATTCAAACCGTCTGCATTATAGAAAAGATAATCTCCATTTTGTTTGGATTCTACCTCAGCAATATTGAGTGTATGGCCGTTTCCTTTTACGGTAATATTTTTGACATTATTAATCTGATTCCATACCTTCACGTCAACATCGCGCAAAATTTCGACCGTATCTCCGCTTTTTGCTGCTCGAAATGCTTCTGCTAATGTTTTGTATTCTGTATTGCCGATTTTTGCTACCGCATTTGTTATCGCAACGTGCGAACCATTGATAATCGCATCAATTGTTATGTCCTCAAGGCTGCCGCTTTCTGTCTTATTGTAGAAATCTCCGTGCGGTGTAATTGTGTCTGTGACATCTTTTCCGCCTGAAGTTGCTTGATTTACAGTCGCTTCACAGTCTTTAATTGTCGTACTGACTTTGTCCTTACCGTTGTAAATCGTTCCTACCAAAGCCCCAAATTCGCTTCCGTCTTCCGCATCTGGTTTCGTAATTGTAAGACTTCCCTCGTATGTACAGTTCTGTAAAGTATTTCCATAATGAAGAATACCTAAAATCCCACCTACATCACAAGTAGAGCCGATAACGTCAATCTTCACGTCACAGTCTTTTACCGTCTGGTTACCTTCACCCATAAATCCTACAAGACCGCCCACATATGTACGGTATTGTTCACTTTCTGCCTTGACATAACTTCCCGCTTCACCTGTAATATCCACATTTGTAATATCACCGTAAGCATTTTTTCCACAGGCGCCGCCCACATAAGCATAACCTTCCACGATTACTTTTCCGCTCACTGTTATGTTTGCATAGTCTGCTGTATGTGGAGTTCCTGCGATAACACCTACACACATTCTTCCCTTTACGGTTGCATCTTTGACTTGAAAATTCTTGATTGCTCCGCCGGAAGTATAGCCGAACAGACCAATGTCATTTTTCTTCGGTGTGTTGATGCTCAGGTTGCTGATAACATGATTTTTCCCATCAAATGTTCCCTGGAATGTCTTTCCCGATTTTCCAATAGGTGTCCATTCTTTATTATTCAAATCAATGTCATCTGTCAGAGAAACTGTTTTTCCCTTGAAACTTTTACCTTCATTTACCAATTGTGACAGTCCTGCCAACTGATCTGCACTGCTGATTTCATAAGAAGTTTTGTCTTCTGCATACCAAGACGTATCCACTGCTTTTCCGTCCCACGCTTCAGCCTTTGTCTCTTTAGCGAACGCCGTACTTGGAAGCATTGTCAGCATCATTGCAACAGAAAGTAAGACCGCTGTCCATTTTCTTTTTCTCATTGTTCCTTCTCCTCCTTATCCTGCTTATTATAGTCATATTTTCTCACACACACTTTTAGATTTCAACCTTTTTGCCAAAAATATCCAGTGAATGTTTTGAATAGATGTATAAAAAAAAGCCGGGATACTCTCCCGACTCTCTAAGGCGCCAACCAGATTTGAACTGGTGATAGAGGTGTTGCAGACCTTTGCCTTACCACTTGGCTATGGCGCCATTTTCATGCTGTTAGTATATTCTATACTGACAACACAAAAATTATACCAAATTATTTTTTCTCCGTCAACGTTTCCTTCGAATCTTGTAGGGCAATTCTCAAATAATCACTTTCCTCCTGCTTTCGCCTCGGAATGAATTTCTTCGCAAATTTTCCCTCTCCTCTCCTCTTCTCTTCACATAGAAATAGCCGATAATGGAGAAAACGACCGCACCGATAAAGTTTACGAACAAATCTTTCATCGTATCTTTCAAACCGATGTCCAAATATCCTCCAAGTGTAGTGGTAAACTAAATTTGTAACACCTTGTTCGGATAGTATATAATATTTATTATCCAAAGGAGGGACCAATCATGGCCACACGTTACAATGAAAATTTTAAAATTGAAGTAGTCAAAGCCTATATGGCAGGTGATCGCTCAATAAGTGAGATAGCAGCTGACTACAATGTTGCAAAAAGCACCCTCACCGGGTGGGTAAAAAAACATGGTGAAGAATGCCAATATAAAACTACCACTAAAACATCACTGGAAGAATTCGAATCTGCAAAGGAAATCAGAAGACTGAACCAACTTCTTCATGAGAAGGATAAAGAAATTGATTTTTTAAAAAAAGCAGCGGCATTCTTTGCAAAGGAAATCGATTAGTGGTATATCGATTCATTGACAAAAATAAGGAGCAATTTGGCTTAAGATGGTTGTGCAGACATTTTAAGATTAGCCTTAATTGTTACTACAATTATCTGAAAGATACGAAAAGAGATTATTACGAGCAAAGATTTATGGTTTATGAAAGAATAAAGTATATCTATTACAACAATAATAGAACCATTGGATATCGGCCTATGAAAATCTTTCTACAAAGATATGGCATATATCTTAGTACAACAACTATCCATAAATATATGAATAAGGATCTTAATCTGTCTGCTATTGTTATGAGAAAAAAGCCAGGTTACAAAAGCTGTAAAAAACATAAAATCTTTGATAATCTCTTAAAGCAAAAGTTCAACGTTGATGAAAAAAATAAGATCTGGTGCACTGATTTTACATATATGCGCCAGCCTAATGGTAAGTTTCGATATAACTGTACCATTATGGATTTATTTGACAGATCTGCTATAGCATCAGTCAATAGCGATTACATAAATACAGAACTTGCAATAGAAACACTTACGGAAGCCCTAAAAAAAGAAAAACCCAACAATGGAATACTTCTGCACAACGATCAGGGAGTACAATATACATCTTGGGAGTTTGTCAATTTTTGCAAGGATAACGGCGTAATTCAAAGTATGAGCAAGGCTGGCTGTCCTTATGATAATGCGCCAATGGAAAGATTTTATAATACTTTCAAAAATTGTTTTTACTATAGATATACTTTTGAAAGTGTTGAGCAGTTAGATGAAATGACAAAGCAATACATTAACTGGTACAACTATGTGAGACCTCATTCAACGAATAACTATATGACACCAATGGAGTTTCGATATAGAGCATGATTTCCGAACAAAGTGTTACCAAAAAGCTTGACCAGTACAAAGTCCCAGTTCCTGTCCATTGACAATTACTTCATCTATATCATCAATATGTACCACATTCGTCTCTCCGTTCGGATCAAGCATAACCGTGGAGATGCTGTGCACAACCGTATCTTTCTGCGTATCCATTCCCAGAAATGTATCCACCGTGCATTCATAAAACTCCCACATTACTCCGATTGTCATGGAAAAACAAAATGCCACGATTGCCATGTAAAGCGGAGATAAATTAAACTTCGCTTTCTTGTTTCGATTCAGAATGTCCACAAGGGAAAATCCGATTGCCGCCGCAAGAAAACCGTTGATTGTATGCAGCATTGTATCCCAGCCCGGTACTTTCGTATAATACGAACGGATTTCTCCCAAAACTTCCGCCGCCACAATAAAAAGCAGTATAATAATCTCAAGTGTAGTGGGAAGTTCTATCTTTAATTCCACCTGAAGAAAACTTGGTACGATCAGAAGCAGAAGCGTCAGCACACAATAAAATACATTTTCGTAATTCTTATTCAAAATCTGTAGTATCATAATAAGAATGACTAATATACGCAATACCATATAGACAATGAAAGAACTTTTATGTTCCTTTATCTCCATTTTCATTGCCTTCCAATGAATTTTAAATCTCTGTCTCATTTTTTATCCCTTCAATCTGACCTCTTTTTATAGAATATGGTATATAGTATCATTATGACCACACAGATTCAAGTAATCTGCTAAAAATAAGATGGTTCCTGAAAATATTCCAATTCTCCAAACATCGTGTCTTTTTATAAAACTTGTCTTTTCTGGCAAAATATTTTACGATTTACTTCAAAGAGTACGAAATAGATTTGGAAAGGAAATCGCAGACTCTCATGCGCTAAAGGCAGCCTTAATTTATTTATCGCTGCAAATAGAACTTCTTATCAAGCAATTTATGAAACCGGTACCGATTCTGGTATTGTCCGAATTAACGGCAGAGTTGGAAATACTCTCTCTATATAAAGCGATACGTCACTATGAAAATGAAATTTTTTTAAATTTTGTCAATCATACAAATGGGTAATGCGCCTTGAAAAAAGCAATAAAAAAGAGTTATGGCTCTCCATAACTCTTTTTCCCGTCTATTCCCCGATTCTTGTAATAATTCCCGTAATCAGTGTTTTAAATTGTTTTGCCACTCTGTCAGCAGTTTCCTGCACTTCTTTGTGGTTTAATTCTTCTTTTGACATTCCCGCCGCAAGATTTGTAATACATGAAATTCCACAGATCTCCATTCCCATATGACGTGCAGCCATTGCCTCACACGCTGTACTCATACCAACTGCATCTGCTCCCCACGCTCTCGCCATGCGGATTTCCGCAGGTGTTTCATAGTTTGGTCCCGTAAACTGCGCATACACACCTTCTTTTAAGTCAATTCCCTGCTCTTTTGCAGTTTCTCTTACGATTTCCTGCATCTTTGTGCTGTAAACTTCGCTCATGTCCGGAAATCTTACTCCTAACTCCTCTAAATTGGCGCCGATTAACGCACTCGGAACTCCTGTTGTGATATGGTCTGTCAGCATCATAAAGTCGCCCGGCTTAAAATCAAAGTTGACACCGCCTGCCGCATTTGTCAAAATCAATTTTTTTGCTCCCAAAAGTCCCATAAGTCTTGTCGGCAGTACAACATCAGACATTGGATATCCTTCATAATAATGCACTCTTCCCTGCATGATTACAACCGGAGTTTTGTCTACATAGCCAAAAACAAAACGTCCTTTATGTCCTGCTACCGTAGAGGTCGGAAATCCTTCAATGTCCGTATAGTCTACTGTCTGTACAATCTCTATTTCATCAGCATAATCTCCAAGTCCTGAACCGAGAATCAACGCTACCTCCGGACGGAAATCTACTTTTGCTTTTACGCTCTCCACGCAAGTCATTAATTTTTCGTATACTGGATTCATTATAAACTCCTTTCTGCTATTCAATATCAATAATTCGCATTATCTTATCTTTTAATTTTTTATATTGTTCGTAAGAAACGGTTATCTTATTCCCTTCCTTACTCACTAAGCCTTCCTCTGAAAATTTTTTCACCGCACGGTTAATGGTCTTTACACAAAGTCCCGTTGTATCGGACAGCCCCTGCCGTCCGCCCTGCACACGCAGAATTCCGTTTTTCGCATACAACTCGTATCTCTCTGTCAGAAGCATCGCCAGCCTGTCCGAGCCCTGTAAAAATAAATATGCCCTGCTTTTTCTGCCGTCTTCCAGCAAAGATTTTCCGGTCAGTTTCGCCTCTAACTTAAGTACTCTTAAATCTGATAAAAGCCATTTTTCATACTGCGCCTTCGGAATCTTCACAACCGTACACGGTGTGGCCGTTTCCAGCGTTGTCATATATGTGTCCAAATCCATAATAATTTCCATACCGCCCAGTGCGTGGACACAATCAAAACTCATAAAGTCATAAGTGATGCCGTAAATACGGTAATCTGTCGCCTTAATCATTCCTTTTCCCACAAAATATATTGTGTCAATCGGAGTATTTTCCCGTACAAATATCTCTCCCTTAGCCATCTCCTCAATCTGGAAGGAATCCATAAGCCATGCCGGAGCACTTTTAAAATAGTTTTCAAATTGTTTTTGTGTTTCCTTTTTACATTTTGCTAGAAACGGCAATACATTGTACAAATATTTGCACTCCATTTTATACTCCTCTCAGTCTTCTCCAAAGTTCTTCCTTAACAGAATCTTCCGCAAATGCGACATCAATGGCATTTCCCGTCAATTTTATCAGTTCATCATCTGTGATTCCATACTGTTTTTTCACAAACTCCATTTCTTTTTGCAGACTGGAATTGCTTACCGTTCTGTTATCGGTGTTAATCGTCACACGCAGCCCCGCATCAATAAATTCCCGCAGCGGATATTCTGAAGGGTTCTGCACTGCCTTTGTCTGCAGATTGCTTATCGGACACATTTCTATTCCGATTCCTTTTTCTTTACATAATGCGATTCCGTCCCGATTGCCCCGAAGTGCAATTCCATGTCCGATTCTCGCAGCGCCACATTCCACTGACTGGATTACATTTTCCACTCTTCCGCATTCTCCTGCATGGATAGTGAAAGGAAGCCCCAGTTTTTTCGCCTCTCCAAACAATTCCACATAATTTTCCATCGGAAATGCAGCCTCATTTCCCGCTAAGTCCACGGCGCAAAGTCCTTCCCCAAGAAATTCTCTTGCCACTTTCATCATTTCCAGATTTTCCTCCTCAGAATGATGACGCATCGCACAGGCGATTACATTATAGAAAATATTGCACTCTTTCTTCGCTTCCTCCAAACCTTCAATAACGGATTGGATAACCCGTCTGCAATTCAGATGTTCATTTACCGACAACAGCGGAGCAAATCTCACTTCCACATATTGTACGTTATCTTTCTGCAAATCCATCAAAAATGCTTTGGACGCCTTTTTTAATCCCTCTTCCGTCTGTAAGCACTGTAGCGGCAAATCAAATTTCTCCAGATACTCCGCTAAATTTCTGCAATCCTCACTCACCTGCAATTCGCTTTGTCTCACTTCCCTGCCAAGCAATTCACTGACAGTCTGAATTGGCAGCGAACCGTCCAGATGACAGTGCAACTCCACTTTAGGTATAACCATACTGCACCTCCTTAAAACAGTATAAGCATCATACAACAAACGTGCAGATGCTTATACCTATTCTACATTTTCAAATTATTTGATTGATTCAACTTTTACAACTGATGTCGGTAAATCTTTTGCGTCTTTTGCTGCTGTGTCATTTGCAATTTTAATTGAACCATCTTTTAATCCACTGTATACTTTTTCGTACTCTTCTTTTGTGAATTTTTCAAATTTAGATGTTTCCATTGGTAACTGCACACCGTCATCTGCTGCACTTAATGTAATTGATTTTCCACCTTCAAATGATTTGTCATAGTATGAAGCAACTGCATTATAAACTGAATCACTTAATTTTTTCATTGCAGAAGTAATAACTGTATCAGATTCTACTGACTGGTCTACGTCTACACCGATAACTTTCTTTCCTGCACCTTCTGCCGCTTTCATAACAGAGTTACCAACTCCACCACCACAAGCGAAGATACATTCTGTTCCTTCACTGTACCAAGCAGCTGCTTTTGTCTGGTTTTCAGGAGAAGCATCAAAGTTTCCTACATATGTGTATTTGATGTCAATAGCATCTTTTGCTAATCCAAGTTCTTTTGCCGCTGCGTCAGCACCCTGAACAAATCCATATCCGTAACGGATAACTGCAGGTACGGCGATTCCACCCATAAATCCAAGCTGTTTGTATCCTTCTTTAACTGCTGCATAACCTGCTAAATATCCTGCCTGTTCTTCAGCATAGAAGATAGAAAGAACGTTCTTTTCAATATGTGGTTTTTTGTCCTCTCCGATTGGCGCTGCATCAATGATAATAAATGTTACATCAGGATATTTTGTCTGTGCTTCAAAAATTGGTTTTTCAAATAAGAAACCTGGTGTTACAACAACTTTTGCCCCACCTTTTACTGCAAGGTCAATTGCTGTCAAACATGCTTTATCTGATTTTTCAGAAGGTTTGTAATATTTACAACTGATGTCTTTTTCATCTGCGTATTTTTTCAATCCTTCCCATGAACCCTGGTTAAATGATTTGTCATCAATTGTTCCTACGTCAGTGATTAACGCAAGTTCATATCCTCCTTTGTCACCTTTCTTGTCATCTGATTCTCCCGGTTTTTTTGCACAACCTGCCATACCAAGCACCATTGCACCTGCCAGAATTAAACTGATCAATCTTTTCTTCATCATTTCTTCCTCCTTTGATTTTTAATAATCTTTTACATTTTGCCCTTGAATAAGGGAAATTGCTGAACTTGTACCTATTCTGTCGCACCCTGCTTCCAGAAAGGCTTCCATATCTTCCACACTTTTAACTCCGCCTGCGGCTTTCATTTTTACATGTGGTCCGATATATTCCTTAAACAAAAGAATATCTTCCATTGTTGCTCCGGCAGTTCCAAATCCTGTGGAAGTTTTAATGTAATCTGCTCCCGCCTCCGTCACTGCTTTACACATAGCAATTTTTTCTTCTTTTGTTAAGTAACATGTTTCAATAATGACTTTTAAGATTCTGTCACCCACAGCCTGTTTTAAACTGCGGATTTCTTCTGTCACTTTATCAAAATCACCATTTTTTACATCTGTGATATTGATTACCATATCTACTTCTCCGACACCATCTTCCACTGCCTGTTCCACTTCGGCAAGTTTTGCCTTTGTCGTGCTGTATCCAAGAGGAAATCCTACAACTGTACAAATATTAATTTTGTCACCGTAAGTGTCGTGAATTCTTTTAATGTAGTTCGGCGGAATACATACAGACGCTGTCTGATATTCCAATGCCTCATCACATAACTTCTGAATATCTTCCCATGTTGCAAACGCTTTTAAGAGTGTATGATCCACATGGCTTAAAATTTCACTTGTTTTCATCTTCTCCATCTCCTAATATTTTTCTACTCCGTTTGGAGTTACTCTCGCATAAATTAACGGTTCTTCTTTTGGTGCTTCTGCCTGAATCACTACCGACTGTTGATATTTCTCCTCAGCGGCTTCAAAAAGACTATCATTCGACGTATATAAAACTGCCAAAACATCTCCTGCCTTTACACTGTCGCCCGTCTTTTTCTTTAAGACAATTCCCGCCGTGTAATCAATTTCACTGTCTTTCGTCTCACGTCCTGCACCCAGCATGGAAGAAGCAATTCCACAGCCCTCCGCATTCATATGTGTAATATGACCGTCCTTTTCTGCCAACACTTCCCGCTGATAAGGCGCTTTTGCAAATTTATCCGTATCGCGGATAACACCTGCATCTCCGCCCTGCGCTTCCACCATGGCAATCAGACGTTCCAAAGCATTTCCGCTTCGTATCGCTTCCTCTGCCATCTGTCTGCACTCTTCGATACTTCCCTTTTCAGCAAGATATAACATATTTGCCGCCAACTGCAGACACACTTCCGTCAAATCTTCCGGTCCGTTTCCTTTTAAGGTTTCCACCGCCTCAATCACTTCAAGGCTGTTTCCAATATTATGTCCCAAAGGAATATCCATATTAGTAATGAGAGCCACCATTTTCTTACCGGCATTTTCTCCAATGGAAACCATCTCTTTTGCCAGGGCAATGGAATCTTCCACTGTTTTCATAAATGCACCGCTTCCGGTTTTTACGTCTAAGAGAATTCCATCATTTCCCGCTGCAAGCTTTTTACTCATTATGGATACCGCTATAAGAGGTATGCTGTCTACCGTAGCCGTCACATCGCGAAGTGCATATAACTTCTTATCTGCCGGAGCAAGATTTCCTGACTGTCCGATTACGGAAAGACCTGTTTTATTTACTACTGCAAAGAAGCTCTCCCGGTCAAGCGAAGTCTGCATTCCCGGAATAGATTCCATCTTGTCCACCGTTCCACCTGTATGTCCCAAGCCTCGTCCGGACATCTTCGCCACTTTCACTCCGCAGGAAGCAACAATCGGAGCGATGATAAGTGTTGTCTTATCTCCCACACCGCCTGTGGAATGTTTATCCACTTTCATACCTTCAATGCCCGATAAATCGACCATATCTCCTGAATGCGCAACTGCGAGTGTCATTGCGAGCGTTTCCTCCTCTGTCATTCCCTGAAAATAAACCGCCATCAGAAACGCTGACATTTGGTAATCCGGAATTCTGCCATCTACATATTCTGTAATCATGTACTGGATTTCTTCTTTTGTCAAAGCCTCACCATTTCTTTTTTTCATGATTAAATCATACATTCTCATAGCGTTTTCCTCCTTTATCTCATTCCTTTATCGTAAGGAATGCCCTCTGCTTTAGGTGCCTGTGAATTTTTCGAGAAGAATGCAAGCACAATTAATGTAGCAATATACGGAATCATTTTATACACTTCGTTTGGAATTGGAAGACTTTTTAATACCGGAATTGCTGAGTACGCACTCGCCAATGTTTTCATTACACCAAAGAAAAATGCTGCCATGAAAATCTTATTACTTCTCCACTGTCCAAAAATCAATACTGCCAATGCTAAGAAACCGTATCCCGCAACGCTGGCGTTAAAGTTTGTTGAAGTAGGAACGATAAATACAAGTCCACCGATTCCCGCTAAAACACCTGAAATAATTACACCTGCGTAACGAATCTTATATACATTTACTCCGACAGAATCTGCTGCCCCCGGGTGTTCACCACAGGCACGAAGTCTTAATCCGAATCTTGTCCTCTTAATAACAAACGCTGCGATGAGAAAAATTAAAATACCGAGATATGTTGTAATATAACTGTTTTGGAAAAATAATGGCCCGATAACCGGAATATCTCCTAATAACGGCACTTTATCAATCTGGAATGTATCCGTAAACTGAATCTGCTGTACACCCTGAATCATTCTCGCTACGAAAATCGCAAATGCCGGTGCAAACATATTAAGTGCAGTGCCGCTGATTGTCTGGTCTGCTTTCATATTAATAGAAGCAAACGCATGAAGTAAGGAGAAAATTCCTCCCGTAACTCCCGCAATCACCACTGCGAGCAACAACAGTCCCTGACCGCTCATTGAACCCTGCGCCATATTGATAAACAGGATACCGAAAAAAGCACCTATTACCATAATACCTTCTAAAGCAATGTTGATTACACCACTTCGCTCAGAATACATACCTCCAATTGCCACAATCAGAAGTGGAATTGCAAAAAACATTGTCTGCTGCATAATAAAATATACAATATCCATACTCTTATTCCTCCTTCTTCAGATTGTCTTTTTCGGATTTCTCAACCGCTTTGTCTTTTTCTTTTCTGAACTGAATTTTACTGATCAATCCTTTAAACAATAAAGATAAAGCGCCACAGTAAATGATTGCCGCAATAATCATGTCGATAACTTCCGGCGCAAAATCAAACAACTGCATGTTATAACCGCCAACCGTAAGATGTCCGATGAATAGTCCCGCAAACAAAATACCGATTGGATTTGACATTCCCAATAAAGCTACTGAAATTCCCGAAAATCCTTCAGGGGCAATAATGTCCAGTACCTGTAAATATTTTCCTGAGTTCGCAAGATATAACAATGCTCCGCCGATACCTGCCAAAGCGCCTGAAATTACCATAGAAAGAACAATGTTTCTCTTCGCATTGATACCTGCATATTTGCTTGCATTCTGGTTCTTTCCGCAGGCTTTCAATTCATATCCGAATGTTGTACGGTTTAAAATGATATAAACTAAAATAACAAACACAATGGCGATGATGATTCCCACGTTAATGTCTGTGTTTGGGAAAATCTTATCCAATCCCGCTTTCGGAAGGTTTGCTGTACTTGCCACTGCCATAGATTGATTTTTTACATGATCATAAATCAATTTCTGAATCAGAAGATTTACAAGGTACATTCCGATATAGTTCATCATAATAGAAGAAATAACTTCATTTACATTGCGGAACGCTTTTAAAAGTCCCGGTATCATTCCCCATAACGCTCCCGCCAAAGCAGCACCTGCGATGGCAACGAGGCAGTGGATTCCTGCCGGTAAAAATGTACATTTCACTCCGATTAAAACCGCAACAAAAGCACCAATTGTAAATTGTCCTGCCGCTCCGATATTAAAAAGTCCTGTCTGAAAAGCAAATCCTACAGACAAACCTGTCATAATAATCGGTGTCGCATAATAGAACATCTGACCGATTCCCTGTATTCCATCTGTAAATCCACCCTGAAGAATCATCATAAATCCGCCCGAAGCCTGACTCGGATTACTTAAAAGTAAAATAACAAGTCCAAAAAGCAATCCGCAAATAATCGCAAGAATTGAGGAACTGAAACTAATCATACCCTCTCTCTGAAAAAGACCTTTTTTCTTATACTCCATGGTTCACACTCCTTTTCGCTCCTGCCATGTATAATCCCAGTTCTTCTGTTGTAACTTCCTTCGGATTTACATCTGCAACAATTTCTCCCTCGTACATAACTAAAATTCTATCACTGACATTCATTACTTCGTCCAATTCTAATGACACAAGTAAAACTGCCTTTCCTGCATCTCTCTGAGCAATCAACTGTCTGTGAATGTATTCAATCGCACCTACATCAAGACCTCTGACAGGTTGTACGGCAATAACAATTTCAGGGTTTCTGTCTAATTCTCTGGCGATAATCGCTTTCTGCTGATTTCCTCCTGACATTCCGCGAACAATACTGTCTGCCCCCTGCCCTGAGCGAATATCAAATTTTTTAATCAGTTCTTCCGCATATTTGCGAATCGCATCGAATTTCAAGAAGCCGTGTTTTTGGAAACGCTCCGTAAAATATGTCTGTAGCACTAAATTTTCCTGAAGATTATAGTCTAATACCAAACCGTCTTTATGTCTGTCTTCCGGAATATGAGCCAGTCCGTCAAGACATTTCTTTCTGATACTCTCATGAGTAATGTCTTTCCCTTTCAAAAATATCTGTCCGGCATCTATAGGCATCATGCCTGTAATTCCATATACCAACTCAGACTGACCGTTTCCGTCAATACCTGCTATCGTAACAATCTCGCCTTTTCTGACAGTAAAGGATACGTCTTTTACCGCATCTTTTCCGTGTTTTGCCCTGATTGTCATATTTTTCACTTCCAAGATTGCATCGCCCGGTTCAGATTCCTTCTTATCAATAATGAAATTAACCTTTCTTCCAACCATCATCTCAGACATTTCTTCTTTAGATGTGTCTGCAACCTCGATTGTTCCAATGTACTTTCCTTTTCTTAAAACACTGCATCGGTCCGCAACTTCTTTAATCTCATTCAACTTATGTGTAATGAAAATAATAGACTTTCCTTCCTCCACAAGTTGTTTCATTACTTTCATCAACTCATGAATTTCCTGCGGTGTCAAAACGGCTGTCGGCTCGTCGAAAATCAAAATATCGTTGTCACAGTACAACATTTTCAAAATCTCTACCCTCTGCTGCATACCTACAGTAATATCTGAAATATACGCATCAGGATCAATTTTAAATTTGTATCGCTCACTCAACTCCATAATTTTCTTGCGGGCATTTTCCATTTTCAATACGCCGCCTTTTGTTGTCTCACGCCCAAGTACGATACTTTCCAAAACAGTAAAGTTATGCACCAATTTAAAGTGCTGGTGAACCATACCTATTCCTAACGCATTGGCATCATTTGGATTATTGATTTTTACCTCTTTACCGTTAATCTTAATCTGCCCTTTTTCAGGCTGATACAATCCAAACAATACACTCATTAGTGTAGATTTTCCTGCCCCGTTTTCTCCTAACAAAGCGTGGATTTCACCTTTTCTTACTCGCAGTGTAATGTCGTCGTTCGCTTTAAACTCTCCAAACTGCTTCGTAATGTGGTTCATTTCAATTACATATTCCACGTTTTTTCCTCCTTCTTTTTACTTTATTCCAAATCCGACGGGCAAAAACCATATGGCAGCATCTCTTTTAAACTCATCACTTTCATACCGTCTTTTCCGTCTGCAAGAATAATCTGAAATTCCTCCGGATTACAAAATTCCATCATGACCTGTCTGCAAACCCCACAAGGGGCACACAGTTCATCTGCATCTGTTCCTTCTTTTCCACCGACAATGGCAATTTTTTCAAATTCTGTATCTCCCTCCGAAACCGCCTTAAAAAACGCAGTGCGTTCCGCACAGTTTGTCGGAGTATAAGAAGCATTTTCTATATTACAGCCATGATAAACTTTCCCATCTTTTGTAAGCAACGCCGCTCCAACCTGAAATTTTGAATATGGAGCGTAAGATTTGAGGCGTGCTTTCTTTGCCTCTGTTAATAATTCCCGGTTCGTCATATACGCATACCTCTCTACTTATATATCTCACCCTTAAAACTTGTTCCGTCTGTTGTATTTTCTATTCCAAACATATCTAGAACCGTCGCTGAAATGTCCGCAAAAGTCTTTCGCGTGCCTAAATCCACACCCTCTTTGACAGAATCTCCATAAACCAAAAACGGAACACATTCTCTCGAGTGGTCTGTTCCCTTAAATCCCGGATCGCAGCCATGGTCTGCGGTAATCATCAAAATATCTTCCGGTTTCATTCTCTCCATGAATGTTCCAAGTTGTTCATCAAATGTTGTTGCAGCCTTTGCATAACCTTCAATGTCGTTTCTATGACCGTACATCATATCGAAATCAACTAAATTTACAAAACATAATCCGTTAAAGTCTTCGTCCTGCAGCGCAATTGTCTTTTCCATTCCGTCCACATTGTCCTTAATTCTCTGCGTATGGGCTATTCCTTTTCCCGCAAAAATATCGTAAATCTTTCCTACTCCGTATGTGTCATATCCTTCTCTCTGCAAAATATCCAGCATTGTGTCCTTCGGTGGCAACAATGAAAAATCATGTCTGTTTGATGTTCTCCTGAAGTTCGGCGCTGCATCTGTAAATGGTCGTGCAATTACTCTTCCCACTCCATGTTCGCCTGTAAGAAGTTCCCGTGCAATCTCACAGTATCGATACAGTTCTTCCACCGGAACAACATCTTCATGCGCTGCTATCTGGAAAACACTGTCCGCCGACGTATATACAATTAACTTCCCTGTGCGGATATGTTCTTCGCCATAATCACGAATAACATCTGTACCTGAGTACGGAAGATTGCAAAGAACTCCTCTTCCCGTTCTCTTTGAGAACTCATCTAGCAATTCTTTTGGAAAACCATTTGGATAGGTAGGAAGCGCCTGCGGTGAAATAATTCCCGCAATTTCCCAGTGACCTATTGTCGTGTCTTTCCCTCTTGAAGCTTCCTGCAGTCGTCCATAAGAACCTATTACATTCTCCACTTTCTCCAAATAATCAATTCCGTCAATACGGGAGAGTCCTAATTTGTTCATATTTGGCGTATCATATTCAGGAGACTGTGTAATTGTGTGCAATGTATTTGCACCCTCATCACCAAAGTCTGCTGCGTCCGGTGCATTTCCGATTCCAAAACTGTCCAGTACAATTAAAAATACTCTTTGTCTACCCACTATTTTTCTTCCTTTCTATGCTATTTCCGATTAATATAATTCGATTATATAGGATAATCACACTCAAAAAAAGGACTTGTGTCCTTTTTCTTATTTTCTTTTAGAATAATCGTGATTATATCGGCTCTAAAATAAATGTTGGGGTGGATGATTTTAAATTAATCATCTATCCCAGCATTTTTCATTTATAATAAAAAGAAAAACCTCCCAGTGCCAGTCATCACACAAACCACTAGGAGGTGCACATATTATGCATAGTCATTATACCAACAAACTTTTAAATATTGAAGATGTAATTATCAAAAAAAATTCATCACGCCGATACTTTTTTGAAAATCTATTTAGAAACCAACCCTCATGAACAGGTCTGTCCTTGCTGTGGTTCCACTACAAAACGTATTCATGATTACCGTTATCAAACTATTAAGGACTTACCTTTTCAGTTGAAACATTGCTATCTCGTTCTTCGCAAAAGGCGGTATGTATGCAAATGTGGAAAACGGTTCTATGAAAGCTATTCTTTCCTTCCTCGATACTTCCAGAGAACTGCAAGACTGACTGCTTTTATTGCTACTTCTCTGCATAACTCTCAAAGCATCAAGGAGACTGCAAGACAGGCTAATATTTCTACTGCCACTGTTGGAAGGGTTTTAAATACGATCGCTTACTCCAGAAGAAAGTTTTCCACTTCCATATCTATTGATGAGTTCCGTGGAAATGCTTCCACCGGTAAATTCCAATGTATTCTGGTTGATCCGGTAAAGCATAAGGTTCTAGACATTCTTCCTGACAGGCAATATAGTCATTTGGTGTCTTACTTTTCTTCTATTCCTAAGGATGAAAGACATCGAGTAAAACACTTTGTTTGTGATATGTGGAAACCATACATAGAGCTGGCGTATTCTTACTTTCCGAATGCCGAAGTCATTATTGATAAATATCACTTCATTAGACAAACCACTTGGGCTATCGAAGGAGTACGTAAAAGATTGCAAAAAACAATGCCTGCACGTCTTAGAAAATATTACAAACGAAGCAGAACACTGATCTTAAGCAGATATAATAAACTCAAAGACGAGAATAAGGCAGCCTGTGATTTGATGCTTCTATATAACGATGACCTGCGAAGAGCTCATTATTTAAAAGAAAAATTTTATGAACTCTGTCAGAATACTAAGTATTCCGAACAGCGAAAAGACTTCTTCGATTGGATTAAAATGGCCGAATCTTCTGGATTAAATGAATTTGAGAAAGTCGCCAAAACCTATCGTGCATGGTCTAAAGAAATCCTAAATGCTTTTAAATATGCACATATCACAAATGGTCCAACCGAAGGTTTCAATAATAAAATAAAAGTTCTGAAACGAACCTCATACGGTATCAGAAATTTCCAACATCTCAGAACTCGCATTTTTCTTATAACCGA
>LR698958.1:418296-497571 GCA_902381685.1 Lachnospiraceae bacterium | reverse complement strand
GAATCTCAAAAACTGGAAATCTTAACTCTATACAACAACAAGTACTATGACGCTACATTTACTTACGCCTGTGAACTGCTTGCAAAAAATGACGGGATTTTTATCTCTCCTTCTACTCTTACAAAGATTATGTATGAAAACTTTATTCCTTCACCCAGAACTACCAAAACAGTCCGCAAACGCTTAGCAAAAGAACTTCGTACACAACAAAAGTATGTTTCTACAAAGAAAAAACAAGATGAACTTCAGGCTGCTATCGTTACAGTGGAAACCCCTCACTCCAGACGTCCAAGATGTGTCTACTTTGGTGAAATGCTTCAGATGGATGCTTCCGTTCATCTTTGGTTTGGCAATGCAAAAACAAATCTTCATATCGCCATTGATGATTCTACCAGCCGTATTGTTGGTGCCTTTTTTGATGAACAGGAATCCTTAAATGGTTATTATAACGTATTCCATCAGATCCTTACTACTTATGGAATTCCTGCTATGTTTTATACGGATAGAAGAACTGTTTTTGAATACCGGAATAAAAAAATGAATAAAACAGAATTGGATACTTACACCCAGTTTAGTTACGCCTGTAAGCAATTGGGCGTAGAAATAAAAACAACAAGTATTGCTCAGGCAAAAGGGCGTGTAGAAAGGGCTTTTCAAACTTTACAGCAACGCCTGCCAATCGCATTACGTCTGGCAGGCATCACAACCATCAGCGAAGCAAATATATTCCTAAACTCCTACATAAAGGAATATAACGCGAAATTCGCTCTTCCTATCAACAATAACAAATCTGTATTTGAAAAGCAACCCGATTGTGAAACAATCAATCAGATTCTTGCAGTCTTAACAGAACGAACTGTTGACTGTGGGCATTGTATTAAATTTCAAAAACAGTACTATAAAACAATTAACGAATGCGGAATACAGGTGCATTACCATAAAGGCACAAAGGGATTGGTTATACAGACCTTTGATAAGAGATTACTGTTTTCTGTAAATAATAAGATTTATGAACTGGAAGTTGTGCCGTTACATGAACCCCTTTCAAAAAATTTTGACCTCCAGCCTTTGAAGGAAAAACCACGAAAGCGGAATCTACCATCGCCAAAGCACCCATGGAGAATGTCTACTTTTCTTCAGTTCAAAAATCATAAGATAACAGAAACTATGCTTATATGCTAAAATATGCACCGGGAAACCGGTGCATATCATAAAAAATTTTTAGGACATAATCAAAAATGGTTGACAGTGGTTTTTATAAAAAAATTATTTTCCATAAATTTTAACCGGCAGTTAAAAAATTTGCCTAAATATTTCTTTTACGTCAATTGTTACTTTTCCGTCTATCTGCTATTCTTAAATTAAGCAAAGGCCTTGCGAAAAAAGAGTTGGAGGAAATAGAGATGAAAATAGGAGAAGTAATACGAAAATATCGAAAAGAAAAACAGATGACACAGGAAGAAATGGCAGAATATTTGGGAGTGACAACACCTGCCGTGAACAAGTGGGAGAATGGTAACTCGATGCCCGACATTTCTCTGTTGGCGCCGATAGCAAGGCTTTTAGGTATCAGCACGGATACTCTGCTTTCTTATCAAAATGAGTTGACAGACAAAGAAATTTCAAGGAAAATTGAATTGCTTGCGGAGAAAATGAAAACGGAATCCTATGAAGATGTTTTCCGGTGGACAGAACAGCAGATACGGGAATATCCGAATTGTGATAAACTGATCTTGGTGGCAGCGCAGACGTTGGACGGTTACAGAACGATTTTGAATGTAGAGAATCACGAAAAATATGATGAAAAAATTTATCAGTTATATTTGCGTGTGGCAGACAGCCGGGAATATACTCTAGCCATGTCGGCATGGATTTCTCTGTTCCACTATCAGATAGGGAAGAAAAATTTTGAGGAGGCTCAGAGGTATTTGGACCGTTTCCCGAAGATAGAGGTCAGTGCGAAACAAATGAGGGCGCTTTTATTTGCAAAGCAGGGAAAAACGGAAGATGCCTACAGATTATACGAAGAAATACTGTATACAGGCGGAATGAATATGGCTCAGTCATTATCCGGAATATATACACTGGCGGTAAAAGAAAATGATTTAGAAAAAGCAGAATATATCACGGAAAAACAGGGTGAGTTGGCGAAAACATTGGAGATGGGAAGATATATGGAAGTGACGGCAGGTTTAGAATTGGCCGTTTACAAAAAAGATAAAGAAAAAACATTAGAAATTTTAACGGAAATGGCTCACTCCCTTCAGCATATGGGAGATTTCCGATATGCTCCACTATATTCCCATATGCAGTTTAAGGACGGAGAAATGTCAAATATCTTTTTTATGTTCAAAAAGGCATTTGAAAATGACGGAGAATTTGCATTTTTGCAGGACGATGAACGATACAAAAAATTATTGGAAGAAGTAAAGGAGATAACAGGCTAAATATATGACAACAAAACAGATACCTCATTTTAACATTCAACAGATTTGTGATTCGGGACAGTGTTTCCGTATGACACCGGTGGAAGAAAATAAGTACAGTGTAGTTGCGTCGGGGCGCTATTTAGAAATCACACAGGAAAAAGAAAACTGCACATTTTCATGCGGGGAAGAGGAATTTGAGACATTTTGGAAAAACTATTTTGACTTAGATAGAAATTATGAGGATTATTTATGTCAGATTAATCCGAATGACAGGTATTTAAGTGAAGCGGGGAGATTTGGTTATGGAATAAGAATTTTACATCAGGATTTATGGGAAATGATAGTTTCATTTCTTATTTCCCAGCAAAACAATATAGCGAGAATACGAAAGTGTATTCAAAATATTTGTGAAGAGTATGGAGAAAGGCAGTTGAATTTTCGTGGAGAAGTTTACTATACGTTTCCGACGGCAGAGACATTGGAAAAATTAGGGGACGACGAATTAAAGGCGTGTAATTTAGGATACCGGAGCAAATATGTTGTGCGCACGGCAAAGAGTGTTGTGGCGGGAGAGATAAGTTTGGAACAGGTAAAGAAAATGTCCTATCGAAAAGCAAAAGCCGAACTGCTGAATTTATTTGGAGTCGGAGAAAAAGTTGCAGACTGCATATGCCTGTTTGCACTGCATCATTTACAGGCTTTTCCTGTAGATACACATATCCGTCAGGTGCTGGACGAACATTATAAAAGAGGGTTTCCTAACAGGCGTTATAACGGATTTCAGGGCGTTATGCAGCAATATATATTTTACTATGAATTGTTTGGGAAAAAGTGATATACTGTACGGAGAAATGAAAGAGAAAGGACCGGTGCGATGAAACAGACGGAAAAGAAAATGGTGTCCAACTGCGAGAGTTGTATGAACTATGAGTACGATGAGGAATATGAGTATTATGTTTGTACGAAAAATTTAGATGAAGATGAGATGTATCGTTTTGTAAAGGGCGAATTTAGAGACTGCCCATATTACCAGTTTGGCGACGAGTATAGAATTGTGCGGAAACAGATGTGAAAAAACTGTGAAAGGGGACGTAGTAAAATTAAAAAGTACTACGTCCCCTTTCACGTTTAGCCCTGTCCCCTTTTAAGAAATGCCCTGTCCCTTTTCGGATATAGAATTACATTTATAGATCATAATCATTGAAAACGTTTGAGAATAGGCCATAAATTAGTTGAATATATGAAGATTTTATAAGATTTTTTGTTAGATAATAGTAAAAGTTTTAATTTTAAGGGAACTCTGGTGGCTTAATGTAAAAAGGGACAGGGGTATCTGAAAAAAGGGACACAGTGAATTGCAATCGGGGACGTAGTGAAATTAGAGAACACTACGTCCCCGATTTGCAGTTTCTACCTCACCTCATAATAATATTTTCCTTTTTCGTCAATGCCGTAGAAATCGGCGAAAGAAAGGTGGAAAATATCTTTATCAAAGTGAGAAACATCTATTTCGTTTTTGATTAAATATTGATAAATACCTGCGTAATCAATGGAACCCTGTAATAAGATGCTGTCCAGTTTGCCGTTTCGGATAATTGCACGTTTATAGTTCTTAGCATCTTCCTGTTCTAAAACAGTGTCGCCTTCCTCGGCAACTCCGCGGCCGAGTGAAAGTGTTACAAGTCCGTAGAAGTTCATCGTATTTTTCATGGCGTATCTGTCTGTGTAGTGGGATTCCACGCCACACATATTAAGACCGGCAACCTGCCCCTGCTTCATGGCGTTTGGCCAGATTCCCGATAATCCGGTTACATCTCCGGCAGAGTAAATGTCGTTGCAGTTTGTTTTCATTGTGTCGTCAACCTGAATGAAGCGGTCTACATGGATTTTTGAACCTTCTACACATTCAACGGCAGGGCGTACACCTGCTGCTACAATGATTAAATCGCAGTCAATTTTTGTTCCGTCATCGAGGAAAACAGCGTCAATGTAACCATTCTCGTCCATATGTGTGTCGGAGGCTTTTTTTCCGACAATGAATTTGCAGCCGTGTTCCTCAAAAAGTTTACGGTATGGTTTTCCGGCAGTTTCGTTTAATTGGATAGGGAGGATTCTGTCTGCCATTTCCACTACCGTTACTTTTTTCCCCTGCTCTAAAAATGCATAGGCAGCGTCCATTCCAACAAGGCCGGAACCGACAATGAGAATATGATCTGCATCGTCAGCAAGCGGTCTGATTTTCTGGGCGTCGGAGAGATGACGGAGTCCGAAAACATTTTTTGCCTCTCTGAATTGTGCAACCGGAGGAATGAAACTGTTTGCTCCTGTTGCGATTAGCAGTTTGTCAAACAGATAGTCCTCGTGGTTGGAGAGACAGACTTTTTTCTCGTCCACATCAATTTTTTCAACAGTTACTCCTTTTACCCAGTGAATGCGGTTTGAGGAAAAGAAATCTTTATCTACAAAAGAAAGTGTTTCCTCGTTGCGCTCATGGCTTAAATAGCGGTGTAACATACAGCGGGAATGCACAAATTCGTCTGTGGAAATCATAGTGATTTGTGCGTCTTTATCAGTTTTTAAAATGGTCTGGGCAGCGGTGATTCCGGCAGGCCCAACACCGATAATTACGTGCATCATAATGTTACCTCCTCTACATAGATAGCCTTTTTCGGACAGGATTTCACGCAGTTTGGTTCGCTGTTGTCCTGTATACAGAAATCGCATTTAATCACTTTTGTGTGAGTGGCGGTGTCTGCTTTTAAAACGCCGTACGGACAGTTCATTACGCACATAAAACATGAGCCGCATTTTTTCTCATCATAGGAGACAAGACCTGTCTTGGCATCTTTCGTTAAAGCCCCGCTCATGCAGGACATTACACATTCAGGCAAATCACAGTGTCTGCAGAAGATGGGACGGTAACTTCCGTCCGGCATCTTCTCAATATGATTGCGGGATTCGTTGCGGATATCAGTTAAATCTAAATCATAAATTGTACCCGGAGTTTCACGGTGTGCCTGTATACAGGCAACCGTACAGTTTTTACAGCCATCGCATTTGGAGGCATCAATCATAATACGTCTCATAGATAACCCTCCTATATATGTAAATGATTACGTTTTTCCTCAATAATCTTTTCTAAAATATCAGCAGTTTCTTTTGCATCTCCGTTAATGATAACCTGTCCGCCGGTCAGTTCTTTCATGTCTTCCGTCATCACTTTTACTGCAGTTTTACTTCCTGTAATAAATGGAGGAAGTCCTAAATGAAGAGGAAGCCCCAGTGCAAGACCGAAACAGCCGTCTGCCAAGGCCTGTTCTTCAAGCCATTGTGCAGCAGAAAGAACAAGAGGAAGTTCAGGAAGGTCAACGCCAAGTTCTCTTGCGATTTCTGTGGCAACGATTTCCAATCGTCCGATTGCAAGACAAGGACCGAAGTTTAATACAGGAGGAATATTTAATTTTTCACAGACTGCGCGAAGTTTAGGACCTGCTAATTTTGCCGCTTCAGGTGTCATTAAACCGCAGTTTTCGATTCCCCCTGAAGAACAGCCGGCAGTGAGAACAAGAATGTCTTTTGCAATCAGTTCTTTTGTCAGTTCCACACTTAAAACGTCGTGACCGCCCGCTGTTAAGTTTGAACAGCCGACTACGCCGGCAATCCCTTTGATTTCTCCTGATACGATTAATTCAATAAGAGGAGTCCATTTTCCGCCGAGGAAATCTTTTAACGAACCTTCGCTTACCCCTGTTAAAGTGCAGTCGTTTCCGTGATCTTCAAAAAGATTCATCGGCACTGTTCCGCGTCTTTCTTTGTATGCTTCGATAATTTTATCAATAATGATTTCGCTCTGTTCTTCGCGGTTTTCAAAGGAGAATGGCATAAGTTCCGCATTTGCCTTTTTGGCTACATCGTCAAGACAAATCTGTTTGATTTTTAATTCATCACAGATTGGCTCGATTCCCGGAAGAGTACAGTTAAATTCAGAAAGAACAACATCGATTGCGCCGGTTGCGAGGATAGCTTCACTTGTGTAGTTATTTCCGGCATGTCCGTCAAATACTTCTGTATAGTGAGCGCCGCGAAGTTGTAAATCCTGTCCGACACAGGTACAACCAACTAATTTAAAGCCCTTTGCTCCCGCTGCCTGTGCTTTTGCTTTGGCCTCGTCTGAGATAAGACGTTCCTGTAAATCAACGAAGATTGTGTGCTGGTGTCCCGTAATCATAATGTTAATATAATCCGGATCAATTACGCGGAGACCTACAGGGGCAAGGCGAAGTTCAGGCTGTCCTAAAAGAACGTCATTTAATAAGTTGGTCAGTGTCAGGCCGTATACACCTGTAGAAATACCTAATTTGAGGCAGTCTGTAAGCATATCTACCGGATCGGAGTTTAAGTTTGTTGAACATTTTACAACACCTTTAAATACTTCGGCTTTTGCACCGCCCGGCATAATGCCAAGTTCTTTCCAGCGTTTTACACGTGGCGCGTAAGCGATTTTTTCAATGAGTTCCGCAGAAACGTATTCCGGTTTATATAAGTCTGCAAGTACGGCATCAGCAACTTTTTCTGCTTTTACATAAATATCTTCATCTGTAATGCCGAAAATTTCCGCAAGATGATTCAGAGATTGAATTCCTTTTAATTCTCCGCGTATCTGAGCCGTCTTTTTTAAATTCAAAGCAGTGTTTTCTACAATGTGGATATAACAGCCGCTTCCTGAGGCAACCGCGCGTAAAAAGTTTCTTGTAACAATCGTATCTGCGTTGGCGCCACAAATTCCTCGAGGAGCATCTGGTGTAATTCGGCAAGGTCCGTTAGAACAGAGACGACAACAGACACCCTGTAATCCAAAACCGCATTTTGTACTCTGTCCTTCTACACGGTGGTGAGAAGTTTCCATAGGAAGTGAGCGGATATAACTTTCCAAAGGTTTATCTGCACTTTTGCAAGTATTGCAACCATAACATTGATTCATTGTGTAAAATCCTCCTTATAACATAAACTGTACTAAAAATGTATAGATTCGGGTAAAAAATTATTTGCGAAATAATTCTGCTAAATTTTTATGCTGTAATTCCTGTAAAAGAATACGCTGAATCCGACAAAATTCACCGTGAACGAGACAAGGTGTGTTTTGCGTATTCATGGAGCACTGATAATCTTTTTTCATACATTCCAGCAGTAAGATATCCGGCTCAATGGAAGTGCAGACATCGTAAAGAGAAATGTCTTTTAAAGACCGGTTCAGGGCATATCCCCCGTTTGCGCCTCTTAGACTTTTCAAAAGTCCCGCCTTTTCCAGTTTTCTCGTAATTTTATATGTCATGGCAGATGAGAGATTCTCCATTGTACATATGGTAGACACGTTGATAAATTCTCCTGATGACAATGCCCGCATAATCCGAATGGCATAATCACATTCTTTCGTAAATAACATAAATACCTCCTTGATAAAATAACTATATAATACTATACTAAAATAGTCAAGAATGATTTTTACAAACTATACAGTCATGCACACGGATATAAGAGACCGGGTGCAAACTTGTTTGCAGGGAGGTTCTCTTATATCTGTGTATATGGCGATTAGCCATAAGCGATAATTTAGTTGCGGCAGCAACGAAATAGACTGCGGAGCAGTCAATTAGAGTTGTATGACTGTAGGTATACTATTTAGGAAAAGAGGAGATTATATGAAGAAAACAGTAAACACATCATTTATTTATGCCATTTTAGCCATGGTAGGGGGTGTATTTTATCGGGAATTTACAAAGTTTCAGGAATTTGACGGAAAAACAACATTATCCGTTTTACATACCCATTTATTTATGCTCGGTATGGTTATGTTTCTGCTTGTAACAATATGTATTCGCCTGTTTGCGATTGATAGGGCAAAAAAATATTCTGCATTTTTTGTCATCTATAACGCAGGTGTCTGTCTGACATCAGTTATGCTGACTGTTCGCGGAATCGTTCAGGTTCTTGGTGTGGAACTTAGTAGTGCGCAGAACGGTATGCTGTCAGGGGTTGCGGGAATCGGACATATACTCATCGGAGTGGGAATGCTTTTCTTTTTCTTTTCATTAAAAGAGAGCGTTTCAACTTTGCAGACATCACAAAAAGAGGTATAATAAGAGGAAAAGCAGGCAGTTAAAGGGAAGGAGAGGGACACAGTTCCATTAGATAAGATGAAAATATTAAGTATTACGGCACAGAAACCTCATAGTACGGGCAGTGGTATATACTTAACTGAATTGGTGAAAAATTGGGATACACAGGGAAATAAACAGGCGGTCATCACGGGAATTTATGAAGATGACCGCTTGGATTTTCCGCAGGAAGTAAAAGTGTATCCCGTTTATTATCAGTCGGAAGAATTACCATTTTCCATATTTGGTATGTCTGACGAAATGCCTTATGAAAGTTTAAAATACAGTGAGATGAGCGGGGAGATTTTGGAAAAATTTTCTCGTGCATTTCAGGAAAAAATATCTTTGGCAGTGCAGGAGATGAATCCGGACGTCATCGTATGTCATCACCTTTACCTGCTCACAGCACTGGTGAGAGAATGGTATCCGGACAAGAAAATATACGGTGTATGTCACGGCTCGGATTTAAGACAGTTTTCTAAGAATCCGCTGCAGAGAGAACGAATCCGAAAAAATATAGGAAAGTTAAACGGCGTGATAGTTCTTCACAGGGAACAAAAACAGATAGTGCAGAAAATGTTTTCGCTGCCTACGGACAGAATTCATATTGTGGGCGTAGGATACAATCAAACTGTTTTTCGGAGGAGAAAAACGGAAAAACTGCGTAAAAAGCAGATTGCATTTGCCGGGAAGGTGACGGAAAAGAAAGGAATTTTCAGCCTTCTGCGCGCTGTGGAAAAGTTGCCTTATGACGAAAATGAACTGGCGATAAAGATTGCGGGTGGAATCGGCACGAAGCAGGAATTTGAGGAAATCTGCAAATTAGCCAAAGAAAGCAGGTATCCGATTACCTTCTTGGGACTTTTAAGTCAACAGGAGTTGGCGGAAACGTTTTGTCAGAGCGATGTGTTTGTCTTGCCCTCCTTCTATGAAGGCTTACCGTTAGTTGTGTTGGAGGCGATGTCATGTGGGTGCAAAGTTGTCTGTTCCGACATTCCGGGTGTGAAAGAGTGGCTTTCGGAAAATGTCCGGCGGGAGCAGGCTGCATTTGTAAAATTACCGTCCATGAAAAATACAGATGAGCCGAATAGAGAGGAATTGCCATACTTTGAGAGGAGGCTGGCAGACAGTATTTATGAAAAATTAGAGCAGCGGGAAGAAGAAAATCCGGATTTGTCAAAGGTCTCATGGAATGGAGTGAGTTTACGGATTTTAGAGTTGTTAAAGAAGTAAAGGAGAAAACAGATGTTTATAGATACACATATGCATGAATGTACATACTCAAAAGACAGTTATCTGAAACTTGAAGATATGGTAAAAGTGGCAAAACGGCGTGGATTGGGAGGTATTTGTATTACGGACCATGACGACATGGGCTTGAAACAATATGCGGAAGAATATGCAAAGAAAGTGGGTTTTCCTATTTTTGTGGGAATAGAATTTTTTTCTTTGCAGGGAGATATTGTAGCGTTTGGAATTGAAGAATATCCAAAAGAGAGGGTAGATGCGCAGGAATTTATTGATTTGGTAAAAAGACAGGGAGGAATCTGTTTCAGTGCGCACCCGTTTCGCAATAATAACAGGGGACTGGAAGAGAATTTAAGAATGGTAAAAGGGCTGGACGGCGTGGAAGTGTTAAATGGAAGTACACTGCCTGAGGCAAATAAAAAGGCGGCGGATTACGCAAAAGAATTGGGGCTTGTCACGGTAGGATCAAGTGATTGTCATATTATTGAGAAAATAGGATTTTTTGCGACTTACTTTCCGGAAGAAGTAAGAACGATGAAAGACTTTATCCGTGTGTTTAAAAGTGGAAAGTGCAGACCTGCATATTACACGGAAAACGGCTATCAAATCTGGGATATGGAGACGCCTATTCATAAACCATATTTACTTAAAGATTCGTAATAGGTTTCTTAGGAAAATCTTCAGATTTTTCACAGTTCTTTAGTTTTTTTGTCACAGATTTTACATAATTACATTTTATAATAAACGTATCAAATCAAAGAAGACAACGGTTATATTTAAGAACGGTTATTTATGGCTGTTGGACTTCGACTAAAAATTACGTTTTAAACGTTTACATAGATCATATATTTTTCTCCTTTTAACCGGCGGGCGACTGCCGGTTGTTTTTTTTTTTTGCATAAAAAGAATAACTGGCAATAAAGTGAATTTTTATAGAATTCCTCTGCATTTTTTTGAATATTTGCCTGAACTGGCACGACTTGTTTACTTACGCCCACAAATCTTTCTCAGCTTTGCGGGCTATAGATTTGACTTATCCAGAAATAACTTAAGATATTTTAGAAATAAATTCTTCGATTGTACTGACTTCAGTTGCTACGCTTATCCAACGTTTTAACATTTCCATATCTTTTTCTTCATTGATTTTTTCCGAAAGAGCATCGGGAATTTCTCCATATTTTGAAAGTAATGCAGTTGTGATTTCGGCCATTTTTTTTCGACCCTCTTGTCTTCCTTCTTGTCTTCCTTCTTCTCGTCCCTCTTCTCTTCCTGATTTTCTTTCTTCTTTCAATAATTCTTCAAAAAGCATAAAGCGTTCCTCCATTTCCCTATCTTTTTTGATATGTTCTACAAATTTCTGCAACTGCTTTACATATTCATCTTGAAAATCATTTTGGCTTTCCTTTATGTCTGCTTTTACAAACTCTAGAAAACGGACAAGTTCCTCCAGCACTTCTTCTGCATTTTTACCTTTTGTACTTAAAAATACAATCTTTCTTTTGTCCTGTAATTTCGCTTTTGCCGTTTCTTTACATTCCATTTCAAAAGTATATTTGTATTTTCTTTCACCAAACGGGTCAAAATCACAGATAAAAATCACATAACTTTTTGGAAGTTCTTCGTATTCCGAACCGGATAATAACATTTCCATATCCATTTGGCTTTGATAATATCTGCTTCTCAAGCCTAATGAACTTTGGGTTGATACCTGCATTTCCACATTATAGCGGGTATTGTTTTCGTCCTTTGCATATACGTCTAACCGCACACCTTTATACTCTGGGTGATATACGATATTTTTCTCCGCACTGACTTGCACGCGGTCAATTTTCATCTGTAATGCTCTTTCTAAAAAGCCTTTGCAATTTTCCTCATCTAACATCACTGCTGCAAACATAAAATTATCTTTGATGGTAAGATTTTTTAGTTGTTTCTTCATCTGACTTCCTCCATTTACAGAGGAATTCTATAAATTGATTGTAGCAGATAAAAGGTTGTTTGAACAGCATTATTTTATTGTGGTAGATATAGAGAACTGATATAATATAGGGTATAAGGAAATAGGAAAATTAGAATTGATCGAGCAGAGCGAGGGATACTTCTTGAACGTAAGTTCAAGAAGGTGGAATGTTAGAGAATTTTAAAAATTTGAAGTTGTAAAGGAGCGTTATACAATGGAAAAAAGAAAAATTGTTCGTGGGGTTATATTGGCAGTATTACTGGTTTGTACGGTGTTTTTGATTTATTCCATAGTAACAGACCCATTAGGCGAACATGATATTATGTTTGCCCTTGCTGTTACCGCTGGATTTATTGCATTAGGACAGGATAAGAAAAAAGAAAGATAAATCCCAGTTGTGCGCCCAGCTAAGGGTGTGTAACCAAGTCGGTGGGAATCCGATTTATCCAAGGTCTAGCCAGCCAGATAATAGCGAGTCTTGGGATGTTGTTGGTAACAGCAACTGACAAGCGTAGACAGCAAGAAAGCAGGGTTGCAATGCTATTGAGCCTCGAAAAGTTAACTTCAGTAGGCCGACGTCTTAACTGGTGCGGAAGGCAACAGCACACAAGTCATTATGGCGAGAATTGTGTGGCGCTGCGGGGTCAAAGGGCCAATCATGCTTGACATTGTGGGTACACATCAACTGGGGAGAACCTGTTGTCTCTCGTATAAGAGTATGAAGTATCAACTGAAAATGGAGAGCTTCAAATGGATAACAGGTAGTCGGACAGTCTCATAGTACTGATGAAATCGGGTAATGCCGATGGAGGGAAGGGGACTGCATAGTAACGGTCTTTCTGAGGACACATTATCCGTACTCAGGGACGGAGGAAATAATGGGAACGAAATTAGAAAGAATAGCTGAAATATCGGCAGAAACAAAGAAACCTGTATTCACATCCATATATCACTTGATAAATGCAGAATTGCTGAAACAATGCCATAAAGAATTAGATGGCAAAAAGGCAGTTGGTGTTGATAAGGTGACAAAGGAAGAATACGGAAAGAACCTCGATAGAAATATCGAAGACTTAGTACAGAGGTTAAAGAACAAATCTTTTAAAACACTCCCATCATTGAGGGTATATATTCCAAAGGGAAATGGAAAAATGCGACCGCTGGGAATAGCCTCTTACGAGGATAAGATTGTCCAAATGGCAGTAAAGAAAGTACTAGAAGCAATTTACGAGCCAAGATTTCTGAACTGTATGTATGGATTTAGACCAAACAGAGGTTGTCACGAAGCGGTAAAAGAAGTATATCAGAGAATCAGTTATGGGAAAATCAGCTACATAGTGGACGCTGATATTAAAGGATTTTTCGATCACATTAACCATGACTGGATGATGAGATTTCTGGAATGGCATATTCAAGACCCAAATCTGCTCTGGCTGATAAAGAAATATTTAAAAGCTGGAATAATGGAAGATGGAAAATTTGAATCAACAGAGGAAGGTTCAGCACAGGGTTCAGTCATGAGTCCGATGCTAGCAAATATATACATGCATAACGTGTTAACGCTGTGGTTTAAATTTGTGGTGAAAAAGACGTTAAAAGGAGACTGTTTTCTGGTGAATTTTGCAGATGATTTTGTAGCTGGATTCCAGTATAAATCAGAAGCAGAGTGGTATTATTCAGCCCTGAAAGAGAGGATGGAACAATTCAATCTTGAGCTGGAAAGCAGTAAAAGCAGGTTGATTGAATTTGGGAGATTTGCAGAAACCAACAGACTATCCAGAGGAATAGGTAAGCCAGAAGCATTCGATTTTCTAGGTTTTACTTTCTATTGCGGAAAAACGAGAAAGGGAACATTTGCATTAAAGTTGCAGACATCTCGAAAGAAGTTTGAACGTAAGCTGAAAGAATATAAACTATGGATATATGATAATCGGAACCGTCCGGTCAGAGAAATCATAAAAGAGCTGAATGTAAAGCTTGTAGGTCACTATCGCTATTATGGAGTAACATGGAATTATAGAAGATTATGTGCATTCTTACACAGAGTACAACAATTCCTGTTTAAAGCGGTAAATCGTCGAGGTTGCAGAAGAGCCTATACATGGGGTGGTTTTTGGGAAATGCTAAAGTGTTATCCGCTTGCGAAACCAAAGACGTACTATTGCTTATATTAAAGTGAATGTTATTATGAGGAGCCGTATGCGGGAAAGCCGCACGTACGGATCTGTGAGGGGCTAAAGTTGCAAGGCTTTAGTCTACTCGACTGTATGGCAAATGATAAAATTAGAAAGTGACAATAAGAGGGAATAAAATGATACAGAGAAAATTAGAGCAACTGGGCGTACAGGTGCAGGAAGGAATAGAAAAATTAGGAGAAGAAACCTATTTTATAGAATTGAATACCTTTATAAAGGGCATGGATTTTATGAGAATCGGGCAGGCGGCGTCACGCAGACAGTGGTCTTCGGCAATGATGACTTTAAGGAGAATGACGCAAAAAGGAAAAGAACTGGAAATAAAAAATATGGAAATGCTTTTTATCCGTCTGAGAAAAGAAATCGGAGAGAAAAATATTGTGGCAGTAAAAAATACATTGGCACTATTAACGCAAAAACGTGTGCAAATCATAAAGGTTTTGCAGGAAGAGGAATAAATAAAATGAATGTGGCAGTAATCATGGATTCTTTTAAAGGGAGTATGACTTCACGGGAAGCGGGAAATGCAGTGCGGGAAGGTATAAAAGGTGTTTACCCAAATGCAAATATAGCAGTGAAACCGCTGGCTGACGGAGGAGAAGGAACAGGGGAAATCCTTACGGAAAGTCTGGGTGGAAAGAAAATCTCCGTTTCTGTATCAGGACCTTTGGGAGAGAAAAACATCGCATACTATGGATATTTAGAGACGGAAAAAGTTGCTGTTATTGAAATGGCTCAGGCAGCAGGACTTACCCTTTTGGAAGAAAAAAATCCGTTACAGGCGGACACTTTCGGAGTGGGAGAAATGATTTTGGACGCTGTACAGAAAGGGTGTCGGGAAATTTGGATAGGAATAGGTGGAAGCGGAACAAATGATGCGGGAGTGGGAATGTTACAGGCGCTTGGTTATACTTTTTTAGATAAGGAGAAAAATCCTATAGGACGTGGCGGTAAAGAAGTGGGAAGAATAGAATTTATTTCAGATGAAAATGTTTCTTCCGCATTAAAAAAATGTTGTTTTCGTATTATGTGTGATGTAGAAAATGAACTTTACGGAGAGAATGGAGCGACTTATGTCTTTGGAAAACAAAAGGGTGTTACGGAAGAACAGAAAGAAAAACTGGATAAAGGAATAAAACATTTTGCTTATCAAACAGAAAAGTTTATCGGTAAAGATTACAGTATGAAAAAAGGTGCGGGTGCGGGCGGCGGAATTGGATTTGCTTTTCTCAGTTATTTGCAGGCAGAGTTCTTTTCGGGGATTCAGTTTGTTTTGGAGAAACTTTCTATAGAAGAAGTGATACAAAATGCTGATATAGTTATTACGGGAGAAGGGCGATTAGATGCACAGACCGGTATGGGAAAAGCCCCTCTCGGTGTAGCGGAGTTGGCGAAAAAGTATCATAAAAATGTTATTGCATTTGCGGGAACAGTGACAGAAGGAGCAAAACAGTGCAATGAGAAAGGGATAGATGCGTTTTTTCCGATTGTGCGGGAGATTGTGACGTTGGAAGAAGCAACTGCAAAAGAAAAGGCAATAGAAAATCTCAAGGATAGCGTAGAGCAGGTTTTCCGTGTGATTCAAATGAAAAGGGGAGATGTCTAAAACATCTCCTCAAGTACTTTTACAAGCATTTCCAGTCCGTTTTTATCTTCCTCGTCAAATCTTGAAAAAATCGGACTGTCAATATCAAGAACTCCTATAATTTCACCGTGTGCATGAATAGGAATGACAATCTCTGAATTAGACGCGCTGTCACAGGCGATATGTCCCGGGAAATCATGTACGTTTTCTACAACAATGGTTTCATTTTTGGCAACGGCAGTTCCGCAAACTCCGCTCCCAATCTGAATTTCTATACAGGCAGGTTTTCCCTGGAATGTTCCAAGCACAAGTTGATTTTCTTTTATGAAATAAAAACCAACCCAGTTAATATCAGAGAGTGCCTGATTTAAAAGGGCGGAGGCGTTGGAAAAATTAGCAAGTGTATGTGGTACTCCGTCTGTCAGCGCAATTAATTGTGTTCTGAGTAAAGAATAAAGTTTCTTTTTCTCCTTTGGGTAAACAATATCAATGTTTTTCATTTGTTTTATCTCCTCATTTAAGTCATTTGTTATCAGTATAGCATACTTAATTTGCCAAAAACAGCATAAGCATTAAACCGGAAAAGAGTATGGCAAAAATAAGGCTGACAATGTTGATTACCGTTTTGTATTTTCGTTTAAATAGTTTTCTCAATACCATGAAAATACCGATGCCAATAAGTCCGCCGAGAGTATTGGTAATCACATCTGTTATATCGCTTGCACCGATAGAGAATATAAACTGTAAAACCTCAAAAGTAAGACTGACAAAAAAAGCAGGCAAAAGTTTCTGAAGAAAAGATTTATTTTCTGATATAGTGCTGATAAGAACGCCGAAAGGAATGAAAGCAAAAAGATTTTGAAAAATCTCTGAAAAATCCACTTTCCCATTTACAATAACCGATTCGGCAAAAGGTATAAGATTGATATTTCTTAAATGGGGTAATTCCTCCAAAGAAAAAGAAAACTTAAACAGGATAATCCATGTAAGTGCAGCACAGTAAAATGAGAATAGTCCGATAGATAATTTTTTTGAATTCATAAAATGTCCCTCCAAATTTGTTTATGATTAGTATAGAAAAGAGAGATAAAAAAGGGCGAAAGACTTTCTTAAAAAATTTTTAATTTGATAACATTGTTATCTATATAAAATAATGTTAAAATGGCAGAGAGGTAAAAAACATGAGAAAAAAAGAATTAGCATTAGAAGTAATTGAACGATTAAAAAAAGAATATCCGGTTGCGGACTGTACTTTAGATTACGATGAAGCGTGGAAACTGCTTGTGGGAGTTCGCCTGGCGGCACAGTGTACTGACGAGCGTGTCAACATTGTTGTGGAAAAACTATATGCAAAATTTCCGGACGTGGAATCTCTGGCAAATGCACCGGTTGAGGAGATTGAAGAGATTGTAAGACCGTGCGGGCTTGGAAAGAGCAAGGCGAGGGATATTAGCGCCTGTATGAAAATTTTACATGAGAAATACAATGACCAGATTCCGACGACGTTTGATGAGATTTTAGCCCTGCCGGGTGTAGGAAGAAAAAGTGCAAATCTGATAATGGGAGATGTTTTTGGCAAACCGGCGATCGTTACAGACACACACTGCATACGTCTGGTGAATCGCATTGGTTTGGTAAATGGGATAAAAGAACCTAAGAAGGTGGAAATGGAATTGTGGAAAATCATTCCGGGTGAAGAGGGAAGTGATTTTTGCCACCGCCTCGTATATCACGGAAGAGAAGTGTGTACGGCGAGAACAAAACCTTATTGTGACAGATGCTGTTTAGCGGACATCTGTGCAAAAAAGATATAATGAAAGCAGAATAAAGGAGAAACAAAATGAGTGAAAAAGTATTAGCAACTGTTGCAGGACAACCGATTACAGAAGAGGAATTACAAGCATTTTTAAATAATGTTCCAAGAGAACAGCAGCCATATATCAACAATCCTCAATTTAGAGACCAGTGTTTAGAACAGTTAATTTCTTTACATTTATTTGCGCAAATGGGAGAAGAAATGAAACTGGAAGAGACAGAAGAGTTTCAGCAGATTCTTAAAAATGCGAAAAAGGACATTCTCGCGCAGTTGGCAATGCGCGAGACAATGAAAGGTGTGGAAGTGTCTGATGAAGAAGTGAAAGCGTACTATGACGCAAACAGTCAGCAGTTTAAGAAAGGTGCGACAGTCAGCGCAAAACATATTTTGACGGATTCAGAAGAAAAATGCCAAACGATTTTAGAATCTATTTTAAACGGAGAAAAAACATTTGAAGATTCCGCAAAAGAATTTTCTACATGTCCTTCAGGTACAAGAGGCGGAGATTTGGGACAGTTTGGAAGAGGCCAAATGGTAAAAGAATTTGAAGATGTGGCTTTTGAAGCAGAAATCGGAGAAGTGAAAGGCCCTGTGAAAACACAGTTTGGCTATCACTTAATTAAAGTGGAAAACAGAACGGAAGAATCTGTTGCCGCTTTTGATGAAGTGAAAGAGACAATCAGAAGAAGTCTTGTACAGCAGAAAC
Source organism: Lachnospiraceae bacterium (assembly GCA_902381685.1). GTDB lineage: Bacteria > Bacillota > Clostridia > Lachnospirales > Lachnospiraceae > Faecalimonas. Next base: position 479,477 of record LR698958.1, on the reverse strand, counting down.
AAAATGCAAAATATATGGAGCAGGTAAACGTATTAAAAGAAAAATATTTAGAAAAATAGGAAAGCTATGCGTGAAACAGTATTATTGATTAATTTTCAGGACGCTAAACAGTTGAGAGAAATCAAGATGATACTTCTATCTCTTAAAATTAAAATGAAAACGATTGAGAAAAAGGATTATTTGCAGACAATCGGCTGTTTGGCGGGAATGAAAGATATGGAAGAGACGCAGGAAATCTATGAAGGGGAAGAATTAGAAAAAGAGATGATGATTTTTTCTAATTTGAGAGAGTCTCAACTGGAACAGATTTTATATCGCATTCGGAGGAACGGGGTAAGAAAAGTGGACTATAAAGCGATACTTACCGACACGAATAAAGACTGGAACATTCTCCAATTATACGAGGAACTTGCGAGTGAGCATGAAAAGATGAAAAAAAATAATGTACAACAATAAAATTTTATATTATAATAGTTTGGTGGCAAAAACATACTATATTATTTTATAAAAGAGAAAAGGGATAAAAATGGAAAGAAAAGTAGGAACAATTTCAAGAGGAATTCGTTGTCCAATCATCAGAGAAGGCGACAATTTAGCGGACATCGTGGTAAACAGCGTATTAGATGCGGCAAGCAGTGAAGGATTTGAATTAAGAGATAGAGACGTAATCTCACTTACAGAATCGATTGTTGCAAGAGCACAGGGTAATTACGCTCCAATCAGTGCAATTGCAAGTGATGTGAAAGCAAAATTAGGCGGAGAAACGATTGGAATTATTTTTCCAATTTTATCAAGAAATAGATTTTCTATCTGCTTAAAGGGAATGGCTATGGGAGCGAAGAAAGTCGTTCTTATGCTTAGTTATCCAAGTGATGAAGTTGGAAATGAACTTGTATCGCTTGATAAATTAGACGAAGCAGGAATCAATCCATACAGCGATGTATTAACTTTAGAAAAATACAGAGAGTTGTTTGGAGAAAATAAACATCAGTTCACAGGTGTGGATTATGTGGAATACTACGGAGAACTTATTCGCGAAGCGGGAGCGGAAGTAGAAATCATTTTTGCAAACAATCCGAAAGTTATCCTTGACTACACAAAAAATGTTATCCACTGTGATATTCATACAAGAGCGAGAACAAAACGAATCTTAAAAGCAAACGGTGCTGAGAAAGTATTCGGCATGGACGAGATTTTGGACGCATCTGTTGACGGAAGCGGATTTAATGAAAAATATGGTTTATTAGGTTCTAATAAATCTACGGAAGAAAGCGTTAAACTCTTCCCGAGAGAATGCTTTGATTTAGTTGAAGAAATTCAAAAGAGCATTTTGGAGAAAACAGGAAAACACGTTGAAGTTATGGTTTACGGCGACGGTGCTTTCAAAGATCCACAGGGAAAAATCTGGGAACTTGCAGACCCTGTTGTTTCACCTGCGTTTACAGACGGACTTCGCGGAACACCAAACGAAGTAAAATTAAAATATTTAGCAGATAATGACTTTAAAGATTTAAGCGGAGAAGCGTTAAAAGAAGCTATTTCTAAACGTATTAAAGAAAAAGATGATAATCTTGTGGGCAATATGGTTTCTCAGGGAACAACACCTAGACAGCTTACAGATTTAATTGGTTCTTTATGTGACCTTACAAGCGGTTCAGGAGATAAAGGTACTCCGGTTGTACTTGTACAGGGATATTTTGACAACTATACAAATTAATAAAATGTGAGAGCCTCAGGCAGTATGCCGTGAGGCTCTTGTTGATTGGAGGAAAGTCAAATGAATTGGAATATATTTTGGGGAATATATATTCTCGCATTTGCATTAGCATGTTGGGTCTGCTTTTATATATTCGGAATACGAAAATGGAAAAAGGCAGAACGCTGCAGTGAGCATATTGTGGGACGGGTAGTCGGAGTTTCGCCTGTCTGCTATGCCGGTATTCATATTCCGTTAATAGAGTATATGGTGAAAGGGAAAATTTATAAAGTTTCAGGTCCAAAATTTCGGAGTGGTTCTGCAGTACAAATCAATACGCCGTTTGATTCACCGACAGCGCAAATGGAAACCAATTTGACAACGAGAGAAAATTTACCGCTTCATTTAAAGGTAAAGATGAGAAAAAACAGTTCAGTGAATATGCAGGAATCACCACTGTTTCGGTTATATCCGATAGGAACACCGGCAGATGTTTTTTATAATCCGAAGAAACCAAAGGAGTCGTTTGTACAGCGATATGAGGGAGCATCAAAGTTACTGGGAATACTGTTGTTTGCACTTGCTTTAGTTTTAACCGGTGTCGGCATATTTGTATTATTTGGACCCCCAATTATAATGTCTTAATATAAAAAAGAGTGTAAAAAAACCGACAGACGGCATATTGAAGCACAATATAAACTGTGCTATGATGACCTTAAGAACAATCCGAAACGGACAAGATAAATAAAGGAGGGCGTAACATGGTAAATGAGATAATGGAGCGTATTGCGGCATATGATGCAGAAGTCGGACAGGCTGTTCAGGCAGAGTGTAACAGACAGCGCAGAAATCTGGAACTGATTGCATCGGAAAATATTGTTTCCGAAGAAGTGATGATGACAATGGGAACGGTACTGACAAATAAATATGCGGAAGGTTATGCGGGGAAACGATATTACGGTGGCTGTGAACAGGTGGACGTGATTGAGAATATCGCAATTGAACGTGCGAAGAAATTATTCTATTGTGATTACGCAAACGTACAGCCGCACTCAGGAGCACAGGCAAATATGGCAGTGCAGATTGCCATGTTAAAACAGGGTGATACGGTGATGGGAATGAACCTTGAACATGGCGGACATTTGACACACGGAAGTCCGGTAAATTTTTCGGGAATGTATTTCCATATCGTACCGTACGGTGTGGACGACAACGGATTTATTGACTATGACGAAGTGGAGAGACTTGCAGTGGAGTCAAAACCGAAACTGATTATCGCCGGGGCAAGTGCCTATGCAAGGGAAATTGATTTCAAGAGATTCAGGGAGATTGCCGACAAGGTTGGAGCATATTTAATGGTAGATATGGCTCATATCGCAGGTCTTGTGGCAGCAGGGCTGCATCAAAGTCCGATACCATACGCAGACGTTGTAACGACGACAACTCATAAGACATTGCGTGGACCACGAGGCGGAATGATTTTGGCAAATCAGGAAGCGGCGGAGAAATTCCACTTAAATAAAGCGGTCTTTCCGGGAACGCAAGGCGGTCCGCTGGAACATGTTATTGCGGCAAAAGCGGTGGCATTCGGAGAGGCGTTGAAACCTGAGTTTAAGGAATATCAGGAGCAGGTAGTCAAAAATGCGAAGGTATTATCGGAGGCATTACAGAGGAAAGGTTTTGATATTCTGACAGGAGGAACGGACAATCATCTGATGCTGCTGGATTTAAGAAATCTTGATTTATCCGGCAAAGAACTGCAGAGACGGTGTGATGAAGTTTATATTACTCTCAATAAAAATACGGTTCCAAATGATCCGAGAAGTCCGTTTGTCACTTCGGGAGTGCGTATCGGAACACCGGCAGTCACATCAAGAGGAATGAAAGAAGAGGATATGGAGAAAATTGCAGAGTTAGTTTGGCTCACAGCCACGGAGTTTGAAGAGAAAGCAGACCTGATTCGCTCGGAAGTAGAAAAACTTTGTGGGAAATATCCGATTTATAAGTAGACATGAGAAAGGGGATAGTTGCGCTATCCCCTTAATTCTCTCAAAAGTTCCATATCTTCCGCTTTTACCTTTAAGTTGGACGAATAAGATTTTCCGTCGGGAGTGGTGACATTTATTTCGATTAATGTTCCTTCTGAGAGGGCATTTTGTGAAACTGCCTTTAAAAAATGTGGAAATTTAGGGTGGTTTGCCGTAAATTTGTTCCACATATCTTTATATTTTATCAGTGACATTGGATTTAACATAGTAAATCTCCTTTCGTAAAAAATTATAATAAAAGTGTTTTCAGTTTTTCTGAATCTATGTTATGATATATCGTGCTGCCTATCATAAGATTAGGGCCTTTTTTACATTGTTTCATACAAGGCTTGGCAGTCAGTTTATATCTTCCGTCCTTTGTCACCTGTCCGGGACGGATTTGCAAAAGTGTCTGGATTTCAGAAAGTACTTTTTGTGCATTTTTGGAGGAGCAGGAAGCGCCGGAACAGACGATGATTTCCGTCTGAAATTTTTCGGCAGTCAGACTCGGATACATGGAAATGATTTTATCAATGAGAGAAGGTTTCATTCCCATGATTTCACCGATCTGCATCTTGGCATCAGCGGGAATACAACCGAAAATATCCTGAGTTTCCCTTAAAAATTGTACGAGTGTCTCCTGATCATTTTGCATTTGCAATGATTGATAATATTCTGTGGTTTCTTTAAACTGCAAGTATTTATCTTCTATATTATTTATCATAATTACAATCCCTTCTAAATGAATTTTTACTATAATGAACAATCATACTATGAGAAAAATGTTTATGCAAGGGAAAAGAAGAGTAAAAGGAAAGAGGTTGAAAATGAATAAAACAAAAAATGTAATGGGAACAAAACCCGTGTTTCCACTTTTGATGTCTATGGCAATTCCGCCTATGGTGTCCATGCTGATTCAGTCCATGTATAACATTGTGGACAGTATTTTTGTAGCACAACTTGGGGAAGATGCGCTGACGGCGGTGTCACTTGCCTTTCCGCTTCAAAACCTTGTTTTATCCGTGGCGGTAGGACTTGGTGTAGGACTAAATGCGGGGATAGCAAGAAATATGGGCGCGGGAAAACAGGATATGGTTGACAGGACTGCCACACATGGAATAGTGTTTACGGCAATACATTCGCTTATGTTTATTTTAATCGGTATATTTTGTATCAAACCGTTTTTCCGTCTGTTCACAGATGATCCGGATATTTTCAAATGGGGCTGTCAGTATACTTATATCGTTATCTGCCTGTCTTTCGGGAGCCTGTTTCAGATTGCCATTGAAAAAATGTTTCAGGCGACGGGAAAAATGATCATGCCGATGATTATGCAGGCAGTGGGTGCGATTATCAATATTATTTTGGACCCTATTTTAATTTTTGGTCTGTTTGGCTTTCCGGAAATGCGTGTACAGGGAGCGGCGGTTGCAACCGTCATTGGGCAAATATCTGCCTGTACTTTAGCTATAATTTTATTCTGTAAAGATAGTGGAGGAATTCACATCAAATTTAAAGGATTTCGCTTTGACAAACAGATTACCAAACAGTTATATATGGTGGCTATTCCGTCAGGGATTATGACTTCCATGCCATCTATTTTAATTGGTATTTTAAATGGAATCATTTCCGCGGTATCAGGGACGGCAGTTGCAGTTCTCGGAATTTATTTCAAATTGCAGACATTTGTATATATGCCTGCAAATGGTGTTATTCAGGGAATGCGTCCGCTTATCAGTTACAACTATGGTGCAGGTCTGCATCACCGCTTAAGACAGGTGATTAAAGTGAGCGTTATGGTATCGGGAGCAATTATGATATTTGGAACGGTATTATTTGTCGGCATTCCCGAACAGATTTTGAAAATGTTTAATGCAAACGAAGAAATGATGAAAATGGGTGTGGAAACATTGCGCATTATCGGTCTTGGATTTATCGTATCCACAATCGGAACGGTGTACTCAGGTGTATTTGAGTCATTGGGAAGAGGGATAGAATCATTGATGATTTCGTTGCTTCGCCAATTGATCATTATTGTACCGCTATCTATCGTCCTATTAAAAGTGATGGGACTGACGGGCGTATGGATTACCTTCCCGATAGCGGAAACGGTATCTGCAGTAGTTGCTGTTTTTTTGTTAAGACGCACGATGAAAAAAATGTCTATAGGTAAGTAAAAAACGGGACGTAGTCTTTTGTAAGAAGGCTACGTCCCGTTTTGAAAGTATTTCTCTTTTATTTTTTCTACCGGCATCTCTTTTCCGGTCCAAAGTTTAAACGCCTCCGCCCCCTGAAACAGAAGCATATAAAGTCCGTTAAGCGTCGGACAGCCGGATTCTCTTGCCATGCGAAGAAGTTTTGTTTCCCGCGGATTGTAGATGACATCGGAAACGATTAAATTTTTGTGGAACATATCTGCGTCCGTGATAATCGAGGCGTCAGTATGCGGCGACATGCCGACAGAAGTTCCGTTTGTCAGCAAAACGCTTTCGGAAATCTCACGGCGAAGTATATGTTCGTCGGAATAATCATATAGATGCATTTCGCAATCGGATACGTTTTTTAAGTCCTCAATAACTTTTTCCATGCGGTGAAAAGAAGCGCTTCTGTTGTTGAATACAGATATTTCCCTTACCCCGTCAAGTGCGGCCTGCACAAGTATGGCGGTAGATGCGCCTCCCGCACCGAGCATAGTCATTTTTTTGCCGATAATATCGTGTCCTGCTTCTTTTAACGACTGCATATAACCGATGCCGTCCGTAGTGTATCCTGTAAGGACACCGTCATCATTTACAACGGTGTTTACCGCTCCGCTGATTTTGGCGGCAGGAGACAGTTTGTCACAGAGTCTGCACATTTCATTTTTGTTTGGCATAGTCAGGTTGAAACCGCGTACATTTAGTGCGCGCAATCCTTCAACTGCCGTTTCCAATCTGTTCACATCAACATCGAAAGCGAGATAAATATAATTTAACCCCAGTTGTCGAAAAGACTCGTTGTGCATAAGGGGTGAAATGCTGTGGGAAACCGGGCTGCCGAGAAGTCCCGTTAAAATGGTGTGTCCATCAATTTGTCTGTTCATTGCAAAACCCTCCTCTATTTTTATAGACTAAAACCCTTTTGAAAAGAAGTCAAGAAAATCCTTTTTGTAGAGGGGAAAAGTGTGGTAATATAAGTATAATTTATTTATTTTGGAGGCAGTACATGAACAGGGTGAGAGTGAGGCAGACCGTCATAGGAGAAGGAAAACCGAAAATCGTTGTGCCGATTGTAGCCAGAACAGAAGCGGAAGTGGAAGAGCAGGTGAAAGAGGCGCGGCAGCAGAAAGCGGATATGTTAGAATGGAGGGGCGATTGGTTTGACGGTATTTTCGATTGGGAGAGAGTGGAAAATGTTTTGCGGCAGTTGCGGAAATATGTAGGGGAAATGCCGGTTTTATTCACTTTTCGGACGGCGAACGAGGGTGGAGAAAAAGAAATTTCCCGGGACGAATACAGAAGATTGAACATAGAGGTTGCAAAATCCAAAATGGCAGATTTAATTGACGTGGAGGGAGTTGCATTTGAAAATGCGGACAGTCTTATAGAGGAACTGAAAGAACTGGGAAGTAAAGTGATTGTTTCCAGTCACGATTTTAATAAGACGCCGCAAAAAAATGAGATGATAGAGCGATTATGTGAAATGCAGAAAATGGGGGCGGATATTGTAAAGTTGGCAGTGATGCCCCAATCGGTAAAAGACGTGTTGGAACTTTTGGTTGCCACGGAAGAAATGAACAGGCTGTATGCAAAACAGCCCATTGTGACAATGTCTATGGCAGGGCAGGGTGTTATAAGCCGTTTGGCAGGGGAATTGGTAGGTTCGGCAATGACTTTCGGAACGGCAGGAAAAGCGTCTGCACCGGGACAGATAGATGTGAAAGAATTGGATTTTATATTGACAACGATACATAATCAGTTAAGATAGAGGAAAATGAGGTGAGAGAAATGGAAATGAATATCCAACTGGCTGAGAAAACGAGCCGTATTTATATAGAAAGAGACTGCCGTCTGCACTTGGAGAAATACATTTCTTTGGACTGTAAAGTGATGGTGATCACCGATGAGGGTGTGCCAAAACAGTATTACGAAGAAGTGCTGAGCCAGTGTAAAGAAGGCTGTCTTTTTGTTGCAAAGCAGGGGGAAGAAACGAAAAGTCTTACGGTTTATGAGCAGATTTTGAACAGGCTGCTTGAGTTAGATTTCTCAAGAAAAGATTTAGTTATCGCGCTTGGCGGTGGAGTGATTGGTGATTTGAGTGGATTTGTGGCGGGGACGTTTAAACGTGGAATGCGGTTTGCATCTATCCCGACAACAACTCTATCGCAGATTGATTCCAGCATTGGTGGAAAAGTAGCGGTAAATATGGGCGAAGTGAAAAATGTTGTAGGTACGTTTTATCACCCGGAGGCGGTGCTTATTGATTTGAACACACTGTCCACTTTGCCGGAAAGACATTATCATAACGGACTTGTCGAGGCGGTAAAAGCGGGGCTGATTGCAGATGAAAAGTTATTTGAACTTTTTGAAAAGACTGAGAATATAGAGGAAGATTTGGAAGAGATTATTGTCCGCGCCCTGCATGTAAAGAAAAATGTGGTGGAACAGGACGAGAAAGAAGAAAATTTGCGAAAGATTTTAAACTTCGGCCATACAATCGGACATGCCATCGAAAGCATTTACCATTTGGAAGGATATTACCACGGGGAATGTGTCGGTATCGGAATGATGATGATTTTGGAAAATGAAAAAATTAGGGAACGGCTGAGAAGAGTTTTATGTAAATTAAATGTTCCGCTGTCCGCTGATTATGATGTGGAAGAAGTGATACATTTTATTAAAAAAGATAAGAAAGCAAACGGAAAATATGTTACCGTTGTACAGGTAGATAAGGTGGGAGAGGCGAAACTTCTCCCGACAGAAATAGAAAGTTTGAGAGGGAATAAAATATGATTATTACATGTAAGAAAAATGCACCGCAGGAAGAAGTAGATAAAGTTGTTAAAAGTTTTGAACAGCAGGGATTAGAAGTAAACTTTATTCAGGGGGCAAATTATAACGTATTCGGTATTGTTGGGGATACAACCATTGTAGATGAAAGAAAGATTCGCGCAAATAAATGGATTGAAGATGTAACAAGAATCGGCGCGCCTTATAAAAAGGTAAATCGTCTCTTTCATTTGGAAGACAGCGTAGTTGATGTGGCAGGAGTAAAAATCGGCGGAAAAGAAAAAGTAGTTGTCATTGGAGGTCCGTGTTCCGTGGAGGGAAAAGAGGAAATCTGTGATTTGGCGCAGAAAGTAAAACATGCGGGAGCGGACATGCTTCGCGGGGGAGCGTACAAACCGCGTACATCACCATATGCTTTTCAGGGACTTGGAACGGAAGGAATTGAGGCTATGGTGGAGGCGAGAAGACGAACAGGTCTTCCGATTGTATCTGAAATTATGAGTGCAGATAAAATTGATGAATTTGTAGAAAATGTGGATTTGATTCAGGTAGGCGCCAGAAATATGCAAAACTTTGATTTGCTAAAAGCGCTGGGAAAAATCCGCAAACCTATTCTGTTAAAACGAGGTTTGGCAAATACAATCGAAGAGTGGCTGATGTCTGCGGAATATATTATGGCAGGGGGAAATGATCAGGTTATTCTCTGTGAGAGAGGAATCCGCACGTTTGAAAAGTATACGAGGAATACATTGGATTTGAGCGTTGTGCCGATTATCAAACGTAAGAGTCACCTTCCTATTATTATTGATCCTTCCCATGCTACGGGAGATTGGGAACTTGTGGAATCCATGGGGCTTGCGGCGGTGGCAGCAGGGGCTGACGGTCTGATTGTGGAAGTACATGATAATCCGGAATGTGCATGGAGTGATGGCGCGCAGTCATTGAAACCGGAGAAATTTAAGGCGATGATTGACAAATGCAAAGTAGTGGCAGAAGTTGTCGGAAGAAGTATGTAATAGAAAAGGGCGGGAATAGTTGAAAAGTTCCCGCTCTTAGTTATAGTGATTCCGCGCTGCGCAGAAAGATTTATTTAAACGAATAATAGAGTGTTAAAACGTGGCACACTACCTAAAAAGGAGTGTGCAATATGAATAGGAACAGGAGAATCCGTCGGATTAGTATTATAATCACTATTTTCTGCCTGACTGTTATCTTCTTTCGTTTTCAGGAGAAGTGGGAAACGAAAAAAGTTCTACAGGACGCATCAGGAGAATTAAAAGTACATTTTATGGATACAGGGCAGTCAGAATCCATTTTGATACAGTCGGGTGGAAAAAATATGCTGATTGACGGTGGAACAAATGCGACAGGTGGAAAAGTGGTCGAATATCTTCGCAAAAAGGGGATAACTTACTTGGATTATGTAGTTGGGACGCATGGGCATGAAGACCATATCGGAGGAATTGACGCAGTATTATATAATTTTGAAGTTGGAGAATTATTTTTACCAAAACAGACATATGGGACACATACTTATCGGGATATTCGGGAGACTGCGCAGGCAAAACAAATACCAATAACCGTACCGAAGTGGAAAGAAGTGAGAACGCTCGGAAAGGTGAAAATGATGTTTTTAGCCCCAAATCCAAACAAAATTTATGAAGATGTGAACGATTCTTCTCTAATTTTGAGAATCAGTAATGGAAAACACAGTTTTTTATTTTGTGGTGATATCAGCAAAACATTGGAAAAGGAATTGTCGGAGAAAGATGTGTATCTGAAATCGGACGTGTTAAAATTAAACCACCACGGCAGCAGTGATACGAATTCGATGAAATTTCTAAAAGCAGTTTCCCCCGAGTATGCTGTAGTGTGTTGTGCAGAGGGAAATCCCTTCGGACACCCCCACAAATCAGTATTGAAAAGAGTTAAAAAAAGAAAGATAAAATTATTTCGTACAGATGAGCAGGGAACGATTATTTTGACAAGTGACGGAAAAAAACTGATGAGCAATGTAAAACCGATAAGGGAAAATTTGTGATTTTCACAAAAGGAACATATTTCTCTGTTAGGATAAAAGAAAACAGGTGACGAGGAGAAGAAATCATGGAGCGATTGAAAATATTAATAGTAGATGATGAGAGCAGAATGAGAAAGTTAGTCAAAGACTTTTTGGAGAGGGACGGGTTCACCGTTCTTGAGGCAGGAGATGGCCTTGAGGCAATGGACGTCTTTTATGATAATAAAGACATTGCACTTTTAATTTTGGACGTGATGATGCCGAAGATGGACGGTTGGCAGGTGTGTAGAGAAGTGCGACAGGTTTCACAGGTACCTATCATTATGCTGACGGCAAGAGCAGATGAAAAAGATGAGTTACAGGGATTTGATTTGGGAGTAGATGAATATATTGCGAAACCATTCAGTCCGAAAATACTGGTGGCGAGAGTTGAAGCAATTTTAAGAAGGACAAACGTATTGTTTTCTGAGGAATCAATTGATGCGGGTGGAATTGTGATAGATAAGACGGCGCATCTTGTTACCATTGACAATCAGCCGATTGAGTTGAGTTATAAGGAGTTTGAATTGCTGTCATACTTTGTGGAAAATCAGGGTATTGCACTTTCAAGAGAAAAAATATTGAATAATGTATGGAATTATGATTATTTTGGCGATGCGCGAACAATAGATACTCACGTGAAGAAATTAAGAAGTAAACTGGGCGATAAAGGTGATTATATTAAAACGATTTGGGGCATGGGCTATAAATTTGAGGTGTCGTAATGAAATATTCAATAAAACGTCAGATGGCAACTGTATTTATTGGAATTGTAATGTTTATTCTTCTAGCGGTGTTTGTTATGAACAGCAGATTTCTCGAGGAATACTATGTACAAAATAAAATGCAGGTACTAACAAATATATATCAATCTCTTAATAAACTGATGGAGGAAAATAAGGAAATGGATTCCGAAAGTCTGAATAAGACTTTAGGGCCGTTGGTGGAGAAAAGCAACGTCTCTCTTATTGTGACAGATGCCACCGGAAGCATACGGATTAAAATGCGTACAGACTCGGAAAATGAAGAGCTGAAAACACGTTTAGTCGGCTACCGTTTTAATATTAATCAGGAAGAAAGTACGCTTTTGAAGTCAAGCGATAACTATGAACTGCGAAAGGCGAAAGACCCGCGGAATAAAATGGAATATTTGGAGATGTGGGGAAATTTTTCTAATGGAAATGTATTTCTTTTTAGAAGTCCGCTGGAAAGTATACGTGAAAGTGTCATGATTTTTAACCGTTTTCTCATGTATATCGGAGTGGGGGTTATCCTTATCAGTATCGTGATTATTTGGTATTTTTCAAAGAAGATTACCGATCCGATTTTAGAGTTGGCGATGCTCTCGGAGAAAATGGCTGATTTAGATTTTGATGCAAAATACACAAGCGGCGGGAAAAATGAAATTGGAATTTTGGGCTGCAATTTTAACAAAATGTCACAGAGATTGGAAACAACCATTTCTGAGTTAAAGAGTGCAAATAACGAATTACAGAAAGATATTGAGAAAAAAGAACAGATAGAGACGATGCGTACGGAATTTTTGGGAAATGTTTCTCATGAATTAAAAACACCGATTGCACTGATTCAGGGATATGCGGAAGGATTGAAAGAAGGAATCAGTGACGATGTGGAAAGCCGCGAGTTTTACTGTGATGTTATTATGGACGAAGCGAATAAGATGAATCAGATGGTGAGAAATCTTCTGACGCTGAACCAGTTAGAGTTTGGCAAGGAGGAGATATCATTTGAACGGTTTGATATTGTGGAGTTAGTGCGCGGTGTCATTCAGTCATGCGATATTTTGATTCAGCAAAAAGGTGTCAAAATCAATTTCATTATGGAAGAATCTGTATATGTGTGGGCAGATGAGTTTAAAGCGGAACAGGTTATCAGAAATTATATCAGTAATGCCTTGAATCATGTGGCGGGAGAGAATATAATTGAAATAAAGATTGTGAAGAAGGAAGAGACGGTGAGAGTTTCTGTATTCAACACAGGTTCTCCGATTCCGGAAGAGGATATAGGGCATATTTGGGATAAATTTTACAAAGTGGATAAGGCGCGCACAAGAGAGTATGGAGGAAACGGTATAGGACTTTCCATCGTTAAGGCGATTATGGAATCTTTCCACAAATCATATGGCGTGAAGAATTATGATAACGGTGTAGAATTTTTTATGGAATTGGATTTGAAATAAGGAAATAAAGAAGGAGATACCGATATGGGAGCAATTAATAATGACTGGCTGGACGCGTTAAAAGATGAATTTAGAAAGCCATACTATGCTGAGTTACATAAGAAGGTCTTGGAGGAATATCATACACACCTTATTTTTCCGCCGGCAGATGATATTTTTAATGCGTTTCATTTGACACCGCTGAAAAATGTGAAAGTGGTTATTTTGGGGCAGGATCCCTATCACAATGTAAATCAGGCACATGGGCTTTGTTTTTCTGTTAAGCCGGAGGTGGAGATTCCGCCTTCACTGGTAAATATTTATAAGGAGTTACACGATGATTTGGGGTGCGTTATTCCAAATCACGGATATTTGACAAAATGGGCTGAGCAGGGTGTACTTATGCTCAATACGGTTCTGACTGTGCGGGCTCATCAGGCGAATTCTCACAGGGGAATCGGCTGGGAAGAATTTACGGACGCAGCAATCCGCGCGGTAAATACACAGGACAGACCGATAGTATATATTTTGTGGGGAAAACCTGCACAGGCAAAGAAATCAATGTTGACAAATCCGAAACATTTGATTTTGGAAGCGCCTCACCCAAGTCCGCTGTCGGCATATCGCGGATTTTTTGGAAGTAAACCGTTTAGTAAAACAAATGCGTTTTTAGAAGAACATGGAGTTGAGCCGATTGACTGGCAGATAGAGAGCAGATAAGAGAGGGGATTCCCTCTCTTTAGTTTTTCTTCATTACAAAATTCGTAAGAAGAATGCCGCCCCTCTCTACCTGTTGTTCCTTCACAACCGTGTATCCTCTCTTTTCAAAAAACGGTCTTGCCGTAATCGATGCGTGTGTAGTAAAAGAGGAAGAAAAATGTTTTTCCAGTTCATCGCAGATGGAAGAGGCAATTCCCATTCTCTGATAATCTTTATGGACATACAGGCGGTCAAGATAGCCTGTTTTATCCATATCACCGAATCCGACAATCTTATCTTCTTCAACAGCAATAACTGTATGATTTTTTTCAAAGGAAGCATTCCATTTTTCCAAGTCAATCTGTCCGGTTGCCCATACATTTAACTGTTCTTCCGTGTAATCTTCTGCGTTTACCGTATGAACGGTGTCGTAAAATAATTCTGCTAATTGCTCACAGTCTGTTGAGTTATATTTTCTAAGTATCATTATTACCTCCTGTTGAATTTAACTTTTATGATGACAGTATATCATGTTCACTCTTTTGAATAAAATAAAAAATCTTTTGCATTTTCTATTGACAAAATTATAAAAAAGTGGTTATATGAACATATGAACAGTTATTCATATAAAGGAGGAGCAAGTATGTCAGGACATAAGACGGAAAAATGTAACTGCGGTCATGACCACCATGACCATCATGAGCATCATGAATGCTGTGGAGGCCACGATCACCATGAATGTTGTGGACATCATCATCATGATGTGGAAGAGAAAAAAGAATTAACAAGTCATGCAAAGAAAACGATATATACAATAGAAAATATAGATTGTGCAAACTGTGCGAGTAAAATCGAGAAGAAGATCAATGAGTTACCGGAAGTTGAAGAGGCAGTTCTTACATTTGCCACAAAACAGTTGCAGGTGGCTTCGGATTCGGAGAAAGATTTACTTCCATTGTTGCAAAAGGCATGTGATTCTGTGGAAGACGGAGTTGTGATTAAAGAGAAAAAGCGAAGTGTAAAAGCGCTTCGCGAAGAGAAGAAAGAAGAGAATAAAAAAGGCGAAATCATCAGTATTGGCATAGGAGCGGCGCTGTTTATTGCCGGAGTGATTTGTAATGGTAAAATGGAAATAGTTCCGATTGTTTTATTTGTACTTTCATATCTTATACTTGGGGGAGGAATTGTTCTTACTGCGGGAAAAAACCTTCTGAAAGGAAGAGTGTTTGATGAAAACTTCTTAATGAGTCTGGCAACCTTATCTGCCTTTGCCATCGGGGAATTTTCAGAGGCGGTAGGCGTTATGCTCTTCTATCGCATTGGAGAATTGTTTGAGCATATTGCGGTAGAAAGAAGCCGTTCGCAGATTATGGAGGCAGTTGATTTGCGTCCGGAAGTGGTAAACAGAATGACAGGTGAAAAGGTAGAAGTAATTCCGTCGGAAGATGCACAGGTTGGAGACATTGTTCTTGTTCGTGCCGGTGACAGAATTCCGCTGGACAGCGTTATCGTGGAAGGAGAAAGTCAGATAGATACTTCAGCAGTGACAGGCGAACCGGTTCCAGTCAAAGTAAAAGTTGGTGAGAAGGTAACTTCGGGCTGTGTCAATTTAACAGGCGTGCTGAAAGTAAAAGTAGAAAAAGTTTTGGAAGATTCTATGGTAACACGCATTCTAAATTCTGTGGAAAATGCGGCATCAAGTAAGCCGAAGATTGATAGATTTATTACAAAATTTGCCAGAGTATATACTCCGTTTGTAGTTGGTCTTGCATTGGCGACTGCAATTCTTCCGTCAATATTTACGGGAAATTGGGAACATTGGATTTACACGGCAATTACATTCCTTGTTATCAGTTGTCCATGTGCGTTAGTTCTAAGCGTTCCGCTTGCATTCTTTTCGGGGATCGGCGCGGGTTCTAAGAGAGGAATTCTGTTTAAGGGCGGCGTAGCGCTGGAAGCATTAAAAGATGTAAAACAGGTTGTTGTAGATAAGACGGGAACGATAACAGAGGGGAATTTTGTACTGCAGAAATGTGTGGCTGTGGAAGGAACGGAAGAAGAACTGCTTCGTTTAGCGGGAAACTGTGAGTTGATTTCCACTCACCCTATTGGAAACAGCATTGTCACAGCGGGAAAAGAAAAAGGTTTAAAACTGGAGCGTCCGCAGAAAGCGGAAGAGATTTCCGGTAAAGGTATTCGCGCGTCATTGAAAGAAGGAGAAATTCTCTGCGGAAACCGTACTTTGATGGAAGAAAACAAGATAGATTTACAACAGTACGAAAAGAAATCTTATGGTACGGAAGTTTTAGTTGCCTTAAACGGAAAATTCATCGGTTATCTTGTCATTTCCGATACAATTAAAGAAGATGCGATTTCAGCCGTTCGTCAGATAAAAGGAGAGAAAGTGGACATTACAATGCTGACCGGAGATGCAAAGAAGAGTGCAGATGCCATAGCAAAAGAAGTTGGAATTGACAATGTGTATGCACAACTTCTTCCGCAGGATAAACTGGAAAAACTGCAGCAGATTCGTAAAGAGAAGGGGGCAGTTATGTTTGTCGGTGACGGTATCAACGATGCGCCTGTGCTTGCAGGGGCAGACGTGGGAGCGGCGATGGGAAGCGGTGCGGACGTTGCCATTGAAGTGGCAGATGTTGTCTTTATGACTTCTTCCGTGGAGGCGATACCGACATCAATCCGTATTGCGAAACAGACGGGAAAGATTGCCGTACAGAATGTGGTATTTGCTTTGGCGATAAAGGTACTTGTAATGATACTTGGACTTCTTGGTTTTGCAAATATGTGGCTGGCTGTTTTTGCAGACACAGGAGTGGCAATGCTCTGTGTATTAAATGCGATACGAATTTTATATAAAAAATAAGTGACAGAGAAAACAGTAATTTATGAATAGTAAAACAGACACTCCATACAGAATGAAGTGTCTGTTTGTATATTACCGTTTTTTGCGAATCAATCCCATAGCCCCAACACTGAACGTAAGCATAAGGAGAGTAAGTGAAATTTTTGAGGAATCTCCTGTTTTTACTGTCTGCGCAGGTTTTTTTGTTGCTACATTTTGCTGGTGTTGAACAGGTTTTTGTGTCTGAGGTTTCTGTGGCGTTTCAGGAATTTCAGGAATTTCAGGTGTTTCAGGCGTTTCGGGAACTTCAGGCGTTTCCCAACTTGTTTTTCCTTCCATCAAAATAGAAGTATCTAAATCTTCCTGATAATTTTCATCGTGTGACATTGTATAGGCAGCATTATATGCAAGTGTATTAATTTCTTTTAAGATACTTTCAGGGAGCAGTGTGCTTAAATCAACCATATCCACTATATCACCCGCATTTTTTATCATTCCTGTAATGACACCGTATGCCAGGTTTGTTGTTAAACTGTTATTGCCTTTGTCTAAAACTGTTTCTAAATTCATGTTGATTTTGGAGAGGACATTTTTAATCGTAGGCTGTGTTGCCTTTATACTTTCTTTTAAAATGTCAGGAAGCAGATTGCCCTGCTGTATTTTTTGGATTGCTGCCTCAGCCCACGCATCGCACGATTCATTACCTGCAAGGTGTAACTGATATACATAGTTGACTAAATCAAATACGTTGTGCGTATCGTCTACTTTACTGTCTAAAATCCGGTTTACTAATGTTTCTACAATGGAAAAAAGTGCGTCTTTGTCTCCGAGCAGATGATTGTCTACGTCTGCGAACAGTTGGTCAAAAAAGTTTGACAGTTTTTCATTGGAAACGAAAAGTTCTATTGTCGCTGCTTTTTCTTCTGTCATGGCGGCGGTCTGAATCTGTTCTGCTAAAGTTTTTCGGAAAGTTTCAGGTAATGTTATGGAAATCGTTTCTCCGTTTTCCAGCGGGATTTCCAGTACACCTTCCTGTTTTGCGGAAATTGTCTTGGAAGTATCCTGACTGATACGGATACATTTTTCGGCTGCATCGTAGTAAATGCGGAAGTTAAATCCGGATACACTGAGTGGAAGACCATTCTCTTTTGTAGTCGGAAGAAGTTGTGTGAGCATTTCCACAAGAGTCCGGCTTGTCTGCTCAGGGGTTACCTGTAATAAATCCGCCACAAGTGCTCTGCTGCCACCGTTTGCCAACGTGAAATCTATCATAGGAGAAAGCAGACCTTCCGTAATCATTGTGCGGATAACCTCGTTTGATAACGTCAGTTTTTTGCCGTACTCGGTCAGATTTTCAATTTTTTGTACATTTCCCGTGTCGAAATCTTCATAGGAGATTGTTCCCGGTGTTTCCATTTTTGTAGTGAGTGTATTACCGTCTTTTGTTTTGTCCGTTCCGTTCTGTACAGTGATACTGCGGAACAGGGAAGGGTAAGTTACAAGAGACCCTGTCTCAATGTCATATAAAGTATTTCCGTTTTTAGATGTGTAGGAGGCAATATCATTTGCGTGCATATGCCCCGTGAAAACGTAACTGATTCCGGCGTCTGCGTATGCTTCACGCACTTCCTCCCAGTTGTCAACGAGGTAGTCGGCCATCAATGTCTGTTCCTGTTCAAAGTGAGGGATAACTCCGTGATGTTGCACAACCATGACGGTATCGCCTTTTGCTTTCGCTTTTTCTGCCTGCGCGGTCACCCAGTCTAAAAGTTTTGGACTGATAACTCCTCCTGTTTCCTGCAAATCTTCTTTGCTGTCTGTCTGGTCGCTGCTGTATTTGCCTGTATCTACGGCAATGAGTGTGTATCCTTCCGCCAACTGCGTAACGTAGGAAAGACTTCCGCCGCGATTGCTGTCAGGGTTGTACTGCACTGTATTTTCACCGTATCCGAATTCTTTATAGATTTCACGAAATTCCTCTACAGTTGTTCTGTCTGCGTCCTGTGCCGTTTTGGAAGAAAAATCTTTTCCGTGAGGATTGTTGATGTCGTGATTGCCGTTGATAACAAAAAAATTAGTGTCCACACCCTTTTTCTTCAATGCGTCTTTTGCTTCGCTCAATTTTTCGGCAACCGCCTCATGGTTTACCTGTTCCCCGTCTTTTGTCAGGTCGCCGGAAATCATTACAACGTCAGGCTCATCTTTTACAAGTTGATTTAATGTGCCTGTCAGTATGGCGTCACTTTCCTTTAACATTTTTCGGTCGGAGTTCATTGCCGTTGTGAAATCTTCGCAGTCTCCGTATAAACTTTTAGAAAAATAGTGGGTGTCCGACATTACACCGATTTTTAAAGGTTCTTTTTTCTGTGGAACTTCTGCTGCCATGGCAGAAAGAGGTGTACTTCCGATAGTAATGGCACAGGCAAGAGTAACTGCACCGATTTTCATATTCATCTTCATCTTTGCTTTCCTTTCATGTTCGTTTTGATGTTTACAAACGGGATTATAGCAGATTAAAATTTCTTTGTAAGAGAACTTACCGAACTTTAACACAGTTTTACCAACCCTTTACATTTGTAAGAACAATGTGATAAAATCAGACTTATTGATAGATTGGAGACTGGTAAGGTGAATGAAAAATGGAACGTGTTGTACCGGGAGAACTTGACCGATAAGGGAAATCCGTTATAATAAGTTTAGAGTGTTTAGAAAGGAAGTATAACATGGGAAAATTAGAAGTGGAGTGTTGTGGCTCGACACATATTCATACAAAAGCAATCCATCAGGTGGAGGAGCATATGCCAAAAGAGGAGACGCTGACTGATTTGGCAGATTTTTTTAAAGTGTTTGGAGATGCCACGAGGGTGAAGATTTTGTATGTACTGCTGCAGTCAGAAATGTGCGTGTGTGATTTGGCGGAAGTACTTCAGATGACGCAGTCGGCTATCTCACACCAACTTCGTGTATTAAAGCAGGTGAAGTTAGTAAAGAATAGAAGAGAGGGGAAAACGGTATTTTATTCTTTGGCGGACGGACATATTCAGACGATTTTAAATCAGGGAATGGAGCATATTTCAGAATAAGGAGAAACATCATGATAAAGAAAAGAAAAACGGCTATATTGTTGTGTTTTGTATGCACGGTTTTAATGACAGGCTGTGCGGGAAAAGTGGATAAAGGGATAGAACATCTGGAGAAAAAAGAGTACAAAGAAGCGATAAAAAGTTTTGATAAAGCAATTGACGGGGGAGAACAGGTTGCGGAAGCCTATCACGGACAGGGAATTGCCTACTGGGAATTAAAAGAATATGATAAAGCGAAAGAGGCAATGCTAAATTATCTGAAAGAAAAGGGGAAACCTACGGCGACCGTTTATCAGATTTTTGGCGACTGTGAGATGAAATCAGGAAACTATGAGGAGGCTCTTTCGTATTATTTAAAAGGCATGAGCAGCGATGGGCTTAATGAAAAGCAGTTGCAGGAAATGTCCTACAACGAGATTGTTGCCTATGAAAAACTCAATGATTGGAGCAGTGCAAAGGCAAAAATTTCAGCATATGTTGAGAAGTATCCTGACGACGAGAAGGCAAAAAAGGAAGCAGAATTTTTGGAGACGAGATAAAAATATGGCAGAAATGATAGAGTTATCAAAAGAAATAGAAAAAGTTATTTTGGTCGGTGTCAGCGTGGAGGAAAATGATGACACGGAAAAATCATTGGACGAACTTGAGGAACTGGCGAGAACTGCGGGGGCGGTTACCGTTGGAAGAGTGATACAGAAACGTGAGCAGATTCACCCGGGTACTTATGTGGGTAAAGGAAAGATTGATGAGATTAAAGAACTTCTGTGGGAGACGGAGGCAACCGGAATTATCTGTGATGATGAACTTTCCCCTGCACAACTGGGAAATCTTCAGGACGCACTTGATACGAAAGTGATGGACAGAACACTGATTATTTTGGATATATTTGCGGAGCGGGCGTCTACAAGCGAAGGAAAAATTCAGGTTGAACTTGCGCAGTTAAAATATCGTCAGTCAAGACTTGTAGGTCTTGGGAAATCTCTCTCAAGACTTGGCGGCGGAATCGGAACAAGAGGACCGGGAGAGAAGAAACTGGAGATGGACAGACGTTTAATCAAAGGAAGAATCGCCCAGTTGAACAGAGAACTGAAAGAAGTGAAGCGTCACAGGGAAGTGACACGTGAGCAGAGAAACCGCAATCATCTTCCGGTTGTGGCCATCGTAGGTTATACAAATGCGGGGAAATCCACCCTGTTAAATAAACTGACAGGGGCGTCCGTTTTGGAGGAGGACAAACTGTTTGCCACACTGGATCCGACAACAAGAGGACTGAAATTGCAGAGCAAACAGGAGATTCTTTTGACGGATACGGTAGGATTTATCCGAAAACTGCCGCATCATCTGATAGAAGCGTTTAAAAGTACGCTGGAGGAGGCGAAATATGCGGATATTATTTTGCATGTTGTGGACGCTTCAAATCCACAGTTGGACGAGCAGATGCATATCGTGTATGAGACGCTGCAGCAGTTGGAAGTGGTAAACAAACCGATCATCACTGCGTTTAACAAGCAGGATAAGGCTGACGGTGAAATGATTATAAGAGATTTTAAGGCGGATTATATTGTAAAAATCTCCGCAAAGACAGGAGAAGGTCTGAGCGGTCTTCTGGAAACGATTGAGGAAGTATTGCGCCAGCAGAAAGTGCTGGTGGAGAGAATTTATTCCTATGCCGAAGCGGGAAAAATCCAGTTGATTCGGAAGTACGGTGAACTTCTCACGGAAGAATATAGGGAAGAGGGCATTTTTGTCAAAGCTTATGTACCTGTAGAAATTTATGGCAAAATTCAATAAGAAAAGAAAAACGGAGAATTTCATGGGAATTCTCCGTTCATTGTATAATGGAGAAGAAGATGAAAAAATATCAGATAACAGAGTGGTGTCACCATTTTATAAAAAATCATGTAAAGGAGGGAGAAACCTGTGTTGATGCAACGGCGGGAAACGGAAACGATACATTGCTGTTGGCAGAACTTGTGGGAGAAAAGGGGAAAGTATACGCTTTTGACATACAGGAACAGGCTCTCCGAAGAACGAAGGAAAGACTGGAGGAAAAGAAACTGGACAGTAGGGCAGAACTGATTTTACAAAGTCATGAGGAAATCGGTGAGATTGTAAAAGAAGAAGTATCCTGCATTGTATTTAATTTCGGTTATCTTCCGGGTGGGGATCATTCACTTTCCACAAAAAAGGAAAGCAGTATAAAGGCAATAGAAACCGGTTTGTCTCTATTAAAAAAGGGAGGTCTGATGAGCCTTTGTATTTACAGTGGCGGAGACAGCGGATTTGAGGAAAAAGACGGGATTTTACAATATTTGCGCACGTTGGACAGCAAAAAATATCTTGTCATAGTGAGTGAATACTACAACCGTCCAAACAATCCGCCCATTCCGGCGATGATAATAAAACTATAGGAGGAAAAGCATGTCATTACAATTTATATTCGGCAGTTCAGGTGCGGGAAAATCACACTATTTACATCGGTACATTGTGGAAGAATCGATAAAAAACCCTGCAGAAAATTATTTCGTTATCGTCCCTGAACAGTTTACCATGCAGACACAAAAGGACTTAGTTATGGCACATGAAAGAAAAGGAATTATGAATATTGATGTGCTGAGTTTTGGGCGTCTTGCCCACCGCATCTTTGAAGAGGTAGGTGGAAATCAGAGGATTATTTTAGATGATACAGGGAAAAGTCTGATTTTGCGAAAAATTGCGGGGGATAACGAGGACGAGTTAAAGGTACTGCGTGGAAATTTAAAGAAACACGGTTATATAGGGGAGATGAAATCTGTTCTTTCCGAGTTTGCACAATATAACATTGACGTTGATACTCTGGATAAAATGGCGGATTCTGTGGAAGAAGGAACGTATTTCCAGTGGAAATTAAAAGATATTGCAAAAGTCTATGAGGGATTTTCGCGGTATCTTTCCGACAAATATATTACAAACGAGGAACTCTTGGACGTATTGTGTCACGTTATTGGGAAATCGGATATCTTAAAGGACAGTGTTATTGCCTTTGACGGATTTACGGGATTTACGCCCGTGCAGGATAAAGTGATGAAAGAATTGCTCCATGTCTGCAAAAAAGTTGTTGTGACCGTGACGATAGATGAGAGAGAAAATCCGTATACATTTACTCACCCGTATCAGTTATTTGCGTTAAGTAAAAGGCTGGTGACAGGATTGACAGCGCTTGCTAAAGAGGAGAGAGTGGAGATTGTGGAGCCGGTCTGTCTGCCGCAAAATCCTGCTTATCGTTTTCGCGAGAATCCTCCGTTGGCATTTTTGGAAAAACATTTATTCCGATATACGACAGACAGTTTTTCGGGGGAACAGGAGAGTCTATCTCTCCACTGTGCAAAGATGCCTAAGGACGAAACTGCTTTTGTTATGCAGGAAATCCGTCATTTAGTGCGGATAAAAGGATATAGGTACAGGGATATTGCAATTATTGCAGGAAATATTGCAACTTATGCGGACTATATGGAAAAAATGGCAGAAGTGTACACTATTCCGATTTTCATGGATTATAAGCGAAGCGTTTTGTTGAATTCTTTTGTGGAATATATCAGAAGTCTTTTGGCGATGGCGGAACAAAATTTGACTTACGAGAGTGTGTTCCGATTTCTCAGAACGGGGCTTACTGGGTTTTCACGGGAAGATATAGACATACTGGAAAACTATGTTATCGCTATGGGGATAAAAGGATATAAAAAGTGGAATGAGAAATGGGTTCGCACTTACACGGGACTTTCGGAGGAAGAGTTAGAAAAAGTCAATGAAATCCGAAGTGAATTTGTAAAGATGATTCAGGACGTCATGAGCGTTTTGAAAAAGAGAAGAAAGACGGTGACGGAGATTACTCTTACGCTCCACAGTTTCTTTATGCAGGAGAAGTTGCAGGAAAAATTGGTGAAATATGAGGAAACATTTCAGGAGAATAATGAACCTGCGCTTGCAAAAGAGTATGCGCAGATTTATCGTATCGTAATTGAAATCTTTGATAAATTTATTGAACTTTTGGGCGATGAATATTTACCGCTAAAAGAGTATTGTGCCCTGTTGGACGCAGGATTTGAGGAGGCGAAAGTCGGCGTGATTCCGCCGGGAATTGATGAAGTCATTGTAGGTGATATGGAGAGAACAAGGTTAAAAGAAGTGAAAGTACTGTTTTTTGTCGGGGCAAATGATGTGTTCATTCCGGGAAATCAGGCGGGAAACGGTCTTCTCTCGGAACAGGACAGGAAAATATTTGAGGCACGGAAAATCCCGCTTGCACCGAACGGAAAAGAGAAGATTTACATTCAGAAGTTCTACCTGTATATGAATCTGACAAAACCGAGTGAAAAAGTATATGTCTCTTACAGCAAAGTGAGCGGAGACGGAAAGGGAATACGACCGGCATATTTTTTGCAGGATTTAAAAAGATTATACCCGATGCTTCATGTAAACGAGGAAGAGGAGAAGAAGTTTACCGAGTTGGAACTGACGAAAAAAGCGGGGATTACCTATATTATCTCCGGTTTGCAGAGAAGAAGGGAAGAGATTACCGACGAATGGCTGGAATTATATACGTCTTATCGGAAAGATGAAGATTGGGAAGGAATCATTGACAATCTGATTGAAGCGGGATTTTATAAAATGCCGGAAGACAGGCTGTCAAAACAGATGGCAGAAAAACTTTACGGAGAAAAGATTGAGGGAAGTGTCACACGGTTGGAAAGATTTGCGGCGTGTGCATTTGCACATTTTTTATCCTACGGTCTGCGGTTGAAAGAGAGAAAAGAGTATAGGTTTGAGGCTGTCGACTTGGGGAATATTTTCCACAGGGCAATCGAAATATTTTCCCGAAATCTTGTTAAAAGCGGGTATACATGGACAACCCTGCCGAAAGAAGTGGCGGAGGAACTGATTGAGGAAAGCGTGGAAACGAGCATTACGGACTATGGAAATACGGTTCTCTACAGTTCGGCGAGAAATGAATATATGATTACCCGCATCAAACGAATGATGAAACGCACTGTGTGGGCGCTGGCAAAACAGTTGGAGAAGGGCGATTTTGTTCCAAGCGGCTACGAGGTTTCTTTTGGAAAAGGAAAGATAGACAGAATTGACATCTATGAAACGGAAGACAGGGTATATGTAAAAGTAATTGATTATAAGACAGGTACAAAGACGTTCAGTCTGGCATCTCTTTATCACGGGCTGCAACTGCAGTTGGCAATGTATATGAATATGGCGGTGGAATTGGAGAGAAGAAAACAGCCGGAGAAAAAAGTTGTCCCGGCGGGGCTTTTCTATTACCAGATGAAAGATCCGATTATTGATAAAGTGGAGGAGGACAAATGGGAAGAAACGGTCTTATCCAAACTTCGATTGGACGGAATTGTAAATGCAAACGAGGAAGTCATTAACCATTTGGACAGGGAATTCAGCGGTAATTCGCTGGCAATTCCGGTGGGAAAAAACAAAAACGGAAGCCTTTCCAAGACATCAAAAGCGTTTTCAGAAGAAGAGTTTTCTATTATTTCCAGGTATGTGGAAAAAGAAGTAAAAGATATAGAAGGAAGAATGCAGGAGGGAGAAATTGAGGTTTCCCCTTATGAAATGGGAACGAGTTATGGCTGCGATTTCTGTCAGTTTAAGGGAGTATGCCATTTTGATGAAAAGATTGAGGGCTGTGAGTACCGCAAACTTGGCAGGTTGAGTGACGAAGAAGTATTGAAAAAAATGATGGAGGAACTGTAAATATGGGAGTGAATTGGACACCGGAGCAGGAGAAAGTAATCTCTCTGCGAAACAGAAATATCCTTGTGTCGGCGGCGGCAGGCTCAGGAAAAACAGCGGTTTTGGTAGAGCGTATTATTACGATGCTGACAAAAGACGAACCGCCAATCAATGTGGACGAACTTCTTATCGTGACATTTACGGAAGCGGCAGCTTCGGAGATGAAAGAAAGGATTTTGTCGGCAATTGAGAAAAAATTGGAAGAGAATCCGGACAATGTACATTTGCAGAAACAGTCCACTTTAATTCACAGTGCA
Organism: Lachnospiraceae bacterium; assembly: GCA_902381685.1. Taxonomy (GTDB): domain Bacteria; phylum Bacillota; class Clostridia; order Lachnospirales; family Lachnospiraceae; genus Faecalimonas. Next base: position 453,836 of record LR698958.1, on the reverse strand, counting down.
ATGATTACGACTATTCACAGTTTCTGTCTTTCGGTTATACGGGAATATTTCCATACAATAGATTTGGATCCGAGTTTCCGCATTGGCGAGGAGGGAGAACTCAAACTTTTGCAGAAAGAGGTCTTGCAGGAACTGTTGGAAGAACAGTATGAAAAAGCCGATAAAAAGTTTCTCTCCTTTGTGGAGCGTTTTGCCACGGGAAGAGATGACAAAAAACTGGAAGAATTTATTTTACAGTTATATACGTTCTCGGGGAGTTATCCAAACGGGGAGAAATGGTTAGACTCCTGCATACAGCCTTATGATGTGAAAGATGTGGTAGACTTGGAAAATACAGACTACTGTAAAAGGGCAGTTGAGAATATAAAACGGTACGGTTTAGATGCGGTATCCATATTAGAATCGGGAATTTCAGCATGCGAAGAGCCGGACGGTCCATATATGTATAAGGAAACGCTTGAAAAAGAAGCGGAGGGGTGGAAATCATTTTTGGCGTCGGACAGCCTGTCATCATTCTATGAAAAAAGGAACTGTCCGACAGGAGAAAGATTAAAACCAAACCGAGACAAAAGTGTGTCGGAAGAACTTTCTGCCTTTGTAAAGGAAACAAGAAAACAGACAAAAGATTTACTTACGGACATTGTCAAAACATATCTGTTCCAGCCGATTGAAGAGATGGCAGTGGATATGGCAAAAACAAAAGAAACGATGGAGGAACTTGTCTTTCTCGTAAAAGAATTTGGGTGCCTGTACACGGAGGCAAAACGAAGCAGAAATCTGATTGATTTTGGGGATATGGAGCATCTGGCGCTTCAGATCCTTACGGTGGAGGAGGGAGATGCCATTTTACCGTCTCCGGTGGCAAGAGAGTATCAGAAAAGATTTAAGGAAGTTATGATCGACGAATATCAGGACAGTAACCTGACACAGGAAGCAATTCTTACAAGTGTATCTACTGTCGGCTGCGGGAAAAATAATATTTTCATGGTGGGGGACGTAAAACAGAGTATTTATCGGTTCCGTCTGTCACGCCCTGAGTTATTTATGGAAAAGTTTGATACATATGATATAGAGGACAGTACAAAGCAGAGGATTGATTTGCATAAGAATTTCCGAAGCAGGAGAGAAGTGCTGGACAGTACCAACTTTATCTTTGAACAAATCATGACAAAAGGTCTCGGAAAAGTGGAGTACGATGACAAGGCTGCCTTATATGTAGGGGCGGATTATAAAGAAAAAGAAGGAAACGAGACGGAAGTGCTTGTCATTGATGTCGATATGGACGGCGAGAGTGAGGAACAGGTGGAAGAAACTGCCCGTGAACTTGAGGCGAGAGCGGTAGCGAGAAGGATTAAGGAATTAATGGCGCAACACCGGGTGCAGGATAAGCAAACGGGAGAATTTCGTCAAATCCGGTATAGAGATATTGTTATTCTGACACGAAGTCTGAAAGGGTGGACGGACGTATTTGCGAGGATTTTAAACCGTGAAGGGATTCCGACTTATACGGGAAGTAAAGAGGGGTATTTTGAAACACAGGAAATTCAGACGGTGTTGAATTATTTGCGGGTGCTGGATAATCCGAATCAGGATATTCCACTTGTTTCCGTTCTCACATCGGGAATGGGGAAATTTTCGGGGGAAGAGTTGGCAGAAATACGCACTTTAGATAAGGAAGTTCCTTTTTATCGCTGTGTGAGACGTTATATAAAGGAAGGGAAAAATACTCTTCTCGCAAACCGTCTGGAAAAACTGTTTGCACAGATAGAATATTTTCGGGAAATGATACCGTATACTGCTATACACGAATTGCTCTGGCGAGTGATTGAGGAGACCGGATACGGATATGAAACTGCCGTAATGGCGGGAGGCGAACAGAGAAAAGCAAATTTAGATATGCTTTTGGAGAAGGCGAAAGCGTTTGAAGGAACAAGTTATAAAGGACTGTTTAACTTTGTCCGCTATATGGAACAGTTGAAAAAATACGATGTGGATTACGGGGAGGCAAATATTGCCGATGAACAGGCGGACGCCGTCCGTCTCATGAGTATCCATAAAAGCAAGGGATTGGAATTTCCGATTGTTTTTGTTTCGGGAATGAATAAGCGTTTTAATAAGCAGGATATTACAGGGGAGATTGTAACCCATGCGGAACTGGGAATCGGCTTGGACAGAGTTGATTTGGAGAAACGTATGAAATCACCTACCTTCCTAAAAAAGACAATGCAAAGAGAAGTTATGCTGGAAAATATAGGGGAGGAACTGCGCGTACTCTATGTGGCCCTCACCCGCGCAAAAGAAAAACTGATTATGACGGGAACGCTTTCGCAGGTGGAGAAAAAATTTATGTCATATGCCGTTTTGGAAAATCGGGAAGAAAAGCAGTTGCCGTTTACGATGCTCTCAAAAGCGGGAAGTTATTTCGACTGGGTATTACCAGCGCTTTTGCGATATCCAGAGCAGCGAAGAGTCGGAAAAGTGTCGGTCATCAATTTGGAGGAACTTGTACAAAAGGAAGTACAGGAGGAAACCGGTGCAGAATATACGAAAGAAAAATTACAGAACTGGGATACGGAGCAGATTTTTGATTCGGATTTCAAGGAGCGGTTGGAGAAACAGTTTTCATACCGATATCCGTATGAAAATCAAAATGACTTAAAATTAAAATTTACTGTTTCCGAATTGAAGAAAAGAAAAAACCTTGCAGAAGAGTCGGGAGAACTTTTGATTCGGGAAGAAGAAATTATTCCGATTCTGCCGAAAGTTCTCACGGAAGAAGAAGGAATAAAGGGCGTTTTGCGGGGAACAACTTATCATAAGGTACTGGAACTGTTAGATTTTACAAAAGAGTACACTTATGAAAGCCTGAAGGAATATTTGGAGCATCTTACGGAGGAAGGAAGAATTTCCGAAGAGATGAAAAAATGTGTGCGCATAAAAGACCTTTTAACTTTCCTGCGGACGGATATAGCAGAGAGAATGAAGAAATGCTCAAAATGTGGAAAACTTTTTAAGGAACAGCCTTTTGTTCTTGGTGTGCCTGCAAAAGAGATTTATCCGGAAGAAAAAATAGAAGAAACTCTTTTGATACAGGGAATCATTGACGTTTGGCTGGAGGAAGAGGACGGACTTGTCGTTGTAGACTATAAAACGGACAGAGTGAAAAACGGGCTGGAATTAAAAGCGAAATATAGCGGTCAGTTAAATTATTATGGGGAGGCTTTGGAAAGGCTCACGGGGAAAAAGGTAAAAGAAAAAATTATTTATTCTCTGTTTTTGCAGAAGGAAATTTCAATTTAATAATAACGCAATAAATTTTCATAATTTCTTAAATAATATTATATTGACTAGTAATATTATACGTTATATAATATGATTATCAAAACAATATTATTTAAGAAAGGGAGTGGAGGAATGGTATTTAATACAGGAGCAGCGCTTTTAGATGCGATTGTATTGGCTGTCGTTTCAAGAGAACAACAGGGAACGTACGGTTATAAAATTACACAGGACGTACGTCAGGCATTGGACGTTTCTGAATCCACTTTATATCCGGTACTCAGAAGATTGCAGAAAGACGAGTGTCTGGAAGTTTACGATATGCAGTTTGACGGTAGAAACCGAAGATACTATAAAGTGACGGAAAAAGGAATGGCACAGTTGAATCTGTATCGGATAGAATGGAAAAATTATTCAAGAAAGATTAGTGAGATGTTTGAGGGAGGTGTGGCAGTATGAATCGCATAGAGTTTATGACTGAATTGGAGAAACTGCTGAAAGAAATACCGGAAGAAGAGCGCAAAGAAGCGATGCAGTATTATGAAGATTATTTTGCTGATGCAGGATTGGAAAATGAACAGCATGTTATTTCCGAACTGGAAAGTCCGAAAAAAGTTGCGCAGACAATCAAAGCAGGGCTTCGGGGACGAGGAGAGGAAAGCAGCGAGTACAGAGAAACAGGTTATACGGACACGAGATTTGAGGAGAAGGAAACTCCGGCAAGGAGAGAAGAAAACAAACCAAAAACAAATGATTGGTTAAAAATTATCCTCATTGTCGCAATAGCGATTTTCACTTTACCGATTATTTTTCCGCTTGCATTGGCAGGACTTGCAGTTATATTTGCAATAGCCGTTTCAGGATTTGCTGTTTTGGGAACACTGGTATTGTTGGCGGCCACCGTTATGATTTGTGGTTTTTGCATAACAATATGCGGAATATTGGAAATGTTTCATTTTCCGGCACTGGCGCTTGTTGTTATGGGCGGAGGAATTTTGGCTTTCGTCGCAGGACTTGTGGCAACAGTGTTGATGGTAAAAGCGTGTATGATAGTATTTCCGGTTTTATTCAGAGGACTGGTAAACATTTTCAGAAAATTCGTTCATAGAAAGGAGAGCAGATAATGAAAAAGGGTTGGAAAATATTTGCGATTATTTGTGCCGTGTTGGCGGGACTTGGAGTTGTTTTATGTATTGCCGGATTTGCAATAGGCGTGACAGATGAAGATGTCAGAGGTGCGGTACACAGGGGAATCGGATTCATTACAGATGATGACGATGACGACAATGATGATTTTGATAACAGAACATTACAGTCTGCGAAGACGGTAAAAGAAGGAGAATTTCCAAACGCAAAAGGAATTGATGTGGAAGTAAACAAAGTGAAGGTTGAAGTTGTCGCAACGGACGAAAATGTAATTCGCGTGAAAAATGCAACAGACGAAGAGGCCGGAATCGTGATTCGTGAAGAAGGTTCTACACTGGAAATAGAAACGTCACGAAGAGGAAACAGAACAGACAATGGAGGAAGATTAACCATTTACGTTCCGAGAAATATGAAACTGACAGAGGCAAATGTCCAAGTCAATGAGGGAGCGATAGATTTGAGTGGAATACAGTCAAATGAATTAGAGTTGTCAGTTGAACGCGGAGAAATCACAGCGGCAGATTTTACGGTGGGAGAACTAAGCGTTTCCTGTGGTCAGGGTGCTGCAAATATAAAAGGAACTGCTCAGGCAGATATAGATTTAGAGTGTGGAGTCGCTGCAATCAACCTTGAAACAAAGGGGGCGCAGACAGATTACAATTATGAAATCGAAGTAGGTGCAGGAGAAGTAAATCTCGGCGGACAGACATTTTCAGGACTGGCAGTAGAAAAAACAATCAACAACCATGCCGGAAAAGAGATGGGAATTGATTGTGCAACAGGAAAAGTAAATGTTACATTTGTTCAGTAAAACAGGAGGTAAGGAAAATGAAAAAATTATATCGTTCAACAGTGGACCGTAAAGTGTGCGGAGTGTGTGGGGGAGTGGCAGAATATTTTAACATTGATCCTACACTGGTACGATTGGGAATGGTGCTTGCAACTTGTTTCAGTTTTGGTACGATGATATTTGGATACTTTGTGGCAGCGGTTATTATTCCGGATAGGTAGAATTGAGAATTGGGGACGTAGTTTTTTTGAAAAAGATTACGTCCCCAATTCTCATTTACCCCGTCCCTTTTTTAGAAATGCCCTGTCCCTTTTTGAAGGAAGAACAAAATTACAAAGGGATAAACGTGCTACAAAGCCAGTAAATACGCTGTAAAAAGTTTAAATGCATTTGATTGTTTTAAGAGAAAATAATCAATATGTTGATAAATCGCGATTTTACGGGCTTTGTATAGGTATATCTCAAAAAGGGACACCCCTTTCGGAAAAAAAGGGACACAGTAAAACTTAAAAAGGGACGTAGTAAAATAGGAAAACACTACGTCCCCGAATAAAACGAAAATTCCCGGCAATCCTTATTTTATAAAGAAGAAAGGGGAACCAACATGGCGAAAAAAGAAAAATTACCGATTATACTAAGCGAGATTGAGCCGGAGGAAAAATTGAAATATGAAGTTGCGGAAGAACTGGGACTTCTGGATAAAGTTTTATCAGAAGGGTGGCGTTCGCTGACATCTAAAGAAACGGGAAGAATCGGCGGGATAATTACAAAGAAGAAAAGGCAGAAGAAATAACAGAATTATTTAAAAATGTGAACAATTTGTAACGTGGGTTGAAAAATAACAATAAGTCTGCTATAATCCTTCAATTGAGGAAGATAATGGAGAAGGTTATGAAAAGTAGAGTAAATGTGTTAGAAATTGAATTGAATAACAATACGGCTAAAGAAGCCATGCAGAAGGTTATGGAATATATGCAGACCGAGCCGATGAATATTGTGGAAATTATCAGTGCGAACACATTGGTAAAGAGTAAGGAAGATGAGAATCTTAAAGACAATATTGCTCAGGCGGATTTAGTTCTTGCGGGAGAGCAGGCAGTATTGGAAGTTGCAGAGGTTACGGATAGGAAGAAACTGCAGGAGGCGGATTCACAACTGTTTGTGAAAATGCTTTTACGGTTTTTTCATAAGAACCATAACAGAATATTTCTTCTGACGGAATCTGAGGACGAGAAGATACATCTGAAAGAATATTTGCAGGAATATTATTATGGGATTCAGATTGTAGGAGGAGAGGTTGTACCGACAGACTCTTCGGCAGACGATATGATTTTAAACAGCGTAAACGGTGCGGAAGCAGATTGCGTACTGTCAATGATTTCTTCCCCGTTTCAGGAAGCATTTGTAGTGAGAAACCGCATTTTGCTGAACACGCGCATGTGGTTAGGATTAGGAAAAAATACACCTCTTCCGCTTGACAAGAAGAAAGGGAAAAAGCCGATAAGGGAGTTTATGATTAAACGTTTCCTAAAGCGAGAAGTGGAGAAAGAAAGACAAAAAAGAGGAAATGTATAAATTCAAAGTATTTCCTCTTTATTTTTTTGGTTAATTGTATTAAAATATAGAATGAATATACAGTTTTTTAATGGAGAAACTACTGTTAAAATAATAAAGATAAGGAGCAAAAGTATGATATCAAATCAAATACTTCAGAACACAATTGAAGGATTGAAGGCGATTACAAGAATAGATTTAAGTATTCTGGACACAGATGGCAAGGTGTTGGCAAGTACATTTGTGGAACAGGAGCACTATGAGAATTCGCTGGATTCTTTCGTAGAGTCACCGGCAGACAGTCAGGTTATTCAGGGATACCAGTTCTTTAAAATCTTTGATGAGCACCAGTTGGAATATATATTGGTAGTAAATGGCAGTAGTGATGATGTTTACATGGTGGGTAAGATTGCAGCCTTTCAGATACAGAATCTGTTGGTAGCATATAAGGAACGTTTTGATAAAGACAATTTTATTAAAAATTTATTGCTGGACAATCTTTTGCTGGTGGATATTTATAACCGTGCAAAGAAACTACATATTGAAACCGATGTAAGACGTGTGATTTTTGTCATTGAGACAGCACGCGAAAAAGATACAGGTACAATGGAACATATCCGTTCCCTGCTCGGCATGAAATCAAAAGATTTTGTGACTGCAGTTGATGAGAGAAACATTATCATTGTAAAAGAACTTGGTGCTAATGAAGGCTATCCTGAGATGGAGAAAGTTGCAAATGAGATTTTGGAAATCCTAAAGACAGAGGGAGAGGAAGTTCATATTGCATATGGAACAATTGTAAATGACATTAAAGAAGTGTCCAAATCTTATAAGGAAGCAAAACTTGCGTTAGATGTAGGAAAAATCTTTTTTGACGAGAAAGATATTGTTGCATACAGTACACTTGGTATAGGACGACTGATTTATCAGTTACCGTTACCTCTTTGTAAAATGTTTATTCGAGAGATTTTTGAGGGGAAATCTCCGGACGAGTTTGATGAGGAGACATTGACGACAATCAATAAATTCTTTGAGAATAGTTTGAATGTATCAGAGACATCAAGACAACTATACATTCATAGAAATACTCTTGTTTACAGATTGGACAAGTTGCAAAAAAGCACGGGATTGGATTTGAGAGTGTTTGAAGATGCCATTACATTTAAAATTGCGCTGATGGTTGTAAAATATATGAAGTATATGGAAACACTGGAGTATTAGTAGTTAATATAGGAGGAACATATGATTGAATTAAAGGACGTCACAAAGGAATATTCCAAGGGCGTTGCTGCCTTGAATGGAATAAATTTAAAAATTGAACAGGGAGAGTTCGTATTTATTGTAGGTGACAGTGGTTCGGGAAAATCAACACTGATTCGTCTTTTGATGAAAGAGTTAGACCCAACGTCAGGTACAATCATTGTAAATGGAATTAACCTCAACAGAATGAAACACAGACATATTGCAAAATATAGAAGACATCTCGGGGTTGTATTTCAGGATTTCCGTCTGTTGAAGGACAGAAATATTTATGAGAATATCGCTTTTGCACAGAGAGTAATCGAAACGCCTACACGCGTGCTGAAACAGAAAGTTCCGGCAGCGCTTTCACTTGTGGGACTTGCGCAGAAATATAAGGCTTATCCGAAACAGTTGTCAGGAGGGGAGCAGCAGAGAGTTGCCATAGCCAGAGCGGTTGTAAATGAACCGGCAATTTTGCTTGCTGACGAGCCTACGGGAAACCTTGACCCGACAAATGCGTGGGAGATTATGAAACTTCTTGAGGAGGCAAATGAGAGAGGAACTACCGTAATCGTAGTTACTCACAATCACGAGATTGTAGCAGAGATGAAGAAACGTGTCATTACAATGCAAAAGGGAGTCATTGTCAGCGACGAGAAAGAGGGCGAGTAGAAAAATGAGAATAAGTACAGTAGGATATACAATGAAACAAGGGGTTAAAAATATTGGTAGAAATAAGATGTTTTCCCTTGCATCTATTGCAACAATGTCGGCTTGTATTTTTATGTTCGGATTGTTTTTCTCGATTATCGTGAACTTTCAGAACATTGTAAAAAGTGCGGAAGAAGGAGTTGCGATTACCGTATTCTTTGATGAAGGATTGGAGCAGAACCGTATTGATGAAATCGGTAAACTGATTAAAGACAGGAAAGAAGTTTCCCGTGTGGAATATACTTCCGGGGAGCAGGCATGGGAAGACTACAAGAAGAAATATTTTGGCGATAAGGAATATCTGGCGGAAGGTTTCGCAGATAACCCGCTTGTAAATTCAGATAACTATCAGGTATATATGAAAGACGTTTCCAAACAGAAAGACCTGGTAAAATATGTAAGCGGACTTGAAGGAGTACGTCAGGTAAATAAATCGGATACAGTGGCAAAGACATTGTCAGGTATTAACAAATTAATTTTATATGTATCAGCGGCAATTATTATCATTTTGCTTGCCGTTTCGATTTTCCTAATCAGCAACACGGTTACAATGGGTATTTCCATCAGGCGTGAAGAGATTGCGATTATGAAATATATAGGGGCGAAAGATGCCTTTGTCAGAATGCCGTTTATCATAGAAGGTCTTTTGATTGGGCTTGTGGGAGCAATTATTCCTCTTGCGGCGCTTTACTTCCTCTATGAAAAGGCGGTAGGATACATTTTAATTAAATTTAAAATATTGAACAACCTTCTTACATTCCTTCCGGTAACAGAGGTATATAAGACATTGTTGCCAATTGGCATTGCCCTTGGTATCGGAATCGGTTTTGTCGGAAGTTTCTTAACAATTCGTAAGCACTTAAAGGTATAATCTAAGAGGTAGTGGAATGGCAGGAAAAAGAGCAATCAGTTTAGTTTTGGCGACAGTTCTTATTGCAGGAAGTGTTTTTAAACCGGTTCATGCAGAGAGTATCCATTCGGCGGAACAAAAAGGGCAGCAGTTGGAAGAACAGAAGAAACAGGCCGAAAAAGAGCAGGAATCTTTGAGTGAGCGTCTGAATAGTATTATAACGGAAATGCAGACGGCTCAGGCCAATGTGGAGAAAAAAGAAGATGAGATTGCAGTGGCGGAAGATGAACTTGTAGAGGCAGAGATTAAAGAGAACAAGCAGTATGAAAGCATGTTAATCCGTATTAAATATGTTTATGAAAACGGTAATTCAGAAATGATGCAGATACTGCTCGAAGCAGAGGATATGGGGGACTTCCTTAACAAAACAGAGTATGTGGAGCAGGTTTCCCAATATGACAGGAAGATGCTTGACCAGTTTGCAAAATTGGTAAAAGAAGTGGAGAAAAAGGAAAAATCTCTGAAGAAAGAAAAGGAAAGTTTAGTCGTACTTCAGAAAGATTTGGAAACGAAACAGAAGGAAGTGCAGACACTTCTCGATTCAAAGAAGGAAGAAATTGCAAAATTAGATGCACAGATAGGCGAGAATACAAAAACGTTGAATGCTTTGATTGAAAAGGCGAAAGAGGCTGAGAGAAGAAAGCAGGAGGCGGCAAATGCAAATAAGAAACCGTCAGGAGGTTCGGGCAATAAACCGGGCGCTCCGGTAATCTCAGGAGGAAACGGTTATCTTTCCAATCCGTGTCCGGCGGGAAGAATTACAAGCGAGTTTGGACCTCGTGAGGCACCGGTTCCGGGAGCAAGTACATTTCACGAAGGACGCGATTACGGAGCTCCGATAGGAACACCGATTTATGCGGCAGCGGAAGGAACTGTAATTCGCACGGGAAATCAGGCAGTTCGCGGGAATTATGTTGTTATCAGACACCCGAACGGGCTTACAACATGGTATCAGCACTGTACGGATATTTTTGTCAGCAAAGGACAGAAAGTCAGCAGAGGTCAAAATATTGCAACAGTTGGAAAAACAGGAAGAGTAAGCGGGCCGCATTTACATTTTATTGTAGAAGAGGCAAGCGGAGAATTAGTAGACCCAAGAAAGTATTTATAGATAGGACTCACATATGGGAGATAAAAGAGGATTTTTAAAGGGGGTGCTTTGCGGCACCCTCGTTACTTTAGTCGTTGCGGGAGCAGCGGGAATGTATTTGAAAAATACAGGATATGGGGAAACCATTGACAAAAAGACAGCGCGCAAATTGGAGCAGATAAAAGATATTATCGACGATTCTTACTTAAAGGGAGATGAAATCAAAGAGAGTGATTTGGAAAACTTCCTGTTAAAAGGATATGTGAATGGTTTAAAAGATCCGTATTCCGTATATTATAACGAAGAAGAGACAAAGGAACTGTATGAAACTACTGAGGGAGAGTACAGTGGAATTGGGGCGGTCATGTCCCAGAATTTAGAGACCGGAGTGATTACAATGGTAAATGTGTATGAAGATTCTCCGGCAGAAAAAGCAGGTTTTAAAAACAACGATATTCTTTATAAAGTCAACGGAAAAGACATTTCCACCGAGGACATCAGTAAAGTTGTCAATAAAATCAAAGGTGAAGAGGGAACGGAAGTGACCATTACCGTTCTCCGTGACGGAAAAGAATATGAAGCGACGACGACACGTGAGAAATTGGAAGCACATACAATTGAATACGAGATGAAAGAAGATCATATCGGATATGTCCGCGTAACTGAGTTTGACATGGTTACATATAATCAGTTTGTGGAAGCAATAACGGATTTAAAGAAACAGGGAATGAAGGAAATTATTATTGACCTTCGTGGAAATCCGGGTGGAAATTTATCTACAGTATGCCAGATGCTTGACTATATCCTGCCGGAAGGACTGATTGTCTATACCGAGGATAAAGACGGCAAGCGTGAAGTGATGACTTCCGATGAAGAACATAAACTGGAAATGCCAATGACTGTTCTGGTGGACGGCAGAAGCGCCAGCGCTTCAGAAATTTTTGCGGGTGCAATTCAGGATTATCAGTTGGGTACACTTGTAGGAACAACTACTTATGGAAAAGGTGTCGTGCAGCAGTTATTTGATCTGAAAGACGGAACCTGCCTAAAATTAACTATCGCGGAATATTTTACACCGAAGGGAAGAAATATTCATGAAAAAGGAATCAAACCTGATGTGGAAGTAGAGTATCAATACGACAAAAACAACGCTGATGCAGATAATCAGTTGGATAAGGCGATAGAAGTATTAAAAGAAAAAATGAAATAGTAAGGAAGAGGAATGCAAATTTTTGCATTCCTTTTTTTGTTAGCCTATGGTAGAATAAAACTATATGTAATTTTGCAGAAAGGTTGTAAAATAATGAGAACATTAATTAAATATGGTCATGTATTAGACCCGAAAACACAGCGTGACGAAGTTTGCGATGTGCTGATTGAAGATGACAGAATTGTTAAAGTAGATAGTGACATTGTCAGTGAAGCGGACAGGACAGTCGATGCGACAGGGTGCTATGTCATGCCGGGATTCATTGACCTCCATGTCCATTTAAGAGATCCGGGACTGGAATATAAAGAGACATTACAGACAGGCGGACAGGCAGGTGCAAGGGGCGGCATCACTACCATTTGTGCAATGCCGAACACAAAACCCGTTATGGATACAGGAGAAAAAGTTTCGGAAGTACACCGCCGTTCCAGAACGGAATCTCCGGTAAATGTTATTCAGTTGGGTGCAATTACCGTAGGACAAAAAGGGGAAGAACTGGCAGATATTGAAGGAATGGCAAAAGCAGGCTGCCGTGCAGTCAGTGAAGACGGAAAATCCGTGATGAACGCTTCTCTTTACCGTCAGGCGATGAAACAGGCGAAAGAAAATAATATTTCAATTTTTGCTCATTGCGAGGACATCACAATGGTGGAAGGCGGAGTGATGAACGCAGATGAGAAAGCGAAAAAATTGGGATTAAAAGGAATTACAAATGCGGTGGAAGACGTAATTGTGGCGAGAGATATTTTACTGGCGAAAGAAACGGGAGTACAATTGCATTTGTGTCACTGTTCCACTGCGGACAGCGTGAAAATGGTTGCGGAGGCGAAGAAAGAAGGTCTTCCGGTGACGGCTGAAGTTTGTCCGCACCACTTTATTTTAACGACGGAAGACATACCGGAAGATGACGGAAATTATAAGATGAATCCGCCTCTTCGCAGCAGGGAAGATGTGGAGACGTTAAAGGAAGGTTTGAGAAATAATATTATGGACGTGATTGCCACGGACCATGCGCCGCATTCAGCGGAGGAGAAGAATAAATCCATGAAGGACGCCATGTTTGGCATCGTAGGACTGGAGACATCTGCCGCTCTTACTTATACAGAATTGGTGGACAAAGGGATTCTGACACCGATGCAGATGGCTGAGAAGATGAGCTATAATCCTGCAAAAATACTTGGAATTGCAGGTGAAAAAGGTTCTGTTTCCGAGGGAATGATTGCGGATATCGTTATTTTTGACCCGAAGAGAGAATATCGCATTGACAAAAATACATTTTTATCAAAAGGGAAAAACACGCCATTTGACAATTACGCAGTAAAAGGTGACGTGCGTTATACGTTTGTAGGCGGAAAAATGGTTTATGAGAATACAGCATACTAGGAGGAAGAAAATATGATTAACAAATTAGTAGAAAATATTAAGAGAACGAAAGCGCCGATTGTAGTGGGATTAGACCCGATGTTAAACTACATTCCACAGCATATCCAAAAGAAAGCGTTTGCGGAATTTGGAGAGACATTGGAAGGAGCAGGGGAAGCCATTTGGCAGTTCAACAAAGAAATCATTGATAAGACATACGATTTAATTCCTGCGGTAAAACCACAGATTGCCATGTATGAACAGTTCGGTATTCCGGGACTTGTGGCATTTAAAAAGACAGTAGATTACTGTAAAGAAAAAGGTTTGGTAGTGATTGGGGACATTAAGAGAGGTGACATCGGTTCCACTTCTTCAGCGTATGCTGTAGGACATCTCGGCCGTGTACAGGTTGGAAGCAAATCTTACGTTCCGTTTGACGAAGATTTCGCCACAGTAAATCCATACTTAGGTTCAGACGGAATCAATCCGTTTATCGATGTATGTAAAGAAGAAAATAAAGGATTATTTATTTTGGTAAAAACATCAAACCCATCTAGCGGAGAATTTCAGGACAGACTGGTTGACGGAAGACCGCTGTATGAATTGGTAGGAGAAAAGGTAGCACAGTGGGGCGAAAGCCACATGGGTGATGAATACAGTTATATCGGTGCGGTTGTCGGTGCAACTTATCCGGAAATGGGTAAAGTTCTCCGTAAAGTTATGCCGAAATCTTATATTCTTGTTCCGGGATACGGAGCACAGGGCGGACAGGGAAAAGACCTTGTACACTTTTTCAATGAGGACGGCTTAGGTGCAATCGTAAACTCTTCAAGAGGAATTATTGCTGCTTACAAACAGGAAGCATACGCAGAGTTTGGTGAGGAAAACTTTGCAGATGCATCAAGAAAAGCAGTTGAAACAATGATTGCCGATATTAACGGAGCGTTGGAAAACAGATAGGGGAGAACGAAAATGGAAAAGAGAGAAAAAGAAAGAGCAGTTGTCGTATCACAGGAACAGATAGCAACGGATATTTACAGTTTATGGCTTCGGTCAGAGGCGTCTGTTTCGGCAAAGGCGGGACAGTTCATTTCTATGTATACAAATGACAGCGGGAAATTATTGCCCCGTCCAATCAGTATCTGTGAAATAGACAAAGAAAATAGACAGTTAAGAGTTGTTTACAGAGTGACGGGAGAAAATACGGGAACAGAACAGTTTTCCAAATTGACAGAGGGCGATGAAATTGAAATTTTGGGGCCTCTCGGAAACGGGTTCCCATTAAAAGAAAAGAAAGCGTTTTTAATCGGCGGAGGGATTGGTATTCCCCCAATGTTAGAACTGGCAAAACAGTTACATGCGGAGAAACAGATTGTTGTCGGATACCGTGATGAGTTGTTTTTGACGGAAGAACTTTCTGCAAACGGAGAAGTTTATGTGGCAACAGAAGACGGAAGTGCGGGAACGAAGGGAAATGTGTTGGACGCTATCAGAGAAAACGGATTGACGGCAGATATTATTTACGCTTGCGGACCTACACCGATGCTCCGTGCATTGAAAACATATGCCGAAGAAAATAATATCGAATGCTACATTTCCATGGAGGAAAGAATGGCGTGCGGAATCGGTGCCTGTCTTGCATGTGTATGTAAATCTAAGGAAAAAGACCATCACACAAACGTACATAATAAACGAATTTGTAAAGACGGTCCTGTCTTTTTGGCAACGGAGGTGGATTTATAATGAACACGAAAATAAATATTGCAGGAGTGGAATGGAAAAATCCGGTGACGACAGCGTCAGGAACATTCGGCTCAGGCGCGGAATTTGCGGAATTTGTTGATTTAAACAAAATCGGTGCCGTGACAACAAAAGGGGTGGCAAACGTTGCGTGGGAAGGAAATCCAACTCCACGTATTGCAGAAACATACGGTGGAATGATGAATGCTGTGGGTTTGCAGAATCCGGGAATCGATGTTTTCTGCAAAAGAGACATTCCGTTTTTACGTCAGTATGACACGAAGATTATTGTAAACGTATGTGGAAGAACGACGGAAGACTACTGTGAAGTCGTGGAACGATTATCTCATGAAGATGTGGATATGCTGGAAATTAATATTTCCTGCCCGAATGTCAAAGAAGGAGGAATTGCTTTCGGGCAAAATCCGAAATCAGCGGAGGAAATCACAAAAGAAATTAAAAAATATGCGAAACAGCCGGTGATTATGAAATTGAGTCCGAACGTAACGGACATTACCGAAATGGCAAAAGCGGTAGAAGCGGGCGGAGCAGATGCAGTTTCTCTTATTAATACATTGACGGGAATGAAAATTGATGTACATAAGAGAACATTTGCTCTGGCAAATAAAACCGGAGGAGTATCCGGTCCTGCAATCAAACCAATTGCAGTACGCATGGTTTACCAGACGGCAAACGCAATCAAACTTCCGATAATCGCAATGGGAGGAATTGCAACGGCAGAAGATGCAATCGAATTTATTTTAGCGGGAGCTACGGCGGTTGCAGTCGGAACAGCCAACTTCATCAATCCGTCCGTTACTATGGAAATTGCGGAAGGAATTGAACAATATATGAAACGATATGACTTTGAAAACATACGGGATATGGTTGGATTAGTGAAATAAATGTGAACGGGGACGTAGTCAAATTGAAAAAGACTACGTCCCCGTTCACATTTTTTTCACAAACTAAAGCGATTGTGTAAAAAATTATACCAAAAGGATAAAAAATACTACATACTTTATTGAGTGACAACGATAAAATGGTGACGAGAATATTATTTAAATAGGGAGGCGTGAGATATGAAAAGAAAAGTAGTGGCGCTGCTCACTGCCTTAACTTTAGTCGGGGGAATGTTTAGCCCATATGGTGTTGTGAAAACCCAGGCGGCATCAGAAGTTAAGACAGAGAAGGAAGCAGTGAAAAGCACAGAACGTAATGTCATTAATTTCAATACGGATTGGCGTTACAAGAAAGGAGACGTATCAGGCGGAGAAGCAGTAGATTTTGCCGATGAAGAGTGGGGATATGTCAATCTTCCTCATTCAACAACATTTTACACTGTGGAAAATAAAGATGCCTATCTCGGAATCAGTTGGTATCGAAAAGATTTCCAGGTAGATGAAAGTCTTAAAGGAAAGAAACTGCTTCTTACTTTTGAGGCTGCAATGCAGAAAGCCGATGTGTATATTAACGGGACAAAAGTGATGACACATGAGGGCGGTTACATTCCGTTCGTGATTGATATTTCTGACAAGGTAAATTACGGGACGGAAAATACAATTGCGGTAAAAATTGACAGCCGTGCAAATACGAGTTTCGCACCGGGTAAAGCACAGCCGGATTTCCAGTATTTCGGAGGAATTTACGGAAACTCGTACATTACCGTAACAGATGAACTTCACATTACTGATGCAGTTGAGGCAAATGAAACGGCGGGAGGCGGCGTATTTATTACGGCTCCTGAGGTGGCGAAAGACAAAGCCACAGTTAAAGTAAAAACACATGTGGAAAATGAAGGTAAAGAAAACAAAGAGACAACACTTCTTACGGAACTTTTAGATGAGGGTGGAAATGTTGTTGTATCAAAAGAAGATAAACTTTCTATTGAAAGCGGAAAAGCACAATACTTTAATCAATCTCTACAGGTAACAAATCCAAGATTATGGTCGCCGGGTACACCTGAACTGTATACGGTGCGCTCCACCGTAAAAGCAGACGGTGTTGTGAAAGATACAATAGAAACAAAATATGGTATCCGAAAAGTAGAGTGGAAGAGAGACGGTCTTTACATTAACGATAAAAAGACTGATGTGGAAGGCGCAAACCTTCACGGAGAAACATATATGTTTGGTAATGCAATGCCGGACAATGCGATTTATGAGGAAGTAAAACGCTTCAAAGAAAGCGGATTCGATATTATGAGAATGTCTCACTATCCTCATCGTCAGGCATACTATGACGCCTGTGATAAATATGGTGTTATGGTTGTTGAATGCCCGTCTGGGTGGCAGTATTTTAACAATACCGAGGCATTTAAGAATAGTACATACAGAGAATTACAGACAGATATCAGACATAAAAGAAATCACCCGTCAATTGTTGTGTGGGAATCCAGTTTAAATGAAACAGGTTACAATAAAGAGTGGGCAAAGGAAATGAACCGTATTGTAAAAGAAGAATATCCGGAGGACGGAGATATGTACGGATATACGGCAGGCTGCTATCATTGGGACGTCTGGGACATCGGTCTTTCCACTCCTCAGGCAGGTATTTTCGGTACGGGAAATGAGGGTGCTGAAAATCCAAAATACAAAGATAAACCGATGATTATTGCAGAGTACGGTGACTGGAATTATGGCGGTTCAGGTTCAACAACCCGTGTAACAAGAGAAGATAAAAATAACGCAGGGAAAAAAGGCGGCGATGAAGGAATGTTAATCCAGTCGGATAACATTCAGGAAAGTGTTCAGACAAACCGTTCCCGTGGAAAAAACTGGCTTGGAGCAGCTATGTATTGGGATTATGCGGACTATGCAGGATTTGATGCCGGTATTCTGACAAACTGTGGTGTTGTGGATTTGTACAGACTTCCAAAACACGGTGCATATTTCTTCCAGAGTCAGAGAGATGCCAGCGTCGATATGAGCCAATACGGAGTAAAAACAGGTCCAATGGTATATATTGCAAATACATGGGACGCAAAAGCAGATAAAGAAGTACGTATTTTCAGCAACTGTGATACGGTTGAGTTGTTCCTAAACGGTAAGAGTCTTGGCGAAAAAGGACATGATAAGACAACATGGGGACCACACGGAGACGGTGATCCGATGCACTATCCGCAAGATGGAGCAGGAAAAGAAATCAGCACAGATGCAATGAAAAATGCTCCGATTACATTTGACTTAGACAAATATGAGGCGGGCGAATTAAAGGCAGTCGGAAAAATTGACGGTAAAGAAGTTACAGAGTATATCAGAAAATCACCTGAAGCAGCTATGCAGATTCAACTTCGTCCGGAAAGCGACGCAAAAGTTCCGTTAGACGGAAGCAGTGCAAAACTTGTATGGATTGATATTACAGATAAAAACGGAACAGTTGTACCAAGCGCATATACAGATGTGAACTTAGAGGTAGAAGGTCCGGGACTTGTAGTAGGTCCAAAGACTGTTACAACAAAGGGCGGACAGCTTGCCGTATGGGTAAAAAGTAAACGAGGAAGCGGAGATATTACTTTAACGGCAACAAGTGAAAACTTAAAAGCAACATCGGTTGTTATTCCGACGAGTGAAGTGCAAGGCTTACCGGAAGTGCCGGAAGGCGGAGATGCAGATGAGTATGAAAATACAAAAGATGATGAAAACGCACAGGACGGCAACATTTTCTTAAATAAAGTTTCCAGAGCAAGTACGGAAAATACTCAAAATGGTAAACATGAAGTAAAAGAATATGGAAATGACGGAAATGACAATACGAAATGGTGTGCAAACAGCGGCTCATATCCACAATGGTGGGAAGTTGACTTAGGTGCATCTTATAAACTGGACACAATGAAACTGTCGTTTGAGACATCGGGAAGTGCTTACCATTATACAATCGCAGTTTCAGAAAATCCGATGACAGATGAAAACTATGCAAAAAATATTGTGATTGATAACAGCAAAGGAAGTACAGATACGGAACTGACATTTGAAAAAGGAAAAGTGCAGGGACGTTATGTGCGCGTGACATTTACGGAAGCAACAAATAATGAATGGGCAGTATTAAGAGATGTTTCCGGAACGGGAGAAACAGATAATCTTGCATTGAATAAACCGGTGACTGCAAGTTCTGTCAACACAGGTGTAGGAAATAAAGTGGAAAAAGCGGAATATGCGGTTGACGGAAAGATGGATACATGGTGGTGCGCAAAAGGCGGAGAAGGTACAAAAGACCACTGGATTCAGGTGGATTTGAAAGATACTTACAAACTTTCAGAAGTGAAAATTGCATTTGAGAAAGAAGATGCCGCATACAAATTCGTACTGCAGGGTTCAGTGGACGGAGTGCACTATAAAGATATCAAAAACTTTAGAGAAGGCGAAGGCTGTGGACAGGAAGTAACGGTTCAGTCTGATGATATTGTGCAATACTTAAGAGTATATGATATTACAACGAAAAACATGGTAAATCAGTGGCCTACTATTCGAGAGATCGAAGCCTATGGAGAAAAAGTAGATTACAAACTTTATAATGTATCAAGAGAAAAAGAAGCATTTGCATCTTCGTGTAAAGAAGGTTCAGAGCCGGGACATGGAAGCAACGGCGTTCCGGGCTGGTACTGGTATCCTGCAACTATGGGAGATGAATGGTGGTATATTGATACAAAAGGAATTTACGATTTGGATAATATCCAGATGACATGGAATGCAGAGGAAACACATAAATACATTATTGATATCTCAACAGACGGCAAGAATTGGACAACAGTTGCAGACAGAAGTGAAAAGGGAACAAATGAAATCATGCCATATGAAGCTGTGGAAGGAACAGCAAGATATATTAGAATGCGCTTACCGGCGGGAAGAACAACGGAGCAAGGTTTCGGTTTCTTTAACGCATATGCACCTGTTCCAACAGGACGTCAGGTAAAAGAAGTGAAAGCAACTGAAAAAGTAACTGCTTTTGTCGGAACAGAATTTGGAGAATTACAGTTATCAAAAGAAGTAGATGTAGTATTAGAAGACGACATTAAAACGACGCTTCCGGTAAAATGGAATGAGGCAGACTACGATAAGACAAAAGAAGGTGAAACAACAATCAACGGAACTCTTACAGAAATCGAAGGAGTAAAAGTAGGAGAAGAGTTGAAAAATACAACGGTTGTTGTAGAACTGAAAAAAGACACGGAAGTTCCGGTAATTAAAAAACAACCTAAGTCACAGACTGTAGAGATTGGAGAAAATGTTACATTTACAGTGGAGGCTGAAACAAATGACGGTGGAAACCTGACTTATCAGTGGCAGGTAAATAACGGTACAGATTGGCAGAATATTGAGGGAGCAACAACTTCATCTTACACAAAGGAAAATGTATCGTTAGAAGAAAACGGTATGAAATTCAGATGTCTCGTTGTAAATACAAAAGAAGGTATGGAAGCAAAGCAGGTGATTACAGACGAAGCGGTATTGACGGTAACGGAAAAACCAATTCAGGTAAATGAGATTGTATCGGTAGAAACAATCCAAGATAAAGAAGTAGAATTTGGAACACCTGTATCTGCACTTGAACTTCCACAGACAGTAAAAGTACAGTTAGATAATAACGAAGAAAGAACACTTTCAGTACAGTGGGATACATCTTCGTATAACGGAAATGTAGCAAACACATATAAACTGTCAGGAGAATTGGATTTAACTGATGGCATTGCAAATACAAAAGGTTTGAAAGCAACTGTTGAGGTAACTGTAAAAGAAGAACCTGTAAAACCGGAAGTTGACAAAGAGGCATTAAAGGATATTATTGCAAAAGCAAAACACGAAGCGGCATCAGGAAAATACACAAACGAATCGGTATCTGCTTTAAATGAAGTGATTGCAAAAGCATGGGAAATTGTCGAAGACAAAGAGGCTACTGAGGAAGAGGTACAACAGGCAATCAAAGATGTAGAGAAGGCAATGAAAAACCTTAAGGAGAAAGAAACTGACGATAATAACAATGAGGGTAACGGCAATGAAGGTGAAGACCAAAATGGCGGCTCTCATGGAAACAACGGTGGAAATGGCAATGACAATAATGGTTCAGGAAACGGAAATAACGGACAAAATGGTCATGGCAATGGAACGAAAGTGCCGAAAACTTCTGATGATTTCCATATTCTTATTTGGTTAGCGGGAATGCTTGGAGCAATTAAAGTAATCAGCGGAAGAAGAAAATAAATATAGGGTTTAACCGGAAAACAGGGAGATTGTCGTGTGGCAATCTCCCTGTAATTTAATTGAAATAACCTTAAAATTGTGATAAAATTGAAAGGATTAAAAGATATCTTCGGATAATACAAAATAAAAAGAAAATAATGATATACAGATGGAGGTTTTAAAAGATATGGAACAGTATAAGAGAGAGTTTATAGACTTTATGGTAGAGAGCAAAGTGCTTAAATTTGGAGAATTTACATTAAAAAGCGGGAGAAAATCTCCATTTTTCATGAATGCAGGCGGATATGTGACAGGTTCACAGTTGAAAAGACTTGGAGAATACTATGCAAAAGCAATCCACGATAAATACGGAGATGATTTCGATGTTTTATTCGGACCGGCATACAAAGGAATTCCTCTTGGAGTTGTAACGGCAATTGCATACAGTGAATTATACGGAAAAGAAGTGCGTTACTGCTCAGACAGAAAAGAAGAGAAAGACCACGGTGCAGACAAAGGAAGTTTCCTCGGAAGCAAATTGCAGGACGGCGACCGTGTCATTATGATTGAGGACGTAACAACATCAGGAAAATCAATGGAAGAGACAGTGCCGAAAGTAAAAGGTGCAGCGGACGTGGAAATTGTTGGACTTATGGTTTCGCTTGACCGCATGGAAGTAGGAAAAGGCGGAGAAAAATGTGCTTTGGAAGAAGTGAAAGATTTATACGGATTTGAAACAAATGCCATTGTCACAATGGCTGAAGTTGTAGAGCATTTGTATAATAGAGAGTGTAATGGGGAAATTGTTATTGATGATACGATAAAAGCGGCAATTGACGCATACTATGAACAATATGGTGCGAAATAGGTGAAAGGAAGTTGAAAATGGAAAAGTTATATAAGACAACAGGAACTGTCGGAGCGGGCAACATTGCACTTGGAATTATTATGATTGTAACAGGAGTTGTTGCAGGAATACTTACCATCGTAGGAGGCGGAAGACTTTTGGCAGGAAGAAAGAAAATAATGTTTTAGAGAAGGAATACGGGATTGAAAGCGAAAAACAAAAAACGCATCAAAATACTTGGGAAAGTATTCTTTATATTATACATCGTATTCATTTTTTATTTTCTTCTGCTTTCGGACTGGTACGGGCGGGGACAGGAAATGAAAATGTATCATTACAATTTTGTCCTGTTTAAAGAAATCAAAAGATTTTGGAATTATAGAGAACAATTGGGGATTATGGCGGTGATGAGCAATCTGCTTGGAAATGTGCTGATTTTTGTCCCTTTCGGATTTTTTATGCCGATAGGCAGCAGGTTCAGAAGTTTTCTGGCAACCGCATTTTATGGTTTCGGAATCAGTTTGTGCGTGGAACTTTTTCAACTGGTGACAAAAGTGGGAAGTTTTGACGTAGATGATTTGTTGCTGAACACAGTCGGAAGTATTCTGGGATACATGTTATTTATACTATGTGATGGGATAAGGAGAAAATTTAGTGCGAAAAGATAGAGAAAAAGACAGAAAAAAGGATAGAGCAAAGGAAAGAGAGAAAGAGCGGGATAGAAAAAAAGATAAGAAAAAAAGAGGCAATCGAAAATACGGACAGGCAAAACTGAAACATTCAAAGAAAGGAATTACGTCCTGCGTAATTGCGGGAGCAGTTGCATTTGTTATTCTTTCGTCGGTAGTGATTACTTATCTGTACGAGGGAAAAGCGGCAGGATATATCGGCGGACTTGGCGTGAGTGCTTTGATTTTTGCGGGAGCCGGAATAATGCAGGGAGTTCGGGGATTTAAGGAGCGTGATAAAGATTATCGAACATGCAAAGTAGGGATCGGATTAAATATATTCTTTTTGGTAAGTTTATTGGTATTCTTTTTAGGAGGTTTTTTATAGAATGGAAAAACAAATTCAGGAACGTTACACACTTTCAATAGAAAGAATCAGAAAAATTGAAACAGAGAAAACAGTTGGGGAGAAGTTTCAGGGATTTTTCTCAAAAGTAGCAGGATTTCTTTTAGAAATCGACAGGGTAAATCAACTGCTGGAAAATGGTGGGTGGAAAGATTTATCATTTGAAGAAATGCAGAGAGAAAATAAAAAATTATATGAGGACGTTTTGCCGGAAAATTACGGGAAAAGTTATGCAAACCCGGATTATGCCGTAGAAATGCTCGGAGAAGAGTATGGAAAAATACTCAGTTTCCTATATACGGAAATGCGCGGGGAGATCGCCTATGTTTTTGAGAGAAAACAGTTATATCTGACAATCTGCAATGAACTGTTCATCGAGATGTACAACTGTTTTGAAGGGGAGGAACCGTCCTACGAATCGTTAAAAGAGATTGTTTACTGGTACGCAAGTGATTATGCGGACGTATTTATGGCGGACAGGATTGTAGACCAGATTGACTGGGAAAAAGATTTTGCGACACGTATTATTATGGACAGCAATCTGGAAGATTTGCGTTATCTTTATTCTTACGGGGAATATGTTTCGGAAAATGAGAGAAGAACAGCGGAACATATGAATGAACTGCCGGAAGAAACGATTTGTAAAATGGCCGACACATATACGGAAGGATACCGTATGTGCTTTGTAAATGGAAGAAAAGATTTATCGAAAAAAGGTTCGGTAAATGTGCGCTATACATTGGGATTTGAACGGGTTGTCAGAAAAGCAATCGCTAATTTTGAAAAAATGGGATTGAAGCCTGTTATTTACCGTGCGGGAGTAAGTGTTCTGACAAAACGCAAACATTTTAAAACAGGATATTACGGAGCGATCGCAAACAAGCAGTATGAGTATGATCACGGTGCAGATGCGGGACTGTTTTTGGATAAGAAATTTGTGGAACGCAAACTGGACGTCTTAAAAAACACATACGAAAAGCATAAGGAACTGGCAGGGAAAATGGCAGGTCCGGCAGTTATGGAAGTGTTTGGGGAAGCGCCTTTCGCACCGGAAAGCAAGAAAAATGCGGTGCATTTAACAGAGAAACAGGAGCAGTTGGAACTTTTATATGACAACAAATCCGGTCAGATTACAAACGAATATATTAAGGGAGAAGAAAGAGGATTTACGATTATCGCATATCCTGTTCCGGAAATCGCCGAAAATTATGAGGAGATTTTTGATGAAGTTATCCGTATCAACACGTTAGACGCAGGATTGTATGAGAGAGTGCAGCAGACGATTATTGACGCCCTCGACCAGGGAGAGTATGTGCATATTCTTGGAAAAGGTGCAAACAAGACGGATTTAAAAGTGCAGTTGCATAAATTGCAGAACCCTGAAAAGGAAACCATTTTTGAAAACTGTGTGGCAGACGCAAATATTCCTGTAGGTGAAGTATTTACCTCTCCCGTGCTTGAAGGAACGGAAGGAACATTATATGTAAGCAAAGTTTACTTAAACGAACTGCAGTACAGAGATTTGGAAATTACATTTAAGGACGGAAAAATTCAAGATTATACCTGCAGCAATTTTGACGAGGAAGAAGAAAACAAAAAGTATATTCACGCAAATATTTTGTACAATCATGAAACACTGCCGCTCGGTGAATTTGCCATCGGTACAAACACCACAGCCTATGTGGTTGCCAAGAGATATGGTATCGAAGATAAAATGCCTATTCTCATTGCGGAAAAAATGGGACCGCATTTTGCAGTAGGGGATACATGCTACAGTTGGAGTGAGGACAATCAAATCTATAATCCAAACGGAAAAGAGATTGTGGCAAAAGACAATTCCGTTTCTATTTTGCGAAAAGAAGATTTAAGTAAAGCATATTTCCAGTGTCATACGGACATCACAATTCCATATGAGGAGTTGGAAGAAATTTCCGTTATAAAACCGGACGGAGAAAAAATCGTGATTTTAAAAGACACAAGATTCGTCTTAGAAGGAACGGAAATGTTAAATGAACCGTTGGCTGAACTGAATTAATTGTTATAAGTATTTATAATCAGTAATTCGGTGTTCATGTGTTGACATCTCGTGAGGGTATAAGTAAAATAACTTATAAATAGAAAAGATTTATTTGTAAAACTTATAAATACTGTAATACAGAGAAGGGAAGAAAACTATGGCAAAAGTAGGAATTGTAATGGGCAGCGACTCAGATATGAAAGTAATGAGCAAAGCAGCCGACATGTTAGAAAAATTTGGCGTAGATTATGAAATGACAATTATTTCAGCACATCGCGAACCTGATGTATTTTATGACTATGCGAAATCAGCAGAGGAAAAAGGATTTAAAGTAATTATCGCAGGTGCGGGAATGGCTGCACATTTGCCGGGAATGTGCGCTGCAATCTTTCCAATGCCTGTTATTGGGATTCCGATGTCAGGCAAAAATTTAGACGGAGTGGACGCACTGTACTCTATCGTGCAGATGCCACCGGGAATCCCTGTTGCAACAGTGGCAATTGACGGTGGAGCAAACGCTGCCATTTTAGCAGCAAGAATTCTTGCTGCATCAGACCCTGAGTTATTAGAAAGATTGAAAGCATACACACAGGAGATGAAAGAAACCGTACAGGCAAAAGCAGAAAAACTCGAAAAATTAGGACATAAAGAATACTTAAAACAAATGTAAAACACAGTTACGAATGAGATGAAGATAAGTGGAGGTATAACATGGATTACAAAAAGGCAGGCGTTGATATTGAAGCAGGTTATAAATCAGTAGAACTGATGAAGGAACACGTAAAGAAAACAATGCGTCCGGAAGTTCTCGGAGGCCTCGGAGGGTTCTCAGGAGCATTTTCTTTGGAGAAAATCAAAGAAATGGAAGAACCTGTACTGTTATCAGGAACAGACGGGTGCGGAACAAAAGTGAAACTTGCAATGATTTTAGATAAACACGATACAATCGGAATTGACGCGGTAGCAATGTGTGTAAATGACATTGCATGTGCAGGAGGAGAGCCGTTATTCTTCCTTGACTACATTGCCTGCGGGAAAAATGAGCCGGAGAAAATCGCAACGATTGTAAGCGGTGTGGCAGAAGGCTGCCTTCAGTCAGAAGCGGCATTAATCGGTGGAGAAACTGCAGAACACCCGGGACTTATGCCGGAAGAAGATTACGACCTTGCCGGATTTGCAGTAGGTGTATGTGACAAAAAAGATATGATTACGGGACAGGACTTAAAAGCGGGAGATGTCCTTATCGGTATGGCATCGTCAGGAGTTCACAGCAATGGATTTTCATTAGTTCGTAAAGTGTTTGAGATGAGTGAAGAGTCATTAAATACATATCATGACAGATTGGGACGCACACTTGGAGAAGCGTTATTGGTGCCTACAAAAATCTATGTAAAAGCACTTAAATCCATTAAGGAAGCGGGAGTGCGTGTGAAAGCATGCAGCCATATCACAGGCGGCGGCTTTTATGAAAATATTCCTCGTATGTTAAAAGAGGGAACACATGCGGTAGTGAAAAAAGACAGTTATCCTATTTTACCGATTTTCCCAATGCTTGCAGAATACGGAGATATTGCGGAAGAAATGATGTACAACACATTTAATATGGGACTTGGCATGATTGTGGCAGTAGATGAAAAAGATGTGGAAAGTACATTAAGTGCAATTAAAGCAGCAGGAGAAGAAGGATATGTAGTCGGACATATTGAAGCCGGTGATAAAGGAGTAACTTTATGCTAAAAGTAGTTGTATTAGTTTCGGGCGGAGGAACAAATCTGCAGGCAATTATAGATGCAATCAACACGAAGACAATTACAAATACGGAAATTATCGGGGTAATCAGTAATAACAAAAATGCGTATGCACTTGAGAGAGCAAAACAGCATAACATTTTTGCAAAATGTATTTCTCCGAAAGATTATGAGACAAGGGAAGCATTTAACGATGCTTTCCTTGAAGAACTTAACGGGTTAAATCCGGATTTGATTGTTCTTGCAGGTTTTCTTGTCGTTATACCGAAAGAAATGATAAAACAATATGAAAACAGAATTATCAATATTCACCCATCGCTGATTCCTGCTTTTTGCGGAAAAGGATATTACGGTTTAAAAGTGCATGAAAAAGCATTGGAACGGGGCGTGAAAGTTGTTGGAGCAACGGTACATTTTGTAGATGAAGGAACGGATACCGGCCCGATTATTTTACAGAAAGCAGTATCGGTTCAACAGGGCGATACACCGGAAATACTTCAACGCAGAGTAATGGAAGAGGCGGAATGGAAAATTCTCCCTGAGGCAATACATTTAATTGCAAACGGAAAAATAAAAGTGGAAAACAGACAGGTAAGAATCGAATCATAAGGAGGATACGATGAAAGTATTAATCGTTGGTAGCGGTGGAAGAGAACACGCAATCGCATGGAGCGTGGCAAAAAGCGATAAAGTAGACAAAATTTATTGTGCGCCGGGAAATGCAGGTATTACAGAGTTCGCAGAATGTGTAAATATCGGAGCGATGGAATTTGACAAATTAGTGCAGTTTGCAAAAGAAAAAGAGATTGACTTAACGGTAATCGGTATGGACGATCCGCTTGTAGCCGGAGTTGTCGATGCCTTTGAGGCAGAAGGACTTCGTGTATTCGGACCAAACAAAGCGGCTGCAATTTTGGAAGGTTCAAAAGCATTTTCAAAAGACTTAATGAAAAAATATAACATTCCTACAGCGGCATATGAAAATTTTGATAATCCGGAAGATGCACTTGCATATTTGGAAACAGCAAAATTTCCAATCGTATTGAAAGCGGACGGGCTTGCACTTGGAAAAGGTGTTTTAATCTGTAACACATTGGAGGAAGCAAAAGACGGTGTGAAATCTATTATGCTGGACAAAAAATTCGGAACTGCCGGAAACACAATGGTCATTGAAGAATTTATGACAGGTCGTGAAGTGTCCGTACTCTCATTTGTAGACGGAAAAACAATCAAAACAATGACATCTGCTCAGGATCACAAACGTGCGAAAGACGGAGACGAAGGTCTGAATACGGGTGGAATGGGAACATTTTCACCAAGCCCTTTCTATACAAAAGAAGTAGAAGAATTTTGTGAAAAATATGTATATCAGGCAACTGTAGATGCGATGAGAAAAGAGGGAAGAGAATTTAAAGGAATCATTTTCTTCGGATTAATGCTCACAGCGGACGGACCAAAAGTATTGGAATACAATGCAAGATTCGGTGACCCTGAAACACAGGTTGTATTGCCGAGAATGAAAACAGATATTATTGATGTATTTGAGGCATGTATTGACGGAAGATTAGATGAAATCGAATTAGAATTTGAAGACAATGCAGCGGTTTGCGTTGTGTTGGCATCGGACGGATACCCATTGGCATACGAAAAAGGATTTGAAATAGCCGGCTTAGAAGAATTCAACAAACATGACGGTTACTACTGCTTCCACGCCGGAACAAAATGGGAAGACGGCAAAATCGTAACAAACGGCGGACGTGTACTTGGCATAACTGCGAAAGGTGCGGATTTAAAAGAGGCGAGAGCCAACGCTTATAAAGCAACTGAGTGGGTACAGTTTGCGAATAAATATAAGAGAAACGACATCGGAAAAGCGATTGATGAAGCGTAAATTTGCGCGTTTGACGCATTTGGGGACGTAGTAAAATTACAAAATGCTACGTCCCCAAATGCGTTTTAGTGTGTCCCTAATTGAAGAAAGGGGTGTCCCTTTTTGAATTCTCGCTATAAAAATGCCTGATTTTTGCATTGGGGACAGGGGGGTCTGAGAAAAGGGACAGGGCAAAACTGAATTGGGGACGTAGTGAAATGTAAAAACACTACGTCCCCAATTGTTAACCAACCCACCGTTTTCGCAAACTCATTTCCTTAACATATCTATTTCTCCACACAGTAAGTACAGCCCATAGCACGCCGTAGATCACGCAAAAGAATGCGTTTGGTATTTGCAGTGAAACGGAAGACAGCATTTCCTTAAAGCCGTACGAAATAATTGCAGTGGCAAGGAGAAACATAAAATAAACGGAAAATGTTTTCACGATTTTTTGGTTTAATTTCGGAGTGAAAAAACCGCTTCTATGTCTGTCTCCGGTAACGAATCTCAAATAAACAAACCACATTCCGATAATAACAAATTGTCCTAAAAAACTGGCGAGTGTGATTTCTTTCCAAAGTATTCCGCTAACAAAATATAAAATCGCAAAACTTATGGCAAGGTGTCCCATCATATTTCCGAAATCAAACAGAAAATAGTCTTTCAAAGATTTTTTCGGGCAGCTTTGTAAAATATCTTCCGTGACCGTCTGCATATTTTCGCCGAAAAATTCTTCCAAATTACTTCCCTCTAATTCTTTTTGAGATGCAATTCCGATTAATTCTTTATAGCAAAGTTCAAAGTCATAAGGATTAATATCGGAAAGTTTCGCATATTCCCGCCATTTTTGTAAGGCGTCCTGACTCTGTGAGGACAGGCAGGAGGCTCTGAGGGTATTTTCCTTTTTTAATAATTTTAATTCGTTTGTCATTTTTCTTCCCCCTTTTCATCGGAAAAAACAAAATCAACTAATTGTGTAACTTCTTGCCATGCCAACACAAATTCAGCAAGATGTTCTTTTCCCAAATCTGTAATCTGATAATATTTTCGTGCAGGTCCTCTTTCGGAAATGCGAAAATTGGAAGAAATATATCCGTTTTTTTCTAAACGGAGAAGTAGTGGATATATTGTACCTTCTTTTACAGATTGGAATCCCTTTTTTTGTAGCGTGGTAACTATTTCGTATCCGTAAGTGTCTTTTGTGTTAATGATTTGTAATACACACCCCTCCTGTAGTCCCTTTAATAACTGTGCCTTATCATACATTTTGCCACCTGCCTTACATAACATAATACTTTGCATAACATAGTAATTTATTTGCTTATATTAAAACACATAAAAAGGGGAAAGTCAATAGGCACATAAAGCGTTGACAAGAGAGAACCTGTGTTATAATATAAATATAACAGAAAATACAAGAGAGAAAGGGTGAGTATATGCTGATTGAGATTGATTTTAACAGTGATGAGGCGATTTACATGCAGTTGCGGAATCGGATTATTATGGGAATTGCAACAGCGGAGATTCAGGAGGGTGACAGCCTTCCGTCTGTCAGACAACTTGCCGACAATATTGGAATAAATATGCATACGGTGAATAAGGCGTACTCTGTTTTGAAACAGGAAGGATTTATCCGGTTGGACAGAAGAAGAGGTGCTGTTATTTCCTTAGATGTGAATAAAATACAGGCGCTGGAGGATATGAAAGATCAACTTCGCATAATATTAGCAAAGGGAAGATGCAAAAATATTACAAAAGATGAAGTGCATGAACTTGTGGAGGAGATTTTTAAAGAATATCGTTGATGAATGGAAAGAATAGGAGAATGCAATGCAAAATTATTATACAAAACAGGCAGAAGAAGTATTAAAAACTGCCAGAACACTGGCAAGGAAGATGGGCAACAGGTATGTGGGAACAGAACATTTGCTTGTGGCATTGAGGAAAGTATATCGCGGAGTGGCGGGACAGGTTTTGGCACAGAACGGATTGAAAGAGGAAGATTTACTCAAAGTTGTCAATGAATTGATTTCTCCGATTGGGGAGAAATCGGAAGTGGCGAAACCGGAAGAAAGTCCGAGATTAAGTTACATTTTGGAGAACAGTAAAGCACAGGCGATACGTTTACGTGCGAGAGAAATCGGAACGGAACATATGCTTTTAGCGATTGTGGAAGATACTGAATGCGTTGGTGCGAGAATTTTAGCCACTCTTAATATTCAGCCGCAGAGAATCACTCAGGATATTTTGCAGGCGATAGGTGCAGAACCGGAAGAGTACAAAATGTTTCAGGGCGGAGAGAAAGGCCAAACGGCCGTATTAGAACAATATAGTACGGACCTGACACGTCAGGCGATGGACGGAAAATTGGACGCAGTCATCGGACGCGATGAAGAAATCGCAAGAATTATGCAGATTTTAAGCCGACGTACAAAGAACAACCCGTGTCTGATTGGAGAACCGGGGGTTGGAAAAACGGCGATTGTGGAAGGACTTGCCCTTCGTATTGCCAACGGAATTGTTCCTAATGCAATGAAAAATAAGAAAATTGTTACGCTCGATTTGGCGGGAATGGTTGCAGGCTCAAAATATAGAGGTGAGTTTGAGGAAAGAATGAAGAAACTGATTCAGGAAGTGAAGTCGGTGGGAAATGTCATTCTATTTTTGGACGAAGTGCATACGATTATCGGAGCCGGTGGTGCGGAGGGAGCGATTGATGCCTCAAATATGTTAAAGCCTTCTCTGGCGAGAGGGGAAATCCAGTTAATCGGCGCGACAACCATAACCGAATACCGCAAGCATATTGAAAAAGATGCGGCGTTGGAGAGACGTTTTCAGCCGATTATGGTGGAGGAACCGACAAAAGAGCAGTGTATGGCAATTTTGGAGGGAGTAAAATCCAAATATGAAATACATCATGATGTTTCCATAGAAAAAGAGGCTCTTGCAGCGGCAGTGGAATTGTCAAAACGTTATGTTACGGATCGAAATCTTCCGGACAAAGCGATTGACATTTTAGATGAGGCATGTTCAAAAGTGAGTCTTGACGGATTCAAAGTACCGGAACATATTCGCGAGTTGGAAGAAACAGTGGACCGGCTTGCGAAGGAAAAAGAAGATGCGGTTAAAAATGGGCAGATGCAGGAAGCCTCTTTATTGAATCAGGAGCAGGAAACGGTAAGAGAAAAACTGGAAAGTGCAAGAAAACGTTTTCAGCGAGGGAATCGGAAGAAACAGATTTGTGTCACGGAATCGGCAGTTGCGGAGGTGGTTTCCGCATGGACGAAAATTCCCGTGCAGAAACTGGCAGAAAGCGAAACTGCACGCCTGCAGAAACTGGATAAAATACTTCATAAGAGAGTTATCGGTCAGGAAGAAGCGGTTGTCGCAGTGACGAAGGCAGTCAAACGTGGGAGAGTAGGGCTGAAAGACCCGAACCGGCCGATTGGATCGTTTTTATTCTTAGGACCTACCGGGGTAGGAAAAACAGAGTTATCAAAGACGTTGGCAGAGGCGCTATTTGGAAATGAAGAGGCGCTTATCCGTGTGGATATGTCTGAATATATGGAAAAACACAGTGTTTCCAAAATGATCGGTTCGCCGCCGGGATACGTTGGACACGATGACGGGGGGCAGTTAAGTGAAAAGGTCCGCCGAAATCCTTACTCCGTTATCTTATTTGATGAGATTGAAAAAGCACACCCTGATGTGTTTAACATTTTGCTGCAGGTTCTTGATGACGGACATATTACAGATTCTCAGGGAAGAAAAGTAGATTTCAAAAATACGGTTATTATTATGACATCAAATGCGGGGGCAAAAGCCATTGTTGAGCCTAAAAAACTTGGATTTGTCGCAAATGAAGACCCGGACAGTGATTATAAAAAAATGAAATCAAATGTGATGGACGAAGTGAAACAACTGTTTAAACCTGAATTTTTAAACAGAATAGATGAGATTATCGTGTTCCATGCACTAAACAGGGAACAAATGAAAAAAATTGTAAACCTGATGTGCAAAGAACTTTCTGACAGAGTGCAAAAACAGTTAAATATTAAACTGGTTATCCGGGATTCCGTGAAAAAGGAAATCGTAGAGAAGGGAACGGATTTAAAATATGGTGCAAGGCCGCTCAGAAGAGCAATGCAAAATATTTTGGAAGATAAAATGGCAGATGCGATTTTGGAAGGAGAGATTCAGGCAGGAACACAGGTAGAAGTGGGAATGTCAAAAAAAGGAATAAAATTTAATGTGAAAGCCGATAAAGAACTGGCAAAAGAATAGAAGTTATTATATAATAATGAAATAACAAAAGAATACCATAGGAGGATTTATAAAATGGCTGCGGTGAAAGAACTATTACGTGTGGAAGAAGACGGAACACTTAGTTTTGGAGATTACACACTGGATAAGAAGACAAAACTGGAAGATGTTGAATTTCAGGGAGATTTATATAAAGTTAAGACATTTGCAGAGATTACAAAGTTAGAGAGAAACGGAATGTTTCTATATGAATCTGTGCCGGGAACAGCGGTAGAACATTTGAAAGTGACAGAAGACACAGTATCTTTCAGTGTTTCAGGAAGACAGGACGTACAGTTTACGTTGGAAATGGAAGCGGACACGGAGTACACGGTGTATATGGACGATACAAATGTCGGAAGAATGAAAACGAATTTAAGCGGAAAATTGAGTATAAGCGCAGAACTCAATGAAAATGTACCGGTGGAAATCAAGGTAGTAAGAGCATAGCAAGAATTTATAAAGAAGAGTTGCAAGACGATTTGTGGCTCTTCTTTCTTATATAGAAAGGAACAGATATGGCAAAAGGAAAGAAAAGTGTATTTTTCTGTCAGAATTGCGGGCATGAAGAGAAAAAATGGCTTGGTCAATGTCCGATGTGCAAAGAATGGAATACATTTGTGGAAGAAACAATTTCAGACGGCGTAAGTTTTTCGAAAACCGTCAGCCGTGCGGAAGTGGTTACATTATCCAGCGTGAAGACAGATTCGGAGGAGAGGACGAAAACAGGAATAGAAGAATTGGACAGGGTGCTTGGTGGAGGCATTGTGCCAGGTTCACTTATACTGGTGGGCGGCGACCCCGGCATTGGTAAATCGACACTTCTTCTTCAGGTTTGTCAAAAACTTTCACAGGAAAAACATCAGGTTCTCTATATTTCAGGTGAGGAATCTCTCAAACAGATTAAATTGCGGGCAATGCGAATGGGAGAATTTACAGATGAACTTTCCCTCTTATGTGAAACGAGTCTGAATACAATCAGAGGAGTAATTGAAAGACGTAAACCGGAAATCGTTATCATTGATTCCATACAGACAATGTACAGCGAGGACGTCACATCAGCGCCGGGGAGTGTGTCACAGGTCAGGGAATCCACAAATGTTTTGATGCAGTTGGCGAAAGGATTGAATATTTCTATTTTTATTGTAGGTCATGTGACGAAAGAAGGGACAGTGGCAGGTCCCAGAGTACTGGAACATATGGTGGATACAGTATTATATTTTGAGGGAGACAGGCATGCTTCTTATAGAATTTTGCGCGGCGTAAAAAATCGTTTTGGCTCGACAAATGAAATCGGTGTGTTTGAAATGAGACAATCAGGATTACAGGAAGTGAAAAACCCGTCTGAATTTATGTTAAATGGGAAACCGGAAGGGGCGTCCGGGTCGGTTGTTGCATGCTCTATGGAGGGAACAAGGCCGATTCTTCTTGAAATACAGGCGCTTGTCTGTCAGAGCGGATTTGGAATGCCGAGAAGAACGGCAGCAGGTACGGATTACAATAGGGTAAATTTACTTATGGCAGTTTTGGAAAAAAGAATCGGTTTACCTCTATTTAATTATGATGCCTATGTAAATATTGCAGGCGGAATCAAAATGAATGAACCCGCCATTGATTTGGGAATTATATTGGCGATTGTTTCCAGTTATAAGAACAAACCTATCGGGGACAAAGTGATTGCTTTTGGGGAAGTGGGGCTAAGCGGTGAAGTTCGTGCAGTCAGCATGCCGGAACAGAGAGTGTCTGAGGCGAAAAAACTCGGTTTCCAAACATGTATTGTTCCGGAGGTATCTGTAGAAACGGTGAAAAATATAAAGGGAATTGAAATTGTCGGAGTGAAAAATATAAGTGAAGCAATTCAGTTCGTCTAAACACCCTGTATAAAATATATAAGCATCTTTGTTTCAAATAAGTTTGAACTTAGATGCTTATATATTTTTGTATGGTTGAATGATTGTGGGGAAAAATGTAAAAAAATGAAAAAAGATGTTGACAGAAGAGATATTCGATGATATTATAGATAAGCACTCGAGAGACGGGCAGACAAGTCAAAAACAAAATTCAAAAAAATGAAAAAAGTTGTTGACAAAGAAGAATGGATATGATATTCTAATATGGCTGTCGCAAGAGAGCGAAAACAAAAAAGAGAACATTGATAATTAAACAATAGACAACGAACCTGAAAATTTCTAAGAGAAATTTAAAGAACGTATCAGAGGAATCTGATAAACCAAACAGTAAAAGGGATAGAATTGCTAGTAGTGATTCTTGAACGGGAAAACACTTTTAACGAGAGTTTGATCCTGGCTCAGGATGAACGCTGGCGGCGTGCTTAACACATGCAAGTCGAACGAAGCGCTTTCGATTGAATCTTCGGAGGAAAGAGGAAGTGACTGAGTGGCGGACGGGTGAGTAACGCGTGGGTAACCTGCCTCATACAGGGGGATAACAGTTAGAAATGGCTGCTAA
>LR698958.1:272950-415450 GCA_902381685.1 Lachnospiraceae bacterium | reverse complement strand
AAATAGAGATAAGACATCCGAGGTAATGTTTAAAAACATTAACACTTCGAGAAAACGAAGAGAAAAAACAAAACCTATACCAACACATATCACGCTAGATATGTGAAGCGGAAGTTCTACCCGGAACGGAAGCGAGTTGGTTATGCTAGAAAGAGCGTATGGTGGATGCCTTGGCACTAAGAGCCGATGAAAGACGTGATAAGCTGCGAAAAGCTTCGGGGAGGAGCAAATATCCTATGATCCGGAGATATCTGAATGGGGAAACCCGGCGGAGCAAACCTCCGTCACTGCATGGTGAATCCATAGCCATGCAGGGGGAACCCGGTGAACTGAAACATCTAAGTAGCCGGAGGAAGAGAAAGAAACATCGATTCTGTGAGTAGCGGCGAGCGAAAGCGGAAGAGCCCAAACCGATCTGCGTGCAGGTCGGGGTTCGGACTGCGGAAATGACAAGAGAGACTAATGGAAAGGTTTTGGGAAAGCCTGCCAAAGAGGGTGAAAGCCCCGTACATGAAAGTCAATCGAGCATGGCAGTATCCAGAGTACTACGAGACACGAGAAACCTTGTGGGAATAAGCGGGGACCACCCCGTAAGGCTAAATACTCCTTAGTGACCGATAGCGCATAGTACTGTGAAGGAAAGGTGAAAAGGATCCCGGGAGGGGAGTGAAAGAGAACCTGAAACCATATGTTTACAAGCTGTGGAACATCAATATTAGATGAACCGCGTACTTTTTGTAGAACGGTCCGGCGAGTTACGCTGGCTGGCGAGGTTAAGGACTGAAGGTCTGGAGCCGAAGGGAAACCAAGTCTTAATAGGGCGAAATAGTCAGTCGGAGTAGACCCGAAACCGGGTGATCTACCCATGTCCAGGTTGAAGTTGCCGTAAAAGGCAATGGAGGACCGAACGCACATCCGTTGAAAAGGGTGGCGATGAGGTGTGGGTAGGGGAGAAATTCCAATCG
This sequence comes from Lachnospiraceae bacterium, assembly GCA_902381685.1. Classification (GTDB taxonomy): domain Bacteria; phylum Bacillota; class Clostridia; order Lachnospirales; family Lachnospiraceae; genus Faecalimonas. The sequence goes on along the minus strand of LR698958.1, from coordinate 414,485 downwards.
AACCCGGAGATAGCTGGTTCTCCTCGAAATAGCTTTAGGGCTAGCCTCATACAAGTCTTGCGGAGGTAGAGCACTGAATTTCCTAGGGGGCGTCAAAGCTTACCGAAGAATATCAAACTCCGAATGCCGCGTAGATGATGTATGGGAGTCAGACTATACGAGATAAGTTGGATAGTCGAAAGGGAAAGAGCCCAGACCACCGGCTAAGGTCCCAAAATGTGTGTTAAGTGGAAAAGGATGTGGGATTTCGAAGACAACTAGGATGTTGGCTTAGAAGCAGCCATACATTCAAAGAGTGCGTAATAGCTCACTAGTCGAGAGGTCCTGCGCCGAAAATGTCCGGGGCTGAAACACACTACCGAAGCCGTGGAATTGGTGAATGCCAATTGGTAGAGGAGCATTCTTAAAGAGAAGAAGCTGTACCGGAAGGAGCAGTGGATTTTTAAGAAGAGAGAATGCCGGAATGAGTAGCGAGAGGAAGGTGAGAATCCTTCCGGCCGAATATCTAAGGTTTCCAGAGTAAAGCTGATCTGCTCTGGGTAAGTCGGGGCCTAAGGCGAGGTCGAAAGACGTAGTCGATGGATAACAGGTTGAAATTCCTGTACTATGATATAACAGAACTGTGGGGACACGTAAGGAAAGCACAATCCGGGAATGGAAAGACCGGAGTAAGCGGGGTAGGAGTTCAGAAGGCAAATCCGCTGAACAATCCGAAGACGTGATACGGACCGAAAAGAAGTAGGGAAGTGTGTGAGCCATGCGTCAAGAAAAGCCGCTATTGTTTGTATCATACCCGTACCGTAAACCGACACAGGTGGATGAGGAGAGAATCCTAAGGCCGACGGGAGAAGCATTGTTAAGGAACTCGGCAAAATGACTCCGTAACTTCGGGAGAAGGAGTGCCATAGAAATATGGCCGCAGAGAATTGGCCCAAGCAACTGTTTAGCAAAAACACAGGTCTATGCAAAACCGAAAGGTGAAGTATATGGGCTGACGCCTGCCCGGTGCTGGAAGGTTAAGGGGAGAGGTTAGCGCAAGCGAAGCTTTGAACTTAAGCCCCAGTAAACGGCGGCCGTAACTATAACGGTCCTAAGGTAGCGAAATTCCTTGTCGGGTAAGTTCCGACCCGCACGAAAGGCGTAATGATTTGGGCACTGTCTCAACAATGCACCCGGTGAAATTGAAATACCAGTGAAGATGCTGGTTACCTGCGCCAGGACGGAAAGACCCCATGGAGCTTTACTCCAGCTTGATACTGGGATTCGGTATTGTATGTACAGGATAGGTGGGAGACTAGGAAGCATTTACGCCAGTAGATGCAGAGTCGCTGTTGGGATACCACCCTTGCAGTACTGGATTTCTAACCAGCGGCCTTAAGCAGGTCGGGGGACAATGTCAGGTGGGGAGTTTGACTGGGGCGGTCGCCTCCGAAAGAGTATCGGAGGCGCTCAAAGGTTCCCTCAGAATGGTCGGAAACCATTCGAAGAGTGCAAAGGCAGAAGGGAGCTTGACTGCGACACTGACGGGTGGAGCAGGTACGAAAGTAGGACTTAGTGATCCGGTGGTATAAAGTGGGATTGCCATCGCTCAACGGATAAAAGCTACCCTGGGGATAACAGGCTTATCACTCCCAAGAGTTCACATCGACGGAGTGGTTTGGCACCTCGATGTCGGCTCATCGCATCCTGGGGCTGAAGTAGGTCCCAAGGGTTGGGCTGTTCGCCCATTAAAGCGGTACGCGAGCTGGGTTCAGAACGTCGTGAGACAGTTCGGTCCCTATCCGGCGTGGGCGTAGGATATTTGAGAGGAGCTGCCCTTAGTACGAGAGGACCGGGGTGGACTGGCCGCTGGTGTATCTGTTGTTCTACCAAGAGCATGGCAGAGTAGCCAAGCCGGGAAGGGATAAACGCTGAAGGCATCTAAGCGTGAAGCCCCCCTCAAGATGAGATATCCCATAACGTCAAGTTAGTAAGACCTTGAAGACGACGAGGTAGATAGGGCAGAGGTGGAAGTGTGGCAACACATGGAGCTGACTGTTACTAATCGGTCGAGGGCATAACCAGTCAGGAATAGGTTAGATTCGGTTGTTATTTTTCTTGTGTGTGGTTTTGAAGGTACACCAAAAGCAACTTAGTGAGTGCAACTGGTAAGGAAGCATGAACTTAGTGCGGGGTGGTTCGCAAAGCTTAACGAGCGTAAGTGAGTTTAGTTGGGCGGACATACCGAATATTAATCCTCAATAGCTCAGTCGGTAGAGCACTCGGCTGTTAACCGAGTTGTCGTTGGTTCGAGTCCAACTTGGGGAGTTGATTTCAACTAAAGAAAGAAGTAAAAGAACTAAGGCTCCTTGGTCAAGCGGTTAAGACATCGCCCTTTCACGGCGGTAACACGGGTTCGATTCCCGTAGGAGTCATTTAAACTAAATATGCCGACATGGCTCAATTGGCAGAGCAGCTGATTTGTAATCAGCAGGTTATCGGTTCAAGTCCGATTGTCGGCTTTTGCTTATGCAAATGATAAGCGGTCTTTTAGGCAAAGCATAAAAAGATTTGGACCTTTAGCTCAGTTGGTTAGAGCAATCGGCTCATAACCGATCGGTCCTGGGTTCGAGTCCCTGAAGGTCCACTTTTTTAAAAATGAATATGGCCCGGTGGCTCAGTTGGTTAGAGCGCCGCCCTGTCACGGCGGAGGTCGAGGGTTCGAGTCCCTTCCGGGTCGTTTATATCACTTGAGTGATATGATTAAAATTTAATATCCCATGGGATCATAGCTCAGCTGGGAGAGCACCTGCCTTACAAGCAGGGGGTCACAGGTTCGAGCCCTGTTGGTCCCATTATGCCGCAGTGGCGGAACAGGCAGACGCACAGGACTTAAAATCCTGCGGGACTTATACTCCCGTACCGGTTCGATTCCGGTCTGCGGCATATCTTTTAAATTATGTGGGCGTAGCTCAGCTGGATAGAGCGTTTGGCTACGGACCAAAAGGTCGGGAGTTCGAATCTTCTCGCCCACGTTATTAAAAGTTGAAAACACACTAGTCTTTTCGATTAGTGTGTTTTTTTGTATGGAAAATATGAAATTATGCAAAATACATAAAAAATCACATATTACCTTTACAAAATAGTCATAATGCACTAAACTAATGTTATTAGACAAGAAAACGGAGGTACTTGCATTATGAAGGGAAATGTAATTGTAGGACAATCGGGAGGCCCGACAGCAGCAATCAACTCTAGTTTGGCAGGAGTATACAGAACAGCCAAAGATAGAGGAGCAAAAAAAGTGTATGGAATGAGATATGGTATTCAAGGTCTGTTGGAAGAGAAATATATTGATCTTTCCGAACACATTACAAATGAATTGGACGCTGAAATTTTAAAGAGAACACCCGCAGCGTACTTAGGTTCATGCAGATATAAACTTCCTGAAATTCATGAAGATATGACTCTGTATGAGAAAATTTTTGAAATTCTAAACCGCTTAGAGATAGAAGCATTCATTTATATCGGTGGAAATGATTCTATGGATACAATTAAGAAATTATCTGATTATGCTATTATAACAGGTCAGCCGACAAGATTTATCGGCTGCCCAAAGACAATAGATAATGATTTGGCTTTGACTGACCATACGCCGGGATTCGGAAGTGCGGCGAAATATATTGGAACATCGGTCAAAGAGATTATTTGTGATAGTTTTTGTTTGGAATATCATAAAGGGTTAGTGACGATTGTAGAAGTGATGGGACGAAATGCGGGCTGGCTTACCGGCGCGGCAGCACTGGCAAAAGGGGAGGATTGTGCGGGTCCGGATTTAATTTATCTTCCGGAACTTACTTTTAATGTAGAGAAATTTATGGACAAAATAAAAGAACTGCTTAAAAAGAAATCTTCAGTTGTTGTTGCTGTTTCAGAAGGAATTAAACTGGAAGATGGACGTTATGTATGTGAAGTGGGAGCAAATGTAGATTTTGTTGATGCTTTTGGACATAAACAACTGACAGGAACGGCAAGTTATTTGGCAAGCAGAGTGGCAGGTGAGATTGGCTGCAAAACAAGGGCAATTGAGTTGAGTACACTGCAAAGAGCAGCGTCTCACTGTGCGTCAAGAGTTGATATATTGGAAGCATATCAAGTAGGCGGAGCGGCAGTAAAAGCCGCTGATGAAGGTGATTCCGGTAAGATGGTTGTTCTGGAAAGACGTTCCGATGATCCATATCAGTGCGGAACAGAGGTAAAAGATGTACACAAAATTGCTAATGATGAGAAAGTAGTTCCGAGAGAATGGGTGAATAAAGAAGGAACCTATGTTACAGATGAATTTGTAACTTATGTCAGACCACTGATTCAAGGAGATGTATCGCCGGTTATGGTGGACGGAATTCCGCGACACTTAAACAGACCAAGATAAAGGAAAGCAGGGAAGCACATTTTGATTGTGTTTCCCTATGTATTCCTTATTTTTGTGCAAAAGTTATCTTGTTTTTAAGGTGAAAGTAGAGCATAGTAGAAGTACTTTTACAGTTGAGTTTCAGAGGTAAGAGTTGTTTTAGGACAAGAAAAACAAAAGGAGAAAATTATTATGCAGAATGTAACATTTAGAGAACCTGTTATAGAAGATGCAAAAGAGATTGTTGATTTTTATAACTATGTAGGTGGAGAAACTTCTTTTTTAAGTTTTGAAAAAGATGAGTACCCATTAGATGTGGAAGGACAGAAAGAAAGTATCCAGGCTACAAATGAATCACCAATTAATACAATGCTTTTAGCTATTGTTGACGGAAAGATTGTAGGAATTGGAACAATCAGTTCAAGCCATAAAATTAAATCAAGACATAGCGGAGAGTTAGGTATTGTTGTGGCACAGGAATATCAGGGAAAAGGTATTGGAACAAGTATTATCCAGCAGTTAATTGATTGGGCAAAGGGGAATGAAGTTACAACAAGAATTCAGTTAGATACACGTACGGACAATGAATTGGCAGTGAAATTATATCAAAGTTTCGGATTCGAGATAGAAGGCTGCTTAAAGAACAGTACATTATTAGATGGAAAATACTATGATTTATATGTCATGGGAATGATGATAAAATAATATCGTTTTGATGAGGGAGCATAACTATGTTATGTTCCTTTATTAGTATTCTGAGTTGCGCAAATAAATTTGATGTCTTTTTGTGCAAAAAGACATCTTGCTTTTATGGAGAATTTGCAGTATAGTAAAATTACTTTCAAATCTGAAATATGCATTTCTATTGCAGACAAAATCATTTATTCAAGTTCATGAAAATTATTTCCACTATTAGAATATCAAAGAAGGAGGTAGAGCGTGTCCGAGAAAGAAGGATATGAAGTAATAAAGTTTGTGGAGCGGGGAAATGATTGCTATATAGTTGCTGACTATGTAGAGGGAGTTACCTTATATCATTGGATACAACTGCATAAAGAGTTGGAAAAGGTGATATTAAACAAGTGGATTAGGGAATTAATCCGGCAGTTAAGTTTATTTCGAAGGCAGAAAGATAATCCGAAATATACTTATTTGAATCCGCATTGTATTGTGATAACGGAAGAAAAAGAAATTATGCTTTTTTATCCCGGAGAAAATGTTCCACGTTTAAAAGGAAAATTTGCAAAACAGTTTCAATCTGATAGTCCTACTCAGGACGTTGATTTATATTGTCTGGGAAGGACAATACAATTTATTATGGCACATGAGGAATGTGTCCCACATCTGAAGAAAAGAGAAGAAATAAGACTCTTAACATTTATTAAGAAATGTCTGGAAAGTAACCCCAAAAAACAATTAAAAAATATTTTTTCATTAGAGAAAAAGTCGATTAAAAAGAAAATAAAATGGATACCCATTGTGTTGGGAAGCGCTATTTTTGTTATCGGTATAACCGTTTCCACGGAAAAAGAAAAAAAGCCGTGTAAAAATGAAACCGATTATTTTGAACTGGGAATGTATTATTTTTTGGAACAGAAAGATTATACGCAAAGTAAATTATATTTTCAGAAGGCAAAAAAGCAGGAGAAAAGTGCAGATGCTTATGTGAAATTATCGGAGTTTATGCTGAATCAGTCTGATGATAAAGATATGGAAAAAGTTTTAAGAAAGATAGAGAAAGAAGCGGATAAAGAGAAAAAAATAGAGAAAAAACTGATGTTGGCAAGAGGTTGTGTGTTGCTGGAAATGGATTGGGCATATGAAATGATTGTGGAAATGTATTTGAACAATCCGCAGGAAGTTTCAGAAGAACGATTGAAAGAATGGAATGAATATAAAGCGCTGGCATATGAAAAACTTTCTTTATGGAAAGAAGCGGGAACGCAGTATCGGATTTTAAATGAGCAGGAAAAGAAAAGAGAAGAGAAAGAAAAGATGTACAGAGAAAAATATATGGAGATGGATATAAATTATTTGAAAGAACTGTGGAAGGAAGAGTCTTTTACTATGGAAGAAAAACAAAGTATTTTGCAAAATATGGTAAAGGAAAATCCGCAGATGAAAGAAGAAGAGTCCTTTATACGATTTCTACAGGATAATCATATTCAGATTTAAGGGAGGTTAATATGAACAGAAGAAAATTAGGTGTAATTATTTTTATATTGCTTATTCTTTATGGTCTAAGTGCGATGGCTGTTGCCGAGGAGGGAGAGGAAGAACTACATATTGAATACGAAGAGCCAAACGGAAAAAATCAGTATTATACGAAAAAACCGACGGTAACCGTTTATCATGGAGGCAAAGATGTTATAACGAAAATTCAACTGAAACAGGAAGAGGAAATACTGTTGGAGAAAACGATAGATAATGGGGAAAAAGAGTTTCGGATTGAAGGTGAAGAATTTAAGGAAGGCAGGCATATATTGTGTGTATGGCAGGAAAATGAAAAAGGAGAAGTGATAGAGGAAACGAAAATAGAAAGAGAATTTCATATTGATACTGTTTCGCCTGAAAAAACAGTATTTCAATACGAGGGGAGCAGCGAAGGAGAAATATTATATTTTCAAAAAGAAACAGTAGTAAAATTACAGGCAAAAGATAATGGAGCAGGCGTAGAAAATATTTTTTATCAGATAGGAAAAGGGGAAACGAAGAAGGAGAGTGCAGATGAGATACAGATAGAACTGCCTAAAGAATTTAAGGGGGAAATTACCGCATGGGTGGAGGATAAAGCGGGAAATCGGGGAGATACGGCAGTATCGAAATACATTGTATGCGATGCAAAACTGCCGCAGATAGAAATACATACGGATCTGGAAGAAGGAAAATGGTATTCTCAAAATGTAAACGCAGAGATTATAGTGGAAGAAAATGGTGTTTCATCAGGGGTAGCATCTATCCGCTGCTATTTTAACGGGAAACTGGTAAAAGAAATTGAAAAACTGCCGGAGTTTTGCCAAAGTGAGCGGGTGAAACTGCAAATCAAAGAACTTGGAGAACTTTTAGTTGAAGTAAGGGATTATGCAGGTAATATTTCATGGAAAAAGCAAAAAATGCTTATTGATAAGGAAAAACCGGAGATTACTGTTTCAGGAAGTTATCCGAATATGATTACGAGCAGGACGGTGCATTTAGAAATCAGTGCAAAGGACAGAAAGCAGTTACAGGAAGCCTCTTTTATAGTAAAAAGAAAAAATGATGCAGGAGAAAGTGTTTTCTCAGAGAAAAAAGAAACAAAGTTTGTAAAGAATAGTTGGATAACAGATTTGGAAATTGAGGAAGACGGTATTTATACCATCGAACTAAAAGCCGTTGATATGGCAGGAAATGTGGAGAGAAAAGAGGAAAAGATAATTGTTGATAAGACAAATCCGATTATTCGCTATGTGGAGGATTTGGACGGGAAATGGATAAAGAGTTTTGAATGGAGGTACCCGCTTTCAGAGTTTATTTTTGATTTAACAAAATTTCGATATGAAATTCGGCTGGACGGGAAAATGCAGACATTGTTTCTGACTGAAAGAAAAGAGGGAAAACATATATTTTATGTAAAGGCGACAGATGTTGCGGGAAATGAAGCGGTTGCAAGAGCAGAATTTGTTATAGACCATACAAAACCTGAAATTTTTGTGGAAGGAGCAGCGGATAACGAATCATATGAAGAAAAAACAGAGATAAAGTTAGGGGTAAAAGACAGTACGGAAAGATTGGAAGAAGTGTGGATTAATGGAGAAAAGCAGAAAACAGATGCGGACAGTAAACTGTTTCGGTTTACTGCAGATGAGATAAGAGACTATAATATAGTTGCGCGCGCAGTTGATCTGGCGGGAAATCAGTCGGTAAAAAATATCAATTTTTCCATTATGGAGAAGAAAAATATATTGGAAAAAGTATTTGCTCCAACTGAGACGGAAAAACCGAAAAATCAAAAGGAGCAGAAAGAACACAAAAAGCAAGAGATATATCTCATAGCAGGTATTGTAATATTGGCGATGATGGGGATTATGTTCGGATATAAAATGAAAAAAAGACCTCATAAAAGGGAGGATGCCGAGTAACCACTTGCATGATCCTCGGCATATATTATGAAAAAGTTTATTCAAAATAGTATAATGTATACTAACTAATTGGTTTGGTTTATCAAAGTTTCATTTGATAGTATAAGTATATGCGAAAGAAGTGAAGAAAAAGTGTTAAACAAATGAAACTTTTTTGAATGATAAATGAACAAATTGTGAACAACTATTTTCTGAAAGCAAAATGTGGAAGTCCGTTTTGCATAGGAATTTCCACTTCTCCCTGAATAAGCGGTGAGGCGTAATTGATAAATTCATCGCTTATATTTGAACCGTTTTCCGTAATCCAGTCAATAGGAACCCCTTTTTCTTTGTTACAGATTGCAGTTACATCTGCTGTTGTGCATTCCATCACATATGGATTGGAAGAAACTCTTTTGAAAGAAATCATTTTCCCTGTTTCTCCTGCGAGGGCAGAGTTTACACCGAAAGCACCGCCTGCAACGGCTTCGTCCAAATCTGTTTTAGAGAGGCAGGAAGAAGAACAGCGCTGGCTTACGTTTAATTCAACTGAGCGGACTTTAACACCTACTTTTTCCTTTACTAAGTTCTCCAAATATTTTCCTGAACCTGTGAGCATTTTATGACCAAATGTATCCACTCCTACATCGCTTGCATATTCGCAGATGAAAGTTCCGTTTCCATCATGAATACCTTCGGATACACATACAATTAAGTTTGTAGTTGTTTCTAAAGAATGTTTTACTTTCTCAATAAAGTCTTCCTGATTAAAAGCAACTTCAGGAAGATAGATAAGAACAGGATTATCTCCTTCAAACTTTCTTGCTAATGCACTGGCAGCAGTGAGCCAGCCTGCGTGTCGTCCCATAATTTCCACGATGGTAACTGATTTTTTGTTATCGTATACAGAAGCATCAATAGCGATTTCACGAACTGTTGTTGCAACATATTTTGCGGCACTGGCAAATCCCGGAGTGTGATCTGTTTCGACAAGATCATTGTCAATTGTTTTTGGAATACCGATGATGCGGATATCACTCTGAACAGATTCGGCATATCTGGACAGTTTGCTTACGGTATCCATAGAGTCATTTCCTCCGATGTAGAAGAAGTAGCCGATATTTTTACTGTTGAATTTTTCAAAAAGTGCAGGATATACAGGATCTGATAAATCTTCAGGTAATTTAAAACGACATGAGCCGAGGTAAGCGCCGGGTGTTGTTTTTAATAATTCCAGTTCGCCTGTAGAAACGAGGGAATTCATTTCCATTACTTCGTCATGAAGAAAACCTTCAATTCCGTTTATCATACCGTATACAATTTCTATATCATCTGATTTTTTTAAGGATTCAGATACAACTCCATATAAACTTCCGTTGATTACAGCGGTAGGGCCGCCGGACTGTCCGACAATTACATTTTTCATTACTAAGTTCCTCCTAATTTATTCTCACTCCAAATAAATGGGTTCATTGGTATTAACTATATTAATATAAATGAAAATAGGAGAATTTACAATAATACAGTTGGAAATTCTCTAAAAATACATTATACTATATAGTATTGTTATAAATGGGAGGTACGAGATGAAATATCTAACTTTTGCAATCCCGTGTTATAATTCAGCGGAATATATGAGCCATGCGGTTGATTCTATTTTAGTTGGGGGAGAAGATGTAGAAATTTTAATTGTCAATGATGGTTCACAAGATGAGACACTGCAGATTGCAAAGAAATATGAAGAAAAATATCCTGATATCATCAGAGTGATTGATAAGGAAAATGGCGGTCACGGTGATGCGGTGAACGCGGGTTTGAGAAATGCGACGGGAAAATACTTTAAGGTAGTAGACAGTGATGACTGGGTGGACGAGCAGTCTTTAAAGAAGATTTTAGATACTTTACATAGTTGGGAAGAGGAGAAGCAGGAAGTAGATATGCTTATTTCTAACTATGTGTATGAAAAAGTCGGTGTGAAGAATAAACGAGTGATCCATTATAGGAATGTTTTGCCGGAAAATAAAATTTTTGGCTGGAGTGATGTAGGGCATTTTGGAATTGCACAGTATATTTTAATGCATTCAGTTATTTATCGGACGGATCTTCTTAAATTAAATCAATTGGAATTGCCGAAACATACATTTTATGTAGATAATATTTATGTGTATTATCCGCTTCCGCATGTAAAGAAAATATATTATTTAGATGTCAACTTTTATCGCTATTATATAGGAAGAGAAGACCAGTCTGTGAATGAGCAGGTAATGATAGGGCGTATTGACCAGCAGATTTTTGTCACGAAAACAATGATAGATATGTATTATCTGCGAAGAATAGGCAATAAAAAGTTGAGAAATTATATGATAAACTATCTGGCTATTATGATGACGGTGTCATCTATCTTATGTATTCGCTCTAAAAAAGAGGAAAACTTGGAGAAGAAGAAAGAACTTTGGAACTATTTAAAAACAAAGGACTATAAAGTATACTGGAAGATTCGATACAGTATATTGGGACAGACCATTAATCTTCCGGGAAAATCAGGAAGAAAAATTTCTTCCTTTGTATATATTGTGGCAAGACAGTTAATCGGATTTAATTAAAAGGTATAAAAATTTGAACGGTATCATATATATCATTTGAGAAATATTTTTCAGGTCGATATATGAATGGACAGAAACTAGAAAATATGTTGAATCTGGCATTAGATGCGACAGAGGAAGAGCGGGCAAAATCACTGGAATTGGACGTGGGTTATAATCCTGTGGAAAGAATATGGGATTTGATTGTGAAATATTCGGGGAACTTGGACAGGGTCAGAGAATTAGGTGCGGAAGTGGTTGAACTGCAGAATGAATTTGCAATTGTTACCATAGCGGAAACTCTGATTGAAAGTCTGGCGCTCCTTCCTGAAATAGAATATATTGAGAAACCAAAACGGTTATTTTTTGAAACAGCAAATGGAAGGCGGGTATCCTGTATCAGTTCGGTGCAGAATGCCCGTCCGTTTTTATTTGGAAAAGGTGTTTTGGTGGGGGTTATTGATTCGGGGATAGCCTATGCAAATGAAGATTTCAGAAAAGAGGACGGAAGCACAAGAATTCGCGTATTGTGGGATCAAAGCATTTCGGGAAACCCTCCTGAACACTACAGCATCGGAACAGAATATACAGAGGAACAGATTAATGACGCATTGCGGCAGGAAAGCAGAAGTGAACAGTTGAAAATTGTTCCGAGTATAGATACGTCGGGACACGGGACGGCAGTGGCGGGGATTGCTGCGGGAAATGGCAGGGGCAGCGTCGGAAATGTTCAAAAGGGGGTTGCGTCAGAGAGTGAGTTGGTTATAGTCAAATTGGCAAGTCCGAGAAAAGACGGATTTCCAAGAACAACGGAGTTAATGCAGGCGATTGATTATGTTGTGCGAAAAGCGAGAGAATTTGAGATGCCTATAGCAATCAATATCAGTTTTGGAAACACCTATGGGTCACATGACGGAACGAGCCTGTTGGAGAGGTTTATCGATGACATTTCTAATTATTGGAAGAGCGTTATTTGTATAGGGAGTGGAAATGAGGGAGCGAGTGCAGGACATACATCAGGACAGGTGCAGAGGGGAGTTGACACGGTTGTCCAGTTGGCAATACAGGAAAGCGAGCAGACGGTAAACTTACAATTATGGAAACAATATTCTGATGTTATGGAAATTTCATTAATTTCTCCATCAGGTGTGCGAATAGGACCGTTTCAGGAGATTTTAGGTTCACAGAGATTTTCAATAGGAGAAACGGAATTACTTGTTTATTATGGCGAGCCAAGTCCTTATAGTACGAACCAAGAAATTTATATTGATTTTCTTCCAAAGGATACATATATTACGGCAGGTATATGGGAGATTGTTTTAACACCGCGACAGATAGTCACGGGAGAATTTGAAATGTGGCTTCCTAGTGAAAATGTATTGAATAAAGGAACGGCCTTTTTATATCCGTCAGAGAGAAAGACATTAACGATTCCATCAACGGCAGACAGAGTTATATCGGTTGGTGCGTATGATGCGTTGACATTTACTTATGCAGATTTTTCGGGACGTGGAGGAGATGGAAAACCGGATTTGGTTGCTCCGGGAGTTCGGGTTGTTGCTCCGACAAGAGAGGGAACTTATGAAGCAGTGAGCGGAACATCTTTTGCCACTCCGTTTGTGACGGGAGGGGCAGCACTTTTGATGGAGTGGGGAATTGTGCAGGGAAATGATCTGTATTTGTATGGGGAAAAGGTGAAGGCGTATTTACAACGGGGGGCTAGACCGCTGCCTGCTTTTACAGAGTATCCGAACAGGCAGGTGGGATATGGAGCGCTGTGTGTGCGGGATAGTTTACCGTTTTTCTAAAAAATTGATACGCCCTGCAATGCGGAATGATACCTTGCAAGTCGTTATAATTTGAATTTTCATAGTCTTCTCCCGCTGAATGTGTTATAATAAAAAGCAGTTGTTTCATGACAAAAAGAAAAGAAGCAGTTGAAAGGAAATGATGAACATCATGGTGAAAAGTATTAAAAAGCGGGACGGGAGAATTGTTCTGTACGATGAAAGTAAAATTGCATCAGCCGTTTTGAAGGCGATGGAGGCGGCGGGAGAAGGAGATGCGACAGATGCCGCGCAGGTTGCAAATGATGTGCATATGGAACTGGAGAAACTTCCGGAAGATATGCCGCCTCAGATTGAACAGGTTCAGGACGCTGTAGAGAGGGAATTGATGAAAAACGGATTTGAACAGTCCGCAAAGAAATTTATTTTATATCGTGCAAAGAGAACGAATATTCGCGAGGCAAATACGAGTCTGATGAGAACGATTGATGAAATCACAAATGTCGACGCGCGCTTAAGTGACATGAAAAGAGATAATGCGAATATTGATGGGAATACGTCTATGGGAAGTATGCTTCAGATTGGGGCTGCGGGGGCAAAAAGTTACAATGCGGCATATCTGCTGACGGAAGAGCAGGCAAAGGCATATTTAAACGGAGACATACATATTCACGATTTTGATTTTTACTCGCTGACAACAACCTGTACACAGATTGATATTGTGAGATTGTTTAAAGGCGGATTTTCTACAGGACACGGCGTAATCCGTGAACCGCAGAGCATTCAGAGTTATGCAGCGCTGGCAGCGATTGCCATTCAGTCAAATCAAAATGACCAGCACGGAGGACAAAGCATTCCAAATTTTGATTATGGGCTGGCAAAAGGTGTTGCAAAAACATTTGCGAAACTGTATACGGTAAAGTTGACGGAATCACTGGAAGATGCGTTGGAATCAGACAACGAGTCGGAGATAGTAAAAGAAATTTTGCAGCAGGCAACAGAGGAATTCGGACACAGGCCGTGTTTGGAGAAAGATGAGGAAGCGTTTGATGCTTTTATTGCGGAGGAACTTATCGGACGATGCGGTTTAGACACGCATAAGGCGAAACAGGTTGTGGCTACAACGAGAAGAAGAGCGGTGAGACAGACGGAGAATGAGACGTATCAGGCAATGGAAGGATTTGTGCATAACTTAAATACAATGCACAGCCGTGCGGGAGCGCAGACCCCGTTTTCTTCCATAAACTATGGAACGGATACATCTCCGGAGGGACGTATGGTTATCCGGAATGTTCTTTTGGCAACTGATGCGGGGCTGGGCAACGGAGAAACCTGTATTTTCCCTATACACATTTTTAAAGTAAAAGAGGGCGTAAATTATAATGAGGGTGACCCGAACTATGATTTGTTCCGGTTAAGTTGTAAAGTCAGTGCGAAACGGCTTTTTCCGAATTATGTCTTTTTGGATTCGCCTTTCAATCTGCAATATTATAAGCCGGGACACCCGGAAACAGAGGTTGCAACAATGGGGTGCCGTACCCGTGTAATCGGAAACTATTGCCATAAAGATAAAGAGGTTTCGTATTCCAGAGGTAATCTTTCCTTTACATCTCTTAATCTTCCGAGAATAGCCATTGAAAGTAATCATGACGAGAAAGTTTTTTATGAGAAACTGGACAAGATGATGGAATTGGTTGCGCAACAGTTGTATGACAGATTTGAGATTCAGGCGAAGAAACACGTTTACAATTATCCATTTCTTATGGGACAGGGCGTGTGGCTTGATTCGGACAAGTTGGGACCGAACGATGAAGTGCGTGAAGTGTTAAAACATGGAACGCTGTCTATTGGATTTATCGGACTGGCGGAAACGCTGACGGCGCTTTACGGTCATCATCACGGGGAAAGCGAGGAGATGCAAAAGAAAGGTCTTGAAATTATCGGACATATGAGAGAATTTACGGATCGGGAATCAGAGAGAAGAAATCTGAATTATACGTTGTTGGCAACTCCGGCGGAGGGACTTTCCGGAAGATTTGTGAAAATGGATAAAAAGCGTTATGGTGTTATTAAAAATGTAACGGACAGAGAATACTATACAAACAGTTTTCACGTTCCGGTTTGGTACGATATTTCCGCCTACGATAAAATATATAAAGAAGCCCCATATCATGCTCTGACAAATGCGGGACATATCAGTTATGTGGAATTGGACGGAGACACTGCAAAGAATGTGGAGGCATTTGAGAGTGTTATTCGCTGTATGCACGATGCGGGAATCGGCTATGGAAGTGTGAACCACCCGGTTGATCGTGATCCGGCCTGCGGATATGTAGGCGTGATTGATGATGTCTGCCCGAGATGCGGAAGACGTGAAGGGGAGGCAATCAGTGAAGAAAAATTGGAGGAACTTCGTAAACTGTATCCGAATATGCCGCAATTTTACGGTTGTGAATAAAGGAGGAAGAAAGATGGAACAGAGAAACAGATTAGGACAAGATGTTGGGTTTGAACGTATCAGAAGAATTACCGGATATTTAGTGGGAACAATGGATAAATGGAATGACGCCAAAAAAGCGGAGGAGAAAGACCGTGTAAAACACGGACTTGGAAAAACAAATGCTTAGACTTGCAGGGATTGTAAATGACAGTATTGTGGACGGACCGGGAATACGGATAACTATTTTCGGTCAGGGTTGCCCACATCATTGTCATGGCTGCCAGAACCCGGAAACGTGGAGTGATACGGACGGTACGTTAGTGGACGAGCGGGAAGTCGTGCAGATGATAGAGACGAATCCATTGGCGAAAGGGGTAACTTTTTCCGGTGGAGAGCCGTTTGCACAGGCGGAAAGTTTCAATGTTTTGGCGGAATTGTTAAAAGATAAAGGATATGAAGTGGCAAGTTATTCAGGATATACCTTTGAAGAATTGTTAAATGGCACGGAGGAACAGAGAGGGCTTCTGAAGAAAATTGATGTGTTGATTGACGGAAGATATGAAGAGGATAAAAAAAGTCTGAACATTATCTACAGGGGAAGTGTCAATCAGAGAATAATAGATGTGCCGGAAAGTTTAAAACAGGGAACGGCTGTTGAGATAACGGGCGGCCGCTGGGCAGGAGAATATTTATAGAGGTGTCGCATGGCGGCACCTCGTTTTTGTGTATATGGAAGTTATAAAGTAACCAATGTCGGTGTATGTCCGGTATATGTAAGGAATTTTTCTAAAATATCGGAAGTTTTAAGTTTTAAACTGGAAGTATTTACGCAAGGGTGACAGCCTATATATTCACCTTCCAGTAAATCTTTATCAATAATTAGAGTCACCTGTTTTTCCACATCGTTCATCAAGCCGAGTACACTGACTGAGCCGGGAGTAATATCGAGAAATTTCTCCATATATTCCGCCTCGGCAAAAGAAAGACGGGAAATACCGAGTTGTTTTGATAAGTTTTTTGTCAGAAATTTTTTATCTCCGGGCATGAGAAGGAGAAAGAAAGTCGTTTTCTGCCGGTTGCAGAGAAAAAGATTTTTACACATGGTTACCTGCAGTTTCTCATCTATTTTCTCGCATGCCTCCATTGTATCGGCAACTTCGTGGTCCATACGTTCAAAAGGAATTTGTAGTTTTTCCAGCAATTGATACACACGCATTTCTTTTGGAAGCCGGTGATTATCTGTTGGAGCAGTTGTAAATATTTCGTCCATAATGGGAATCCTCCTTATATATTGTCTGTTGTCAGTATAGACAATTTCAGGGGAAATGACAAGTTGAAGAGAGAAAATGTTCGTGGTAAAATAGTGAGTCAGAAGAAATAAAAGAAGGGGAAGAAATGAGAAAGTTATTAAAATATTTAAGGCATTACAAAAAAGAAAGTATTATTGGCCCGCTGTTCAAATTATTGGAAGCATGTTTTGAATTAACGGTTCCGATTATTATGGCGAGAATGATTGATGTGGGGATAAAAAATCAAAATATGTCATTTGTGTGGAAAATGGGTGGAATTTTAGTTGCTTTTGGTGTGCTTGGACTTGCATGTTCCCTCACTGCCCAATATTTTGCAGCGAAAGCAGCTGTAGGATTTGGAACGGAACTGAGAGAAGACTTCTTCAGGCATATCGGACGCCTTTCCTACCGTGAACTGGATATGGTGGGAAATGCCACGCTTGTGACGAGGATAACAAGTGACATCAATCAGGTACAGTCAGGGGTAAATCTTGTACTCCGATTATTTTTGCGCTCTCCTTTTATTGTGGTGGGAGCGATGGCGATGGCGTTTACCATCAGCGTAAAACTGGCGTTGATTTTTGTTGTGGCAGTGCCGCTTCTTTCCGTAGTCATTTACGGAATTATGATATGGACAATACCGTTATATAGAAAAGTGCAGAAAAGACTGGAAAAGGTTATGCTGATGACGAGAGAAAATCTGTCGGGAGTTCGTGTTGTCAGAGCGTTTCGCATGCAGGAAAGGGAAAAAGAGGAGTTTCGTCAGGAGACGAAAAATCTGATGCATATGCAGATTTTCGTGGGGAAAATATCGGCGCTTTTAAATCCGATAACCTATTTGATTGTAAACGGGGCGACGATTTTAATTGTGTGGTTCGGCGGTCAGGAAGTTTATTACGGTAATCTTTCTCAGGGAGAAATAGTGGCGCTTGTAAATTATATGTCACAGATTCTGCTTGCACTGGTTGCACTGGCAAATTTAATTATCACATTTACAAAAGCGCTCGCATCGGCAGAGCGTATCAATGAAGTGCTTGCGCTGGAGACATCAATTCACGGTGGAGACGGTGTGGCAGAAGAAACGAAAAACGGTGAAATGAAAATTGAATTGGACAAAGTGAGCATGATGTACTACGGAGATAAGGAAGAAGTTCTATCAGATATTACCCTGTCCGTAAAGAGAGGAGAAACAGTTGGTATTATCGGCGGAACCGGATCGGGAAAAACAACGCTTATCAATCTTCTGCCAAGATTTTATGATGTCTTTTCGGGAAGTGTGAAGATAGACGGAAGAGATGTAAAAGAGTATGATTTAACAGCGTTGCGGGAGAAATTTGGCATTGTGCCGCAGAAGGCAGTTTTATTTCACGGGACAATCCGTGACAATATGCTGTTTGGAAATGAAAATGCCTCCGATGAGGAAATCTGGGAGGCTCTTCGCATCGCGCAGGCGGGAAACATAGTGAAAGATAAGGAAAAAGAGTTGGATACCATTGTGCAGGAAGGCGGAAAAAATCTATCCGGCGGTCAGAAACAGCGCCTGACAATAGCGAGGGCATTGGTGAGAAAACCGGAGATACTGATTTTGGACGACAGTACATCGGCGCTTGATTTTGCCACAGATGCAAAGTTGAGAAAAGCGATAGCGAAACATACGGATTCCATGACGGTCTGCATTGTCTCGCAGAGAGTAATGTCTATGATGAAAGCGGACAAGATTTTTGTTTTGGATAAAGGAAAACTTGTGGGCAGCGGAACTCATGGGGAACTGCTGAAAAACTGTGAAGTGTACAGGGAAATCTGTTCTTCTCAACTTTCTAAGGAGGAGGTGTCCGACCATGCGTAAACAATATGACACGATAAAGAAAGTGATTTATCTGCTGAAACCATATTTGCCGATTCTCATCTTATCGCTTGGGTTTGCCGTAGCGACAGTTCTCTGTACGCTGTACGCACCGATTCTTATCGGGCAGGGAGTAGATTTGATTTTAGGAAAAGGAAAAGTAGATTTTCAGGGGATAACGGAGATTTTAATGAAGTTGGCAGCGGTGACAATTCTTACAAGTATAACGCAGTGGCTGATGAATTTGTGTAATAACCGCATCACATATCGGGTTGTGAATGACGTGAGGACAGATGCATTTGAACATTTACAGAAATTGCCCCTAAAATATATTGATTCACATCAGTATGGCGAAATTATAAGCAGGGTTATTACAGATGTGGAACAGTTTTCTGACGGATTGTTGATGGGATTTTCACAGTTATTTACGGGAATAGTGACTATTGTAGGAACACTTATTTTCATGGTGTCCATTCATTTTCAG
The DNA here is from genome assembly GCA_902381685.1 of Lachnospiraceae bacterium. Classification (GTDB taxonomy): domain Bacteria; phylum Bacillota; class Clostridia; order Lachnospirales; family Lachnospiraceae; genus Faecalimonas. The sequence goes on along the minus strand of LR698958.1, from coordinate 395,573 downwards.
ATTTCACTGATTGTTATTTTGATCACACCGCTTTCTTTCTTTGTGGCAGGTTTTGTGGCAAAGAAAACATATATGATGTTTCGGAAACAATCGGAGGTTAGGGGGGAATTGACTTCCCTCACCGACGAGATTGTGGGAAATCAAAAAATCGTACAGGCATTTGGATATCAGGACAGAGCGATGAAACGCTTCAAGAAAGTGAATGAAGAATTGAAAGACTGTAGTGTAAAAGCTATTTTCTTTTCTTCCATAACAAATCCGACAACCCGATTTATCAACGGACTTGTCTATGCGGGTGTAGGGATTACCGGAGCGATTTTTGCCATTCACGGAAGAATCAGTGTCGGTCAGTTATCAAGTTTCTTAAGTTATGCAAATCAATATACGAAGCCGTTTAATGAGATTTCCGGTGTTGTCACGGAACTGCAAAATGCGTTGGCGTGCGCAAGACGGGTATTTGATTTTATGGAAGAACAGGAAGAAAAAGACGATGCAAAAGAGAAAGAAATATTGGAAAAGGCAGATGGAAATGTGGAATTAAAAGAGGTGTCTTTTTCATATCAGCCTGACAAAGAGTTGCTAAAAAATCTGAATCTCAATGTAAAAGCCGGACAGAAAATTGCCATTGTAGGACCTACGGGGTGTGGCAAGACAACATTGATTAATCTTCTAATGCGTTTCTATGATATAGACAGCGGTAAAATGGTTGTCAGCGGCAGAGATGTAAAGGATATAACAAAGGACAGTCTGCGTGCGAACTATGGAATGGTTCTGCAGGAAACATGGTTAAAGTCATGCAGCATTGCCGATAATATTGCATATGGAAAGCCCGATGCCACAAGAGAAGAAATTGAGCGGGCGGCAAAGAAGGCATTTGCTCACGGGTTCATACAGCGAATGGAAAACGGATACGATACCATTATCACGGAGGAGGGAGGAAATCTTTCTCAGGGGCAGAAGCAGTTAATCTGTATAGCGAGAGTTATGCTGCAGTTACCTTCCATGCTCATCTTAGATGAGGCGACCTCTTCCATAGACACGAGAACGGAAGTAAAAGTACAGGACGCTTTCCGACAGATGATGGAGGGAAGGACAAGTTTTATCGTGGCACACAGACTTTCCACCATACAGGAGGCAGACTGTATTTTGGTGATGCGTGACGGAAATATTATTGAACAGGGAAAACATGAAGAATTATTGCAAAAAGAAGGCTTTTACGCAGAACTGTATAAAAGCCAGTTTCATTAAAGTATCTGACAGGTCAGACGGGTGATGTAATCTTCCTCCTTCTGGAAGGTAAGGCTGTCAAATATACAGTCTTCATAAAAGTAGTCCCCAAGTGAGAGAGAATTGTCCTTCGCAAAACTTAACATTTTTTTATAAGTATTCCCCATTGTCTTCCAATGTCCTCTGTGGTAGGCAACAAGGTAGTCCCCTTCAGGTTTTATCTGATAGGGGATTTTTTTTGGTTTTTCGTCCAATAATTCATAGAAAATGCGGTAGCGGTGAAAAACCCCGTTTTGAATATCGGTCGTATTTTGTCTGTATCCGATGGGATCAAGACTTTTTACCCCATTTTCCTCACAGTAATTAAACAATTCCCCGATTTTTTCTGCCCAAACACGCTCATCGTCCAGTGTCGATTCCGATTGTATCATATATTTTTCAGATTCATGTACAACGGAAACTTTCTCAATATTTGTCTGAAGTAGTGTATCAATATGGCAGCGTTTTTTCTCTATCCAGTTTTTCATGTGTGTCAATTTTTTAATCTGCTTATCAATAAGCTGACTTTCTTTCTGAAAAAGTTCCAAAAGATGATGAGGACTTCGGCTGTTCATATATGTTTTGATTTCTTCCAAAGGCATATTCAGTTCTCGCAGAATTTGAATGACATCAAACGCTTCCAACTGTTCTAATGAATAAAAACGATAACCGTTTTCTGCCTTTATGTCGGGAGAAAAAAGCTGAATCTTATCGTAGTAAAAGAGAGTATGTTTTGTCACTCCCGTCAGTTTTGCAAATTCTCCTGTTGTTAAATATCTGTTTGAATTCATGTTAGCCTCCTCTTGACTATAGACTTACTCTATAGTTTATCATAGTATGCGTGATGCGTAAATATATATGGAAAAGGGGGACATAGTATGTCAAATTCAATTTCAAAGGAGTTTAAATTCTTTTCGCTCCTTCGTTTTGCATTTCCGACTATGGTTATGATGGTATTTATGTCACTATATACAATCGTGGACGGAATTTTTATTTCAAGGCTCGTGGGGACAGACGCTCTTTCGGCGACGAATATCGTCTATCCTGCGATTAGTTTATTGATTGCCATAGGAGTTATGCTGGCAACGGGAGGAAGTGCCATTATTGCGAAAAAATTAGGAGAAAAGAAAGAAAAAGAAGCGTGTGAGGATTTTTCTTTTCTTGTTTTGGCAGCAGTTGTCATCGGAATTATTTTTATGGTTTTTGGAAATCTGTTTATCAATCCGATTGTGCGCCTGCTCGGAGCGACGGACGTTCTTATGGATTACTGTGTAGGATATTTGAGTGTCTGTCTGTTTTTAGCGCCTGCCTGTATACTGCAGTTAGTGTTTCAGACGTTCTTTGTGACGGCGGGGAAACCTGTCTTGGGACTTGCCCTCACAATAAGCGGTGGGATTGCAAACATGATTTTGGATTATGTGTTTATGGGCGTATTTCATATGGGAGTAGAAGGAGCGGCGCTTGCCACGGGGATCGGACAGTTAATTCCGGCTTTGGCAGGTATAATATATTTTCTTTTTGTCCGTCATTCACTCTATTTAGTGAAACCGAAAATAAGATGGTCTGTCTTGGCGGAAAGTTCTTTTAACGGTTCATCAGAAATGGTGACAAACCTTTCAGGGGCAATCGTAACCTTCCTATATAACATTATGATGTTGAAGTTAGTCGGAGAAGCGGGTGTTGCCGCGATTACCATTGTTCTGTACGGGCAGTTTTTATTTAATGCGCTGTACATGGGATTTTCGATGGGCGTTGCTCCTGTTATCAGTTACAACTACGGCAGCGGAAATCAGAGACTGTTAAAGAGGATTTTTAAAATCTGCGTTGGGTTTATCGCGATTTCCTCCATTATTGTGACTGTATTTGCTCTGGTAATGTCACCGGTCATCGTGGAGATTTTCACTCCGGCAGGAACGGAGACATATGCACTTGCCAAGACGGGATTTTTCCTGTTTTCTTTAAACTTTGTTTTTGCGGGAATCAATATTTTTTCTTCTTCTATGTTTACCGCATTTTCGGACGGAAAAACTTCTGCGATTATTTCTTTTGTCCGCACATTTGTTTTGATAGTGATAAATATTCTTGTACTTCCTACGTTAATTGGAGTAAACGGAGTGTGGCTTTCCGTACCTCTTGCGGAATTTATGAGCGTATTTTTGTCAGGGTATTTCTTCATCAGGAAGAAAGGAAAATACAATTATATGTAGATAGCATTTGCCTATTGACAAATGAAAAAGAAAAGCGTATTGTATTGGCATACTAATACAATAGGAAAGGGGAGGGAAAGATGATTGAGATTAAAAACCTTACCAAAGTATTTAAACTAAACAAAAAACAAATGAAAGAATCAAAGACGAAGAGCAATACAAAAGTTGCGGTGGATAATTTAAGCCTGACTGCAAATAACGGAGAAATCTACGGTCTGTTGGGACCAAACGGTGCAGGAAAGACAACGACGCTCAGATGTATTGCAACAATCATAAGAGCGACAGATGGGGAAATTTATGTGGCGGGACACGAAGTACAGAAAGAGGCGGAGGCTGTCCGCAACAGTATCGGTTTTCTGACAAGCGACATTAAACTGGATCCTCAGTTTTCACCGGACTATATGTTTGATTTTTTTGGAAGATTACATAATGTGCCAAAAGATGTACTGCGGGAGAGAAAAGAGGAACTGTTTACTTATTTTGGTATCAAGGATTTTGCTCATAAGCAGATTAAAGAATTGTCAACAGGTATGAAACAGAAAGCAGCCATCGCGGTTAGCTTAGTACATGATCCGGAAATTGTTATTTTCGACGAGCCGACAAACGGACTGGACATTGTGACGGCGAGAAGTGTTACGGATTATTTGAAGAAATTAAGAGACGAGGGAAAACTCGTTATTGTTTCCACCCATATTATGTCGGAGGCGGAGAAACTCTGTGACAGGATCGGGGTTATCATCGACGGAAAGAAAGTGGCAGAGGGAACCCTTGCCGAATTATTGGAAAGAACACATACAGATGATTTGGAAGATGCTTTCTTTGAACTGTATAAGGCGAGAAAGGGGGAAGCATAAATGAGTGGAATAAAAGAAATTTTCAAAAAAGAGATTGTCCGTGTATTTAAGGACAAAAAAATGGTATTTTCCGTATTCATTCTTCCGGTTGCCGCAATGCTCGGTGTACTGTATTTAATGGGAAATATTATGAGCAATATGCAGGACGACATTGAAGCGCATAAGTCCAAAGTATATATACAAAATGAACCGGCAGGATTTCAGGCATTTTGTGAGAGTGCAAAACTGGATATGCAAGTGGAAAATTCGGGGAATATAACAGAGAAACAGGAAAAGAAAATCAAACAGGAATTGAAAGACGGGAAGGCAGACTTGTTTATCGTATTCCCGGAAGGATTTGAAGAGGACATTAAAAACTATAAAAATGGGGACAAAGTTCCTCAGGTAACTGTCTACCACAATCCATCGGAGGAGTATTCTCAGGCAGCATACAACAAAATCGGAGTGCAGACGCTTGAGGCATACAGACAGACATTACTGAATGAAAGAGTTGGAGACATGAGCCGTATTTCCATTTTTACGGTAAATGCCGACACAAAAGAGACGATTATTCAGGACGACAATAAGGCGGGAGCGAAAGCGCTTGGAACAATGCTTCCATATCTTTTAACTCTTCTTTTATTCGCCGGAGCAATGTCAATCGGAACGGATATGATTGCAGGGGAGAAAGAAAGAGGAACGATGGCAAGCCTTTTGGTTACTCCGATAAAAAGAAGTTCGATTATTTTTGGAAAAGTGTTCGCCCTGATGGTAATATCAGGAATATCTGCAGTTGTTTCCGTTGTGGGAATGGTTGTAAGTATGCCGATTATTCAGGATCAGATGATGGGCGGAGCGACACAGGGAATGGATATGAAATGGAGTACGCAGCAGATTATTATGCTGGCAGTATTGATTATTGCACTGGCATTTCTGTATGCAACGATTATTGCTCTCGTATCCGTATTTGCAAAGACAATTAAGGAAGCAAACTCGTTTGTTATGCCGGTGTACATGATAGTTCTTGTAGTTGGATTACTGACAATGTACACGACAAAAGATCCGACAATGTCTTCATATTTTATTCCGTTCTATAACAGCGCCATTACACTGCAGGGTATTCTTACGCAGGAAGTGACAATGGTACAGTATGGAATCACCCTCGCCATTACATTGGGTGCAGGACTTGTTCTGACAGGTGTAATTGCAAAAGCATTTGAAAGCGAAAAAGTAATGTCAGCATAAGATTTATGATAGGCCGCATATACTACTAATAATATCAATAAGATAGGACGGTAGTGTATGCGGCTTTGTGAATTAAGAGAGAAAGAAGTGATTAATTCATGTGATTGTAAACGGCTTGGCTGTGTGGTGGATTTGGAAATTAATTTGTGTACCGGAAATGTGGAGGCAATTATTATTCCCGGACCGGGGCGGATATGCGGTTTTCTCGGCAATGACTCGGAGTATGTAATTCCGTTTGAATGTATTAAAAAAATAGGGGAAGACATTATTTTGGTGGAGATAAAAGAAGAAAAATTTCTGAAAAACTGTAAATATTGACAAGTTTCAGACGAACTTATATACTAGAGAAAACGAGTGAAAAGAGGGAAGAGAAATGAAATGCCCATATTGTAATCATGCGGATACAAGAGTTATCGATTCAAGACCGGCGGAGGACGGAACTTCTATTAGAAGAAGGCGTTCATGTGATGAGTGTGGCAAACGTTTTACCACATATGAGAAGATAGAGACCATTCCGCTTATCATTATTAAGAAAGACAATAATAGAGAACAGTATGATCGTTCAAAAATAGAGGCGGGCGTTCTTCGTGCCTGCTACAAACGTCCGGTTTCAGCGGAGGAGATACAGAAAACAATTGATGCTGTTGAGACGGAGATTTTTAAAAGAGAGGAGAAAGAAATTTCCAGCACGGTTATCGGAGAGATTGTTATGGAGAAACTGAAAGAATTAGATGCAGTTGCCTATGTAAGATTTGCTTCGGTATATCGTGAGTTCAAAGACGTGAACACATTCATGGCTGAGTTAAAGAAAATATTGGATAAATAAAAAAAGCGGGACAGTTTCCCGCTTCTTTCTATATTATGACAGTTTTTCCAGTATCGTATTTACGATTTCATTTGCCACATCATCTTTCGACATGACGTCAAGAGAACGCTCGCTGTCTTTTGTGATGAGAGTGACGATATTGGTATCCGTACCGAAACCTGCGCCGCTCTGTTTTAAATTGTTTGCAACAATCATATCTGCGTTCTTCTTTTCCAGTTTTCGTCTGGAGTTTTCCAGCATATTTTCGGTTTCCATTGAAAATCCGCATATAAATTGATTTTCTTTTTTGTTTTGTCCTAAATATTGCAGAATGTCATCTGTCCGTTCCAGTGGAATAGAAAGTTCGCTGTCCGATTTCTTCATTTTTTCTTCTGAAACCGTAATAGGGCGATAGTCTGCAACTGCAGCGGATTTGATAATAATATCCTGTGTTTTGGCGTGGCTGCATACAGTGTCAAACATCTCCTTTGCGGATACGACAGGGATAACGTGAACAAACGGTGGAGGGTCAATACTTGTCGGTCCGGTAACTAAAGTCACTTCCGCTCCACGCAGCATACAGTTTCTTGCGAGAGCATATCCCATTTTTCCCGTAGAGTGATTAGTGATATAGCGGACCGGGTCAATCGCTTCGCGGGTCGGACCGGCAGTGATGAGAACACGTTTGCCCTTCATATCTTTTTCAAATGCGATTTCTTTTAAAATATACTGCAGTAATACTTCAGGGGAAGGCATTTTCCCCTGTCCGATGTCTTCACAGGCAAGGAAACCGGTGTCTGCTTCGATGATTTCGAATCCATAGTGCTGCAATTTCTTCAAATTATCCTGCACGATGGGATTGCAGTACATATTTGTGTTCATCGCAGGGGAAACGATTTTTTTGCATCTGCACGCAAGAACGGTCGTGGTGAGCATATCGTCCGCAATGCCGTTTGCCATTTTGCCGATAACGTTGGCAGTTGCAGGGGCAATCAGAACAACGTCCGCACGCTTGGCGATGGAAACGTGTTCCACCTTATGCTGAAAATTGCGGTCAAATGTATCAATCAGACATTTATTTTTTGTTAGTGTCTCAAAAGCAATCGGGTGAATAAAATTTGTTGCATTCTCCGTCATAATTACTTGTACATCACAATGAAGTTTGACGAGCATGCTTGCCAGATTTGCGATTTTATATGCGGCAATCCCACCGGTTACGCCTAGAACAACGGTTTTTCCTTTTAACATAACGTACCTCCGTAATTTTTTCTATGTACGATTGTAGCATAATTTTGAAATGAACGCCAATGCTTTCAATGGAAAAATGGAAAACAAATATTGCGATAAAGAAATTAGCGTGCTATAATTACGCGGTATTGTATTGTATCTCGCAATGAGAATAATAACAAGGAGGAGAAAAAAATGAATAACACAACGAACGGCAGTAAGCCAAACACACAGGTAAAAGGAATGGTTCAGGTTGCACTTTTCGCAGCACTGATTATCATTATGGCTTTTACCCCATTTCTGGGATATATCCCGCTCGGATTTACGAGAGCGACGATTATCCACATACCCGTCATTATAGGTGCTTTGATACTCGGACCGAGAAAAGGAGCGATTTTAGGATTTGTATTCGGACTGACAAGTCTTATCAATAATACGATGAATCCGACAGCGACTTCTTTTGTATTCTCACCATTTTATTCACTGGGAGAAATTCACGGAGGAATCGGGAGCATTATTATCTGTTTTTTACCAAGAATTTTAGTAGGAATCATTCCATATTATGTATATCGGTTTATGACAAAGATAACAGAAAAATGGAAATCGTCCATGATTTTTTCGCTCGGCGTTTGCGGAGTGATAGGTTCACTGACAAATACACTGTTAGTGATGAATCTTATTTTTGTCTTTTTTAAAGATGCCTACGCAATGGCGAATGGTGTGGCGTCAAATGCGGTATATGGATTTATTCTGTCTGTTATAGGGATAAACGGAGTGCCGGAAGCGATTGTTGCAGGAGTGCTTGTTGCTTTTGTGGGCAGAGTATTATTGAAATCAAGAAGTGTGATAGGTTAGGGAGAAGACAATGATTTTAGCAATAGATATTGGAAATACAAATATCGTAATCGGTTGTTGCGATAGGGAAAAAATTTATTTTGTGGAGCGTTTATCGACAAATAATACAAAGACTGAGTTGGAGTATGCAATCAGTTTTAAAAATGTTTTGGAGTTATATCATATCAATCCAAAGGAAATTGAGGGGGGAATTATTTCGTCCGTTGTTCCGCCGATAACGAATATTGTTCGTGCTTCAGCGGAAAAAGTATTGGGAAAATCGGTGAAAATCGTAGGACCGGGAGTGAAAACCGGACTGAATATTTTGATGGACAACCCTGCTCAGGTAGGAAGTGACAGGATTGTAAATGCTGTGGCGGCAATCAATGAATATACGGCCCCTCTTATCATTATTGATATGGGTACGGCGACTACATTTTGTGTCGTAGATGAGAAGAAAAATTATATCGGAGGAATGATCCTGCCGGGAGTTCGCATCTCTCTTGACGCTCTTACGGCGGGAACTTCACAACTTTCCCGCATCAGTATTGAAGCGCCGAAAAAGATTATCGGAAAGAATACGATAGACTGTATGAAGAGCGGAATTATCAATGGAAATGCGGCGTGCATTGACGGTATGATTTCCCGCATTAACAGGGAATTGGGGCAGGAGGCAACCGTTATTGCAACGGGAGGTCTGGCAAAGAAAATTGTTCCTCACTGCGAGCAGAAGATTTGTATAGACGATGAACTTTTATTAAAGGGACTCCGTTTAATTTATGAAAAAAATAAGTAGTGGTATCGTATGAGAAATTATAAAATGATAATTGCCTATGACGGCACAAAATATCAGGGGTGGCAGAGACAATCGGGTACACCGATGACGATTCAGGGTATTATAGAGAAGACGATAGGGGAAGTTGTCGGTTATCCGGTGGAGATAGACGGTTCGGGGAGGACGGACGGCGGTGTCCATGCAGGCGGGCAGGTGGCGAACGTAAGACTTTCCGGAAAAGTGGAAGAGGCAGTATTTCAAGAGAAGTTAAATGAAAAATTGCCGGAGGATATCCGCATTTGCCATGTGGAACTTGTTCTGAACCGTTTTCACAGTCGCTTAGATGCAGTGGCAAAAACATATGAATATGTAGTGGATATGAGAGAGAAAGCCGACGTTTTTACAAGGAAGTACTGTTATCACTACACAAAACCGCTGGAGCCGGAAAAAATGCGGAAAGCGGCAGCGCTGCTAATTGGAAAACACGATTTCTCTGCTTTTACCGATAAAAAAGATGAGAAATCCGCTGTCAGGGAATTGTATGATATACAGATAGAAACATATAGGCAAAAGTTATATTTCCGTTTTTATGGAAATGGATTTATGTATCATCAGGTGCGCATTTTTGTTGGGACACTTCTGGAGGCTGGAGCAGGCGAACGAAGTGTGGAGAGTGTATTGGAAGCATTAAAATCAAAAAAGAGGGTAAATGCGGGATTTTTAGCCCCTGCACACGCTCTTACGCTGAAAGAAGTAGAATATAAAGTTAAGGAGTCGTTAAAATGAAACTTATATCATGGAATGTAAACGGGATACGCGCCTGCGTACAGAAAGGATTTTTGGATTTCTTTCATCAGGCAGACGCAGATATATTTTGTATACAGGAAAGCAAGATGCAGGAAGGACAACTGCAATTAGAGTTAGAAGGGTATCACCAATATTGGAATTATGCTGAGAAAAAAGGATACTCGGGTACTGCTGTTTTCACAAAGGAAGAACCTCTTTCTGTCACTTATGGAATGGGAATTGAGGAACATGACAAAGAGGGAAGGCTGATTACACTGGAATTTCCGGAATTTTACTTTGCGACAGTATACACACCGAATTCGCAAAACGAATTGGCGCGTTTAGATTACCGCATGCAGTGGGAGACGGACTTTTTGGCGTATATGAAGAAACTGGAAGAGAAGAAACCGGTTATTTTCTGCGGTGACTTAAATGTTGCCCACAGGGAAATTGATTTGAAGAACCCAAAAACAAATCGCAAAAATGCAGGATTTACCGATGAGGAGAGAGGAAAATTCGGAGAACTTTTAGATGCCGGATTTATAGATACATTCCGTTACTTTTATCCGGATATGGAAGGTATATATTCATGGTGGTCATATCGGTTTAGGGCGAGAGAGAAGAATGCGGGGTGGAGAATCGACTATTTTTGTGTGTCGGAAAGTCTGCGTGAAAGACTTGCAGATGCGAAAATATTAACATATATATTCGGTTCGGATCACTGTCCTGTTGAGTTGGATCTAAAATAGGAGGGCATTATGAAGATAAAAGCGAAAGACACGATTGCCATTGTAGTCGATTATCAGGAAAGACTTATGCCGGTCATGTATGAGAAAGAAGCGTTGCTGAAAAATACAGCCATTCTCTTAAATGGACTGAAGGAACTCGGAGTTCCGATTGCAGTTACTCAGCAGTACACAAAAGGACTTGGACCGACCGTAAAGGAGATTGAAAATGTACTCGGAGAATACGAGCCTTTGGAGAAGATAGCCTTCAGTTCATTTGATGCGGTCAAAGAAGCGATAAAAGGGAAAAAATTTGTGATTGTATGTGGAATAGAGGCGCATATATGCGTATTGCAGACATTACTTGATTTAAAAGAAAACGGATACATTCCGGTTTTGGTGGAAGACTGTCTGTCTTCCCGCACGTTACACAACAAACAGATTGCTCTTGAGAGGGCAAAACAGGAGGGCGTTATCTTAACAACGTATGAATCCATACTGTTTGAATTATTGGAAAAGGCGGGAACAGAAACTTTTAAGAAAATACAGGCGTTAATAAAATAGGTGAAAGCATCGTGGCTTTCACCTGTTTTCATTTATCTACCAGCCTCCGTCCATGCCGATGACCTGTCCGGTCATATAGTCGTGTCCGGTCGCAATGTCAAATGTAAGACGGGCAACTTCCCCGGGAAGCCCGAATCGTCCCGCAGGGATTTCTTCTTCCAGAGCGAGACGTTCCGTTGCGTCTAACTGCTTATTCATCACCGTATCAATGGCACCGCAGGCGATGGCGTTGACCTGAATGTTGCTTGGAGCCAGTTCTTTGGCAAGCGCCTTTGTAAATCCGTGTAATCCTGATTTTGCAGCGGAGTAGGCGACTTCGCAGGACGCTCCCACACTGCCCCATATAGAAGAAATCTGTATAATCTTTCCGGATTTCTGCGAAACCATGTGTGGAATCACCTCTTTTGCACAGTAAAAGGCGGAGGAGAGATTTGTCTGCAGCAGCGTATTCCACTCCGCATTTGTCATATCCGTAAGAAGGCCGATGTAGGAGATACCCGCATTGTTAATTAAAATGTCAATTCCATTACAGTGCCGTCTTATGTGCGCAAACATGTCGGCAACATCATCTGGGTTTCCGACGTCACCTACGGCAAGGTGACATTCTCCCATGTGCATTGCGTCAATTTCTTCTTTTACTTTTTCTAAATCAGAAACCGAACGGGTACAGTTTATAAAGACACGGAATCCTTTCTCGGCAAAGAGAAGGGCAATGGCTTTTCCGATGCCTCGAGATGCCCCGGTAACAAGTACATTTCTTTTATCCATATGTTTATTTCCTCCATATATTATCTCTCGATATTATACATGAAAAAAAGGAAGAATCAAAGGAAAATCCTTTTTACACGAATGGAAAAGTGGTATGATAAAACTATAATTGTACAATAGAAAGGGTAATGTCTATGGTAGAAAAAGCAATCCGATTTGCAACGAAAGCACATGAAGGTCAGTTTAGAAAAGGGACGGACAGGCCGTACATTGTTCACCCACTTGAAGTGGGGAAGATTTTATCGGAGATGACTGCCGATGAGCAAGTAATTGCGGCGGGAATTTTACACGATACAATCGAGGACTGTAAAGAAGTGACGGAAGAGATATTAAGACAGGAGTTTGGGGAAAGAATTACAACGATGGTATTGCATGAAAGCGAGGATAAGACAAAAAGCTGGAAAGAAAGAAAAAGTGCAACAATTGAGAAACTGAAAACAGCGCCATTGGAAGTGCAATATATTGGACTTGCGGACAAACTGTCAAACATAAGAGATATTGACAGAGATTATCCTATATATAAAGAAGAACTTTGGAACCGCTTTCGCATGAAAGATAAGCAGATAATCGGCTGGTATTATAAAGAAATCCAAAAATCCCTTCAAAGTTTAAAAGGGATTCCGCAATATGAGGAATACTGCAGATTGGTGGAGAGAAATTTCGGGTAATCAATGATTGGGTTGATTATCTTTTGTTCTTGCGATAAAATAGTAATGTTAATTTGAGACAGAGGAGAAAACATCAGATGAGAAAAAGAATATTGATGATTGGAACAGGGGGAACGATTGCGTCAAAACAGACGGAAAACGGATTGAAACCGGGATTGTCCTCAGAGGATATTTTGTCCTATATTCCACAGGTAGAACAGGTATGTGAAGTAAGGACAATGCAGGTTTGCAATATAGACAGCACAAACGTAACTCCTGAGCATTGGACAATATTGTCTAAGACGATAGAGGAACAGTATGACAAATACGACGGATTTGTTATCTGTCATGGGACCGATACGCTGGCATATACCGCTTCGGCGCTCTCCTATATGATTCAGCATTCGAGAAAGCCGATTGTAATTACAGGGGCGCAGAAGCCGATTAATATGGACGTGACAGATGCGAAGACGAATCTTTTGGACAGTTTTATTTATGCGGCAGATGATGAATCACAGGACGTCAATATTGTATTTGACGGGAAAGTAATTGTGGGAACAAGGGCGAAGAAGGTAAGGGCAAAGAGTTATAATGCCTTTGAGAGTATTAATTTCCCATACGTTGCGGTTATTCAGGACGGTAATATTATTCGTTATATTCCGACGATACCGCATAAGAGCCGGGTAAGGTTTTATCATGAGATGAAAAACAGCATTTATGTATTAAAACTGATACCGGGAATGAAAGCGGATATTTTGTCCTATATTTTTAAAGACTATGACTGTATTGTTATTGAAAGTTTTGGAGTGGGCGGAATGCCGGAAAGTATCGTGCATGAATTTTATGAGCAGATGTCTGCATGGAAAGAAAAAGAGAAATTGGTTGTGATGACAACCCAGGTTGCAAATGAGGGAAGCAACATGACAGTGTATGAAGTCGGACAAAAGGTAAAACAGGACTTTGACCTGATAGAAGGGTACGACATGACACTGGAATCCATCATTACAAAACTGATGTGGATTATGACATTGCCCGGTTTGCATTTTGATGAAATCAAGAAAACATTTTATCAGACAATGAATCATGACATTTTATTTAAGGAAAACTAAGCGGAGGAAAACATGGATAAGAAAAAGTTTATCAGAGAATATGGCATCATTACACTTGGTATCTTCATTATTTCTATGGCAGTATATTTTTTCATGATACCGAGTAATGTTATCGTGGGAAGTTTGTCCGGTCTTGTTATCGTGCTTGCAAACTTTATTCCACTTCCAATATCCGTAATGACATTTATTTTAAATGCAGCATTGCTTATTATCGGATTTATTTTTATCGGAAAGGAATTCGGAGCAAAAACAGTGTACACATCTGTCATGCTTCCTGTATTTTTATTTGTATTTGAAAAAATTGTGCCAAATAATAAATCTTTAACGGGAGATATTTTAATTGATACGATTTGTTATGTGCTTGTCGTAAGCGTGGGACTTGCTATGTTGTTTAATGCAAATGCCTCATCGGGCGGACTTGATATTGTGGCAAAAATTGTAAATAAATATCTTCATGTGGAAATCGGAAAGGCAATGACCATCACAGGTATGTGTGTTGCGGTAAGTTCTATTTTAGTGTATGGCACAAAAGAAGTTATTCTAAGTATTTTAGCTACGTATGTCAATGGTATTGTCATTGATAACTTTATCGGTGGATTTAACAGAAGAAAACGTGTTTGTATTTTATCGGACCACTATGAAGTTGTACAGAAATTCATAACGGAAGAATTAAATAGAGGTGTGACACTGTACACCGCTATGGGTGGATATAATAAGACGGAGAGAATTGAAGTTGTGACTATTCTTACACAGAATGAATACGGAAAACTTCTTGAATATCTTCACACGGTGGATATGAGAGCCTTTGTGACGGTTTCAACCGTAAATGAAGTGATTGGAGAATGGAACATAAAGAAAAAAGCAAGAGGATAGATGAGGAGGGCGGTATACGTCCCTTCGTTATTTTAAGGGAGGAAAGCAGATGAAAAATTATCAGTACATTTTATTTGATTTGGACGGAACGCTGACAAACTCACAACTGGGGATAACGACATGCGTTGCATATGCACTGGAGTCGTTTGGGATACATACGGAAAATCCGGAGGAACTTAGAAAATTTATCGGACCTCCGTTGAAGGAATCATTTGTGAAATATTACAATATGACCGACGGGGAGGGAGACAGGGCGGTCGAAAAATACAGAGAGCGCTTTGCGACTGTCGGTTTATATGAAAATGAAGTGTATGCGGGTATTCCCGAGTTACTGCAAAAGTTGAAAGCGCAGGGGAAAACGCTTCTTGTTGCCACATCAAAACCAACTGTATACTCAGATAAAATATTGGAGCATTTTGGATTGAAGGAATATTTTTCATATATTGCGGGAAGCGAACTGGACGGCACAAGGGTAAATAAGGCGGAAGTCATTCAATATGCGCTGGAGCAGATGAAAATTACAGAGTCGGAAAAAATTGTAATGATTGGCGATAAGGAACACGACATGATCGGCGCGGGAATATGCGGTGTGGATTCCATCGGCGTTCTCTATGGTTTTGGGGAGCGGGAAGAATTGGAAAATCACGGGGCAACCTACATTGCAGAGACCGTGAGTGATTTAGAGAAAATATTACTGTAGTGGGGGTGAAAAAATGAAGTTATTATATCAGTTTGGAGTTATTTTGACAGTGACGTTTATCGGAGAAGTTTTGTACAGTATCATTCCCCTTCCGATTCCGGCCAGTATTTACGGACTTTTACTTATGCTGTTCTGTCTGTGCACGAAAATTGTGAAGTTAAGTCAGGTGAAAATAGCGGGGGATTTTCTGATTGACATTATGCCGCCGATGTTTATTCCGGCGGCAGTGGGAATCATTGCTGCATGGGCGGACTTAAAGGAAATTCTTGTTCCGGTAGTTGTCATTACATTTGTGACAACCGTAATTGTCATGGTTTGTACCGGAAAAGTTACACAGGCGGTTATCCGCCTGAAACAGCGGGAGGAAATGGAATCATGAAAGAATTGCTGACAGAATCTGTTTATTTTGGAGTGACAATCAGTATTGTCAGTTACGGGATAGGATTGTTTCTGAAGAAAAAGTTAAAATGGGGAATTTTAAATCCGCTGCTGGTTTCTATTCTATTTGTTGTCGGATTTCTTATTCTGTTTGATATTGATTATGATATGTATAATCAAACGGCAAAATATTTAAGTTATCTTTTAACCCCCGCCACTGTGGCGCTTGCAATTCCGCTGTATCAGAAGATTACCCTGTTAAAAAAGAACGGACTTGCCGTTTTTCTGGGAATTTTGTCCGGTGTGCTTTCAAGCCTTTTAAGTGTGCTGGCGATGGCATGGTTGTTCGGACTGTCCCACAGAGAATATGTTACTTTATTGCCGAAGTCCATTACAACTGCCATTGGAATGGGAGTGTCCGATGAACTTGGCGGCATTACGACAATCACGGTTGCGGTTATCATTGTGACAGGAGTACTTGGAAATGTGATTGGACAGTCGGTCTGTAAACTGTTTAAAATTTATGAGCCGATAGCGGTGGGGCTTGCGCTTGGGACGTCTGCCCATGCCATCGGAACGGCAAAAGCATTGGAACTTGGAGAGGTGGAAGGTGCAATGAGCAGTCTTTCCATCGTCGTTTCAGGCTTGATTACGGTGGTTGGAGCGTCAGTTTTTGCAATGTTTTTATAGGAGAATTGCGTCCACAGTTTAAAATTCTAAAGAATTTATGAAGTTCTTGACAAACAGGGGCTTTGGGGGATATGATAATCAACAGTAATGACATTTAAAGGCGATGAGAAAGAAGAGTATATATTGTTCCTTGAAAGAGAAAACTGCTCATAGGCTGAGAGGCAGTTGCAAGAAGAAGGTATAGAAGGTAGCTTTGGAGCTGGGTATCTGAACAGGGCAGTAGGGTATCACGGGTAGTTCACGTTAAGAAACTTAGAGATATATGTACGGTTATTGTATATATAACAAAGGTGGTACCGCGATAATTCGCCCTTTACATTTTTATGTAGAGGGTTTTTTTTATTACCTTAAGAAACAAAAAATGTACTGATGAGGGAAAACAGGAGGAAAAAATGAGTAAAAAATTAGAGAAAACATACAATCCGAAAGAGATTGAAACAAAATTATATGAAAAATGGTGTGAGAATAAATATTTTCATGCTGAGGTAGACAGAAGCAGAAAGCCGTTTACAATTGTTATGCCGCCGCCGAACATCACGGGTAAACTTCACATGGGGCATGCGTTAGATAACACCCTTCAGGATATTCTGATTCGTTATAAGAGAATGCAGGGATACAACGCCCTTTGGATTCCGGGAACGGACCATGCTGCCATTTCCACTGAGGTAAAAGTAACAAATCAGTTGAAAGAGGAGGGAATCGACAAGAAAGAACTTGGACGTGAAGGTTTCTTAAAAAGAACATGGGAATGGAAAGAAGAGTACGGCGGAACGATCACATCTCAGTTAAAGAAACTGGGAACATCATGTGACTGGGACAGAGAACGTTTTACAATGGACGAAGGCTGTTCAAAAGCGGTGGAAGAAGTATTTATTAAGTTATATGAGGAAGGTTATATCTATAAGGGATCAAGAATTATTAACTGGTGTCCGGTATGTAAAACTTCCCTTTCAGATGCGGAAGTAGAGCATGAGGAACAGGCAGGACATTTCTGGCACATTAAATATCCGATTGCAGGTACAGACCGTTTCCTTGAAATTGCCACAACACGTCCTGAAACAATGCTTGGGGATACGGCGATTGCGGTACACCCTGACGATGAGAGATATAAAGACATCGTAGGAAAGAATGTTATACTTCCGTTGGTGAACAGGGAGATTCCTATTGTGGCAGACTATTATGTAGATAAAGAGTTTGGAACAGGTGCGGTAAAAATTACACCTGCGCACGACCCGAACGACTTTGAGGTAGGAAAACGTCACAACCTTCCGGAAATCAATATTATGAATGATGATGCGACAATCAATGAACACGGCGGAAAATACGCAGGTATGGAACGCTACGAGGCGAGAAAAGCGATTGTGGCAGATTTGGAAGCAGAGGGTTACCTCGTAAAAATCGAAGAACATACACACAATGTAGGTACACATGACCGCTGTCATACAACTGTAGAGCCGTTGATTAAACAACAGTGGTTTGTAAAAATGGAAGAGTTGGCAAAACCGGCAATCAACGCATTAAAAACAGGTGAGTTAAAATTCGTTCCGGAAAGATTCAACAAGACTTATTTACACTGGTTAGAAAATATTCGTGACTGGTGTATCTCAAGACAGATTTGGTGGGGACACAGAATTCCTGCATATTACTGTGACGAATGCGGTGAGTTTGTAGTGGCAAGAGAGATGCCGGAAAAATGTGAACACTGTGGCTGTACACATTTTACACAGGACGAAGATACACTGGATACATGGTTCAGTTCAGCGTTATGGCCATTTTCGACACTCGGCTGGCCGGACAGCACGGAAGAATTAGACTATTTCTATCCGACGGACGTACTTGTAACAGGATATGATATTATCTTCTTCTGGGTAATCCGTATGGTATTCTCGGGATTTGCCCACACAGGAAAATCACCGTTCCACACTGTGTTTATTCACGGACTTGTGCGTGACTCACAGGGACGCAAGATGAGTAAATCATTAGGAAACGGTATTGATCCATTAGAAATTATCGAACAGTACGGTGCGGACGCTCTTCGTATGACGCTTGTAACGGGAAATGCGCCGGGAAATGATATGCGTTTCTATGACGAAAGAGTTGAGGCAAACAGAAACTTTGCCAATAAAGTATGGAATGCTTCCCGTTTCATTATGATGAATATGGAAGAAAAAGAAATTACAACTCCGTCAGAAAGCGATTTGACAGCGACAGATAAATGGATTTTATCAAAAGTAAATACACTTGCAAAAGATGTAACGGAAAACATGGATAAATTTGAACTGGGTATTGCTTTACAGAAAGTATACGACTTTATCTGGGACGAATTCTGTGACTGGTACATTGAATTGGCAAAATACCGTATTTATCATGCTGATGATGACGCAGTATCTGCAAATGCCGCATTGTGGACATTGAAAACAGTTTTGGCGAACGGATTAAAGATGCTGCACCCTTATATGCCGTTTGTTTCGGAAGAAATTTACAGTGCTTTAGTTCCGGAGGAAGAGTCTCTTATGATGTCTTCATGGCCTGAATATAAAGAAGAATGGAACTATGTAAAAGAAGAAAATGTTTTAGAGCATATGAAAGAAGTTATCCGCGGTGTGCGTAATGTCCGTGCGGAGATGAATGTTGCTCCAAGCAGAAAAGCAAAAGCATTTGTTGTTTGTGAAAACGGGGAACTTTGCGAAGGCTTTGAAGAAATCAAAGTTTCCTGCGCTTCTTTAATGAATGCAAGTGAAATTGTTATTCAGAAAACAAAAGAAGGTATTGCGGAAGATGCGGTTTCTGTTGTTGTCACAGATGCGGTTGTATATTTGCCGCTTGCCGAACTTGTTGATTTTGAGCAGGAAATTGAGCGTTTAACAAAAGAAGAGAAACGTTTGGAAAAAGAACTTGCCCGTGTAAACGGTATGTTGAGCAATGAAAAATTCATCAGCAAAGCGCCTGAGGCAAAAATCAACGAAGAAAAAGCTAAACTGGAAAAATATACACAGATGATGGAACAGGTAAAAGAAAGATTGGCAGGACTTAAAAAATAATACTGTCCGTGCAAGTTTTAAGAGAGGTTTATAAATGAAGCATATACAGTTTAAAAAAATAAAGAAAGAAGACATAAAAGCATATTGGAAAGCCCGGAAAGAACGGCGGCAGGCTATTCTTGAGAAAAGAAGAAACAGTGCGTTCGCACAGAAAATGAAACCGGTGTACAAGGTAATGAATCAGTTTTCTCTTGTATTTCATGTACTGTATGCGTGTGTTTTAAACCTCACGATAGAGGCAATTTCAAGACACTCGCTGTTTAAAGCGTGGGACTACATGATAGAATCTCCGTGGACATTTTTATTTAATGCCTATTTGATTTTTATTACGTTTTTACTTGCATATCTTGTAAAACGCCGTGTGTTTACAAGAATTTTGCTGAGTGTATTTTGGCTTGGCCTTGGAATTACGAACGGTTATATGCTGTTGATTCGAGTTACTCCGTTTAATGCACAGGATTTGAAAGTAGCGGGAGACGCCGTGACGCTTTTTGATAAGTATTTCACCGGATTTGAAGGGATTATGCTGGCAATAGGCATTGTTGCCGTTGTCATCTGGCTTATTTCCATGTGGAAAAGAGGAGGGCAGTATACGGGGAAAATGCACCGTATCCCTGCTCTTATCGCAATAGTCGCCGCGTTTGGAACAGTTGGTCTTCTGACGAATCTGGCAATTGATAAACGTGTCGTTTCAAATTATTTTGGAAATATTGCATTTGCTTATGAAGATTACGGTTTTCCATACTGTTTTTCTGCCAGTGTATTTAACACGGGAATTGAGGAGCCAAACGGATACAGTGAAGAGACGATGAATAAAATCACAGATAACGGAGCGATTACAGAGTCAAAAACGGGAAGAAAAGAGATGCCGAACATTCTGTTTATTCAGTTGGAATCTTTCTTCGATCCGTATGAAGTGGAATTTTTCAAAACGTCTCAGGATCCGATTCCAAACTTCAGAAAATTATCAGAACAGTATTCATCGGGATACTTTAAAGTACCGTCTGTGGGAGCGGGAACGGCAAACACAGAGTTTGAGGTATTGACCGGAATGAGTATGCGCTATTTCGGACCGGGTGAATATCCGTACAAAACGATTTTGAAGAAGACACAGGCGGAAAGTGCCGCGACAGCGCTGAAAAAATTCGGATACGGGGCGCATGCACTGCATAATAATGGAGGAAACTTCTACAGCCGTGCGGACGTCTTTAACAATATCGGATTTGACAGTTATACAAGTAAAGAATTTATGAACATTTTACAGTTGACGGAAAACGGCTGGGCAAAAGACAGTGTATTGACACAGCATATTAAAAATGCGATGGACTCCACAGAGCAGCAGGATTTTGTGTTCGGTATTACGGTACAGGGACACGGAGATTATCCGGAAGAAAAGAAAATTGAAAATCCCCGCATAAGAGTTACCGGAATTGAGGACGAAGGAAGAACGAATGCATGGGAATATTATGTAAACCAGTTGTATGAGACAGACCAATTTATCGGTGACTTGATTCAGATGCTGAAGGACAGAGACGAGCCGACTGTACTGGTACTCTACGGAGACCATCTGCCGACAATGGGACTGGAAGCGAAAGATTTAAAAGGGCGTTATCTGTACAATACAAATTATGTTATTTGGGATAATATCGGATTGCCGAAACAAGATGAAAATATAGCCGCATATCAGGCAATGGCAGATGTTTTTGATCGTCTCGACATTCATTCGGGAACCGTGTTTAACTACCACCAGAACAGAAGAAAAACTAAAAATTATCTGGCAGACTTGGAATTACTGCAGTATGACATGTTATACGGGGAGCAGTATGTATATGGCGGAAAAGATAAGAATCCTGTAAAAACAGGATATATGCAGATGGGAATTTTAGATGTTACGCTGACCGGCATTGTGCAGCAGGTGGAGGATACTTACAGTCTGTACGGAGAAAACTTTACGAAGAACAGTAAAGTATATATCAATGACGATAAACAGGACGCCACTTTCCTGAACAATACAAGAATTGATTTAAAAGAAACGAAGTTAAAAAACGGAGATAAAATAAAAGTATGTCAGGTTGGTTCAAGTGAAAGAATTTTCAGGGAATCAGCAGAATATGTATATTATGACGGCAAATTACTTACTCCGGAAGAGTGGAAGGCAAAAGAAACACAGGAAGCAGAAGCACAGAAAACAGAGGCGCAGGCAAATGAATAAGGTACAGGCGGAGGCATACATTGCGGATCTTCCTAAATTTACGACAAAGAATTCTCTGGAACATACCAGAGAATTCCTTGTGCGTTTAGGAAATCCGGAGAAAAACAAAAAAATAATTCATGTGGCAGGGACAAATGGAAAAGGTTCGGTATGTGCTTATTTACAGGCAATGCTGTTGGCTGACGGTAAGAAAACCGGAATGTTCATTTCTCCTCATCTGGAAAAAATCAATGAAAGAATCGTTATACAGGGAGAGGAAATCTCTGACGAAAAATTTCTGAAGGCATTTCATTTTGTGATGGATACAATAAAAGAGATGAAAAAGGACGGGATTGCCCACCCTTCTTATTTTGAATTCCTTTTTGGCATGGGAATGTATGCTTTTTCCGAGGCCGATGTGGAATACATTATTTTGGAGACGGGGCTTGGCGGAAGACTCGATGCGACCAACTCAATACAGCACCCGATTATGACTGTCATCACATCAATTACATTGGATCATACGGATATATTGGGAGATACCATTGAAAAAATTGCAGCAGAGAAGGCGGGCATTATAAAGGAAGGAATTCCCGTAGTATGCATGGGGGACAGAGAATATACCCATGTTATTGAAAAAAGGGCGGAAAAACTTCATTCTCCATGTATAAAAATCTCGAAAAATGCGTACGAAATTATAGAAAGTACGGATAAATATATTGATTTTTTTTCAGTGAATGCGTATGATAAGTATGTTACGTGGAAATTGCACAACAGCGGAGTTTATCAGGTGGAGAATGCCATGCTTGCCATAAAAGCGCTGGAATATCTTTTCCCGGAGAAAGAGGATATGTCTCTATGGAGGAGAGCGCTGGCAAATGTAGTCTGGCAGGGCAGAATGGAAGAAATCATGCCGGGAATTGTGGTGGACGGAGCGCATAATATAGGTGCGGTGGAAGCGTTTGTCAAAAGTGTAAAACAGATGAAAGATACAAAGAATGTTATTCTTTTTTCGTCAGTTTCGGATAAAGACTATGAAAAGATGATACAATATCTCTGTTTACATATGAAAGCGGAGTGTTATATTATCACAGAGATTCCGGACACGCGAGGAGAAGAGCCGGAACAGTTGGCTGAGGTATTTAGAAAATATGTAAAGTCAGAAGTAATTGTGGAGCCGGACCTTTTGAAAGCATTGTCATGTGCAGTGGAAAAGAAAGGTGAAGAGGGCAAAGTGTATTGCCTTGGCTCGCTTTATTTGGCAGGGAAGTTAAAAGAATTACAGGGAGGAAGAAAAGATGTTAAATTTTGAAGAAGAAATTAAGAAGTTTAAACCCAGTTTAGAAGTAGAGCAGATTGAAGACGCGGTATATCAGGAAGACTTAACAGACATGACGGATATTTTGCGTGAAATGATGCAGCAGCAAACAAAGTAGAAAGATTGCGGGGAGAAACAAGGTGGAATATACAAAGAAACTTATCTATCAATCGAATTATTGGTATAATGATGGATTGGCAAAAGCGAAAATTCATGATCTGTCCGGGGCGACGGTATCATTGAGAAAAAGTTTACAATACAACCGGGAGAATGTTGCGGCAAGGAACCTTTTAGGTCTTGTATGCTACGCAAAAGGAGAAATCGCAGAGGCGCTTGTAGAGTGGATTATCAGCAAGAACTTTAAAAATCATGAGAACATTGCGAATTACTACATTAAAAAAGTGCAGGAGTCTGCAGGCGAACTGGATACAATAAACAATGCGATTAAAAAATATAATCAATGTTTAAGTTACTGTCTTCAGGACGGAGAAGATTTGGCTTTGATTCAGTTGAAAAAGGTAGTGGCTGCACACCCGACATTCTTAAAGGCGCTTCAACTTTTAGCATTGTTATATTTACAGACAGAGCAGTATGCAAAGGCAAGGCAGGTTCTAAAAAGAGCCCACAGAATTGACACAACGAATGAAGTGACGCTTAGATATCTGCACGAACTGTCAAAAATCAGCAGCAAAAAAGCGGTTAAGAAAGAACAGGAAGAGAAAGACCAGACAGTTACCTATAATCTGGGTAATGAGACGATTATTCAGCCGGCGGCAGCGGGAGTGAAAGATAACGGGGCAATGTCTACCATTATCAATATCTTTATCGGAATTGTTGTAGGGGCGGCGGTTGTATGGTTTTTGATTGTTCCGACAACAAATCAGATTAAGACGAATAAGCTGAATAAGGAGATTGTCAAATACAGTGACCAGATTTCCGGAAAAAATGCGGAAATCAGCGCGCTGAAAAAAGAGATAGAAGGATACAAGGATACAACAAAGAAAACGGAAGAGGCGCAGGCCACTGCAGAGGCAACAAAGACAAGTTATGAGGCGTTGCTCAGCGTTTACGAACACAGTAAGACATCAGGATATAATAAAGAGTCGCTTGCCAAGGAATTGAAAGCGGTAAAGAAAGATTCTCTTGGCGACACGGGAGTTGCCGTATACGACAAAATTTATGACGAATACGTTTCGCCGCTCTGTGCGAAGAAATATCGCCTTGCCATAAGAAATTATGAGGTGAAAAACTATACGACAGCCGTAACCGCATTGGAATTTGTCACATCAATTGACGAGAAATACGAGGACGGAAAAGCGCTTCTTAACCTGGCAAAAGCCTATGAGAAAGCAGGTAAAACAGAACAGGCAAAGACGACATACAAACGTGTTGCCGAATTATATCCGGATTCAGAATTGGCAAGTCAGGCACAGCAGGCTTTGACGGGAACTGCTACAAGTGGGGAAAGCAGTACGGATACAGAAGAATAGAGATTTTACAAAAGACAGAAAAAGATTTCCTTTTTCTGTCTTTTTATTTAAGAAAGGGGAAAAATATGGAATATCAGATACAGGAAAATTGTCTTACCATTTGTCTTCCAAATGAGTTAGATCATCATAATGCGGAACAGATACGAAAGTTATCGGACCAACTTGTAGAAAAAAATCATATCAAATATATTTTCTTTGATTTTCAGAACACTAATTTTATGGACAGTTCGGGGATAGGCGTCATTATGGGGCGATATAAACAGGTTTGTCTGTTCGGAGGGGAAGTATGGGCGATGAACACGAATGAAAGACTGAAGAAGATTTTGCGAATGTCCGGAGTGACAAAAATAATTCATATTTATGAGGAGGAACTATGTATATGAAAGACACAAATGAAATGGAACTGATTTTTGACAGCCGTTCATCAAATGAAGGGTTTGCGAGAGTTGCTGTGGCATCTTTTATGACACAGTTAAATCCAACGCTGGAGGAAGTGTCCGATGTAAAAACGGCGGTTTCCGAGGCGGTGACAAATGCAATCATTCACGGATACGAAAATGAAATACATAAAATAGAGATTCTTTGCCGTACGGAAGGAAAGACAATCTGTGTGGAAGTGCGTGACAGGGGAAAGGGAATTGAAAATGTAGAAAAGGCGATGGAACCGCTGTTTACGACGAAGCCTGAACTGGAAAGGTCGGGAATGGGCTTTGCTTTTATGGAGGCTTTTATGGATAAGGTGGAAGTTTCTTCCACAGTGGGAGAAGGAACAACGGTAAAAATGGAAAAAACAATCGGAAAAGGAAGGTCTTCATGGAACACACAATCGCTTTAATCAAACGCTCACACAAAGGAGATGAAAAAGCGAGGACACAGTTAGTTGAAGAAAATGTGGGGCTTGTGTGGTGTGTAGTCAAACGTTTTTATGGCAGAGGAACGGAGCCGGAGGATTTGTTTCAGATTGGAAGCATCGGCCTGTTAAAGGCGATTGATAAATTTGATTTGTCTTACGATGTAAAATTTTCTACCTATGCCGTTCCGATGATTTCCGGGGAAATTAAAAGATTTTTGAGAGATGACGGCATGATAAAAGTGAGCCGCTCTCTGAAAGAATTAGCATATAAAGCCTATCTGGCGAAAGAAGAGATGAAAGAACGTTTAAACAGAGAGCCCACAGTGGAAGAACTTGCGGAGAAACTGGAGGTGGAAAAGGAAGAACTTGCCCTGGCGCTGGAATCCGGCGGTGAGGTAGAGTCTTTGCATAAACCGATTTACCAGAAGGACGGAAATGAAATTCAGTTGATGGACAAACTGGAGGAGAAGGAGGAGCAGGAGGAGAAAATACTAAATCATATGTTACTGCAACAGTTGCTGGAACAGTTAAAAAAGGAAGAACGGCAGTTGATTTATATGAGATATTTTGCAAACAAAACACAGTCGGAAATAGGAAAAACAATGGGCATTTCACAAGTGCAGGTATCCCGACTGGAAAAGAAAATTTTAGGATATTTGAGGGAAAAAATATAGCGAAAGCATACCCGTGTATAATTTTTTTCAAAAAAGCCATACTAACATCTGGAAAGGTGAGGTGCAAATGTATGGAAAAACAAAGAAAAAAAGTGCGGGTATGCTTATTTTGTGTTGTTCTGATTGCGGTGGCAGTAGGTCTTGTCTACTACTTCTCTGATGTGCGTCATGCTGAAAGTACAGACGCAGGGGTTCTCATTACAGGGGTGAATTATTTATGGCAGTGACGAAAGATACCGTATATATAAAAGGGGAACAAAATGTGGAAGTGACAAAAAGCGAAGTTACGCTTGGAGATATTCTGTCCATAGAATGTGCCAATTTGGAAATGATACCCAAAATAAAAGCGTTAAAACTGCTAAAGGTACAGAATAACGGAAAGCACAGATATGTTGTGTCTGTACTAAAGATTATTGAATGTATACACAGACAGTATCCAAATGTGGACATTGAAAATTTGGGAAAAGAAGACATTATCATTACCTGTGAAGACCAGAAAACACCGAATAAATTTATACACTGGACAAAGGTGGCGGTAGTTACGGCGATTACATTTGTCGGGGCGGCATTTTCCATCATGGCATTTAATAATGATGTGGAGACAACGAAATTGTTCGGGCAGATTTATACATTACTTATGGGAAAACAAAGCAGCGGGTTTACCGTGCTGGAACTGATGTACTGTGTGGGATTGATTGTGGGCATACTGATTTTCTTTAATCATTTCGGAGGAAAAAAATTCAGTGTGGACCCGACACCGATGGAAGTGGAAATGCGGCTGTATGAAAATGATATACAGACAACACTGATTGAAAACTATTCACGAAAGGAGAAAGAACTAGATGTGGGTAAAACAACTTCTGCTGGCACTCATCGGGCTTAGCGCAGGGGTGACGGTAGCGGGCGGATTGTTTTCCTTTGTTGTCAGTTTGGGTGTCATATCGGATTTTGCCGACAGGACGCACACGGGAAATCACATTCTTTTATATGAGACAAGTGTTGCACTCGGAGGGATACTTGGAAACATTTTATTTATCTATCAGATTCCCGTTCCGGTCGGTACCGTGATTTTAATGCTGTTTGGAATATTTGCGGGGATATTTGTCGGCTGCTGGTCTATGGCGCTGGCTGAAATCCTGAATGTATTCCCCATTTTTATCAGAAGGGTAAAAGTTTTAAGGGGAATACCCTATATCATATTAAGTATAGCGCTTGGAAAAGGAATCGGGGCGTGTCTGTTCTTTTTTAAGGGCTGGTAGAAAGGAAAAAAATTATGGAAAAAGAGAAAAAAGAAAAGGCGTATGAACAATATGTCAAGGAAAAAACACCTGTGCATAACGTGTGGCTGAATATGGCAAAAGCATTTGTGACGGGCGGGGGAATCTGTGTTCTCGGTCAGGTGATTTTAAATTACTGCAGCAGTCAGGGACTTTCAAAAGAAATAAGCGGAGCGTGGACATCTGTTGTTCTCGTATTTCTGAGTGTACTTTTAACAGGATTAAATGTCTATTACAAAATTGCAAAATGGGGTGGTGCCGGAGCGCTTGTTCCCATCACGGGATTTGCCAATTCAGTGGCAGCGCCTGCCATAGAATATAAGAAAGAGGGACAGGTTTTCGGTATAGGCTGCAAAATTTTTACGATTGCAGGTCCTGTTATTTTGTACGGTGTTGTGACATCGTGGGTGTTGGGCGTTGTGTATTATCTGTTAATCAAATCGGGGGTGACACTATAAAATGATAAAAGGAAGTCAGAGTATTCAGTTTGAAACGGCGCCGTATATAATCAGCAGCGGTTCAATCGTAGGGAAAAAAGAAGGAGAAGGGCCGCTTGGAAAACGGTTTGACATGGTTGGGGAAGATGATTTATTTGGTGAGGAAACGTGGGAACTGGCGGAGAGTACGATGCAAAAAGAGGCGTGTCTTCTTGCACTTAGAAAAGCAGGAGTAACACCGAAAGAGGTGAGATATTTATACGGGGGAGATTTGTTGCGTCAGGGTGTGGCGACCAGTATGGGAACAGAGGAACTTAAGATTCCGATGTTCGGTTTATATGGGGCGTGCTCGACATCGGGTGAGGCGTTGGCGCTGGCGTCCATGGCTGTGGCAGGCGGGTACGGAGATTTGATGCTTGCGGTTACTTCAAGTCATTTTGGAAGTGCGGAAAAAGAATTCCGATTTCCGCTTGGATACGCCACACAGAGACCTTTGTCGGCACATTGGACAGTAACCGGAAGCGGGGCGTTTCTTGTCGGGACAAGAAAAAGTCATGTGCGGATAACCGGTGTGACGGTAGGAAAAATTGTGGATTACGGGCTGAAAGATTCACAGAACATGGGAGCGTGTATGGCTCCGGCTGCCTGCGATACGATTGTGAGGAATCTGGAAGACTTTAGCCGCAGGGAGACGGATTATGACAGGATTATTACCGGGGATCTCGGATATATCGGACAGAGCATTCTTTTTGATTTGGTCGGAAAACAGGGGAGAGATATAAGGAGCAATCACATGGACTGCGGAATGACTATTTTCGATCAGAAAACACAGGATACTCATGCGGGGGGGAGCGGCTGCGGCTGTGCGGCTACGACATTATCGGCCTATATTCTGCCGAAACTGGAGAGCGGGGAGTGGAGAAGAGTGCTCTTTGTGCCGACAGGGGCTTTGATGTCCACCGTAAGTTACAATGAGGGAGAAAGTGTTCCGGGAATAGCCCACGGTATTGTATTGGAGCATTGTTAAGGAGGAAGAAAAAATGGACTATATAAATGCGTTTTGGGTTGGCGGGCTTGTCTGTGCGATTGTGCAGATTTTGTTGGACAGGACAAAACTTATGCCGGGAAGAGTTATGGTTCTTCTCGTCTGTTCGGGAACCGTATTGGGATTTTTGAATTTATATGAACCTTTTCAAAACTATGCGGGAGCGGGGGCAAGCGTCCCGCTTTTGGGATTTGGAAACGCTCTGTGGAAAGGAGTAAAAGAGGCAATTCAGCAGTATGGATTTATAGGAACTTTCATGGGAGGACTGAAAGCGGCGGCGGTGGGAACGTCCTCTGCGCTGATTTTCGGATACGGCGCATCGTTGATTTTTGAGCCTAAAATGAAAAAATAAGTTGTTTTTGCTGAAAGATAATGGTATGGTAAAAAGGACGTAAGAAAAAGGTAAAAGTTAAAAGTTGACTTTTCGAGGAGGAAATCAATGAGTTACGCAGACATTATTATCCCTTTCGCAGGCGGATTGGGAATGTTTATTTACGGTATGCAGATTATGGCTCAGGGACTTGAGAACGCAGCCGGAAATAAAATGAAATCATTGTTAGAGGTACTAACGAAGAACAAATTTTTTGGAGTATTGCTTGGAGCATTGATCACGGCGGTTATCCAAAGTTCATCGGCAACTACGGTTATGGTTGTCGGATTTGTAAATGCAGGAATTATGAATTTAGGACAGGCCATGGGAGTTATCATGGGTGCGAATATCGGTACGACGGTAACAGGCTGGCTTGTTTCCAGTGTGGAGTGGGCGAAAGCGCTAAGTCCTACGACGCTTGCCCCGATTGCCATTATCATCGGTGTAATCATTATGCTGACAGGCAAGAGACATTCGTCTAAGGAAGTTGCAAGTATCATTATTGGATTTGGTATTTTGTTTGTCGGCATTTCAACAATGTCATCAGCGGTTTCACCGTTGAAAGAATCTCCGGCATTCCGCGAAGTTTTCATTACACTGGGACGTAATCCTATTTTGGGAATTCTTGCGGGAACAGCGGTGACGGCGATTATTCAAAGTTCATCTGCTTCAGTGGGAATTTTGCAGAGTCTGGCGGCAGCGGGACTTGTTCCGATGAGCGCGGCAATCTACATTATCATGGGACAGAACATCGGTACTTGTGTAACTGCCATGTTATCAAGTGTGGGTGCTAAGAAAAATGCGAAGACAGCAGCGCTTATGCACTTACTGTTTAACATTATCGGAACAATCTTATTCAGTGTTATAGCCATTGTCTTCTTCACGGTGATCAATCCGGCGATGGGAACGGGAATGATTACACAGACACAGATTAGTACGGTACACACGATCTTCAACATCGGAACAACAATCCTATTGTTCCCAGTATCAGACTTAATCATTAAACTGGCTAAGAAAATCGGACGTGTGGACGAAAGTGAGCAGGAAGATTCAGCAGTTCTTCTTGACGACAGAATGTTAGAGACACCAAGCATCGCCCTACAGTCTACAATTACGGAAATTGCACGTATGGGACACATCGTTATGGACTCTTTGGAGAAAGCGAAAACGGTGTTGTTCACATTGAGCAGCGATGATATTAAAGCGCTGAAGGAAGAAGAGAGTGTAGTCGATAAATTGAGTGCGGGAATCACCACATATGCGATTAAGA
Source organism: Lachnospiraceae bacterium (assembly GCA_902381685.1). Taxonomy (GTDB): domain Bacteria; phylum Bacillota; class Clostridia; order Lachnospirales; family Lachnospiraceae; genus Faecalimonas. The sequence goes on along the minus strand of LR698958.1, from coordinate 365,175 downwards.
TTTCTTCTCTTCAGGTAAGCGAGAAGGAACATCAGGAAGTGGCGCATTTATTACAGATTGTATCTGATATGGAAAGAATCAGTGACTACTGTGAAAACATATCAGAGTTTGCGGAAACACTCCGGGAAAAGAAACTGAAATTTTCAGATATGGGCACAGACGGAATTAAAGAAATGTTAGATGTCTGTGCAAAGAGTTATAAATATGCTCTTGAAGCGTTCGAGGAGGAGAGCCAGGATAAAGCGTTGAGAGTAATTGAGAAGGAAACGCAGGCAGATCAACTTGAACTGATGCTTCGTACAAAACATATTAAGCGATTAGCAAATAACCAATGTAATGCGGAAGCAGGAATTGTCTTTTTAGATGCGCTTGTCTGTCTGGAAAGAATTTCGGATCATGCAAGAAATATCGCGGAAGAATTAATGGAAAGATAAAAGATGAATAGGAAAAGCCGATACCGTTTACGTATTGGCTTTTCTCGTATCAGAAGAAACAGGAGCGAAAAAGTGAAGAAACGAAAGTATATTATTTTAGGAATTGTTACTGTCCTGCTCGTGGCGGTGACAGTGGTGCTGGCATACCGCATGCAGCAGGAGAAGAAAAAGGAAGCAGACTATGACGAATACACGAGCGGCAATCAGGAAAGAAATTATATTACTTATAAAGGGGAAAAATATAAATACAATTACGATTTGCGGACGGTTCTTTTTATGGGAATTGACGAGGAGAATGAAATAGAGGAGCGCAAAGTGGGTGACGGCGGTCAGACGGACAGTTTAGTTCTCTTTGCAATGGATACGGAAAAGAAAACGACAAAAGCGCTTTCCATTTCCAGGGACACAATGACGGACATCAAAACGTATGACATGAATGGGAATCCGCTTTCGACGGAAAGAGCACAGATTGCGCTGCAGTATGCTTACGGGGACGGAGGAAGGAGAAGCTGCGTTCTGACAAGAGAGGCAGTGTCGAACCTTCTGTATCAGATTCCGATTAACGCTTATGTGGCATTAACCATGGAAGGATTTTCAAAGATTACCGATGAATTGGGCGGAGTGAAAATTACGATGGCTGAAGACTATACGCACATTAATCCTGCATTTAAGAAAGGGGAGACCGTTACGCTCAACGGAGAAATGGCACAGCAGTATGTCCGCTACAGGGATACAAATGTGTCGGGAAGCAACAATGAACGTATGGAAAGGCAGAGCCTGTTTATAGAAGCGCTTGTGCAGCAACTGCAGGAGGAAATGCAGGAGACGAAAGATGTTGTTCAGTTATATAAGAAAATGGAGCCGTATATGGTAACGGATATTTCTGAAGGAGAACTGAAAAAAATGATTAATTATAAGCTGGAAGGCGAGGTGGATAAAGTTCCGGGGACGGTCCGACAGGGTGAAAAGTATGATGAGTTCGTTGTCGATAACGAAAAATTGCAGGAAAAAGTTGTAAAAACGTTTTACAAACGTGAACAAAGATGATATAACGTCGAAAAATGTAAAAATAGAGAGAAAATAGGAGGGAATAAAAATGCAGAAATTAGGAAAGAAATTTTTGGGCATGGTACTTGCAGGTACTTTAAGTATTGCAATGGGAATTACCGCATTTGCAACTCCAAGTCCTGAGAAGAACGCCGTTGTGACAGAATATACAAAAGCAGTAGATAAAGATGGCAAGAACGTGGAAATTGTTATTGAAGAACTTACGAAAGAGGGAAAAACAGCAGCAAAGTTATTGCAAAGCAAAGAAACATTAAAAGATATTATTGGAGATAACTATGTGGACGGAATGGAAGTTGTTGATGTCCGCGAAGTAAGAGCAGTAGGAAATCCGTCATTCCCGGTGACGATTACTTTCAAAGTTCCGGGAGTGTTAGCGTCAACAAATGTAGCAATTCTTCATTATGAGAATGGAGCATGGACAGAAGAACCGTCAAAAGCGGGCAAAGGTACAATCACAGCAACATTTGATTCTTTGTCACCGGTAGCATTTGTAGTAGACAGGAATACATCTGCTTCTTCCACAGAATCGCCAAAGACAAGTGAAACTCCTAGGGTAGCAGTTGCGGGAGTTGCTGCAATCGCAGCATTGGCAGGTGCTGTTGTGTTTAGAAAGAGAACGGCATTCAAATAGAAAATAAGACAGATTATGTGGGACAGCGTTGTTTTTAAAACAATGCTGTTTTTCATGTCGGCAGGGAGAAATTTCCTGCATGAAGTGAAAGATAAAAGTAAACAGCAAACAGATGACAGACAACAGGAGGAAACATGGAAGAAAGAACATGGGAAAACGAGGAAACAGGGATTGATTTAATAGAAATATTGAATCTGTTATTGCGAAAATGGTGGCTTATTCTTTTAAGTCTGGCAGTGGGAGTATGCGCGGCATTTGGATATACGAAAATATGCGTAACACCGTTGTATCAGGCGTCATCAATGATATATGTGCTGGGAACCCAAGGGGGAGAGTCCATTAATATCAACCTGAGCAGACAGTTGACTTCAGACTTTATTACATTGTCGAAGAGCCGACCTGTTATTGAAGATGCGATTAATAGAGTAAATTTGGATATGACATATGAAGAAGTTGCAGGAATGATTTCCGTTGAAAACCCTACAGACACAAGTATGTTAAAAACAACAGTGACAAGCGCTGATCCTCAACTGGCAAAATCTTTATCAAATGCAATGTCAGACACATTGGCAGAGAGAATTCAGGAAGTAATGGGAAAAGATAAACCAAGTACGGTAGAAAAAGCGATAGAGCCAAAATATCCGGTGACACCGAACACAACCAAGAACATGATAGTAGGCGGTCTTTTAGGAGCGGTACTGATGATGGGAATTCTTGTTCTTCTTTTCCTTATGGACGACAGAATCAAAAATCAGGACGATGTTGAGCGGTATTTACAGTTGAACGTATTGGCGTCTGTTCCGATTGAGAGAAAGAGATAAAAAAGTATGAGAGGATTGACTGATATACATAACCACATTCTTCCCATGGTTGATGACGGGGCAAAGACGGTAGTGGAAGCGTTGAAAATGATTAAAATGCAGGAAAATGACGGGGTCAAAAATATTATTCTGACTCCACACTATCGAAAAGGAATGTTCGAGACATCGGCGGAAGAGATTGAGTGGAAGTTTCATAAATTTCAGGAATATGTAGAGAAAAAGGGATTTGACGTAAACTTATATTTGGGAAGAGAATGCTATGCAGATACGGCATTGATGGAAACACTTCTTAAGAATCCGAGTTTTCAGATGAATGGAACAAGATTTGTACTGGTTGAATTTTCTTACCATTATGATTTTCAGAAGATCCGCAACAGTGTATATGAACTGGTATCGGAAGGATATAATCCTATATTAGCGCATATTGAGAGATACGCCTGCCTGAATAAACATAAAGAGTATATCGAGGAACTGATACAGATGGGAGCCTATATGCAGATAAATACGTCGGCGGTGCTTGGAAAGATGGGATTTTCTCAAAAACATTTTTGTAAAAAAGTGCTGCAGGAACATCTAATCCATTTTATTGCAAGTGATGCTCACAGTCTACAGAAAAGAAGACCAAATATGAAAGAATGCAAAAAATATGTGGAGAAAAAAGTGGGAGTAGAATATGCGAATGAGATATTTGTCAGAAATCCACAGTTAATACTAGAAGAAAATAGGAGATAAAGATGAAAAAGATTGAAATTACACAAGACGAACTTTCATACGAACTAGAAGAAGAAATCAAAACACTGAGAACAAATTTACTGTTTTGTGGAGATGATAAAAAAGCCATTTTGCTCACCAGTTGTTTTCAGGGGGAAGGAAAGACAAATACGGCATTACAGTTGGCGCAGTCTTTGGCTGCCATGCAGAAAAAAGTGCTGCTTGTAGATGCTGATTTGAGAAAGTCTGTATTAATCTCAAGATTAAATGTGGGAAAAGTAGAATATGGATTGTCGCATTTCCTTTCCGGGCAATGTTCTCTCGGGGAAGCCGTAGTGTCAACGAATATTCCGCGATTCCACATTATGTTTTCCGGACCGAGCGTTAAAAGTTCAGCGGAATTATTGACAAACGAGCGTTTTGAGAAGATGATGGATTCTTTCCGCGAAATTTATGATTATATTATTATCGATTCAGCGCCGCTTGGAATGGTCATCGATGCGGCAATCGCAGCAAAGCAGTGTGACGGGGCAATAATGGTTATTGAATCAGAAAAGGTGAAATATCGCATTGCGCAGGAAGTTAAGAAAAAACTGGAAAAAAGCGGTTGTCAGATTCTCGGTGTCGTACTAAATAAAGTGCCGAGAAGAAACAGAAAAAAATATTATGGGTATGGGGAAAAATACTATGGATAGTATTAAAATGAGATAAAGTAATGGAAAAATATGAGGAGGCAAATGATGAAAAGAACTGAAAAAAATACTCAGTGGCATATGCGCGTCATATTACTGCTGGCAGGAGATATCATAGCCATAATGTTATCGTCATTTCTTGCATTGTGGCTTCGTTTTGAATTAGTTTTTGCAGACATTGACAGAATTTTTCTGGAATCCATATACCAGTATGCAGGAATTAATATTATTTGTACAATAGCAATCTTTTATGCATTTCACTTGTACACAAGTCTTTGGAAATACGCAAGCGTAAATGAACTGGTAAATATAACTCTTGCAGTTGTTATATCGGGAATTGTAAATGCGGTTGGAATGAGGGCATTCCAAAATCCTGTTCCGAGAAGTTACGATATTTTATATACAATGTTCCTTCTTGCAATGATGATTGGCATTCGATTCTTCTATCGCTTTGTGCGATTTATGAAAACGGAATATTTTATCAGAAACAGAAAAGAAATGTCCAATGTAATGGTAATCGGTGCGGGAGATGCGGGTGCAGCCATTGTAAAGGAATTGCGTTTGAACGAGACATTAAAGAGAAGAGTATGCTGTATGATAGATGATGATCCGGCAAAAAAGGGGAAATATGTTCAAGGCTGCCTTGTAGTAGGCGGAAAGAAAGACATTATCTCCGCAGTTGAAAGATATGGGATAACCAAAATTATTATCGCAATGCCTTCGGCGCCGAAATCTACGATTAAAGAAATTGTAGACCTTTGCCAGCATACAGAATGTAAAATCCGCATTCTTCCGGGAATGTATCAACTGGTGAGCGGAGAGGTGAGCGTATCCCAACTTCGTGATGTAGAAATCGGAGATTTGCTCGGAAGAGAACAGATAAAAGTAAACTTAAATGAAATTTTAGGATATGTACAAAACAAAGTCGTACTTGTAACAGGCGGAGGCGGCTCCATCGGCAGTGAAATCTGTCGCCAACTTGCAGGACATGGTGTAAAACAGTTGATTATTGTGGATATTTACGAAAACAATATCTATGAGATTCAACAGGAACTGAAGAGAAAATATCCTGAATTGGATCTTGTGGCTCTGATTGCTTCAGTGAGAAATACCCACAGAATCAATGAAATCATGGATAAATACAGACCAAATGTTGTTTACCATGCGGCAGCGCACAAACATGTGCCGTTAATGGAAGACAACCCGAACGAGGCGATTAAAAACAATGTATTTGGTACATATAAAACTGCATCAGCAGCAGGAAAACACGGTGTTGAGCGTTTCGTTCTCATTTCAACGGACAAGGCGGTAAACCCAACAAATATCATGGGAGCGTCCAAACGTATGTGTGAAATGATTGTACAGACGTTGGACAAATTCTACCCGACAGAATTTGTTGCGGTTCGTTTCGGAAACGTTCTCGGAAGTAACGGAAGTGTTATTCCCTTATTTAAGAAGCAGATTGCAGAGGGAGGACCGGTCACGGTTACGCACCCTGACATTATCAGATATTTTATGACGATTCCGGAAGCGGTATCTTTGGTACTGCAGGCGGGAGCGTACGCCAAAGGTGGGGAAATATTCGTTTTAGACATGGGAGAACCTGTGAAAATAGCAGATTTGGCGAAAAATCTTATCCGCTTTTCGGGATTTAAAGTAGGGGAAGATATTGAAATTAAATATACGGGACTTCGTCCGGGAGAAAAATTATACGAAGAACTTCTCATGGACGAGGAAGGTTTGCAGGCAACGGATAACAACCTGATTCATATAGGAAAACCGATTGATATGAACGAGGCTGTATTTATGAGACAGTTGAAGGAATTGAAAGCGGCTTCGGATAAGGACAGCGAGTTAATTCGCCAGATGGTGAAAGAGATGGTGCCGACGTATGTGATGAAAGAGGAGTAGAGGAATGGAACAGAATCATTATTTGAAAATAAAAAGAAGTATAGATATTATTTGTTCATTAGTGGGACTGATTTTGTTATCACCCGTTTACTTAATCATATGTATTGCCATTAAAATAACATCACCCGGACCGGTTTTATTCAAACAAAAACGTGTAGGATTACATAAAAAATATTTTAATATACTGAAATTTAGAACGATGAGAATCGACACACCAAAAGATATGCCGACACATTTACTTTCTAATCCGGATCAGTATATTACAAAAATCGGAAAATTTTTAAGAAAAACATCATTAGATGAACTTCCTCAAATTATTAATATCTTAAAAGGCGATATGAGTATTATCGGACCACGTCCGGCACTTTGGAATCAATATGATTTACTTGCTGAGCGAGATAAGTATGGGGCAAATGATGTCACACCGGGACTTACGGGTTGGGCACAGGTACATGGACGCGATGAATTAGAAATTGAAGTAAAGGCAAAATTAGATGGTTTTTATGTAAAACATATGAGTTTCCGTATGGACGCTATTTGTTTTGTGCGCACTATTTTTTCTGTTTTAAAGTCAGAAGGAGTGGTAGAAGGCGGAACAGGTGAAATAGGTAAGAATAGTGAAGATGCAGACTCTGCAAATGAAAAAAAAAAGATTCTTGTAGTATGTCAGTATTATAAACCAGAACCATTTCGTATTTCCGATATTTGTGAAGAAATGGTTAGGCGAGGACATGAGGTACAAGTTGTTACAGGATATCCGAACTATCCGGAAGGTATTTTGTACAACGGATATGGAAAAGGTAAAAAAATTGATGAAGTGATCAATGGAGTTAAAGTACATCGATGTTATACAATTCCTCGACAGACTGGTGCGGTGAAGAGAATGTTTAACTATTATAGTTATGTGATTTCTTCGGTGAAGTATGTTCTTTCAAAAAAATGTAAAACTTCAGACGGAAAATCATTTGATGTGGTATTTTGTAATCAATTATCTCCGGTAATGATGGCTCATGCAGCGATTGCTTATAAAAAGAAATATAAAGTGCCAGTTATAATGTATTGTCTTGATTTATGGCCAGAGAGCCTTATTGCGGGGGGAGTGAAAAGGGAATCGATACTCTATACATATTATCATTATGTCAGTAAAAGAATATATAAGAAGATGGATGAGATATTGATTACATCTCGTATGTTTTCTACATATCTGCAGCAGGAATTTGATATTGCAAAGGAGAAAATAGCATATCTTCCACAATATGCGGAGGGGATTTTTGAAAAAGTTCCAAAGAAGCAAGAATCAGGTGCTTTTGACTTTATGTTTGCTGGAAATATTGGAGCGGCTCAAAGCGTAGAAACTATTATTAAAGCGGCTTCGTTATTAAAAAATGAACCAGTAAAAATTCACGTTATTGGTAGTGGAACAGAATTGGAAAAACTTCAAAAGATAAGTGAGAATGAAGATAATGTGGTGTTTTATGGAAGAAGACCATTGGAAGAAATGCCGAGTTTTTATGAAAAAGCAGATGCTATGCTTATTACGCTACAAGCAGATCCTATTCTCAGCATGACATTACCAGGAAAAGTACAATCTTATATGGCAGTTGGAAAACCGATTATTGGTGCTATTGATGGAGAAACGAAGAAAGTAATTGAAGATGCAAAATGTGGATATTGTGGTAAAGCAGAAGATGCAGAGATATTGGCGGAAAATATCAGAAGATTTATAAAAAATCCAGATAAAAATATGATGGGAGAAAATGCGAAGATATATTATGAGAAGCATTTTGAACAGGAAAAATTTATGGATAAGTTTGAAGCGTATTTATTTTTAGAGGATAGTAATATATGAAAATTTTAATGATAAATGTTGTTTGTGGTATTCGGAGTACAGGTAGGATTTGTACGGATTTGGCTGTAGAGTTAGAGAAACAGGGACATGAAGTACGAATCGCATATGGCAGAGAAGAGGTTCCAGAAAAGTTTCAAAAATATGCTATTAGAATAGGAACAGACATAGATGTAAGACTTCACGGAGTCAAGGCTAGGTTGCTTGATGGAGCAGGATTTGGAAGTAAAAGGGCTACTATAAAATTTGTTGAATGGGTTAAGAAATACGATCCAGATATCATACATTTACATAATATTCATGGGTATTATGTTAATATTGAAGTTTTATTTGAATATTTAAAAAAATATGGAAAAAAAATCATATGGACTCTTCATGATTGTTGGGCGTTTACAGGGCATTCAGCATATTGTGATGCTGTTCAATGCGAACGCTGGATTCAAGGTTGTTATAACTGTCCTCAAATGAAAGAATATCCTAAAACAATTATTGATGCGTCACAGAAAAATTGGGGAAAAAAGAAAAAAATTTTCACTGGTATTCCTAATATGACTATTATTACACCATCGAATTGGCTTGCTGGACTGGTAAAAAAATCTTTTCTAAGTAAATATCCAGTAAAGGTTATACATAATGGGATTGATACAAGCCAATTTAAACTGTTAAATAATGATTTTCGAAAAGTTTATCATTTAGAAAACAAGTTTCTTGTTTTAGGATGTGCAACTTCTTGGAATGATATGAAGGGATACTCTGATTTCATAGAATTATCTGGAAGATTGAATAAGAATTATAAGATTGTTTTAGTTGGGCTTGCTGATAAACAAATTAAATCTTTGCCAGAAAATATATTAGGGATAGGGCGTACATCAAGTATAAAAGAACTTGCGTATATTTATAGTACATCGGATATATTTTTAAATCTATCATATTGCGAAAATTACCCAACAGTAAATATAGAAGCAAATGCATGTGGTCTTTGCGTATTAACTTATAATACAGGAGGAAGCCCAGAGAGTGCAAGTAATAACTGTATTGTAGTTGAAAGAGGGAATATTGATCAGATAGTAGAAAAGATTGAGCAAGTTTATAAAAAAAAATTGCCTAAAAGACAAGTTTCGGTTATCGATAAACAAACTACAGTTAAAATTTATTTATCTGAATATTTAGCAGATGATAAGAAAGTATTGAATGAATAGAGCGGATTTATAATTTTTATTAGAAAATATATTTCCGATGTAATATTAAGGGTAAATATACACTCAAAGTCTATTTAAATATATAAAGGAAAAATAAGTATATGAAACTTTTATTTTTATCAAATGTTCCATCTCCGTATCGAGTTGACTTTTTTAATGAACTTGGTAAATATTGTGATTTGACAGTGCTTTTTGAAAAAACAACTTCAGACGAGAGAGATGAATCATGGAAAAAATATCAATTTAATACATTTAGAGGTATTTTTTTAAGGGGAAAAACAATTTCAGTAGATACAGCGTTTTGTCCTGAGGTTACAAAGTATATTAGAGATAAATCATTTGAACATATTATTTGTACTACTTTTACCACACCAACGGGGATGTGGGCGATTCAATATATGAAAAGGCATAAAATACCATATTATTTGGAATGTGATGGTGGATTTGCGAAGAATGGGCAGGGCATAAAAGAAAAAATCAAAAAATTTTTTATATCAGGAGCAAGACGATATTTTAGTACGGGGAAAACTTGCGATGATTATTATTTGCAATATGGTGCAAATGTGGATAAACTCGTTCTTTATCCATTCAGTTCACTTAAAGAGAAGGACATTATGGAAAGGCCCACTCCTTTTGGAACTAAACGAGAAATTAGAAGTAAGTTAGGAATTTGTGAAGAAAAAGTAGTTTTAACAGTTGGACAATTTATTTATAGAAAAGGATTTGATCTTCTTCTTGAAGCGGCTAAAGAACTTCCGAATGATATAGGAATATATTTTGTGGGAGGGTTGCCTACGGAAGAATATATGCAAATTAAAAAGAAATATGAATTACATAATATTCATTTTATTGGTTTCAAAGACAAGTATGAACTAAAAGAATATTATAATGCGGCAGATATATTTGTTTTGCCTACAAGAGAAGATATTTGGGGATTGGTAATAGAAGAAGCCATGGCATGTGGATTGCCTATTATATCAACAGAACGATGTGCAGCTGCATTAGAATTAGTAAAAAATAATGAAAATGGTTATATTATACCCGTAGAAAATGTGGATAAACTCACTGCAAGTATTCTCTCTATACTTAATAGTAAAGAAACAATAGAGAGGTGGGGAATGCGAAGTATAAATATTGTGCACTCATATACTATTGAGAAAATGGTAGAAAAACATTTAATAGCATTAGAGGGAGTGAAAGAAAATAATGAGTAATAAAAAATTAGCAGTCTCAGTATTGATACCAACAATGAATAGACCTAAAGCATTAGAAAGAACATTAAAAAGTTATTTGAGTGCAAAATATATACCGTGTCAAATAGTGGTGGTTGATCAGAGTGAAAAAAAAATGCAAGAAAAAGTGAAACAAGTAGTCGAAAAATATAGAAATATTGTAGAGATGAAGTATGTATATCAAGAAGAAGCATCTTTGACCAAAGCAAGAAACACTGCTTTTGGTTATGCAAAAGCAGAAATTATTATTTGTTCTGATGATGATATTGACGTGTACGAAGATACAGTGAAAAATGTTTATGATTTTATGCAGAATAGATCTTTTGCGATGATTGCTGGTATAGATGATAATATGACAACGTCTTCTTCAAAGATAGGATATTTTCTTGGAACAAAATCTTTTATAAATAAAAACAAAGGTCATGTAACACTTTCAATGTTAGGACGTTTTCCTAATGAAATAACAGAAAATACACAAACTATGTGGGCAATGGGATTTTTCTTTGTAATTCGTAAATCGTTGGTAGAAAACTGGAAAATAAAGTGGGACGAAAAATTAATAGGGTATGCTTATGCAGAAGACCTAGACTTTAGTTATAGTTATTATAAAAAGGCTAAAAAGGAGTGTTTGAAGTGTGTTATGTCCAGTAATATTCATGTAAAACATTTGGCAAGCCAAGAGTTTCGTACTCCAAGCAGAAAAAGTACATTTATGTATGTGATACATAGAGCATATTTAAGCTATAAACATCAAATGGGCTGGAAGTCAGAGTTAGCAATGAGGTGGTGTAACTTGGGAATTTATTTTGAACGAAGAATAAAAAATAATTGTTCTCAAGACATGAAAGACGCCATGCACTATTTAAAAAAGCATCGAAGTGAAATTAGAAAAGGTGAATTTAATTTTTAACTAAATGGGAGGAATGACTTTGATAAAAAGGAGTTCATTATATAGAGATTTAATTATATTGGGTTGTGTTTTATGTAATTTAACTCAAATTCCAACATTATACAATAATCGTATATTGAGTCTAGGATATTCAGGTACGTGGTTTCTTTTACTAATTGTAATGATTTTGCATGATCATAGAATAAAAATTCAATATTTTATTATACCTGTTTTTTTTGATATTTATTGTATAATATTATCTTTGGGCAAAGGGGGATATACTTCCTCGGATTTGTTTAGACCCATAAACTTATGCACATTTATTCTATTGATTGGAATCTTAGCAGGTAGATTTTTAGATGAGGCTAATTTACAAAAAATTTCAGGTGCGTTTATACTGAGTGCCTTAATAGTTGCTATCTATTTGTACTTTGATATTTTTAGAGGTGTAGATTGGGCAGGAACTGGTGGGTATTTATATGGTGCTAAAAATTCCGCAGGACAGATTTTTTTGACTGCAATTATATTGTTAATTTTATTTTTTATGGAAAGGTATAAAATTATATCAATAGTTTTGTGTTCGATTTTTTGTGCTTTGATTATAATGATGAAAAGTCGGAGTACATTGCTTACACTGGTTTTGATTACTGTTTACATTGTGTTATTTGTAATAAAAAAGCCTCTCTATAAAGCGATAGGGATGTGTATAATTAGTATAATTGCTATAATTATTTTAACAGATGATTCCTTATATAATCTTTATGTCAATCAGATTATGCTTAATAATAAAGATATAAATGATTTTTCAGCAATTACATCTGATAGAGATATACATTATGAATTTTTTGCAAGATACTTTGGCCAATATTGGGGCGTGGGAACAGGCGGAACTTATTTGGAAGCAATGCCATTAGCAGTCTTAATGAGTTATGGTATAGTAGGAGGAATTCCTGTATTATTGTATTCATTGTTTCCACTATATGTAGGAATAAAGAATATCAATAAAAGAAAAGATTATAGAATATTTTGTCATATCATTATAAGTTTAGGGATTGTTATGTGGGTAAATGGAATTTTTGAGGAACAATCACCGTTTGGTCCTGGCGCCAAATGCTATTTTTTGTGGTTAGTTACGGGAATATTTATAGGATATAAAGAGAAAAAAAAGAAGAAAGAAATGGAGCATTATGAATAAAGAAAACAAAATCAAGTTATCATTTGTTGTTCCAGTTTACAATATGGAGAAATATCTTGAAAACTGTATTGAGAGCATTTTATCACAGAATGTAGAACAATCTGAAATTATTTTAGTTGATGATGGATCCACAGATAAAAGTGTGGTTCTATGTGATAAGTATGCGGAACAATATGAGAACCTTAAAGTCATTCATAAAGTGAATGGAGGAATTTCTTCTGCTAGAAATGCTGGGCTATTGGCAGCACAAGGGGAATACATATGTTTTGTAGATAGCGATGACTTTTTTAAAAAAGAGTTCGCAAATGATTTTTTGGAAATATGTGAAAAAGAAAACTTAGATATTATACGAGGGTGGTATGGTATTTATGAGGAGGACACAAAAACATATCAGAAACATCTTTTTCCTGAAATTTCATATTCTAATAAAACTTTGTCAGGATATGACTTTTTGAAAAAATCTGTGTCAGAACATGCTAATGAAGTAGTTCCATGGCTAGGTTTTTTTAGAAGAGACTATTTGATAAGAAATAAATTGATTTTTCCAGTTGGTATTGCATATGAAGAAGACCAATTATTTTTCTTGGAATCATTAGTTTGTGATAAAAAATGTAGGGTATATCAGAGTGATGTGGAATTTTATTCATATAGAAAAAGAACAGGAAGTGCTACTAAAACGCCAAAATTTAAACAAATAGAAGATATTTTGTATGTTGTAGAAAAAGAAACAAAAGTATTAGATAAATATCAATTGCCAAAAGATATTAAGAAATCGGTTCTTAAATACGTATGTTCTTCATTCTATCAGTTAACATCGATATATGGTCGATTAAAAAGAGAGGATGCGATAAAAACAGCAAAGATTACTCCATTTGAGGTGAAGTGGCAATGTATATGTCATCCATATGATAGTCATCAGTTTTTTAAAATATTTTTATTTACATTTGCAAGATGGGTTGTTGATTTAGAGTATAAAAGGAGAAGAAGATGAAATTAGTAATTGTTTTATTAACTCATATTGATAATTTGCCGCCAGCAAGAAATCTGCTGATAAGTCTTTCAAAAATAGAGATAAAAGTAGAATTAATCACTATGTATAGTGCTGCTTTACCAGAGCAGATACGAAAAGCAGGAAATATAACTATACATGATGTACAATCTGAAATTGCTAATAACAAATTGCAGGCCCTAAAAAATCGTTTTAAACGTAGAAGAAAGGTAAGAACTTTAATAAAAGAGATTATGTCAGATAGAGATGTTTTATGGACAGTTACAGATTATGATGCAATGGAAGTTGGAGACATTTTAAATAATTATAGGCATGTAATGCAATTGATGGAACTGATTCAAGACATTCCTATCTTTGATGAGTTACCTTTTTATAAAGCAAATCTTCAGAAATATGCTCAAACAGCAGAGATGGTTATTGTTCCAGAATATAATAGAGCATATATACAACAAGCATACTGGCAGTTAAAGAACACACCAAAAGTATTACCAAATAAGCCAACTGTTTATAAACAAGAGTATGATATAGAAGCGATTAGTCCTAAAGGAGCAGAAGTGCTTTCAGAGATTGGAAACCGTAAGATTGTTTTGTATCAAGGTGTGTTTGGGTATGAAAGAGTACTTGATCAGTTTATTGAAGCCGTTGAACAATTGGGTGATGATTACTGTATGCTTTTAATGGGCAGAGATGATGAAGAGTTACAAAAATTGTTAGAAAAATATCCCGAAACATTTTTTGTTCCGTTTATAGCTGCTCCAAATCATCTAGCAATTACTAGTAAAGCACATATAGGGGTATTGTCATATGTAAACACTAATAACATACGTCATTATGATCCGCTAAATGCATTATATTGTGCACCTAATAAATTGTACGAATATGCTTGTTTTGGAATACCTATGATAGGAAATGATATTCCAGGATTAAGGATACCGTTTGAGCAGAACAATATTGGAAGATGTTCAGAACTAAAAGCAAATGAAATAGCAGAGGCAATTAGAAAAATTGAAATGGATTATTCTCAAATGAGTAAAAATTGTATTCAATTTTATGAAAGTATAGATATGGATAAATTAGTGGGAGAATTAGTGAAAGATTTAATTAGTAAGGAGTAGAAGCATGGATAAAAAAAAGATAATGGTAGTTTTTGGGACACGTCCAGAAGCAATAAAAATGTGTCCTTTGGTAAAAGAACTAAAGAGTAGAAAAGGATTAGAAACGATTGTTTGTGTAACAGGTCAACATAGACAAATGTTGGATCAAGTATTAGAAAAATTTAATGTAATACCGGATTATGACCTTTCTATTATGAAGGATAAACAAACTTTATTTGATGTAACGATTAACATTTTAGAAAAAATAAAGAGTATATTAGAAGAAACCAAACCACAGATTGTACTAGTACATGGAGATACTTCTACAACATTTGTAACTGCGTTAGCTTGCTTTTATTTACGAATTCCAATTGGACATGTAGAGGCTGGTTTGCGTACTTACAATATATATTCCCCTTATCCGGAAGAATTTAATCGACAAGCGGTAAGTATTATCAGCCAATATAATTTTGCACCAACAGAACTCTCAAAACAAAATCTTTTAAATGAAGGAAAAAAAGAGGATACTATTTATGTTACAGGTAACACCGCTATTGATGCGCTTAAAACTACTGTAAATAAAGACTATAGTCATTCGGAATTGGAATGGGTTGGTGGAAGTAGATTAATTTTAATTACGGCACATCGTAGAGAAAATCTAGGTGAGCCTATGAAAAATATGTTTCGTGCAATTCGGCGCGTAATGGATGAGCATCCAGACGTAAAAGCTATTTATCCTATTCATATGAATCCAGTAGTTAGAGAAATGGCAAATGACATTTTGAGAAAAGATGATAGAATTCATATTATTGAGCCATTAGATGTAATAGATTTCCATAATTTTCAAAATAAAAGTTATTTAATTCTTACTGATTCAGGTGGAATTCAAGAGGAGGCTCCATCATTGGGGAAACCGGTTCTTGTTATGAGAGATACAACAGAGAGACCAGAAGGAATTGCGGCAGGAACACTGAAATTAGTTGGTACAAGTGAAGAGGTAATTTATAGAGAGTTTACAGAACTTTTAGACAATTCTGAAGCGTATAACAAGATGGCTCAGGCCGCAAATCCATATGGTGATGGACATGCGTGCGAGAGAATTGCAGATATATTGGAAGAAAGTTTATAGAAATGAAGAAGAAAGAATTATCAATTAGTCTATTAAGGCTTATTTCCATGTCAATGATTGTAGTATGTCACATTTTACAATTTTATGGAAATGAATTAGCCTATTGGTTTAACGTTGGAGTTCAAATTTTTTTGATTATATCAGGATATTTATACGGGCAAAAAAGTCGTATAAATTCAATAGAATTTTATAAAAAGAATTTTAAAAAGATATTGTGTGATTATTGGATATGTTTGATTGTGGTACTTCTTTTTTATCAATTATATACACCACAATATATAAATTTTGAAAATGTTATAAAGGCAATTTTTGGGGTTAGTAATGGGATTCCAGGATTGGGCCATTATTGGTTTATTTCTACAATCTTGATATGTTACTTAGTCACACCTATGCTTTCTAAGTATTTGAACGGAAAAAAAGATATTGTCAATTTTTTATTTATAATATGTTTTAATGAATTAATATTTCATTTTTTACCATACTTTGATGGCGCCTGGATTAATTGCTACTGTGCTAGTTTTTATTATGCTAGAATGAAAGAAAATATAAAAAATGATAAACTATTTATAGCAAATGTATGTAGCATAACTATTCTAGCGAATAGTATAAAGATTCTTTTGGTGTTAGAATATAAATAGTACAAGTCAAAATGAGAATTCCTTATAAGAAAAATTATGGTACAATGTAGGTACCGCACTGAAGGAGGATCTCATTATGGCAAAGCACTATGACAAACAATTTAAGCTGGATGCAGTCCAGTATTATCATGATCACAAGAACTTAGGACTGCAGGGCTGTGCTACAAACTTAGGAATCAGTCAGCAGACTTTATCACGCTGGCAGAAAGAACGTAAGCGCTTAGTTTCGGGGTAGATATAAAAAAGAAAGCCTAGCATCTACGGCTAGACGCTAGGAAAACAAGCATTTTACTCCATTTATTTACACAACTCCTGAACGTGTTCGTTCCAAGGAGCGAGATTTTCGAATTCTTCGTCTGACATATCCTTGTTTGGACGATGTTCAAACAGGAACTTCAGATACTCGTACAAATTTAGGTTATAGGTTTTAGCCATTTCAACAATTGTAAGGTACAGAGCGTTTGCCTTTGCACCTTCGGCTGTGTCAGAGAACAGCCAGTTCTTACGACCTATAGTTACTGGACGGATGGCATTTTCGCTGAGATTGTTGCTCAAACTACAGCGACCATCTTCAAGATAAGTCTGCAGATATTCCTGATAGTTGTTGATATAGGTAATGGCCTTCTTCAGTTTGCCATTGCTTCCAGGATTCACTTGCTTAAGCCACGACAAAAAGCCCTCAATCACAGGTTTCTGATCTTTGAGGCGTCGTTTTTCGATCTGTTTGTATGAAAGTTTCTTCTCTTTATAGGTACGTTCATACTCAAAAAGTTTATTACAGTACAACACACCTTGTACCGCAGGATTACTGTAATCCTTTTCCATTCCTTTTGGGATGGCTTCTAAAAGGTATCTGCGAACATGTGCCCAACAGCAGCAGCGATTAGCCTCTTTTAGTTTATTGTATCCGCGATAACCGTCGGTCATAAAGTAAAAGCCAGGTGCGATACCTTTCAGGAATTTTTTGATGTTTTCACCAGCTCTGGTTGGTGTGTAATTATAAAGAATGATTGGATTCAGTTCATCTTCTCCGGTACGGATTACCCAGAAGTAAGATTTCGTTTCAGCTCTGCGCCCATCTTCCTTTAATACCTGAGTTGGTGTTTCATCCATCATTAGGAATCTTCGTTTCAGAAGTTCGCGATGGAAGTAATCATACATTGGTTGGAGATATTCCATACCGCAGTTGATGATCCACTTCGCCATGGATGCTCTGGTAATCGGAGTGTTCAACTGAAGAAAATCTTTTTCTTGACGATTTAACGGAATATAAAGTCCAAACTTCTGATATGCGATATGTGCCAGAAGAGATGGTGACACATAACTTCCAGCTAATAACGCAGGAACACCATTGTCTTTGATGAACTGTGGTTCTTCGGTATCCTTGCATTCAGGACATGCATAAGTAGTTGCGATATATTCAATACGTTCCAGTTTTGGAGGAGTATAGACAATCTCACTACGGATTACTTCTGTACCAATCGGAAGCATCTGGGCAGAACATAACGAACAGAGTTTATCTTCATCTGTCAGAGTGCCTGCGATTACTTGTCTGGTTGGGATATCTTTGAACTGTTCTGCTAAAGTTGGTCTCTTTTTACGACTCTTCTTTGCAGGAACTACGATTCAGGTTCGATGAGTTCGACTGGTTTTTCTTCTTCCACAGTTTCACCAAACAGACTTAACTGTCCGGCGATATCGTCAGTACGACGTTCACTGGAAGAACCGAACATCTTTTGTCTGAACCATGCCAGTTCAGCTTTGAGATTATCATTCTCAGCTTGCTGTCTTGAGATAGTGTCATTCAGCATTTTAATAGTAGTATTCAGTTGTATAATCATATCTTTCAACTCAACAAGCTGGATATCTTTACTGCTCTTTGTCATGGTATTTCTCCTAGATTTGCTATAATCATTATACCACAAAAATGCCTGCGAAGCCAGTAAATACAATGGGTTCACGCCATTCGTAGTGCCTTTGGCTGTTCGATTTCAAGACCTGACATGAGCCAGTCGAATTGTTGCCAGGTGATAGGTTTTACCTCGGAACTGTTCCTTGGCCAACGGTATCTTCCAGATAAAACATCCAGTCTTTTGTATAAGAGGATATAGCCATCCGGCTCTTTGAACAGGACTTTGATCCTGTCGCAACGCTTACCGCAGAACAGATAGATAGAATGTCCATCAGGTTCATGCTTGAAATTTTTCATAATGATTGCACACAATCCATCAATGGATTTTCTCATATCCGTGTACCCAGTCACCAGATAAATGTTGGTTGCAAGGGAAATATCACCAAGCATGAGACATTCCTCCTAAGCATTGGAGTGTAGTTCTGATTAAGTCTGGATTGGTGTTATTAAAGAATCGAATGGTAGAATTACCCATTATGATTTCCACAGCAACACTAGCATCAGTATCAGGCATTGTTAGAATGCGAGTGTTTTTCTCCATTATTGTAGCAGCTGGTGCTGGTTCCGGAACCAGATCTAATTTGACAACTTCCTGATGAACAGGGGTTCCCAAGTGCTTACTCTCGGAATTAGGTATTGTCACACCAACTTTGCGCAATTTACTGACCCAGTTGTAAAAAGTACCAGCATGGATTCCATGTGCTTCACACCACTGGTAATCAGAAAGACCGCTGGAACGGCATTCCATAATAAGTTTCAGTTGTTCTTCACGATTGACACGTTTTGCTTTCATAATTGCTAACCTCCAAGTAGAGTAAAACGCTTGCATTATAATCTCGAAATGGAGCAAAACGCTTGCGTTTCCTAGCTACAATTATAAAGCAGAAACGGAGTGGATAAAATCCACCCCGAAACTAAGCACTTACATTTTTTTGGCTATTTAAAACTCTATACATCTAGAATTATTCCTTTTTTACTGATAGGGGCATTTTTTGAATGTCTATTTTTATTTCTAACTTATAAAGGATATATAAGATACAAACAGAGGTCATATGGAAGAATAATCAGTAGCATTTTCTTATCATTATCCATAGCCCTGGTTATTGTCATGACACTTTACGGACGTCAGCCGGGAATGGAAAACGAATACAGATTTCAACTTTTTGCGTCTTATATAGAAGTTTTCAAGGAGAAAAATGTAGAGGTTTTGCTTCAAATTATTATGAATATTTTTATGTTTATTCCGATTGGTTTTTTATTGCCATATTGTTTTAAAAAATTTGAGAAAAATAAAACAGTATTTTTTACTGCTATATTGTTTTCAGGAATTATTGAATGTACGCAGGGAATATTTAGAATGGGAATGTTTGAGGCAGATGACATTTTAGGAAATGTCCTTGGAGTAGAGTTAGGTTTTTTCCTTTTTTGTCTGGTGCGTAAAATCTGTCAAAAATTTGTAGGATTTCACGAATAGCAAAAATTTTTCTATTCTGTTACAATATAACTATAGAATTCCTCTACATAGTGGAGGAGCATATGAGAAAAACACGATTGGAAGAACTTACAATCAAACATAATTTTATGTTTGGTGCAGTGATGATTGACCCTGAAAATTGCAAAGGATTTTTGGAAAGAGTTTTGCAAATAAAAATTGACCATGTAGAAGTTAGTTTAGAGAAAAGTATTGTATATCACCCGGAATATAAAGGAGTCAGGCTAGACGTATATGCAAAAGACGAAAGGAACACGAGGTATAACGTAGAGATGCAGGTGCTTCGCAGAGCAGCGTTAGGGAAACGCAGTCGCTATTATCAGAGTCAGATGGATATGGAGATTCTTTTGGCGGGCAGTGAATATGAAGATTTACCTGATAGTTATGTGATTTTTGTTTGTGATTTCGATCCGTTTGGAAAGAAAAAGTATGTTTATACTTTTCAGACACAGTGTAGGGAATCTGAAGAAACTGAGTTGGAAGACGGAAGAAATATTTTATTTCTAAGCACACATGGTGAAAATGAATCGGAAGTATCGAAAGAATTAGTGAGTTTTTTGAAGTTTGTAAAGGCGGATTTACAGGGAAGTGAAGAAGATTTTCACGATGTCTATGTCAAAAGACTTCAGGAGTTTATTCATCATGTAAAAGAAAATCGCAAAATGGAGGAACGTTTTATGGTTTTTGAAGAAATGCTGAGAGATGAACGAAAAGAAGGCAGAAAAGACGCCTTACATCAAATTGTAATGAAAATGTTTTTGCAGGGATTTGATGATGAAAAAATTATGGAGATCTGTGAGATTTCTAAAGAAGAATTAGAAAGTTATAAACAGGAAAAGTAAACGTTTTAATAGTTCTAAATGTCTGTATGACCATGATTTGAAAGTGAGCATACAGACATATCTGATAAACAATTCAATGCCGTTTCAGGCAAATATTCAATGAAAAGTAGAGGAATTCTATTCAATTCAAGTAACTTATGCTATAATTTTCCATGACTAAAACAAAAGAGAAGGAGCACGTGAATGAAAAAGGGAATATTTACAACACTCGTAGTATTTTGGTGTGGGCTTATTTTTTGGTTTTCGGCACAGCCGGCAGTGGAATCGGCAAAAATGAGTCACTCGGTAGGAAAGGTAATCGGGGAAGTGCTTGTCCCGGATTTTAAGACACTTTCTGCAGAGGAACAGGAAAAAATAGCGGAGAAAATAGATTATCCGATCAGAAAAACAGCACATACAATGGAGTATGCAGTTCTTGGAGGACTGCTTGTGCTGATGTACGGCAGTTATGGGATTATCGGTAAGAAAGGAATGGCGTACGGTATTTTGACAGGTGTGGCGTATGCAATGACAGATGAGATACATCAGTTGTTTGTTCCGGGAAGAAGTTGCCAGGTGACGGACGTTTTGATTGACAGTGCGGGAGTGCTTTTTGGAAGTGTTATTGGCGTATTGATTTTCATTTCTACAGTAAAACAGAGGAGAAGGTAATTTACCTACTCCTCTATTACATGAATTTCTAAATAATCAAAATCAATGGAATCTACAAAATTGTCCTGATAAAATCTTGCTTTATCATGTTTTTTAAATTCTGAGATTGTAGAGTCCAACCAAATCGGTTTACTCAAATCGAAGGCGTAACAGATTTCATCTAAAGCGTGAAATATTTTGTGTGTTCTTGTATCAGAAGAATCATCACAAATAACGGTATCCTGCAGCATTCGATTGTCTTTAAATATTTTTCCCCAAAGGCGAAACATCATTATTCCTCCGTTTATCTGTATGATAAAAAGGATTATAACATTTCAAGACTTGTTTTTCCAGTATATATGGTGTATTAATATAAAAGAAAAAGAAGGAAGAGGAGAAGGGAATGAACTGGTTAAAGAAAATATTAGATAAAATTTTTATTGATGGATTAAGTGGAATGGCACAGGGACTGTTTGCTACATTGATTGTAGGGACGATTGTGCAGCAGATAGGAACACTTGTCGGAGGAGAGACAGGAAATTATATTTTTCTTGTGGGAAAAGTGGCGGCATCGCTTACGGGAGCGGGCATTGGTGTGGGAGTGGCACATCGCTTTCAGGAGAGTTCGCTTGTTGTTTTGTCATCGGCGGCGGCCGGAATGATTGGAGGATATGCGGGAAATCTTTTGGCGGGAAGTATGGTTTCGGGAGGAAACGTTATACTGGCAGGGCCGGGAGAACCTCTCGGAGCATTTATTGCTGCGTTTATTGGTATTCAGGCAGGGCATTTGATATCGGGAAAGACGAAGATAGATATTTTGCTTACCCCAATCGTAACAATTGGAATTGGTGGAACAACCGGGATTTTGGTAGGACCGTCTATTTCCAAATTTATGATGGGATTGGGAGATATGATAAACTGGGGAACGGAGCAGCAGCCTCTGATTATGGGAATAGTTGTATCTGTTTTAATGGGAATGGCATTGACACTTCCGATTAGTTCGGCGGCGCTTGGCGTTATTTTAAATTTGAACGGACTGGCGGCAGGAGCGGCGACAGTAGGGTGCTGCTGCAATATGATTGGATTTGCGGTGGCAAGCTTTAGAGAGAATAAATTGGGCGGACTTTTAGCACAGGGAATCGGAACGTCTATGCTGCAGGTGCCTAACATTGTGAGAAATCCGCTTATCTGGCTTCCGGCTATTTTGTCCAGTGCGATTTTAGGACCTGTAGGGACAATTCTGCTAAAGATGACAAATAATGCTACGGGAGCAGGAATGGGAACGGCAGGCCTTGTAGGGCAGATTATGACGTGGCAGACGATGACGGCCGTGGAGTCTCCTACAATCGTTGTGATTAAGATTGTGGCGATACAGATTTTACTTCCGGCTATTGTTACTGTGTGTATTTCTGAATTTATGAGAAAAAAAGGCTGGATTAAGTCGGGAGATATGAAACTGGATTTATAAAACATGGGAGGATAAAGATGAGTACAGGGTTAATACATATTTATTGTGGAGATGGCAAAGGGAAAACAACGGCGGCGGTCGGACAGGCGGTGCGGTCTGCGGGCTATGGATACAAAGTACTGTTTTATCAGTTTCTTAAAAATAATAATTCCAGTGAGAGAAGGAGTTTGGAGCAGTTAGAAAATATTACCTGCATAAGAGGGCGTGATGAAGTGAAATTTTCTTTTCAGATGAGTGAGGAAGAAAAGAAAGAAATCCGCAGTTATCACAGGGAACAGTTGAGAATGCTGAGGAATGAAGTGCCAAACTATGATGTCCTGATTTTGGACGAGGCGGTATGTGTCACGGGAATCGGTTTGCTGGACGAGGAAGAACTCGTCTCTTTTTTGGAAAATAAGCCGAAAAAGTTAGAAGTTGTGCTGACGGGACATACAGTTTCGGACAGGATACTTCAGATGGCGGATTATGTGACGGAAATGAAAAAGGTAAAACACCCGTTTGACAGAGGAGTTCAGGCGAGAAAAGGGATTGAGATGTAACTATATATAAAAAAACTGTGAACTCTATGACAGCCATCGCATAGTATGATATACTGAGTAAAGTTGAGAAACTCTTCAGAAGCAGGAGGAGAAAGAGAATGCAGGAAGCAAGAGAAGCGATACAAAATTATGACGATGTAGACAGTTGGAAGACCGTCATGTTTTTATATAATTCCGCTTTGAAGGAAGTGGGAACGAAACTGGAGATTTTAAATGATGAGTTTAAGCATGTACACAGTTACAATCCAATAGAACATATTAAGACAAGGATTAAGACGCCGGAAAGTATCGTAAAGAAACTGAAACGGTACGGTTATGAGATTTCCATTGATAATATGATACGCTATATTAATGATATTGCGGGAGTGCGTCTTATCTGTTCTTTTACGTCAGACATATACCGGCTGGCAGCAATGATAGGAAATCAGAGCGATTTGAAGGTATTGACAATTAAAGATTATATCAAGAATCCGAAAGACAGCGGGTATAAGAGTTACCACATGCTTGTTTCAGTACCTATTTTTTTGTCTGACAGTGTTGTAAATACGAAGGTAGAGATACAAATCAGAACAATCGCAATGGATTTTTGGGCGAGTCTGGAGCATAAGATTTATTATAAATTTGAGGGAAATGCACCGGAATATATTAGCAGAGATCTGAAGGACTGTGCGGATATGGTATCCATGCTTGATGAGAAGATGTTATCGTTGAATAATGCGATTTTGGAATGTGTAAAACAAAAAAATGAAGAAGAAAACAGGAAGGAAGCTCCTAAGGTAACAAGTCAGGATACGGCGAAACTGGGGGTTGCCGATTAGAAACATACAGGGGGAAAGGAATGGAGAAAGAGAATAAAAAACGGGGAATGGAACAGATGCTCTATACTGTTTTGGGCGGATTTCTGTTTGCATTCGGAGTGAATCTGATTATTATGCCGATGAATCTTTATAATGGCGGTTTTATGGGAGTGGCGCAGTTGTTGCGTACTTTTGTTGTGAGTGTACTGCATATAGATTTGGGCAGTTTTGATTTGGCCGGTATTATTTATTATATGATCAACATACCGCTGATGTATTTGGCATGGAAGAATATTGGAAAAGGATTTTTTGTCAGGACGATTATATCGGTCACTTTGCAGAGTGTATTTTTAACGTTGATTCCGATTCCGAAGGAGCCTCTCATTTCAGACATGCTGACAGCGTGTATTATAGGCGGACTTATATCCGGCTGCGGTACGGGATTGCTTCTTCGGGGAGGAAGTTCCGGAGGAGGACAGGATATTATCGGTGTTATCTGTGCAAAGAAATACCCGGGATTTAGCGTGGGTAAAATCGGTATGCTGATGAACGTAGGAGTATATGGAATATGTCTTCTAATGTTTGACGTGGAGATTGTAGTATACTCACTTATTTATACGACGGTATTATCACTTACGATTGACCGCATTCATATTCAGAATATTAATACGAGTGTAATGATTTTTACAAAACAGCCGGGAGTTGCGAAAGCCATTATGGAAGAGACCGGAAGAGGCGTAACAAACTGGAAAGGTGTGGGAGCATACACCAATGAAAATACGGAAGTACTTTCCGTTGTAATTTCAAAGTATGAAGTAAACCAGATCAAAAGAATTGTGCAGAGAATAGATGAAAATGCTTTTATGATATTTAATGAGGGTTCTTATGTAATAGGAAATTTTGAAAAGAGACTTTAAAGAGTTAAAAGAAAAGGTTCTAAACGTTATCATTTGGATAAGGTTTGGAACCTTTTTCTTTTTTAGATATGCCTATATAACTTTACATACATTTAACATAGTTTACGTTTTAGATTTAACATAACTTCGATAATATATTACCTGTGAAGAAGATATTCAGAATAAAAGGAGAGAATAAAAAGATGAAATTAAGAAAATTATTGGCAATAACAGCAATTACAACAATGGCAATTGTATCTGCAGCAGGTTGCGGAAGTAGTGATAAGAAAGAATATGGAAAGAAAGCGGAAGGCTGGGATTCTGCAAATGATATTTCGGTAGTTTCAAGAGAAGACGGCTCAGGAACAAGAGGAGCGTTCATCGAATTGTTTGGCATAGAAGAAAAAGATGCAAGTGGAGAGAAAGTGGATAACACAACAGAAGAAGCGAGTGTTACAAATAGTACATCAGTTATGATGTCCACTGTGGAAGGAAATGAATATGCTATCGGATATGTATCTCTTGGTTCTTTAAATGACACAATTAAATCCGTAAAAATTGACGGCGCTGAAGCGACAGCGGAAAACATTAAATCAGGTACATACAAAATTTCAAGACCGTTTAACATTGTAACAAAAGATAAAGTAAGTGATGTGGCACAGGATTTCATCAACTACATCATGAGTCCGGAAGGTCAGAAAGTTGTTGAAGAAGCAGGATGTATTCCAATGGACGATGTAAAAGAATACAAATCAAACGGCGCAACAGGTAAAATTGTTATCGGTGGTTCTTCATCAGTATCGCCTGCAATGGAAAAATTAAAAGAAGCATATACAGCATTAAATCCGAAAGCGGAAATCGAAATCCAGACAAGTGATTCGACAACAGGTGTGACATCAACAATCGATGGAGTTTTCGATATCGGAATGGCATCAAGAGAAATAAAAGACAGTGAACTTTCTAAAGGAATCAAACCTACGGTAATCGCATTAGACGGAATCGCAGTAATCGTCAACAACAACAGTGAGGTAGAAGAGTTGACAAGCGAACAGGTGAAAGATATTTTTACCGGTGAACTGTTAACTTGGGACGAGGTAGTAAAATAATATGAAAAAAGCATGGAAAGAAAAGTTCATGCGGGGAGTGTTCTTCACTGCCGCCTGTGCCTCGGTACTGGCGGTAGCTCTCATTTGTATTTTTTTATTTGCAAATGGAGTTCCTGCAATGAAAGAAATAGGATTTGGTGATTTTCTTCTGGGAGAGAAATGGAAACCGGGAAATGACATTTACGGAATTTTCCCAATGATTATCGGAAGTATTTATGTGACGGTCGGTGCAATCGTAATCGGAGTGCCGATCGGAATTTTGACTTCTATATTTATGGCAAAATATTGTCCAAAGAAAATTTATCCTTTTTTAAAAGGAGCGACAGAATTATTGGCGGGTATTCCGTCGGTTGTATATGGATTTTTCGGTTTGGTCGTTATCGTGCCGATTGTTCATGAGATATGTTTAGATTTGAGAAGAGCGGGTATTTTGGAACGCTCAGGAGATGGAAAAAGTATACTTACGGCATCTATTTTGTTGGGTATGATGATTTTACCGACAATTATCGGTGTGACGGAATCTGCTATCCGCGCGGTTCCCGATCAATACTATGAAGGCGCACTGGCGCTTGGCGCGACTCACGAGAGAAGTATTTTCAGAGTTGTTCTTCCGGCGGCAAAATCGGGAGTTTTGGCCGGAGTCATTCTCGGTATCGGACGCGCCATAGGAGAGACGATGGCAGTAATTGTGGTAGCGGGAAATCAGCCGAGGCTGCCGGAAGAAATTACACAGGGTGTGAGAACGCTGACTGCAAACATCGTAATGGAAATGGGATATGCGACAGATTTGCACAGAGAGGCGTTGATTGCAACGGCAGTTGTTCTGTTTGTGTTTATTTTAATTATCAACTTATGCGTATCAATATTAAACAGGAGGTCACGCAATGTCTAGATGGAAAAATAAATTACGTTCGTATTTAAAAACACCGGCCTCCTTTATAACTATGCTTTTAGTTATGTTGTCGGCGCTGATTACTTTTACGATATTATTGTTTTTGATTGCCTATATTTTAATTAAAGGTATTCCGCATTTGA
Organism: Lachnospiraceae bacterium; assembly: GCA_902381685.1. Taxonomy (GTDB): domain Bacteria; phylum Bacillota; class Clostridia; order Lachnospirales; family Lachnospiraceae; genus Faecalimonas. The sequence goes on along the minus strand of LR698958.1, from coordinate 337,959 downwards.
CAACGGATTTGTTTGCGCTGAAATATACAAGTGACAACGGTTCGCTTATGCCTGCGCTGCTCAATACTTTATTTATGACGGCTCTGTCTCTTATTATTGCGGTACCGCTGGGGATTTTTTCAGCGATATTCTTAGTGGAATATTCGGGGAAGGGAAATAAATTTGTGGAAGTGATCCGCATTACAACGGAGACGCTATCAGGAATACCTTCTATTGTATATGGGTTGTTCGGTATGCTGTTCTTTGTATCGACTCTGAAATGGGGATATTCCCTTCTTTCGGGGGCGTTTACGCTGGCAATTATGATTTTGCCTCTTATTATGAGAACAACGGAAGAAGCGTTGAAATCTGTTCCGGACACATACAGAGAGGGAAGTTTAGGTCTCGGTGCGGGAAAATTGAGAACAGTATTTCGTGTTGTCCTTCCAAGTGCCGTTCCGGGTATTTTAGCGGGAGTTATTCTTGCTGTCGGAAGAATTGTGGGAGAGACGGCAGCGTTGATTTATACGGCGGGAACCGTACCGAAAGTTGCGGCAAATCCGATGGATTCGGGAAGAACACTTGCAGTACATATGTATAACCTGTCAAATGAAGGATTGTTTATGGATAAGGCGTATGCGACAGCGGTTGTTCTGCTTGTCATGGTAGTTGGAATTAACTGGTTATCCGGATTTATAGCAAAGAAGATTACGAAAGGAAGAAGCAATGAGTAAAATAAGTATTCAGAACTTAGATTTACATTACGGAGATTTTAAAGCATTAAAAAATGTAAATTTAGAGATAGAGAAAAATAAAATCACGGCATTTATCGGGCCGAGTGGTTGTGGAAAATCCACTTTATTAAAATCATTAAATCGAATGAACGATTTGGTGGAGGGCTGTAAAATAGACGGCAAAATTTTGCTGGACGGAGAGGATATTTACGGAAGAATGGACGTAAACTTACTCCGCAAAAGAGTGGGAATGGTATTCCAAAAGCCGAATCCGTTTCCAATGAGCATTTATGACAATATTGCTTTCGGTCCCAGAACTCATGGGATTCGCTCAAAATCTAAATTAGATGACATTGTGGAAAAATCACTTCGCGATGCGGCAATTTGGGAAGAAACAAAAGATCGTCTGAAAAAAAGTGCGCTTGGAATGTCAGGCGGGCAGCAGCAGAGACTTTGCATTGCAAGAGCGTTGGCGGTACAGCCGGAAGTCCTCCTTATGGACGAACCGACATCTGCGTTAGACCCAATTTCTACATCGAAAATAGAAGACCTTGCGATAGAATTGAAAAAAGATTATACTATTGTCATGGTTACCCACAATATGCAGCAGGCAGTGCGTGTATCGGACAATACGGCATTTTTCCTTCTCGGCGAAGTGATAGAATATAATAACACAGAAAAACTGTTTTCTATACCGTCTGATAAACGGACGGAAGACTATATTACGGGGAGGTTTGGTTAAATATGAGAAACAAATTCGATATGCAGTTGGATAAAATGAACGAGATGCTTATACAGATGGGGGAACTTTGTGAAAAAGCGATTGCAAATGCAACAAAGGCGGTAGCAGACGGCAATCTCGAGATGGCAAAGATTGTTATCGGTGAAGATGAAGAGATTGACCAGATGGAGAAAGACATTGAAAGACTTTGTCTGAAACTGCTTTTACAGCAGCAGCCGGTTGCAAAAGATTTGCGTCAGATTTCGGCAGCGCTAAAAATGATTACGGATATGGAACGTATCGGTGACCAGGCATCAGATATAGCGGAGATTCTTTTATCTGCCAATGAGAGTGAAGCGGCACCGATTCCTTATCTGACGGAAATGGCGGCGGCCACAAGTAAGATGGTAACAAAAAGTGTGCAGGCCTTCGTGGAAAAAGATTTGGAACTCACAAGAAAAGTTATTCTTGCAGATGATACGGTAGATGAGTTGTTCGATAAAGTAAAAGAAAAACTGGTTTCGTTTTTGGCGAAAAATGACAACTCAGGGGAGAGAGCGATTGATATGCTTATGATTGCAAAATATTTGGAACGTATTGGAGATCATGCTACAAATATTGCTGAGTGGGTTGAATTTTCCATCACAGGAGTACACCGAGAGCAAAAGGAACATGAAAAGGTAAGGAGAACAGAATGATATATTGTGTAGAAGACGATAGTAACATTCGCGAACTGGTTGTATATACATTGGAATCTACGGGCATGAAAGCGCGGGGATTTGAAGATGGCAGAAAATTTACGGAAGCTTTGGCGTTTGAAACGCCAGAGCTTGTTTTGCTTGATATTATGCTTCCGGGAGAAGACGGCATTGAGATTTTAAAGAAATTGCGGAATAATGCAAAGACAAAAAATATTCCTGTAATTATGGTAACGGCAAAAGGTTCGGAATATGACAAAGTAGTTGGTTTGGATACAGGGGCTGATGATTATATTACAAAGCCGTTCGGCATGATGGAACTTGTCTCCAGAATTAAAGCCGTTTTGAGAAGAACAACGCGTGAGAAGGAAGAGACGAAGTACCAGATTGGAAATCTTGTTATTGATGTGGAGAAACATAAGGTAAAAGTAGACGGAAAATCAGTCACACTGACATTGAAAGAGTTTGAACTGCTGGAAAAACTGATGAAAAACCGGCATATTGTCCTGACAAGAGACAGGCTGTTGGAAGAAATTTGGGGATATGATTTCAGCGGAGAAACAAGAACGGTAGATGTGCATGTGCGTACACTGCGTCAGAAACTGGGAGATGCCGGAGAACTTATTGAAACGGTAAGAGGTGTCGGATATCGGATTGGAGGAGACAATGAAGAGTAGAATACAGAGGAGCATGGTACTTATCCTTTGCATCACCCTTTTGGCAACATACTCTTTATTGGCGGTAGTTGTCTATAACCAATCTTTTTTGAATTTACAGGAGGAAGTACAACAGGAGGCAGATTATATAAAAGCTGCAATTGATATTTCGGGGGAACAGTATTTGCGAGCGATGGACAATGTGCGGCAAAAAGCGAGAGTTACGGTTGTGCGTCCGAATGGAACGGTAACATATGATTCGGGGGCAGGACAGGAAAAACTGGAAAATCATAGAGAACGTAAAGAAATAAAAGAGGCATTACGGAACGGCAAGGGAAGCGATTTCAGAAAATCGGACACGACAAAGGAACGCTCAATATATTATGCGATACAGTTGGAAAATGGAAATGTACTTCGTGTGGCGAGAACTGTGGATAATGTATGGCCGATGCTGTTGAATGTGTTTCCGTATATGGCAGGAATCAGTATTTTAATGATGGGAATAGCGTTTCTTTTGGCGAAATGGCAGACGGCAAGGCTGATTCGTCCGATAAATGAATTGAACCTGGAAGAACCTTTGGAAAATGAGGTATATGAGGAATTGCAGCCCCTGCTTGAAGGTCTTGATAAAAGAAACAGGGAAAAAGAAGCGGTTGCGCAGATGAGAAAAGAATTTTCGGCAAACGTTTCTCATGAGTTAAAGACACCTCTGACTTCCATATCAGGCTATGCCGAGATTATGAAAAGCGGATTGGTAAAGCCGGAAGATATGCAGAACTTTTCTGAGAGGATATACACGGAGGCCAGTCGTTTGATTACTCTTGTTGAAGATATCATAAAACTATCCAAACTTGATGAAGGAAAAGTAGAGTTGGAAAAGGAAGAAGTGGATTTATTTATGCTGTGCCGCGAAGTGTGCAGCCGTCTGTCTCTGCAGGCAGAGAAGAAAAGGATAAAGATAGAAGTTACGGGAGAGCCTGTTTTCTATAGGGGGATACGGCAGATTTTGAGCGAGATGATTTATAATCTTTGTGAAAACGGCATTAAATATAACGTGGAAGGTGGAAAACTTACCGTCTGGGCAGGAAATACGCTTCAGGGGAAAAAAGTTATCATAAGAGATACGGGAATAGGTATTCCGGAGGAAGACAGGGAAAGAATATTCGAACGATTTTACCGGGTGGATAAAAGTCATTCCAAACAAAGCGGAGGAACAGGGCTTGGACTTTCCATAGTAAAACACGGAGCGATGTTACATCAGGCAGAAGTGCAGGTGAAAAGTGAAGTGGGAAAAGGTACAACGATGGAGATTGTCTTTAAATAAAAAAAGCGGACACGTCCGCTTTTTTTATACTTTATTCTTCTACGAATACGTCTTTTCCAAGTCCGCAGATTGGGCATACCCAATCATCAGGAATATCTTCAAATGCTGTTCCAGGTGCGATTCCTCCATCTGGATCGCCAAGTTCCGGATCATATACGTATCCACAAGGTTCACATACATATTTTTTCATTGTTATTACCTCCTATACAAATAATACTCTTTTATTTTAACATATTTTTTTCAAAATAAAAGTATTGTATTCATAAAAAGTTAGTGATATGGTAAAAAAGTATGGGATTTTAGTTCTAGTGATGTGAGGTATAAAGAATGAAGAAAAAAAGAGACAAGATATTTTTCTGGATATGCATTATTATCTGCATTTGCTGTGTGGGATATATCGCTTACTACTATATGCAAAAGGCAGACAGTAAGAAGGATTATAAAGAAGTAAAGAAAAAGGTAATAAAAGAAGAAACACAGAATGAAGAAAAAGATGTGATTCCAATAGATTTTGCGGAACTAAAGAAAGTAAATGATGAGATATATGCGTGGATTCAAGTGCCGGATACAAATATAGATTACCCGATTTTACAGAGTAAAACAGACGATGCGTTTTATCTGGACCATGCGTTTGACAAGAAATATGATGTGTTTGGTTCCGTGTTTACCGAGAGAATCAATGCGAAGGATTTCACGGATTTTAACACGGTTATTTATGGTCATAACATTAAGGACGGTTCATTTTTCCAAAATCTGCACAAATTTGAAGAAGAAGCGTTTTTTAATAATCATGACACGTTTACCATTTATACCGAGACAGAAAAGAAAACATATAAAATTTTTGCGGCGGTAGAATACAGCAGCAAGCATATTTTATATAATTATGACAATGAAAGTCCGGAGGAAAGAAAAGCATTTCTTCAGTCTCTCAGAGAGTCAAGAAGTATGAAGAACCATTACAGAGATGATGTGAAAGTGGACGAGAACAGTAAAATTGTCACGCTCAGCACATGTATTCGTTGGGAACCTAAGAAGAGATATATTGTAGCCGGAGTGGAAGTGGAATAAAATCGGTCTAAAAATCATTTTTCCGCATATAGTAGATATGTGCGAGGTGATGATATGACAGAGAAAAAAAGAACGGTATTAGCGACAGTTTTAGTTTTATATGTTTTTGAAATGATCCTGTTAAAGTTTCGAGGCGGGGACATGCTGTTTGGCAATATGATTTTTATGTTTCCGATAGGTGTGATTCTTCCTAAGTTATGGGAGAGGTGCAAAGAGAGAAAAAAACTAATCGGCGGGGGAATTGTTTTCAACATTATTTTAGAACTGATTCAATTGTCAGGAGGAGGGGAAATACATATTTTTTATGCCGTGTCAACAGGAATGGCAGGGCTTCTGCTTGGATATGCGGGATACTATATAAGTGAAAAGACTTGACCAAAACTCTATAGGGGTATTATATTTAATATGGACATGCATAAAATTCAGACAGTAGAGATAAAAATACGAAGAAAGGGAGAAAACGGTTTCGTTTTTGAGAGTGATACAAATGAAAAAGTTATTAATTATAGGTGCCGGCGGTTTCGGACATATGATTAAAGAAACTGCAGCAGAATTAGGCTATGAGGAAATAGTTTTTTTAGATGATGCGGTAAAAGGGGCAGATGTAATCGGAAAATGTTGTGATTATCAGGCGTTTCTCAGTGAGTATGATACGGCGGTAGCAGGGCTTGGGGACAATGGCATGCGTCTGTACTGGACAGAGAAACTGGCGGAGGCAGGATATAATGTGCCGGCGGTTATTCACCCTTCAGCGGTGGTAAGTCCAAGCGCCAAAATCGGACTGGGAAGTTTCGTTATGCAAAGAGCCGTAGTCAACACAAACGTAGTAATCGAAGATGGTGTTTTGGTGAACAGCGGTGCGGTAGTGGACCATGATTCCTATGTGGCGAGCGGAGCGCATATCGGACTTGGAAGTGTGGTAAAGGCAAACTGCACAATCAATAAGAAGAAAAAAGTGGAAGCCGGAGAGGTTGTATTTTCCACAAGAAGAAAAATTGACGGGGTTGATAATCTGAACTTAGAAGATGCGTTGTATGCTTTCGGTTTCGGACCGCAGTGCAGTTATGTAAAACCTTTCGGTGAAGGTCACATTAATGAAACATATGCAGTATATATGCCGGGCGAAGAGGGAGATGAATTCTGCTATATTTTACAGAGAGTAAACAGCAATGTATTTAAAGATCCCGCAGGCGTAATGGAAAATATTTTTAATGTAACGGAATATCTGCGCAATGTAATCAGAGAAGAGGGAGGAGACCCGGACAGAGAAACTTTGTGTGCAATTAAGACAAAAGACGGTTCAACTTATTTTGAGGACAGCGAAGGTCAGCCGTGGAGAAGTTATCACTATATTCCAAACTCTGTCTGTTATCAGTTGGTGGAAGAACCGGAGCAGTTTTATCAGTCAGGAAACAGTTTCGGACATTTCCTAAAACAGTTGGGACAATATCCGGCATCTGATTTGAATGAGACAATCCCGGATTTCCATAATACGGTAAAACGTTTTGAAGCGTTTGCATTTGCGTTAAAACGTGATATTAAAAACAGGGCGGTTTCCTGTCGTCCGGAAATCTCATTTGTTTTGGACAGAAAAGAGGATTGCGGCGTATTAGTCAAACAGCAGGAGGAGGGTGTTCTTCCTTTAAGGGTAACGCATAATGACACAAAATTGAATAATATTTTGTTCGATGCCGAAACAGGAAAAGGTTTGTGTATTATTGATTTAGACACAATTATGCCGGGACTTGCAGCGAATGATTTTGGAGATTCCATTCGATTTGGGGCAGCAACTGCAGCGGAAGATGAGAAGAATTTAGATTTGATGCATTTTGATATTTCCCTGTATGAAACATATGTAAAAGGTTATTTGGAGGCGACAAAAGATGTTCTGACACCGGAAGAAGTTGCGAGTCTTCCGTGGGGAGCAAGGTTGATGACACTGGAATGTGGAATTCGCTTCCTGACGGATTACTTACAAGGGGATACTTATTTTAAGACAGCGTATCCGGAACATAATTTGGTGCGTGCACGTACGCAATTCAGACTGGTTGATGAAATGGAACAGCAGTTTGACAAAATGCAGGAATTAGTACGGAAATATTGCTAAAAAGTAGGGAGATTCCCACGGAAATCAGGAAGAAAATCTGATTTTCGTGGGAATTTTTTGGGTTTTGATGGGAGATTTGTATAAGAGTATTGGGAATACTATAGAAAAAATCGGAAAAATATGCTAGATTATATGTAATGCCATTTCAGTTCAAATATTTATTTGAACTGAAAAATAAATAAGAGGAGGAAAAAGAAAGGTAAAATGAAAAAGAAAAGAAAATATGCGAAAAGTATATTGAGTGGTGCATTGGCAGTTGTATTGGCAGCAACGGCAGTGCCTTTTCCGGAAGTGTCTTCTGTGAAGGCAGCGTCCATAGAGACAGAACAGGCTCCGATGCAGATTCGATTTGATGAACCTCTGTCAAAAGGTAAATTGACGGGTGGTTCAGGCAGCTTTACAAATGGAGGCAGTGAGACAGACTGGTGGCAGCAGTTATCACTTCCGATTGGTAACTCATATATGGGAGCAAATGTATATGGGGAAGTGGGAAAAGAACATTTGACATTTAACCATAAGACATTGTGGAATGGCGGACCGACGGCAGATAAACCACATACAGGAGGGAATATTAACAAAGTCGGCGACAAGTCCATGGCGGCATATTTGGAATCCGTACAGCAGGCATTTTTGGACGGGAAAAGCAATGCGTCAGAGATGTGTAATCAGTTAATTGGTCAGAATACGCGAGAATATGGAGCTTATCAGGGCTGGGGCGACATCTATCTTGATTTCGACAGAGAAAGTGCGAAGGAAGATGCGACTATTATCAGTGATAAGAGCGACAAGATAAAATATGGACAAGGTTGGGGAGAATGGCCACAGCCTACATGGGAGGCCGGCTCAGAACATTATGCGATGAATCCGGCAAGACTGGAAATAGAGTTCGAAGGAACAGGAATCCAGATGATTGGTGTGCAGTATATTGATATGGGTGATTTTACTGCTACAGTAGATGACACAAAAACAGTTTCAGGCAGTATGTATTCGGAAACAAAGAAAGAGGGCGTTGCTCTTTTTGAAATTTCCGGTTTACAATATGGAAAACATAAGTTAGTTTTTGAGTCTAAGAGTAAAAATGGAAAATCAAAGACTTCTTTTGACTATTTTAAAGTGTTGGAGGGGGAAACAATTGATTGGAATCCAGAGAATACAACAGATAAAGTAACATTTACAGGTGGATGGGAACGCTGGGATAGAACGAATGACTCAGATGCAAATCAATGGTTTGGTAAAGATGAAGTGTTTATCGATCCTTCAAGAGCTGAAAGAGCAACATTAACTTGTAAATTTACAGGAACTGGTTTTGAATTGTTTGGAGCGAAAAGTGATCAAGTTGGAAAATTTCAGTATCAGATAGATAATGGTGCATGGAAAGAAGTGGACACACGTTCGAACACATTTGCAAGACAGCGTTTATTGAAAGTGAATGGGTTGGAGAAGAGAGAACATACATTAACAATCAAAGGAATAAAAAATAATAAAGTTTCTTTTGATGGTATTGTTACCTCAATGGATAAGTCAAAACCGGAGCATACAGAAGTAACAAATTATGAAAGAGCACTTGATATTGATTCCGCACTTGCAACAGTATCTTTTGACAGAGATTATACACATTATTATAGAGAATATTTTGCAAGTTATCCTGATAATGTCATTGCAATGAAACTGACTGCAGAAGCGCTGAAAGGTTCTCAAAAAGAAATGAAACCTTTGGAATTTGAAGTGAGTTTTCCGGTGGATCAGCCTTCAGAAGCAGCCCTTGGAAAAGAAGTGAAATATGAAACAACTGAAGATGGCACAATTGTTGTATCCGGACATATGAGAGATAACGGTCTTTTGTTTAACGGAAGATTGCAAGTTGTTACAAAAGACGGTAAAGTTGAGCAGATAGCAAATAAAGAAGGAACACTTCTTGTATCTGGGGCTACAGAAGTCTATATTTATGTGACAGCAGATACAGATTATAAGATGACATATCCAAAATATCGTTCAGGTATCACTGCGGATGAACTTTCAACTCAAGTAAAAACGGTATTGGACAAAGCAGTAAAAAAAGGATATAAGGCAGTAAAAGATGATGCGGTAGCAGATTACAAAAAGATTTATGATCGTGTGAAATTAGATTTAGGACAGGGAGCATATAAGAAAACAGTAGATGAATTGATTGCATCATATAAGAGTAATAAGGCGAGTGCAGAAGAAAAAGCATATTTAGAAGCAATTTTATTCCAATATGGACGTTATCTTCAGATTTCATCTACAAGAGAAGGGGATAAACTTCCTGCTAACTTACAGGGAGTATGGTTAGACTGTACAGGAAAAGCAAACGCTCCTATTGCATGGGGAAGCGACTATCATATGAACGTCAATTTACAGATGAATTATTGGCCGACTTATGTGACAAATATGGCAGAATGCGCAGAGCCGATGATAAAATATATAGAAGGGCTCCGTGAGCCGGGACGTGTTACAGCATCTACATATTTCGGTATTGATAATTCAAATGGACAGAAAAATGGATTTACTGCACATACGCAGAATACACCATTTGGTTGGACTTGTCCGGGCTGGGAATTTTCTTGGGGATGGTCTCCGGCAGCAGTTCCATGGATGCTTCAGAATGTATATGAGGCGTATGAGTATTCAGGAAATATTGAAAAATTGGAAAAAGATATTTTCCCAATGATGCAAGAACAAGCAAAATTCTATATGTCTATCTTGAAAAAGGTAACAACTGCAGATGGAAAAGAGCGTTATGTAACAATTCCGGCATATTCTCCGGAACATGGACCATATACAGCAGGAAATGTATATGAAAATGTACTTGTATGGCAGTTATTTAATGACTGTATTGAAGCGGCAGATGCGTTAAATGCAAATAAGGCTGGAACGGTTTCGGAAGAACAGATTACACAGTGGAAAGAATACCGTGCTGGATTAAAACCTATTGAAATTGGACAGAGTGGACAAATTAAAGAATGGTATGATGAGACAACTCTTGGACATAATACAAAAGGAAATATTCCTAAGTATCAGAAAGGACATCGTCATATGTCTCATTTATTAGCAGTATATCCGGGAGACTTGGTGACAGTTGATGATGAGAAGACTATGGATGCAGCTAAAGTTTCCTTAAATGACAGAGGAGATAATGCTACAGGATGGGGAATTGCACAGAGATTGAATACATGGGCAAGAACAGGTGATGGAAATCATGCATACAAGATTATTGATTCGTTTATCAAAAACGGTATTTATTCAAATCTTTGGGATGCACATCCGCCATTCCAAATTGATGGGAACTTCGGATATACAAGTGGTGTAGCTGAAATGTTATTGCAGTCAAATGCAGGATATATCAATTTACTTCCGGCAATGCCTGAGAATCAGTGGCAATCAGGTTCTGTCAGCGGTTTAGTTGCAAGAGGAAACTTTGTTGTAAGTGAAAACTGGGACAAGGGTGTATTGACAGAAGCGACGATTGAATCTAGAAACGGTGGAGATTGTACAGTACAGGTAAATGGTTGGGAGAAAGTATTTGTACAGGACAGCGAAGGAAAGAAAGTTCAGGCAAAAGAAGTAGAAGGAAAAACAGGAAGAGTTACATTTGCAACAGAGGAAGGCAAAACATACTTCATAACTAAAACAGAAGGTGCGGTAGATTCGGCTACTGTAACATTTACAGCAGAAGGAAAAACAGTAAAAGAAATTTCTATAGTGAAAGGTGAAACAATCGGAAATGAACTTCCGACAGCACCAGAAAAAGAAGGCTATACATTCAAAGGCTGGAATACTAAGGAAGATGGAAAAGGTGAAGTAGTAACAGAAAAAACAGTTGTAAATGCAGATATGACAATATATGCAATTTATGAAAAGGATGAAACACCAGAACCACAGCCAGAAGAAAAAATGGTAACATTTACAGCGGAAGGAAAATTAGTAAAAGAAGTTTCTATAGTGAAAGGTGAAACAATCGGAAATGAACTTCCGACAGCACCAGAAAAAGAAGGCTATACATTCAAAGGCTGGAATACTAAGGAAGATGGAAAAGGTGAAGTAGTAACAGAAAAAACAGTTGTAAATGCAGATATGACAGTATATGCAATTTACGAAAAGAATGAAACACCAGAACCACAGCCGGAAGAAAAAACGGTAATATTTACAGCGGAAGGAAAATTAGTAAAAGAAGTTTCTATAGTGAAAGGTGAAGCGATTGGAAATGAACTTCCAACGGCACCGGAAAAAGAAGGTTATACATTCAAAGGCTGGAATACTAAGGAAGACGGAAAAGGTGAAGTAGTGACAGAAAAAACAGTTGTAAATGCAAATATGACAGCATATGCAATTTATGAGAAAGTTCAAACACCAATAACTCCAACACCTGATAATAAGCCAACCACTAAACCGGATACTCATCCGACTCAAAAGCCGGATAATAAACCGGTTCAAAAACCTGATAATAAGCCGGTGAAAACAAGTGACACTGCAAATGTAGCGATACCATTTGCATTTATGTTAATAGCAGCAGCTGCAGGAGTAATTGTTCTTGGTAAAAAAAGGAAAACAAAATAAAATCTGGTAAATAGAAAATAGGAGATACTGTGATGATAGTACACAGCATCTCCTGTTTTTGTTTGTCAGTGTGAAATTTTTATAGATGTGGAATAAAAAGTTGATTAGTGTTTACGTAATGATTCTAAATAGGTACAAACGATGCCATGTGCATAATGAAGTAGAGAATATCGATGTTCCTGTAAACACCAATCGTAAGTAAGACCACGCTCTAAAGAAGCAATTTTTTCGCTGATTTCTGTATAAGATTCTGATGAAATAATTTCTCCTGAATCAAGGCCTTCTTTTACAAGTTGATTAAGAATTTGGTAATACCGACGTTTGGGGTTTAGGATGTATCTAGTGCCTTGTGTCATGACTTGAAGTCCATATAGTGTTTGAAAAAAAGAAATATATGGGGAATGCTCCAGGTTGCTTAAAATAAATTCATCGAATGTAATTAATTTGTCGACCGCACTTAAATTAGAAGGAAGAGATTTCAACCATTCGTCATAATCATTATCGAAGAAATAGGCAAGACTAAATATAAGATCTTCTTTTCCTCTGAAGTGATGATAAAAAGAACCTCTAGATGTTTGAGAACGTTCTATAATTTCATTAACAGTTGTTGCATCATATCCTTTTTCCAAAAATAATTCCCAGGCAGCGCTTATTAATTGTTCTTTTATAGTAGTGTTTATTGCTTTTTTTCTCATAAAATAAATATCCTTTATTACTCGTTATATTTCATTATTATATCACGAAAACCGTAAGGGATACAAGTCTTGACAGTTTATAAATAGATTGCTAAAATTATAACAAAATAAGTAGAATGCAGTACGGAATAAGGTACGATTCAAGAAAATGAATGAGAGAAAGGAGTGTTTATGTGGAGAAACAGAAAAAAATTCAACTCCCAAAAAAGATGGGAAAAACAGAGAGAAATCGCTTGATTGAATTTGCTCTTTTAAAAGGTTTTCAATCTGTATCAGCTGAATTTCCGGTTGTTTCTACAACAGAAGGAGAGGAAGTTCCAGAGAGTTTTTCGCAATATGAATTGCAACTTAGGAATATAGAAGCACCGGAAGATTATGTGTCAGCCACAAAAAGTGCAAAGCAGATTCCGGATTTAGACTGGAGAAAGAAAAAAGGATTAGAAGCTGTATTTGAAAAAGGAGAGTTTTTAAAAGATAATAATTTGGATATGCTTCCAGATAGTTTGGATATGAAAATTATTCTTCCAGAGAATGCAGATGAATCTATGGTCATTGCCGCATGTAATATAGCATTTCGCTTTGGTATGGAAACAACGGGGTATGAAGGAATGATAGTTGCAGATGAATCCTATACTGGAAATGCGTTTGTAATAGAAGAGGGCGATGAATGTAGAGTTCGCTTCGATAAGCAAGATCATCGTACAATTGTATATTTATCAGGAAAAGGAAAAGAATTAGAAGTCTTTTCAGCATGGCTTTGTGAAAAATTCCCGTTACTTCCGAATGCGGAAAGATGGACGGATAGACTGATGGAATTAACGGATAGTTTTTCTATGAAAAATCTAGACGGCCAACTTAGTTACCTGAAAGCATTTCAGAAAGAACTGGGAGACTCGGTGACAGCTTACGTTTCACCGGAGATTTCTTCCGTTAAAAAGGGGATAGAAAAGGAATTTCCCAATGTTTTATTTGAAAACTACAAAGGAATGAAAAAAGTATATGAAAAAGAATATGATATTCCTTGGGAAGTAGATGTTTGTAAGGAAATTTTAGAAAGTAAAGTATATCCACTTTTAAGAAATGGGGATAAAGTAAAAGTTTATGCTGCTTTAAGTGAAGAAATGGATGTTAGAATGGCGTTGAAACAGAATATTAATCAACGACTAGAAGAAAAAGGAGCAAAACTTTTAGATGCGGAAATTCTTTGTGCATATAAGCAAGGATTTTCGTGGATTGATGAAATTATTATTCCTAAATTGCTAAATGAAAAGGTGGGAAAACTTCATATTGCATTTAGACCGTTTTTACCAGAAGGGCAAACAGAATGGTTGGATGAAAACGGTGCAACACCTTCATATACCAATATAGATTTCAGTAATCCGGATAAATGGTATGACTTGCCAATCCGCTATTTGCAAGAACTTTATCCAATTGTAGATATTATTGAATCGAAACTAGGAATAGAAAAAGATAATATTGTATTTTCTGTATATGAAGGAGAAAAAGACTGTACATATTATTTGGAAGCAGAAGATATAAATGGAAATACTATTTTAGAAGAAGATTATCTTGCGATAAATGCAGAAAGACCTTATTTAGATGCATTTCCGGAGATGGGGAAAGTGCATCCGGCAACAGGATATGTGAAAGTTTACTTGAATGGTCAAGAAGTTTTAAATGAGCGTGTGCGAACAGATGTGGAATGTATATGGGAAATATATCAAAAAGAAGTTTTGGCAGACTTACAAAAGTTCATTGAAGGAAAATTGGGCGAACATATTTGCTTGGAAACTCAACCGTTTTTCTCAAGACTATCTTTAGAGGTGGTTGCAAGTGAACCGGATTATAAACTCCCGTGTAGAGAAGATTTGATTTCCACTTTAGATGCATTGCATGAGGATATGTATTTTGTAGGAACGGATTTCTTTAAAAATTATGGGGTTAGACATTCAGGTGAAATGTTAGATGCACCAGGGTTAATTCTTCCGATTTTGAAAAAAGGAACTGGTAAGCCGTATTTTAAAGTGACATTATACGATATCATGGCAGAAAAACCAATGTTAGTTTCTGCGCAAAAAGAAATCACATCTTTTGCAAACCGTCAGGATATAGATATTTACATGGATTCTTTAACGTATGAATCCGATAAAATAACTGCGCATATTTGTGTGGATGGAGGAAATGCTAAAGTAGCGGAAGCATATGCTTTACTGTTTAACAAAGGGATTTTATCTTCGTGTAAAGGATATGCAGAAGTTGATATAGTGCAACTTGATGTGGATGGTCAGATTTTTGAGATGTATGTGCCGGAATATGAAGAACAGGCAAAAGATCTAGACATTAGAGAAATTGATTTATTGGAACATACATTGATTGGATATGATCAGTATTTAGAGATTATAAAACAGTTAAAGAGAGTTGAAGGAATTTCTGTCTATAAGACTGCAACTTCATATGCAGGTAGAGATATTTATGCGATTGAACTTTTACCTAAATGTAAAGGGTATATTTCAAGGACAAAGAGAATTAATCTGTTGCCATCAGAAATTATTAATTCTAGACATCATGCAAATGAGGTTTCAAGTACAAATTCAGCATTTATACTCTTGAAAGAAATTCTTACAAATGAAAAGTATAAGGATTTGTCAGAAAAACTTAATTTAGTGATTGTACCGATGGAAAATGTAGATGGGACAGCAATACATTATGAATTGCAGAAAGAAAATCCATACTGGAAATTTCATGTTGCAAGGTTTAATGCGATTGGAAAAGAATTTTACCATGAACATTTTAAAGAGGATACGATTCATACGGAAGCAATGGGACTTACAAGATTGTGGTATAGAATGCTTCCGGATATTGTTGTAGATAATCATGGTGTTCCAAGTCATGAGTGGGAACAACAATTTTCAGGCTATACATCTCCATCGTTCAAAGGCTTTTGGCTTCCGAGATCGTTATTATATGGATATTTTTGGTATGTAACGAATGAGGAATATAAAAGTAACTATAAAGTAAATAAGAAAATGGAAGATGTTATTGCGGATGCGATTGGAGCGAAAGAAGATATTTATAAGTGGAATAAAGAATGGATGCAACAATTTGAAAAATTTGCACATGGCTGGATGCCAAAATTATTCCCAGCGAATTATTATAAGGATATGATTAATTACTGGATTCCATTTGAATATCAACCGGAACATAGATATCCATCTATTCGATTTCCGTGGATTACGACAGTGGCATATACAAGTGAAGTGGCTGATGAAACGGCTCAAGATGATTATTTGAATTTGTGTGCAAAAGCTCATGTGACTCATGATTTAGCGACTATTGATATGTTCGTAGAAGGAGAAAGCGTTTTTGAAGTAAGAGAAGAAAAAGCGGATGATTCAGTTTCGATTTGTTATATAAGACAACGTCCACTGATTATCGGAAGTTTTGAAAATTAATAAAAAGGAAAACAAAGGAGGAAAAAGATATGGAGTATATTACTCTAATAGGAATCGTAATTGTTATAGTTGGGTTTGCTCTAAAATTGGATAATATTTTAACCATTTTAGTAGCGGCCGTTGTAACAGCATTAGTAGGAGGACTTGGAGTAGATGGTCTTCTTGAAACACTTGGATCAAGTTTTGTTGCCAATAGAAGCATGGCTATTTTCATTATTGTTATGCTTGTAACGGGAACACTAGAAAGAAGTGGTTTAAAAGAAGCGGCGGCAGCATTGATTGGAAAAATAAAAGGTGCTACTGCAGGTGCGGTTGTGGTAGCTTACGGTATCATGAGAGCAATTTTTGCAGCTTTTAATGTTGGATTTGGTGGTGTTGCAGGTTTTGTAAGACCAGTTATTATGCCGATGGCAGATGCAGCGATTGAAAATACAGTAGGAAAGGCAAACGAAGAACATGAAGAACAGGTAAAAGGTATGGCTTCTGGTATGGAGAATATAACATGGTTCTTCTTCCAAGTATTGTTTATTGGAGGTAGCGGTGGTCTTCTTGTACAGAGTACGTTAGAAGGACTTGGATATAAAGTGGATCTTGTAGATTTAGCAAAGGTAGAAATTCCAGTAGCGATATTTGCACTTGTAGTTACAATTATTTATTACATTTTTAGAGATAAGAAATTGATGAAAAAATACTATAAAAAAGAGAAATAGAAAGGAGGTTCTTTTATGTCGTTTTTTATGAGTTCAGAAGAACTGTTGGGAACAAAATTATTAGAGATTGTTTATATTTTAATTGGGTTAATTACAATTTACACAGGTGTGAAAAATGTAATGGACAAAAAAAACCCATCTAGAATTGGAACGGGTATATTTTGGATTGTGTTAGGTATTGTACTTGCATTTGGTAGATGGATTCCTGCAAAAGTAAATGGTGTATTAATTATTGTAATGTGTATTCCTGCTATTTTACAAAAAGTTAAAATTGGAAAAATTGATAAACCGACGGAACAGGAATCAAGAGCGAATTACGATAAAGTAGGAATGAAAATTTTTATTCCTGCACTTACTATTGGAGTTTGTGCTTTAGGATTTGCGTTATTTACAGATCTTGGAGCTTTAGTAGGAGTAGGAGTAGGAGTATTGATTTCAGCACTTTTATTAATCTTATTCTTGAAATCTAACACTCCAAAGGTGTTGTTGAATGACTCAGAGCGTATGCTTTCTACTGTAGGACCATTAAGTATGTTGCCGATGCTTCTTGCAAGTCTTGGGGCAATCTTTACAACTTCAGGCGTAGGAGATGTTATTGCTCAGATTGTAGGAAATGTGATTCCTAAGGGAAATGTAAATGTTGGTATTATTGTTTATGCAGTTGGAATGATGGTATTTACTATGATTATGGGAAATGCTTTTGCAGCAATTACAGTTATGACAGTAGGTATTGGAGCGCCATTTGTATTGGCGTATGGAGCTAATCCGGTATTAATAGGTATGCTTGCTCTTACTTGCGGTTACTGTGGTACATTGCTTACACCTATGGCTGCGAACTTTAATATTGTTCCAGTTGCTTTGTTGGATATGAAAAACAGATTTACTGTAATTCGAAATCAGGTTGTAATTGCAGTACTTATGCTTGTGTTCCAAATTGCATATATGATTATGTTTAAATAAAAAAGAACCGAGGTAAAAAAATGAAAGGAATAGATCGTGGAGCCGAGATTGTAATTAAAAAGTGGGTGAAATTAAAACCATGGGAAAAACTTTTAATTGTTACAAGCGAAGAAACAATAGAAGAGGCTCAAGCACTGAAGAAATTTGCATTAAGAAGAAGTGCTTCTGTAGATTTGATGATTGTAGAGAAAACAGGAATGAAGATAGGAGTGTTTTTTGATCAACACGAAGATATTTTTGCAAATTATCATGTCATTATAGGTGCGACGAACTATTCCTTAGTTACAACCAAAGCTGCGAAAAAGGCAATTAAAAAAGGAAAAAAATTTCTTTCCCTTCCGCTTTGTACAAATGATGGAAAAGCGATGCTGAGTTATGATTTTATGACCATGGATACAAAGAAAAGTAAAATGCTTGCGATGGTCATTATGAAGTACTTAAATTCAGCGAGTGTTATTCATATCACTTCTAAGAATGGAACGGATTTGAAAGTATATAAAAGAAATAGAAAAGCCGGATTTTTTAATGGAGTATTAAAAGATGGGAAAGGGTATTCGTCGGCTAGTATTGAAGTATATGTTCCAATAGAAGAAACTAAAAGTGAAGGGGTCATGGTCTTAGATGGCTCGCTTGGATATATTGGGAAAGCAGATTATCCAACAAAAATAGATATTTCACAAGGGAAAATTACAAAGATAGAAGACACGATTACAGGATGTCAACTCCAAGAATACTTGAAAAGTTATGATGATGAAAGGGTTTGGGTTGCAAGTGAACTTGGAATTGGATTAAATTCTCAATCCAAATGTCGAGGAAAATGTTATATTGAAGATGAGTCGGCATATGGAACGTTTCATATCGGATTTGGGAGAAATCTTGCTTTAGGCGGAGTGCATGAAGCAAGCGGGCACTATGATTTGGTTTGTAGGGAGCCGAATATTTATGCCGATAATCGGCAGATTATGATGGAGGGAAAAATTATTACCCCTGAACCAGAAGTATATTAAGGAGGCAAAGAATGAAAGTTTTAGTTACAGGATTTGATCCATTTGGTGGAGAAACGGTTAATCCAGCTTATGAATCAGTAAAATTAATTCATGATACAGTTAAAAATGCGGAAATTATAAAGGTGGAGATACCGACTGTATTTGGTGAAGCAGGGAAAAAAGTGGAGAAAGCTATAGAAGAACATCATCCAGATGTGGTACTTTGTATCGGACAAGCAGGAAGAAGAGCGGATATACAGGTAGAAAGAATTGCGATTAATTTGTGTGAGGCTCCGATTCCTGATAATGCGGGAAATCAGCCTATTGATGAAAAATCGCAAAAGGATGGAGAAACAGCATATTTTGCGACAGTACCTGTAAAAGCAATGGTAAAAAATATTAATGAACATGGAATTCCAGCAAGTGTTTCTTATACGGCGGGGACATATGTATGTAATAATGTAATGTATGATTTACTTTATACACTCAATAAAAAATATCCAAATGTTCGTGGCGGATTTATTCATGTACCATATTCTACACAGCAAGGTGTTGGAAAGCCTTTGGGTACAGCAACTATGTCGATTGAAACGATGGCAAAAGCTTTAGAATATGCAATAGAAGCAATTGTGGAAACAAGAGAAGAAGTAGAAATATCGATGGGAATTACAGATTAAACTATAGCGATAAAATGAAACACAAGAGAATATATATATAATATAGAGGTTCTTGTAGTATCAAACTTATCAATTCTAAAACTAAAAGATTCTATCTGAAAATTCTTTGTATATAGAGAAGGGGGATCACTCAATCATTACATTTGATGATTGAGCGATACCCCTCTTTACTTTCGATGCTTATTCCTCATCGTCTATTTCCTGAGCACCGATTAAAGCACCGGCTGATGCGGAAACAACTGCTGCAACAATGGCAGCGATAATGCTGACTGCAATAATGCAAACTAAAAATCCCATTGTAAACGCCTCCGATTCTAAACTACAAATTTTTAACTAAATCTATTGTATCACGAAAAATCAAATCTGTATATATTTTATTTGTGGCGCAGAGGATTCGGAGTATGTACAGTTAAAAATTTTACAACAGTATTTGTATCATTTTTCCAGTTGTGAGAAATATTTGAATGTACATGGGCTGAATCTCCGGGATATAAATGATAAATATCTTCCTCAATCTGCAAAGTCAAGATACCTTCCAATATATAAATAAATTCTTCACCGCCGTGGGAATAAAGTTCTAAATCACTTTCATCCTGTAATGCGGGCATAAGTTCTACAAGTCTTGGAAGAAGATCAAATTCTTCTACATGATTTGTGAGAGCGTGCTCAATAATTTCAGGATTTACAACAGTAGATTTCTGTTCATAGCGCCTCATTATATGTACATCATTTGGTTTTATATTCGTAGTGAAAAAACTGGATAGTTCTACATCTAAAACCTTAGAAATTTTATCCAAAGAATCGATGGCTATACTTGTCATTCCTCGTTCCAATTGGGAGAGAAATCCAATGGATAGTCCGGTGTTTTCGCTTAAATATTTTAAAGTATATTTTTTTTCGGTACGAAGATTTTTGATTCTAAGTCCGATAATTGCATTTGTATCCATGATTTTACCTCTTTTTCTCTTACTATCTTTAAAAGATATTGTTTATATTATTACCAGTTGGTTGTAATGTCAAGCATTTGACAGGTGAAAAGAACGCAGATAAAACGAGTTGTATAAAGATTAATGAATAAATGAAAGCGTATTCTCTTTTTAGAAATTTTTATGAAAACAATAAAAAATATCATGACAAAAGAATAACAATGTGATATAATGAAAAAAACGGATAAAAATTTCATTTAAATGAAAATGGAGGAAATATGAGAACACCAAATGTAATTAATATCCAAAAGTTTTCTGTGCATGACGGGGACGGCATACGGACAACTATTTTTTTTAAAGGTTGTTATTTGAATTGCTGGTGGTGTCATAATCCGGAGAGCCAGAATTTTGCGCCGGAAGTTATGATTAACACAGAAAAGTGTACAGGGTGCCGTGCTTGTGAGCAGGTTTGTCCGGAGAAAGCTATTCATATAGACAATTGTAAGCAGTGTACGGACAGAACGAAATGTAAAGTATGCAGTACGTGTTTGGACTATTGTGTAAATAATGCGAGAGAAGTTGTTGGGAAACAATATACAATTGCGGAGTTAGTAAAAGAAGTGGATAAAGACTATATGTTTTATGAAGAGTCGTTTGGGGGTGTTACGCTTTCCGGTGGGGAAGTTATGGCACAGGATATGGAATATATAGAGGAACTTCTGAAAAAGTTAAAGAGAAAAGGTTATAACATTACGATTGATACATGTGGATTTGCGCCTGAAGAAAATTTCCAAATTGTTTTGCCGTATGTGGATACGTTTTTATATGATATTAAATTGATGGATAATGAAAAGCATAAGAAATACATGGGGCAGAGCAACGAATTGATTTTCACCAACCTGAAATATTTAAGTGACAATGGAGCGAGAATTTATATTCGCATTCCGGTCATCGGGGGAGTGAATGACAGTGACGAAGAAATACAGGCAATTATTTCTTATTTAAAAGAAAATATTTCGGTAGCACAGGTAAACCTGTTGCCATACCATGACATTGCAAGCAGCAAATATCAAAGATTAGATGTTACATATAAAGGAAAAGAATTTACTGTTCCTTCTAAAGAGAGAATGGAAGAGTTAAAAGAAATGTTTCAGAAAAATGGTTTTACAAACACCAAAATAGGAGGTTAAGAGATGGAAAGAGGAATGAACGAAAGAATCCGCAGATTAAGAAAACAGAGTTTGGAGACAGAACCACACATTTATATGGAAAGAGCGGACTTGGAAACAGATGCGTACATGATGTATGAAGGAAGTGTTTCCGTTCCGGAACTTCGTGCGTTGGCTTTTAAACATTTTATGGCTAATAAAACATTATGCATCAACGACGGAGAATTAATCGTGGGAGAAAAAGGTGACGGACCACAGGCTGCACCATCTTTCCCTGAATTGTGCTGTCATACAGTAGAAGATATGAAAATTATGAATGCGCGTGATTTGATTTATTTCCGTGTTTCAGAAGAAGATTTAAAATTACAGGAAGAAAAAATCATTCCATTTTGGGAAAAACGTTCTGTTCGTCATAAAATCTTAGCGAATATGAGTCAGGAGTGGAAAGATGCCTATGCAGCAGGTATTTTCACCGAGTTTATGGAACAGCGTGGACCGGGACATACAGTAGGATCAGAAAAGATTTATAAAAAAGGATTTTTAGATTATAAAAACGACATTATCGAAGCGAGAAATAACTTGGATTTCTTAAACGATAAAGAGGCGTTAGACAAAAAGGCACAGTTAAATGCGATGGAAATCTGCTGTGATGCCATTATGATTTTAGGTGAAAGATACGCAAAATATGCAAGAGAACTTGCAGATAAAGAGACAGATGAGACTCGTAAAGCAGAGTTACTTCAGATTGCGGCAAACTGTGATGTTGTACCGGCACATGCTCCACAGACATTCTGGCAGGCAATTCAGATGTACTGGTTTGTTCATCTTGGAGTTACAACAGAGTTAAATCCATGGGACGCATACAGCCCGGGAAGATTTGACCAGCACTTGAATCCGTTCTATCAGAAAGATACAGAAGAAGGTATTTTAGATGATGAAAAAGCGTTGGAATTATTAGAATGTTTATGGGTAAAATTCAATAACCAGCCGGCGCCTCCAAAAGTAGGGGTTACATTAAAAGAAAGTGGAACATACACAGACTTTGCAAACTTAAATACCGGCGGTATCACACCGGAAGGCGAAAATGGTGTCAACGAAGTAAGTTATTTAATCTTAGACTGTATGGACGAAATGAAACTGTTACAGCCAAGTTCAAACGTACAGATTAGTAAGAAAACACCGACAAAATTCTTAAAACGTGCTTGTGAAATATCAAGAAAAGGTTGGGGACAGCCTGCTTTCTATAACACGGAAGCGATTATTCAGGAATTATTAAATGCCGGAAAAACAATTGAAGATGCAAGACGCGGTGGAACAAGCGGCTGTGTAGAAACAGGAGCATTCGGAAACGAAGCGTATATTTTAACAGGATATTTTAACCTTCCAAAGATTTTGGAATTAACATTATATAACGGTTATGACATCGTAAGCAAAAAACAGATTGGTCTTCCTCTCGGATATGCAAAAGATTTCAAATCTTATGAAGAATTATACGATGCTTATAAGAAACAGATTGAATATCTTGTGGATATTAAAATTGAAGGAAGTAACATTATTGAGAAAATCTATGCAGAATATATGCCTGCTCCATTCCTTTCTATTATTACAAATGATTGTATTTCAAAAGGAAAAGACTACAATGCAGGTGGTGCAAGATACAATACGAACTATTTACAGGGTGTAGGTATCGGAACAATTACAGACTCATTGGCAGCAATTAAGTATAACGTATTCGATGAGCAGAAATTCACAATGGAAGAACTTATCGAGGCAATGGAACATAACTACGAAGGTTATGAAAGAATTGCAAACCTTGTTCGTAATAAGACACCAAAATATGGAAATGACGATGATTACGCAGATGGCATTATGAAAGATGTATTTAATTTCTACCAGAAGACGGTTACGGGAAGACCTAACATGAAGGGCGGTACATACAGAGTAAATATGCTTCCGACAACATGTCATGTATACTTTGGAGAAGTTATGAATGCAAGTCCAAACGGACGTCTTGCACAGAAACCGGTTTCAGAAGGTATTTCTCCTGAAAAAGGTGCGGACGTAAACGGACCGACAGCGGTAATTAAATCATGTGCAAAAATGGATCACTTGAGAACGGGTGGTACACTGTTGAATCAGAAATTTACACCGAGTGTTGTTGCAGGTGAAGAAGGTTTGACACATATGGCGGATTTAGTAAGAGCATACTTCAATATGGACGGACATCATATTCAGTTTAATGTTATCGATAAAGAAACATTAATTCAGGCACAAAAAAATCCAGATGAATATAAAGACTTAATTGTCCGTGTTGCAGGTTACAGTGATCACTTCCGCAATCTGAGCAAAGCATTGCAAGATGAGATTATTGAAAGAACGGAACAGTCGTTTAACTAAAAATAGTATAGATAAAATAAGAAGCACATTTCGGGGGGAATGTGCTTCTTATTTTAGTGGTGATATTCGCCTAATGCGCTGTCTTTTCCGGTCATAAAGTGATCCTGCGTTAAAATGGCATAGGCATTTTCGTAATCGTTGTTACGCATATACTGTACCATTTTCTTCAGGTTGGCATTCGTTTTTTCTATCTGCATACCGTTTTTGAGGGAATATAATCCCATGCGGATAAGTTCAAAAAGATTACTCTCATAGAATTTATTGATTCTCGTATTATCGAAGATGCTGACAATTTCCAAGTGCATTTTTGTGTCGGCAACCTCCCACTCGTATGGATTGTTCGTTGCGGCACACATACGGACAACTTTTTCCTCAATGCGATAAGAATATTCTTCAAAACGGTTGGAAGAAAAGATTAATTTAAAAGCAGAACCCTCAAAAAGTTCTCTCAACTGATAAATCTCCTCTATATCCTTGTCTGTGATTTCTTTTACGGTCATGGATTTGTGGTATCCCGAAACGATAAGGCCCTCTGCCTGCAGCATTTTAATTGCGGTTCTGACCGGATTGCGGCTCATTTCCAGTTCCTCAGTGAGAATTGCTTCGGTAAGCGGCATTCCGGGAGGGTAAGTCAGATTTAAAATATTTGTTTTAATTGTATGATAAGCCTTATCTGCAAGAGATTTGCTTTGCGTTGCCATAAGGACACCTCTTTCTCATTGTTAATGTATACATTCTATTGTATATAATGGCAAAGAAAAATACAAGAGAATATGTAAAGGAAAAATTGTATTAACCAATGAGTTATGATATGATAAGAAAGTTAATACCCAATTATTGACAAATAATCAACGGAGGAGAACAAATGAAAAAGGTAATGAAAAAAATGTGCAGTTTGTTGCTTTCTTTTTGCCTTATATCGGGAACATTATTCAGTGTACCGTTAAGCGTTGAGGCGAGAGAGGAACTTGTCAACGTTGCAAGGAAAGAAGGTGTAAAGATTACTGTACAAAACACAGGAAGCGGTTCTGCGTCAGACATGGTTGACGGAGACGATAAGACTTCGTGGCAGCAAAACGGCTGGTCAATTAATAAAGACGCAATAGTCGATATGAAACTGGCTGAAAACGGAACGAATGTAAAGAAAGTGGTTGTAAAAGTCGGTGGAAATGATTACGCAAACCGCAAAGTAAAAGTAACGGTACAGCGTGCGCAAAATGGTATTACATCAGACTGGCTGACGATTGGAGAAAAGGTAGTTACAACAACTGGTGATGCAAATGATACGGCAGATGCAGTATTTGAATTAGAGCAGACAGCATCTTCCTCTGATATTCGTGTTATCCTGTCCGAACCTGTTGCCCATGATGGAGGAGAAGTATATTTCTGGCCGTCCATTCACGAAATTGAAGTGTATGAGATGCAGGAAGTTCACTTATCTGACTACAACAATATCGCTTCACAGGCAGAAATCACAACAGACGGTAATGAAAATCCGTCAGAAGGGAAAGATCGCCTTGTAGACGATAACGACACAACATTATATAAATTTCATAATGCCGCACAGGATTCAGAGAAATACATTAATCTTTCTTTTGCAGAAGAGAGAATGATGAATGCCTGTGAGATTGTATTTGAACACGTAGGTGCTGCAGATGAATATACATACGAATTTACATACAGTATTTTAGGAAAAGCAAAAGGTGCGGCTGAGTATACAAAAATTGTAGACCATGCGAAGGCAAATCGTACAGATAATTATGTGCAGGGATATAAATTCGATGAAACAGCTTACTCTGATGTGAAAATCGTAATACACTCTACGACAAACAGTCAGGGGAACGGCTGGCCGGCTGTGGCAGAATTCCGTGTATATGGAGCGGAAGAAGAGATTGATGATTCAGACAGCATTGCATTTAAAAAGCCGGTACATTCAAATTCTAATCAGAAAAATGCTTCTAAAGTAAATGATGGAAGTAAAAATACAATGTGGACTGGGGAATATTATCCGGGATACGTTGATATTGACTTAAAGGAAAATTATAACTTAAATACAGTAGAAATTTTCACACAGGAAAAAGGGTATTCTCAGTATTCGATTTATACAAGTATGAATGGAAGAGATTTCGATAAATTAGCGGAAAAAACTTCCACAGAAAGTTGTACGGATAAAGGAGAGATTTATCAGGCGAAAGGAAAAGAAGCCCGCATTATCCGTGTATATATGGAATACAATTCTACAAGTCCAGCGGCTGTAATCAAAGAAATCCGTGCTACAGGTGAAAAGAGCGGTACAAAAGTACAGACTCGTCCGGAAGTAAATGTAAAAGATTTCAAAGACAGTAGTTATGCAAATACAGAAAAAGTAACACCTGAACAAACTTATGAAGAAGTTCGCGGAATTATCGAAAGAAGATTAGGGGCGGAATATAAATCATGGTTTGATTTGAAATTACAGGAAAATCCAAATGAAACGGGATATGACTATTTTGAATTAAACGACAAAGATGGAAAAGTGCAGATTACGGGAAATGACGGTGTTTCTCTTGCCATGGGATTAAATCATTACTTGAAATATTTCTGTAACGTAAATATTTCTCAGGTAGGCGATCAGGCAGATATGCCGGCGAAAATTGTGCCAATCGGAGAAAAAGTACATAAAGAAACAAAAGTAGGAACAAGATATTCGTATAATTACTGTACACTCTCTTATTCTATGGCGTTCTGGGGAGAAAAAGAGTGGCGTAATGAACTTGACTGGCTTGCATTAAACGGTGTAAATGTTGTTTTAGATGCAACTGCTCAGGAAGAAGTATGGCGTAGATTTCTTGAAGATTTAGGATACACACATGAGGAAATTAAAGACTATATTGCAGGTCCTGCATATTATGCATGGGCGTATATGGCGAATTTAAGTGGGTTCGGCGGACCAATCCACGATTCATGGTTTGAAGAGAGAACAGAACTTGCAAGAAAAAATCAGTTATCAATGAGAAGACTTGGAATGCAGCCGGTATTACAGGGATACAGTGGAATGGTACCGACAAATATTCGAGAAAAAGATTCTAGTGCGGAAGTGATTGAGCAAGGAACATGGTGTTCATTTAGAAGACCGGATATGTTAAAAACAGACAGTGCATCTTTTGATAAATATGCAAAACTTTTTTATCAGGCACAGAAAGAAGTATATGGAGAAAGTGCACATTACTATGCAACTGACCCGTTCCATGAAGGTGGAGATACAGGCGGATTAAATCCGACAGTTATCGCAGGTAAAGTATTGGATGCAATGTTAGAAGCGGACAAAGACGGAATTTGGATTATCCAGTCATGGCAGGGAAACCCAACAACAGCGTTACTTAAAGGGCTTGAGGGAAGAAAGGAACACGCATTAGTGTTAGACCTTTATGCTGAAAAAACACCACACTGGAATGAAACAAATCCAAATGAGTACGGTGGAGGAGAATTTAATGATACGCCGTGGGTATTCTGTATGTTAAATAACTTTGGAGGACGTCTTGGACTTCACGGTCATTTAGATAATCTGGCAAAGAATATCCCTGCAGCATTAAACAGTGCAAAACATATGGAAGGAATTGGAATTACGCCGGAAGCAAGTGTAAACAACCCATTATTATACGATTTCTTATTTGAAACTGTTTGGACAGACAATGCAAAGGAAAAACTTCCTGTAATTGATTTGGACAAATGGTTGAAAGACTATGCAAAAAGAAGATACGGAAAAGAAAGTCAGTCAGCATATGAAGCTTTATTGATTATGAAAGATACGGTTTATAAAGCAGAGTTAAATATGAAGGGACAGGGAGCACCTGAATCGGTTGTAAATGCCCGTCCTGCATTGGATATCGGAGCGGCTTCCACATGGGGAAATGCGGTTATCAGTTATGACAAAGCGAAATTGGAAAAAGCGGCGGAACTTCTTTTAAAAGATTATGACAAATTAAAAGACAGTGACGGCTATATGTATGATTTGGCGACAATGTTACAACAGGTATTGTCAAACAGTGCTCAAGAATATCAGCGCAAGATGGCAAATGCTTTCAAAGAAAACAACAAAGAAGAGTTTAATACATATGCAGACAAATTTTTAAGCATCATTGATAGTATGGAAAAAGTGACAAGTACAAGCAAATACTATTTACTTGGTACTTGGGTAGAGCAGGCGAAAGCGCTGGCAAAGAATGCCGACGACTTTACAAAAGACTTATACGAATTTAATGCAAAAGCCTTAGTGACAACATGGGGCTCAATAAATCAGGCGGAAGGCGGCGGATTGAAAGACTATTCTAACCGTCAGTGGTCAGGTCTGTTAAAAGATTTCTATAAAGTAAGATGGCAGAAATGGATTCAGGCGAGAAACGATGAATTAGACGGAAAACAGCCTGAAAATATTAACTGGTTTGAATGGGAGTGGAAATGGGTAAGAGAAAACACAGAATACACAAACACTCCAAATAAAGAAAACTTAAAGAACTTAGATAAAATCGGAGAAACAATTTTAAAAGAATTTTCCGTAAAAGATCCAAATGCAGATGATTCTAACGATATTAAAGTAGAAGGAATCAAAGCGACAGCGGGAAGTGAGCAGTCAAAGACACCGGGAGAAGAAGGTGCGGCTGTGAATGTGTTGGACGATAATCAGGCAACAATCTGGCATTCTTCATGGAATGGTGCAGAACGTAAAGATTTATGGTTACAGTTAGAACTTCCTGAGGCTCAGAAAGTGAATGGTGTGCGTTTGCAGACACGTAATTCATATGCAAATGGTTTTATTACAAAATATAGAATCGAAACAAGTATGAATGGAACAAACTTTACAGAAGCGGTTTCGGGAGAGTGGGATACAATTCCGGGTTGGAAAAAAGCCTCTTTTGAAGAAAGGGAAGCAAAATTCGTAAGAATATATGCAGTGGAATCTTATTCAAATGGTAGTAATAACTATGCTTCGGCAGCAGAAATGCGTTTGACTCAGGAAAAAGCAGACATACCTGCGTTAGATAAAGCGTTATTAGAAGGAAAACTGGCAGAAGCAAAAGAGTTGAAAACAGAAGGGTATACAACATCAAGTGTAAATGTATTAAACAAAGCAATTGAAAAAGCGGAGAAAGTTCTTGTAGAAGCGAAAGAACAGTCAGAATTAAACGCAATGGTAGAAGAACTGAAAAACGCCATGAAATTAGAAGAAAAAGCAGATGCAGAAGACAGCAGGACAGAATTTGATAAGATTATTGCAGGTGTAAAAGAAGAAAGCGTTTATACAGAAGAAACTTGGAATGTATATGCGGAAGCAAAAGAAAAAGTGGAAAATGCACTTAAAGATACAAGTGATGTAAGTGAAGCAAAGATGAAAGAGTTACTTGCAGACTTAAAATCGGCAGTTGCCGGATTAAAAGAGGCAGAAACCGGAGAACCACAGCAGCCAGAGAAACCGGAAAATCCGGAAATCCCACAACAGCCAGAGAAACCGGAAAATCCGGAAATCCCACAACAGAAACCGCAAAAGCCACAGCAGAAACCAGATAACACAGTTCCTGAGACAGGTGATACAACAAACGGATTAGGATTTATGTTGTTAGCGGTAATGGCAGGCGGCTACATTGTTTTTGCAGAGACAAAAAAACGCCGCAATGCGGATAAATAAAACTTTATAGGGACTTGAAATGGGGGTAGAATGAGAATTCTATCCTCATTTTGTCTGTGTGGCTGCACAATCTTTTTTATAGAAAAGGAATCTT
Organism: Lachnospiraceae bacterium; assembly: GCA_902381685.1. Taxonomy (GTDB): domain Bacteria; phylum Bacillota; class Clostridia; order Lachnospirales; family Lachnospiraceae; genus Faecalimonas. Next base: position 308,369 of record LR698958.1, on the reverse strand, counting down.
GACAGGAGAAATAAAAAGTGATATATTGTATACAAAAGAAAATAATGTATACATTAAAGCGAAAGGAAGAAGAAAAATGAAATTAGGATTTATCGGTGCCGGAAATATGGCAAAAGCAATGATGGGCGGAATTTTAAAGAATGGTATTTTAACTGCTGAAGAAGTAATTGCTTCTGATATGTATGTTCCGGGATTAGAGAAAACAAAAGAAGAATTGGGAATTCATGTCACAACGGACAATAAGGAAGTGGCAACAAAAGCAGAAATCGTAGTATTGTCAGTAAAACCACAATTTTATGCAGATGTTATTAACGAGATTAAAGACTGCATTACAGAAAATCAGATTATCGTTACAATTGCACCGGGAAAAACTTTGGAATATCTTGCAGATGCGTTTGGACACCCGGTAAAAATTGTTCGTACAATGCCAAACACACCGGCTCTGGTAGGTGAAGGAATTACAGGAGTTTGTCATAATGAATTAGTGACAAAAGAAGAATTAGATACAGTATGCAATATTTTAAGCGGATTTGGAAAAGCGGAAGTGTTGAGTGAAAAACTTATGGACGTTGTTGTGTCTGTAAGCGGAAGTTCACCTGCGTATGTATTTATGTTCATCGAAGCAATGGCAGATGCAGCGGTTGCTGACGGAATGCCAAGACAGCAGGCATATAAATTTGCCGCACAGGCAGTTATGGGAAGTGCCAAGATGGTTTTGGAAACAGGAAAACACCCTGGAGAATTGAAAGATATGGTTTGTTCACCGGGAGGAACAACAATCGAAGCAGTTCGTGTATTAGAAGAAAAAGGATTTAGAAGCAGTGTCATTGAGGCAATGAAAGCATGCGTTAAAATTGCGAGAGGACTATAAAAAATAGGCCAACTTCTTTCATCACAGCGTGGTGGAAGAAGTTTTTTTAGTATCTTTTAGAAAAAGAATGGGGTATAATATAGTGGAAATGATAAGGAGGTATGAACATGAGTTATATTGCAGATGAAAAACGATATGAAAAAATGAATTATTTTCGCAGCGGAAACAGTGGATTAAAATTACCGGCAGTTTCATTAGGGTTATGGCACAATTTTGGAACAAATGATTCTTTTGAAAATATGGTAAATATGTGTGAGGCAGCTTTTGACTCCGGAATTACTCATTTTGATTTGGCAAACAATTATGGACCGCAAAATGGGAGTGCGGAAGAAAATTTTGGCAAAATAATTAATGGAGAATTGAAACCGTATAGAAATGAACTTGTTATCAGCACGAAAGCGGGATATGAAATGTGGGACGGCCCTTACGGAAACTGGGGCAGCAGAAAATACTTATTATCCAGTCTTGACAGCAGTTTGCAGAGAATGGGACTGGATTATGTAGATATTTTTTATCATCACCGAATGGATCCGGCAACACCGCTTGAAGAGAGTATGATGGCGTTAGATACGGCAGTAAAACAGGGAAAAGCACTCTACGCAGGAATTTCCAACTATGATGCAAAGACAACGAAAAAGGCAATGGAGATTTTAAAAGAATTAAGATGTCCGTTTATCATCAATCAGGTGAGATATTCCATTTTTGACCGCTGGATTGAGGAGGACGGGCTAAAAACGTTTGCGTCGGAGAACGGTTGTGGTCTGATTGCTTTCAGCCCGTTGGCGCAGGGGCTTTTGACAGATAAATACCTACGCGGCATTCCTGAAAATAGCAGAATCAAAAAAGACGGAAGATTTTTGAAAGAAAGTGCAATTACAAAAGAACGTCTGGAACAGATTGAAGCGTTAAATCAAATTGCGAAAGAACGCGGACAGACATTAGCGCAGATGGCATTGTCGTGGGTAATTCGTGACGGCGATGTAACAAGCGTGTTGATTGGAGCATCTTCCCCTGAGCAGATTAAAGAGAACGTAAAAATAGTGGAAAATACGGCATTTACACAGGAAGAGTTAGATGCGATTGATTCTATTTCTAAAAAATAGTACAAAGTGTAAAAGAGAGTTTTGACTCTCTTTTTTTATTGCCACACATAAGATAAAACATATTTTTGTTCCCGGCAACATATGGTAGTGGAAAAAGAAAAAAGGAGAATGGTAATGAGGTTTACAAAAATGCAGGCGCTGGGAAACGATTATATCTATGTAAATGCCATGGAAGAAAAAATAGAGAATCCGAGTGTGCTGGCGCAGAAACTAAGTGACAGACATTTTGGGGTGGGTGGTGACGGATTGATTCTGATTGACTTTTCTGAGAAAGCGGACGTTAAAATGAGAATGTTTAATGCGGACGGTACGGAAGGAGAAATATGTGGAAACGGTATCCGATGTGTGGCAAAGTATGTGTATGACAAGAAAATTGTCAAAAATAAAAATATTAAAATAGAAACTTATAATGGGATAATAGAAACGAAAATATTTCAAAAGAAATATTCGGAAACAATACTGGCGGATATGGGACAACCAAGTATAGGAGAAGAAAATAAAAAAATTGTAATGGGAGAGGAAGAGTATACAGCAGATTATATTTCTATGGGAAATCCACATTTGGTCGTATATGTGGACGATCCAAAACGAATACAGATGAAAGAATGGCAAGAGTATGAAAAAGTTAATGTAGAGTTTGTGACGGTTCTGAATAGGAACAAAATCAGCATGAGAGTGAAGGAAAGAGGTACGGGTGAGACGTTGGCTTGCGGAACAGGAGCGTGTGCGGCCGCAGTGTCCTGTATGAAAAAACAGTATGTGGATAATTATGTGGAAGTAGAAATGCCCGGTGGAAATTTGTTTGTGGAATGGGAAAAGGACAGCAATCATATATTCGCAGCGGGAGAAGCGAAAACCGTATTTGAGGGGGAGGTTGACATATGTTTGCCGTAAACGAAAATTATTTATCGCTGTCTCATGATTATCTCTTTGCGGAGATAAGAAATAGAGTGGAGGAATATAAAAAAAAGCATAGGGGAAAAGAGATAATTAGACTTGGAATAGGAGATGTTACGCTTCCCCTTATTCCAGCTGTAACGGAAGCGCTGCATAAGGCTGTGGAGGAGATGGGGAAAAAGGAAACGTTCAGAGGATACGGGGGCAGCAGGGGATATGAATTTTTGCGAAATGCCATAGCGGAAAATGACTATAAAAAAAGAGGGTGTCATATAACTGCAGATGAAATTTTTATATCGGACGGCGCCAAAAGCGACATAGGTAACTTACAGGAAATTTTTAGCAGGGAGAATAAAGTTGCGGTTTGTAATCCGGTGTATCCTGTATATACAGATATAAATATAATGGCAGGACGGGCAGGAAAGTATGATTCCCGCATAGATAAGTGGAGAAATATAATTTACATGGATTGTACAAAAGAAACAAATTTTCTTCCCGACATACCGAAGAGGGTACCGGATATGATTTACCTTTGTTTTCCCAATAATCCGACGGGAGCGGTGATGAAGAGAGAACGGCTGCAGGAGTGGGTTGATTATGCTAATCAGGTGGGAGCAGTCATCTTTTTTGATAATGCATATGAAGGATACATTTCGGAAAAAGATGTTCCACACACAATCTATGAGTGTGTCGGTGCAAGGACATGTGCCATTGAAGTGCGCAGTTTTTCAAAGAAAGCAGGATTTACCGGATTGCGTCTCGGAGCAACCGTCATTCCGAAAGAAATAAAGAGAAAAGGGATAACATTGCACTCACTTTGGGAAAGGCGGCAGGAAACAAAATATAATGGGACGTCCTATATTGTACAGAGAGCAGGGGAAGCGACATATACAAAAAAAGGACAGCGGCAGATTGATGAACAGATAGGATATTATATGCGTAATGCGGGGAAAATAAGGGAAACATTGTCGGAATTGGGCTATATGGCAGAAGGAGGGAAAAATTCACCATATGTCTGGCTGCAGACACCAAATCACATGAAATCGTGGGAGTTTTTTACATATCTTTTGGAAAATGCAAATGTTGTGGGAACTCCCGGCGTAGGATTTGGAATGGCGGGGGAAGGGTATTTCAGGCTGACCGGATTTGGAAGCAGAGAGGATACGGAGAAAGCGCTGCAAAAAATAAGTGCGTTACCTTTATAGGCAGCGCACCTGCAGTTCAGTAATATGCTCTTCAGTATTTTTTGACTGATGAATGTCAATCCAAAGCAGTTCCCGTACGGGACCTGCGGGAGTAAGATGATGTTCCTCTGCGTACCGGAATAATTGGGGGATATAAACGGCATTTTGTTTACTTTTGCCCCTGTAGCAGAGAGTGAGGTAATATCCCTCTTCCAGATATTCTTTCCCGTTTCTATCTATTATAAAAACGTTTTCATAGTTACAAAAAAGTTTCTTATTGACGTTTTCGGCAGATATGGAAGAACCTATTCGGTTGTTGCCGATAATATATAATCTCTCTTCGTCCTTATTCAGTAACTGCTTAATTAATATATCCATTTCCTCATCGGTTTTGTAAGGGGAATGAATGACATGGCAGTACCGTTTCTCATAGTATACTTTCCGAATCTCACCGATTGGCTGTAAGACAGCATTGTGTATAGTCTGAAGGCGTTCTTCCACATTTTCTCTTAAATTAGCGAGTAGATTTAGTTTCTCGGTAATCACAGCCAACTCTTCGGTGAGAAGTTGTTCCGTAGAATGAATAGTTCTATTATTTAAGTAAGTTTTAATTTGTTCCATAGAAAACCCCAAACTGCGTAAATCCCGAATGACATTTAAACGCCAAAGTTCGTTCAGACTATAAAGACGATATCCTTTTTCACTTCGTGTAGGTGTGAGTATCCCTAATTTTTCATAGTAGCGCAGAGAATCTGTGCCAATATGATATAATTTTGAGATTTCTCCAATATGATAATATTTTTTCATAGACATTCTCCTTTGAAAAGGTGTTGACCTTAGTATTATACTAAGGTTTATGATAAATTGCAAAGGAGGAAGTAAAAATGACAATTATTCAACGAATTACGGACGGATTATCATGGAAAAAGATTTATTACATCATTATTGGAGCGATTATTTGTTCCTTTGGCATTTATAATATACATCAGCAGACAGGAGTGACGGAAGGCGGAGTTATAGGTACGATGCTTCTCATACACCACTGGATTGGGTTGGAACCGTCAGTGATTACTCCGATACTGGATATCAGTTGTTATATTTTTGCCTATAAATATTTGGGCGGGCGATTTTTAAAAATATCTTTTGTTTCCACATTAAGCGTTTCTTTTTTCTTTAAAATCTGGGAACAGTTTCCACCTGTTTTGCTGGATTTGTCCTCATATCCGTTTGTTTCAGCAGTTTTAGGAGGAATTTTTGTTGGAGTGGGAGTAGGTCTTATTGTACGTCAGGGCGGCTCAAGTGGAGGTGATGATGCCTTGGCATTGGCTATTTCAAAGGTGACGCATTGCAGGCTGTCAAAAGCATATATGTTTACTGACTTTACCGTGTTGATTTTATCACTAAGTTATATACCATTTAGCAGAATTATTTTCTCAATTATTACGGTGACAATCTCGTCGTACATCATTGATTTTGTACAGCAATTTGGAAAATATGAAGCGCTGGAATTGGAGGAAGGATAAAAATTTAAAAAATATTAAAAAAACAGTTGATTTTTGAAAAAAACCTGTTATAATTATTTGTTGTGTGGTTCAGTTACTTCACAACAATTAATGCGGAATGGTGTAATGGTAGCACAACAGACTCTGACTCTGTTTGTAGGGGTTCGAATCCCTTTTCCGTAGTCTTTAGATAAAATTGAATATATTAATGCGGAATGGTGTAATGGTAGCACAACAGACTCTGACTCTGTTTGTAGGGGTTCGAATCCCTTTTCCGTAGTTGTGAAAATTCTCGAAGTGTGGCTCAGTTTGGTAGAGCGCTACGTTCGGGACGTAGAGGTCGCGTGTTCGAATCACGTCACTTCGATTTATTTGAAGATAAGTTTTTGGATAAGATAACGGTTAAGGCGTTGTTTTATCTGAAAACTTATTTTTGTTTTTATATAAAAATGATAAAAATTTTGTTGATTCCCTGTATAAACTCCTGTTTCATGGAAACACTCGCAATAGATAAGGTGGTGGCAAACATGAGAATCCCCAAACATATTGCGATTATACCGGACGGAAACAGAAGGTGGGCAGTGCAGCATAAATTGGAGAAGAAGGACGGGTATCAGAAGGGACTGGATCCCGGCGTGCAGGTTTTGAGAAAGGCGAAAGAATACGGGATTTCGGAAATTACTTACTATGGATTTACAACGGATAACTGTAAGAGGCCGACGGAGCAAAAGGAGGCTTTTAAAAAGGCGTGTGTTGATGCTTTGCGTCTGATTAAAGAAGAAGGGAATGTTTCGCTTCTCGTTTTGGGAAATGCGGAGTCTGAAAATTTTCCGAAAGAACTTATACAGTACACAACGAGGCAGGAAATCGGAAATCCGGAGATAAAAGTAAATTTTCTGGTAAATTACGGCTGGGATTGGGACTTATCCGGTATTGCTCATAGAAAAGACGCATATTCTAAAGAAATATCAAGGATAGACTTAGTCATTCGCTGGGGGAATATGAGAAGGTTGTCCGGAATGCTTCCGATACAGTCAGTGTATGCTGATTTTTATGTTGTGGAAGACTTATGGCCGGATTTTGATGAGAGAGATTTCGATGCGGCGATTAGTTGGTATGATAAACAGGATATTACATTGGGAGGCTAAAAAATCCAAAACAATCCGCTTAAGCAAAGCGGGTTGTTTTGGATTTCTTTAAATGGATAATTCCATAATCGCGCTTGGTGAGACAGATACGTCTTTGTGCGTTTCCTGAAAACCTAAATGTTTGAAACAGTCCATGGCGTTTCTGTTTTGTTTATCGCAAGTCAAAATGATTTTACTCAGTTTTCGCAACCGGCACAGTTCAACATAGTTTTTTAGCAGGGAGGAAAAGATTTTCAGGCCTCTAAAGTCTTCGTGAATGTGGATTGTATCAAGATGCAAAAGATTATCAGATTCGATGATTTTAGAAAATCCTGCGAAGGTATAATCATACGATAATAAAAAGTATTCAAAATCATTGGATATATCTTCACATATTGTTTCCGGCAAAAGAGGAGCGTCCAAAAGTTCTTCCGTCACCGCACAGAGAGAATAGACGAGTTCTTCATTTGTCACAGGGATAATTCGTAAATGGTTCATACATATTTCTCCTTAATAGTTTATAGAAAATTTCCTTGTTGTGTCCGCTGGGACAATGGTATTATTATAATAGGATAGGAAAAAAGAAACAAGAGGTTTCGACAAAATGGAGGCGTGATGATGAGTGCGTTTGTAGAATTGAGAGATGTGAAAAAGATATATAAAATGGGGGAAGTGGAAATTCAGGCTGTGGCAGGAATTGATTTTAAGATTAATAAAGGAGAGTTTACGGTTGTTGTCGGGGCAAGTGGAGCGGGGAAAACGACAGTTTTGAACATTCTCGGTGGAATGGACACTGCAACGAGCGGGGAAGTTCTCGTGGACGGCAATGACATAACAAAGTACAATAGGAAAAAACTGACTGCATACAGAAGAGATGACATAGGGTTTGTTTTTCAGTTTTATAATCTTGTTCCAAACCTGACAGCGCTTGAAAATGTGGAACTGGCGTTACAGATTTGCAAAAATCCTCTTGATGCAGAGAGCGTTCTAAAAGAAGTAGGATTGGGCGAAAGATTGAATAACTTTCCGGCACAGTTATCAGGAGGAGAGCAGCAGAGGGTATCAATTGCAAGAGCATTGGCGAAAAATCCTAAACTGCTCTTATGTGACGAACCGACAGGAGCGCTGGACTACAATACGGGTAAGGCGATTTTGACTTTACTACAGGATACCTGTAGAAAAAAAGGCATGACGGTTATTTTGATTACCCATAACTCTGCGATAGCGCCGATGGCAGACAGAGTTATACATATAAAGAACGGAAAAGTTTCCAAGGTAGAAGAAAATAGAAATCCGGTTTCAATAGAAGAGATTGAGTGGTAGATATAGATGAAGAAAAAAGCGTTAAGAAAAGATTTTTATATGGAGATAAAACGGAGTTTAGGGCGTTTTTTATCAATTTTTTTCATTGTGGCTCTTGGAGTTTCTTTCTTTGCGGGAATACGGGCGGCAGAGCCGGATATGAGATTTTCTGCAGATGAATATTTTGATGAACACCATTTGGCAGATTTGAAAGTGATGAGTACGTTTGGACTTACGGAGGAAGATGCAGAAGCCATTAGACAGGTGGAGGGCGTGAAAAAAGCAGAGTATGGTTACAGTACGGACGCCATATGTCAATTGGAGGACAGTGAGAAGGTAGTACATGTTATGTCGGATCTTCCCACAATGAATCAGCCAGATGTGTTGGAAGGAAGAATGCCTAAGAAAGACAATGAATGTTTTATGGACATTGATTTTATGAAAATGGCAGGATATAAAGTGGGAGATACGGTGCAACTGGAATCGGGAACGGAAGAAGGGTTAGATAAAACGCTTAAACATTCATCTTACAGGATTGTGGGAGCCGGGAGCAGTCCGTGTTACATTTCCTTTGAAAGGGGAAGCAGCACGATTGGTACGGGAGAAGTCAGCGGATTTATTGTAGTAACTCCTGAGACATTTTTGACGGAGGTGTACACCGAAGGTCTGATAGAAGTGGAAGGTGCGAAACAGGAGACAGCATTTACCGGAGAATATGATTCCAAAGTAGAGAAAGTGTCAGAGAAAATCAAGGAAATAGAAGATGTTCAATGCCGGAGAAGACAACAAGAGATTGTATCGGAAGCACAGGATAAGATTTCAAAGTCAGAAACAGAGTTGAATAAGGCAAAACAGACGGCGAAAGAGGAATTGGATTCGGCGCAGAAGACAATATCTGACGGTGAAAAAAAACTGACTGAAGGGAAAAAGCAACTTTCCGATGGGCAAAAAGCAATTTCAGAAGCAAAAAGTAAACTTTCCGGGAAAGAGAAAGAACTTTTGCAGGCAAAGAAAGAGTATGAGACAGGGATAAGTCAATTACAACGGGGAAAGGAAACTTTAGAGGCGAAGGAAAAAGAGTTTCAGAAGCAATATGCGGAAGCGCAGAAGGGAATACAGACACTGCAGGGTACGATAAAGACACTGGAAAAAACACTTGCGGAGCAGAGGGTGCAGTACAATATCATTCAAAAACAAATAGAAAGTCTGAATCCGGATATTCCGGAAGAAAAGGCACAGATAGAGGAACTGAAAAAGAAGCAGGCTGTTATAGCAAATGCCATTCAGAAAATGGAAGGGCAGGTATCCGCATTAAAAGGACAGTTGCAGGAAATAGAGGCGAAACTTTCTGCAGGTCAGACAGCAATCAATCAGGCGAAAAAGGAAATTGCACACAATGAAGAGATGTTGAAAAAAGCCGGAAAGCAGATTGCTGATGGGGAAAAACAACTGCAGCAGGGGAAAACAGAACTGACTTCAAAAGAGAAGGAATTCAAAAAAGCAGAAGAGGCAATCAAAAAAAGTGAGAAAGATCTGGCTAAAGGAAAGGAAGAATATCTCGCGGCAAAAAAAGAGGCGGACGCAAAGATTTCCGATGGCGAAAAGAAAATCGCAGACGCGAAAAAAGAAATCGGAACGATTGGAAAGCCAAAATGGTATGTAAATAACAGGGAAGTATTTCCGGAATACAGCGGTTATGGAGACAATGCGGAGAGAATTAAGGCGATTGGTAAAGTATTTCCGCTTATCTTTTTCCTTGTGGCAACTTTAATCAGTCTGACAACGATGACCCGTATGGTTGAAGAGCAGCGAACACAGATAGGAACGATGAAAGCGCTGGGGTACAGCCGTCTTTCGATTGCGGGAAAATACATTAACTATGCGTTAATTGCCACAGTGGGAGGAAGTATCGCAGGTGTTCTGATCGGAGAAAAACTATATCCGTATGTGATTGTTTTTGCATATCAGATTATGTATGTACATATGCCGAATATCGTTATTCCGTATAATGTGAAATATGCCGTTATGGCAACGGTGGCAGCGGTTGCCTGTACAATGTTTGCGACGATACTTGCCTGTTATAAAGAAATGGCGGAGCACCCGGCAGTGCTTATGAGACCGCCGTCACCAAAGCAGGGAAAAAGAGTATTTTTAGAAAAAATTCCGTTTATCTGGAAACGACTTAGTTTTATATGGAAATCTACTATCCGTAATCTCATTCGCTACAAGAAAAGATTTTTCATGACCATATTTGGAATTGGCGGCTGTATGGCGCTTATCTTGGTTGGGTACGGACTGAAGGATTCCATTTTCAGTATCAGTGTCATTCAATATGGGGAGATACAGAAGTACAATCTACAGTCACTGTTAAATGAAGATGCCTCAGATGAAGAGAAAAAGGCGTTGGAAACTTATAAGGAAACGCAAAGTGAAATAAAGGATTCCTTACAGATTTACATGAAAAATATCAAAGTGGGAAAAGGAAGTACGGAAAAGGACGTATATATGTATGTTCCGTCAGATACAAAGGAATTTGATAAATTTGTGACCTTGAAAGACAGAAAGACAGATGAAGAATATAAACTTACGGAAACAGGCGCGGTTTTAACTGAAAAAATGGCAAAGACATTAGATGTAAAAAAAGGTGATAAAGTCTATATCAAAGATGAGGACGGCAGGAAAAAAGAAGTTACTGTTACGGCGATATGTGAAAATTATATGGGGCATTACATTTATCTGACAAAAGGTATGTATGAAAAAATGTATGGAGAAAGTCCTTCATTTAACAGTGAACTTTACAAGTTAAAAAATGCAGCTGAGAAAACAACATTACAGATAGGTGAGGATATGCTGGAGACAAAAGCGGTAATGAATATGCAGTATACAGACAACCTCCAGACGCGAATTGACGATATGTTAAAAACTTTAAACAGTGTTATTGTTGTTCTCATTGTGGCGGCGGGAATGCTTGCGTTTGTTGTTCTGTATAATTTGAATAATATTAACATTACAGAGCGAAAGAGAGAACTTGCAACGATTAAAGTGCTTGGTTTCTATGACGGAGAAGTGGCGGCTTATGTTTACAGAGAAAATATTCTGCTGACTCTGATTGGCTCGATTGCGGGGTGTGGTATGGGATATTTACTGCATCGGTTTGTTATTGTGACCGTAGAAATTGATGATGTAATGTTTGGAAGAAATATAGACTTCGTAAGTTATGTGATTGCACTTTTATTCACATTCGGATTTTCAATTTTTGTAAACTGGGTAATGTATTACAAATTGAAGAAAATTAATATGGTGGAATCATTAAAAAGTGTGGAATAGAAAGTACAATTTAGAAAAACTTTATACTCTTTATAATTTTATTAGCACTCATTTAGAATGAGTGCTAATTTTCTATTGACATTTAAAAATAAGGGTATTAATATATCTGTTAGGCAATAAAAGAAAAAGGAGTTGTTATAAATGGGAGCAAAACACGGAAATCTTTCTATCAACAGTGAAAATATTTTCCCGATTATTAAAAAATGGATGTATTCTGACCACGATATTTTTGTTCGTGAGTTAATTTCAAACGGTTGTGATGCAATCACAAAATTGAAAAAACTGGATATGATGGGAGAATACTCTATTCCGGAAGACTATAAAGCGAAAATAGAGGTTGTTGTGAATCCGGAAGAGAAGACATTGAAATTCATTGATACCGGTATTGGTATGACAGCAGATGAAGTGGAAGAGTATATTACACAGATTGCTTTTTCAGGAGCAACAGAATTTCTTGAAAAATATAAAGACAAAACAACAGAAGATGATATGATAGGTCACTTCGGTTTAGGATTTTATTCTGCATTTATGGTTGCGGACGAAGTACATATTGACACACTTTCTTACAAAGAAGGTGCAACATCTGTACACTGGACTTGTGATGGCGGAACAGAATATGATATGGAAGAGGGAACAAAGGACACAGTAGGAACAGAAATCACTCTTTTCTTAAATGAAGATAGTGTAGCATTTTCTAATGAATACCGTGTAAGAGAAGTAATTGAAAAATATTGTTCCTTTATGCCGGTTGAAATTTTCTTATCTAAAGAAAATGCGGAACAGGAATATGAAACGATTTTAGAATCCGAACTTCGCGAAGACGATGTAGTTGTTGAACATATCCATGAAGAAGCGAAGATGGAAGAAAAAGAGAATGAAAACGGCGAAAAAGAGATGGTAGAAGTTTCTCCTGCTGTTGACAAGGTGAAAATCAACAAACGTCCGGTATCTTTAAGTGATACAACACCACTTTGGAGTAAACACCCAAATGAGTGTACAAAAGAAGAATATATTGATTTCTACAGAAAAGTCTTTATGGATTACAAAGAACCATTGTTTTGGATTCATTTAAACATGGATTATCCATTTAATCTAAAAGGAATTTTATATTTCCCGAAAATCAATACAGAATATGAATCTATAGAGGGTACAATCAAACTGTACAACAATCAGGTATTTATTGCGGATAATATTAAGGAAGTTATTCCTGAATTCCTTATGTTATTAAAAGGTGTAATCGATTGTCCTGACTTACCGTTAAATGTATCAAGAAGTGCATTGCAGAATGACGGATTTGTCAATAAAATCGCAGACTATATTTCTAAAAAAGTGGCTGATAAGTTATCGGGAATGTGCAAGACAGACAGGGAATCCTATGAGAAATATTGGGACGACATCAGTCCGTTTATCAAATTTGGCTGCTTAAAAGACGAAAAATTCTGCGACAAAATGAGCGACTACATTCTGTTTAAGAACTTAGAACATAAATATATGACGTTGAAAGACCTTGTTCCGGAAACGGAAAAACAAGAAAATGCTGAGGAGAAGTCTGAAGAAAAGGAAAAAACAACAATTTATTATGTGACTGATGAGCAGCAGCAGAGCCAGTACATTAACATGTTCAAAAAAGAAGGAATGGACGCGGTGCTTCTCACACATAACATTGATTCTGCGTTTATTTCACAGTTGGAACAGAGAAATGAAAACGTAAAATTCCAGCGTATTGATGCGGACTTAACAGAAGGACTTAAGGAAGAAGTTTCAGAAGAAGATGCAAAAGTATTGGAAGAAAAGAAAGAGACATTGACGGAAGTCTTTAGAAAAGCGTTATCAAATGATAAATTGTCAGTAAAAGTGGAAAAACTGAAACATGAAAATGTAGCGGCGATGGTTACATTATCAGAAGAATCTAGACGTATGCAGGAAATGATGAGAATGTACAATATGTACGGTATGGATCCGTCTATGTTCGGAACAGACGTAACACTTGTGTTAAATGCGAACCACCCGTTAGTACAGTATGTATTGGAGAATAAAGACGGTGAACATACACAGATGTTCTGTCAGCAGTTGTATGATTTGGCGATGTTAAGCAACAAACCGTTGAATCCTGAAGAGATGACGGCGTTTATCAACAGAAGTAATGAGATTATGATGTTGTTGGCAAAATAATAGAATAAGTTGAATATTTAAAGGCGTTGAAAGAAATTCATGTGAATTATTTCAACGCCTTTTGCTATATCCCTACGAATTACTTTGGTTAATATTACTGAAAATGTAAAAAATAAGTCATAAAAATTGACATTAATCGACAAAAACAATATAATTAATAAAAAATATAACTTATGAGGAGGAAGTAGTATGGCAAAATTTTGTACGAAATGTGGAAGAAAATTAGAAGAGGGCGAAGTTTGTACTTGTCAGCAAGAGAATAATAATTATTCAGAACCTCAGAAAGTGGCAGCAAATGAGGTTGAATCACAGACAACCGAACCTCAGCCGGAAAGATGGGACGGAGGACAACAGACAGCAAATCAGACACAAAATGAAACAGTAAGTCAGACGAGCGAGAAGACAAAAGAAGCAGAATGGATTAGCCAGAAGAGTACAATTGTCGTGAATGAGACGAAAAATGTATTTGCTAAGATTATTCCGCTTCTGAAGCACCCTGTTACCGAGACAAAGAAAATTGCAGACGGAAAATCGAGTATACCGGGGATTGAATTTATAGCAATCAAAGCAGCGGTAGTTCTTATTTTTACAATTATTATGCTTGCAAAAATGGATTCGGCATTAGGCGGGTTTGTGGAGATACCAACAGTAACCATTATTATCATGGCAATTCTTTTGACACTTGGAGCAGATTGCCTTGAAGCGTTAATGTTAAAAGTATTTTCAGGTGTGCTGAATGGTGTGACGGAGCAGAGTGCAATGTTCTCGGTTGTAGGGACAAGAGCGCTATATGAAACATTGATTTATATTGTGGCAGGAATTGTATGTTTTATATCAGCCAATTTCGGAATTATTATTATAGCGTTGACATCAATTTTATTACCAATAGTTGAATTTGGAAGTTATCGTGTACTTGTACAGACAAGTGAGGACCGCAAAGTTTACGCATATTTTATTGCAAAAGTAATTATGGCGGTTATTTCTTACATTGTGATTTATCTGTGTGGAAAAGAAGTTTTATCAAGTATATTGGGAACTTTGATGGGTGGTTTATTAAACTTTTAGCATTTTTTAGAACGAGGAGTTGACATATGGGAGGAAAGAAAAAAATAGTTGCCATTTTGCTTGGCATCGTAGATGTACTACTCATAGTTGCACTTGTACTCACTTTTTTTATAGCGGGAAACGAGGGAAAATCAGTCAAAGCAAATTGGAACTCAGATTTTAAGCCAAATGCTTCAAGATATGAGGAAGTGGACGAGACAAAAGAATATAAAGCGGATAAACAGATTGCGTTTGATGGAAAGAAAATTACCGCTGCGGATAGTCCGACAGAGAAAAATGTTACGGAACCACAGTCGGAACTGGTATTTCCTGACAGTGATAAAACATTGCTTACAGATGAGATGATTAATGAGAAAGTGAATGATAAACAGACGCTGAGACTGGCAATCAATGAAATTTATGCCCGACATGGTTATCAGTTCACATCGGAAGAATACATAAATCATTTTAATCAGTTTGACTGGTATAAGAATATGACAAAAGAGCCGGATATGAATAAAGTTAGTGCAGGTTTTTCAGAAATTGAAAAGAAAAATGTGGAAAAATTGCAGGCATATTCAGATGCGAAAGGCTGGTCGTAGGGGGTGAAGAGATGTTTTGTCCAAATTGTGGAACGAAGTGCAATGATGATGATTTATTTTGTGGAGAGTGCGGTACTTCCTTGGCGGAGTATAGAGAGGAAGAGACTGACAGTGCAGCGGCGGTCAAAGAGGCAGATGAACAGTTTGAGAGAATTGTGGAGATGCCTGAAAAGAAACCGAAGGGTTCTAAAATCAACTTCCTTTTAATCGGAGAAATATTAGTTATGGTGGCAGTGCTGGTTGGTATCTATTTCTCATTAGATAAAAAATATTCGGCAGAGACAACGGCGCTGGAATACTGGAAAGCAAAATCCGACTGTGAGTGGAGCAAAGTATATGACTACTACTCTTTTGGAAATGAAAAAGAGTTAAGCAAGCAGATGTATGTAAACGCACATTCACAAGATAATGAGACGATAAAATATCAATCGGTTACAGCAAAAAAGAATGGAGGGCAGAAAGACTCCGATTCTGTTACTTGCGGAATAACTTATCGTGAGTCAGGAAGCGGAAAAGAGGAATACGAAACAGTTTCACTTGTAAAAGGTGAGAAGAAGTTTCTATTTTGGAATGAATGGAATGTTATTCCTACAGATGAAGTTGTAGATGACTGGAGTCTGACTGTTCCTGAAAATGCAACGGTGAAATTAAACGGCGAGGAAATAAAAGAGAGCAAGTCCTCCGGAAGAGAAGGTATGAAAAAAGTTACAGCCCCTAGTCTGTTTCAGGGACAGTATCAGTTGGAAGTATCAGAAGAGGGAATGGAACCATACCGGGATATCATACAGATAGATTCAAATACACTGGGTGAGCGTATTGAACTTGTTCCGAAGGAAGAAGAAAAAGAAAAACTGGCTGAACAGTTTGGAAAAGATTTGGAGAAGATTTTAACTGCAGCGGTTTCCAAAGAAGATTTCAGCAAAATGAAGGAAATATTCTCAGAAGAGGCTATGAAACGTTCTTTCGTTAAATCTTCTTATGAAGATCTCTACCGAATTATGGATACGGAGGGAGTAGTTATCCGGTCTTTTAATATAGCTGATGTCAAATTGACATTGAATAATTATTATGAAAACAAACTGACCTTTGATGTTTCGATGAAGATTAAAACAACTTATAAGCGTTTTTGGTCAGAACAGATGGAAACAGAAGAAAAAGAAAACAGTGGAACGGTGACTTATGTCAAGGAAGAAGATGGTTGGAAATTACAAAGTCTTCCAATATCATATTACGATCTAATCTATTAAAAAGGGGGTGTCGCAAAATCATCAAATTAGATGATTGAGCGGCACCCTCGCTCTATACATATCAAAAAATCCGAAAAGATTCCCCAAATAAAAGGATTCCTTCCGGATTTTGGCGTACTTTAATAATGCCTCTGTTTTATGGCTTTTTAGGCAGTTTCTTTAACTAGAAAAAGGTAACTTCCTGTACGCTCCTTTTGGATTTTAGCATGCAGTTTATTGATATTATAACCCATACAAAGCAAAAGAATTTCTAGTTTTACCTTGCTTTTTCCACGGAGTAGAAATCTTTGAAATTCATAATCATTCTTCAAAACCCCAAATGCCCCCTCTACTTGAATGGAACGGTTCATGCGGTATTTAATCCCTGTTTCACTTAGGATATTTTTATAGGATTCCTGACGCTTCTCCAGAAAACTTTTAGAAACATATAACCGTTTATTCCCTTTTGCTTTGGTACATTTTTCTTTATAGGGGCAGCCGGTACAATCCTCGCATTCATAAACGGTTACTTCCGATTCATAACCGCTCTTGCTTTTCTGTTTTTTCATAAAAATGGGAAATAGCGTTTTCCCGGCATGGCAGGTGTAGGTATCCGTCTTTTCATCATATCCCATATTTTCCCGTTTGCTGATATCCTGCTTAAAGTTTCGCTTCTTCCATTTCTCATAAGTCTGTGGTTTGATGTATGGCTTCTGCTTTGCACTTCTTAGGTAAGTATACACTTCTTCGCTTTCATATCCGGAATCGGCGGTTACGCTCGGATAACGGAACCCCAGGTTCCTCTCCATTGTCTTTAAGAACGGAACTAATGTCCAGACATCATTCCGATCCTGAAAAATATCCGTTGCCACGATATATTCACTGTCTACTGCGATCTGTACATTATACCCGGGCTTTAACTGTGCATTTCTCATATGGTCGTCTTTCATGTGCATAAAGGTTGCATCAGGATCTGTTTTGCAATAATTGTTTCTTCCCTGAAAGTTTGCCGTATGCCAGTCATAAACGGTCTGCCGTTCCAGAAAGCTGTGAAAAAGTTCAAAATACCGTTGGTTTCTGCTTTTCCGTTTTCCACGTCCATGAACAAAAACGGAGTGGTCTGTTCGACAGCGTTCTTCTAAAAAACAAACGATTTTCTGTAAATCCGGTGTCTTTGTTTCCGAAGCAACCGAAAAATCCTTCATATATTCTCTGTTCAGATGCTGTATTGCCTCCTGTATCTTCCTGAACATTTTTTCTTCCCATTTTCCCACAGATTTTTTCCAGACAAAGGTATATTTATTTGCACAGGCTTCTAATTTAGTTCCGTCAATAAATACTGTTTCCTTTGACAGTTCCCCTGCCTCTTCCAAGCGTCTTACCATTTGGTAAAAAAGATTTTCGCAGGCATCTGCAAGAAAACCGGTACGAAAACGAGCAATCGTACTGTGGTCAGGGGCTTTCTGTCCGGCTAGCAGCCACATAAAGTTGATGTCCCGTTTACAGGCAGTTTCAATTTTTCTCGAAGAATAGATGTTTTGAGAATAAGCGTAGGTAAGAATCTTGAACATGGTCTTTGGATCAACTGCTGGATTTCTGCCTTTGGCAGAGTAAGCCTGATACAGCAAGCTGTAATCTAAATCCTCCAGTTCGTGGCTCAGCAGTCGGACAGAATCATCATCAGGAATCAAACCTTCTAAATTTAGTGGCAAAACCAGTTGATAAGGTTCGCCGAATTCGGTATAATTTTTATGGTATTTTAATTTATTAGTCATATCTTATTATACCATGGATTGCGGACTCTTCGGAGTCCGTTTTCTGTTTTTAGGACATAAAAATGGAACTGTTGCTCCAGTAGATTATTCATCTACTTTTGCAACAGCCCCTTTTTAATAGATTATTTGAAATAAGCATCAATCCCGTTGGCAATTCCGGAGACCATGAGATTTTGTGTGCTTGTGTTTTGCATGTTCTTGTCTTCAGCCGGATTAGTCATAAATCCAAGTTCGATAATGGTGACGGGAATTTTACACCAGTTTATGCCGCTCATTGTATCGCTGGTAAGCACTCCCCTGTTTTTAAAACCGGTTGCATCACAGTAAGACGCGATAATGGACTCAGACAACTTTCGGGAAGCAACGGCGATGTCTTTTACATAACGGTTATTTTGGGAAGGAGCAATGGTAAGCGCACCGGATACGGAGCGATTGTTATCTCCATTTGCGTGTACACGAATGAAAATATCTGCACCGGAGCGGTTTGCAATTTCTGCCCGCTCAGCATTACTGATGTTGACCTCATTTTGCTCGCGGATCATAATGACCTCATATCCCCGATTCAACAACTCTTGTTTTAACAGAAGCGAAATATCTAATGTGAGTTGATATTCAGGAACCTTCGTTGATATTCCGGACGTGCCGCCGGCAACTTTGGCTTTCCTTTCGGAAGCGCCGGGGCCAATCGGCTCAAGTTCAGAGTTTCCTTTTTGCTGGTGTCCGGCGTCAATTGCGACGGTATATTGTTTTGGTTTCACAAAAGCGTCTGCCGACAATGTGATTTCCGGAGAAATATGCTTTGCAGGCTGCAAAAAGGAAGTTATTTCCGATGGCACCAGAGAAGAAGAGCAGCCCGTTAAAAGCAGACAGCTGCCGATTAATATAAAAAATTTTTTGACTTTTCTCATTTGTGTATCCTCCGTTTGACCGCTTACATTAATTCAAAACTGATTTCCTTTTGCACAAAAAATTTCTGTACCATTTTATCCCAAGCCTCCTCTAAAGACTTATCCAAAGTGAACAGATTCATGGAAGTTCCCGTAACACATCGGAGGGAATGTCCGTCATAAGAGATATTTAAGTATAATCCCTGCACATCTTGGGGAGTGAAAGACAGTCCCTGCTGTCTTAAAAGTTTTTCAATATTAGGTTCAGACAGTCCGAAGACAAATTTAAACCGAAGAGGAGTACGCTTTCCGCGGATAAGGGAAAAGCAATATTCTCTTAACTCCTTCCAAAGGGAATAATTGCGTTCGGGGATCATATCTTTGTCAAAAAAGTCTTTTTGTAAATATCCGTTTATTGAAAAAGTATTGAACGTAACTATCTCTCCCTCGATAAAAAGAAACGAATCAAAGGTATCGGAGAGAAGAAGTTTGGACATAAATTCCTTCACTTCTGAGATAGATAACAAAATCATAAAATTTTACCTCCGTTTGAGAAAATAAATACCGAGTCCAAGTGTGATAAATTCAGCCAAAGGTACGGCGGCCCATATGCCGGTCACTCCGAAGAAAAGTGGAAGAATATAGACAAACAGTACGCTCAATACACAACTTTTTATCAGGCAGAGAGAAAGAGAAAGCTGCGGTTTTACCGTAGATTGAAAATATCCCACAATAAACATATTAATTCCGATAACGAAGAATCCCGTAAAATAAATGCGGATTGCCGTTGAGGAAAGAGCCAGTATTTCGGCATTTGGATTTAAGAAAATATTTGTAAACATATTTGGCACAATCAGTCCGAGGATTGCAGGGACAGAGCAAATGATAAAAGCGGTTTTTAATCCCAGTTTTTTTACGGTGCGGATACGCTCGTCTAATCCTGCCCCGTGATTAATGGAAATAATCGGCTGAGAGGCCTGATTGATTCCGTTACACAGGCAGACAACAACAATAGAAGTGTTTGCGATAACGCCATACATGGTTACCCCGATGTCGCCGATATATTTCAAAATCTGTATGTTGAAGAAAAACATAACAATTCCCGCGGACATTTCTAAAATGAAACTGGTAAATCCGTTTTTGAAAATCTGTTTCACGAAGGAGAAAGAAAGTCCTTTTAAAGTAAAATGCAATCCGTTTCTTTTTGAGAAGAAATGGAAAAGCAAAATACAGGTTGTAATGATTGTCCCAATAACGCTTGCAATGGAGGCGCCTGCCATTTCCATATCAAATGTAAACACAAAAAGAATGTCTAAAAATACATTTGTAATACCGCCGGTTACTACGGCAATCATGGAAAGTTTAGGTGCGCCGTCATTTCTGACAAATGTCTGTAAAAATGTGGAGAAGGAGAAAAACCCAAGTCCCCAAATAACATATGGAGCATAGTCCATAATATATGGTAAAGTGATTTCTGTTGCACCGAGAAAACGTGCCATATCCTCCATAAAAATAAGGAAAATAATCATATAGATGATGCTGATAACAGCATTTAACAGTACGGCGGTAGAAAAATAACGGTTTCCTGTCTGATAATCACCTTTCCCTCTGGCGATAGACATTAACACGGAGCCGCCCACTCCAAATAACAATCCTGTTCCAAAGAAAACATTAAAAAGCGGTAATACAATATTTAAAGCAGCCATTGCGTCTGCGCCGATTCCCTTTCCGATAATAATTGTGTCTGCCAGCACATAAATAGACGTTACCATTGTTCCGCATATAGACGGGAAAAGGTAACGAAAAAAGATTTTGGAAACAGGTTCTTCCGTAAATGATTTGATATTCATAATCTGCTCCTTTTTAAATTTTACTATCCGTTATATTATAGCAGAAAGATTGACTTTTTGAAAGTAAAACAGTATCATAAACCTAACTGTTTATATGCTTGGGAGAATAAAAATGAAGGAAGAATTGATTCGTTTAAATAAATTTTTAAGTGAGGCAGGTGTCTGCTCAAGAAGGGAAGCGGACAGGCTGATAGAGGCGGGCAAAGTGTTCGTGGACGGCAGACGTGCGGAGACCGGAATGAGAGTTTCACCGGCGCAGGAAATAAAAGTCGGGAAAAAGGTCATTCATAAAGGGAATGAGATGGTATTGCTCGCGGTCAATAAGCCGGCAGGAATTGTCTGTACGGAAGAGAAGAAAGAGAAGCACAACATTATCCGTTTTTTAAATTATCCGACAAGAATAACTTATATCGGACGATTAGATAAGGATTCAGAAGGGCTTCTGCTTATGACGAATAACGGAGATATTATCAATAAGATGATGCGAGCCGGAAACAGACACGAAAAGGAATATAAGGTGACGGTGAATAAGCCGGTCACTCGGGAATTTATTGAAAAAATGGGGCAGGGAGTTCCGATTTTAGATACGGTGACAAGGCCGTGCAAAGTAAAAGCGATTGGAAAATACAAATTTAACATTGTACTGACACAGGGATTAAACCGTCAGATTCGCAGAATGTGTGAATATTTTGGATATAAGGTGACAAGACTGGAAAGAGTGCGTGTAATG
Organism: Lachnospiraceae bacterium; assembly: GCA_902381685.1. Lineage (GTDB taxonomy): Bacteria > Bacillota > Clostridia > Lachnospirales > Lachnospiraceae > Faecalimonas. Next base: position 286,770 of record LR698958.1, on the reverse strand, counting down.
AATATCCAACTGGGCAGTTTAAAACCGGGAGAATATAGAGAGGTGACAGACGATGAAATCAGGGAACTTTATGAACTGATTAAAGATTCATCAAATGAAACCGTTATAGAATAGAAATAGGAGTAAAGTATGACAGATAAGAAAAAACGTATGCAGGAACTGATCGCATTGCTGAATGAGGCGGGAAAGGCTTATTATCAGGGTGCGACAGAGATTATGAGCAATTTTCAATATGATAAGTTATATGATGAGTTGGCAGAATTAGAGAAAGAATTAAATGTCACCCTGTCGAACAGCCCTACGGTAAATGTAGGATATGAGGTGTTAAGCGAACTGCCAAAAGAACGGCACGAAAAACCGATGCTTTCCCTTGATAAGACAAAAGAAGTAAGCAGTCTGAAAGAATTTTTGGGAAATCAGAAAGCGGTTATTTCATGGAAACTGGACGGACTTACCATTGTGCTGACATACCGTGACGGAGAACTTCAAAAGGCGGTAACACGAGGCAATGGAGAAGTGGGGGAAGTCATAACAAACAATGCGAAAGTGTTTAAAAATATTCCGTTGCATATTTCTTATAAAGGAGAACTGGTGCTTCGGGGCGAGGCGGTTATCGGCTATAAAGATTTTGAGAGAATTAACGAAGAAATTGAGGACGCAGATGCCAAATACAAAAATCCCCGAAACTTATGCAGCGGCTCCGTGAGACAGTTAAATAATGAAATTACCGCAAAGAGAAATGTAAGATTCTTTGCTTTTTCTCTTGTAAAAGCAGAAGGCGTAGATTTTAAAAATTCAAGAAATGAGCAGATGAGATGGCTTTCGCAGCAGGGGTTTGATGTAGTTGAGCATGAGGAAGTGACAAGCGCGGATATAGAAGAAAAGGTGGAAATGTTTGCGCATAAAATAGAGAAAAATGATTTTCCGTCAGACGGACTTGTGCTTGTCTATGACGATATTGCGTATGGACAGTCGCTTGGAACGACGGCGAAATTCCCAAGAGATTCCTTTGCGTTTAAATGGGCAGACGAAATTCGAGAGACAACTTTACGTGAAATTGAGTGGAGTCCGTCAAGGACCGGACTCATTAATCCGGTTGCCATATTTGATTCAGTGGAGTTGGAAGGAACAACGGTGAGCCGTGCAAGTGTCCATAATATAAGTATTATGGAAGAACTGGAACTTGGCATTGGCGATACGATACAGGTATATAAAGCGAATATGATTATCCCTCAGATTGCCGAGAATCTCACAAGAAGCGGAGTGCAAGATATTCCCGACGTCTGTCCGGTGTGCAGGGAGAAGACAGAAATCAGGAAAGTGAATAACGCAAAGGCGCTTTATTGTACAAATCCTGAGTGTCAGGCAAAACGGATAAAATCTTTTGCGCTTTTTGCGAGCAGAGATGCGCTGAATATCGATGGAATGTCGGAGGCAACTTTAGAAAAATTTATTCTAGAAGGATTTATAAAAGAGTATGCGGATATTTTCCATATGGACAGATATGAAGAAAAAATAAAGTCTATGGAAGGATTCGGAGAAAAGTCGTATAATAAACTGCAGGCAAGCGTTGAAAAGGCAAGAACGACAACTTTGCCGAAAGTGATTTACAGTCTGGGAATTGCCAATATCGGTTTGGCAAATGCGAAGATGATTTGTAAAGAATTTCAAAATAATGCAGATGAAATTATGAATGCCACGCCGGAAAGACTAAATCAGATTGACGGTGTGGGAGAAGTGATTGCCGGAACATTTGTAGAATACTTTTCTGTAGAGAAACACAGAAAAGAGTTTCAAAATCTTCTCAGGGAACTTACGATTCCGAAGGAGAGCGCGGAGGAAGGAAAACAGATTTTTGACGGAATCCAATTTGTTATTACCGGAAGCGTAAATCATTTTGCAAATCGTAATGAGGTAAAGGAAGTTATTGAGAGTAAAGGTGGAAAAGTGACGGGAAGCGTTACTTCTAAGACAAATTATTTAATCAACAACGATACAGCATCAACTTCTTCTAAAAATAAAAAGGCGAGGGAACTGGGAATACCGATTATTTCAGAGGAAGAATTTTTGGAAATGTTAAGAAAGGGATAATATGTTAGAGAACGAGAATAATGTAAAAGATACTGAATTACAGGAAACAAATGATAAACAAGAAGAATATGAAAAATTCTGTTTTATGTGCAGACGTCCGGAGAGTGTAGCGGGGAAAATGATAGAATTGCCTAACCATATCCATGTATGCTCAGACTGTATGCAGAAAAGTTTTGATGCGATGAATAATGGACAGATTGACTACAGCAAATTAATGAACATACCGGGGATACAGGTAATGAATGTGGAAGATTTGGAAAACATGATGCCAAAACAGCAGAAAGTAAAAAAGAAAAAGCCAAAAGAAGAGGCGAAACCTGCGTTGGACATTAAAAATATTCCGGCACCTCACAAGATTAAGGCGAGTCTGGACGAGTACATTGTAGGGCAGGAACATGCAAAAAAGGCAATGGCGGTTGCAGTCTATAATCATTATAAGCGAGTTGCCACAAATACGATGGACGATATTGAGATTGAAAAATCTAATATGTTGATGATTGGGCCTACAGGCTGCGGAAAAACATATCTTGTGAAAACACTGGCACGCCTTTTAGATGTTCCGTTAGCCATTACCGATGCCACTTCCCTCACGGAGGCGGGATATATCGGTGATGATATTGAGAGTGTTGTTTCCAAGTTGCTGGCGGCAGCAGATAATGATGTGGAAAAAGCGGAACAGGGAATTATTTTCATTGATGAAATTGATAAAATCGCAAAGAAGAAAAATACAAACCAGAGAGATGTAAGCGGTGAATCCGTACAGCAGGGAATGTTGAAACTGTTAGAGGGCAGTGACGTGGAAGTACCTGTAGGAGCAAACAGCAAAAATGCGATGGTTCCGTTGACTACTGTAAATACAAAAAATATTTTATTTATCTGTGGAGGGGCATTCCCGGACTTAGAGGAAATCATTAAAGAGCGTCTGAACAAGCAGGCGTCTGTAGGTTTTATGGCGGATTTGAAAGACAAGTATAATAATGATAAAAATCTGTTAGAGAAAGTGGAAGTGGAAGACCTTAGAAACTTTGGAATGATTCCTGAATTTATCGGACGCCTTCCGGTTATCTTTACTTTACAGGGATTAGATAGAGATAAATTGGTTAAAATTTTAAAAGAGCCTAAAAATGCAATTTTAAAACAATATCAGAAATTACTCGCACTGGACGAGGTGAAATTGGAATTTGATGAGGAGGCATTAGGTGCAATCGCAGAAAAAGCGATGAAGAAAGATACGGGTGCGAGAGCGCTTCGCGCAATTATTGAAGAATTTATGTTGGACATTATGTACGAGATTCCAAAAGACGATAATATTGGACAGGTAACTATTACAAAAGCATACATAGAGGGAACAGGAGGTCCGGTAATTACTCTTCGCGGACAGGCCGCCATCGAACAAAAGTTATAAAAAAACAATTAAATAATTAAAAAAATTGTAAAAAATGACGGTTGCAAAACCTCTCCAATGGGTGTAATCTGAATAAGATTTTGAAGAGAAGAGAAAAGACAAGGAGATGTAAGACATGGAAGAGTATCGTTATTTGTTGGACGTTGCAATTATTCTGTTAAGTACGAAAGTGCTTGGACTTGCAACGAGAAGAGTACAAATGCCACAGGTTGTAGGAGCGCTATTGGCGGGACTTGTATTAGGGCCGGCAATGCTTGGCATATTAACGGAAACTAGTTTTATCCATGAAATTGCAGAAATCGGCGTTATCGTTTTGATGTTCTGCGCAGGTATGGAGACAGATATTAAGGAATTAAAAGAGAGTGGAAAAGCATCATTTGTAATCGCGCTTTGCGGTGTTATCGTTCCCCTGATTGGCGGATTTGCAATAGCATATTTCTTCAATAAACCGGAATTGATTTCTTCAGATGCAAGTTGCAATATCTTTTTACAGAATATTTTCATTGGAATTATTTTGACAGCTACATCGGTAAGTATTACGGTAGAAACATTAAAAGAACTTGGAAAATTAAAAACACGTTCAGGAAATGCGATTTTAGGAGCGGCAATTATTGATGATATTTTAGGAATTATTGCCCTTACAATTGTAACAAGTATGGCGGATTCATCGGTAAGTATTGCAGTCGTATTATTGAAAATTGCAGGATTTTTTGTGTTTGCGGGTATTATCGGCGTTCTGTTTTACAAATTATTTAAAAAATGGAGTGAGACTTCAAATAAACCACTTAGAAGACATGCAATCATTGCCTTCGTATTCTGCTTATTAATGGCATTTATTGCGGAAGTCGGATTCGGAGTTGCGGATATTACGGGAGCGTTTATTGCAGGTTTAATTATTTCAAATACTTCACGTTCGGCTTTTGTGGCATCAAAGTTTGATACATTATCTTATATGTTATTGTCACCAATCTTTTTCGCCAGCATCGGATTAAAAGTAGTATTACCTAAGATGTCGGTTGCCGTTGTTGTGTTCTCAGTCTTATTATGTATCATAGCTATCTTAACAAAGATTGTCGGCTGTGGTCTGGGAGCAAAAATTTGCGGTTATGAAAACTATCAGTGTAAGAGAATTGGTGTGGGTATGATTTCCCGTGGTGAGGTGGCATTGATTGTAGCAAGCAAGGGAGAAGCGTTAGGACTTTTGGGTTCTAACTTCTTAGGACCGGTTATTATCGTTGTCGTTATCACAACAATTATTACACCGATTTTATTAAAATTTGTATTCAAATCATCACCGGCAAATGCACAACCGTCAGATTATGCGGGAAGCAACAAGTTTGCGGAATATGATGACAGTGTTCGTGGAATGCGTGAAGAAAAATAAACTTGTAAATAAGGTAAAAAATAGGTGAAAATCTATCGGGTGAGATAGATTTTCACCTGTTTTTTTGAGTATGTTCAAACTCCAAGTGATGACAATAAAAATTTTCATATCTTCTATTACCTTTTCATACATTGAAAATAAAAAGGAATAATATGTTAGAAGACGCAGCGTTATGTAAAGAACAGATTTTATCAGAAGATTTCAGGGATTTTATTTATGAGAGGGAGAATCCCTATTTTCTGGAGCAGATTTCAACAAGTCGGGTATGTGAACAGGAGATAGGATTTTATTATCGCGCTATTTATATAAATAAAATTTTTGGAGATCCTGTGAGTTTAGAGAGATTTAGGTATGGGAGTATTCCGAAGTGCTATACTTTATTGGGGACGGAAACGTTAAATCAAGCGGGAATTACTCAGGTGCAAAATTATCCTACATTAAGGCTGAAAGGCGAAGGAGTGATGATTGGGATTATTGACACGGGTATTGATTATGAAAATCCTCTGTTTAGAAATGCGGACGGAACGACACGGATTGCAGGGATATGGGATCAGACAATACAGACGGGAAGAGAACCGGAAGGCTTTTTATATGGAAGTGAATATGTCAGAGAGGAGATTGATGAAGCGCTGCGAAGCGATAATCCAAAGGAAATTGTTCCGACAACAGACACGGACGGGCATGGAACGTTTGTTGCGAGTATAGCGGGCGGGGGAGAAAATGTGGAGGAAGATTTTCTCGGGGCGGCACCAAGAGCAACCTTTGGCATCGTAAAATTAAAAGAGGCAAAAAATTATTTAAAACAATTTTATTTTATTAATGAAGATGCAAAATGTTATCAGGAAAATGACATTATGCTCGGCATGCGGTATCTGGAAATACTGGCAGACAGAAATCAGATGCCGCTTATCTTTTGTATACCTCTTGGGACAAATTTAGGAGACCATAACGGAACGTCTCCTCTTGGAAATTTACTTTCCTATTATTCTAATGAGCATAATATGGCAGTTGTTTTGGGCGGCGGAAATGAGGCAAATCAAAGGCATCACTATTACGGGAAACTGGAGGAGAGAAGAGATAAAGATTCAGTTGAAATTCGTGTGGAAAGGGGAGGAGAGGGATTTACTCTGGAAATGTGGACGGATATTCCTAACATTTTTATGGTGTCTATCATTTCTCCGGCGGGAGAAAAAATTCCGTTTCCTACAGTGAAACAAAGTGAGAGTACTTTTGTACACAGTTTTGTATTTGAGAGGACTACGGTGTATGTAGATTATCGCTTGCTTGTGGAAAGGACAAATTCAGAATTGGCATTTATCCGGTTTGAAAATGCGGTAGAAGGAATTTGGAGAATAGAAGTGGAAGCGATACAGGTTGCAGATGGAATTTTTCACATGTGGCTGCCCGTGACGGAGTTTTTAAAAGGAGAGGTTTATTTTTTACTTTCTAACCCGGACTGGACAATTACGGAACCGGGGTGTGTATGGACTGTGATGACAGCGGCAAACTATAATGGCAATAATAATAGTATTGCCATTGATTCGGGAAGAGGGTATACTAGAAATGGAACTTTAAAGCCGGATTTTGCAGCGCCCGGAGTGAATGTGACGGGAGTTACAAATCGGAATCAGTTCGTAGAAAGAAGCGGTTCCAGTATTTCGGCTGCAATCACAGCGGGAGCATCTGCTCTGTTAATGGAATGGCTCTACTATCAGATTGGCAGAAGGAATGTGGATACAGTACAAATTAAAAATCTGCTGATTTTGGGAACGAATCGTATAGACTCGGAAGAATATCCGAACAGATTGTGGGGATATGGAACTTTAGATTTATACAAAACGTTTGATGAATTAAGGTCGTTTTAAGAAAGGGGAAACGGGAAGATGAAAGATTTATGGGAAGATATTGTGGATAGAATTAGTGAAACAGCGGAGACTGTGGGGAAAAGAGCAGGAGAAGTTGTGGAAACACAGAAGATTAAAGGGAAAATCCGCAATTTAGAGAGAAGCAACAGAAGAGACTTTAGAGACTTGGGGCGCATCGTTTATGAACGTTACCAAAGAGGAGAGGTACAGGACGAAGATTTTTTGGAGTTATGCGAAAACATTGCCGAAAGAGAGCAGGAAATCAAAGTCTGTGAATATGAGATGAAAGATATTTTTGAGGATTAATTATGCTGATTATTTGTTGTTTGTCGATTGTCGGAATAGCGATTCTCGACTTATGGATAAAAAGCCGGGTAGAAAAAAAGATTAAGCGGGGAGAAGAGATTCCTGTCTGCAGGGGGAAGATCCTGTTGCGCCACGTACATAATGAGGGAATGGCGTTAAATATGCTGGACAGATACCCAAAAGCAGTCAAATGGATTTCAATTGTGATGACGGGAATAGTGGCTGTCTATGCTCTGTGTCTGTTTGGAAAACATAAAAACGGATTGGAAAAAATCAGTTTAAGTTTTCTGATTGGCGGTGCGGTCAGCAACCTGTATGACAGAATAAAAAGAAAATATGTTGTAGATTATATTGGATTTAAAACAAAATGGAAAAAACTGACGGACATCACGTTTAATATAGGTGATTTCAGTATTTTTGCGGGAGCAATCGGATTTATTCTGTCCGGTTTTAAGAAGTAGATGAGGAGATGCGGTTGCATCTCCTTTAAATATGAAAGAATTCTTTGATTTGATTCAAAATAATGTGCATTAATCTTGTGCGCGCTTCTATGCTTGCCCATGCAATGTGCGGTGTAATTAGCAGTTTTCGACTATCCTCTATCTGCAGCAAAGGATTTTCGGCCTCCATCGGTTCTGTACAAAGAACGTCCAGGCCGGCAGCGGCAATCAACTGATTTTCCAATGCGTACGCTAAATCACTTTCCACAACAATTGCTCCCCGGCCGAGATTGAGAAAAATGGCGGAAGATTTCATTTTGGCAAAAGCCGACTTATTCATTAAATTTTTCGTTTTATCAGTGAGAGGTGCGTGTACGGACAAAATATCAGATTGAGTCAGAACGGTATCAAAATCTACCTGATGATATCCCTTCTGTGCGGGGCTTCCTGAAGGGGAGTAATAAATTACATTTGCGCCAAAACATTCTGCGATTTGTGCGACACGCCGTCCGATATTTCCAAGACCGATAATACCCCACGTTTTTCCTTCGATTTCCGAAAATTTTTCTTCAAAATGCGTAAAAATCCTATCGTTTACATAATGGCCGCCTTTTACATAGCCATCATAATAATTCAATTTTTCTAAAAGATAAAACAGCATGGCAAAAGTGTGCTGTGCAACTGAATTCGTAGAATATCCGGCTACATTACGCCATGCGATATGATTTTTTTCAAGATACTCTTTATCTAAATTATCTGTACCGGTTGCAGTGACACAGACAAGTTTTAAATGTTTTGCAGTGTGAATTGTAGAGTGATTAATGGCAACTTTGTTTAAAATAAGGACATCGGCATCTTTTACTCTGTCGGGAATCTGCTCCGGAGTGGAAAAATCATATTTTACGATTTCTCCTAATTTTTCAAAGGGGGACAGATTTATATCATCACCAATTGTTTTTGCATCTAAAAATACTATTTTCATTCTTTTAATCCTTTCTGATTTGTTATAAAATAATTTTAGCGTTGAAAATAAAAAAAGTCTATATAAAGATAATGGAGATGATGAGATGATACAGGATATATATCCGCATATTTATAGGAATGAATATAAACCGAAAGCCCCACAAAAAGAAAGTTTTCTCTTGATTTATAAGGGGCGTGAAGCGCTGTTAAAGGAGAGTGAGGAAATTTGCTTTCCGACCTTTGGGGAAATGGAATTGTATGATTCTGCTCTGTGTGAAAAATGCACATATTTATTTTCTGTCGATAATCAGTCTTTTTATCTGGCAGAAGATTTCTACGGGGACATAGAAGGATATTGTTGGAAAGATGCGGAAATGTTTCGCAGATTGAAGCCGCAGCATCTTGCGTTTGCCGGAATTACGGGCTGCCAGTTACACCGCTGGTATCAGTCTCACAAATTTTGTGGAAGATGCGGAAGGAAAATGGTAAAAGATGACAGGGAGAGAATGTTAAAATGTGAACACTGCGGCCAAATGGAATATCCGAAAATTTCCCCGGCAGTTATCGTAGGTGTCACAGACGGAAACAGACTTTTGATGTCAAAATACGCGGGAAGGGAATATAAAAAATATGCCCTGATAGCGGGATATGCGGAAATAGGAGAAACAATAGAAGAAACGGTTAAACGTGAGGTTATGGAAGAGGTAGGACTGAAAGTAAAAAATATAAGATTTTACAAAAGCCAGCCATGGTCTTTTACGGATACGCTTCTCTTAGGTTTTTTTGCGGACTTGGACGGAGAGGATAAGATTACGCTGGACAAAGAAGAACTGGCGCTGGCAGAGTGGTTTGAACGTGAAGATATTCCGATAACGGAAAGAAATATCAGCCTTACAAATGAAATGATTTTATATTTTAAGGAAAAGAAAAATATTGACATTTAATTAAAGGAAGAATATACTATAATAGTAAAAGAGCGATTGCGAATTATAATATTATAATTTGCTTTGCTCTTTTTTAGGTTAGCAGGAAGTAAATGTAAAATAGGAAAGGAAGAGAGTATGGAGAAAAACAGAAGAAAAGAGTTTGCTATTGATATTTTGGTAGATATTGTCGGAAACCTGTTAATTGCCATTGGAGTATATAATTTTGCGGCAAATTCAGGATTTCCTGTAGCGGGAATTTCAGGAATTGCCATGATTTTTTATCATTTATTTGGGTTGCCAATCGGTACGATGACAATCATATTAAATATCCCGATTGTTATTATGTGTTACAAATTATTGGGAAAAGGATTTTTGTTAAGATCCATTAAAACAATGATTATTGCATGGCCACTTATGGACTATGTTGCACCGATGCTGCCGGTATACTCGGGAGACAGAATGTTATCTGCCATCTGCGTAGGAGTATTTTCAGGTTTAGGTTATGCCATGATTTATATGAGAAATACATCTACAGGGGGAGCAGACTTTATTATCATGTCAGTTCGTGCTTTAAGACCACATTTATCCATTGGAAAAATTACATTTATTACAGACGTAATTATTGTAGGACTTGGAGGACTTCTTTTTGGAGACGTGGACAGTATTATTTACGGTCTGATTTTAACTTATATCCTTTCCGTTGTTGTAGATAAAGTAATGTACGGTATTGACGCTGGAAAAATGACATTGGTTGTCACAGACCACGGACATGAAGTTGCAAAACGAATTGATGAACTGACACAGAGAGGTTCAACATTTCTGCGCGGCGTAGGAAGTTATTCGGGAGAAGAGAAATTAGTTGTTATGTGTGCCTGCAGTAATAAGGAAATGCATATGGTACAAAAAGCGGTTAAAGAAGTGGACGAAGAAGCTTTCTTAATTACAATGGAATCAAATGAAGTGAGGGGAGAAGGGTTTAAACCTCACTAAATATATAGACACACTTAAGGTGAAAAGATTGCGCAACTGTGCAATCTTTTTTCTTTTCTAAAGAAAACTTAATACTGTTTACATTTGGCCGGAAGCCATTATATAATACAGAAAAAGAGAGCGGTAAAAAAGTGAGACACACAAATATAAACAGAAAGGTGGAAAGCGTGGGAGAATACATTGTGTGTAAGTGTAACTGGTTATGGATATGAAAAAAGAGAGGAAAATTGAATGAAAAGAAAACAGAAAACACTACTGTCATTTTTAATGATTATGGCAATGCTGCTTGTTAATGCTCCGCAGGTGCAGGCAGAAAATAATAATCCATATGCAAACTGGGATACTATCAAGGTTTTTGAAACAACGGACGTTCATGGATATATTACTGATGTTTCTACATATAAGGAAGAAACTTTCCAGTACAGGCTTGCATATATTGCCAAACTTGTGAACGATGCACGCGCAAACAGTGAATACGAAGGAGTACTTTTGCTGGACGGCGGAGATATTTATCAAAGTACGCCGCATTCAAATTTAACTTTTGGAGCGCCTATGCGTGCTGCCTATGACAAAATGAAATACGATGCTGTTGCTCTTGGAAATCATGAGTTTGATTGGGACGTGAAAAAGTATGCAGCAGATGAAAAAGGAACAATGGCTCCGTACGAAATTGGAAATTATAAAGGAGATTCGGATATTCCTGTTTTGGCAAACAATCTATATTATAAAGAAAATGGTCAGAGAGTTCCTTTTACACAGGACTATACTGTAGTGAAAAAAGGAAAATATGATATAGCGATTGTCGGATATGTGGAAGATTACTCAAACGATATAAAGGCTTCACAGATAGCGCCATATAAAATTGACGGAGACTTAAATAAACTTAGTGAAAGAACGAAAGAAGTAAAAGAAAAAACAAAAGCAGATGTAGTAATGGTTTTGGCACATGGCGAGCCGGGACCGATTGCGGAGGCGATGAATCCGGACGTGGTGGACTTGGTTTTGGGCGGACACTCACATGAAAAAAATGTGGGAACGGCAAAAAATGGAATTGACTATATTCAGGGAAATTCAAAAGCATACGGCTACGCAACTGCGGAAGTAAAAATCAATCCGGAGAACAATGATGTTGAAGTGATAGATCCGACATATGTGGATACAACTGCGAAAGAAAATTTGCAGAATCTGTATTATCAGAATGGGAACAATCCGCATTTGGATAAAGAAATCACAAAAATCAGTCAGGCGGCATGGGACGAGGTAAAAGATGAAATGTATGAAGTTCTCTGCACGGTAGATAAAAATATTACAAAAACACCTATTCAGGAGGGAACGACAACTTCCATAGCGGGAAACTGGCTGGCAGGATTGATGCTGGACGCAACAAAAGAACAAAATACAGTTGCGGCATTTACAAACAGCGGGGGAATACGCTCGGATATTTTGCTGGAAGAAGGGGCGTCAACACGAAACGTTACCGTGGCAGACATTTATACAATCACACCGTTTGGAAACAGACTTTATACATATGAAATAACAGGAAAACAGATGGCACAACAGCTGGAGAACGCTTTGCTTGGAACAAAGGACAGTTCTAATTTTGGTGACCAATTTTCGGGAATTACTGCCACTTACGAAAAAGTGAACGGCAAAGTGAAAGTAACTTCCATAACAACAGACCGGGGAGAACCGATTTCCATTTATGACACAGAGAAAAAATATCCTGTTTGTGTCAATGAATATTGTGCGACGCTGGAAGGTTCTGTGTTTAAAGAATTGAAACCGATTGTTTCTCCAGATGATGCTCCTATAGATAATTTGAGTGCAATTCAGGCTCTGCGTGACAGAAGAGAGGCACAGGGACTGAAAATGGAGTTGGATACAAAGGTAAGAGCGATAGAGCAGCCGGCGGGAACGTATCTTGCAGAAGAGATTACACGTTTAGAAAAAGATGCACAGGCATATAGAGTAGAAACGGTAAAATCTTCAGATACGGAAAAAATACGGTTATTAGATGAAAAAGGCAAAGAATTATTGGCAAATCCTGATATAAGCGAAGAACAGAAAAATCAGGTAAACAAGGTATTAGAGCATACGAAAGCGCTCTTAGAAAGAATTTCTATGGCGCAACAGGCGTTACAGACTGAAAATATTAAAAAAGCAGACAAAATCAATACGGATAATGTAAAAGTAACAGACAAAACTGTGCTGGAAAATGCGAAAAGGGACTTAGAGACAGCGGAAAAATTATATAAACAAAACTATACGGAAGAGGAACTGGCCCAATTAAAGACCAAATTGCAGCAGGTTCAGAAGAACTTAGATGCAATCAAGAAGATGCAAAATACCCATGCACCTGAAAATAATGGGGGAGGGGCAGTAAATCCGAAGACAGCCGACGCAACACAGGTGACAATCTGGCTTATTATGATGATGGCTGCAACGGGAAGTTTGACAGCATTAAGATATAAAAAGAAAAATTAGTGTATAGCAGGATAGTATGAAACAAGAAAGAGTCGGCAGGGCTCTTTCTTGTTTGTAGGAATGATTGCAGAACCTTTTTATCATTATAGTGTATGCCGCGAGGGGCGATTTTGGGCGTAAGTTATCATGGTGTTATGGGTGAAAGGAAATGATAAGATTTAGAGAATGTAATTTTCGTAAAAAAATTGCAGAAAAATGAAAAAAGATGTTGACAGAAAGGATATTCGATGATATTATAGACAAGCACTCGAGAGACGGGCAGACAAGTCAAAAACAAAATTCAAAAAAATGAAAAAAGTTGTTGACAAAGAAGAATGCATATGATATTCTAATATGGCTGTCGCAAGAGAGCAAAAACAAAAAAGAGAACATTGATAATTAAACAATAGACAACGAACCTGAAAATTTCTAAGAGAAATTTAAAGAACGTATCAGAGGAATCTGATAAACCAAACAGTAAAAGGGATAGAATTGCTAGTAGTGATTCTTGAACGGGAAAACACTTTTAACGAGAGTTTGATCCTGGCTCAGGATGAACGCTGGCGGCGTGCTTAACACATGCAAGTCGAACGAAGCGCTTTCGATTGAATCTTCGGAGGAAAGAGGAAGTGACTGAGTGGCGGACGGGTGAGTAACGCGTGGGTAACCTGCCTCATACAGGGGGATAACAGTTAGAAATGGCTGCTAATACCGCATAAGCATACAGCACCGCATGGTGCAGTGTGAAAAACTCCGGTGGTATGAGATGGACCCGCGTCTGATTAGGTAGTTGGTGGGGTAACGGCCTACCAAGCCGACGATCAGTAGCCGACCTGAGAGGGTGACCGGCCACATTGGGACTGAGACACGGCCCAAACTCCTACGGGAGGCAGCAGTGGGGAATATTGCACAATGGGGGAAACCCTGATGCAGCGACGCCGCGTGAAGGAAGAAGTATTTCGGTATGTAAACTTCTATCAGCAGGGA
>LR698958.1:232487-272850 GCA_902381685.1 Lachnospiraceae bacterium | reverse complement strand
TGGAGCAGGTACGAAAGTAGGACTTAGTGATCCGGTGGTATAAAGTGGGATTGCCATCGCTCAACGGATAAAAGCTACCCTGGGGATAACAGGCTTATCACTCCCAAGAGTTCACATCGACGGAGTGGTTTGGCACCTCGATGTCGGCTCATCGCATCCTGGGGCTGAAGTAGGTCCCAAGGGTTGGGCTGTTCGCCCATTAAAGCGGTACGCGAGCTGGGTTCAGAACGTCGTGAGACAGTTCGGTCCCTATCCGGCGTGGGCGTAGGATATTTGAGAGGAGCTGCCCTTAGTACGAGAGGACCGGGGTGGACTGGCCGCTGGTGTATCTGTTGTTCTACCAAGAGCATGGCAGAGTAGCCAAGCCGGGAAGGGATAAACGCTGAAGGCATCTAAGCGTGAAGCCCCCCTCAAGATGAGATATCCCATAACGTCAAGTTAGTAAGACCCCTTGAAGACGACGAGGTAGATAGGGCAGAGGTGGAAGTGTGGCAACACATGGAGCTGACTGTTACTAATCGGTCGAGGGCATAACCAGTCAGGAATAGGTTAGATTCGGTTGTTATTTTTCTTGTGTGTGGTTTTGAAGGTACACCAAAATTGTTGAATAGACATACTAAGAAAGTCATGTGACTTTCTTTTTTTATGCGTAGAATTCCATGGAATTCATTTCAACATATTTGGGAAAAATATACTATAACTCTCAAAAAAGTGAAAATTGTATATTATGACGGAAGAAAAATGAAAAAATATACAGATGAAATCGAAATAAAAGGATAGAAATTGTGCAAAATACCAGTGCTTTTTTCTATCCTTTTTGTCATTTTGAAATTTTTGTACGATAGTAGAAAAGATTAGCACACTAGTATAAATATAGAGGAATAAAATTGAAAAAATATATACGATTGTAGTATGATTATATAGAATATTTGTGCAATGTGCATGAATAAGAAAGGAGACATTTATGAAAAAGAGAAATTTAAAAGTTCTTAGTTTACTCTTAGTTGCCAGTATGACAGTACCAACTGTAGCAGAATCTACATACTATTTAAACGCTCCAACTATGGTACAGGCAGCAGAGAAAAACAACACTAAAGTGGAAAAAGAAGCCGTTTTGGAAGACGGAGTAAATGACCAATGGACTGAAGATAATAAAGTAGGAACAGATTCTGTTTGTACAGTGGAAAAAGGTTGGTTACATGTAAAATCAGGTTCAGGAAACGGAAATGACGTAACTCCTAGCGGTTCAAAACGCCCTGCAATGTTTGTAAATCCAACAGAATTTGACTTTACAAAACCGGGATACTTTGAATTTACAATGAAATCAAATAATACAAATAAAGACCAAAATAATGCAGACCGTTTTGGTATTTATTTAGGATATAATACAGACAAAAACGGTATGTTTTTAGGATATGATAATGGTGGCTGGTTCTGGCAAAAATATCAGAATGGTAATGGAAACTATGCACAGGTAGGACAGGCAGCACCAGGAAAAGACGTAGAGACAAAAGTTCGAATTGAATGGACAGGCGATTATAAAGCCACATTGAAATTAAATGGTACGGCAGTGCTTACAAATGAAGATTTCAGTGGAATTAAAGATAACTTGGGAAAGAAAATTGCCATTAAAGCGGGTAGTTTCGGGGATAATAGAACTGATGTGTTCTTAAAAGATATCCATTACACAGGTCAGAAAGAAGCGAAAACCTATGATGTAACAGGTAAAGTTGTCGATGATAAAGGAAAGGCTGTAGAGAAAGCGACTGTAAAAGTTGGCGACCAGACAGTAACAACAAACGCTGAAGGAAAATATACTTTAAAACTAAAAAATGGTACATATACAGTTGAAGTTACAAAAGAAGGATTTGAAACTGCAACAGGAAGCGTTACGGTAAATGGAGCAACAGCAACAGTAGCAGACATTAAATTATCTCCTGAAGCAGCAGTAGAAACTGAAAAAATTTCTTCAAAAGATATGGACGTATACGTAGCAAAGAATTTCCCAAGCGTCGTAAAATACGAAATGCAAGGTGACAACAAAGGAAAAACATTCTACGGACAGACTAAAGCGCTTGATACAATCAAAATCAATGATGTAGCAATTAAATTAAATAAAGATGATGTAAAGGCAACTTTCGCTGACGACAAAGCAACATATGTAATCAAGTTAAAAGCTGACGGCGAGAAAAAAGTTGACGCAGAAATCACGGCAGAATTAAAAGTAAAGAAAAATGAAGTGCATTTTGACATTACAAAAGTGAAAAACAACCTTTTAAAAGAAGGCGTAAAAGAAACTAAGGATAATGCAATCCAGACAATCGAAATTCCAAACCACAGTTTAATTTCTGTAAGAAGTACACAGGAAGGCGCAAACTTAAAAGGTGCTTTGATGTCTTCTAACACAACAATCAGTGGTGACTCGTATATAGAAGTAAATGACAGTACACCGGTGAAAAATCAGGATTATATGTATGCATTTGTTTCTAATAATGAGTTAAGTGCAGGTCTTTGGAGTAACTCTGAAAATGAAGGTAGTGCGAAAGCCGTAGGTGTTTCAGGCGGTAGCCACAATACAAGAGTTATGTCCACTGTTGAAAAAGGAAACGGCTATGTATCCATGGGACTTGGAAGTACAAAATGGTATTATCACAGAGCAGTAGAAAGCGCTCCTAAGAAGAAAGCGGACGGAAGCCTTTACAAGAAAGAGTATGTTGTAGAAGAAACAGAAATGCCGTCAATGAAAGTAGCAATCGCCGGAAATATCAACGGTGATAAAAATGTTGACTGGCAGGACGGTGCAGTTGCATTCAGAGAGATTATGCACAATCCATATAAGAGTGAGGAAGTTCCTGAATTAGTTGCATGGCGTATTGCAATGAACTTCGGTGGACAGGCTCAGAATCCATTCTTAACAACATTGGATAACGTAAAACGTGTAGCAATGCACACAGACGGTTTAGGACAGTCCGTACTTTTGAAAGGTTACGGAAGTGAAGGTCATGACTCAGGTCACCCTGATTACGCTGACATCGGAAAACGTATCGGTGGTGCAAAAGACATGAACACACTTATGGAAAAAGGTAAAAAATACGGAGCAAGATTCGGTATCCATGTAAATGCCGGAGAAATGTATCCGGAAGCAAAAGCCTTTACAGATGAGTCTGTTAGAAGAGATGATAGCGGAAATCTTCGTTATGGCTGGAACTGGTTAGATCAGGGCGTTGGACTTGACAGTGTTTATGACTTAGGTGAAGGACACAGAAGACAGCGTTTCAATGACTTGAACGAAAAAGTTGATAACATGGATTTCGTTTACGTAGATATTTGGGGAAATCGGACAGGTGGTAGTGATGACTCATGGCAGACACGTAAATTATCAAAAGAAATCAATGACAATGGCTGGCGTATGGCTACTGAATGGGGTTCTGCAAATGAGTATGATTCGACATTCCAGCACTGGGCAACTGACCTTACATACGGTGGTTTCGAGTTAAAAGGTGAAAACAGTGAAGTTATGCGTTTCCTTCGCAACCACCAGAAAGACTCATGGGTAGGTGATTATCCTTCATATAAAGGAGCAGCAATGGCGCCACTTCTCGGTGGATATAACATGAAAGATTTTGAAGGCTGGCAGGGACGTAACGATTACGATGCGTATATCCAAAACTTATATACACATGATTTAACAACGAAATTTATCCAGCACTTTGAAATCATGGATTGGGAAGATGGAAAAACATTTACCGACACTAATCCAAAGGGACAATCATATACTTGGACACCTGAAACGAAAATTACACTAAAAGGTGACATGGGTACATTAGTTCTCGAAAGAGGTTCTGACAATCCAACTGACCCTCAATACCGTGACAGAACAATGACTTTAAATGATAAAGTAATTGCGACAGGTGCAGTTTCAAGAGGTGATAACGGAGAAGGCGGAACAGAATCTTACTTAGTGCCATGGAATTGGGACGCAGAAACAGGGGACAAAGTATCTGAAGACAAAGAAAAAATGTACCACTGGAATACAAAAGGCGGAACAACTACTTGGGAACTTCAGGACAACTGGAAAAACTTAAAAGATGTTAAAGTTTATGAATTAACAGATTTAGGTAAAGTAAATGAGAAAACTGTTCCTGTAAAAGAAGGAAAAATCACATTAGAAGCGAAAGCACAGACACCTTATGTTGTATGCAGAGGTAAAGAAGATAACTTAAAGATCACATGGAGTGAAGGAATGCACATCGTAGATGCAGGATTCAACACAGGTGATGCAGGACTTAAGAAATATTGGGAAAAATCAGGTAATGGCGAAGCGGTAATTGCTAAGAGCCAGTACAGCAACCCAATGTTAAAATTAGACGGCAAAGTATCTATGACTCAGGAATTAACAGACTTAAAACCGGGACAGAAATATGCCGTATTAGTTGGTGTGGATAACAGAAGTAATGCAAAAGCAAGCGTAACCGTAAAATCCGGAGATAAAGTACTGGATTCAAACTACACAACAAAATCAATTGCGAAAAACTATGTAAAAGCATATACACACAGTAATTCAAGTGCAACTGTTGACGGAACAAGTTACTTCCAGAATATGTATGTATACTTCACAGCGCCTGAAAGTGGTAAAGTGACATTAACTCTTGCAAAAGAAGCGGGAGATGGAAGCGCATACTTCGACGATGTTCGTGTAACAGAGACAACTATGGACGTCTTAAAGAAAGATAAAGACGGAAATGTAACAGGAATGAAACAGGACTTTGAAGACAACGTACAGGGTGTATATCCATTCGTTATCGGAGCAATCGAAGGTGTAGAAGATAACCGTACTCATCTTTCAGAGTTACATGGTAAATATACTCAGGCAGGCTGGGACGTGAAGAAAATGGACGATGTTCTCACAAAGAACGATCCGGATTCTAACTGGTCAGTAAAAGCAAATGGTCTTTGCCAGAGAGGAAACCTTGTAATGCAGACAATTCCTCAGAACTTCCGTTTTGAAGAAGGAAAAACATACAAAGTTTCATTTGATTACCAGTCAGGTTCAAATGGAATTTACGGAGTAGTTGTAGGCAACGGCGAAGTAAAAGGAAGCGAAAAAGTAACTGAATTAGAAATGGCAATGGGTTCTAAAGCAGAGAAGACTTATGAGTTCGAGATTACAGGCGCAACAGACGGACAGACATGGTTCGGTATTTATTCAACAACAAAACCGGCGGATCTTCAGGGAAAAGGCGGAGCGGCTGCAAACTTCGGCGGATATCAGGACTTCGTATTAGATAACCTGAAAATCGAAGAAGTGAAAGAAGATGTGACAAGAGCAGACTTAGAAGCATTGGTAAAAGAAGCAGAACAACTGAAAGCAGAAGATTATTTACCGGCAGACTGGAAAGTATTACAGGACGCATTAATAAATGCAAAAGTTGCTTTGAACAAAGATAAAGACTCACAGAAGGACATCGAAAATGCGTACTACAAATTAAAAGGTGCTATAGAATCCTTAAAATATGCAGGCGGAACAGAGTCTGATGAAAGAGGAGATATTACTGTAGAAAATTATGAAGTACAGGCAGGAAGTTTTGAACCAAACAATACTTCAGAAGGTGATCCTAAATATGCACAGGACAACAATGCAGGAACACTTTGGCACACAAAATACTCTGATACAGATATTAAAAATGCATGGTATCAGTTCAACTTTAAAGAAGCACAGACTGTAAACGGTATGAGATATCTTCCACGTTCGGGTGCGGCAAATGTAAATGGTAAGTTGAAAAAAGTTGATATTCAGATTAGTACGGACAACGCAAAAACATGGACAACAGTTGCAGATGATTTAGAGGTTTCTCCAGATACAAAATGGCAGAAGATTGCATTTGATAAAGAATATACAGGAGTTACAAATGTAAAATTCATTGCTGTGGAAACAGGTGGAAATACACCAAATCAGTTTGCGGCAGCGGCAGAACTTCGTGTGACAACACCGTTTACTCCTGAAAAGCCGGAAGTAGATAAAACAGGTTTAGCAAATGCAATTGCAGAAGCAGAAAAACTTCAGAAAGACAACTATACAGAAGAATCATGGAACAACATGATTAAATACTTAGATGCAGCAAAAGCAGTTAATGCGAATCCGGAAGCAACTCAGTATGACGTGGCTCTCGCTATTGCAAACCTCGGAGATGCAGTAAAAGACTTAGTTGCAGTAGAAAAACCTGGAAAACCGGACAAATCAGCATTGAAAGACGCAATTGATAAGTATAGCAAATATACACAGGGAAAATATACTGATGAGTCATGGAAGAAATTTGAAGATGCGTTGAACCATGCAAGAAAAGTATATGAAAATGAAAATGCAACTCAGGGAGAAGTTGATGCGGCAATAAGTGCATTAAATATTGCAGAAAATGGACTTACTACAGGTGAAGGTAGCGACAGCGGCAACGGCAATGGAAACAATGGAAACACAGGAAAACCTTCTAAACCGGGCAAACCGAATAAACCTGTAAAAACAGGAGATGAAGCACCTGTCCTTCCGTTAACGGCAACAGTTGCAGGATTAGGAGCAGCAATCGCGCTTCTATTCAAAAAAAGAAAATAAATAACCCGTAACATGAGTTGAAAAATTCGGCCTGAGAAATCAGGCTGAATTTTTTATTTGAAAACTACTCTTTCATGGTCTATAATGAAAAACAGATAAAATAATGGAAGCAGGGAGAAAAATAATGAATTACACCATTCAAAGAATCAGCACAGAACAAGATATTGAAAAATGTAACTTATTTGAAATAAACAATTACCAGTGGAAGAACGTGTATAAACCGAAAACTTACGGGTATGCGGGATATTTGGAAGGAAAGGGAATTTATGTGAAATTCATCTGTGAGGAATCCAATCCAAAGAGAGAATACACAAAAGACCGTGACAGTGTATGTCTGGACAGTACGGTGGAAATCTTTATGGCATTTCCGGAGAAGGGTGAAAAACTTTCCAATGACGTAATGTATATTAATTTTGAGATGAATTCCAACGGAGTAATGTATTCTAAATATGGAAAGGGAAGAAAAGGAAGAACATTTATTTCAGAAGAGTTGTGTGCAAAAAGTAACTGCAAGTCTGTAATTGGGGAAGATAAGTGGGAGATTACCGTAACGATTCCGGAAGAACTTTTGAGAGAAATCTGTGATTTCGATTCTATTTTAAACGGCGAAACATTTTACTGTAATTTTTACAAAATTGCCGAAAGTCCTGAAGTTGAGCATTATGGAACTTTTTCACCGATTGAGAATGAGACGCCAAATTTTCATTTACCGATTTACTTTGCGCAGGCAAATATTGAAAAATAAAAAATGCCGACAGCCACATAAATGGCTGTCGGTATTTTTAACGTCTTTTTGGCATTTCCCATGCGTTGTGATCCGTATGCAAAAGCATATGTGCTTTGTGAGATAATGGTTTTTCCATAAAGTCTTCATACAGTTTTAAAACGTCCTGATTTTCATGAGAAAAACGTATTTTTGCATTCTTATCAAGGTAATATAAATTTTGACCGCGGATATGGGCCAGTTCTTCACCGTCATGGATTGGCTGACCGCCGCCGCCTACGCAGCCGCCCGGACAGGCCATAACTTCCACGAAATCATAGTGAACATCGCCGTGCTCAATGGCGTCTATCAATTTGCGGGTATTTCCCAAACCGCTTACAACGGCGGTCTGAATCTTGGCATCACCTATAGAAAATTCAGCGGAGATAACGCCCTGATTAAATTTTTCACTTCGCACTACGGAGAAAGCATCGGCGTCAGGGTTTTTCCCCATAAGGAGATAATATGCGGAACGTAATGCCGCTTCCATAACACCGCCTGTTGCACCGAAAATCACTCCAGCGCCGCTTCCGTCCTGCATAAGTCTGTCACATTCCACGTCAGACAATGTGGATGGTTTAATGTGTGAGGAACGAATCATTCTCGTCAACTCTCTTGTAGTCAGAACAATATCCACATCGTGCCCCGCATATTCCTCATAGTATAATTCCATATTGCGCTCACCTTTTTTAGCGACACAAGGCATAATGGAAACCGTGCAGATATTTTCAGGATTTACTCCGATAGATTTAGCAAAATATGTTTTCATTACCGTACCGAACATCTGCTGAGGAGATTTAGCGGTAGATAACTGTGGAACTAAGTGCGGGTACTGGGATTTGATAAAACGAATCCAGCCCGGGCAGCAGGAAGTAAACATTGGTCTTGTTTTTAATTCTCCTGAGAGGAAACGTTCCAGAAATTCATTTCCTTCCTCCATAATTGTAAGGTCTGCTGAAAATGTTGTGTCAAATACATAGTCAAAGCCCATTTGTCGGAGAGAGTCAACAATTTTTCCGATAGTTGCTTCCTCGCGGCTGAGTCCCAAAGACTCACCCCACGCAGTACGAACGGCAGGGGCAACCTGTACAACCGTAATTTTGTCTTTGTCAGCGATGGCTTCCCACGCTTTATCCGTATCATCACGTTCACGCAGAGCGCCTACAGGGCAGTGCGTAATACACTGTCCGCAGAGGGAACAGTCCGCCTCCTCAATTTTGCGGTTTTTGGAAACATGCACAGTTGTACGTGAACCTGTACTTTCCAAATCCCAAACATGAAGGTTTTGTACTTTATCACAAACCTGTACGCAGCGCATACATTTAATACATTTTGCGGAGTCGCGGATAAGAGGAAAATCTTTGTTCCAGGCCATCTTTTCCAACCGTTGTTTAAACGGAATGTCGATAATATTTAAGTCGTTTGCTATCGTCTGCAGTGTACAGTTTCCGCTTCTTGCACATGTTGCACACTGGCAGTCGTGTTGAGAAAGCAGAAATTCCACTGTTTTTTTACGGTTCATGCGTACTTTTGGACTGTTAGTGTAAATTATCATTCCTTCTTCCACAACATTGTTGCAGGAAGGAATCAGGCGTTCTTTCCCAACCAATTCCACCACACAGACACGGCATGCACCGATCTCATTTAAACCTTTCAGATAACATAATCTGGGGATAGGGATTCCGTTCTGCTCTGCTGCCTCTAAAATCGTTGTACCTTCAGGCACGGAAATTTGTTTATTATCAATTGTTAAATTTACCATAATTTCTCTCTACCTCCTTTAAATATGCCAAAACCAAAGTGGTCACAACGCAGGCAGCGTGAAGATTCCTGTTTTGCTTCCGCTTCACTCATGCAGTTTTCCACTCCCTCAAAGTCGTGGATACGCTGACAGACTTCACGCTCGGTCATATTTACTCTTCCACAAGGAGTTCTGTCGTCTAAGTTTGGTTCAGGAATTTCCACATCACAAGAAATAATATGGTTAAATCCTAAATATTCGTCAATATTTGCTGCGATAACTTTTGCAGCCGCGATTGCCTTGATAACGGAAGCAGGTCCCGTAGCACAGTCACCGCCCGCAAATACGCCCGGTATATCATCGAAACCGCCGTATTTCTCAGACATAATTCTTCCGCGTTTGACAGGAACTCCGGCTTCTTCAAAGTGCTGGAATTCAATATCCTGTCCGATGGCAACGATAAGTGTTGTGCAAGGAATGTAAATGTCTTCTTCACCCGTAGGTTTTACGCTTGCACGTCCGTCTTTGATTTTGCTAATCATTTGCGGAGTGACATAAAGTCCCTTCACATGTCCGTTTTCGTCTACATCAATTTTGGAAGGGGCTTTTAACGTCTGTACTTCAATTCCTTCTGCAACTGCACCTTCAATTTCGTCAGGGAGGGCAGTCATATCAGCAACACGTCTTCTATATACGATACTTACTTTCTTAGCGCCTAAGCGGACAGCTGTGCGGACAGCGTCCATGGAAACATTCCCGCCACCGATAACGGCAACTTCCTGTCCCGTTAAATCAGGATTTTGATTTTTGCCCACATCGCGCAAAAATTGTACGGCAGAGAGAACACCGTCAGCCTGCTCTCCTTCAATACCGAGTTTTTTATCCGTGCTTGCACCGATTGTAATTAAAACGGCGTCATACTCGGCACGAAGGCTTTGGATAGTAATATCTTTTCCGATTCGCAGTCCGTATTTTACTTCCACGCCAGTCTGTAAAATAGCGTCAATGTCATCGTCCAGACGCTCTTTTGGAAGACGGTAGTTTGGAATACCGTATCGGAGCATTCCGCCTAATTTTGGAAGCATTTCATACACGGTAACTTGATGTCCCATCAACTGTAAATAATAGGCGCTGCTAAGTCCGCCGGGACCTCCGCCAACAACAGCGATACGTTTTCCTGTGGATTCGGCACATTTTGGCGGTGGAACTTTTCCGGCATAATCTGCTGCAAAACGCTTCAAACCGCGAATATTTATGGCATCGTCCACCATATTTCTGCGGCATCTCGCTTCGCAAGGGTGTTCGCAAATGAAACCGCATGTTGTAGGGAACGGGTTGTCTTTGCGGATTAAACGAATGGCGTCCTCATATCTTCCTTCACCGACAAGAGCGATATATCCAGGTATATCCACTTTTGCAGGACAGAGGGAAACGCAAGGTACCGGCTGGTTATATGTACATGTACAGCGCCCTTCCCGAATATGTTCCTCAAAATCTTCCCGATAACCGACAAGCGCCTTATATACCATGTGTGCCGCCTCGTATCCGATGGCACAGTCGGAGGACTGCATAATTGACAATGCGCTGTCCTCCATTAAATCAAGTGTATCTAAAGTTGCATTTCCGTTCAATACGTCCGTGAGTAAATTCTTCAATTGCCAGAGACCAACACGGCACGGTACACATTTTCCACAAGTCTGTGCGTGACAAAGTTCAAGAAAAGCCCTTGCCATATCTACAGGACATAATCCCGGAGGGCTTGCCTCGATTCTTCGTTCCAAATCTTTGTAAAGCCCTTCTACAACAACCTGTGCTTTGTTGGGTGTAGCAATTTCCAGTCTGCTCATAAAATCACCTCTCTATAGAATCTATTTATAACCTTCATTGTAATATATAACAAGAAAATATACAATAAAAGTTAAAATATAGTCAAAGTTTACAAAGTGAAGATTTTAGATGAATTTGTGGAATATTTGACTAGTTGGATTGTCACAGAAAAATATATGAAAAACTTTGATAGTAGTGCAAATTATGGTATAATGCCAATAGAATGCATTTTTGTATAAATTATAGTAACAAAGGAGAATAGAAGAGTGAAAGCGAAGTTGATTGAACAGTTTAAAGAAATATTTGGGACAGATGAAGAGGTCAGAGCATATTTTGCGCCGGGACGTGTAAACTTAATCGGTGAACATACAGACTACAACGGAGGTCATGTATTTCCGTGTGCTCTTACAATCGGTACATATGCAATTGTGAAAAAAAGAACAGACAATGTGTTGAGATTTTATTCGGCAAACTTTTCTTCGTTGGGAATTATCGAGTCTGATTTGAATGATTTAGTTCCTTCAGAGGCGGCAGGCTGGACAAACTATCCGAAGGGAGTTATGTGGGCATTTGAGAAGAGAGGATACAAATTGACAGGCGGTATGGATATTTTAATCTATGGAAATATTCCAAACGGCTCAGGACTTTCCTCATCAGCTTCTTTGGAAGTATTAACGGGAGTTGTTTTAAAAGATTTATTCGGATTTGATGTATCTATGGTAGACATTGCATTAATCGGACAGTATTCTGAAAATAATTTTAACGGCTGTAACTGTGGAATTATGGATCAGTTTGCAAGTGCAATGGGTAAAAAAGATAACGCAATCTTTTTAGATACGAATACACTTCACTATGAATATGCACCTGTTGTATTGGAAGACGCGAAAATCGTTATTGTCAACAGTAAAGTAAAACACAGCCTTGTGGATTCCGCATATAACGACAGAAGAAACGAATGTGAGACAGCGTTGAAAGAATTACAGGAAGTTACGGATATTAAGACATTGGGAGACTTATCTGAGGAAGAATTTGAAGCACACAAAGACGCAATCAAATCTCCTGTCAGACAGAAACGTGCAAAACACGCTGTATACGAAAACCAGAGAACAATTAAGGCGGTAGCGGCTTTAAAAGCAAATGATATCGAAACATTTGGAAAATTAATGAATGCTTCACACACTTCCTTAAGAAATGACTATGAAGTATCCTGTGAAGAAATAGACATTTTAGTAGATCTTGCATGGGCAACAGAAGGTGTAATCGGCTCAAGAATTACAGGAGGCGGATTCGGTGGCTGTACAGTCAGCATTGTAAAGAATGACGCAGTGGACAACTTCATTGAAACAATCGGTCAGAAATATGAAGAAAAAGTAGGACATAAAGCAGAATTCTATGTAGTGGATATCGGAGACGGAGCAGGAGTATTGGCATAAAAGCGAAAATGTGGAGGAAGTTATGTTAAGTAAAAGCATTAAAAAACTGGTAGAGTATGGTGTTGAAACAGGTCTGACACCTGAGTGCGAACGCATTTATACAACCAACTTATTGTTAGAATTATTCAAGGAAGACGAATATGAGGACGTTTCCATTGAAGGGGAAGAGTTAAATCTGGAAGAAATTTTAAAAGAATTATTAGATGAGGCGTGTGCGAGAGGAATTATTGAGGACAGCATCGTATACCGTGATTTGTTTGATACAAAAATGATGAATTGTCTCGTTCCACGTCCGGCACAGGTACAGGAAACTTTTGCAAAGAAATACGAAGTTTCTCCGAAAGAGGCGACAGACTATTATTATAAACTAAGTCAGGACAGCGATTACATTCGCCGTTACCGTGTATGTAAAGACAGAAAATGGAAAGTGGACAGCCCATACGGAGAGATTGACATTACAATCAATCTGTCAAAACCGGAAAAGGATCCAAAAGCCATCGCAGCAGCGAAAAACAGTAAGTCAAGCAGTTATCCGAAATGTCAGCTCTGTGTGGAAAACGAAGGGTATGCCGGAAGAGTAAATCACCCGGCCCGTGAAAACCATCGTATTATGCCAATCACTGTAAATGACAGTGCGTGGGGATTCCAGTATTCTCCATATGTATATTACAATGAACACTGTATCGTATTTAACGGACAGCATACACCGATGAAAATCGAGAAACAGACATTTATCAAGTTGTTTGACTTTGTAAAATTATTTCCACATTATTTCTTAGGTTCTAATGCTGATCTGCCAATCGTAGGCGGTTCTATTTTAAGCCATGACCATTTCCAGGGCGGAAACTACACATTCGCAATGGCAAAAGCGCCTATGGAAGAAACATTTTCCGTAGAAGGATTTGAAGATGTGGAAGCTGGAATTGTACACTGGCCGTTATCCGTTATCCGTTTACGTGGAAAAGATGAGATAAGATTAATCGAGTTGGGCGCACATATCTTAGATAAATGGAGAGGATATACGGACGAGGACGCATTTGTCTATGCTGAGACAGACGGAGAGCCACACAACACGATCACACCGATTGCGAGAAAAGTTGGAGACACATATGAATTAGACTTGGCGCTTCGCAACAATATTACAACAGATGAGCACCCGCTGGGCGTATATCACCCGCATGCTCAATGGCACAATATCAAAAAAGAAAACATCGGTCTGATTGAAGTAATGGGGCTGGCAGTTCTCCCTGCAAGACTTAAAGAAGAAATGGAAATCCTTGCAGACTACATTGTCGAAGGAAAAGATATCAGTTCAAACGAAAAAATTGCAAAACATAAAGAATGGGCAGATACATTCCTGCCAAAATATGCGGAGATTACAAAAGAAAATGTAATGGATATTTTGCAGGAAGAAATCGGAATCGTATTTACACATGTATTAGAAGATGCGGGCGTATATAAATGCACTGAAGAAGGAAGAAAAGAATTCAGAAAATTTATTTCCGTACTGTAAACTGTAATTAGGGACGTAGTAAAATTAAGAAATGCTACGTCCCTAATTACGTTTTGCCCTGTCCCTTTTTGCCTCCTACCGTTTTTCTTGCTGAAAACATTAAAAATTTATACAATTTTCCTAAAAAAATGTACTGAAAATGTTAAAAAAACGGTATATAATACAAAATAGATACGCTTTATCAAATCTTTGAAAAAAGGAGGAAAAAGTATGAAGAAGAAAAAAATCACTGCCCTTCTTTTGGTGGCGGCGATGATTGGAACAAGTTTCCCGCAAGGGACACTTACCGTCAGGGCGCAGGAGTCTTTGAACCCGTCGGAGAAAATCAGAGCGGACGTGGATAAGACGAAATTTACCCACAAAGAATGGACAGGAACGGACTACGAAGATGTAGACGGCAAACAGGTAACGGGGGAGGACGTATTCGGAATCAACAGAGAAGATGCGGGTGTCAGCATCATTCCTTATCAGGATACGGCGTCCGCAGCAGGTGCGGTTTGGGATTATAACGCGCGGGAGAACTCAGAATACTTCCAACTGCTGACAGGAAAAAATCAGAAATGGGATTTGACTGTTGTACAGAATCAGGAGCAGGCACAGAAGTTCATGGGCGAAAACGGCTTCATGACAAAGGATTATCAAAAACAGGAGGCGGACGGCTGGAAGTCGGTGGAATTGCCGAAGAGTTGGACGAGAGATGATTTTGATTTTTCCATTTACACAAACGTACAGATGCCGTGGCAGTCTAAGTATGACCAAAATGTATCTGCACCGAATGCCCCGACAAATTACAACCCGGTAGGACTTTACCGCAAGACATTTACAGTGGACGATAAAATGTTAAATGACGGACGGAGAGTATACTTAAACTTTGCGGGTGTGGAATCCGCATACTATGTATATGTAAACGGTAAAGAAGTAGGGTACAGCGAGGACAGTTACAGTCCGCATCATTTTGATGTGACAGACTACTTGCAGGAAGGCGAAAATATTTTGGCCGTTAAAGTACATAAATTCTGTGACGGTACATGGTTTGAGGACCAGGATATGATTTATGACGGTGGTATTTTCCGTGATGTTTATCTGACAAGTGCACCGCTTATGCAGATTAAAGATTATACGGTTCGTACAGATTTAGATTCTTCTTATAAGAATGCAACACTTAAGATTTCAGCAGATATACGAAACCTTTCCGATGCAGCACAGAACGGATATAAAATTCAGGCGAAAGCACTGGATAAGGACGGAAATGATATTTTGGGAGGAGTATCTGTTCCAGTGGAAGAGGTTGTATCGACTAAAACAAAGACAGTAGAGTTAAAAACAAAGGTGGCAAATCCAAAACTCTGGTCAGCAGAGAATCCGAATTTGTATGCTCTTGTTTTGACGCTTGTAGATGAAAGCGGAAATGCAGTGGAAACTGTTTCCACACAGCTTGGATTCCGTGAAATTGAATTTACACGCACGGAAGTAGATAAAAACTATAACGTAACAACGAAGAAATGGGATCCGGTAAAAATTAACGGAGAACGTCTTTTATTAAAAGGAGCGAATCGCCACGATACAGACCCATTCTATGGAAAAGCGGTTCCACAGTCAACAATACTTGAAGATGTTAAACTGATGAAACAGAATAACTTAAACGCAGTGAGAACATCTCATTACAGTAATGATGACTATTTTTACTGGTTGTGTAATTCTTATGGATTATATATGATTGGTGAGACAAATATGGAAAGTCACGCAATCATGAATGACCATAATGCCAAAGGACTGTTCTATGAACTTGCGATGGACAGAACAGAAACATCATACAAACGCCTGAAAAATAATCCGGCAATTGTTATCTGGTCAATCGGTAATGAGATGGTATACACATCAGATCCGAACACTTCCAACGGAATGTTCAGAGATATGATTTGGTACTTCAAAAATAATGACCCGACAAGACCGGTACACAGTGAAGGTCAGAACGATAAAATGGGAACGGATATGGGAAGCAATATGTATCCGAGTGTGGACACAACACAGGGAAGAGCAGGGGAAGGCAAGATTCCATATGTTCTCTGCGAGTATGCACATGGTATGGGAAACTCTGTCGGTAATCTGAAGGAATATTGGGACGCTATCAGAAGTGCAGACAATATGCTTGGAGGATTTGTTTGGGACTGGGTAGACCAGGCGAGAGAAGTAGATTTAGACGAACTTGGCTATGAATATGGTGTAACGGATAAAACAGGTGTATCCGGTGATGCAATCGGTGAGGAAGAAAACTGGATTGATAATGCCGGAGAAGGAAGTATGAACGGCGGAAAAGCATTCAGCGGTTACACAATCATGGATCAGAATGAAAAATACAATGCAGCATTATCCGGAACAGGTAAATTCTTCACATTTGAAACAATTGTAAAACCTGCATCGTCATCTCAAAACAGCGTATTATTGTCAAAGGGTGATACTCAGGTTGCATTGAAGACACAGAGTTCAGGAAAAGGGCTTGAATTTTTCATCTATGCAGATAATAGTTGGAAGAGTGTTTCCTGTGACTTCCCGGCAAACTGGGAAAATCAGTGGCATCAGGTAGCGGGCGTTTACGATAAAGGAAAGATTAGTATTTACGTGGACGGTAAACAACTCGCAACAAATAATGTGAATGATAAGATTGCAGCAAGTGACAGCCCTGTAGGTGTAGGCTATGATAATATACACGGACGTAAAGTAGACGGACAGATTTCCGTGGCAAGAATTTACAACAAGGCGCTCACGGCAGAGGAATTGAAAGCACAGAATTCCACGACACCTGCGATTTCTTCAAAGGATAAGAGCGTTGTACTTTGGTTAGATTACGCTGATGAACATACAAAAGCACAGGCAAGCGGCTGGGATTATTACGCAACGGAAAACGCACATAAAAATCTGTATGCTGATGAAATCAAAGGCAAATTCTACGGATACGGCGGAGACTGGGGAGATGTTCCGAACGATAACAGTTTCTGTCAAAACGGTTTAGTAAGCCCGGACAGAAATCCGCAGCCGGAATTAATGGAAGTAAAATATCAGTATCAGAATTTCTGGTTCAGCGCAGATGTTGCGGACTTAGATGCACGTCAGATAAAAGTATATAACGAAAGTAATTTCGAAAACTTAAATGAATATGACGTGACATGGCAGTTGATGGAAAACGGTAAAGAAATTCAATCAGGAACAGTAGCAGATACTGATGTTGCTCCACAGACAAACGGAACAATTAAAGTGCCGTTTACCATGCCTGAAAAGATTCCGGCAGGAACAGAATATTATCTGAATATTTCCGTAAGTCTGAAAGCAGATACAGAGTGGGCTAAGAAAGGCGCTGAGATGTCATGGTCTCAGATTGAAGTTCCGGTCACTGTAGAGCAGGCAGCACCACAGGTGAGTGATAAAGCGGTTACGGTAAATGAGACAGAGAGCGCTTTTGAAGTGAAAGGAGAAAAATTCTCATTCTCCATTGATAAAGCAACAGGTACAATGAAAAATTATACCTATAATGGAGAAACTTTAGTGAAGGAAGGTCCTGTTCCAAACTTCTGGAGAGGACTTGTAGAAAATGATAAAGTTTCATTTGACAGAGCATGGCAGAATGTAGAGAAAAACATTAAAGTTGAATCTGTAAAAGCAGAAAAAAATGAAGCGGGACAGAATGTCATTACGGCAGATTTAGTATTCCCAGACGCAAAGAACACAAAAGAAACGATTGTATATACAATCAACGGAAGCGGAGAAGTATCTGTCAAAATGTCAGTGGACGCAACAAAGAGCGGTATGGGCAACTTTATCCGTGTCGGTTCAATGATGACACTTCCGGAAGGATTTGAAGATGTAACATGGTACGGAAACGGACCGGTGGAAACATTTAATGACAGAAAAACAAATGCAAGACAGGGCATCTATACAAATACGGTAACAGATTTCTTTTATCCATATTTGAAAGTAGATGACACAGGAAACCTTACAGATGTAAAATGGCTCTCAGTTAAAAGTGATAACACTAATACGGCACTTTTGATTTCAGCAAAAGATAAAGTAGAGGCGAGCGCTCTTCACTTTACACCGGACGATTTGAATGCAGTTACACATGTTTACGGTTTGACTCCGAGAAAAGAAACAATCTTAAGTGTAAACTACGGTTCACTCGGTACAGGTGGAGCAACCTGTGGCCCTGGACCTTTGGCACAGTATCAACTTCCGGCAAGCAAAGTATATGAGTGGGAATTTACAATGATTCCTGCAGATAAAAATGCGAATGCAGAAAGTTTAGGAAACATGGCAAAATCTTATCACGAAGTTTCTTCTTTCAACAGAGAAGACTATGATAAAGAATATGCGCAGTCTTTAATTGACCGTATCGATTCTTTCGTTGTATACGACTACAGTCAGTTAGAAGAAGTGGAAGAACTTCAGGCAGATGTAAACGCAATGACAAAAGAGCAGGCTGCCATCGTAAACAAAGATAAAGACAGAAGCAAATTAGTAGAAGGATATGTAAAAGAAGTAAAAGCATTAGAAGATAAAGAAACTTATATTCAGGATTCAAGCAAAAATGCTTTGGAAATTCCATATGAATCTTCTGCAAAATTTAAAAAGAACGGTGAAACTGTCGTGATGAACGGAAAACTTGCAGTTCCGTTTAACGAAGTATTAAATCCTGTTTTGGAAGGAAATAAATCATTTACGGTGGAAACGAAAGTGACACCGACAGGTTCATTGGATTACAACATGTTTGCGGGAAAAGGTGATGAAGCATTCGCACTTCGTACAAGGGGAACAAGCTATATCGACTTCCATATTTATGCAGGTGGATCATGGAGAAGCATCGAATACCAGATGACGGAGGAGCAGAAAGCAAACTGGCTTGGTAAAGAACATCAGATTGTCGGTGTATATGATGATGCAAATCACAAAATTCAGTTGTATGCAGACGGGAAATTAATGAAAGAAAAAGCGACTGAAACAACAGAAGGTGTCGCACATTCTGATTATGATTTTACAATCGGTGGCTGCCCGTCCACAAACAGAAGTTCCGCAGCAGAGTTCTCTTCCGTACATGTATACGGCAAAGCATTGACAGCAGATGAAGTTGCAGCGCAGAACAGTGATAAACTTGCCATTGAGGCAAAAGATGAAAATGTAGCACTCTGGGTAGATATGAAAGATATTAAACACAGAGACAAAGAAAACATTTACAAAGTAACGATTGATCCTGCAAAAGCAGCAATCGAAGTTGGAAACTCAAAAGAATTTACACTTGTACCGGACAACGCAAATGCGAAACTGACAAGCGTAAAATGGAGTATATTAGATGCGGACGGATTTAATGCAGAAGGTATTGAAGTAAACTACAGTGCAGATGATTATACAAAAGCAACCGTAGTTGTTTCCGAAAATGCAGAAGCGGGTAATTATGTACTGAAAGCAGAAAATGTAAACGGTAAAGAAGAATTAACGGCAGAAGCGCAGATTACCGTTACGGCAAAACCTGAGCAGGAAGACCAGACGATTATTGATTCAAGTAAAAACAAACTGGATACAATTCTTCCAAATACGGCACAGTTTACAAAAGGTGAAACAAAAGAAACAGGTGCTTTAAAAGGATACTTCTCTGTAGATGATAAGAATAAAGTAGTAAATGATGCTATTTCAGGAAACAACGCATTTACCGTATCATCAAGAGTATATGTTCCGGCATCAGTAAAATCTGCTGATACAGGTGTATGGGATCAGACGAATCCACATGAAAAACACAATATGATTGCAAGTATGGGTGACAACAGTTTTGCTTACCGTATTTACTACGACAAAAACAGAAATGATGTCCATATTGACGCATTCATAAGTGACGGAACGACATGGTTACAGGCGACAACAGAACAACTTCCAAATGACTTCTTCGATAAATGGCACACATTATCAGCATCATACGACGGAAAGACACTGAAAGTATATGTAGATAATGAAGTGACGGAAAAAGCAGGAACAAAATCTGTTCATAAGAGTGAAAATACATTCTCTGTAGGTTATGAACCACAGAAAACAGGAAGACAGTCTGAACTTACTTTTGAACAGATGAGAGTATTCAATCAGGCATTAAATGCAGACCAGTTAAACAAAGCAACTGATCCAAAAGCAGAAAATGTTGTCCTTTGGCTTGATTTTGACGCGGAAGAAGATAATTCAGCATCAGAGGCAGACAAACAGAATTTGCAGTATTTAATTGATGAATGTGAAAAACTTCAGAAAGACAATTACTTCGACAAAGGCTGGAATGAAATGCAGACAGCATTAAATGCGGCAAAAGAAGTGTTGAAGAAAGATGCTCCTACAAAAGAAGAAGTACAGAACGCTTATGATACGTTGAAAGATGCAAAAGACAAACTGGTATACATCAAAGACTTAAAAGATGCAGTGGCAAATACAAAAGATGTAGTGGAAAACAAAGATTCTTATACAAAGAAATCTTATGAAGCATTTGGAAAAGCGTTAAATAAAGCAAAAGAAGTTCTGGAAAATCAAGACGCAACACAGAAAGAGGTCAATGATGCCAAAGTTGCACTTTTAGATGCACAGAATAAACTTGTAGAAAAAGCCGATGTAACCGCATTAAAAGATGCGATTGAGAAGGCAGAAACAATCAAAGAAGATGTGACTCCATCTTCATGGGACAGAGTGCAGGCAGCAAAGAAAGCGGCAGAAGACGTACTCAAAGCATTTGAAAAAGATGACGAAAGTGTAACACAGGAACAGATTGACAGTGCGGCAAAAGCATTGAACGACGCAATTGATTCGGCACAGAAACGTGCGGACTTCAGTAAATTGCAGGAGGCAGTAAACCGCATTGAAAAATTAGACTTAGACGGTTACACAAAAGACAGTGTGAAGACACTGAAAGAGGCGTTAAAAGAAGCAAAAGCAGTTCTTAAAAATGAAGAAGCAACACAGAAAGAAGTGGAAGACGCATTAACAAAACTTCTCGCAGCAGAAGCAGGTTTGGTAAAAGAAGACGAGAAACCGAATCCGGATCCAAATCCGGGCGATCCGGGCAATCCGGGCAATCCGGGCAATTCAGGGAATACGGATAAGCCGGATAATTCAGGAAAACCATCAGGTGGAAATCACAAACCTGTAAAAACAGGCGATGCTTCTCCGGTTGCCGAGACAGGAATGCTTATGCTGGCAGCAGCAACAGTTCTTCTTGTATGGAGAAAAAGAAACAGATAAGTAATAGTAAATGGGACGAGATGAAAATCTCGTCTCATTTTGCGTTTCAGGATAACATTGAGATTAGGAGGAGAAGAGAGTATAATAAATCTGCTAATAAAAAAAGAGGAGAAAAAATTATTATGGATATAAATCAAAAATTAACAGAAGAATTAGGTGTGAAAAAATGGCAGGTAGAGGCAGCGGTAAAATTAATTGATGAAGGGAATACGATTCCTTTTATTTCACGTTATAGAAAAGAAGTGACAGGTTCATTAAATGATGAGCAGTTAAGACAGTTGTTTGAAAGGCTGACCTATCTAAGAAACTTGGAAGAGAAAAAAGAACAGGTATTATCGAGCATTGAGGAACAGGAAAAATTAACGGAAGAACTTCGCAGACAGATTATGATGGCGGAAACACTAGTGGTTGTCGATGATTTGTACCGCCCGTACAGACCGAAACGAAGAACAAGAGCAACAATTGCAAAAGAAAAAGGTCTTGAATCATTGGCTGCATTGATTACGATGCAGAAAACAAATGTCCCTGTAGAGGAAAGTGCAAAGGCTTATCTATCGGAAGAAAAGGGAGTACAAACTGTTGAGGAGGCGCTTGCGGGGGCAAAAGACATTATCGCGGAATATATTTCAGATGAGGCGGATTATCGTATTTATCTCCGCAACTTTACCGCAAAACAGGGAAAACTAATTTCTACGGCAAAAGATGATACAGTGGAGTCGGTATATGAAATGTATTATGACTTTGAAGAACCTGTCAATAAACTTGCGGGACATCGTGTTCTTGCGTTAAATCGTGGAGAAAAGGAAAAAATACTCCAATTAAAAATTGAAGTGCCTGAAGAAAAAGTGATTCAATATTTGGAAAAGAAAGTAATTCACAGTGATAATGCTTATACAACACCGATTTTAAAAGAAGCAATAGAAGATAGTTATAAACGTCTGATTGCCCCTGCGATTGAACGGGAAATTAGAAATGAATTGACGGAAAAAGCAGAAGACGGAGCAATTTCTGTTTTTGGGAAAAATTTAGAACAGTTATTAATGCAGCCTCCAATTGCAAATAAAGTTGTACTTGGCTGGGATCCGGCATTCCGTACAGGCTGCAAACTTGCGGTGGTGGACGAAACAGGAAAAGTGCTGGACACAACGGTTATTTATCCGACTGCCCCGACAACACCGCAGAAGATTGCACAGGCAAAGGAAACTTTGAAGAAACTGATTCGCAAATATGGAATTACATTGATTTCTCTTGGAAACGGAACTGCTTCCAGAGAATCTGAGATGATTATTGTAGAATTATTGAAAGAAATACCGGAAAACGTACAGTATATGATTACAAATGAGGCGGGAGCATCTGTGTACTCGGCAAGTAAACTGGCAACGGAAGAATTTCCACAGTTTGATGTGGGACAGAGAAGCGCCGCATCAATTGCCAGACGTGTGCAGGATCCTCTTGCGGAATTGGTAAAAATTGAGCCGAAATCTATCGGTGTAGGACAGTATCAGCATGATTTGAACCAGAAAAAATTAAGTGAAACTTTATCGGGTGTTGTGGAGGACTGTGTAAATAAGGTAGGGGTAGACTTAAACACGGCGTCCGCTCCTCTGTTATCTTATATTTCGGGAATTTCTTCCGCGGTGGCAAAAAATATTGTCGCTTACCGTGAAGAAAACGGACGTTTTAAAAGTCGTAAAGAATTATTGAAAGTGGCAAAATTAGGACCGAAAGCATTTGAACAATGTGCGGGATTTATGAGAATTCAGGGAGGTAAAAATCCTCTGGACAGTACAAGCGTACACCCTGAATCTTACGAAGTGGCGGAAAAATTGCTGGAAAAACAGGGATTTTCTCTTCAGGATATTGCGGAAGGGAAACTTTCCTCTCTCTCAAAAACAATAAAAGATGAGAAAAAATTGGCAAATGAACTGGAAGTAGGCGAGATCACTTTAAAAGATATTATAAAGGAATTGGAAAAGCCGGGACGCGATCCTCGTGATGAGATGCCAAAACCGATTTTGAGAACAGATGTGTTGGAAATGAAAGATTTAACGGAGGGAATGGTTTTAAAAGGAACTGTGCGAAATGTAATTGACTTTGGTGTTTTTGTAGATATTGGGGTACATCAGGACGGCTTAGTGCATATTTCACAGATTACGGATAAGAAATTTATCAAGCACCCATTGGAAGTAGTGAGTGTGGGAGATATTGTGGACGTGAAAGTGATGAGTGTTGATGTGAAGAAAAAGAGAATACAACTGACGATGAAGGGGATTTCGTAGGCGATGAAACTGGGGGAAAAATTAAAAAAATACAGAAAAGAAAGAAAATTATCGCAAAGGGAAGTGGCAGAAAAATTAAATGTGACAAGGCAGGTAGTTTCGTATTGGGAGTGTGACTTAACAATACCGGATATTCAAATTTTGCAGCAATTAGCAGAATTATATGAAATAGATATGGAGGAAATGCTGCAGGAAGAAAATTCTACTACACAAAATGAAGAAATTGCTGCACTAATATGTGGAATTATACTTGCAGTAGCCTTTAAAATACCGGTGGTTAATATTATTGTTTCCCTTATTGTGCTATGGAAGTATAAAAACAGAAAATATTCATTTTTCATTAGGACAGTAGCCATTGTATGTTTAGTGATAACTGTATATAATACTTATGGGACTTTTTATACGTGTTTTAATCCTAACAGCACTATAAAGAACAGATATTTATGGTGATCCCGTTTTTGGAATGCGGAATAAAACTTATGAGGAGAAAGAAAATGACTTTAGAAGAGAAATTATGTAAATATAGAAAAGAAAGGAAACTGTCACAGGCAGAAATAGCGGAAAAACTAAATGTGACAAGGCAGAAAGTTTCTCGTTGGGAGCATGGAACATCAGTACCGAATATTGAAACAATGAAACAGTTGGCAGAAATTTATGGAGTGAATGTTACGGAAATGCTACAACAGGAGGAAAAAAAATCTATAGAACAGCCAATTGTTAAAAAAGTGAAAGAAGTTTCTTCCTCTAAACATGAAGATATAGTTGCTTTGTTGTGCGGTATTTTGTTGTTAGCAGCCTGTTCAATACCCATTATCAACATCATATTGCCAATTGCTATTTTGATAAAATATAAGAAGAGAAAATATTCATTTTTTGTCAAAGCGGTGGCAGTTATGTGTTTGGCAGTGGCAGCATATAATATTTATCTTTTT
Organism: Lachnospiraceae bacterium; assembly: GCA_902381685.1. GTDB lineage: Bacteria > Bacillota > Clostridia > Lachnospirales > Lachnospiraceae > Faecalimonas. The sequence goes on along the minus strand of LR698958.1, from coordinate 248,501 downwards.
GTTGATATATATTTTGTTGATGATGGTATTGTGGAAATAAGACAATTATAATGGTGCTACTTTAAGTGTACCGGAAGAGATATATGCTTTTACGCCGACTTTTACAGTAGGGCTTATTGTGGAAGGCTTCCAAGAGATTTCCAAAGTCGCTTTAGTGGAAGAATTCTTTTTCAGACTATGCCCTTTAATAGAGCCGGAAAGTGCGGTAGCAGAAGGTGAATGGACAGAAGAAAATTTATTGCTTTTTACATCGACAATAAATTTTCCTGTCCATTTTTTAGGTTTAGTATATTTTACCTCATATGAACCGTTAGAAACTTTTGATATAGGTGTAATGGTGACATAAGAAATTTCACCATTTTCTTCCAAAAGTGTAAAATGTTGTTCTTTCTGCTGAGAATTCAAATCATATTCGGCTATGTTGCTTGTGGCAGAAGCCGTAATAGATGTGGTGAGAAAGAAAATAGTAAATAAAGTTGCAAAGATTTTTTTCATAAGATTATCCTCCGTTTCTAAATGATTTGAAGTGTATTATAGGGGAAAAGTCAAGGAATGTAAATGGAAAAATGGAGAAAGTAACAAATGTTCAGTATTTTTGCGGGAAATGTTACGTTTTATAACAGGAAAACAATAAATGTTCAGTATTTTTGCTATGCAAATTGAGAAAAATAGCGTACTTTGAACTTAACAAATAACTTTAGATTTCATAGAGAAGAAGGAGGAAGTGTTATGAAATGTAAAAAAGTATTAGCAGTAGCGGGAGCGGTAACTTGTTTAACAGTTGGAGGAATTGTATCACAGGCATCAAGTTATGTGCAAGGGAGTATGCCTGGTTTTCCGGAGATGAGTTGCACGGGAAGTTTAGGATTTGCCAATCATGCAATGACGGCGACAACTAACTGTAATAAAACACCGGGAGGATATAAGACCACTTTGGAAGGGAAACTGAAAAAAGGTAGTCAAATATTAGAAAAGCGTACTGCTAGCGGAAAGCAAAAAGCAACATTCAAAGATGTGGAAGCGACAGGATTTCACTATGGGCGAGCAACACATAAGGTATATTACAGAGATAAAACATGGGCACAAAATACTTTTATTGGTCCTATGTCAAGATTTAGTACAAGTTAAAATGAGGTTTTCCTCATCTTAACCTGCCAACTGCAATTCGTCTTGTTGAAGCCTACGATACAGTTCTTCATAATCGTTTGGTGACATATAATCACAGTGACTATGAATTCGTTTCGTATTGTAGAACGCTTCCAAATATTCAAAAATCAAACGATATGCATGGTCATAATCTCGAATCTTAAACCGATTCAGCCATTCTCTCTTAATCAGGGAATGGAATGATTCAATACATGCGTTATCCCATGGATATGACTTTTTAGAATAACTACACTGCATGGTTGCGGTTACACGTTTGTATTCTTTTGATACATACTGGCTTCCCCGGTCTGAATGCAGAATTAAAGGCTTATCGATATTGCGTCTTGCTTTGGCTTTCTTTATTGTTTCAATCACGCAGGATACCTCCAATGTTTTGGAAAGTGTCCAGGCAATGATTTTTCTGGAATATAAGTCCATGATACTGGTCAGATAAACAAATCCGTCTATCGTCCAGATATAAGTGATATCAGAACACCAAACAGCATTTGGACGTTCTGGATTAAACTGTTCATCAAGGATATTTTTTAATTCGCTGCTGAAGTCAGAATCTTTGGTTGTGATCGTCCATGGCTTGACCCACTGGGCTTTGATGCCCATTTGCTTCATATACTTACCAACAGTACGTTCGGAGATGATTTCTCCTGATTTACGCAATTCCCTGGTAATTTTAGGGGCACCATAATTCTGTTTAGATTCATCATATATATCCTTGATTTTAGCTTTTACGGCTTCACGTCTTTTTTCTGTATTAGAAGGAACACGTTTTAGCCACGCATGATAACCAGAACGAGAAACGCCAAGATGTTTCAACATTCCGGAGACAGAAACCCGGCGTTTTGCCTTATGGGCAGTTTCTGCCATCTCCGTAACTTCGAGATAAATGGCTTCCGTCATTTTCCCAGAATGTTGATTGCTTTTTTTAATACTTCAAGGGCATCCTGTGCATCTCGTAATTCTCGTTTTAATCGTGCGATTTCTTTTGCTTCATCAGAAGCATAGTTACCGGAACCACGGCTTTCAATATCACCTGTTTCACGCAGTTCTTTCTGCCAGCGTGATAAAGTCTGCTGACTGATTCCTAAGTTTGTAGCACAGCCCTGCAGTCCTAAGTTCTTGTGATCATGATAATACTGGACTGCATCCAACTTAAATTGTTTGTCATAGTGCTTTGCCATAATGAGATCCTCCTTCAGTGCGGTACCTACATTGTACCATAATTTTTCTTATAAGGAATTCTCATTTTGACTTGTACTATTTATATTCTAACACCATATGTAATATACATAGAGGGACTTATAACTGTGTAAGATAATTTTAATACCACCCTCAATTCATTAGAATTGAGAGTGGTATTTGTGATAAATGCACTAATATTATGAGGGAATAAAGTAAAATGAAAATAAGAATAAAATATAAGAAAGGAAGTGGCGTCATGAAGAAAGCACTGGCAGGAATATTGATATTATCACTTATCTGTTGTACAGGCTGTAGCACAACAAAAAAGAATAAGGATAATGAAGAAAAGAGAATAAAACTTGTATGGCAGAGTGAGCAAAGTTTTTGGGAACATCAGGATTATTTCAATCAAGTGTTGAAAGAGAAAGGGTATCCCTATGAAGTTGAATTTGTGACGTCTGAAACTGTACAGAAAGGACAGAGAGTAGACTTACTGGAAACAGGAATTGATACATGGGAAAATCCTTATGATACAAATAAAGATGCTTTGGAAGGACGCTTACTTCCTTTAGATGATTATTTAAATACAAAAGAAGGAAAGAAGATTAAAGATGCTGTTCCAGAGAAAATATGGGATAGTTATAAAATAAACGGAAAACAGTATAGCGTATTATCTCCGGGATTTTTATTGGATAAAACAGTTTATGTGTGGGATAAAGAATTGGCAGAAAAATATAATGTACACCCGGAAACTTGGGACGGAGATTTATGGGAACATAGAGAGGAATTATTAAAAGTAGCAGAAGGAGAGAAAAAAGCAGGACGAGAAAATTTTACTACTGTATCGGGATTATTATTATATGCTGAAGAAATCCCGGAAACAACAAAAGTATTGGGGCTTTTGTATCCAATTATCTTTCGAGAAAATACAGATAAGGCAGAAACAGAGTTTTTATATGAAACACCGGAATATAAAAGAAATCTTGCAGGAATGAGAGAGTTTTACAAGATGGGATTATGGCGTCCGGAAGTAGAAACAGTAAGAACGGCGGAGTCTTTTCTTTCTATAGAAACACAATTTTGGAGTAAAAATGCTTATTTAGGATTTCGAGAACCTAATTTTTGGGACACGCATGAGGTGAAAGAATTATATACAGAAAAACTTTGGGAATTATCGCTTAATTGTATAGAAACAGGAATTACAACAGAGTCAAAGCACCCGGAGGAAGCGTTTGACTTATTATGTGCATTGTATACAGACAAAGACCTAGTCAATGCAATTGAATGGGGAGATGAAGAAAACTATGAAGTGGTAGACGGAAAAGCGGTAAAACCGATGAGTGAAGGGGAATATATACCAAGATTATATGCGGGAAATCAATTATTAGGTTATGTGGAAGCAAATGAAGATAACAAGTTAAAAGAAAATTTTCCAAAGGAAATAGAGAGAGCGAAAGTGTCTAAAATATCAGGATTTCGTTTTTCAGGAAAAGGAATTGAAAAAGAATTAGAAAAAGTAGTTGCTTTGAATAGTTTAGTATATTCTGGAAGTGCCGAAGAAGTTATAAAAGACATGGAACAAACTATAGAAAAATACAAACAGGCAGGAATAGACAAAGTTATCGCAGAGTGGAACAGACAGTTTGCGGAATGGAATAAAGAGAGAAGGTGATTGTATGAGAAAGAAGATATGTCTTATTATAAGTGCGGCGTTATTTATTACCATGAGTGCGGCGTGTAAACGGGAGGAGAAAGCAAAAGAAAAACCGGAAAATTACTCGGTTGTAACAAACATGAGAATGCAAGTGAAAGAAGACGGCATTTTCTATTTAGACGGGTATGATAAGTTAATGAAATTCTATGACTATGAGTTAAAAGAAAACATGCCGGTTTGTGATAAACCAAATTGCAAGCATCGTTCATTGAAATGTAACGCTTACATAGAAAACGGATTTAATTCTACCGTAGGAAATTATAGAGGAAAACTATATTTCTTTAAACCGGCAAGTGAAGAATTTTCTTTATATGTAAGCGATGCAAACGGAAGCAATCGAAAAGAACTTGCCAAATTAAATGAGGGCGGAAAACATATGACTTGTATGATAAAAGCACCTATGTGGTTTATAGAAGATAAAATCTATTTGGGAGTAGAATATTCAGATTTAACAAACAATCCTGAAAATCCTGAAAAGTTAGTGTGGCAGTTCATTTCCATTTCGTTAGAAGATGGGAAGATAGATGTGTTGAAAGAAACGGAAGAAATAGATGAGATGACAGGTTATGTAGATGTTTTATCTTATAAAGATGGACAGTTACTTTATTATGCAGGAAATTCGCTTTATCTTTATGATATGGAAACGAAACAAACAGACATGATACTTACAGATGTGACAAAAACAAGATGGTGTTTGGGCACAGATAAAGAACAGAAAAATATGTATTATTCAGAAGAAAATGAGAAATATTCGGAAGTGTATAAATTAGATTTACAGACGAAAGAAAAAACAAGTATTGTTAAAAAGGAAAAGAACGGAAAAGAACTTGTGTGGAACTATTGGGGAGGGAAATTTTACTATTCCTTATTTGACAAAGAAGGTTCGCCTGTAGACGGAGAATTGAGAATATATGACGCTGAGAAGAAAACAGAGAAAAAAATTTCCAAAGAAGAATATTTGTACAGTCCGCAATATGTGGCAGGAGATTGGTATGTCAGCATGACGGAAGAAGGAATAGTGTGCATCAAGAAGCAAGATTACGAGAAGAAAAATTGGGATAAATTGCAGGTTATGGGAAGATTTTAAGGGGGAATGCATATGGAACTGGAAATTAGAAATCTTTCTAAGCGATACGGAAAAAAGCAGGCGCTCAGTAATGTGTCCTGTAAATTAAATGACGGTGTATACGGACTTTTGGGGGCAAACGGTGCCGGCAAAAGTACGTTGATGAATATTATTACGGGAAACATAGAGGCTGATGAGGGAGAAGTGCTTTTAGATGGAAAGAATATTTTAAAATCAGAAAATCAGCGTGAATTTCGGGAATATTTGGGATATATGCCTCAGTTTCCGATACAGTATCGGGGATTTACCGTATTAGATTTTCTTTTCTACATGGCGTCACTGCGAGGTATTTCCAAAAAGAAAGCGAAAGAAAAGATAGATGAACTTCTGGATATGCTTGCACTTACGGAGGTGCGCAACAAGAAAATGACAGCGTTGTCAGGAGGAATGAAACAGAGGCTAATGCTTGCACAGTCTGTCATCGGCAATCCGAAGGTACTGATTCTTGATGAGCCGACAGCGGGGCTTGATCCAAAGCAGAGAATTGCCGTGCGCAATCTGATTTCAGAAATTGCTTTTCAGAAAATCGTACTGATTGCCACTCATGTCGTGACCGATGTAGAATTTATTTCTAAGGAAATTGTTCTGTTAAAGGACGGGCAGGTGCTAAAGAAAGCAGAGAGAGAAACTCTGACAGCGAATTTGGAAGGAAAAGTATATGAAATAAAAGTTCCGGTTTCAGAATTGAAACGGATACAGCAAACCTATCTGGTGGGGAATATTGTAAAAGAAAGAGAGTGGATATATGTAAGAATTGTTTCCGATACATTGCCGCAGGAAAAGAATGTTACAATTGTACGTCCGTCTCTCGAAGACGTGTATCTCTACTATTTTCGCGAATAGGGGGTGTGTCGTATGTGGAAATATGAATGGAAAAAACTGTTGGGAAATAAAGCAATTTTAAGTATGATTATAGGTTGCTTTTTGCTCAACGGTTTTCTCGTATTCCGACAGGGAACGCAGTATGACGAGGAAAAAAGGAGTTCTCCGGACAATATACACCGAATTTACGAAGAGATGGACTCAATAGAAAATAAGCAGGAATGGCTTCAAAAGGAAATTGAGAAAGAAGAAAATGCGGAGGATATGGGGAACTATGCCCGAAGAAGTGCGCTGATATACGTTTTGGAATCTGTGGAAGAGGTAGAAAATTATGACGGCTATTTGGAAAATATTAAAATACAGGCAAAGCGTATAAGCCGGTCGGCTCTGTTTTCCGATACGGATTCATTTTCCAAAAGAAATGCGAGCCAAATTCCAAAAAAATATGATAAATTTGAGGGAATGACTTTGGAGGTGGCAGATTCACAGGGGGCTCTGCTGGCAACGCAGTCTGAGATGACCGATGTTCTGTTTGTAGTTTTGGCGGTGCTGCTCACCTACTTTTTTATCAGTATGGAGAGGGAAGAGGGGACGCTTGCCTTTGTTCGATGTACAAAAAACGGTGGCAGAGAATTGGGTGTGAGAAAAATTGCCATTATTTTGGCGGGAAGTCTCGTGGGAATGTTGCTTCTCTATGTGCAAAATTTTATTATTATGGCAAATCTGTACGGCTTTGGAAATTTGGGAAGACCGGTTCAGTCGGTAAACGGATTTATCGGAAGTGCGTGGAAAATTAATTTAGGACAGTACTTTCTCCTGTTTTTATGTGGAAAACTTTTTGTCGCCTGCGTTTTTGTGGGGGTAATTACATGGATTTGTCTGAAAGGGAAAAATATTCTTCGGACAAGTGTTGTCTTAGTGCTTCTTGTCGGTGTGGAATGGGTGTTTTATGCAAAAATCCCGTCAAATTCATGGCTTGGTATTTTGAAATGGTGTAACCTGTTTTCGTTTATCCGAACGGAAAATTTCTTCCAGACATATGAGACGGTCAATCTGTTCAGTTATCCGGTATCATCGGTAATTGTCTGCTCGATTGCGGGAGGAATTTTATTTATCATTTGCATTGTACAGAGTATTCTGTGCTATGAAAAAGTGAGTCGGGGGGAGTACGCTCAAAAGAAGGAAAAGAAAAAACGTGAAGGAAGACAGACAAAGGGGCATGGAATATTCTTTTATGAGTTCCGCAAAGTAATGTGGATTAACGGTGCGGGCGTAGTGCTTCTGCTCTTCACGATTGGATACTTTATGACGGTGTCCGGGGAAAAAATATACTTTTCTCAGGACGAGTTGTACTATAAACATTATCTGAAAGAACTGGAAGGGGAGATGACCGCAGAGAAAACGGAGTTTATTCAAAAAGAAGATGAAAGAATTAAAAAACTGGAGGAAAGTGAGGAGTCCTTTGACAAGGAGAGAATGTTACAATGTAAACCTGCATTTGACCAGGTAAAAATGCAGGCGGAGAGAATCGGTGAAAAAGGCGTTTTCTTAAATGAAATCGGTTTCAATTATCTGTTTGATAAAACTACCTTTATAGGGAGAACCGGATTGCTGCTTCTCATCATTATGCTAGCATTCTTTCAGACATTTGTCATGGAGCAGATTGCGGGAATGGATACGGTGTGGAACACTATACCGGAGGGGAGAAAGAAAATTCAAAGACGAAAATGGGTGATTTTAATTGTGTCCGTCCTTCTGTTATCTGTTTTTATAGAAGGAATGTTTATCGTACACGGAGTAAAAGGGCAGCAGTTGTCAGGACTTTCAGAACAAATCAAATATATTTCCGCATTCGAGGGATTTGGAAATATGCCGATTGCGGTTTATCTGTTTTTACGTTGGGGTTTTGAGTGTCTTGCGGGAATAGGAGGACTGATTGTAATTGCCGGCGTTTCCAAAAAAGTGAAAAATACTGCGACTGTTCTCCTAGTTTCGGGAGGCATTGCAGGTTTGTTCTATCTGTGTATGCGATTTATTATCATATAAAATACTTGCGAAAAGGCAGAGAAAAGAGATATAATAAGAAAAAAATAAAGGATTCTTCAGGGATATGTGAAATTCATTACCGGCGGTAACAGTCCGCGAGCCATGAGAATGGTTGATTTGGTGTAATTCCAAAACCGACAGTAAAGTCTGGAAGAGAGAAGAAAATCGTTTTGTGTGTAAGCAGAAAACTCCCTGAGTGTATAAACTTTTGGGAGTTTTTTTATGCAAAACTGGAGAAGAATTCCTTTTAGAGAAGAAAGGAAAGAAAAAAATGAGTACAAAAAAAGTAAATGCAAGAAAATTGGTAAGTATTGGTATGTTGTCAGCGGTCGCTGTTATTTTAATGCAGTTTGAGATACCGCTCCCATTTGCTCCGGCGTTTTATCAGATTGATTTCAGTGAGATTCCCGTTTTAGTGGGGAGTTTTGCTCTCGGTCCTTTGGCGAGTGTGACGATAGAGTTCGTCAAAGTGCTGCTAAATATGCTTATCAGCGGAACAACAACCGCAGGTGTAGGCGATGTGGCTAACTTTTTGATTGGCTGTGGTCTAAGTGTTCCGGCGGGTATCATTTATCATCAGACGAAGACAAAGAAAGGCGCTTTTATCGGAATGATAGCGGGTACAGGGTGTATGACAATACTGGGCTGCTTTTTAAATGCATATGTACTTTTGCCTGTCTATGCAAAGGCATTTGAACTTCCGATTGACAGTCTGATTCAGATGGGAACGGAAGTAAATGACTCCATAACGGGACTGGCAACCTTTGTTATTTTTGCCGTTGCACCGTTTAATCTATTAAAGGGAGTGCTTGTATCTCTTGTTGTTCTGCTGATTTACAAAAAAATTAGTCCTATCTTTAAAATGAAGAGATAAATGGAAAAAAATGTGTTATAATAACAGATATGAAAAGTCAGAAAACATAAGGAGTGATGGAAATGAAACTGATATTTGCGGTTGTACATGCTGAGGACGCCAAAGGTGCAGCGAAAGAGTTGAATAAGAAACAATTCGGAGTGACAAAATTATCGAGTTCGGGAGGATTTTTGCGGAAAGACAACTGTACGCTGATGATAGGAACAGAGGACGAAAAGGTCGGAGAAGTAATGGACGTATTGAAAGAAACATGCGCGAAGAGAGAAGAAGTTGAGATTGTAACTCCATATCTGAGTGAAGGTATGCAGATACCGAATTATGCATACACTCCGATTAAAGTCGAGGCAGGCGGTGCAATTGTTTTCGTTGTCGATGTGGCAGAGTTTTGGAAAATTTAAGAGGGCAAAGTTGTAACGAATGTATAGGTGTGCTATAATTTTATGGCACATCTATTTTTAAAGTGAAAAGAAACGGTAGGGAAGAAAGATGACGATAAAATTTAAAGTAAACATGACAGACAGGGTAATGTACGACTTTTTGCTGTACCACAATTATACGAGTATGACAGGACTTATAGGTAGTATTTTAGGTGTTCTGTTGTTGGGTGTTGCCATAACGAAAGGAATGGCGGGAGACATACAGACGGCAGTTCTTTTCTTTGCCATCTCCATATTTGTGTTGATGTCAACGCCGATGACATTGAAGGCAACGGCGAAAAATCAGGTAAAAAATACACCGATGTTTCAGGAACCCTTGGAATATGAAATTTCAGAAGAAGGAATTACGGTTTCACAACATGAAGAAAGTGCGTTGAATGAATGGAAAGATTTTGCGAAAGTGGTTTCCACAAGCAAATCGCTTATTCTTTATATCACGCGCGTGAGAGCAATTATTTTGCCGAGAGAGGCAATGGGCGACGATTATATGAAAGTGGTGGAAATGATTTCTAAAAACGTACCGGCAAAAAGAGTGAAAATCAGACATACAAGATAGAAAAGGAAGAACGATGATAATAGAGACAAATAATGCGAAAGAAACATTTGAATTAGGTGTACAGATTGGAAGGGAAGCGAAAGCGGGAGATGTATATACTCTTGTCGGAGATTTAGGAGTGGGCAAAACCGTATTTACGCAGGGGCTGGCAAAGGGATTGGAGATTGAGGAGCCGATTAGCAGCCCTACATTTACGATTGTACAGGTATATGAGGAAGGACGGCTTCCGTTTTATCATTTTGACGTATACCGTATAGGTGATGTGGAAGAAATGGACGAGATTGGTTATGAAGACTATATTTACGGACAGGGAGTATGTCTCATAGAATGGTCCAATTTAATTGAAGAAATTCTTCCGGAGAAGAGACGGGAGATTACGATTGAAAAAGATTTGGAAAAAGGATTTGACTATCGAAAAATAACGATTGCAGAAAGGGAGTAGTGATATGCGTATATTGGCGTTGGACAGTTCAGGGCTTGTGGCAACGGTTGCCATTGTAGAGGAGGAGCAGACAGTTGCGGAATACACTGTCAATTATAAGAAGACACATTCACAGACATTGCTTCCAATGTTAGATGAGATTGTGAAAATGACAGATATGGATTTGCAGACAATTGATGCCATAGCAATAGCGGGAGGACCGGGATCCTTCACCGGGCTTAGAATTGGCTCGGCGACAGCGAAGGGGCTGGGGCTGGCTCTTGACAAACCGCTGATACATATTCCGACTTTAGAAGGAATGGCGTACAATTTGTATGGCAGTTCATCAGTGATCTGCCCGATAATGGACGCAAGAAGAAATCAGGTATACACGGGAGTATACCGCTTTTCAGAGGGAAAATTAGAAGTTTTGGAAGAGCAGACGGCGATCGCTGTCGAAGAATTGATACAGAAGTTAAATGAAAAGGGTGAGAAAGTCATTTTCTTAGGTGACGGTGTACCTGTGTATGCGGAACAGTTAAAAGAAGGACTTACGATACCGTTTGCATTTGCCCCTGCAAACATGAATCGCCAGAGAGCGTCTTCTGTAGGGCTTTTGGGAATTGAATATTTCAAGCAGGGAAAAACGGAGACGGCAAGGGAACATCAGCCGGATTATCTCAGAGTTTCTCAGGCGGAGAGAGAGCGGAACGAGAGAGAAAAAGCAAAGGAATTAAAGAACGCATGATAGTTTTGCAGGAAATGGAAGAAAAAGACAGTGAGCAGATAGCAAAACTGGAGCGGGAAATATTTAAAGACTCATGGACGCAGTCAGGGATTGAAGAGACATGGAGAGAGACTCATTCCTTCATTGTTGTGGCAAAGGAAGAGGACGAAGTGATTGGATACTGTATTGTATATTGTGTGCTTGACGAGGCTGAGATTGCCAGAATTGCGGTCAGAGAAACGAAAAGACACGAAGGGGTGGGGAGTAAACTTCTTGCGAAAACAGAAGAAAATTGTCGCAGGCTAAATGTGGAGAGAATGCTTCTTGAAGTTCGTGAGAGCAATGCCGCGGCTAGAAAATTTTACGCAAAACAGCAGTTTGCCGAGGACGGTATACGGAAGAATTTTTATAACAATCCGCGGGAAAATGCGGTTCTAATGAGTAAAATGATTTGTCTGCAATAAGAAAAAAATTTGCAGATATGGGAACACTTCCCACTGGGATTGGGACATACAACGGGCTATAATGAATGAGTACCCGAAAAAATACGGCAGGCATTCGTAGGAGGAATTGTATGAAACAATATAAAACAAAAGAAATTTTAGAAGCAAAAAAAGTGATTTGTAATAAATGTGGAAAAGAAATTGTTGTGGAAAACGGAAGGTTATCAGAAGACATGCTTCAGGTGGAAAAAAGATGGGGATACCCGTCTGAGAAGGACAATGAGGTTCACGAATTTGATTTGTGTGAGCAATGCTATGATGAATTTACCGCAACATTTCTTATTCCCGTAGAACGACGGTAAGGAGACGAGAATGTTAGATGTATGTTTATTGGGAAGTGGAGGAATGATGCCGCTTCCTTATCGCTGGCTGACTTCACTTATGACGAGATTTAACGGCAGCAGTCTGTTGATCGACTGCGGTGAAGGGACGCAGATAGCAATTAAAGAAAAAGGCTGGAGTTTTAAGCCGATAGATGTCATCTGTTTTACTCATTATCACGGTGACCATATAAGCGGACTTCCGGGACTTTTATTGACTATGGGAAATGCAGACAGAAGGGAACCTCTTACCTTAATTGGTCCGAAAGGTTTGGAAAGAGTGGTGACGGCACTTCGCGTTATCGCTCCGGAACTGCCGTTTCCAATTAACTATGTGGAGATTGAAGGTGCGGAGCAGACTTTTGAGTTAAACGGTTATCGGCTGACCGCATTTCGTGTAAATCACAATGTACTTTGTTACGGTTATACGCTTGAAATAGACCGTGCCGGCAAATTTGACGTAAAACGTGCCATGGAACAGGAAATCCCAAAACAATATTGGAAATTTTTGCAGCGGGGCGAGACGATTCGGGAAGACGGAAAGATTTACACGCCTGATATGGTGTTAGGAGCACAGAGAAAAGGAATCAAATTAACTTATACAACAGACACAAGACCGACGGAGTCAATCAAAACCCATGCGGCCAAATCAGATTTATTTATCTGCGAGGGAATGTACGGGGAAAAAGAAAAGGCGGAAAAAGCGGTGGAGTACAAACATATGACATTTACGGAAGCGGGAAAACTTGCAAAAGAGGCTGACGTGAAAGAAATGTGGCTTACCCATTATAGTCCGTCATTGACAAAGCCGGAGGAATTTATGGACGATGTAAGAAAGATTTTCCCAAATGCCAGGGCAGGAAAAGACTGTATGTCTGTGACGCTGGAATTTGCAGAAGAATAGAGGAGAAGTTATGAGCGAAACAAAAGATGTTTTAATATTAGCGATAGAGAGTTCTTGTGATGAAACAGCGGCAGCAGTTGTAAAAAACGGAAGAGAAGTGTTGTCTAACGTTATTTCATCACAGATAGAACTGCACAAATTGTACGGGGGAGTAGTTCCTGAAATTGCATCGAGAAAGCACATTGAGAAAATCAACCAGGTTATCGAAGAAGCGCTTGAGGAAGCAAATGTCACGTTAGATGATGTAGATGCAATTGGCGTCACATACGGGCCGGGGCTTGTCGGGGCGCTTTTAGTCGGTGTTGCGGAGGCGAAAGCCATTGCCTATGCAAAAAGAAAACCGTTGATTGGAGTACATCATATAGAAGGACATATTTCCGCTAATTTTATTGAAAATAAAGAGTTGGAACCGCCGTTTATCTGCCTTGTTATCTCGGGCGGTCATACGCATTTAGTGTGCGTAAAAGATTACGGTGAATACGAAATCATTGGGCGAACGAGAGATGACGCAGCAGGAGAAGCGTTTGACAAAGTTGCCCGTGCGATTGGTTTGGGGTATCCGGGCGGACCAAAGATTGACAAACTGTCAAAAGAGGGAAATCCGGACGCAATAACGTTTCCAAAGGCACATATCAATGACGCGCCATATGATTTCAGTTTCAGCGGTGTGAAATCAGCAGTGCTGAATTATATTAACGGCTGTCAGATGAAAGGGGAAACATTCAATCAGGCAGATGTTGCCGCATCTTTCCAAAAAGCAGTAACGGAAGTATTGGTGGAAAATGCCATGCGTGCGGTTGATGAATATGATATGAAAAAACTTGCCATAGCCGGAGGAGTGGCGTCAAACAGCACACTTCGTCAGGCAATGAAGGACGCCTGCGAGAAGAAGGAAATAGAATTTTACTATCCTTCTCCTATTTTCTGTACGGACAATGCGGCGATGATAGGTGTGGCGGCGTATTATGAATATTTAAAAGGGACACGTCACGGCTGGGACTTAAATGCAGTGCCGAATTTAAAATTAGGAGAGCGATAAAATGAGTAAAAAACCATGTACCGCAGTTGTACTGTCGGCAGGGCAGGGGAGACGCATGGGGACATCTGTACAAAAACAGTATATTCAACTGGACGGAAAAGAAATTATCTGTCATACATTGGAAACGTTTCAACAGTCATCTGTTATAGATGACATTGTACTTGTGGTAGGGAAAAATCAGGAAGAATACTGTCAAAAAGAACTTGTGGAAAAATACCATTTTACAAAAGTACAAAAAATTGTGGTAGGCGGTGAAGAACGCTACCACTCTGTTTTTAATGGGTTGAGAGAAATTACACATCAGGGTTATGTTTTTATTCATGACGGAGCAAGACCTTTTGTGTCAGAGGAAATTATGCAAAGGGCGTATGACGCTGTGTGCCGATTTGGAGCGTGTGTAGTGGGCATGCCTGTAAAAGACACGGTAAAAATTGCAGATAAAGAAACATTTATCAGTGAGACACCGAATCGCAGTTTCGTCTGGCAGGTGCAGACTCCACAAGTATTTCAAATTGACATGGTAAAAGAGGCGTACGAAAAAATGATGAAATCCGGTTACACCCAGGCAACAGATGACGCCATGGTTGTGGAAAAAATGTTAGGGAAAAAAGTGAAACTGGTGGAGGGAAGTTACGAAAATATAAAGATAACGACACCGGAAGACCTTGATATAGCAAAAATATTTTTAATGAGGAAACACCATGACTAAAGAAGTGCACCATATCGAACCTGTATTTGATGAAAATTCCAGAATACTGATATTAGGAAGTTTTCCGTCCGTAAAATCAAGGGAGGGAAACTTCTTTTATCATCACCCGCAAAACCGGTTTTGGAAAGTAATAGCCGCAGTCACCGGGTGTGAAATACCGTGTACAATAGAAGAAAAGAAAACATTACTCTTGAAGAATCGTATTGCAATATGGGACGTAATCGCTTCATGCGAGATAGAGGGTTCAAGTGACAGCAGTATCAAAAATGTTGTCCCCAATGATATAGACAGAATTTTAAATATGGGAAAAATAGAGAACATATATACAAATGGTGGAACAGCAAGCCGGCTCTATCGAAAGTATTGTCAAAAGAAAACCGGAATGGAAGATGTAAAATTACCGTCTACCAGCCCTGCAAACGCCTCATATTCCCTGGAACGCCTGGTAAAAGAATGGCATATAATTACCGGTTAGTCATAGAAGTCTTTGATGCTTTTGCGCAGGGCTAACCGGGCGTGAAAATAAAAAATAAAAAAAGTGAAAAAAGGTGTTGACAATTAAATATATAGTGTGCTAGAATACATCTTGTCGCTGAGGTAAACAAGTGACACACACAAATAAATAAGTTATGCAGAGGTATCGAAGTGGTCATAACGAGGCGGTCTTGAAAACCGTTTGTCCGAGAGGGCGCGTGGGTTCGAATCCCACCCTCTGCGTTGGAAAAACTATCAATAACTTGATAGTTTTTTTACTGAAAAGGACAGCGGGGAGAAATACCCAAGTTGGCCGAAGGGGCTCGCCTGGAAAGTGAGTAGGTCGTTAATAGCGGCGCGAGGGTTCGAATCCCTCTTTCTCCGCTTTTTGAAATTCTTAAAAGAAATTTCAAAAAAGTGTTGACAGATGCGAGTGAGATATGATAGTATATCAAAGCACTTGAGAAAACAACGGTTTGAAAAAATAAAAATAAAAAAGTTGTTGACAAGTAAGAAAGATTATGATAATATAATCTAGCGTTCGACAGAGAACGACAGACAAAAAGAGAACATTGATAATTAAACAATAGACAACGAACCTGAAAATTTCTAAGAGAAATTTAAAGAACGTATCAGAGGAATCTGATAAACCAAACAGTAAAAGGGATAGAATTGCTAGTAGTGATTCTTGAACGGGAAAACACTTTTAACGAGAGTTTGATCCTGGCTCAGGATGAACGCTGGCGGCGTGCTTAACACATGCAAGTCGAACGAAGCGCTTTCGATTGAATCTTCGGAGGAAAGAGGAAGTGACTGAGTGGCGGACGGGTGAGTAACGCGTGGGTAACCTGCCTCATACAGGGGGATAACAGTTAGAAATGGCTGCTAATACCGCATAAGCATACAGCACCGCATGGTGCAGTGTGAAAAACTCCGGTGGTATGAGATGGACCCGCGTCTGATTAGGTAGTTGGTGGGGTAACGGCCTACCAAGCCGAC
>LR698958.1:142118-232387 GCA_902381685.1 Lachnospiraceae bacterium | reverse complement strand
ATAAAAGCTACCCTGGGGATAACAGGCTTATCACTCCCAAGAGTTCACATCGACGGAGTGGTTTGGCACCTCGATGTCGGCTCATCGCATCCTGGGGCTGAAGTAGGTCCCAAGGGTTGGGCTGTTCGCCCATTAAAGCGGTACGCGAGCTGGGTTCAGAACGTCGTGAGACAGTTCGGTCCCTATCCGGCGTGGGCGTAGGATATTTGAGAGGAGCTGCCCTTAGTACGAGAGGACCGGGGTGGACTGGCCGCTGGTGTATCTGTTGTTCTACCAAGAGCATGGCAGAGTAGCCAAGCCGGGAAGGGATAAACGCTGAAGGCATCTAAGCGTGAAGCCCCCCTCAAGATGAGATATCCCATAACGTCAAGTTAGTAAGACCCCTTGAAGACGACGAGGTAGATAGGGCAGAGGTGGAAGTGTGGCAACACATGGAGCTGACTGTTACTAATCGGTCGAGGGCATAACCAGTCAGGAATAGGTTAGATTCGGTTGTTATTTTTCTTGTGTGTGGTTTTGAAGGTACATATCTTCATATGGCCCGGTGGCTCAGTTGGTTAGAGCGCCGCCCTGTCACGGCGGAGGTCGAGGGTTCGAGTCCCTTCCGGGTCGTTTATATATGGGATCATAGCTCAGCTGGGAGAGCACCTGCCTTACAAGCAGGGGGTCACAGGTTCGAGCCCTGTTGGTCCCATTTATATATAAAGATAAAGTAGTTTGCCGACATGGCTCAATTGGCAGAGCAGCTGATTTGTAATCAGCAGGTTATCGGTTCAAGTCCGATTGTCGGCTTTATGGATGGATTCCCGAGTGGCCAAAGGGGGCAGACTGTAAATCTGTTGGCACCGCCTTCGAAGGTTCGAATCCTTCTCCATCCATTAATTAGATAATAACGCGGGGTGGAGCAGTCTGGAAGCTCGTCGGGCTCATAACCCGAAGGTCGTAGGTTCAAATCCTGCCCCCGCAATTTCAACTTATTGACGAAATGCCAATAAGGTTTTTATTGCCAAGAGGATATAAGTTAAGCCCAGATAGCTCAGTCGGTAGAGCAGAGGACTGAAAATCCTCGTGTCGCTGGTTCGATTCCGGCTCTGGGCATTCTACAAGAAAGTAGTACAAATTAGATAGTATATGGAGCATTAGCTCAGTTGGTAGAGCACTTGACTTTTAATCAAGTTGTCCGGGGTTCGAATCCCCGATGCTTCACTTGAAGAACAGACTCATCTGTTCTTTTTTTATTGTCTGAAATGGAAAAAGGAAGACGTTTTTGTCTTCCTTTATTCTTCGGTCATAAATTGGCTGATGCTAAAGAAATTATATTTTTTAAATAATTGGATATCTTCCTTCGAGAAAATAAGTTTATTTAAAACTTCGTTTTCTTTCTGTATATCTGAGGCAATTAATATTTTTCTTGCACAAGGATACATTGTAACACTGGAGATTCCGGCTAAAATTCCAATTTTGTTATTGTGGGAAAATGTATCCATGGAACACAGCCAGATTTCTTCGTTAGAATGTGACTGATTTCGCAAATGATAATTTTGCCACGGACCAAATTTTACACTTTCACCCGCATAGATGACTTTACATTTTTCAGGATTTTTAAAGTTTTCAATGTCATAAAAAAGTTCTACAAAAGTATTTTCGCTATTTGATATGGAAAATTCCTCCAATATACTTTTCATTATTCTTTTTCTTTTTCCATCATAAGAATACATATAATGTTTGCTAATAAAATCAGTTTTCTCGATGGGAAGCATGTCTTCATAAGGAACAGCGAGAAGTTGTGATGGCAGTATGTGAAAGATTTGGGCAAATTCTTCAATTGTATCAGCAGTGATAGGGATAATTCCCTTTTCATATTTGGATAAAGTAGAACAACTTTTGTGTATGAGTGCTGACATTTCTTTTAAAGTATAATTGTGGGCTATACGATATTTTTTTATATTATTTCCCACAGTTTCATTCATTGTCATAAGATTTTCTCCGTTTCTGATAAGTTTCCTATAAATCAATATTTTAATAAAAAATGATATATTTTTAATTCTTATCTTTATTTCATTTCAATTCCGTACCAATAGTTTCTTACTATGATAATAATGTTTTTAAATTTTCCTGTCAAGAAAATGTGTGTTGTTTGATTTATAAAGAGTTTATAAATAAAATATAAACTATCTTAAATATGTTTGGAGGAAATTTTATGTCAGAGAAACAAAAGAAATTAAGTATGGGTGCATTGATTTTGATGATTTTTACCTCTGTGTATGGATTCAATAATATGCCCCGCTCATTCTACCTTATGGGGTACGGAGCAATTCCATTTTATTTATTGTCAGCGGTTGTATTTTTTGTGCCGTTTGCATTTATGATTGCAGAATACGGTTCTGCATTTAAGGACGAAAAAGGCGGTATTTTTTCGTGGATGCAAATTTGTGTAAATACAAAGTATGCGTTTGTTGCTACATTTATGTGGTATACATCGTATGTTATTTGGCTTGTAAATATTGCTTCAGGAATTATGGTTCCACTGTCTAATGCGATTTTTGGAAAAGATACGACTCAGGAATGGAGTATATTTGGATTGAGTTCCACACAGACATTAGGAATTTTGGGTGTTCTTTTCATTGTTTTTGTAACATTTTTTGCAAGTAAAGGAATGAAAAACATTCAGAAAGTGGCTTCTATCGGTGGAATTGCCTGTATGTTTTTGAATGTAATGTTAATCGGTGGAGCGCTTCTCGTTTTAATCGGAAATAAAGGGGAGCTTGCACAGCCTGTTGTTTCGGCAGCATCGTTGGTGGAATCACCAAATCCTGAATATGCGGGTTCACTGGCAATGTTAGCATTTCTTGTATATGCATTATTTGCGTATGGAGGAACAGAGGCAGTCGGAGGTCTTGTAGATGAAACAGAAAATCCGGAGAAGAATTTCGGAAAAGGTTTAACGATTGCAGCAATTATTGTAGCAGTAGGATATTCAATTGGTATTTTCTGCGTAGGTATTTTTACAAACTGGAGTGAAACGCTCTCAGCAGCAACAGTGCATAAGGGAAATGCTTCTTATGTGATTATGAATAATTTAGGATATCAGATTGGCGCAGCGTTTGGTGCAAGTCAGAGTGTATGTATACAAATGGGTGACTGGGCAGCGAGAATTATGGGAATTTCCATTCTTCTTTCCTTAGCAGGTGCGGTATTTACATTATGTTACTCACCATTAAAACAGTTAATTGAGGGAAGCCCTAAAGGTCTTTTACCGGAGAAATTCTGTAAAATGGAAAATGGAATGCCTAAATTTGCTTTAAAAATTCAGGCAGTAGTAGTTGTTGTATTTATCCTTCTTATCTCTATGGGTGGAGATACAATGACACAGTTTTTCAATATTCTTGTTTCAATGACAAATGTGGCAATGACACTTCCATATATGTTTATTTCGGCGGCATTTATCAAATTTAAGAAGAATAAGGATATTCATAAACCGTTTGTTATTTTTAAAAATGATACGATTTCCATTGTATTTACTATTCTCGTAACTGCAATAGTTGGTTTTGCTAATTTCTTTACGATTATTCAACCGGCGATGGCAGGAGATGTAGCGACAACAGTATGGAGTATTTTAGGACCTGTATTATTTACAGTGACAGCGTTAATTTTACACGCAAGATATGAAAAGAGAAATAAGTAAAAAAATGATTGACAATAAGCAGCATCAATAATAAAATTACGGTATTTTAAAAAAGGAGGTTTTGGTTTTAGAAAATTAACAAAGAAAGGAAAAAGGTTTAATGAAAAAGAAAAAGTTAATGAGATTATTTGCAGGGTTACTGGTGATTACGATGTTAGCACCGAATAGTATCGTTTCTGTATATGCAGAAGAACCGGTTCAAAATGAAATCCAGCAGAATAAAAACACAAAAATTCAGTATCTGTCAGATAAGCAGGAAGTAGAGAAAAGAGTTGGTTATGGCTCATTTGGAAAAGACAGAAATACGGAAATGAAACAAAATGGTGAAGGCTTACAGGTAAAAACCCGAGGAGAGAAAGTAACATTTCCAAAAGGAATTTTTGCACACGCACCATCGACAGTTATTTACGACGTGAGTGAACTTAAGGATAAGTATCCGAACTTTGCGGGATATCTCGGAATAGATTCACGTTCCGGCGGCGGGAACGGTGTAATATTTAAAATTTCTGTTTCCGATGATAAAAATTCATGGGAAGAAATTTATAATAGCGGTGTCGTAACTATTAATGACGCAGTATATGTAAATCTTTCCATGAAGGGCAAAAAGTATATTAAACTTGAAGCGGACAGCAACGGAGAAAATTCCAGAGACCACGTTGTATATGCAGATGCCGGATTTGTAACGAATGATTATACTCCATCAGAAAACTATAATGCTCCAATTAAAACGGTGGCAGAATATGATGAAGAGTTAAGTAAAATCAATTTCCGTGACAAAAACGCAGTGAATAATAATACACAGACAATTTATCAGAGAGAACTTGTAAATCAGGCAGGTTTTTATACAATTAACAAAGTCTATGAGATGGAAGACGAAAGAGGAAATAAATTGTATAAAGATGCCATAGAGTATTTGCTGAAAGATAAAGAAGCACTTTATTATTACATTAACGGAGGTCCAAAACCGAGTCAGGGAACTTACGAAAATTCTTTAATTGCATTTGGAAAGTTATATAATGCATACAAAGGAGAATTGGATAATAACAGTGAAAATGATTTGAATATTCGTCTCGCAGTATCTGTGGCATCAGCATATGCGAATCCGAAAACGGTACGTTTTTGGACCGAAAATGATAATCCAAACAGCGGTGTAGAGGAAGTACAAAAAGAAGACCCGGTAAGACGTTATGCAACATATAAAAAACTGTCTGAGCAGGGAAATTATATGGATAAGATTTCGACACTTGCAAAGGAACCTTCCCGTAATATGGGAAATGCAATCTGGTCAGGAAAGCAGTTCAAGGAATTATCCGTACCGATGATGCGCTGGGTAGTAGATTCACGTATGCATGAAGACGAGTTTGAATGGCTCGCACAGTATATTACACAGTGGGCTTCAGAGGAAGAAAATAAAAACAAAAACTTCCTTGACTCTTATATGTATGTACACAACAAGCAGGGAAACTGGCAATATACAGATGAAAAATATTATAGCCAACAAAAGCGTGCTGAATGGAACAAGAAATATAAATTTGATGATTTCAAGAGTTTCGATGATAATGCTAAATATGGCACAAAAGATTTAATTCGCTCTTGGATTGTATGGGAAGAAGGCGGAGTGTGCGGTGCTTATGCGAAGACATATGCAAACCTTGCGGAAGTAGCGGGACGTCCGTCTATTGTAACCGGACAGCCGGCGCATGCAGCAGCATTGACATGGCAGTGGGTTTCAGATGGAGGTCCGGACCATAAAGGACAGTATGAATGGAGAATCCAAAACAATGCATGGAGTCTTCGTGAAACTTCAAGTGAGTATGAAGATTACCTATTAGGCTGGGGAAATCGCAGGAAGATGGGAAATATTGATACAAACAGAAACAGGGCTTCAAGTTACACCCTTCTTGCAACTGACGTTATTCAAGATTGGGACGCATATGTAATGGCGAAAAAATATACATTGCTTGCAAATAGTTTGAAAGACTTTTCTGCAAAAAGAGAAGTATATTACAGAGCATTGACAGAAAGTCCAAGATATCTTGATGCAACATACGGAATGCTTGATATGTATTTGAATAAGCCGGATTTGACAAGTGCAGAGTTAAACCGCTTTATGAAAGAGACGGCTTCCAGATATACTTACTATCCAATGGTTATGGCCGACCTCTTAAGAGAAATCGAACTTTCCGGAAAACTGACAGATCCGGTACATATGGCTGAACTTTATATGGAGCGCCAAAGAGCATTAGAAGAAGCGTATACATTAAGAAAAGACACAAAAAATCTGACTGCAGATGACTATGAGAAGACAAGACAGCCGTGGTATGCGGGAGATGTGGCAAGAGCAATTCTCGAAAAAGACCATTCACGTATCGCATCATTCTCGTTTGATGGGGATAATGCAGGAAAGATTGTATTGACAAAAAATCTTACTGAAAAAGGTTTAAAAATGAAATATAGTCTTGACGGAGGAAAGACATGGAAAACTTCCGATAAAGATGTAATTTCATTAACAAATGATGAATTGAAATCTATCACAGTCGAAAATGATATTCAGGTAACGGTAGAAGGAGCTACTGAAGATATGTATGGTCGTCTTCCTATTTGCGTAATTGATATAATGGAACAGGAAGCACCTAAGAATATTGAAGCGAACGATAAGGAAGACCTTTTACTTGGAGACGTTTCTAATTTGGAGTACAGCGAAGACGGTGGAAATACATGGAAACCATACGAACAAAATGGTTTGAAAAATCAGAATCGCTTTACCGGAGAGAAAAAAGTGACTGTAAGAAGAGGTTCACACGGTCAGTATGTTGCAAGTAAAACAGCGGAATATCAGTTTAAAAATGCAGATGATAAAAATGAAGAAAAATATTTACAACTTCAGTATGTATCTATGCATGAATTTTCAAGTCAGCAGAATGAAGGAAATCAGGCGGCAAAAAATCTGATTGACGGACAGAGAAATACAAATTGGCATTCTAAATGGGACGTCCAAGATAAAAAAGAGTATTCGGTGAAGTTTGATAAAGCGCGCAGAATATCAAAACTTGAATATGTTCCAAGTGTGGGTGGAAGTAATGGACGCTGGGAAGAAGTTGAAATTTACGGAAGCAACGATGGAAAAACATGGACAAAGATTGGTAAGTCCGGACAATTGGCGAATGATGTAAACGCTAAAGAAATTAAAGTGGATTCTTCTAAGGCATGGCAGTATATAAAAGTAAAAGGATTACATTCATATTCGCATGATGGAAATAAGGATAAATATTTTTCCGGAAGTATGCTTAACTTCTTTGAAGACACGACAAAATAGATAGATTTTCTACATAATTTATAAAAAATAAAAAAAGATGGAAAATAGCATTGCTATTCCATCTTTTTTTTTGTATAATAGTTGGCAATGGAAAAAACAACGAGAAAACAGGAGGAATTACAATGTCACAGAGAAAAGATATTCACAAAGTACTTATTATTGGTTCTGGCCCTATTATTATTGGACAGGCGTGTGAATTTGACTATTCAGGGACACAGGCGTGTAAAGCTCTTAAGAGTTTAGGATACGAAATTGTATTAGTTAATTCTAATCCGGCGACAATTATGACAGACCCGGAAACTGCTGACGTTACTTATATTGAACCTCTCAATGTTGAGAGAATGGAGCAAATTATTGCCAAAGAAAGACCAGATGCACTATTACCAAATTTAGGTGGACAATCCGGTCTTAATTTATGCGCAGAATTAGCACAGGCAGGCGTTTTAGAAAAATATAATGTTGAAGTAATCGGTGTTCAGGTAGATGCAATCGAACGTGGTGAAGACCGTATTGAGTTTAAAAAGACAATGGATAGTCTTGGCATTGAAATGGCAAGAAGTGAAGTGGCATATTCAGTAGATGAAGCGCTCGCAATCGCAGATAAATTAGGTTATCCGGTAGTTCTTCGTCCAGCCTACACAATGGGTGGAGCCGGCGGCGGACTTGTTTATAATAAGGAAGAATTAAAAACAGTTTGTGCAAGAGGTCTCCAGGCCAGTTTGGTAGGTCAGGTACTTGTTGAGGAGTCTATTTTAGGCTGGGAAGAATTAGAACTTGAAGTAGTTCGTGATTCAGAAGGTAATATGATTACGGTATGTTTCATTGAAAATATTGATCCTCTTGGAGTACATACAGGTGATTCGTTCTGTTCAGCACCAATGCTTACAATTTCGGAGGAAGTGCAGAAACGTTTACAGGAAAAATCTCATAAAGTTGTGGATTCAGTTCAGGTAATCGGTGGCTGTAATGTACAGTGGGCACATGATCCAAAGACAGACAGAGATATCATTATCGAAATTAATCCGAGAACGTCTCGTTCATCAGCACTTGCATCAAAAGCGACAGGTTTCCCAATCGCTCTTGTATCGGCAATGTTGGCAACAGGGCTTACTTTGAAAGATATTCCATGTGGAAAATACGGAACACTTGATAAATATGTTCCGGGTGGAGATTATATCGTATTGAAATTTGCTCGCTGGGCATTTGAAAAATTCAAAGGTGTAGAAGATAAATTAGGTACTCAGATGCGCGCCGTAGGTGAGGTAATGAGTATCGGTAAAACATATAAAGAAGCGTTACAGAAAGCAATCAGAAGTTTGGAAACAGGACGTTACGGACTTGGACATGCAAAAGATTTTGATAAAAAATCAAAAGACGAACTTCTTAAAATGTTAGTGACACCTACAAGTGAACGTCATTTCATTATGTATGAAGCATTGAGAAAAGGCGCTACAATAGATGAAATTCATGAAAGAACAAAAGTAAAAGCATATTTCATCGAACAGATGAAAGAATTGGTTGAGGAAGAGGAAGAACTTCTTAAATCAAAAGGAAACTTGCCTTCTGATGAAGCGTTAATCACAGCGAAGAAAGACGGATTCTCTGATAAATACCTGAGCCAGATTTTAGATGTAACAGAGACAGAAATCAGAGAGAAGAGAATTGCACTTGGGGTTGAAGAAGCATGGGAAGGAGTTCACGTAAGCGGAACAAAAGACAAGGCATACTATTATTCAACATACAATTCAGAAGACAAAAATCCAATTCGCGAAGAAAAACCAAAAGTAATGATTTTGGGTGGCGGTCCTAACAGAATCGGACAGGGTATTGAATTTGACTACTGTTGTGTACATGCATCTCTCGCATTGAGAAAATTAGGATTTGAAACAATCATCGTAAACTGTAATCCGGAAACAGTTTCAACAGATTACGATACATCAGATAAATTGTATTTTGAACCTCTTACATTGGAAGATGTACTCAGCATTTACAAGAAAGAAAAACCTGTAGGGGTTATCGCTCAGTTTGGCGGACAGACACCACTTAACCTTGCAGCAGACTTAGAGAAAAACGGAGTAAAAATTCTTGGAACAGCACCGTCTGTAATTGATCTTGCAGAAGATAGAGATTTATTCCGTGCCATGATGGAAAAACTTGAAATCCCTATGCCGGAATCAGGAATGGCAGTAAATGTTGAAGAAGCAGTAGAAATTGCAGAAAGAATAGGTTATCCTGTTATGGTTAGACCTTCTTACGTTCTTGGCGGACGTGGAATGGAAGTTGTTTACGACTCAGAAAGCATGGCAGGCTACATGAAAGCAGCAGTAGGGGTTACACCGGACAGACCAATCCTGATTGACCGTTTCTTAAACCACGCTTTAGAGTGCGAAGCAGATGCAATCAGCGACGGAACACACGCATTTGTTCCTGCAGTAATGGAACACATTGAGTTGGCAGGTGTACATTCAGGTGACTCTGCTTGTATTATTCCTTCAAAACATATTTCAGAAGAGAATATTAAAACAATTAAAGAATATACAAGAAAAATTGCAGAGGAAATGCATGTTAAAGGTCTTATGAATATGCAGTACGCAATTGAAAACGGTAAAGTATATGTGTTGGAAGCAAACCCAAGAGCATCAAGAACAGTGCCGTTAGTTTCTAAAGTATGTAACATTAAAATGGTACCTCTTGCAACAGAAATCGTTACTTCTGAACTGACAGGAAAACCATCACCTGTTCCACAGTTAAAAGAACAGTACATTCCACACTATGGAGTAAAAGAAGCGGTATTCCCATTCAATATGTTCCAGGAAGTAGACCCTGTTTTAGGACCTGAAATGCGTTCTACAGGTGAAGTGTTAGGTTTATCTTCATTCTACGGTGAAGCATTCTACAAAGCACAGGAAGCAACACAGAAGAAGATTCCGTTAGAGGGAACTGTATTGATGTCTATTAATGATAAAGATAAACCGGAAGTAGTAGAAGTTGCTAAAGAATTCATTGAATGTGGATTTAAAATTTTAGCATCTAAAAATACATGTAAATTAATTCAGGACGCCGGAATGGAAGCGGAGAGAGTATATAAACTCAATGAAGGAAGACCGGATATGTTAGATTTAATTACAAACGGTAAAGTTGATTTGATTATCAATACTCCGATTGGACAGGACAGACAGGAAGATGACAGTTATCTTCGCAAAGCAGCAATTAAAGCAAAAGTTCCATATATGACAACAATGGCAGCAGCAAAAGCAACGGTAAGCGGTATAAAATCAATGAGAAAACCGGGCTGCGGCGAAGTGAAATCACTTCAGGAATTGCATGCACAGATTAGAGATTTATAAGAATCGGTAATTGGGGAGGATATGACTTCTGCAAGGGGCATATCCTCTCTATTTATAAAAAATTCCCCAATTACCATTTGACTAAATGTCAAAAAAGCAGTATAATAAAAAATGACTTGCGGAAGTGTCGGAATGGCAGACGAGCTAGATTCAGGTTCTAGTGTGGGTTACTACGTGTGGGTTCAAGTCCCATCTTCCGCATAGAGAAGAGCAGAAATACCTTAGTGAAAGGCATTCTGCTTTTTTTTATACATGGGAGAAGGAGAAATCATAATGCTTTATGATAGATTAAAGGCATATCGGGAATCTGATTATTACGGATTTCATATGCCGGGACATAAAAGAAATGAGAATAAATTTCCTATCGGACTTCCGTATGGAATAGATATTACAGAGATAGAAGGTTTTGATGATTTACATCATGCGGCAGGAATATTAAAATCGGCAGAGGAGAGGGCGTCGACGCTTTATAAGGCGGAGGAAAGTCATTTTCTTGTGAATGGAAGTACGGTGGGGATTTTAAGCGCCATACTAGGTGTGACTGAGCGGGGAGACAAAATCCTCGTGGCAAGAAACTGCCATAAATCTGTATACCATGCTATATATATGAATGAATTAGAACCGATATATATTTACCCGAAATATGAGAAAGACTTACAGATAAACGGAGAAATCAGTTGTAAAGAAATAGAACAAATTTTAGATAAGGAAAAAGATATTAAGGCTGTTGTAATTGTTTCTCCCACATATGACGGAGTTGTTTCCGATGTGGAAAATATAGCAAAAACAGTACATAAGCATGATATTCCGTTAATTGTAGATGAGGCACACGGAGCACACTTTGGTTTTCATAAGAAGTTTCCGAAAAACGCTAACGAAAAAGGAGCAGACATTGTTATTCACAGTGTACACAAAACATTGCCGGCGATGACACAGACTGCATTGATTCATCTAAATGGAAATAGAGTCAACAGGGAAAGTATTGGAAATTACCTTCATATGCTGCAGTCAAGCAGCCCTTCATATGTACTTATGGCGAGCATTGATTACTGTATGGACATTTTGGAGAAAAGCGGAGAGTCACTTTTTGATGAGTATGTGGAGGAGATAGAGCAGTTACGACAGGAACTGGAAGAGTTAAAACATTTACATATAATTAGAACGGAAAATTTTGATATTTCTAAGTTTATTATTTCTGTAAAAGATACAAATATGACGAGCGGTGAACTGAGCAGAATTCTTTTGGAAAAATATCATTTGCAGATGGAGATGACTGCGGGGACATATGTTTTGGCTATGACAACCGTGGGAGATACAAAGGAAGGACTGCAACGGCTGAAAAAGGCGATGTTTGAAATAGACGAGGAGTTAAAATCGGAGAAAAAAGTCGGAGAAGATTTGGAACTTCCTCATTTGCCTCTTATTTATAAGAGTGCAGAAGTATTAAAAAAGGCGCAAAAAAGCGGTCTTTCTTATGTAAAATGGGAAGAGGCGGAAGGAAAAGTTGCGGGGGAATATGCCTATGTATACCCTCCGGGAATACCGTTTCTTGTTCCGGGAGAGAAGATTACAAAAGAGGCAGTAAGATGTCTGAAAAGATACGAGGAACTGCAGTTTACAATAGAGGGAATTGCAGTGGAAAAACATATTGGAGTGTGGAAAAATGGGTAAAATATTTTATGTTATGGGGAAAAGTTCTTCGGGAAAAGATACGATTTTTAAAAAGATACAGGAGCGCTTACCGGAATTGAAAACAATTGTTTTATATACAACAAGACCGATTCGTGAGGGAGAGAAGGACGGCGTAGAATATTATTTTGTTGGGGATAAAGAACTGGAAATGTTTCAGAGGGAAGGAAAAATTATCGAATTGCGCTCATACAATACGGTACACGGAAAATGGAATTATTTTACGGTGGCGGACAATCAGATTCAACTGGAAGAAAGCAGTTATCTTGTTATCGGTACATTGGTATCTTATGAAAAGATGAAAGAATATTTTGGCGGAGAAAATCTTGTGCCGGTTTACATAGAAGTGGAGGACGGAGAACGTCTGGCAAGGGCGGTAGAGAGGGAGAGAAAACAGGAATCTCCTAAGTATGCGGAACTTTGCAGAAGATTTTTAGCGGATACGGAAGACTTTTCTGAGGAAAACCTGAAAAAACAGGGGATAAAGAGAAGATTTTACAATGAAAACGTGGAAAAATGTGTAGATGAAATTGTGCTATGTATTAAGGAAAAACTATGATATACTAAAAGTATATAGTTTTAGGAAAGGAATGGTGATAACATGAAAGGATTCAAAGATGTAATCGGACACAACGACATTATTCAATATATACAGAATGCAGTATCTCAGGATAAAGTGTCACACGCATATATTTTGAATGGAGAAAGAGGTTCAGGAAAAAAGATGCTGGCGGATTTATTTGCCATGACACTACAGTGTGAAGAACATACACCGAATCCATGTGGTGAGTGCCATTCCTGCAAACAGGCTAAGAGTGGAAATCACCCGGACATTATCCATGTAACACATGAGAAACCGAACACAATCAGCGTTGATGATATTCGTACACAGGTTAATAATGATATTGTCATTAAGCCGTACAGCAGTCCGTACAAAATCTACATTATTCCGGAAGCAGATTTACTGTCGGTACAGGCACAGAATGCACTGTTAAAGACGATAGAGGAACCGCCTGCATATGCAGTTATCTTCCTGTTGACAGAGAATGCGGAAAGTTTGCTTCCGACAATCATGTCCAGATGTGTTATGCTTAAATTGAGAAACATTAAGACGACGCTGATTAAAAAGTATCTTATGGAACAGATGCAGATTCCTGATTATCAGGCAGATATTTGCGCGGAGTTTGCGCAGGGAAATATGGGACGTGCCATTATGCTTGCATCTTCTGAGCATTTCAATGAGATTAAGGAAGAAGCTCTGCAGTTATTAAAACACATTAATGAGATGGAGATTTCCGAGATTGTAAGCGCCATTAAGAAGATAGGAACTTACAAGTTAAGCATTAACGATTATTTAGATATTATTATGATTTGGTACAGAGATGTGCTTATTTATAAGGCGACAAAAGATGTGAATGGCATCGTATTTGCCGACCAGTTAAGATATATAAAAGACAGGGCGAATAAGAGTTCTTATGAAGGAATTGAAACGATTTTAGAAAGTCTTGAAAAGGCGAAAGCACGATTAAAAGCAAATGTTAATTT
This sequence comes from Lachnospiraceae bacterium, assembly GCA_902381685.1. Lineage (GTDB taxonomy): Bacteria > Bacillota > Clostridia > Lachnospirales > Lachnospiraceae > Faecalimonas. Next base: position 218,805 of record LR698958.1, on the reverse strand, counting down.
CGATTTGGTTATGGAACTGTTATTGCTGACAATAAAGGAGAACTAGGAATGACGAAAGTAATTGGTGTGAGATTTCGCACGGCAGGTAAAATATACTTTTTTTCACCGGCAAAACTGAATATTAAAAAAGGTGATAAAGTAATTGTGGAGACGGCAAGAGGCGTTGAATTTGGAAGCGTAGTCATGAATCCGAAAGATGTGGAAGATGATGAGATTACACAGCCGTTAAAATCGGTAATCAGAGTTGCCACGGAGGAAGATAAGAGGATAGAGGAGAGAAATAAGGAAAAGGAAAAAGAAGCCTTTGAAATCTGTCTGGAGAAAATCCGTAAACACGGTTTGGAAATGAAACTGATTGATGCGGAATATACATTTGATAATAATAAAGTGCTGTTTTATTTTACTGCAGACGGAAGAATTGACTTCAGGGAACTGGTAAAAGATTTGGCAGCAGTTTTCCGCACAAGAATTGAACTGCGCCAGATTGGGGTTCGTGATGAGACGAAAATCCGCGGTGGAATCGGCGTTTGCGGAAGACCGCTTTGCTGTCATACTTATTTATCAGAGTTTGCTCCGGTATCTATTAAGATGGCTAAAGAACAGAACTTGTCCTTGAATCCGACAAAGATTTCCGGTGTATGTGGAAGATTAATGTGTTGCCTTACAAATGAAGAGGAGACATATGAATATTTAAACAGCCGTCTGCCGGCGATTGGAGATACGGTTACGACAGTGGACGGGCTTCGGGGGGAAGTACAGAATTTGAGTGTGCTTCGCCAGTTAGTAAAAGTAATTGTTACTTTAGACAATGATGAGAAAGAAATTCGTGAATATAAGGTGAGCGAGTTAAAATTTAAACCAAGACGGAAGAAAGCGGACGTAAAACTTTCAAAAGAAGAAATGCGGGAACTTGCTGCATTGGAAAAGGGAGAGGGAGAGTCGAAGTTAGATGGAGAATAATTTGAAGCCGGAAGAAAGACTAGATGATTTGCAGGTCAAAGGGTATCATATTATTCAAAACCCAAGTAAATTTTGTTTTGGAATGGACGCTGTTCTGTTATCTAATTTTGCCAGAGTAAAAAAAGGGGAAAAAGTGCTTGACATAGGAACAGGTACGGGAATTATCCCAATTTTACTTGAGGCGAAAACGGAAGGAGAACATTTTACGGGACTTGAAATTCAGGAAGAAAGCGCTGACATGGCGAGACGGAGTGTTGCGTACAATCATTTGGAGGACAAAATTGACATTGTGACGGGAGATGTGAAAGAGGCAGTAAACCTGTTTGGTTCTGTCTTTTTTGACGTAGTTACAACGAATCCGCCGTATATGATTGGGGCTCACGGTTTGCAGAACAAAGACAGTGCGAAAGCGATAGCGAGACACGAAGTTTTGTGTGATTTGGACGATATTTTGCGTGAAAGTGCAAAAGTACTTCGCCCCGGAGGAAGATTTTACATGGTACACCGTCCTTTCAGACTTGCAGAAATTTTATCAAAAATGTGTGCTTATAAGATAGAACCAAAACGTATGCGTTTAGTACACCCTTATATTGACAAAGAACCGAATATGGTTTTGATAGAGGGAAGCAGAGGCGGTAATTCGAGAATGACGGTAGAGCCACCTTTGATTGTGTACCGGGAGAAAAATGTGTACTCAGAAGAGTTGCTGGGAGAATATGGGTTAAAGTAAAGGAGTAGGACATGGCAGGAAAACTATATCTGTGTGCAACGCCGATTGGAAATTTGGAAGATATGACATACAGGGTTGTACGGACATTGCAGGAAGCCGATTTAATTGCTGCTGAAGATACAAGAAACAGTATTAAACTGTTGAATCATTTTGAAATCAAAACGCCGATGACGAGTTATCACGAGTATAACAAGATTGAAAAAGGAAAAAAACTGGTGGAGAAACTTCAGTCGGGAATGAATATTGCGTTAATCACAGATGCAGGAACGCCCGGCATATCCGATCCGGGGGAGGAACTGGTGAAAATGTGTTATGAATCCGGAATTGAAGTAACGTCTCTTCCGGGGGCAGCAGCATGTATCACCGCCCTTACGCTGTCGGGATTATCTACGAGAAGATTTGCGTTTGAAGCGTTTCTTCCTACTGACAAAAAAGAAAAACAGGAAATCTTAAAGGAACTGACAAATGAGACGAGGACGATGATTTTATATGAGGCTCCTCACCGTCTTATAAAAACATTAAAAGAATTGCGGGATACGGTAGGCAATCGAAAAATTACGATTTGTCGTGAATTGACAAAGAAACATGAAACTGCATTTGCCACTACGCTGGAGGAAGCGATTTCTTATTATGAAAGCAATGAGCCCAAAGGGGAATGTGTTCTCGTTTTGGAGGGAAAGAGCCGTACAGAGATACGGGAGGAAGAAATTTCACGCTGGGAAGAGATGAGTGTGGAAGAACATATGGAATATTATCTGTCACAGGGTATAGAAAAGAAAGAAGCAATGAAGCGGGTAGCGAAAGACAGAGGTGTAGGAAAGAGGGAAATTTATCAGGCTTTATTACGGTAGACTGTCAGATAAAAATGTGATATTGTACCATATATAAATCATTCGGAAGGAGAAAACGATATGTTATTGGAAGCATTGGGAATAGTTACAACGGGAGTCGGCTTAGTAATATCTTTAGGGGTACTTGTTTTAACGATAGTTGCCTCTTGGAAGTTGTTTGAAAAGGCGGGACTTCAGGGGTGGAAAGCAATCATTCCTATCTATAGTACATACTGCCTTTACCAGATGGCGTTTGGAAAGGGAAAAGGCTGGTATATCATCTGTCTTCTTGTTCCATGTGTAAATGTGATTTTGTCTATTGTATACTGTGTAAATTTGGCAAAGTCATTTAACAAAGGGACAGGATATGCACTTGGTTTAATCTTTTTAAATACAATCTTTATGATGATATTGGCATTTGGTGATGCACAGTATGTGGGAGAGAGATTGAGGTAATTCGTCAATTTGTATATTTTCTCAAAAAAAAATTGTTCAACTTGGAAGTAGACCAAGTTGAGCTTTTTTTATATACTTTAGAGAGAAAATGATTAGTTATTTAGGAGGAAGGATACAATGGCAAGTTTATCACTCAAGAACATTAATAAAGTATATCCTAACGGATTTGTAGCAGTAAAAGATTTCAATCTTGAAATTGAAGATAAAGAATTTATTATTTTCGTAGGACCTTCAGGTTGTGGAAAATCTACAACACTTCGTATGATTGCAGGTCTTGAAGATATTTCTTCAGGTGAATTAAGAATCGGAGATAAATTAGTAAACGATGTAGAACCAAAAGACAGAGATATTGCGATGGTATTCCAGAACTATGCGTTATATCCGCATATGACAGTATATGATAACATGGCATTTGGTTTGAAATTAAGAAAAGTGCCAAAAGAAGAAATTGACAAAATGGTTCGCGAAGCAGCCAAAATTCTTGATTTGGAAGCGTTATTAGAGCGTAAACCAAAAGCATTATCAGGTGGACAGAGACAGCGTGTTGCCATGGGACGTGCCATCGTTCGTAATCCAAAAGTATTCCTTATGGACGAACCTTTATCAAACCTTGATGCAAAACTTAGAGGACAGATGCGTATCGAGATTTCTAAATTACATCAGAGATTAGGTACAACAATTATTTACGTTACTCATGACCAGACAGAAGCGATGACATTGGGAACAAGAATCGTTGTTATGAATGCAGGTGTTGTACAGCAGGTAGATACACCACAGGTATTATACGATACACCTTGTAACTTATTCGTTGCAGGATTTATCGGTTCACCACAGATGAACTTTGTAGATGCAGTATGTAAAGTAAATGGAAATAAAGTTGCCCTTCAGGCAGGTCCTGCTTCCATTGAATTACCACCGGCAAAAGCGAAAAAACTTATTGAAGGCGGATATGACGGAAAAACAGTTGTACTTGGTATCCGTCCTGAAGATATTCACGATGAGCAGATGTTTATCGAATCTTCACCAAACACAGTAATTGAAGCAACAATCCGTGTATACGAGATGTTAGGTGCAGAAGTTTACTTACATTTCGATTATGAAAATGCTTCCATGACAGCGAGAGTAAATCCTAGAACAACGGCAAGAACAGGCGATACAGTTAAATTTGCTCTTGATGCAGAGAAAATTCATGTATTTGATAAAGAGACAGAGAGAACAATTACAAACTAAAGTTTAGGGTTGACAGAAATCGGAAAAAAGTTTATATTAGACTCTAGTAAAAGGGAGTAACTAACGTTTTAAACGTGTACGATGTCGTCAGTACGATGAGTAATCATCCGTATCGTAATGAAATAGTGAGACTTTTATTGCATTATTAACGTGCAATGAAGGTCTCTTTTTTTATTGTAAAAAAAGGGTATACTAAACATAGCACGGGAAATTGGAGGAAAGCATATGGAAAAATATTATCAGTTATCACCAGAAGAGGTGAGAATGAAGGTAAATGGCAAACTTGAGCCATTGACCGATGAGGAAGTATTGAAACATCAGGAGCAATACGGGAAAAATGAATTGGTAGAAGGAAAGAAGAAAAGTACTTTTCAGATTTTCTTAGAGCAGTTTAAAGATTTTCTTGTTATTATTCTGATTGTGGCGGCTATTGTGTCCGGATTTTTGGGAGATGTGGAAAGTACCGCAGTTATCTTAATTGTTATCACAATGAATGCAATTTTGGGAACGGTTCAGACGGTAAAGGCGGAGCAGTCTTTAAATAGTTTGAAAAAATTATCCGGTCCTACGGCAAAAGTATTAAGAAATGGAACAGTTATACAAATCCCTTCTTCTGAACTGACAATCGGTGATGAAGTTATGTTGGAGGCGGGAGATTATGTTCCGGCAGACGGACGTATTTTACAGAATGCCAGTTTGAAAATTGACGAGAGCGCATTGACAGGCGAAAGTCTTGGAGTAGAAAAATCTGAAGAGATTATATCAAAGGAAGTGCCTTTGGGAGATCAGACAAATATGGTATTCTCAGGAAGTTTCGTCACATACGGAAGAGGTTCGTTTATCGTAACTTCTATCGGAATGGAAACGGAAGTCGGAAAAATTGCAACTTTGTTGAAGACAACATCGGAGAAAAAGACACCGTTACAGATGAACTTAGATCAGTTCGGACAGAAATTATCCATTATTATTTTAATTTTCTGCGCTATTTTATTCGGAATCAGCGTGTTCAGAGGAGATTCAGTGGGAGATGCCTTCTTATTTGCGGTTGCGCTTGCGGTTGCGGCAATTCCTGAGGCACTTAGTTCAATCGTTACAATCGTTCTTTCCTTTGGAACACAGAAGATGGCAAAAGAACACGCCATTATCCGTAAACTGCAGGCAGTGGAAGGACTTGGAAGTGTGTCAATCATCTGTTCGGATAAAACAGGAACATTGACACAGAACAAGATGACGGTAGAAGATTACTATGTAAACGGACAGCGCATTTTTGCAAAAGATATTGACAGACAGGCGCAGGGGCAGAAACAGTTATTAAGATACAGTATTTTATGTAATGACTCCACAAATGTGGACGGAGTGGAAATTGGCGATCCGACAGAGACAGCGTTAATTAATTTGGGAAGTAAACTGGGCGACGAGGCGGGATATGTGAGAGAAAAATTCCCGCGTATGAGTGAAATTCCATTTGACAGTGACAGAAAATTAATGTCCACCGCACATGTTTTAGAGAACGGTCCGGTTATGATTACAAAAGGTGCGGTTGATGTCCTGCTAACAAGAATGAACCGTATTTGGAAAAACGGAGAAGTGCATGAACTTACAGACGAAGAGAAAAATGCTATTGAAAAGCAGAATCAGGAATTTTCAAGAGGCGGACTTCGCGTACTTGCATTTGCCTATAAGGATATAGAAGAGGGACATCAGTTGACACTGGAAGATGAACAGGATTTAATCTTTGTGGGACTGATCTCCATGATGGATCCGCCGAGAGAAGAATCTGCACAGGCGGTTGCAGAATGTATCCGTGCGGGAATTAAACCGATTATGATTACCGGGGATCACAAGATTACGGCGGCAGCAATTGCAAAAAGAATCGGTATTTTAAAAGAGGAGTCAGAAGCCTGTGAAGGTTCTGAGATAGATAATCTTTCAGATGAAGAGTTGAAAAATTTTGTGGAAGGCATTTCCGTATATGCCAGAGTTTCACCGGAACATAAAATCCGAATTGTCCGCGCATGGCAGGAAAAAGGCAATATCGTATCCATGACAGGTGACGGTGTAAATGATGCTCCTGCGTTGAAACAGGCGGATATTGGTGTCGCAATGGGTATTACGGGAAGTGAAGTATCAAAAGATGCGGCAGCTATGGTCTTGACTGATGATAATTTTGCAACTATTATAAAAGCAGTAGAAAATGGACGAAATGTGTATAAAAACATTAAAGGTTCTATACAATTTCTATTATCAGGAAACTTTGGAGGAATTTTGGCGGTTCTTTATGCCGCAATCGCAGGACTTCCGGTACCGTTTGCACCGGTTCATCTGTTATTTATCAACCTGCTGACAGACAGTTTACCTGCAATTGCATTAGGATTGGAGCCACATACGAAAGCGGTTATGGACGAGAAACCACGTCCGATGAACGAGTCTATTTTAACCAAAGATTTCATTACAAAAATAGGAATTGAAGGATTGTCCATTGGTGTAACAACGATGATTGCGTTTATGATTGGGTATAGAAGTGGAAATGCAGTGCTGGCAAGTACGATGGCATTCGGTACGCTTTGTACGGCGAGATTAGTTCATGGATTTAACTGCAAATCGGACAGACCGCTGATTTTTACAAAAAGATTTTTTAACAACATATATTTAATCGGTGCATTTTTATTAGGTCTTGTTTTGATTACATCTGTATTGATGATACCTGCACTTGACAGCATCTTTAAAGTACAGACGTTGAGTATTTCTCAATTGATGACAGTATACGGACTGGCGCTTGTAAATCTTCCAATTATTCAATTCCTGAAATTTATTCGCAAAAAATAGATTGGGAAGGTGAATACATGAATTTAGACAAAGAAACCATTCGGAAAATCAGAGGGCTTATCGTATTTACGATTATTGTTCTGATGATCATATGGAACTATAAGGTGTTTTTCGAACTTTTAGGATATGTGTTGAACATTATTCTTCCGTTCTTAATTGGAGCGGCAATCGCATTTGTATTAAATGTTCCGATGCACTTTATCGAAGAGAAAGTTTTCGGGAATAAAACGGCAAAAAGCAGTAAATTTTTGCAGAAAATAGCAAGACCAATCAGTCTTGTGATGACACTTTTGTTTGTATTCGGCATTGTTTGTCTCGTTGTATTTATTGTGGCGCCGGAATTGGCAAACACGATTGCCGGACTTGGGAAAACCATTCAGACATTTATTCCTGAAGTGCAAAAATGGGCAGAAGATATTTTTCACAATAATAAGGAAATTTTAAGTTGGATTCAGAACTTGGAATTTAATTGGGATAAAATGATTGCCGGGGGAATTGACTTCTTCAAGTCCGGCGCGGGAAGTGTTTTGGATTCTACATTTGCGGTTGCTAAATCAATCGTAAGCGGAATGACAACATTTGCCATTGCATTTATCTTTGCCTGCTATATTCTTCTGCAGAAAGAAAAACTGAATGTGCAGGTAAAAAAACTCGGATACGCATTTATTCCAAGAGACTGGGTGGAGATTTTGATTGCCATTTCTTCTATGGCGTACAAAACATTTTCTAACTTTTTGACAGGGCAATGCGTGGAAGCGATTATTTTGGGAAGTATGTTTTTTGTGGCGATGACGATATTTAATATGCCGTATGCGCTCTTAGTAGGTGTTTTGATTGCATTTACAGCGTTGATTCCTATTTTTGGAGCGTTTATCGGCTGTGCCATAGGAGCGATTCTTATTCTCATGGTAAATCCTGTGCAGGCGCTCGGTTTTCTTGTTCTGTTTTTTGTTCTGCAGCAGATTGAAGGAAATCTTATCTATCCGCATGTGGTGGGAAATTCGGTGGGACTTCCGTCCATTTGGGTGCTGGTTGCAGTGAGTGTCGGCGGAAGCCTTATGGGAATTGTGGGAATGTTAGTATTTATTCCAATCAGTTCTGTTGTATACACACTGTTGAAAGGAATTGTGAATCGCCGATTAGAGAGAATGAAAATAAAAGTGGAATAGAAGGGATAGAAGAATTATCAGACCAAAAGGGGAAGATAATTCTTCTATTTTTTTACCTCGCAAGCATAAGATGTTAAAAACAAAAAGTGGGAATACATATGTTGAATTATCTTTGGGGCGGTATGATTATCGTGGGGATTATTTTTGGTGTTTTCAGCGGTAAAATGCCTGACGTTACAAACGGGGCATTGGACTCCGCAAAAGAAGCGGTGGATTTATGTGTGATGATGATAGGGATTATGTCCATGTGGGTTGGCATTATGGAAATCGCAACGAAATCAGGTCTGATAGATACAATTTCCAGAAAAATCCGACCGCTCATTCATCTTTTATTTCCCGGTGTTCCAAAAGGACATTTGGCGGAAAAATATATTACAACAAATATGATTGCCAACTTTCTCGGACTCGGCTGGGCGGCGACGCCTGCGGGAATTATGGCGATGAAACATTTGCAGGAAATTAATCCGAATCGGGACAAAAGAGTGGCAAGCTGCGATATGTGTACATTTCTTATTGTGAATATTTCTTCCCTGCAACTTATACCGATAAATGTCATTGCCTATCGAAGTCAGTACGGGAGTGTAAATCCCGCAGGAATTATCGGAGCAGGCATTGTGGCGACGACAATCAGTACCGTTGCGGGTATTTTGTTTGCTGTTATTATGGCAAAAAAATCTGCTCAGCAGTAGTGAAAAAGGAATTGCAAACCGTCATTTCATAGAGTATAATAACTCCCATATGTAAAAAAAGAAGGAGTGGTGGGAGAAAATGGAAAGGGATATGACGGTCGGCAGTCCGGGGAAAATGATACTGCAGTTTACATTTCCTTTGTTTATCGGAAATGTATTTCAGCAGTTGTATAACATGGCGGACACGATTATTGTAGGAAAATTTGTTGGTGCGAATGCGTTGGCGGCAGTCGGCTCAACAGGAACAATCATGTTTTTAATCATTGGCTTTTTGCAGGGACTTACGGCAGGATTTACCGTTCCGACAGCACAGAAATTTGGAGCGGGCGATTTAAAAGCAATGCGAAAAACAGTCGGTTCAGCGGCCATTTTATCAGCGATTGTCTCTGTAATTATGACGGTAGTCAGTATGCTTGGAATGAAATCTCTACTGCATTTGTTAAATACTCCGAGCGATATTTTTCAGGACGCATATTCATATATTATGGTGATTTGCGCAGGGATTTTTGCACAGGTATTATATAATCTGCTGGCGAGCATTCTGAGAGCTCTCGGAAACAGTAAAATTCCTCTATATTTTCTTATTCTGGCAGCAGGATTAAATGTTGTTTTGGATTTACTTTTTATTATTGTTTTCCATATGGGAGCGGTAGGAGCGGCGTATGCAACCGTTATTTCTCAGGGAGTATCCGGTGCGCTTTGTCTGATTTATATTGTGAAAAAAGTTCCTGTGCTTAAGATGAAAAAAGATGACTGGAAAATGAATGGGCATTTGGTAAAAGTCCAGTTTGGTGTAGGGTTTCCGATGGCGCTTCAATATTCCATTACAGCGATCGGTTCGATGATGATGCAGTCTGCATTAAATATTTTAGGCTCTGTCGTAATTGCAGGGTTTACGGCGGGAAGCAAAATAGAGCAGCTGGTAACGCAGGCATATGTGGCGCTTGGAACGACGATGGCGACCTATTCCGCGCAGAATATGGGAGCGGGAAAGATTGACAGAATTCGCAAGGGATTTAAAAATGCGATGATAATCGGAACGATTTATTCTATTGTGACGAGTATATTTGTGATGACTGCAGGAAAATATTTAACTCCGCTGTTCTTATCCGAAAATTTGGGTGAGATTATGGGATATGTAGATATTTATCTGAAATGTGTAGGAATGTTTTTCATTCCGCTTGCGGTTGTGAATATTTTCAGAAACGGCATACAGGGTATGGGATATGGGCTGCTTCCAATGATGGCAGGTGTGGCTGAATTGATTGGGAGAGGCGTTGTTGCAATTATTGCCTCACAGAAACGAAGTTATGTGGGGGTATGTATGGCAAGCCCGGTTGCATGGATTCTCGCCGGAGGACTACTCCTTGTGATGTATTATTTTATTATGAGGAGAGCAAAATCTTTTGAAAAATAGTTATCTGATATAATGTAGATGGGGAGTGTCATATTTTCATGATACTCCCCATCTGCATTATGTGATTTGAGAAAATTCTGCCTTTAGAGTGGCAGCAACTTTTGAAAATTTCCTTAATATTACGAGAATGTTTTGACTTCCTCTGTATAGAAATGAGCAGTTCTTTTTTTAAATAACTCTTTGAGTGTACTATTCATATAAATGTTTCTCTAATTCAATTTATTTCTAAAGACCGCTTATAGATACAGTTTCATTACGATTTCATTTTCTTCCATTTCGCCTGTTTCCTGAAATCCCAATTTTTCATAAAGATGTTTTGCCGGGAAATTACCTTTGACATAGTTGATTTGTATGGTAGAGAACAGATTTTCATTTGCCAGAAGGCGAATTGCAGAGGATAGTGCTTCTGTTCCATATCCTTTGCCCTGAAAATCCTTTCCAATCATGAAACGCCAAATTTCTGCTTTCTTTTCGCTGGGCTTGTAGTCGAACATGATAAATCCGATAATATCATTATCATTTCGTATTGCATACGGTCTGGCCCTGTCATAATAGATCCAAGCCTGTGCAAGAGATTTCATATTGGAAGATACAAAACCTTTCTGATTGTCCGCCAGTTCCAAAGCGAACACATGTTGATAATTCTGCTCGTTCACGCGCTCTAAACTTATCATATAGAATACCACTCCTTTATCTGTATATCATTACTATTATAGCATTTTTTCTTGTGATACACAAATTGTCAGATAATGGTGATAGAGGTCAATTTGAAAAAGTAACCGTTCTTTGTGCTATCTCAATTGTGGTAGAATAAATATTTTTCCATATTTCAAAATAATTGAAAGTATAGTATTTATGCGTATAATCAAAAATTATATATCCTTTTTTCTCAAAATGCAATTCAAAACATTTCCTGCATATTGTATATGGCAAAAAGCTGCATTTTATTTTTTGCGGAACATAAAATAGAATAATGATAGTGAAAGACAGAGAAAGTTGTGAAATTATTATTATATGTATCTGATTTTATTGTTCCGGCAGTGATTTTGGGAATTGTCATGTACGGACTTATGCAGAATGTGAATGTGTATGACGAGTTTATAAAAGGTGCGAAAAACGGATTTCTCACGGTCATAAAAATTATGCCCACTCTTATAGGGCTTATGGTTGCAGTTGGAATTTTAAGAGCGTCCGGATTTTTAGAGTTTTTGGGAAAACTATTGGGACAATTTACTTCCTACATAGGTTTTCCGGGGGAATTAGTACCTCTGGCGATTGTGAGAATGTTTTCCTCCTCAGCAGCTACGGGTCTTGTTCTCGATATTTTTAAACAGTATGGAACAGATTCGCAGATTGGGCTGATTGCCTCTATTATGATGAGTTGTACGGAAACGATTTTTTATACGATGAGTGTTTATTTTATGGCGGTAAAAGTGAAGAAAACGAGATATACGCTGGCGGGTGCAATTGTTGCAACGTTGGCGGGAATCGTGGCAAGTGTTTGGCTTGTGGGCTGAACGAAAAAACAGCCTGTAGATTGGAAGTCAGCAGGCTGTTTTGTAAAAAGATGTAATTTAATATACCTCGAATAGAGGATTATCTTTTGCATCATTTAATGTATCATATTGGATAACACCGTCATTAGAAAAGTCCGAAAGGGTTACGAAACAGCAACCGCCGTGATAACCTGAGTTAAAACCGATATATTTATTTTCTAAAAGGGTTGTTTCTTCTATCTGAGATTCCAAATGGTATATGCCACCTTTGTCAGTTGAAAAAACTAAACTTTCTTCTTCAACATCATTTCCGGAGTCAGTTCTTCTTAATTCTAATTCAATTTTATTGTCAGTAATTTTTTCCGAAGTAATTTCTTCTTGTATAAAAAAGTCTTTTAATTCTTTTTCGGTGGTGAAATTAGCAATATCTTCAAAATCAAAAGACTTATTAGGATAATAAAACTCAACTAATTTGCCATTTTCGGTAATATATATTTGCCGAACTCGATTATTATAACTTAATTCGTTATCTATATCGAACCAGATTCTTCTTTCTCCTTCGATTAGTTCAGATAATTTGGATAGTAAAACAATTCAACGTCTGATGAATGATGAATCTGTTTCAACAAATACATTGAATGCATTATGTAATATTTTAAATTGTGATATTTCTGAAATCGTTGCTTTTCAGCCGGATTGTTCTCAAGTAATAGAAGAATGAGGAAACGTTTATAGTATGTTTTTATAGGCATTGAGAGGAAGAAAATGACTAAAATAGAATATAATAATTTTGGAGAATATGAAGGGTATGTGGGAAATGAAAAAGAGTTTTGGTTTCGCAAGATTGTTTTGAATGAAGTAAAATGCCATGAAAATTTAAGAAAAATAGGAATATGTGATAATGATATTGCAAGAAGTATAAAATCCGCTACAAAATTCAAAAGGAGATTTAAGGGGATACTAACGCAGTTAAATGTACAGACAGGCATAGAAGAAGATTTGAAAAAAGGTTGCATTTTGCAATAATGTCAATTCTAAAGGGGGAGGAGACAGCGTATCTTCGAAGTCAGAATATAAAGAAGCGTTAAAAAATGCCCCGAACAAATTAAAAGCCATTATTTCTTCTATGAGAAAAAATAAGATTGTTGTATGTACCTGTTCAGATATATAGGGAATTGAAAAAGGAATAGTCGAAGCAATGGACGGTAAGAGAAATGCCGGAAAGAGGAATTCAATATAATAATGGAGAAAAATATTCTTGTTTTGAATGTAATATAGAGGATAAAAGTGTATATGTGTATCAGATAAAACACCCTTCGAGAAGTTGTAAAGTAATAGAAGAGAAGTAACGTAAGAATGGGTACAAATCTATAATGAGTATATACAGCGAAAACCCGTTAACCTTTCGGCTAACGGGTTTCGTCGTTTTATTATTATCTAAAGGAATGAGAGTAAAGTGCGACATCTTGGTTTCAAGATGTGTTTTACTTTATGAGGGGGGAGATAGTTGTTGTTTATCAACTATCTGACTTTAGTATAAAAGAAAAATGTGTCTAAACTATGTTAGTTTCATTAAAGAAAACGAAAATTTCTTAATTTGGAGTTAAGAAATGCTTTTTCCGCACTTTGTATAAATGCGGCAGGCATTTGCTTCTGTCTGGCGGATAACTTCTTCGGGTGAGATATCTTTTATACTGGCAATCTCTTCTACAACGTATTTAAGGTTCAATGATGAGTTACGTTTTCCTCTATTTGGAACAGGGGATAAATACGGACAATCTGTTTCAAGGACAATTCGTTCAAGGGGAATTTCTGAAACAACTTCTTTTAATTTTTTACTGTTCTTGAATGTGACAACACCACCGATACCGATGTAGAACCCCATTTTTATATATTCCTTTGCCATTTCCACTGAGTAAGAAAAGCAATGGATAATACCGTTTAAGCCTTTTGCATACTCTTTCATGATTTCCAAAGTATCCTGTGCGGCTTCACGGCTGTGAATGACAACAGGAAGATTTTTTTCTCTTGCAAGATTTAATTGTTTGATAAACCATTTTTTCTGGGTATCGCGGGACTCGTTATCCCAGTAATAATCTAAACCGATTTCCCCTACCGCAACAACTTTCTCATGGTCACACTGTTGTCTTAGCCATGTGAAAGTTTCATCGTTCAAACTTCCGACTTCGTCAGGGTGAACACCTACGGTTGCATAGATAAAAGGATATTTTTCCGCCAGTTCAATGGAATTTTGGCAGCCTTGCAAACTTGCACCGACATTTACGATTGTGCCGATGCCGTTGTCCTGCAGATGTGCCAGTAGTGTCTCTCTGTCTTCATTAAATTGCTCGTCATCATAGTGAGTGTGTGTATCAAAAATCATGTTAATCCTCCTTTATTTGTTATTTGGGGACGTAGTAAAATTGCGATTTGCTACGTCCCCAAATAACAAATACTGTGTCCCTAAATGAGAAATGCCCTGTCCCTTTTTGAGTTTTCCTGAGAAATACGTGGAAAAATTACTCGTTGGTTCTGCTTTTACTACAAGAATATAATTTTATACCATATGTGATTGCTCTTTTTTTTAAAATACTATATGAGGTATAGAATGTTGGATTTTTATAGTAAAGAAAAATTTTCTCTTAAAAAAGGGACAGGGTTATCTGAGAAAAGGGACAGGGTAAAGTTGTATCGGGGACGTAGTAAAATACAATTTTACTACGTCCCCGATATTAACAAATCTCCGCGCCGGCCGGCATCGTTTTCTCCGGTGTCATTAATGCAAGATTTCCTTCAGCATCTTCTGCACATAATAACATACCTTCAGATAATACGCCCGCTAATTTGGCAGGTTTTAAGTTGACCAGTACCATAACTTTTTTGCCAACCATTTCTTCGGCAGTATAATGTGCCTTGATTCCTGAAACAATCTGTTTTACCTGACTTCCGATTTTTACCTGAGAGCAAAGTAATTTCTTTGACTTTTTGACTTCTTCGCAGGCAATGATTTCACCAACCTGGAATTGCAATTTCATAAAGTCATCAAATGTGATTTCTTCTTTTGGTTCGATGTCAATCACATCATCTCCTTTTTCTTCCTGTACAGGCGGGTGAAGTTCCTCTACTTTTTTCATAACTTCTTCCAAATCTAATCTCTGGAATAAGATTTCCGGTTTGTCTGTTACATTTCCGCCGTTTAACTGTGCAAGGATTTTTTCTGCTGTTTCCGGCATGAAAGAAGAGAGTAATTCAGCACCTGCGGAGATGCTCTGGATTAAGTTGTAAAGTACAGTTTCCAGTCTGTCTTTTTTGTCATCTTCTTTTGCTAAAGCCCATGGCATTGTTTCGTCAATATATTTGTTGCAGCGTTTGAATAAGTTGAAGATTTCAGTGATAGCGTCTGCCACACGGAGTTTATCCATTTTTTCGTCCACTGCTTTTGGCGTGTTTTCTGTTATTGCTCTTAAGTCAGCGTCCACTTCTTCAGTTACGCCTTTGTCTGTTACATTTCCGCCAAAATATTTGTTTGTCATGGAAATTGTTCTGTTGACAAGGTTTCCTAATGTGTTTGCTAAATCTGAGTTCATGCGCTCTACCATTAATTCCCATGTGATAACACCGTCATTTTCAAATGGCATTTCATGAAGAACGAAGTAACGCACAGCGTCTACGCCAAACATATTTACAAGTTCGTCCGCATAGATAACGTTTCCTTTAGATTTACTCATTTTTCCATCGCCCTGTAATAACCATGGGTGTCCGAAAATCTGTTTCGGAAGCGGAAGGTCTAATGCCATTAAGAAGATTGGCCAGTAGATTGTGTGGAAACGGATAATGTCTTTTCCGATTAAATGTAAATCAGCAGGCCAGTTTTTGTTGAAGAACTCGTTGTTTTCTCCGTCACAGTCATATCCGATTCCGGTGATATAGTTTGTTAATGCGTCAAGCCAAACGTATACAACGTGTTTGGGATCAAAATCAACAGGGATCCCCCATTTGAAAGATGTTCTTGATACGCATAAATCCTGTAATCCCGGCAATAAGAAGTTGTTCATCATTTCATTTTTGCGGGATACCGGCTGAATAAATTCAGGGTGTGTGTTGATATGCTCGATAAGACGGTCAGCATATTTACTCATTTTGAAGAAGTAAGCTTCTTCTTGAGCCGGTTGTACTTTACGTCCGCAGTCAGGACATTTTCCGTCTACTAACTGTGATTCCGTGAAAAATGATTCGCAAGGCGTACAGTACATTCCTTCGTAGTGTCCTTTGTAAATGTCTCCCTGATCGTATAATTTTTTGAAAATTTTCTGTACCTGTTTTTCGTGATACTCATCAGTTGTACGGATAAACTTATCATAAGAAGTGTTCATCATATCTGCGATTTCTTTTACCTGAGCGGCAACGCCGTCAACAAATTCTTTTGGAGATACGCCTGCTTCTTCCGCTTTTAATTCAATTTTCTGTCCGTGTTCGTCCGTTCCTGTCTGGAAGAATACATCATATCCCTGACTTCTTTTGTATCTTGCAATTGCATCTGCAAGAACAAATTCATATGTGTTTCCAATATGTGGCTTGCCTGATGTGTAGGCAATGGCCGTTGTCATATAAAATTTTTTGTTTTCCATAATCTCTCTCCTTTTGTTTTTAAACGAAAAAAATCGCCTTCTCCAAATCCTAGAGAAGACGAGCATTACCCGTGTTACCACTTCTGTTTATCTCTGTCTCGCGACAGAAACCTCGATGGGTACGAATCCATACCCGCTCGCTGTAAAGGGCGAACCCATTATACCTTACAAACAGTATTTGCTCAGTACACCGCTCAGAAGCCATGTTCGGTTTCTTTTCACTTATCCCTCTCAGCATATCGGGAATTCTCTGTAAAGTTTCCGGAAACTTACTCTTTTCATCACTGCGTTTTCGTTATATCTGTAAAAATCGTAACATAGACCTGCTTTTTTGTCAATGATTCGGGATTAATCAGGCAGGGATAGTATAAACCATTTTTGATAAAGTCCTTATATATCACTTTTGATTATGTCCCAAGTGATAAATATGGTGTATGATAAAACCTCACACTATAGAAAGAGGTATACACAGATTGAAAAGGGTGGATTTAAGAATGAATGAACAACTTAAGTATGAAGTGATTAAGTCACTAGTAGACCATAATGGTAACAAAAAGGCTGCGGCTTTGAAACTCGGTTGTACTACAAGGCACATCAATCGATTAATTCAAAAATACAAACAGAATGGTAAGGCTGCCTTTATTCATGGTAACAGAGGCAGAAAACCTCTACATTCTTTTACAGAATCTCAAAAACTGGAAATCTTAACTCTATACAACAACAAGTACTATGACGCTACATTTACTTACGCCTGTGAACTGCTTGCAAAAAATGACGGGATTTTTATCTCTCCTTCTGCTCTTACAAAGATTATGTATGAAAACTTTATTCCTTCACCCAGAACTACCAAAACAGTCCGCAAACGCTTAGCAAAAGAACTTCGTACACAACAAAAGTATGTTTCTACAAAGAAAAAACAAGATGAACTTCAGGCTGCTATCGTTACAGTGGAAACCCCTCACTCCAGACGTCCAAGATGTGTCTACTTTGGTGAAATGCTTCAGATGGATGCTTCCGTTCATCTTTGGTTTGGCAATGCAAAAACAAATCTTCATATCGCCATTGATGATTCTACCAGCCGTATTGTTGGTGCCTTTTTTGATGAACAGGAATCCTTAAATGGTTATTATAACGTATTCCATCAGATCCTTACTACTTATGGAATTCCTGCTATGTTTTATACGGATAGAAGAACTGTTTTTGAATACCGGAATAAAAAAATGAATAAAACAGAATTGGATACTTACACCCAGTTTAGTTACGCCTGTAAGCAATTGGGCGTAGAAATAAAAACAACAAGTATTGCTCAGGCAAAAGGGCGTGTAGAAAGGGCTTTTCAAACTTTACAGCAACGCCTGCCAATCGCATTACGTCTGGCAGGCATCACAACCATCAGCGAAGCAAATATATTCCTAAACTCCTACATAAAGGAATATAACGCGAAATTCGCTCTTCCTATCAACAATAACAAATCTGTATTTGAAAAGCAACCCGATTGTGAAACAATCAATCAGATTCTTGCAGTCTTAACAGAACGAACTGTTGACTGTGGGCATTGTATTAAATTTCAAAAACAGTACTATAAAACAATTAACGAATGCGGAATACAGGTGCATTACCATAAAGGCACAAAGGGATTGGTTATACAGACCTTTGATAAGAGATTACTGTTTTCTGTAAATAATAAGATTTATGAACTGGAAGTTGTGCCGTTACATGAACCCCTTTCAAAAAATTTTGACCTCCAGCCTTTGAAGGAAAAACCACGAAAGCGGAATCTACCATCGCCAAAGCACCCATGGAGAATGTCTACTTTTCTTCAGTTCAAAAATCATAAGATAACAGAAACTATGCTTATATGCTAAAATATGCACCGGGAAACCGGTGCATATCATAAAAAATTTTTAGGACATAATCAAAAATGGTTGACATGATTCGGGATTAATCAGGCAGGGATAGATTGATTTTTATTGTGCCGGATATACGTAATTGGTATAATATGGGTATAAAAATATTTTTATGAGTGATTTGGGTTTAAAGGGTAAAAGGAATGATGAAATAAGGATATAAAGGAGGTATGATAAATGCAAGAGAAAAGAAGTTTAACAATTGTAACCATATCAACAATATTGTTCGGAATAATTTCAAAATGGTTGGTCGGTATACCTTATATGATGTGGGGACATTTTGATTTGCATTTTATTTTATCGCTTGTATTGTGGGTACTTTATTCAACTTCTTTATATGTTTCGTGGAAAATGGACAGCAGAAGTAATGAAAGTATGGTTAAAATAGGTCTTTATGGTCTTGGCTTTGGCATGATTGTTTCATGTATAAAAATGGGAATAGATGCAATCATTATACTAATGGTAGGGAGAACAAATAACCAAATCCTTTTAACATTTGCAATGGAAATAGGAATAGTATTGTTTGGAAGCATGATAATGATATTTTTATCTTGTATTTTACAAAAAAGAAAATTTGTATGGGATAAATCTTTAAATAAATATGCAGGTGTATTGGGCGGTACAATAGGGATTTATGCTATTGCTTTCTTTTATTTCTATTCAAAATATCAAGCATTAGCACCATACACAGATATACATTCTTTAACAGAAAGTGGGAATATCAATTTGAACATTATGTTGGGAATGGAAAGCGTAATGCAGTATAGCCGAACTTTTACAATGCTTAGTATGATTACCTATGTTATATTTTTTATCGTCTTTTGGATTATATTGCAAAAAGAAGGAGGTAGAAGTTATGAAAAAGAATAAGAAAATTTTAATCGGCAGTTTACTCGTTCTAACAGTATGTCTGTTAAGCGGTTGTAAAAAGGAAAAAGACACAGAGTTCCCGAAAGACAAACAAGGTTACCGAAAGATGAAACACTTGAAATAAGTTTGCCACAGTATCAACCGACACATTTTTGGTGTATGGAAGAAAACGTAACATTAAATGTTACGAATTATAACAAAAAAGAGGTGTCTGTTCCCGAAAAGTTAGAAGGCGTAACATCAAATGTGCAGAATTTTTGCGTCAATGTTACGAAAGATAACAATGTTTCGTTTAAATGGGTCAATGTAAATGAGTGTGGAAAAACATTTGCGGAGAAAAAAGCAGATTACCTGCTCAAAATAAAAATTGTAAAATAATAGATTTCGATAGTATAACACCTTGCTTTTTTTCATACACTGTAAAAAAAGTAGGGTGAATTTTATGAAATTCTCTTTTACAAAAAAATCGAACCGAACACGTCATATTTCATTTCTCCTTGCCGTCTTACTAGCCGTTTCGCTGTTGGCAAATCATTTTATTCCAAGTTCCATTGACATCAATAAAACTTTTGAAAAGTTTACATTATCCTTATTTCAGCAGGAGGTTTCCGCAAATACAATTAATCTGCACTATACTTTACAAAATCCGGCAGAGTACGGTGTGTTGAATACTCCCGTTACTTACGGCGGTTTTTCGACAGATAAGGTATCTGCGATGGCGTCCGTGGAAAATTGTGAAAGCATATTAAAGAAATTTCCGTACAGAAAGTTATCCAAAGAAAACCGACTGACATATGACGTATTGGAATCCTATTTACAGTTGCAGAAGGAAGGGTGTAACTATCTTCTTTACGAAGAGCCGTTAAATGCAGTTACGGGCATACAGGCGCAGCTTCCGGTTTTGTTGGCGGAATATTCATTTACAAAAGAGGAAGATATAGATACATATCTGCAGTTGCTGGAAGCGACGCCGGATTATTTTGACGCGCTTATTGACTTTGAGAAGGAGAAAGCGGAAAAAGGGCTTTTTCTTTCTGATGAAGTTGCAGATTCCGTTATAGAACAATGTGAGTCTGTAGTTTCGCAGGGAAAACGGCATTATCTCTATTCTACATTTCAGAACAGGCTTGAAACGATTTCTTCTTTGTCTCAGGAGGAAAGAAAACAGTATCTTTTAGAAAATGAAAAAATGATTCAAAAGCATGTGTTTCCTTCCTATGAGAAATTAATTCGGGAATTAAAAAGCATGAGAGGAAAAGGAGAAAAAATGACAGGAGTCTGTCATTTTCCTGATGGGAAAAAGTATTATCAATATATAGCGAAAAGAGAAACCGGTTCTTCTCGAAAAATTTCCGAATTGAAATCTTTAATTCAAAAACAGATGACGGAAGATTTGCTTGCAATCAGTCAGACAGGAGTGAGTACGGAAGCGTCAGCAACTGTTTTTTCTTTGCAGGATAATACACCGGAGTCTTATTTAAAAGATTTGGAGAAAAAAATTACAAAAGTTTTCCCGGCAGCGCCGGAGGTAGATACAGAAATTAAATTTGTTCCGACAGATATGGAGTCCTATTTAAGTCCTGCATTTTATTTGATTCCGTGTATTGACAATACGGAGAAAAACGTGATTTATATTAACCGCTCCCATGATATGGAAAAATTACATTTGTACACAACACTGGCACATGAGGGGTATCCGGGACATTTGTACCAGACAACATATTATGCTTCCCAAAATCCAAGTCCTATCCGTAGCCTTTTAAATTTCGGAGGATATGTGGAAGGCTGGGCAACTTATGCGGAAATGTGTTCTTATTACCTTACTCCGTTGGAAAAAAAACAGGCAGTTTTAGCACAGAAAAATAATTCACTTTTGTTGGGACTGTATGCGCGGGCGGACATTGGAATTCATTATGACGGCTGGTCTCTTCAGGATACGGTTAAATTTTTTTCAAAATACGGTATTCGTGAAGAAGAAACGATAGCGGAGATATATGAACTAATTGTTTCCACTCCGGCAAATTATTTAAAGTATTATGTAGGATATGTTGAATTTCTGGAGTTAAAAAAAGAAGTGGCAGGAAGAAAAGGGGAAGATTTTTCACAAAAGCAGTTTCACAAGGAGATACTGGATATTGGGCCGGCTCCTTTTTCCGTAGTGAGAAAGTATGTTTTGCAGGGAAAATAGCACTTCCTTTATTTTTCCTTAATAAAATTTCTATTTCTTTTATAGCTTGAACATATTTTAGACACATTTTTCCCTTATACTAAGAGTCAGATAGTTGATAAACAACTATCTCCCCCCCTCATAAAGTAAAATTTCACCTTGAGGACAACTTAAGGTGTACACTTTACTCTCATTCCTTTAAATAATGAACTAACATCAAGATGTTAACCCCAAAATAAAATGTTGATGTTAGTCAGCGAAAAGGTTGGATTTCTACAAAGTAGAAACCAACCTTTTTCGCTGTGTAAAAAATTAGGGACAAACGGAGGAAAAGCCGACATCTCAGATGTCGGCTGATTATGAAAAAGAAATTGAAAAGTTATAAAAAGTTTTTCTTAACTTTGAATTTAGTATATAAGAGCAATGTGTATATTTTGTGTTTTAAATTTGAACAAAATATGAAAGATTTAATTTCCTGTTGGCAAGTATGGAATTAATGCTCCCGCTACATTGCTTGCCGGCATTGTCTGTAACCATACACGACCGGGTCCGGTAATAATTGTATTGAAAAGTCCTTCGCCTCCGAACACAATATTTTTTACACCTTTTATTGTTTTAATATCCATTTGGCAGGAAGGCGTCATTGCAGCCAAATGTCCTGTGTCCACAACAATCTGCTGTCCCGGTTGTAATTCATATTCAATTACATGTCCGTCAAATTCAGCGAACATAGTTCCCTGACCGGATACTCTCTGTAAAATAAATCCTTCTCCGCCGAACAGACCGGAACCTAATTTTTTCTGAAAATGAACGGAAAGCTGTACGCCTGCTTCGGCTGCCAAAAAGGCGCTTTTCTGGAAAATCATTTCATTTCCCGTACTGATTTCAAATGCTTTTATAGAACCCGGAAAACTGGAAGCAAATGCGATTGTTCCGTTTCCACCCTGTGAGGTGTAAGTATTTTGGAACATAGATTCACCGGAAAACATTCTGCCGAATGCTTTTCCGAGACCGCCGTTTGTGCCTGTTTCCATAAGCATATTCGGTGACATCCAAGACATTGAGCCTTTTTCTGTAATCATTTTTTCCCCTGCCTCTAAATGACAGATAACAACCGGTAAAGTTTCTCCTTTGATTTGGTATTGCATAAGCATATCTCCTTTCTGAAATGAAAATTATAATCGTTTGCTTATATTATCGCTTAATGTGGCGAATTCCTGTAAAGTCAGAACTTCTCCGCGTACGCCGGCCCCTTTTCCAAGTTCTTTAATCGCCTCTGTAATCACATCTTTTGGTAGATGAATTTCAGGAGAGTTATTCAGCCCGTTGGCTAATGTTTTTCTTCTTTGGTTAAAGGACGCGCGTATAATTTTAAACATTAACTTTTCGTCCACAACGGAAACCGGAGGTTCTTTGTGTCGTTCCAGACGGATAACCGCTGAGGCAACTTTAGGTCTTGGCATAAAACAGTTCGGCGGAACATTTGCGACAATGTATGGTTTCGCGTAATATTGTACGGCCAGCGATAATGCACCGTAATCTTTTGTTCCCGGTCCGACCTGCATACGTTCTGCAACTTCTTTTTGTACCATAACCGTAATACTCTCAATTGGTACGTTGCTCTCAAATAATCCCATAATAATCGGTGTTGTAATATAATATGGAAGATTTGCAACGACTTTGATCGGTCTGCCGTTGTTATGTTCCTGTGCCAAAGCACCTATATCTACTTTTAATACGTCATTGTTGATAATGGTAACATTATCAAATCCGCTCAAGGTATCGGATAAGATTGGAATAAGCGCCTTGTCGATTTCAACAGCGACAACTTCTCTTGCCGCAGAGGCGAGATACTGTGTCATTGTCCCAATTCCCGGTCCGATTTCCAATACAAAATCGTCTTTTGTAATCTCGGCGGAAGAGATGATTTTATCCAAAACATGAGTATCGATCAAAAAATTCTGTCCAAATTTCTTTTGAAAAGAAAATTGATATTTCTGCAATATTTCTATTGTATTTTGTGGATTGCCTAAAGTACATTTGGGCGTATTCATAAATTTCTATCTCCTAACATTTTTATCTTGTTACCAGTATAGCATATCATAACCTTACTGTGTGCAGGAAATTCGCTTTGTTTCAAGCCATTGATAAATGTCCTCATAGACGGTTTCCCGGTCAGTTTCATTTAAAATTTCATGACGGTCATCTTTATAAAGTTTTAGGGAAACGTCTTTTATACCGCCGTCTTTGTATTTTTGACAGACAGACGCAACACCTTTCCCAAAATCACCCACGGGATCGTCTTGCCCCGCCACAAAAAATACAGGAAGATTTTTTGGAATGCGATTAAAGTTTTGTTTCTTTGCAAGATGTTCCATTCCCCTGAACATATGATAGTAACCGTTTACCGTGAAAATAAATGTACAGCAGTCCTCACTTAAATATTTATCCACGTTTTCCGGATTGAGACTCAGCCAGTCCATCGGTGTGCGGGCGGGAGAAAATTTCTTGTTATATCCTCCGAACGCCATATTGTTTATGAAATGGCTTCGATAGCGCCAGCCTCTGAAAAACGCAATAAGTCTGCACAATATTTTTCCCGATTTTATCAGGAAAAGAGGCTGATTTCCCGTTCCCATAATAATTGCTCCGGAAAGCCCGTTTCCGTGTAAGGTGAGATACTGTCTTGCGAGAAAAGAACCCATACTGTGTCCAAGAAGAAAATAAGGAATGTCAGGGTATTTTTCCTGTGTGATTTGGCGTAACCGATGTATGTCGCCGATTACATATTCATTTCCTTTTTCCTCATGAAAATATCCCCAATCTTCGTTTGACCGTATGGATTTGCCGTGTCCTAAGTGGTCGTGTCCTACAACATAATATCCCTGTTCATTTAGAAAACGGGCAAATTCATCGTAACGCTCAATGTATTCCACCATACCGTGAGAAATCTGAAGTATGGCGGAAATACTGCCTTCGGGAATCCATTCGATTGCATGAATTTTTGTCTTTCCGTCCTGTGACGGATAATAAAAATGTTGTTTCATGAATCTTATCTGTCCTCCATGTTTATATATTCCCGATAAGGGCATAAAGGACGGTAAGCAGGACGGATAATTTTATCTACATTTTTTAACTCTTCTAAGCGGTGAGCGCTCCAGCCGACAATACGCGCAGCAGCGAAAATAGGAGTATACAGTTCTTTTGGAAGTCCGAGCATACCGTATACAAGACCACTGTAAAAGTCTACGTTTGCATTAACACCTTTGTAAATTTTACGTTTCTCACCGATGACTTCAGGAGCAAGACGCTCAACCATTTCATATAAATTGTATTCTTTTTCACGCCCTTTTTCGATGGCGAGACGCTTTACAAATCCTTTGAAAATATCCGCCCTTGGATCGGAAATAGAGTAAATAGCATGTCCCATACCATAGATAAGACCTTTTTGGTCAAATGCTTTCTTATCTAATAAATCATTCAAATACTGACGAACGGCATCTTCATCTTCCCAGTCAGATATATGCTGTTTCATATCGTCAAACATTTGAGAAACTTTAATGTTAGCACCGCCGTGTTTCGGACCTTTTAAAGAAGCAAGCGCTGCCGCAATTGTTGAGTAAGTGTCCGTTCCGGAAGAAGTAACAACGTGTGTAGTGAATGTAGAGTTGTTACCACCGCCGTGATCCATATGTAAAACAAGCGCCATGTCAAGTACGGTCGCCTCAAATTTTGTATACTGTTTGT
The DNA here is from genome assembly GCA_902381685.1 of Lachnospiraceae bacterium. GTDB lineage: Bacteria > Bacillota > Clostridia > Lachnospirales > Lachnospiraceae > Faecalimonas. The sequence goes on along the minus strand of LR698958.1, from coordinate 193,683 downwards.
CTTCACGAAGCATCATCAGAATGTTTTCCGCCGTGGAAAGTTTTGGAGACGGCGCATAAATGAAAAGGTCATCTCCGCGTCTGTAATTGTAGGCGTGATAACTGTATACCATAAGCATCGGGAACTCGCTGATCAGATTCAGACACTGGCGCAAGACATTCGGAATGGAAGTGTCGTCCGCTTTCTCGTCGTAGGAATACAGATTTAAAATAGAGCGTGAAAGACTGTTCATCATATCTCTGCTCGGCGCTTTCATAATAACATCTCTGACGAAGTTAGGAGGAAGTGTTCTTCTTTCGATAAGTGTCTCGTGAAAATCACTTAACTCTTGTTGATTTGGCAGATTGCCAAACAAAAGAAGGTATGCCGCTTCCTCGAAACCGAAATGCTCCGCTTTCAAAAATCCTCGAACAAGGTCTTTGATATTGTAGCCGCGATAGTACAGATTTCCTTCACAGGGAACTTCTACACCGTCCACTTCCTTTTTGGCACAAACATCGGAAATGTTTGTAAGACCTGCGAGAACACCTTTTCCGTTTAAGTCACGAAGTCCTCGTTTTACTTCATATTTTGTATATAATTCTTTGTCGATAGCGTTATTTTGTTCGCATAGTTCGGCTAACTGCCGGATTTTCGGGGTAATTTCAAACAATACTTTGTCTATTGAATTCGCCATACCTAAACTCCTTTCTCTGAAAAAATTTACTTAATTATACTAAATTGAGAATTATAATACAATTCCTAAGTGAACAAATTTTAAACTTTCTTAAGAATTTTCAAAGCTGGCTCTTAAAAAATCCATGTTAATCTTGTATACTACAAGGGAGGTGATGAAAATGTTTAATATTTTAGTATGTGATGATGACAAAGAAATTGTAGAGGCAATTGAAATTTACTTAAGACAGGAAGGATACAACGTGCTGAAAGCTTATGACGGCGAAGAGGCATTGAAAGTATTAAAAAGAGAAGAAAAAGTAGATTTATTAGTGATAGATGTAATGATGCCAAGACTTGACGGCATTCGGGCGACACTGAAAATACGTGAGGAAAACAGTTTGCCGATTATTATTTTATCCGCAAAATCAGAAGATGCGGATAAGATTTTAGGACTGAATGTAGGCGCAGATGATTATGTGACGAAACCTTTCAATCCGCTTGAGTTGGTGGCGAGGGTAAAATCACAGTTGAGAAGATACACAAAACTTGGAAGCACTGTTGTACAGAATAACAATACGGTGTATACGGTAGGAGGACTTTCCATTGATGACGATTTAAAGGAAGTAACCGTGGACGGAGAGCCTGTGAAACTTACTCCTATCGAATATAATATTTTATTATTATTAATGAAAAATCAGGGAAAAGTTTTTTCTATTGACCAGATATATGAAAGTATTTGGAATGAGGACGCGATTGGGGCAGATAATACGGTTGCGGTTCATATTCGACATATCCGAGAGAAGATTGAAATCAATCCGAAAGAACCGAGATATTTAAAAGTAGTATGGGGAGTTGGATATAAGATAGAAAAACTTTAGAAAGGGGTATTTATGAAGAAATGGTATAAATCAGCCTTTTGTAAAGGAATTTTAATATTGCTGGCAGGCATATCTGTCACGGTGCTGAGTATTTGTCTGTCAATCGGATTAGTTTATCCGGGACAAAATTATGAGGAACTGTTTACAAAAAAGACAGAGAAACATTATGAAGATACAAGAGGATTTTCCAAACAGGTATGGAATGAAACCGGAGAACTGCTCAGATTTTTGGAGAGCAAAAATCTCCTCGAAAAAGACGGAAAAGAAGACTTAACACAGGCTGTCACAGTGGAAGACCTTAAAAATACAGGTGAACTAAAAAAGGGCGAGGGTGAATTTAGTTTTCGGCTGCAAGACTTATTAGACAGGTTAGATAGCGGTCAAAACGAAATCGTTGTCGCACAAAGGGAAGACGGAACATATCACTACATGGAATTTTCGGAATTTATCCATGCATCAAGACAAAATGAATATCTGTTTCCAAATGAGGCGGAAACAAAGAAGCAGCAGGAAGCAGCATTGAAATCAATGGAAGAGGGAATATATCTTCCGTCCGGTAAAGTACTGGATAAAGACGGTAATACGGTTTATAAAGAAGTATGGTTTTATAATGAGCCGTTTGATGCGACCATAAAAACAACAGCGGGAAAAACAATGGTAGAGTTGGCGAATAACTCTGAGATATTTAACGGTTCTCTGGAACAGATGCAGGAAGCGTTAGACGCAATGAAAACGAGAGTTGCCTCTTTGAAGGAAGTATATGATTCCTATAAATCTTATTTTGCACAGGGAAATACAAACTTGTCCTATCTTTATGTGAATTATGACACAAAACAACTGGAGTCAAATCAGGAGGCTACATGGGAAAATGTTGGAAACGGACTGCCTAATATGCAGGAAACGGATAAATACGTTGTAGTCGCTCCAAAACTTGCGGATTGTTCCACAAATATGGCAAAAGACGGTGTGGCATTATCGGATTGGCAGCATATGGTACAGTCAAGTTTGAATTATCCGGAGAATTTCCGATTGATTATTTCCGTAGATACAGACTATCCGATTCAGGATTCTTTTTATAACTGGGCGGAATCTTATGAAAGATATGCTCCGTACGTAGACAGCGCCATTGTAATTGGAGCGGGAGCAGTTCTTATTTTACTGCTTTCAGTCATCTGGCTTACGGCAGTTGCGGGACGTTCCAATCAACAGAAAGAACTGGCGCTCACTCGATTTGATAAATGGAAAACAGAAATCTGGTTATGTCTTATTGGCTGTTTAGGGGCGCCGCTTGTGACGGAAGTCATCATGGCAATAGAATATTATTTGTATCAGATAAATAACTATGCGGAATCAGGGTATATGGAATCGTTGCGAAACGGAAGAATTAGCATTGCGGCATTTATGGGGATTGGCGCGGGCACATTTGCAGCAGGATTATTATTCCTTGTCGCCTACTTAAGTTTCGTCAGAAGAATTAAGGCGAGAAATTTATGGAAAAACAGTATTTGTAAATGGTTTTTACAGTCAGTTGCCTATATTTATAAAAATCGCAGCAGCATTACAAAAATTGTGTTCATCGGAAGTGGAATGCTCATTTTAAATCTGCTGATGACATCAAATTCCGGGTTTTTTATTCTTCTTGGAATTGCGGCTGATGTGTATGTGGTAATCAGAATAGCAAAGAGTAACATCGAGAAAGAAAAAATAAAAAAAGGAATTACCCGCATTGCAAACGGAGATGCGAAATATAAGATTTCTTCAGCGAAACTTTCAAAAGACAATCAGGAGATGGCAATGCAGGTCAACCGGATCGGTGAGGGTATTCAAAATGCGGTCGAGAAAAGTTTGAAGGACGAAAGACTGAAAACAGATTTGATTACAAATGTATCTCATGATATTAAGACACCTCTTACTTCCATTATTAATTATGTAGGCTTGCTGAAGCAGGAGAAATTTGATGATCCGAAAATACAGAGATATTTAGATATTTTAGATGCAAAATCTCAGAGACTGAAAACATTGACCGAAGATGTTGTCGAGGCGTCAAAAATCAGTTCGGGGAATATAAACTTAGAGTTTATTAACTTAAACCTTGTTGAAATGATACATCAGACTACGGGAGAGTTTACAGAGAAATTCGAGAAAAAGGATTTGCAGGCGGTAGTAAATATTCCGGAGGAGCCGGTTATCGTGCGTGTAGACGGGCGTCGTATGTGGAGGGTAATTGAAAATATTTACAACAATGCAGCAAAATACGCAATGCCTTCCACAAGACTTTATGTGGATATGGTGGCGAACGGTAAAATCGTTGTTCTTTCTTTGAAAAATGTTTCTGAATATCCGTTAAATATCACGGCAGATGAACTGACGGAGAGATTTATCCGCGGAGATGTTTCAAGAAGTACGGAAGGAAGCGGACTTGGACTTTCCATCGCAAAAAACCTTACGGAAATGCAGGGTGGAAAATTCAAGATTTATATTGACGGGGATTTATTTAAAGTTACAATTACATTCCCTCAAATGCAGCCAACTGTTACAAAAGAGGGTGAAATGTAACGAAACTATAAAGAAAAGGCAAGGAATTATAAAATATTCCTTGTCTTTCTTGCGTTTGGGAGAGATACGCATTACAATATTATGTGATTAAAATTTAAAGAGGTATTTATGGAAGAAATCAGAAGAATTTTAGAAGAGAGTTTACATATAGATTTTATACAGGCAACAATCAGTAACCCTAAGAAGAAGGGTGGGATTATGAAGATAAAAGTCCGTCCGGTTATGGTGAAGGAAGAACTTTTATTTCAGTGCGAAATATTTGAAAACAATCAGGCGTTTCACAGAAATTATGTGAGAGAAGAGGCTGTTTCATATCTTGCAGAAATGATGGAGCAGTTCAAACAGATGCAATTAGAAACAAAACAAAGTCAGTATACGGTTTTAGTCAGCAAGAAGGGAAAAGTAACCGTTAAGAAGAAGCAGCAGTCGGGCTGCACAAAACAGGTTGATTTATCTCATAACCGTTCCAAGAAATATATTTTGGAAGAGGGAAAAAGGGTTCCGTTTCTGTGTGATTTGGGAGTGATGACACAGGAAGGGAAAATTGTCAGAACACGTTTTGATAAGTTCAGACAAATAAACCGTTTTTTGGAATTTATTGAAGATGTTTTACCACAGTTAGATAAGGACAGAGAGATTACCATTTTGGACTTCGGGTGTGGAAAATCTTATCTTACCTTTGCAATGTACTATTATTTGCATGAGTTAAAACAATACGATGTACGGATTATCGGATTGGATTTGAAAAAAGAAGTTATTCGTCACTGCAATGAGTTGAGTGAGAAATACGGTTATGAGAAATTGAAGTTTTTGGAAGGGAATATTGCAGATTACACAGGTGTGGAAGAAGTTGACATGGTTGTGACACTTCACGCCTGCGATACGGCCACGGATTATGCACTGGCAAAAGCAGTGGGCTGGAATGCAAAAGTCATTTTATCCGTTCCATGTTGTCAGCATGAGGCGAACAATCAGATAAAAAATGAAACGTTAGAGCCGATTTTAAAATACGGCTTAATTAAGGAAAGAATTTCCGCTTTAGTAACGGACGCCCTGCGGGCAGAGTATCTTGAACGGGAAGGATATGAGTCACAGATTTTGGAATTCATTGATATGGAGCATACGCCGAAAAATATTTTAATCCGTGCCATAAAGACAGGAAAGAAAGGAAAAAATGCAGATAGAATTGCTGACTGTGAGCAGCAGTTAAATCTTTCGCTGACATTAAAGAAACTATTAGATAACAAAGGGGAAGTATAAATGAAAAAAAAGATAATAATAGGGAGCGTGGCGGCTGTTATTGTCATTGCGGCAGCCATTATTTTAGGCATAATTCTCAATAGGGGAACATCAGATAAGACAGAGGAGATGGGAGGAGCAACTCTTCCGATTGTTTCTTTTCAGGAAGGAGAGTATAAAATCAATTCTCTTTACGGCTATACGGACAGTATGGAAATTACATCGGTCAGGGATATGGTTTTGCCTATTTCCGTCGGAACAACAATAAAGGCGGACATACAGGGATATTCCGGAAAAATTAAATCATTTACTTATGAGATATGTACTTTGGACGGAAAAGAAAGTATTAAGCAGGAAACGATAAAGAAAGTAAAAGATACCGTTAATATAGAACTTGGAGATACGGTTTCCGATGGGGAAGAAAAAGTATTGAAGATGAAATTAACGTTGGATAACGGGCAAGATGTTTATTATTATACCCGTGTGTTGAAGGCGACAGAATTTCATGTGCAGCAGTGTTTGGAGTTTGCAGACGATTTTCACAAAAAAACGTTCGATGCGGATCAGGTAAATGCATTAAAACCGAGATTGGAGCGTGGAAGTAATCCGAATCCTAGTTCTATACAGAAAGTAACTTTAAATTCTGACATAAAACAGATTGGCTGGAGCGGGCTTAATCCTGAAATAGTCGGAGATGTTGTATGGCAGATTAAGGAAAGTACGGAGACGTACACTTCTATTTATTTAAAATATCAGGTGAAATGTAAAGGGGAAGGAGATTCTGAAGACTTATATAATGTGACGGAATTTTTCAAAGTCCGTTTCCTCAAAGGAAAAGGTTCACTGGAAGACTATGAGCGTACGATGAACGAAGTTTTTTCGGGTGACGAGAGTGATTTCTCCGCAAAAGGGGTTGAACTTGGAATTGCCGGCGAAGAAATTCCATATATGGTAAATGAAAAAGAAAACATTATCTCTTTTGTACAGGAGAGAGAAGTGTGGAACTATAATAAAGAAAAAAATGAGATTTCACTTGTATTTAGTTTTGCTGACGGTGAGGAAGATGATATTCGCAGCAGAAATGATAACCATGAAATTGAGTTGGTTTCTATGGATAATAAAGGAAACACAACATTTGTCGTATGTGGCTATATGAATCGCGGAATGCATGAGGGAAAAGTCGGTGCGGGCATATACTATTTTAACAGTGAGAAAAACTATGTGGAAGAAAAGGCGTTTATCCCGAGCGAAAAATCGGGAGAGATAGCGGCAGAAGATTTGATCCAACTCGCCTATTACAGCGAAGAAGAAAACAAACTATATGCAATGTTTGAGGGAACGCTATACGAAATAAATTTGGAGACACAAAAACGTTCCGTGTTGGTAAAAAATTTGGAAGAAGGACAGTACGTCGTTTCCAATGACGGAAAATATATTGCTTATCAGTCCGACGGAAAACTGACCGAAGCAACGGAGATGACAATTCAAAATTTGCAGACCGGAAAAAAATATAAAGTAAAAGCAGAAAAAGGAGAAGTTATCCGTCCGCTCACATTTGTCATGGGAGATGCCGTTTATGGAATCGGTAAAAAGGAAGATATAGGGAAAAATGTATCGGGTAATCAGATTATTCCATTGTATAAAGTAGAAATCCGTAATCAAAAAAATAAGGTGGTAAAAACATATCAGGAAGATCAGTCATATGTTGTGAGCGCCAACACAGAGCATAATATGATTACGCTGGAGAGGGTGCAGAAAAGCGGAGATACATATGCAGGTATTACGCAGCACTATATCACAAACAATAAAGAACAGGAAGAACCGTCCGTAACAGTTGAAACATATACATCGGAAACAAAAGGAACGGTAACAAGACTGGAGGATAAAAAAGCCTCATCAGAAACAAAACCAAAAAGGCTTGTGCAAAAGCAGTTGGCAAAAGGAAAGCCGATAGTGATTGAATTTAATCTGGCAGATGAAGAAAACTGCTATTATGTGTATGGACGGGGAAAACTGCAGGGAATTTATAAGACGGCAGGAGCAGCCATTCTAAAAGCAGATGAGGTAAGAGGAGTAGTAGTTACTTCGCATCAGACAAAAGTCTGGGAGAGAGGGAACAGACAACTTAGATATAATATAGAAAATACATCTGCATTTTCAGTGCAACAGGGCGAAACTTCCCTTCAGGCTTGTCTAAGACAGTTGCTGGAGTATAAAGGGAAAAAAGTGAATGTGGCAAAAGAGATGCAGGACGGAAAATCCGTGATGGATATTTTAAATAAATATTCAGGCGGAGAAGCGGTTGACTTAAGCGGCTGCACCGTAGAACAGTTATGTTACATTATCGGAAAAGGAACTCCGGTTATTGCAATGACAGGAACAGACAGCGCTATTTTATTAGTGGGATATGATGATAAGATGATTACTTATCTAAATCCAAGTACGTCTAAAAAACCGACAGAGGCAATATCTGTAATAGAAAATATGGCAAAGGGAAGTCAGGGAACTTTCTTCGGATATGTAAAATAAAAAAGGGCGTCATGTGAGTATATCACATGGCGCCGTTTACGTTAAGAAACAGTTTTTTTATTTTTAAAAATAACATATTCGTATTTGGAAAGTGCCTTTAACACAATCATTCCAAGTACACCGCAGGAAATAATTTCTCCGATTCCCACCGTAAGCATCATAAATGGAATCGGAAGCGGTACTCCATATCCGTATGCCAAAACAAATGGTACAACAATAGTGTTGGCAATGATTGGCGGAAGTGGAGCGAACAACGAACTCTTTTTGCGCAGAGCATAAGTAAAGCAGGCTGCGACAAGAGTTGCTAAACTTCCGAAAATAATATCAGGAATGATTGCGCCACCTAATATATTTCCAATCAGACAACCGATAAACAATCCCGGAATGGCTGCCGGTGTAAAAAATGGAAGAATGGTGAGGGATTCTGCTATCCTGACCTGAACTTCTCCAAAGCCGAATGGTGCGAACACTACAGTCAACACCACATAGATTGCGGCAATCATTGCCGCCTGTGTCAAAAATGTTACTTTCTGGTTTTTCATATTCAATTCTCCTTTAGTTTTGTTTTACGAGTGGAAGGTCACGAACACTCGGTTTAAATTGCCCTTAAGACCTTGTTTTTATGGGCTTTGCAACGGGTAATAGTGTAGCATATTTCAATAGATTCTGCAAGTAGTAGTTGATTTCACATCTATCGCTATTTCTTAAGATTCCCAATTGCGATAAATTGGAAAATAAGGTATACTATAAAGAATAATGAAAATAATTGTCTGGAAGGATAATTAAATATAAAAAGGAGTTGGGGAAATGGAATTAGTAACAGTAAGAGAATTGTACAAGAACCGTGAACAATATTTAGATAAAGAAATTAGTGTTGGCGGTTGGGTAAGAAGTATTCGTGATTCTAAAACATTTGGATTTATCGTTGTAAATGACGGTTCATTTTTTGAAACATTACAGGTAGTATATCATGATACAATGGAAAATTTTGCGGAGATTTCCAAATTGAATGTAGGTGCGGCAATTATTGTAAAAGGTACATTAGTGGCAACACCACAGGCAAAACAGCTATTTGAAATTCAGGCGACAGAAGTTATTGTGGAGGGAGCATCTGCACCGGATTACCCTTTACAGAAGAAGCGTCACAGTTTTGAATATTTAAGAACAATTGCACATCTGCGTCCGAGAACAAATACATTCCAGGCAGTATTTCGTGTTCGTTCCTTAATTGCATATGCGATTCATCAGTTCTTCCAGGAAAGAGGATTTGTATATGTCCACACACCAATTATCACAGGAAGTGACTGTGAAGGTGCAGGGGAAATGTTCAGAGTAACGACATTAGACATGGAAAATCTTCCGAAAAACGAAGACGGAACAGTAGATTACAGTCAGGATTTCTTTAATAAAGAAACAAGTCTGACCGTAAGCGGACAGTTGAATGGCGAAACATATGCGCAGGCATTCCGCAACATTTATACATTTGGTCCTACATTTAGAGCGGAAAACTCTAACACAACAAGACATGCGGCAGAGTTCTGGATGGTAGAACCTGAAATTGCATTTGCAGATTTAGATGATAACATGATGCTTGCGGAAGCGATGCTAAAATATATTATCAATTATGTATTGGAAAACGCACCGGAAGAAATGAACTTCTTTAACTCTTTCGTGGATAAAGGACTTTTGGATCGTTTACACAACGTGGCAAATTCAGAGTTTGCCCGTGTGACATATACAGAGGCTATCGAATTACTGGAGAAAAATAACGATAAATTTGATTATAAAGTATCTTGGGGAGCAGATTTACAGACAGAGCATGAACGTTACCTTACAGAAGAAGTGTTCAAACGTCCTGTGTTCGTAACAGATTACCCGAAGGATATTAAAGCATTTTATATGAAAATGAACGATGACAACAAAACAGTAGCAGCAGTAGACTGTCTTGTTCCGGGGATTGGTGAAATCATCGGTGGAAGCCAGAGAGAGGACGATTACGAGAAATTATTGGCTCGTATGAACGAAATGGGATTGAAACCGGAAGAATATCAATTCTATTTAGATTTAAGAAAATATGGTTCTACAAGGCACGCAGGATTTGGTTTGGGATTTGAACGTTGCGTAATGTATTTGACAGGTATGTCTAACATCAGAGACGTTCTTCCGTTCCCAAGAACAGTAAATAACTGCGAACTTTAAGAGGAAGAATGGGGCGTGGGAAATTTGAATTTCCGCGCCCTTTTGTATAAAAATAAAAGAGGAAAAGAGTATGAATATTTTAGTAGTTGATGATGAAAGAGAAATAGCAGATGTAGTGGAATTATATCTACAGAGTGATCAGTATCACATTTTTAAATTTTATACAGGGCAGGAAGCACTCGACTGTATAGATAACACGAAAATTGACTTGGCGCTTTTAGACGTGATGCTGCCTGACATTGACGGATTTGAAATCTTGAAAAGAATCCGGGAAAAATATACATTTCCGGTAATTATGCTCACTGCGAAAATTGAATACATGGACAAAATAACAGGGTTGACTTTAGGAGCGGACGATTATATTCCTAAACCGTTTAATCCCCTTGAACTTGTTGCAAGGGTAAAGGCACAACTTAGACGTTACACACAGTATAATGACGTTGGGAAAAATGAAGGGGATATTATAGATTTTGGAGCGCTGTTTTTAAATAGAACATCGCACGAATGTGTCTATTATGATAAAGAACTGACGCTGACGCCGATTGAATTTGACATTCTCTGGCTGCTTTGTGAAAACAGGGGAAGAGTTATCAGTTCGGAAGAGTTATTTAGAACGGTATGGAAAGAGCAATACTATAAAAACAGTAACAATACTGTAATGGTTCATATAAGGCATTTGCGCGAGAAGATGAGTGAGCCGACAGGTAAGTCAGATTTCATTAAGACCGTATGGGGAGTTGGATATAAAGTTGAAGAATAAATACCGCAAATTAAAGTTGAGCGTTTTATTACAAACCGTGTTCGTAACGGCATTGACAGTTTTAGTGGGAGCGTTCCTGTTAGACTATGTCATTGATGGGGTATATAATGAGAGTTTTGGAAGGATTTTCGTAGATGTTTTGATGGACATGGGCGTAGAGCGGGAAACGGCGATAGCGTGGTATTGGAAGTTTATCGGGAACAATAAAGATTTGTTTATGATGGTAGGATTTTTATCGCTATTTGCATTGTTCTTTTACATTGCGCTATCACAAATGACAAAATATCTGCATCAGATTGAGGCGGGAATTGAAAATATTATTTCTGATTCTACAGAACCGGTACACTTAATTACAGAGTTAAGGCCGATTGAAAAACGTTTAAATAAAATTAAGGAAACACTTAAAAAGCAGGAATTGGAGGCAATCGAGGCGGAAAATAGAAAAAATGATTTGGTTGTTTTTCTCGCCCACGATTTAAAAACTCCGTTGACGTCTATTGTGGCATATTTGAGTATGCTTGATTCTCACCCTGATATGTCGGTGGAGGAACGTGCGAGATACACGCATATTTCGCTGGAGAAAGCAATACGGCTGGGAGAACTGATTAGTGAATTTTTTGAGATTACAAGATTTAATCTGCAAAACATCGAGTTGGAAAAAGTGAAATTGAATTTGAGTATGATGCTGGAGCAGTTGGCAGATGAATTGTATGGGGTTTTGCGTGAGAAAAATCTTATCTGTAAAGTGTATATGGAAGACAATCTGGTTGTAGAAGGGGATCCGGATAAATTGGCAAGAGTATTTGATAATATTTTAAGAAATGCGGTTACCTACTGTTATCCGGATACACTTATCGAGATTCAGGCGAAAGATATTGGGGATAATGTTGAAATTATATTTATAAATAAAGGAAAACAGATTCCGCCGGAGAAACTGGACCGGCTATTTGAAAAGTTTTATCGTGTAGATGATGCACGTTCAAGTTCTACCGGAGGGGCAGGACTGGGATTGGCAATTGCAAAAGAGATTGTAGAATTACATTCGGGAACAATTCGTGCAGAAAGTAATGAAGAAGAGACAAAATTTATTGTAAGTTTACCGAAAGGGGAAAAAGATGAAGTTTATTCACATAGCGGACGTACACTTGGGGGCAAAGGCAGACGCAGGAAAAAAATATAGTGCAAACCGCGGAGAGGAAATCTGGGAAAGTTTTGCAAAGATTATAGATATATGCGAGAAAAAAGAAACAGATTTGTTGCTTATAGCTGGTGATTTGTTTCACCGACAGCCATTGCTGCGAGAATTAAAAGAAGTGGATTATTTATTTTCAAAACTGACAAAAACGAAAGTTGTGTTTATAGCGGGCAACCATGATTACATCAAGTGGAATTCGTATTATAGGACATTTCGTTGGAGCAAGAACGTATTTCCACTTTTAAGTGACCGTTTAGGGTGTGTAGAGTTTAAAGAACATGAAACGGCAGTATATGGTTTCAGTTATTATCAGAGGGAAATTACAGAAAGAAAATATGCGAAAGCAAAAGCATGGAAGAAACAAAAAAATGAAATTCTTTTGGCACACGGCGGAGATGAGAAGCATATACCTATTAATAGAAATGAATTAATTTCTTTAGGATATGATTATATTGCTTTTGGACATATTCATAAACCGATTACTATCGAAGAAAACAAAATAGTTTACTCTGGAGCGCTGGAACCTATTGACAAAAATGATGTCGGTTTACATGGCTACATAGAAGGAGAGATAGAGGACGGAAAAGTTCAGACAAAATTTGTACCGTTTGCCATGCGTGAATATGTGCATATGCATCTGGAGATAGACGATACGGTAACAAATATGCAGTTGAAGGAAATCATACGGGATAGCATAGAGGAGAGAGGAATAAAAAATATTTATAAAATTCTTTTGTGTGGTTTCAGAAATGCCGACATAGAGTTTGATGTTTCCAATACAGATCCATTTGGCAATATATTGGAAATTGTAGATGAGACGAAACCGGCATACCGATTTGAAAAGTTAAAAGAAAAAAATAAAGATAATCTGCTTGGAAAATATATTGAGAGTATAGGTGATTGCGAGTCAGACAGTTTGGAATATATGGCTCTTTATGAAGGTGTAGAGGCACTTTTAGAAACGAAGAAGGGATAACAGGGAATGAAGTTACTGGAAACAATTATAAAGAATTTCGGAAAGTTTTCAGGAAAATCGTGGGAATTTACTGAAGGAATAAATGTGATATACGGCGAAAATGAGTCGGGAAAAACAACATTGTATACGTTTATCAAAAGTATGCTTTTTGGTTTGGAAAGGGGAAGAGGACGTGCGTCTTTAAACGATGAATTTAGTCAGTATGAGCCGTGGGAGAATCCCAATTTTTATTCCGGAATACTGCGCTTTTCTTGTGGAAACAGAAACTTTCGTTTGGAAAGAAATTTTGATAAATATTCAAAAAGTGTCACATTGATTTGTGAAGATGACGGGGAAGAATTGTCTGTTGAACAGGGTGACCTGCAGGTTCTTTTGGACGGGCTTACGCAAGATGCCTTTGAAAATACAGTTTCAATCGGACAACTGAAAGTAAAGACAGAGCAGAGTCTGGCAAACAGACTTCAGGATTACGCGACAAACTATTACACAACCGGGGACGGTGAAATGCACCTGGAAGAGGCGCTAAAATATCTGAATAACAAGAAGAAAGAAGTGGAAAAACAATTCAAGGAAGAATTGATGAAAGAGGACAGGAGAAGAGAAGAAATTGCGTTGGAATCTTCGTATGTCTGGAGAGATATTCACAAGATTGAGCAGAAGTTGGAGGCCGTTGATGAGGAAATACGGGTAAAAGAACTTCAGGAAAAGAAGACTTCAGAAAAGCCGAAATGGAGAGTTCACCCGATAGAAGTGTTGGGAATGTTTGCCGTACTCTTTGCAATTTTTGTTTTGATTCCCCGCCCGTGGAATTATCTCATCGTTATTGTAGGCGCATTGGCTGAAGGCATTTACGTTTGGAACAGAACAAAAGAGGGCAGAAAAAAGGAAGAGTGCATTGAAAATGAGAATGCCATACGAAAATTGCGGTGGGAAAGAAATCATGTTTTTGAGGAGTTGAAAGAGAAACAGGTGCAGCACAGCAATCTGGAAGAGCAGTTGGAAGAACTTCAGGAAGAACAGGAGGAGCATAAAGACTGGAAACGGAAAAAAGAGGCGCTTGACCTTGCATCTGCAAAATTGATTGAAGTTTCCAGACATATGCAGAAAAGTCTCGGACAGGCATTAAATGAAAGGACATCGGAGATTATCAGCCGGATAACAGGCGGAAAATATACACGCTTATTTGTGGAGGACAATCTTAAAATAAGCCTTTTGACGAAGGAAAGAAAAATTCCGCTTGAGAGAGTGAGCAGGGGAACGATAGAGCAAATTTATTTTGCACTCCGTATGGCGTCCGTGGAAATTATGAATGAAGAAGAATTTCCGGTGATTTTAGATGAAACATTTGCCTTTTATGATGAAAAGAGATTACAGTATACGTTGAAATGGCTGGCGGAAAATAAAAAGCAGGTATTACTTTTTACATGTCAGAAACGAGAAGAAGAGTTGTTGAAGAAAATGGAAATTCCATATACATATTATGAGTGCAGATAATAAAAAAGAGTGCCGCGGCACTCTTTTCTTATATCAGTTTTAGATGCGTTCTCCGTTGCGATATTTTTCAACAATGTGCTGAATACGTTCGTTCGGGCTTAAGATTGAACTGAGAGAACCGTCATGATTTAATGTGTCGATGATTAAAGCGATATATTTGCTCATATCACAGTTGATATAATATGGTTTACTCAATAATTCAGGTGTCTGGTAAATTAAGTTTGTTGTTAAGATACCATGAATAATACCGTCCTCATATGCTTTATCAAATTTTGCAAGACCGTTTGTAAATAAACCAAATGTCGCAGCTGCAAAAATACGTTTTGCTTTTCTTCTTTTTAATTCAGTTGCAACGTCAATGATACTGTCTCCGGAAGAAATCATATCGTCAATGATAATAACGTCTTTTCCCTCTACGTCAGAACCTAAAAATTCATGAGCAACGATTGGGTTACGTCCGTCTATAATCTGCGTGTAGTCACGGCGTTTGTAGAACATACCCATATCAAGACCAAGAACGTTGGCAAGGTATACTGCACGGCTTGTACCGCCTTCGTCAGGGCTGATTGCCATCATATGTTTGCTGTCAATCTGTAAATCAGGCACTGCGCGGAGAAGTCCTTTGATAAACTGGTAAGTCGGGCGGATTGTCTCAAATCCGCTAAGCGGAATTGCATTCTGTACACGAGGATCGTGAGCATCGAAAGTAATGATGTTGTCTACGCCCATATGAACAAGTTCCTGCAGAGCAAGAGCACAGTCCAGAGATTCGCGGCTGCTTCTCTTATGCTGGCGGCTTTCGTATAAGAACGGCATGATAACGTTAATTCTACGTCCTTTACCACCAATAGCAGCGATAATTCTCTTTAAATTCTGGAAATGGTCATCAGGTGACATATGATTTGTGTGACCTGAAAGTGAGTAAGTTAAACTGTAATTGCATACGTCAACCATAAGATAAAGGTCTTTACCTCTTACGGATTCGTTGATAATACCTTTAGCTTCTCCTGAGCCAAAACGTGGTACTTTGGCGTCGATAAGGTAAGAATCTTTTTTGTATCCCGTGAAAACTTCAGATGCAGAGAAATCTTTTGTGCTTTCATTACGCCATTTTACAAGATAGTCATTTACCTTATTTCCTAACTCCTGGCAGCCGTCAACGGCGATAATGCCAAGTGCTCCTACAGGGATATTTTCTAAGTTGCGTTCTTTTCGGTGTAACATTAGTTTGCCTCCATATTCATTAGTTTCTTTTTCAGGCGAATGTCATCGCCTATGAGTTTTAAAAGTTTATAGTTACTTGTGATGCGGGAGAATGTGCGCTGTGAATAATAATCCGAAAAAGTTTCCAGTGCAAGATTTGTAGAAATAATTGTGGATTTCTTTTTCAGCAGGCGTTCATTCAGGCATAAAAATAATTGTGAAGTAGTAAATGAATTGGATAATTCAGTTCCTAAATCATCAATAATTAACAAATCACAGTCGAAGATATGAGAGTTCATCACTTCGGCGGTTTCATCTCTTCCGAATTTACTCTTTTCGAAAATGTTAAAGAGTTCAAATGCGGTAAAATAAATTACGGAATAAGATTTATCAATGAGTTCTTTTGCGATGCAGTTGGATAAGAAAGTCTTGCCAACTCCGGTATCTCCATAGAGAAACAGGTTTTCAAAATCTTCTCCAAATCTATTCACAAAATCAAGGCAGGTCTGATGTGCCTTTCTGATAGCGGCTGATGATGAAAGACCGCTTTTTGCATCGACAAAATTATCGGAATAGTAATCAAAAGAAAAGGTATCAAAATTTTCCTTTTTCAGAATTTCTTTCAGATTGGATTGTGTATACAACAGATCAATAGCTGCCTGTTTAAAGCAAATACACTTTTCATTGCCAATATATCCGGTATCCTTACACAAAGGACATTCATATACCGGTTCAAGATAATCTTCGGGATAGCCGCTTTGGGTAAGTAAATCTGTCTTTTCCTGACAAAGAGAATTCAGTTTTACGCGAAATTCTTCTAAGGCGCGGGAATCACCGTCAAGTAACTTGCGGGCGTATTTAACCCCAAGCATAGAAATAGAATCCTCAAGTTCTTTGAACTTGGGAATCTTTTCATAAATTTCATTATAGCGTTGCGTCAAAATATTCTGACTGCGCAACTGTTTCTGCTCATAGTTACGCATAATCATATCATGTTGAGCGTTTCTTAATGCCACGATACTCTCCTTCTTTTATTGGCTTAAAAGTTGTTTTTCTAAAGAGTCGTAATCATACGTACGACCTTCAAAGTTATTAAATTTATTCTTTATCACAGGTTTTGTCTCTACTCTTCTGCGGACAACAGTCTGGCGGTGAGCAGAATCCAAACGCTGCAAATCAGAAAGATGATGCACGTTTGATGCAATCCATTTCTTCAAAATAGAATCTGTATATTCAAAACTCGGCTGATGCAATTTAGCCATTGTGCGGTTGCATGCCTCGATAATTAAATCTAAACTAAATCCGTATTCTTCCGTCCACTTCTTAATATATGCCAGTTCCGGTGTGGCAGCGGCACGCCCTTTAATTCCGAAAGCGTTCAAGATAGAATAGCAGTTTTTGTTATAAAATTTTGAACTGTTTCTAGCCTGCTCCACCGTAGTAATATGTTCTTCTGACCAGGCAAGAGCCACTTTCTGAATGTAATGAATACTCTTATGACCGTTCTCCACACAATATTCAATTAAGTATTCTACTAAATCTGCAGAAAAATGCAAGGTGTCATAAAAATATGTAATGGCTTCAATGTCCGTGCCGGACAAAGTTTTTCCAAGATACTGCTCAGCAATGAAAAGCAAAGACTTCAATTCTTTGCGGTTTTTAAACTGTTCAATGCTGGAAGCCTTTGCCACAGGTTTCTCCTCTGCTAATTCTTCCTGAATGACAGGGGAAGATTCAACAATCGGTTCAGGTTCTTCCACGATAACTTTCTCATGGACATCTTCATGATTTCCGCCCATACTGATGCCGTCAATTTCATTGGAGGAATCATAAGTAAGAGAAATGAGTCCCTCTTTTTCCCAATATTTCAAAGCACGCAAAATATCTTTCTCCGTATTTTCAAGACAATCAGCAATGGTAGAGATTGTCATGGTAGTGCAAGGATTCTGCAAATGGCGAAGTAAAAATAAATATACCTTCACATACTCCCCGTTTGCCTGTGCCATATAATTGTCTATAAAATTATTCTCAATCCATGTGGAATTCATCTGAAGATGATTGTGTAATTTTAATGCTTTCATTGTATCTTTACCCCTTCAAAAAGTAAGTTCTTCTTCGTTCGTATGCGTATTATAACACTATATCTGCATAGGACAAAGAACTTTTCGGTGGAAAACTTGGCTTTTTTGTGGATAAAAAAATTGTGGATAATGTGGATAACTATGTGGAAAGTAACGATTCTCCAATGTTTACAACGTCTCCCGCACCCATAGTTATCAACAAATCATCGTGGATACAGTGTTTAAGAACAAAGTTTTCCACAGACTTAAAGTCAGGAAAATAGTGTGCATCAGTTCCCAATTTTTTAATTTCTTCTGCGAGAAGTTCCGAGGACATACCTAAAGTGTCGGTCTCCCTTGCCGCATAAATGTCGACGAGAAGAACATGATCAGCAAGAGAAAGCGCCTCCGCAAATTCGTGGAAAAATGCTTTCGTTCTCGTGTAGGTGTGGGGCTGGAAAATACACCAGGTTTCTCTGTGCGGGTAATGTTTTACAGAAGAAAGTGTCGCCGTAATTTCTGTCGGGTGATGTGCGTAATCATCAATAATTGTAAATCCGTTCAACTCTCCTTTATATTCAAAACGTCTGTCCGTTCCCGAGAAAGACAGAAGTCCCTTCTTGATGGATTCCAATGGTACATTAGTGAGTTCACCTACTGCAATGGCAGAAAGCGCATTGGACACATTGTGTTCCCCTGTCACGGAAAGAGAGATGCGGTCTGCAAACTCTCCAAAACGGTAGAAATCAAAAGAAGTACAGCCTGTTTCGTTGTAACTGATATTTTTTGCGCTGTAGTCATAATCACCGTGAAGGCCATAAGTAAGTACACGACAGGTCAGACCGTCTGTGATGGCTTCGATTTTCTCGATTTCCCCGTTAATAATTAATGTGCCTTCTTCATTTTGAGGAAGTAACTGTGCGAAACGGTGGAAAGACTGACGAATGTCATCAATATCTTTGAAAAAGTCCATATGGTCCTCTTCCACGTTTAAAATAATGCTGATTTTCGGAAGAAAATGCAGGAAACTGTTTGTGTATTCGCATGCCTCCGTAACGAAAACGCCTGAATTACCGACACGGATATTTCCGTTGATTGCTTTTAGAATACCTCCTACGGAAATGGTAGGATCCTTTTCACCCTCTAAGAGAACGTGGGATAACATGGAAGTTGTTGTTGTTTTTCCGTGTGTTCCCGAAACAGCGATTGGACATTCATAGTTTGTCATCAACTGCCCGAGAAGTTCGGCTCGGGATAGCATTGGAATGTTTTGGCGCACGGCTTCCGCAAATTCTTCATTATCTTCGTGAATGGCAGCCGTATAAACGACAACATCAATTCCATCTATAATATTAGATGCTTTCTGACCGTAAAAAATTGTTGCGCCTTTTCCCGCGAGATGGTCGGTCAGAGCAGATTCTTTATTATCGGAACCTGAAACGGTAAATCCTTCTTTTAATAAAATTTCAGCCAAACCGCTCATACTAATTCCACCGATGCCGATAAAATGTACATGGATTGGCTTCTTAAAATCAATTTTATACATAAATATGCTCCCCTATTTTTCTTTTTTTTCATTTTTAAACATATTTTATAGTCTACCCTTATATTATAACTATTGTAGGATAAAATGCCAAGCCATTTCTTTTTGTGAGTTTTGTATGAAAAAAGAAAAAAAGAAGAAAAGAATCTGTAAATATTGTTCACGAATGGGTTTGTGTATGCTATAATAAGATTATTATTACTGGAAGGGGCGATGACATGATAAAAAAAGAAATGATAGCAATGCTTTTAGCAGGTGGACAAGGCAGCAGACTTGGAGTTCTGACTGCAAAAGTAGCGAAGCCGGCCGTCTCATTTGGCGGGAAATACAGAATTATTGATTTTCCGCTGAGCAACTGTATCAACTCCGGAATTGATACGGTAGGAGTATTGACACAATATCAGCCATTAAGACTAAACACGCACATCGGAATCGGAATACCGTGGGATTTAGACCGCAATGTGGGAGGAGTAACCGTACTGCCGCCGTATGAAAAGAGTACAAGCAGTGAATGGTATACGGGAACGGCAAACGCCATTTATCAAAATTTAGATTATATGAGTGCATACAATCCGGACTATGTATTGATTTTATCCGGAGACCACATATATAAGATGGATTATGAAGTGATGTTAGATTTTCATAAAGAGAATAATGCGGATGTTACGATAGCGGCGATGCCTGTACCTCTGGAGGAAGCGAGCCGTTTTGGAATTGTAATTACGGACGATGAAGGTAAAATCGAAGATTTTGAAGAGAAACCGGCACAGCCTAGAAGTAATCTTGCTTCTATGGGAATTTACATATTCAGCTGGCCTGTATTAAAAGAGGCATTGCAGGAACTGTCAAGCCAGCCAAACTGTGACTTTGGAAAACACATTATTCCATACTGCCACAGTAAAAATCAGAGATTATTTGCTTATGAATATAATGGATATTGGAAGGACGTAGGAACATTAAGTTCATATTGGGAAGCAAATATGGAATTGATTGATATTATTCCTGAGTTTAATCTGTATGAAGAGTTTTGGAAAATTTATACGAATTCCGGAGTGCTTCCGCCAAACTATGTCTCAGAGCAGTCCGTCATAGAGAGAAGTATTATCTGTAACGGGGCAAGTATTTACGGTGAAGTACATAATTCCATTCTCGGCTCAAGAGTACGAATTGGAAAAGGAGCAATTATCAGGGATTCCATTATTATGAATGAAACGGAAATTGGCGAAAACTGTGTAGTGGATAAGGCGATCATTGCTGAAAACGTTAAAGTCGGCGACAATGTCACAATTGGAATCGGAAGTGATATACCGAATAAAATGAGACCGGATATTTATAATTCGGGATTGACAACAATAGGAGAAAAGAGCGTAATTCCGTCCGGTGTGCAGATTGGGAAAAATACCGCCATTAGTGGTGTGACATCAAAAGAAGATTACATAGGTGGAGTGCTTGAAAGTGGTGAAACATTAATAAAGGCAGGTGAGAGATAGTTATGAGAGCAGTAGGTATTATTTTAGCAGGTGGTAACAATAACAGAATGAAAGAACTGACGAATAAACGTGCGGTTGCGGCAATGCCTGTTGCGGGAAGTTACAGATGTATTGACTTTGCATTGAGCAATATGACAAATTCCAACATACAGAAGGTGGCAGTGTTGACACAGTATAATGCAAGGTCTTTAAATGAGCATATGAATTCGTCAAAATGGTGGAATTTCGGAAGAAAACAGGGCGGTCTGTATGTATTTACTCCTACCATTACAAAGAACAACGGATACTGGTATAGAGGAACAGCGGACGCAATCTATCAGAACCTTGATTTCTTAAAGAAATCACATGAACCATATGTCATCATTACTTCAGCAGATGCAGTTTATAAGTTAGACTATAACGAAGTTTTGGAATATCACATTAAAAAACAGGCAGATATTACGGTTGTATGCAAAGACTTGGAGCCGGGTGATAATCCGAGACGTTATGGAACAATCAAGATGAATGAAGACAGCCTGATTGAAGAGTTTGAGGAGAAGCCGATGCTGGCAAAATCAAGAACGATTTCAACGGGAATCTATGTACTTCGCAGAAGACAGTTGATTGATTTGATTGAAAAAGCGGCAGAGGAAGAGAACTATGATTTTGTAACCGACATTTTAATTCGCTATAAGAATGTGAAGAAGATTTACGGATATAAGATTAAAAATTATTGGAGCAATATTTCGACGGTAGATGCTTATTACAAGACGAATATGGATTTCCTGAAACCTGAGATAAGAGAGTATTTCTTCCATGAATTGCCGAGAGTATATTCTAAAGTAAGTGATTTGCCGCCGGCAAAATATAATCCGGGGGCAGTTGTGAAAAACAGTTTGGTAGCAAGTGGAACTATTATCAATGGTACAGTTGAAAATTCCATTCTATTTAAAAAAGTATTTGTTGGAAATAACTGTATTATTAAAAACTCAATCATTCTGAATGATGTGTATCTTGGGGATAATACATATATTGAAAACTGTATTGTGGAAAGCAGAGATACGATTCGAGCCAATACCCGCTATATCGGTGAGGACGGAGTGAAAGTTGTAGTAGAAAAAAATGATAGATATACATTATAATTAAGGAGGCCAAAGATATGCAGATTACAGATGTACGAGTAAGAAAGGTAGCAAAAGAAGGAAAATTAAAAGCGGTAGTGTCAATTACCATGGACGAAGAATTTGTAGTACATGATATCAAAGTAATTGAGGGAGAAAAAGGATTATTTATCGCAATGCCAAGTAAGAAATCATTAGATGGGGAATACAGAGATATTGCACACCCAATTAATTCGGAAACAAGAGACAGGATACAGAGTACAATTTTAGCAAAATATGAAGAGGTATTACAGGAAGAACCTGAAGTTGAAGAAGTTGTATAAAGTTTAGCAGGGAGAAAGTGTCACGGAATCGAAAAGAGATTTTGTGACACTTTTTTATGTAAATTGTGTATAATAGATAAAAAATGAAAGGAAGCAGGAATGGATATAAAAGATTACATTGTGTACGAAGATGAACATTTGCTTGTCTGTCATAAACTACCTAAAATAGCGACTCAGACAAGCCGAATCGGGGAAAAAGATATGGTGAGCCTGCTGAAAAACTATTTACATCAGCAGTCGTCAAAAAAACAGGAACCGTATCTTGCCGTTATACATCGCCTGGACCAAATGGTAGAAGGGCTGCTTGTATTTGCAAAAACACCTTTTGCGGCAAAAGAGTTAAGCAGACAGTTGCAGCAAAAAGGATTTGGAAAGGAATATAGGGCGGTTGTCTGCAAAACTCCGCAGCAGCAGGAGGGAACACTTGTCAACTATATGGTAAAAGATAAGCGTTCCAATACTTCTCGCGTATGCGGTGAAAATGAAATGGGAGCAAAAAAAGCAGTATTACACTACAAAGTGACGGAAGAACAAGGCGACGGGACAGCGGTGTTACATATTTGTCTGGAAACAGGCAGACACCACCAGATAAGAGTACAGTTGTCAAATATTGGTTGTGGAATTATGGGTGATGCGAAATACAATGCGGGCAATTATGAGCAGGAGAAGTGGGATAAGATTGCCCTCTGTGCGTACAGGCTGCGGTTTGTACACCCAAAGACAAAGAAGGAAATGGTATTTGAGTTGGAGTAATTATATAGCGTTTTTTAAGGAACTCTGATATAATATAACTTATAGAATTCCTCTGCAAACGGAGGAAACTGAATGAAGAAACAATTAAAGAACCTTACAATTAAAGATAATTTTATGTTTGCGGCAGTCATGTTAGATAAGGAAAACTGCAAAGGCTTTTTGGAGAGAGCGTTACAGATAAAAATCGACCATGTAGAAGTCTGTACGGAGAAAAATATTGTCTATCACCCGGAATATAAAGGCGTGCGTTTGGACGTATATGCAAAAGACGAAAATAATACACGTTATAATGTAGAAATGCAGGTGTCTTCTCAAAGTGCTTTGGGATTGAGAAGCAGATATTATCAGAGTCAGATGGATATGGAGATGTTATTGTCGGGGTGTGAATATTCCGAACTTCCGAATAGTTATGTTATTTTTATTTGTGATTTTGATCCGTTTGGCGAAAAGAAATATAAATATACTTTTGCGATGGAATGTACAGAAATTAAGACGGTTGAATTACAGGATAAAAGAAATATCGTATTTCTAAGTACAAAAGGTGAGAACGACGCGGAAGTCCCGAAAGAACTTGTGCGTTTCTTAAAATTTGTAAAAGCAGATTTAAAGGAAAGTCAAAATGACTTTGAAGATGAATATGTAAGGAAAATACAGGAATTTGTGAAGCATATTAAACAGAATAGGGAAATGGAGGAAAAATATATGCTTTTTGAAGAATTGCTGAAAGATGAAAGAGAAGTTGGAAGGAAAGAAGGATTGGAACAGGGACGTAACGAAGGCATTTCTGAGGGAAGAAACTTGGGAATGTCTGAGATTTTGAAAATGTTTTTATCTAAATTTGATATACTTCCAAAAGAACTTCAGAACAAAATTTCTGAAGAAGAGGACGAAGAAATTTTAAAATACTGGATACGGATTGCAAGTGAGGTAAAATCATTAGATGAATTTATTTCTAAAATGTAAATAATCTCTTCTAAAAATTCAAATCTATTTACCGCAAATCCGAGCGTAAGGGTTTGCGGTTATAAGTAAACAAATCAATGCCGGTTCAGGCAGATATTCAATGAGAAAGCGGAGGAATTCTATAATATAACTATACTTTCAGGTTACGGACTTGACAAAGATGTGCATTTCCCGTAAAATTACGGATAGTTATACAGATTGGCGATGAAAAGGATTAGTATATATAGAAGAAGTTACAGAGAGGAAATTTATGGTGGAATATTTCTACGGGCGCTATATAGAACCTGCCTTCGAGCTTTGTATGAAAATACAACGTATCTCTGCGTTAAAGGGAAGAAAGTGAATTATGATAAACAGGTATATGTTGTCATAATTAATTAGGGTGGTACCGCCGAGTTTTTCGGTCCCTTTAGGGAACGAAAAATCCGGCGTTTTTTGTTTCCGTAAACTATCAAATGAAGTAGTAAAAAGGAGAGAGTGCTATGGCAAAAGAAAAGAAATTTGTAGAAGCGATTACTTCCAGAGATGAAGATTTCGCGCAGTGGTACACAGACGTAGTAAGCAAAGCGGAGTTATGTGACTACACAGGAGTAAAAGGCTGTATGGTTTATCTGCCAAACGGATATGCAATCTGGGAGAAGATTCAGGCAGACCTAGATAAAAGATTTAAAGAAACAGGCGTAGAAAACGTATACCTTCCAATGTTGATTCCGGAAAATCTTCTTCAGAAAGAAAAAGATCATATTGAAGGATTTGCACCGGAAGTTGCCTGGGTTACACATGGAGGAAATGAACCGCTTCAGGAGAGAATGTGTATCAGACCTACATCTGAAACATTATTCTGTGACCATTGGAGCAAAACAGTACAGTCTTACAGAGACCTTCCAAAGATTTGGAATCAATGGTGTTCAGTACTCCGCTGGGAGAAAACAACAAGACCGTTCCTGCGCTCAAGAGAGTTTTTATGGCAGGAAGGACACACGATTCATGCAACATATGAGGAAGCGGAAGAAAGAACAATTTTGATGCAGAAGATTTACAAAGACTTTATTGAAGAAAGTCTTGCAATCCCACTTGTTGCAGGTAAGAAGACAGACAGTGAAAAATTTGCAGGCGCGGAAGACACTTATACCGTTGAAGCATTGATGCATGACGGAAAAGCGTTGCAGGCAGCGACAAGTCATTTCTTCGGAAGCGGATTTGCAGATGCATTTGACATTAAATATTTGGATAAAAACAATGAGTTGCACAGCGTATATGAAACGTCTTGGGGCTTAACAACAAGAATGATTGGTGCGATTATTATGGTACACGGAGATGACAGCGGACTTGTTCTTCCACCAAGAATTGCACCTGTACAGACAAGAGTAATTCCAATTGCTCAGCATAAAGAAGGTGTTCTTGAGAAAGCAACAGAACTTATGAACACATTAAAAGCGGCAGGATATGCTGTCAACATGGACAGTTCAGATAAGAGTCCGGGGTGGAAATTCAGTGAGCAGGAAATGCAGGGAATTCCAACACGTATTGAAATCGGGCCAAAAGATATTGAAAATAATCAGGTTGTCGTTGTACGACGTGATACAAGAGAAAAAATTGTTGTATCTTTAGATGAAATTACAACAAAATTAGGTGAGATTTTGGAAACAATCCAGAAAGATATGTTTGATAAAGCAAAAGCATTCCTTGATTCTCATATTGATACAGCGGTTACGATGGACGAAATGATTGAGAAATTCCAGGAAAACCGTGGGTTTATCAAAGCTATGTGGTGTGGAGATGAGGCGTGTGAAGATGAGATTAAGGCACAGACAGGCGGCGCTTCTTCACGTTGTATTCCACCTGAACAGGAGCATTTGTCAGATGTTTGTATCTGTTGTGGAAAACCTGCAAAACATATGGTTTATTGGGGAAAATCTTATTAAAAAAGATTGCGCATATGCGCAATCTTTTTTAATACTCAGAAACAACAGAAATTCGTTGTTGTACATGTTTTCCTTTTATGATTTCATCAACCATAGCTATTGCATAGTCGGCATAACTGATTACACTTTCACCCTTAGAGTTTAAAGTCAACTCTTCTCCACCTAAAATATATTTTCCGGTTCTTTCTCCGTCTGCCTGAAAATCTCCGGCAGGGCTTATATATGTCCAATTTACGTCATTTCTCGTACGAAGGTGACGCAGAGCCTTATCGTGTGCTTCTGCCAAAGGCTTAAATGCTTCAGGAAAATCAGCCCCATCGGCTACACATAAAGTATGTTCTTTATTGATATAGAGGCTGCCGGCACCACCGACAATCAGCAGACGCGTATTTTTACCTGATAGCAAATCACAAAGGTGTTTTACTGCTCTAGGAATATTGTCAATGGTTTCCGGTGTCCATGCACCGAAAGCATCAACTATGACATCGAAATCTGCCAAGTCAGCTGAAGTGAGTTCAAAAAGGTCTTTTAAGACAACTTTCCCGGCAGCGGACCTATTTTCGCCACGCACGATAGCGGTAACGTCGAGTCCTCTATCCGCTGCTTCTTTCGTGATTAATTTACCTGCTTTACCATTTGCACAAACAACTGCAATCTTCATAATGATTACCTCCTCGATTTATTGTTTTATTTACGGCTTGTTGTTTTCCGTTTACAAGATTATAATATAAGCGTAGAGAAGAATCGTAAAGTAAGCACTTTTTTGTGCTATAGTTACCTAAAAGTAACTATTGTGAAGAAATGGGGATTATTATGGAAAAAAATTTACCGATATGCCCGGTGGAGACGACACTTATGCTGATTGGGGACAAATGGAAAGTCTTAATCCTGCGTGATTTGATGCCGGGGACAAAACGGTTTGGAGAACTGAAAAAATCAATTGGAAATGTATCTCAAAAGGTATTGACCGCAAATTTGCGCTCAATGGAGGAAAGCGGTCTGCTTACGCGAAAAGTATACGCGGAAGTGCCGCCGAGAGTAGAATATACGCTTACAGAAACAGGATATAGTTTACAACCGGTTTTGAGTTCCATGGTTGACTGGGGAACAGAATATAAGAAGAAAAGAAAGAAGGGATAGAAAATGGAAGAAAAGAGAACGAAACTGTATGTATTTACCGGTTTTCTCGGTGCGGGGAAAACAACTGTATTATCAAGAATTTTACAGGAGTCAAAAGAAGAAAAAATCGGTGTGATTCAGAATGAATTCGGAAAACTGGGGATTGATGGTGAGATATTAAAACATAATGATATTCAAATGGTGGAGATTAACCGCGGCTCTATTTTTTGTTCCTGTTTAAAACTGCAGTTCGTACAGGCATTAAGCGAGATGGCGCAATATGAATTTGATAAATTGTTTGTAGAAAGTTCCGGATTAGGTGACCCGTCGAATGTAGAAGAAATTCTGAAGGCTTCTGAGATGGTATCGGGTAGGTCTTATGATTTTCGAGGGGTGATTTGTTTCGTGGATTCGGTGAATTTCCTGTCACAACTGGAGGATTTAGAGACAGTTCACAGGCAACTGAAACATTGCCATCTGGCGGTTATTACAAAAACGGATTTGGTGTCTGAGGAGGAAGTTCAAAATCTTTGCAAAGTTATCAGAACGATTAACCCCGTATGCAAAATTGTGGAAAGTGCAAATAGAGATTTGGATATAACTGTTTTAGAAGAAGATTTATTATTGTATCAGTGGGCGGAAGGCGAAGAAACAACAAATACGGAAGAAACAAAACCAAAAACCCTGTTTATGGAACTTGAGTCGGAAGTGGAAGAGGAAGGACTGCGTTCTTTTTTGGAAGAGATTGCACCAAGTTTATACAGAGCAAAAGGATTTGTCCAATTTAAGGGAAAAGGCTGGAATCAGGTTGACCTGGTAGGAAAAAAGATTGATTTGCAGAAGACAGATGCGTTGGAAAAGGGACAGCTTGTGTTTATTTCTAAAATAGGGGCGGCTGTCATTAAAGAGATTTTTGCAGTGTGGGCAAAATATAATGATACAGAAATGAAGTTAAGAAATTAGGGGGAAATATGGTAATTAAAGTGATTGGTACAGGTTGTGACAAGTGTGACAGATTATATGAGAATGTAACGCAGGCAGTGGAAGAAACCGGTGTTGAAGCGGAAGTGGAAAAGGTGGAAGATCTTATGGAGATTGTGAAATTGGGCGTGATGACTTCTCCGGCGCTTATGATTGACGGAAAAATGATTTCCGCCGGGAGAGTGATGAAAAAGGACGAAGTGAAAACATATATACAGTCCACGGGAAAATAGGAAAGGAACAGATAATGAAGATTACATTACCGGAGAAAGTGAAAAAGATTATCCATACGTTAAAAAGTCATGGATATGAAGCGTATGCAGTCGGAGGCTGCGTCAGAGATTCGATTTTGGGAAGAGAGCCGGAAGACTGGGATATTACCACATCGGCCTTGCCAGAAGAGACGAAGGCACTGTTTGAACGTACTTTTGACACGGGAATTGAGCATGGAACGATTACCGTGTTAATGGGAAAAGAAGGTTTTGAAGTAACGACATATCGCATTGACGGAAAATATGAAGATAACCGCCACCCAAAACAGGTAACATTTACAAGATGCCTTCGGGAAGATTTGCTGCGAAGAGATTTTACAATTAACGCCATGGCATATAATGAAGAAGAGGGAATTGTTGATATTTTTGGCGGCATGGAAGATCTAAAAGAAGGTGTTATCCGATGTGTCGGCAATGCGAAAGAAAGGTTTGGGGAAGATGCACTTCGCATTTTGCGCGCGGTACGTTTTTCGGCACAACTCGGGTTTTCCATAGAGGAGGAAACGAAAGCGGGGATAGTGGCGTTAGCCCCTACACTG
This sequence comes from Lachnospiraceae bacterium, assembly GCA_902381685.1. Taxonomy (GTDB): domain Bacteria; phylum Bacillota; class Clostridia; order Lachnospirales; family Lachnospiraceae; genus Faecalimonas. Next base: position 164,929 of record LR698958.1, on the reverse strand, counting down.
CAGCAGATTAGCGCGGAAAGAATTCAGGTGGAATTGGTCAAAATGCTTGTCTCCCCAAATCCTGAAAGAATACGGCTTGCATATGAACTTGGCATTACAAAAGTAATTTTGCCGGAGTTTGATGAAATGATGAATACGGAACAGGAAACACCTCATCATATGTATACGGTCGGGGAACACACAATCAAAGCGCTCACGATTATAAGGGCGGATAAAATTTTAAGATTGACGATGCTTCTGCACGATGTGGGAAAACCGATGATGAAGACCGTGGACAGGGACGGGGTTGCCCATTTTAAGTATCATGACGTGGAGGGGGAGAAAATCGTCAGAAATATTTTAAAACGATTGAAATTTGACAATGATACACTTCGGAAAGTGGCAAAACTAGTTAAATACCATGACTACAGAATGCCTGCGCGTACAAAAAACGTAAGACGTGCGGTCAACTTAATCGGAGAGGATTTATTTCCGTTCTATTTGAAAGTGCGTATGGCGGATACATTGGCGCAGAGTGAGTATCAGAGAACGGAGAAACTGGCAAATCTTGATGGAATCAGGGACTGTTTCGAGGAGATTCAGGAAAAGGGACAGTGCGTTTCCCTTAAGACGCTTGCCGTTACCGGAAATGATTTGATCCAGCTTGGCATGAAGCCGGGAAAAGAAATAGGGGAGATGTTGAATACATTATTACAGTTAGTTTTGGATAATCCTGAATATAATAATGAAGAAATGTTAAAACTTTATGTAAAAGAAAACAGAAAAATCTGACTTGTACTACAGGTTTTGTTCTACTTTGTAAAGCTTTCTCATACAGTTAAAAGAGCAAAACAGAAAATGTAGGGGGAGTCATGAAAGAATATAGTTTAAATGTTTTGGAGCAATATGATATAAAAGTCAGTGCCACAAGAAAAGTGAGGGGCGCTATTTTATGTGAAACAGATAAAGGGGTACTTCTGCTTAAGGAAACCGTTGATTCGGAAAAGAAAATTTCCATGCTGGAGGAATTGACAACTCAAATGATACACAGGGGATACGAACGGGTTGACAATATGTTTATCAACAAAGAGGGAAACTTTGTCAGTATGTCTGAAGACGGGACACGTTATGTTCTAAAAAAATGGTATTTAGGACGAGAATGTGATGTGAAACGTGAAACGGAAGTTTTGGAAGCGACAAGAAACCTTGCGAGAATACATTTGATGATGAAAATTCCTAATGAGGACTGGAAATTATTTGTTGGAAATGATTTGGCGGAGGAATATACCCGGCACAACAGGGAATTGAGAAAAATAAGAAAATTTATGCGCAATAAGACGGCTAAAAGTCAATTTGAAAATGTTGCATTGAAACATTTTGGTGAAATGTATATGTGGGCAGAATACGCTGATAAGAAATTAGCATGTTCATCATATAAAATGCTTCTGGAAAAAAGTATTGAGGAGGGAGCAATCACCCACGGAGACTATAATTACCATAACCTGATTATAACGCAGCAGGGAATGGCGACAACCAATTTTGAACATTCCTGCCTTGATATTCAGGCGGCAGATTTATACTATTTTATGAGAAAAGTGTTGGAAAAACATCACTGGAGCGTGGAACTTGGCAGGGCTATGCTGCGTACATATCAGGAAATAAAACCTCTGGGGGAGGGGGAAAAAGAATATCTCTGTCTTCGTTTTGTTTATCCGGAGAAATTTTGGAAGGTACTGAACAGTTACTATCATTCCAATAAGGCGTGGATTTCCGAAAAAAATGTGGAGAAACTTTCTGTCGCCATTTCACAGACGGAAGAAAAGAAGAAGTTTTTAAAGAATATATTTGCTTTTCATTTGGAAAATACTGTTGTATAATAAAAAACAGCAAATTACAGGAGGTAAAAAAGTATGGATTATCAGAAAAGATATGACCAGTGGTTAAACGATTCCTACTTTGATGAGGACACAAAAGCAGAATTAAAAGGAATCGCAAACGATGAGAATGAAATTAAAGAACGTTTTTATAAAGATTTAGAATTTGGAACAGCAGGACTTAGAGGAATTATCGGTGCAGGAACAAATCGTTTAAACATATATACTGTCAGAAAAGCAACACAGGGACTGGCAAATTATATTGCGAAAAGAGATGCTAAGGAGAGAGGAGTTGCAATCGCATATGATTCACGCCATATGTCTCCGGAATTCGCGGACGAGGCGGCGCTCTGCCTTGCGGGAAATGGAATTAAGGCATATGTTTTTGACGCATTAAGACCAACTCCTGAGTTATCTTTCGCAGTGCGTCAGTTAAATTGTATTGCGGGTATCAACATTACTGCAAGTCACAACCCGCCGGAATATAACGGATATAAAGTGTACTGGGAAGACGGTGCACAGATTACGCCGCCGCACGATAAAGGAATTATGGCAGAAGTAGAGGCGGTTGAAGATTTCCATTGTGTGAAAACAATGTCTCTTGCAGAGGCAAAAGAAATGGGACTGTATCAGACAATCGGAGCGGAGATTGACGATGCTTATATTGCGGCGTTAAAGCAGCAGGTAATCCACCAGGACGCTATTGACGCAATGAATAAAGAACTTAAAATTGTTTACAGTCCTCTTCATGGTACGGGAAATGTGCCTGTAAGACGTGTTTTAAAAGAGTTGGGATTTGAGAATGTTTATATTGTCAAAGAACAGGAACTTCCGGACGGAGATTTCCCTACGGTATCTTATCCGAATCCTGAATCGGAAGAGGCATTTGAACTCGGTTTAAAACTGGCGAGAGAGGTTGATGCAGACTTAATACTTGCGACAGACCCTGACGCGGACAGACTTGGCGTATATGTAAAAGATACAGTGTCAGGCGAGTATAAAGTGCTTACGGGAAATATGTCCGGCTGTCTTCTCGCGGACTATGAAATCGGTCAGAGAAAAGAAAAAGAAGGACTTCCTGAGGACGGTTATCTCATTAAGACAATCGTTACTTCAAATATGGCTGATGCCATCGCAAAAGGATATGGAGCAGGTCTTATTGAAGTGTTGACAGGATTTAAGTATATCGGACAGAAAATTTTAGGATTTGAGACAACGGGAAAAGGTCACTACCTGTTTGGATTTGAGGAAAGTTATGGCTGCCTTATCGGAACGCATGCGAGAGATAAGGACGCGGTTGTTGCGACAATGGCTCTTTGCGAGGCGGCTGCTTATTACAAAACAAAAGGAAAAACATTGTGGGACGCAATGATCGATATGTATGAAAAATACGGATATTACAAAGACGGAATCCAGTCAATTACATTAAAGGGAATTGAAGGATTGGAAAAAATTCAGGAAATTTTGAATACATTGAGAAATGATACACCTTCTTCTTTCGGCCCATATAAAGTATTAAAAGCCCGCGACTATCAGGCTGATACAATCAAAGACATGGAGACGGGAGAAACAAAACAGACAGGACTTCCAAGTTCAAATGTTCTTTACTATGATTTGAACGATGAGGCGTGGCTGTGTGTAAGACCTTCTGGTACAGAACCAAAAGTAAAATTCTACTATGGAGTAAAAGGAACTTCATTGGAAGACGCAGATAAGAAATCAGAAGAGTTGGGCAAAGAAGTGCTTGAAATGATTGATAAAATGCTATAATTCCCCTTGACAAATATAGGGGAAACCGTTATAACAATACTTAGGGCAAGAGCAGGAAAAATAGGGAAAATGCTCGTAATTGCTATAGAATCTAAGATGGATTTTATGATACAACTAGAGGAGGATATATCCATGAATAAAACAGAATTGATTACAGCAGTTGCTGAAAATGCAGAATTATCAAAAAAAGATGCTGAGAAAGCGTTAAAAGCGTTCGTTGAAGTAGTTACAGAAGAATTGAAAAAAGGTGAAAAAATCCAGTTAGTAGGATTTGGAACATTTGAAGTAAGCGAAAGAGCAGCAAGAGAAGGAAGAAATCCACAGACAGGAAAAACAATGAGTATTGCGGCTTGCAAAGTACCAAAATTCAAAGTTGGAAAAGCATTAAAAGATGCTGTAAATTGTTAAAAAAGTGTGAAAGGGGACGTAGTAAAATCAGGTTTTACTACGTCCCCTTTTAAGGAGGAACTATGAGATTAGATAAATTTTTGAAAGTATCCCGTTTGATTAAGAGAAGAACAGTGGCAAATGAAGCCTGTGATGCGGGGCGTGTGTTGGTCAACGGATTGGTTGCGAAAGCGTCACAGAAAGTAAAAGTCGGGGATATTATTGAAATCCAATTCGGAACAAAAAGCGTGAAAGCGGAAGTGCTTGCTCTGCAGGAGACGACGAAGAAAGAGGAAGCAAAAGAGTTATTCCGTTACTTATAGGTATAGTCATAAATTTTCTGCCCTTTTCATATAATAGCAAAAAGAACGTGTTGTCTGTTCGGACAAAAGGAAAGGGCGTGTAGGTAAGTGGAAGAGAAACAAGTGCCAAAAGCACATAAAATTGTAATCAATAACCGAAAGACAAGTGTCGTAACAGGAGTGTTGGACGTCTTGTCTTTTGATTTGAATGAAATATTGCTGGAAACAGAACAGGGAATGCTTATGGTTAAAGGAAGCGATATTCATGTCAACCGGCTCAGTCTGGAAAAGGGAGAAGTGGACCTCTCGGGAAATATTGACAGTATCGCTTATTCTGAAATTCATGCAAAAGCAAAGCAGGGAGAAAATCTGATTGCAAAACTGTTCAGGTAACCGTTTATGCTTGGTTTAGAAAAAGAACTGGAAATATTTGTCCACGCTGTGATTGCGGGAATGGCAGTGTATGGTACATACACTTTGCTGAGAGTGATACGGAGAATCGTCAAACATAATCTGCTTTCCATTTCAATCGAAGATTTTCTTTTTTGGGTAGGGACGAGTTTTTATTTGTTTATAGAAATCTATTATACAAGTGATGGTAGTGTTCGCTGGTTCTTCATACTAGGTGTTGTTTTAGGTATGATTTTACTCTCTTTTGCACTTTTTTTGGCGAAAAAAATATGTGAAAAAATTAAGAAAAGTGTTGATAAAAGGGCGAAAACACGCTAAGATGAACATGTGTTATGGGGATAATGAAGTATAAATAAGTAGTAAATGGGGAATAAGTATGGCGAAAATAAACAAAAAAATAACTGCACGTCAAAAGAAACAACAGTTACAGCGCCATAAACGGAGTATGATGATTGTTACGTTTGTTTTGGTTCTGTTGGTGGGAGTGGTTTCTGTTAGCAGCATTTCACTTCAGGCGAAGAATAAGACATATAAAGTACAGGAAGCAGAACTGAAAAAACAGATTGAAGAAGAGAACGAAAGATTAGAAGACATTAAAGAGTTTGAAGAATATGTGCAGACAGATGAGTATGTAGAGGACAAGGCAAAAGACGAATTAGGGCTTGCCCGTAAGAATGAGATTTTGTTTCAGTCAGAAAAATAGAAAAGAGATTTTACAAAAGATTGCGTTTAGCGCAATCTTTTTTGTTTTTTATTGTACGGTCATACAATCTTTTGCAAAGAAAATAAGTGAGAGAAGGAGATAGGGTATGGGTAAAATAGAAGTGGACAATCCGTATGTGACACAGATAGATAAGTTTGCCAATTCACTCAGGCATTTATCGGATACATTTTTACATCTGGAGGAAAAGAGGGAGACGCTTACTCAGGCGGAAATGGAAGAAATTTTTGCCGAGATAGGTGAAAACGTCTGCAGGGAATGTGAGAACAGAGAATGGTGCATGGGGGAGAATGCGATTTATACATATCAGATGGTGTATGAAATTCTTTCGGCGGTGGAGGAGTACGGCGTTGAGTTGAATACGGAGATAAAGAGAAAATTGCAGAAACGCTGCATACAGGCGCCAAGATTTTTGCGGGAGACATTGGACACGTTTCAGGGGGCAAAAAAGACACTGCTTTGGAATAATAAATTGGCACAAAACAGGCAGGGGTGTGCCATTCAACTGGATTCTTTTGCACATATGATTCAGCATGCGACGAGAGAGTTGGACGCCAGTATTTTTTCGGACGAGTCTTTGGAAAAAAGAATACAGGCACAGTTGAAAAAGATAGATGTGCGGCTGTTGAGCAGTGTGTTTCTGATTACACCGGAAGGGAAATATGAGATACATCTCACTGTCCGTTCTAAAAAGGGACAATGTGTGACGACAAAAGAACTGGTATGGAATCTGTCAAAAGTTGTGGGCAGAAAAATGGTTTTACCGGAAGGGGAGCGTCTTTTGGTCGGTCAGGAGTACTGTACAATTGTCGCTATGGAAGGCCCGAAATACCATACTCTTCAGGGAGTTGCCAAAATCGGGAAAGGTTGTGATAAAATTTCCGGGGATAACTTTTCCATGATGGAACTTCCGGGTGGAAAACATGGCGTTATTTTGTCGGACGGTATGGGTTCGGGGGAAAAAGCGTTTCAGGAAAGTGCGATGGTTGTGGAAATGTTGGAAGAACTTCTGATTGCGGGATTTCCTAAGGAAACTGCCATTCAGATGATGAATACGGCTCTCGTTATGGGAAGAGAAGAAATCAGTTTTTCCACAATCGACATGAGTGTTTTTGATTTGTATAATGGAAATTGTGAGTTTGTGAAGGTGGGAGCGTCCACGACCTACATAAAACGTGGGGATAAAGTGGAAAGAATCAGTTCCACCAGTCTTCCGATAGGAGTTGTACAATATTTGGAGATAGAGACAACGCGGAAAAGATTGGAAAACGGGGACTTTGTCATTATGGTGACGGACGGTGTGCTGGACGCACTGCCGGTCGGGGAGCAGGATTTGCTGATGGAAATGATTATAAGCGGAACGAACAAAAACAATCCGAAAGAAATGGCGCACCACATTTTGGAGCAGGTGCTGGAGTGGACGGGAGAAGAACCGTTGGACGACATGACCGTGCTGGCAGTGGGATTTTGGAGTCTGTAATGAAATGGTTGCATTTTAAAAAGGAATTCTATATAGTGGAAATGTATATCAAAAGATAAAGGGACTGAATGTGATGATAAAAAAAGTTGCAAGATTTGTGGCAAAATGGGAAATGCTGAATAAAGCGGATAAAGTTGTTGTGGGCGTATCAGGGGGTGCGGACTCGGTATGCCTTCTTTTTGTTTTAATGGAACTGCAAAAGACAATCGGGTTTGATATAATCGTTGTCCATGTCAATCATCTTTTGCGCGGTGAAGATGCGGAAAGTGATGAGAAATATGTGAGGGAACTTTGCGAAAAATATCATCTAACCTGCGAAGTTTATCGGGAAAATGTAGAATGGATTGCGAAAAATAAGAGGGAGTCCTTAGAGGAAGCGGGAAGAAATGTGAGAAGAGAAGCGTTTGAACAAACGCTAAAAAAGTATGGCGGAACGAAAATCGCACTTGCGCATCATAGAAATGACAATGCGGAAACTCTTCTGATGAATTTGGCAAGGGGGAGCGGTCTGGCGGGACTTGGAGGCATGCGTCCGGTAAAGGAAAACAGAATTCGTCCGCTTCTCTGTCTTGAGAGAAAAGAGATTGAAGAGTATCTGTTGAAACGTCAGATTGCCTATTGCACAGATGAAACAAATTATTCCGATGCGTATACGAGAAACCGGGTTCGTAATCATGTGATACGGACGCTGGAACAGGGAGTAAATGAAAAAACGGTGGCTCATTTTTCTGAGACGATGGAGAGAATATGGGAACTGCAGGACTATATGGAGGAGGAAGCGGAAAGGCGCTACGACAGGGTAAGTCTTGAGAAAGAAAACAAAACAGTTCTTTTGAAGGAAGAGTATGAAAAACTCCCTCCGATTTTGCGTGGAATGGTAATCAAAAAGGCAATCGTTTCCATGACAAAGAAGGAAAAAGATATCCATGCCGTTCACATCGAAGAAGTACAGAAACTGATGGGCAATCAGGTGGGAAGGCAAATACATCTTCCGTATGGCGTTTGTGCCTGCCGTTGTTATGAAGGGATTTGTATTACGTTTGCAAGGGAAATGAGACAGAAAGAGGAAGCGGAAAAACAGGAAATAGACTTACTGCAGAGTAATCACAGGCAGATAGGGGAGTGGAATATTTCTTATGAAATAAAGAATGCGGAAGAAATCAGCAGGGAGGAAGTAGAAAACCCCTACACGAAGTGCTTTGATTGTGATATAATGGACAGAACTATAGTGATACGGACGAGGGCTGCGGGCGACTATATTACCATCAATGAAAGTGGAGCGAAGCAGAAACTTAAATCTTATTTTATCAATGAGAAAATCCCTAAGGAAGAGAGGGACAGGGTTCTTCTTCTGGCAGACGGCAGCCATATTTTATGGGTTGTGGGATATAGAAGAGGTTGTGCGTATCAGATAGGTAAGAATACAAAACATATATTAAAAATCACAATAGACAAAGGAGAAAAGGACAATGTCAGAAAAAATTAAAGTATTAATTTCAGAAGAAGAAGTAAATGCAAGAATTGAAGAATTAGGAAAGAAAATCAGCGAAGACTATGCCGGAAAACAGGTTCATTTAATCTGTGTGTTAAAAGGTGGAGTATTTTTCATGTGTGAATTGGCAAAGAGAATTACTGTTCCGGTTTCTATGGACTTTATGAGCGTAAGCAGTTACGGTGACGGAACATCTTCCAGCGGAGTTGTTAAAATCGCAAAAGATTTAGACGAAACATTGGAAGGAAAAGACGTTATTGTTGTGGAGGACATTATTGATTCAGGAAGAACATTGTCATACTTATTGGAAATCCTGCAGAAGAGAGGACCAAAAAGTATGGGATTATGCACATTACTTGACAAACCTGACCGCCGTGTGAGAGATGTCAAAGTGGACTATGTAGGATTTGAGATTCCGGACGAATTCGTAGTCGGATACGGACTGGATTATGCACAGAAATATAGAAATCTACCATACATCGGCGTAGTGGAAGGTGTCGAGTAGAAAGGGGTATTGAGAAATTGAATAATGGTAAGAGCAGAGGTGTAAATGGTTTTCCTTTCATCTTGTTGATTGTAGTGTTTTTGGTGACGTGGTGGATTCTGAATGATATCCCGCAGAGAGAATCAGCATATACTTACAGTGCATTTAAGTCTGCTGTTCAAAATGATGAGGTGAAATCTGTCACGGTTAAGCAGAACAAGGCAATTCCTACCGGTCAGGTGGAAGCTGTTCTGAAAGATGACAGTAAGGAAACTTTTAATGTATCGGACGTAAAAGAAGTTGAGAAATTTTTGGAAAAGGAAAATGTAGATTACTATGTGAATGATGTTCCGAAAGACAGTTGGTTTGCTACAACCGGATTTTCAACACTCGTATCCGTAGGGCTTATTTTGTTCCTGTTTATGATGATGAACCGTCAGGCAGGCGGAGCGGGTGCGAAAGCCATGAGTTTCGGAAAGAGCCGCGCGAAGATGAGCACGGATAAGGACAGAAAGATTACATTTTCGCAGGTGGCAGGCCTTCAGGAAGAGAAGGAAGATTTAGAGGAGATTGTAGACTTCTTAAAAGAACCGAAGAAATATATTCAGGTTGGCGCGAGAATTCCGAAAGGGGTACTCCTCGTAGGACCTCCGGGAACAGGTAAGACACTTCTTGCAAAAGCTGTGGCAGGTGAGGCGGGTGTTCCGTTCTTCACTATTTCCGGTTCGGATTTTGTGGAAATGTTTGTAGGTGTAGGCGCTTCCCGAGTGAGAGATTTATTTGAGGAAGCGAAGAAAAATGCTCCGTGTATTATTTTCATCGACGAAATTGATGCGGTTGCGAGAAAGCGTGGAACCGGAATGGGCGGCGGTCACGATGAGAGAGAGCAGACGCTGAACCAGCTTCTTGTTGAGATGGACGGCTTTGGCGTAAATGAAGGAATTATCGTAATGTCTGCCACAAACCGTGTGGATATTCTTGATCCGGCAATTTTAAGACCGGGACGATTTGACAGAAAAGTTATGGTTGGAAGACCTGACGTAAAAGGAAGAGAGGAGATTCTTCGTGTTCATGCGAAAGGAAAACCTCTTGGTGACGATGTGGATTTATTACAGATTGCTCAGACAACGGCAGGGTTTACCGGAGCGGATTTGGAAAACCTGTTAAATGAGGCCGCGATTAATGCGGCGAAGGAAGACAGAGTTTATGTAAAGCAGAATGATATTCGCAAAGCGTTCGTAAAAGTCGGCATCGGAGCGGAGAAGAAGAGCCGTATTATCTCCGAAAAAGAAAAGAAAATTACGGCATATCACGAGGCGGGACATGCGATTTTATTCCATGTACTTCCTGATGTAGGCCCTGTTTACAGTGTGTCTATCATTCCGACGGGAACCGGTGCGGCAGGTTACACAATGCCTCTTCCTGAAAAAGACGAGATGTTTAATACAAAAGGAAAGATGCTGCAGGATATTACGGTATCTCTTGGAGGAAGAATTGCGGAAGAGATTATTTTTGACGATATTACGACGGGAGCATCTCAGGATATTAAGCAGGCGACGGCTATGGCAAAATCTATGGTAACAAAATTTGGTATGTCGGAAACGCTTGGTCTGATTAATTACGATAATGACAGTGAAGAGGTGTTTGTCGGACGTGATTTTGCACACACATCTAGAGGATACGGCGAGGAAGTTGCCGGACAGATTGACAGAGAAGTGAAACGTATTATTGATGAATGTTATGCGAAAGCAAAAGCGATTATCAAAGAACACCAGTCTGTGCTGCACGTATGTGCCGATGCTTTGCTTGAAAAGGAGAAGATTACAAGAGAAGAATTTGAGGCATTATTTGAAGAAACGGTATCTGAAGGTTAGAGAAGGAGTGCTTCTATGAATAAACAGGCGTTGTTTAGTGATGGGACAGGGAGTTATGTATGGCCTCCTGATCCATCGGTAAATAGCCGGATTACCATACGTTTCCGCACTGCAAAAGATGATGTGGAAAATGTATGGCTTGTATCCGGAAACGAAAGATTGCCTATGACAAAGAGAGAGACAGAAGGAAACTTTGATTATTATACTGTTGAAAAACAACTGGGCAGTGAAATTTTTTACTATTATTTTGAAGTGAAAAGCAAAGATGACTACTGTTATTATAATACCTACGGAGTTTGTAAGAACCTGATTCATTCCTATTCTTTTGCGGTTGCACCGGGATTTTCCACACCGGATTGGGCAAAAGGGGCGGTAATGTATCAGATTTTTGTTGACCGCTTTTGTAATGGTGATAAAACGAATGATGTGGAAACGAGGGAATATCTCTATATAGGAGAACCGTGTCAAAAAGTGACGGAATGGAACCGTTATCCGAGAGAGATGGACGTGCGTGATTTTTATGGCGGAGACTTAAAAGGCGTTATGGATAAATTAGACTATCTTCAGGATTTAGGGATTGAGGCGATTTATTTTAACCCCATATTTGTTTCACCGTCTAATCACAAATATGACATACAGGATTATGACTATATAGATCCTCACTATGCAGTGATCCTTCATGATGGCGGCGAATTGGTCGGCGAGCATGCTAAAAACAACGTGCACGCAACGAAATATCAGAAAAGAACAACAGATAAAGAAAATTTAGAGGCAAGCAATCGCTTTTTTGCTCAGTTAGTTGAAGAGATTCATCGAAGAGGAATGAAAGTGATTTTGGACGGCGTATTCAATCACTGCGGCTCTTTTAATAAATGGTTGGACAGAGAACATATTTATGAGAGGCAGCAGGGATATGAGAAAGGCGCATACATTTCTAAAGACAGTCCGTATAGGGAGTTTTTCCATTTTAATGAAAATAAAGATTCAGACTGGCCATATAATACCCGCTATGAAGGCTGGTGGGGGCATGATACCCTTCCGAAATTAAGTTACGAAGATTCTCCAAAACTGGAAGAATATATACTGAATATTGCTAAAAAATGGGTTTCTTCGCCGTACAATGTGGACGGCTGGAGATTGGACGTTGCTGCTGATTTGGGATACAGCAACGAATATAATCACGAATTTTGGAAAAAATTCCGCAGTGCCGTAAAAGAGGCGAATCCCAATGCGGTAATTATCGCAGAACATTACGGAGATCCGAAAGAGTGGCTTTTGGGAGATGAATGGGATACGGTAATGAATTACGATGCGTTTATGGAGCCGATTACATGGTTTTTAACCGGTATGGAAAAACACAGTGACGAAGAAAGACAGGAACTATGGGGGAATGCAGACCATTTTGCGGAAACGATGAAGTATCATATGTCCAAAATGTTTACACCTTCAAGACTTGTTGCAATGAACGAATTGTCTAATCACGACCATTCCCGTTTCCTCACAAGAACGAACCATATGGTGGGAAGGGCGGCACAGCTGGGCGCGAAAGCGGCGGAAGAGTATGTGAGTAAGGCAGTCTTCAGAGTTGCCGTTACAATGCAGATGACTTGGATAGGCGCTCCGACGATTTACTATGGTGATGAGGCGGGCGTATGCGGGTTTACCGATCCGGATAACCGAAGAACATATCCGTGGGGGTTAGAAGATAAATTGCTGATTGCTTTCCATAAAGAAATGATACGGATTCACAAAAAATATGAGGCGTTCAAGAGCGGATCAATCTTATTACTGCATGGAGCGGAGCATATTTTGGCGTATGCCAGATTCAGCGACACGGAACAATTTGTTGTTGTGATAAATAACAGAAGTGAACGTGCGGAAATTGTTGTTCCGGTATGGCGTGCAGGCGTTCCGAAAGAGGGCAGAATGAGAAGGCTGATGTATACTTATGACGATGATTATACAACGGAATATGAAGAGTATATTGTGAAGAATGGGGAAATGGTAGTCAATATGGGAAAACATTCGGCGCTTGTGTTAAAGACGATGGAATTTTAAAAATAGGCGCTTATCCTTTTGGATTATGGTTAAAGTCAATATAATTTTGGTGTATGAAAAAAATGTAAAAAATTGGAAAAAAGTTATAGACAATATTTTCCGGTTATGTTAATATCAATCTAGAGCAAATTGGTATAGTTTTTACAGAAGTGTAGTAAATATCATCTGCTTTTTACCAAAATACATTTTAAAGTAAAATATTTATTTTAAATTATATAAGTCTTTTTGACTATCTTTTTATATCTTCTTAAATGTCCGCAAAGCCTTATTTTATCGGCTCTACGGGCATTTTGCTTTTGTGGTAAACCTCACATATCTAGGTCTATCTTCTTATATTTTCGCTATCAAGCGTGGTTAAAATCGTGGTAAATACTTCTTATGCGATTAGACGCTGAACCTCTGATTTTGCAGTATCTATGGACGCATGAGCATACCAGTTCATTGTGATACTGATATTTGAATGTCCCATGATATACTGTAAATCTTTCGGGTTCATGTTCTTACTTGCCAGTCTTGTGCAGAACGTATGGCGTAGTGTATGCGGTGTGATATGTGGCAAGGGGTTATCCTTATGGTGCTTGTTGTATTTCTTTACCATACGGACAAAAAGCATATTGTAATCAATCGCAACTTTAGGCTTGCCTTTATGATTGACAAATAGAAAGTTGCCCCGTCCGTCTATCACAAATGGTTCTGCCTTTGGGCGTTTCTTCATAACTCGTTGAAATGCCCGTATCGTTTCTTTGCTTAATGGTACTTGCCTTGTTCCACTTTTTGTCTTAGGTGTTTCAATATAATATCCCTGTTCCTTGCTCTTTAGTAACTGGTGGTCGATAACTACAACCTCATGGATAAAATCAACGTCCATGATTGTCAGTCCGCACAGTTCCGAGATACGAAGTCCTGTTTTTAACAGTATCAGCACATCATCATAATATTTGTGATACACATTATCTGTCTTGATGAATGATAACAAGGCTTGTTCCTGTTCCTCTGTTAATGCGACTTTCTCTTTGGTATCATTTTCTAGGACTTCACTTAACTTGAAATCAAAAGGTTTTTTTCTTACACAATCGTCTTGTATGGCGATATAGAATGACGCTTTTAACGAGCGTTTATGGTTGTTAATGGTGTTATAGGAAAAGCCTTTGTCTTTCATGCGTAACGCCCATTCCTTAGCGTCAGAGGGTTTTATCGTATCAATGCTCCTAGCACCTAACTTATCCTCTTTCAATAACCGCATGAGCTGTTCCCGTTGTTTCTGTGTGCTTTTCTTCACGTTTGCCCTCTGTGCGTTCTGTTTGGCGTAAAGTTGGCAAAGCGTCATTTTCTTGCCTGTGCTGTCGATACCGTCCTCAATATCCCGTCTTATCTGCTGTTCCAGTTCACGAAGTGAGGGTTTTTCCCGTTTCCCTTTTGGCGTCGGGTCTGTGGGTGTCAATCTCCAAGCATACACATATTTTGTGTTCCCAAATGCGTCCACATATTTATATAAGTATTTTCCGTCTGTTCGTTGGCTCTCTCCAGTATGCAGGATACGTCCTTTGCTATCCCGTCTTTTTTCTTTCATGGTGTCTGCTCCTTTCCTTGTTGGAAAGAGCCTTGATATGACTTGTGTTCATCATAACACATACAAGGCTCATTTGCATTAGATTGCGTCCAATTTATCGATGACCTTTTCAAACTGTCGGCGTTTAATCTGTATGCGGTTGCCATTCATAATGAGCCAGCCAGCGTCCTTGTTTTCCTCTGCCAATCGTCTTAACTTGTTTTCTCCGATACGGAAATACTTTGACGCTTCTTCAATGGTAAGGGTATATTTTTCCCATACAGGAATATCGTTATTATTCATCAGATACCCCCTTTCCCATGTTTCGTGTCATACTGGATATAGGGGATAAGGTCGGTGCGGTCTATCCTCTGTAAGTGGGCGGTTAGTTTGCTTGAAAGGGAATTACTGTATCTTGCCTTATCAAGCATAGTTCCCACTTTTTCCAGTCCACCTAATGCGTCATGTTCTTCTAAGAAGTAAAAACTTTTGACAGCGGAAATCACGCCACCCTCTGTGAGCCATTGCTGTGTTTCTTCAAGAGAATTATGTAGTTTCGGTACTTGCAGTTTCAAGACTTCCACAGCCCCTAAAAAGCGTTCCCAAAACCGACACGTTTTCCATCTGCTCTTATTACTTTCATTTCTGTTTGGCACGACAAAGCGTAGGTTGTTTGCCAATAGCCCGAAAGCCAGTTCCCCAAGTTCCAGCGGTCTGTCTTTGAATGTCATGGCAAAAGCATGAGCCTTATCATCACGCAGTTGCATTTCTGTCCGTTTCCAACTGCCGACTTCATCAAGTGTCTTATTATGTTTTGAACAGACTTCCTTATCTTTATCATAAAAGCGGTAGGACAATCCCGATTTACCAGCACCAATATAAACAGTCTTTGCAGTGTAAAAGTAACGAGGGCGAGGAAGGATATGTACGTATCATAGAAAAAAACGTAAAAAAATGTTGCTTCCGCTTATCTTAATTTTTGCCTTGTTGGTTGGCGGAGGAATCTGGTGGGCGTTAAACCGGCAGCCGAAAGTTGATTTAGATAAAGAAGCGATTGCTTATCAGATGCCGAATGGAATGAAAAATGAAAATCCTAATGAAATTATGATTCCGGTCTTTTCAGAACTGACGATGAAGACAGGGAAAAATAAAGTAGAAGCAGGCTTGGTGAATCCGGAAGGAAACCCATGTTATTTTAAATATCAGATTTATTTAAAAGAAGGAAACAAACTTCTATATGAAAGTAAGTGGTTAGAACCCGGCACAGCGATTGTGGAAATTGAGATAAAAGAGAAATTTGAAGTTGGCAATTATCCGATTACAATTTCCGTTAAGACAGGCTCATTGAAAGATCCTGAAGTTGAGATGAATGGCGGAGAGGTAGAGACTATACTTAAGGTGGAATAATTATGAAGAAAAATTGGAGGAAAGAAATTATCTGTCTGTGTTTGGCGGTTTTGCTGTTATCAGGCTGTGGAAATACTAAATATGAGGCAAAAGATACTGTAGAGCGGGAAGGAAATACATTTCAAATCGGAAATTTGCAGTTGGAAGTCAAATCATGGGACAAAAGAGAAGAGGTTAAACCCAAAAATCCGCAGGGATATTATAACCACTATAAAAAAGAGGAGGGCTATTACTATCATGTATTATACGGAACACTGAAAAATACCGGAGATAAAAAAGTAAATGTAAACCAGATAAAAGTGGAAGGGCTTTCCAACAAAGAACATTATCAGGGCAAAATTGTGCTTATTAACGAAATTCAAAGTTATTTTTGGGAAGAAATAGAGCCGGGAGTAGAACTCGATTTCTATATATTTTCAATTGTTGAAAAGAAAGAGAAAGCGCCTTCGGAATACATTTTCTATTTTGATGAAGATGGAAAAATAGATAAAGAACAGGTAAGTTTTGACCACAAGATAAAATATTCTATACCTTCAGAATTGAAAAGGGATAAGGAGAATTAAGAATAGGAGGGAGAAAAGTTTGGAAAAAAATCTTTTTTACTGTTAATCATTGCTTTGAGTATTATGGTGAGCGGCTGTGGAAAATTTTATAATAGGGACACAAGACCGGGGGAAATTATAAAGATATCCATGGAAGAAATGGAAACGATGATGAAAGAAAAGGAAACATTTACGTTAGTTGTTACCCGTGACTATTGTAAATATTGTGCGGAATTTTATGAACTGATGGAAAGTTATCTTAAGAACCACCATGTGAAAATTTATGATGTAAACATTGATGAAAATTTTGGCGCAAAGTCAGATGAGAATATAGAAAAAATAGAAGATATGTTTCCGGATTTTGTGGGAACACCCGGAATATTCTATATTGAAGACGGAAAACTGGTAAATCAGTTAGATAATGAAAGTCAGGATTTAACTAAAACATTATTTGATAATTGGGTACAAGATTATAAAATGGACAAGAAAAAATAATGAAGACTTTTCTACTGAGAAACAGGGTGAGTATATTTTGGAAAAGAAAAAGAAAAGTGGGAAGAAAATAAAATATTTTAATGTAGACACGTGCGTATGCTGCGGGGAAATCGTTCCCGAAGGGCAGATGATATGTGAAAAATGCCGACAGAGTTTAAATGAAGAGAAAAAATCTAATACAGATTAGAACTTTTTCTTGCTTTTTTATTTAGAGTGTGATATAAATAGATATTGTTAGGCATATGGATGGATTCCCGAGTGGCCAAAGGGGGCAGACTGTAAATCTGTTGGCACCGCCTTCGAAGGTTCGAATCCTTCTCCATCCATTCATAAAACTAAGGGTAGAGAAAGCGGTTTGCTACAACCAAAACGGTTCGAATCCTTCTCCAACCATTTATATTTTAATTTATATATGCCGCAGTGGCGGAACAGGCAGACGCACAGGACTTAAAATCCTGCGGGACTTATACTCCCGTACCGGTTCGATTCCGGTCTGCGGCAGTGAGAAGCAGTGGGAGAGAAATCTTTGTGAAACAGAGGTTTCTCTCTTCTTGTTTTAGGTTGGCAGTGCATTTTTAGAAAAACATACTAGGAAATTGCAGAGAACTACGGTATAATAATTGCACGAAGTGAAAGAGAAGATAGATTGAGGAGAAAGAGATGAAAGAGATGAAAATCACAGATACAGTTAAGTATGTAGGTGTAGATGATAAGACGTTGGATTTGTTTGAAAGTCAGTATGTGATTCCGAATGGAGTTTCCTATAACTCATATGTCATTCTTGATGAAAAAGTAACTGTTATGGATACAGTAGATGCAAGAGCGACAGAAGAGTGGCTTGCTAATTTAGAAGAAGTTTTGGACGGCAGAGAAGTGGATTATCTTGTTGTTTCTCATATGGAACCGGATCACGCGTCCAATGTTCAAAATTTAATTGAAAAGTACCCAAGTATGCAGGTAGTCGGCAATGCGAAAACATTTAATCTTGTTTCACAGTTTTTTAATGTGGATTTGGAAGGAAGAAAAGTTCTCGTAAAAGAAGGAGACACTCTAAATATCGGGAGTCATACATTACAGTTCTTTATGGCACCGATGGTACACTGGCCGGAAGTTATGGTGACTTACGAGCAGTCTGAGAAGATTCTCTTTTCGGCAGACGGATTTGGAAAATTTGGGGCATTAGATACAGATGAAGATTGGGCTTGCGAGGCAAGACGTTACTATTTCAATATTGTAGGAAAATACGGTATGCAGGTGCAGAATCTTTTGAAGAAAGCGTCGGCATTGGATATAGAGATGATTTGTCCGCTTCATGGTCCGATATTGAAAGAAAATTTAGCGTATTATATAGATAAGTATAATACATGGAGCAGTTATGAACCGGAAGAAGAAGGGGTTTTGGTAGCATATGCTTCCATTCACGGAAATACTGCAGCAGCGGCAAAGAAAATGGTAGAAATCCTTGGGGAAAAAGGTGCGAAAAAAGTTGCTGTAATGGATTTGTCAAGAGATGATATGTCTGAGGCGATTGAGGACGCATTTAAGTACGATAAATTAGTTGTGGCTGCGGCAACTTATGATAACGGAGTATTTCCATGTATGGAAAACTTCTTAACGCACTTAAAAGCGAAAAACTTCCAAAAACGTAAAGTGGCGATTATGGAAAATGGTTCATGGGCTCCGACAGCGGCAAGACAGATGAAGGCAGTATTTGAAAGTATGAAAGACATAACAATTTGTGACACTGTAGTGACAATCAAATCTGTAATGAACGATGATACAGTAGAAGTTATGGAAAAAATGGCAGATGAATTAATGGCATAAGGTGATAAAGGGGCGTAGACTATTGATAGGATATGCCCTTCTTTTTCGGAAAAGAAAGAAGATAAAATATGTAAAAAAGTTGTTGACAATGGTTGGAATATCTGATATGATATTAAACGTGTCAGAGATAAGTTATCAAATGACATAAGCCCAGATAGCTCAGTCGGTAGAGCAGAGGACTGAAAATCCTCGTGTCGCTGGTTCGATTCCGGCTCTGGGCATAGTTGAATAAGATTGATTATGCGGGTGTAGTTCAATGGTAGAACACTAGCCTTCCAAGCTAGATACGTGGGTTCGATTCCCATCACCCGCTTTTTTGCTACGTAAAAATATATAAGATATGTTTTGTGAGTGTATTATAGAAAAAATAGAATCTTGCTATTAACTGAATAATGTGTTTGGGATATATTGATATTTCTTTGGGAATGATCTTCTTTTGTTAGATTAGTAAATGTCTACCAAAAGAAGATTTATTTATTTTATAATCTTGTTAGTAGTAACAACTTAAAAACAGAAAATTTATAAAAAAATAAAACTAAAAAAATAAATAAAAAATATATTTTTTTAAATATAAGGTTGAAAAAATATAAAAAATTGTTAATATAAAATGGAAATTATGTGATTGTAAATAATGGCTGGGGACAAAATAATGTTTGGGTTCGGGAAAATTATACTAATCTAGATGGGGTGATATATTTTGCAAAATAAACGATGGAAAATTATGCTTTTGAATGTGAGTGTTGTAACGGCATTATCCCTTTCTGTTATTTCCTGTAAAAAAGATGTAAGCCCACTGGAAGATGTAAACAAAGATAATCTTGTGAAAATCTCAATGGCTGATGAGGAAATGATAAGACATGGGGCTGAATATATTGTTTTAGATGAGAATGCTTCTGAAGCGCTGTTGGAGGATTTGAAAAATATATCGTATAAGAAAATGAATAATGATAGTATCAAGGGTTCGATTTATCATATGGAGATACAGTGCGAAGTAGAAAAAGAAATAGTGTCAAAAAAACTCTATTTTTATAATCCGGATAAAGTTAAGATAGATGATGAACTGTATCAGATTCCGAAAGAAACATATAAAAAGTTTGAGAAATATTTTTGACGGATAATAAAGTGAGGGCATATCAAATTCGATATGCCCTCTTAAATTTTAACTGCTAATAGTGTTATTTGGATTATAGGTGGTAAATGTACAAAGAAATTATAATTCTTCTTAAGAAAAAAATAAGTGTTTATTCATATATTGGAAATAAAATTAAAATTGTTTTTATAAAATGCAATTCAAACACATTATTTGTAAGTGCTTAGTTTCGGGGTGGATTTTATCCACTCCGTTTCTGCTTTATAATTGTAGCTAGGAAACGCAAGCGTTTTGCTCCATTTCGAGATTATAATGCAAGCGTTTTACTCTACTTGGAGGTTAGCAATTATGAAAGCAAAACGTGTCAATCGTGAAGAACAACTGAAACTTATTATGGAATGCCGTTCCAGCGGTCTTTCTGATTACCAGTGGTGTGAAGCACATGGAATCCATGCTGGTACTTTTTACAACTGGGTCAGTAAATTGCGCAAAGCTGGTGTGACAATACCTAATTCCGAGAGTAAGCACTTGGGAACCCCTGTTCATCAGGAAGTTGTCAAATTAGATCTGGTTCCGGAACCAGCACCAGCTGCTACAATAATGGAGAAAAACACTCGCATTCTAACAATGCCTGATACTGATGCTAGTGTTGCTGTGGAAATCATAATGGGTAATTCTACCATTCGATTCTTTAATAACACCAATCCAGACTTAATCAGAACTACACTCCAATGCTTAGGAGGAATGTCTCATGCTTGGTGATATTTCCCTTGCAACCAACATTTATCTGGTGACTGGGTACACGGATATGAGAAAATCCATTGATGGATTGTGTGCAATCATTATGAAAAATTTCAAGCATGAACCTGATGGACATTCTATCTATCTGTTCTGCGGTAAGCGTTGCGACAGGATCAAAGTCCTGTTCAAAGAGCCGGATGGCTATATCCTCTTATACAAAAGACTGGATGTTTTATCTGGAAGATACCGTTGGCCAAGGAACAGTTCCGAGGTAAAACCTATCACCTGGCAACAATTCGACTGGCTCATGTCAGGTCTTGAAATCGAACAGCCAAAGGCACTACGAATGGCGTGAACCCATTGTATTTACTGGCTTCGCAGGCATTTTTGTGGTATAATGATTATAGCAAATCTAGGAGAAATACCATGACAAAGAGCAGTAAAGATATCCAGCTTGTTGAGTTGAAAGATATGATTATACAACTGAATACTACTATTAAAATGCTGAATGACACTATCTCAAGACAGCAAGCTGAGAATGATAATCTCAAAGCTGAACTGGCATGGTTCAGACAAAAGATGTTCGGTTCTTCCAGTGAACGTCGTACTGACGATATCGCCGGACAGTTAAGTCTGTTTGGTGAAACTGTGGAAGAAGAAAAACCAGTCGAACTCATCGAACCTGAAATCGTAGTTCCTGCAAAGAAGAGTCGTAAAAAGAGACCAACTTTAGCAGAACAGTTCAAAGATATCCCAACCAGACAAGTAATCGCAGGCACTCTGACAGATGAAGATAAACTCTGTTCGTTATGTTCTGCCCAGATGCTTCCGATTGGTACAGAAGTAATCCGTAGTGAGATTGTCTATACTCCTCCAAAACTGGAACGTATTGAATATATCGCAACTACTTATGCATGTCCTGAATGCAAGGATACCGAAGAACCACAGTTCATCAAAGACAATGGTGTTCCTGCGTTATTAGCTGGAAGTTATGTGTCACCATCTCTTCTGGCACATATCGCATATCAGAAGTTTGGACTTTATATTCCGTTAAATCGTCAAGAAAAAGATTTTCTTCAGTTGAACACTCCGATTACCAGAGCATCCATGGCGAAGTGGATCATCAACTGCGGTATGGAATATCTCCAACCAATGTATGATTACTTCCATCGCGAACTTCTGAAACGAAGATTCCTAATGATGGATGAAACACCAACTCAGGTATTAAAGGAAGATGGGCGCAGAGCTGAAACGAAATCTTACTTCTGGGTAATCCGTACCGGAGAAGATGAACTGAATCCAATCATTCTTTATAATTACACACCAACCAGAGCTGGTGAAAACATCAAAAAATTCCTGAAAGGTATCGCACCTGGCTTTTACTTTATGACCGACGGTTATCGCGGATACAATAAACTAAAAGAGGCTAATCGCTGCTGCTGTTGGGCACATGTTCGCAGATACCTTTTAGAAGCCATCCCAAAAGGAATGGAAAAGGATTACAGTAATCCTGCGGTACAAGGTGTGTTGTACTGTAATAAACTTTTTGAGTATGAACGTACCTATAAAGAGAAGAAACTTTCATACAAACAGATCGAAAAACGACGCCTCAAAGATCAGAAACCTGTGATTGAGGGCTTTTTGTCGTGGCTTAAGCAAGTGAATCCTGGAAGCAATGGCAAACTGAAGAAGGCCATTACCTATATCAACAACTATCAGGAATATCTGCAGACTTATCTTGAAGATGGTCGCTGTAGTTTGAGCGACAATCTCAGCGAAAATGCCATCCGTCCAGTAACTATAGGTCGTAAGAACTGGCTGTTCTCTGACACAGCCGAAGGTGCAAAGGCAAACGCTCTGTACCTTACAATTGTTGAAATGGCTAAAACCTATAACCTAAATTTGTACGAGTATCTGAAGTTCCTGTTTGAACATCGTCCAAACAAGGATATGTCAGACGAAGAATTCGAAAATCTCGCTCCTTGGAACGAACACGTTCAGGAGTTGTGTAAATAAATGGAGTAAAATGCTTGTTTTCCTAGCGTCTAGCCGTAGATGCTAGGCTTTCTTTTTTATATCTACCCCGAAACTAAGCGCTTACGTTCTTTCTGCCAGCGTGATAAAGTCTGCTGACTGATTCCTAAGTTTGTAGCACAGCCCTGCAGTCCTAAGTTCTTGTGATCATGATAATACTGGACTGCATCCAGCTTAAATTGTTTGTCATAGTGCTTTGCCATAATGAGATCCTCCTTCAGTGCGGTACCTACATTGTACCATAATTTTTCTTATAAGGAATTCTCATTTTGACTTGTACTATTTATATTCTAACAC
>LR698958.1:128118-142018 GCA_902381685.1 Lachnospiraceae bacterium | reverse complement strand
GTTATGTTCTGCCCAGATGCTTCCGATTGGTACAGAAGTAATCCGTAGTGAGATTGTCTATACTCCTCCAAAACTGGAACGTATTGAATATATCGCAACTACTTATGCATGTCCTGAATGCAAGGATACCGAAGAACCACAGTTCATCAAAGACAATGGTGTTCCTGCGTTATTAGCTGGAAGTTATGTGTCACCATCTCTTCTGGCACATATCGCATATCAGAAGTTTGGACTTTATATTCCGTTAAATCGTCAAGAAAAAGATTTTCTTCAGTTGAACACTCCGATTACCAGAGCATCCATGGCGAAGTGGATCATCAACTGCGGTATGGAATATCTCCAACCAATGTATGATTACTTCCATCGCGAACTTCTGAAACGAAGATTCCTAATGATGGATGAAACACCAACTCAGGTATTAAAGGAAGATGGGCGCAGAGCTGAAACGAAATCTTACTTCTGGGTAATCCGTACCGGAGAAGATGAACTGAATCCAATCATTCTTTATAATTACACACCAACCAGAGCTGGTGAAAACATCAAAAAATTCCTGAAAGGTATCGCACCTGGCTTTTACTTTATGACCGACGGTTATCGCGGATACAATAAACTAAAAGAGGCTAATCGCTGCTGCTGTTGGGCACATGTTCGCAGATACCTTTTAGAAGCCATCCCAAAAGGAATGGAAAAGGATTACAGTAATCCTGCGGTACAAGGTGTGTTGTACTGTAATAAACTTTTTGAGTATGAACGTACCTATAAAGAGAAGAAACTTTCATACAAACAGATCGAAAAACGACGCCTCAAAGATCAGAAACCTGTGATTGAGGGCTTTTTGTCGTGGCTTAAGCAAGTGAATCCTGGAAGCAATGGCAAACTGAAGAAGGCCATTACCTATATCAACAACTATCAGGAATATCTGCAGACTTATCTTGAAGATGGTCGCTGTAGTTTGAGCGACAATCTCAGCGAAAATGCCATCCGTCCAGTAACTATAGGTCGTAAGAACTGGCTGTTCTCTGACACAGCCGAAGGTGCAAAGGCAAACGCTCTGTACCTTACAATTGTTGAAATGGCTAAAACCTATAACCTAAATTTGTACGAGTATCTGAAGTTCCTGTTTGAACATCGTCCAAACAAGGATATGTCAGACGAAGAATTCGAAAATCTCGCTCCTTGGAACGAACACGTTCAGGAGTTGTGTAAATAAATGGAGTAAAATGCTTGTTTTCCTAGCGTCTAGCCGTAGATGCTAGGCTTTCTTTTTTATATCTACCCCGAAACTAAGCGCTTACCATTATTTTCTTGCAATTATTGAAATGACCATATAAAATAAGTCTAACTTTATAAACGGTGGAGTGAAAGTTGTCCCTTATTAAAGCAAGAGTTTCATATACGAGGAGAGGTGGATTGCTATGAAAAATAAAAAACAATATTTATCTCTAATAGTTAATCTAATAGTTGTGATTATTATTGGAACTATTTTAGTTTATCACTGGCTGCCGGAAAATGCTGTTTTTTTTATTATTTTTCTAGGGCTGTTGTTTAATTTGTTTTGTGAGCGGAAAGAAAAAAAGACATTTTTAAATTATCTTTCAGTTTTTGTTACACTGCTTTATTTCATTACTGTGTTAGTGCTGATAATCAAGAACGTAAAATTATAAATATTTTAGTTATAAAGCATATCAATTTTATTCCTTATTAGAACAAGAGTTACATACACAAGCGAGGTGGATTGCTATGAAAAATATAAAACAATATTTCCCTTATATCATTGATATTATAATCTATATTATTATTGGAGTTGGTCTGGTTCGCAATTGGATAGCAATAAATCTTGTTCTTCTCATTCTTTTACCAAAGATAACGTTTGATGAGTTTCGTGAGTGGAAAGAAAACAGGAAAATTTCAACCTTTATTTCATTTCTTGCATTGTTTGTTGCTTTGATTTTGCAGGTAGTGTTGATAATAAAGACCGGAAAACTACTATAAATATTCTTGTTATAAACTGTGGGGCGTATCATGCGATATGCCCCACAATTTTATTTCGTCAGTACCTCAGCACCGTCTTCTGTAATTAATACCATATATTCAATCTGAGCGGATAAACCGTCATCTTCCGTGTAAACTGTCCAACCATTATCTTCATCGACAAAGAAATCAGGGCTGCCTTCGTTTATCATTGGCTCAATAGTGAAAATCATACCCGGAACGAGTACCATTTCACTTCCTTTTGGTGTAACGTAACTAACAAAAGGGTCTTCATGAAATTCAAGTCCGATTCCGTGTCCTCCAATATCTTCTACAACAGAATAGCCATTAGCCTGTGCGTGAGAGTTGATTGCATCTGCGATGTCACCTAAGTGTCCCCAAGGTTTTGCCATTTCAAGTCCTCTTTCCACACATTCTTCCGTAACCCGAACGATTTTCTCTGCCCGCTCGGAAAGTTTTCCGATTGTAAACATTCTTGAAGCGTCAGAAAAGTAGCCGTTTAAAATAGTGGAAACATCTACGTTGATAATATCTCCTTCCGCAAGAATGATATTTTCATCAGGGATTCCGTGACAGATTTCGTTATTTAACGATGTACAAACACTTTTTGGGAAACCGTCATAGCCAAGAGGTGCAGGGATTCCACCGTGTTCGGTTGTGTAATCATATACAAGTTTATCAATTTCAGCGGTACTCATTCCTGCGCAAATATGTTTTGCAACGTGGTCCAGTACGGCAGTATTTAACTCAGCGCTTTTTTTGATTCCTTCAATCTGTTCAGGAGTTTTCAATATATCGCGGGTTGGCACGATATGCCCCTGCTCTTCCAGTAAAGCGATTTTCTCATCAATAAACATATGGCATTTTTTATATTTTTTACCGCTGCCACACCAGCAGGCATCATTTCTTTCCATATTAACTCCTCCTTTTTTCATTCTATTCTATTATAGAACATTTTTTGCAAGAAGGCACGGGTAAAATGAAAATTAAAAATCTTGTTTGTATTCCTGTATTCGTGCTATAATGAGTTGTCAATCAGACAATTTTGCGTCAGCATGGAAGGAGAGAAGATATATGTCGTATACAGCATTATATCGAAAGTTTCGTCCAAGTGAATTTGATGATGTCAAAGGGCAGGACCATATTGTGACAACATTAAAAAATCAGATAAAAGCAGACCGTATCGGACATGCTTATCTTTTTTGCGGGACAAGAGGAACGGGAAAGACAACGGTAGCCAAAATTTTTGCAAAGGCGGTAAATTGTCAGCATACAGAAGATGGAAGTCCCTGTGGCGAATGCGAGATGTGCCGTTCCATCGCATTGGGTGCATCGATGAATGTGATTGAGATAGATGCGGCATCGAATAACGGTGTGGACAATATCCGTGAAATCCGTGAAGAAGTTGCATACAGGCCAACCGAGGGAAAATATAAAGTTTATATTATTGACGAGGTGCATATGCTTTCCATAGGAGCGTTCAATGCACTGTTAAAGACATTGGAAGAACCACCGGAGTATGTTATTTTTGTTTTGGCGACTACGGAGGCGCATAAAATTCCGATTACTATTCTGTCCAGATGTCAGAGATATGATTTTAAGAGAATCAGTATTGATACGATTGCAGACAGATTAAGGGAACTGATGACAGAAGAGAATGTCGAAGTGGAAGAGAAGGCAATTCGCTATGTGGCGAAAATGGCGGACGGCTCTATGAGAGATGCGTTAAGCCTTTTGGACCAGTGTATTGCTTTTTATCTCGGGCAGAAACTGACATATGACCATGTGCTTGAGGTGCTTGGAGCGGTGGATACAGACGTGTTCAGCCGGCTTCTCCGTCAGATATTAAAAAGAGATGTTCCTGCAGTGCTGAAAAGTGTGGAAGAACTGGTGATGCAGGGGCGGGAACTGACACAGATGGTAAATGATTTCACATGGTATTTGAGAAATCTGCTTTTGGCAAAAACTTCCGATAATATGGAGGAGGTTCTTGACGTTTCCTCAGAAAATTTACAGCAATTAAAAGAAGAGGCTGAAATGATAGAAGTCGATATACTTCTTCGTTATATCCGCATTTTTTCGGATTTGTCCAATCAGATAAAATATGCGGTACAGAAACGTATTTTGTTGGAAGTGACATTGATTAAATTATGTAAACCTGCCATGGAGACAAATCCGGATACATTGCTTGACCGCATTCGTGCGGTGGAAGAAAAGGTGGAGCAGGCAGGGGAAATACAGGTTGTCAGAGAAGTGGCTGAACCTAAGAGAGAACCGATGCCGAAACCGGTGTTGGAAAAAGCGATTCCGGAAGAGATAAAAGCGGTTGTGAAAAATTTCCGCTCAATCGTGAATGAAACTTCAGGGCTTTTGAAGGGATATTTGAAAAATGCAAGACTAAGCCTTGGGGGAGAAAATAAACTTCTTGTTATTTTGCCGGACGAACTGTCGGCAGATTTTGTGAGACAGGAACAGCATAAGCGGGAGTTGACGGAATTGATTGAAAACAGAATCGGCAAAGCGATTACAATAGAGGTGCGTCAGATAGAGGAAGGGCGCAGATTTGAGGAAAGTTTTGTGGATATAGAACAAGTAGTGCATATGGACATTACAATAGAAGATTAAGGAGGATTTTAATATGGCAAAACGTGGAGGATTTCCGGGAGGCATGCCTGGAAATATGGCGAACTTAATGAAACAGGCACAGAAGATGCAGCGTCAGATGGAAGAACAGGCGAAAGAGATGGAATCAAAAGAATTTACGGCAACTGCCGGGGGAGGCGCCGTAGAGGTGACTGTATCAGGGACAAGAGCGGTTACGAAAGTAAAATTACAGGAAGAAGTAGTTGACCCTGATGATATTGAAATGTTGGAAGATTTAATTATGGCGGCAACAAATGAAGCGCTCCGCAAAGTAGATGAGGAATCTTCATCTGCAATGGCAAAACTTACAGGCGGATTAGGCGGAGGAATGCCGGGAATGCCGTTCTAGTTTAGGGGAAATAGAAATGGATTATTATAGCAGTCAGATAAGCAAATTGATAGAGGAACTTTCAAGACTTCCCGGAATAGGAGCAAAATCTGCACAGCGTCTGGCATTCCATATTATTCATATGCCGAAAGAACAGGTGGAACAGATGGCGAATGCTATGGTGGAGGCCCGTAACAACGTCCGTTATTGTTCAAAATGTTATACTTTGACGGACAGGGAAGTTTGTCCGATTTGCAGTGACGACAGCCGAGATGAAAAGACGATTATGGTTGTGGAGACAACGAGAGATTTAGTTGCTTATGAGAAGACGGGGAAATACCGGGGAGTGTATCATGTACTTCACGGTGCGATTTCTCCCATGCTTGGAATCGGACCGGGCGACATTAAACTGAAAGAACTGATGGAACGTCTGCAGGGTGATGTGGACGAAGTGATTATTGCAACAAATTCCAGTCTTGAAGGAGAAACGACGGCTATGTATATCAGTAAACTGATTAAACCCACAGGGATTAAGGTGAGCAGAATTGCAAGCGGAGTCCCTGTCGGGGGAGATTTGGAATATATTGATGAGGTGACATTGCTAAGGGCGTTGGAAGGACGAACAGAACTGTAGGAGTGAGAAGCGGTTATGGGGAACAGGAAAATAACTTCCTCTGATATTGCCAGAGAGGCGGGGGTATCCCAATCGACAGTATCCATGATACTAAATAAAAAGTACAATGTATCTTTTTCCAAAGAAACGGTAAAGAGAGTTGAAGAAACGGCAAACAGACTCGGGTATGCTGTTCCTAAGCGGAAAATAAGGAAAAACAGCAGAAAAGAAAAAATGCTGGTAGCGTTTTGTCCAAATCTGACAAACCCTTATTATGTTATGCTGCTTCAGGGAATTGAATCCAGAGCAAATGAAAAGGGATATGGACTTTTTGTCTGTAACACCCGGAGGAATTTAAAAATGGAAGAACGGTATCTGAAAATGATGCCTACGTTACAGCCTTCCGGAATTATTTATATGTGTAATCCGAGCAGTTGTTTCATGGAGCAGGTGGAACAGTTGGCTGAAAGAGTGCCTATTGTTATTATTAATAATCAGAATGAACAGTTAAAAGTAGATGCGGTGGAGTTGAACAATGAGAAGCTGGGAAGAATGATGGCGAAACATTTGTTGGAATTGGGCCATAGGAAAGTGGCGTACATTGCACCTCCTTTGACGAGAAGGCAGAAACAGAGATTCAAACGTGTAGATGGATTTTTAAAAGAGTTTGAAAAGAGGGGACTGAGCCGGTCGGTTATTGTTAAAGCGGCTGCTGAGGAGTTTGATAGGAATGTGCAGGACATTGATTCAGAATATCGCATAGGATATGAACTGACTAAGGAGTTGCTGAAGGAAGAGAAAGATTTGACCGCCATTGTGGGCTTAAATGATATGATTGCTTTTGGTATTTTGGAGGCGTTGGAAGAAGAAAAATATAAAGTTCCGAATGATATGTCGGTTATGGGGTGTGACAATACCCTGTTTGCAAGAATGAAAAAGATTTCTTTGACGACGATAGAACACTTTGCGATTTATAAAGGAAGAGATGCCTGTGATATTATTATGCAGAAGATTTTGTCGCAGGCGGGAAAATATTCAGAAATACAGCCTGTGAGTATATATCATGTGGAATACGAACCGAAAGTTATTCCGCGGGGAACAACTTCTTATGCAAAAGTAAATTAATGTTTTGAGAAGATTATTAATAATATTCCCGGTGAAAGTGAAAAGAACAGGAGAAAAATAACTGTTTTTCGTTGTATAAAGAGAGAAAGGTTTATAGATAATAGAAATTATTAATAAAGAAAATTATTAATAATTTTTAGGTCTATTGACCTTTTTTTTATTATGTTATAACGTTATAAGCAAAGAAACGAAATGTGCAGTCAAATGTATTTAAGGAGGAAGTACGATGAAATTTTTTATTGACACGGCAAAGGTAGAAGAGATTAAAAAAGCAAATGACATGGGCGTTATTTGTGGTGTGACGACAAACCCGTCACTTATCGCAAAAGAAGGCCGCGTGTTTGAGGAAGTGCTGGCAGAGATTGCGACTATTGTGGACGGTGCGATTAGCGGGGAAGTAAAAGCGACAACTGTTGATGCAGAAGGTATGATTGAAGAGGGACGGAAGATTGCTGCGATTCACAAAAACATGGTTGTGAAGATACCTATGACGGAAGAGGGCCTGAAGGCGTGCAAAGTTTTGAGTTCGGAAGGAATTAAGACGAATGTTACTTTAATTTTTACTGCCAATCAGGCGCTGTTGGCAGCGAGAGCGGGAGCGACTTATGTTTCCCCATTCCTGGGACGTCTGGACGATATTTCCGTAAGGGGAGTTGACCTGATTTCAGAGATTGCGGAGATTTTTGCAGTGGCGGGAATAGATACACAGATTATTGCGGCGAGTGTGAGAAATCCGATGCATGTTACGGACTGTGCTTTAGCGGGAGCGGATATTGCAACGGTGCCGTACAAAGTGCTTGAGAAGATGATCCATCACCCTCTTACAGACCAGGGGATTGAGAAATTTCAGGCAGATTACAGGGCGGTATTTGGAGAATAAGAGTTGCGTCCGGCATAAAAGTAGGATAGAATAGGATAGAATAGAAAGAAAACAGGAGGCAAGTCTAATGAACAAATTAGAATTGATGAAAGTTGCTAATGAAGTTCGTAAAGGTGCGGTAACGGCAGTTTATAATGCTAAATCGGGACACCCGGGCGGTTCATTGTCCGCTGCAGATATTTACACATATTTGTTTTTTGAAGAGATGAATATAGATCCTGCTGACCCGAAGAAAGATGACAGGGATCGTTTTGTGTTGTCAAAGGGACATACAGCACCGGGATATTATGCGGCATTGGCAAATAGAGGATTTTTTCCGGTAGAAGATTTAAAAACGTTGAGAAAAGTCGGCTCATATCTTCAGGGACACCCTGATATGAAACATATTCCGGGAGTGGATATGTCAAGCGGTTCGCTTGGACAGGGAATTTCGGCGGCGGTAGGTATGGCAATCTCAGGAAAATTGAGAAAGAAAGACTACCGTGTGTATACATTGTTAGGTGACGGAGAAATTCAGGAAGGACAGGTTTGGGAGGCGGCTATGCTTGCGGCACACCACAACTTAGATAATTTAGTTGTTATCGTGGATAACAATAACCTTCAGATTGACGGTTCAATTGATGAAGTCAACTCGCCATATCCGATTGACAAGAAGTTTGAAGCGTTTAATTTCCATGTAATCAATGTGGACGGACACGATTTTGATGCTCTTGACGCTGCGTTCAAAGAAGCGAGAGAGACAAAGGGACAGCCGACGGCAATCATTGCAAAAACAATTAAAGGGAAAAATGTTTCCTTTATGGAAAATCAGGCTTCATGGCACGGTGCTGCTCCGAATGAGGAACAGTATGCGGTTGCTATGGCAGATTTAGAGAAAGTAGGTGAAGCATTATGTCAGATGTAAAGAAAATTGCAACGAGAGAAAGTTATGGTAATGCTTTAGTAGAATTAGGAAAAGAACATGAGGATCTTGTAGTGCTTGACGCGGATTTGGCGGCGGCGACAAAGACGGCGATGTTCCAAAAAGTTTTCCCTGAGCGTCATATTGACTGCGGCATTGCGGAATGTAATATGGTTGGCGTGGCAGCGGGACTTGCGGCAACGGGAATGGTTCCGTTTGCCAGTTCGTTTGCCATGTTTGCGGCAGGACGTGCCTTTGAGCAGATTCGTAACTCTGTAGGGTATCCGAAATTAAATGTAAAAATCGGGGCAACTCATGCGGGAATTTCCGTAGGGGAAGACGGAGCGACACACCAGTGCAATGAAGATATTGCTTTGATGAGAACAATTCCGGGGATGGTTGTCATCAATCCTTCGGACGATGTGGAAGCAAGAGCAGCGGTAAAAGCGGCTTACGAACATCACGGACCGGTGTATCTTCGCTTTGGAAGACTTGCAGTGCCTGTTATTAATGACAATGAGGAATATAAATTTGAGTTAGGTAAAGGAATCACTTTGAAAGACGGCAAAGATGTGACGATTATCGCTACGGGACTTCCGGTTTCTGAATCGCTTGAGGCGGCAGAAATGTTGGAGAAAGACGGAATTTCCGTAAGAGTGATTAACATTCACACAATCAAACCGTTAGATGAAGAGATCATTGAAAAAGCGGCTAAAGAAACAGGAAAACTTGTTACGGTAGAAGAACATTCTGTTATCGGCGGACTTGGAAGTGCGGTATGTGACGTTGTCGCAGAAAAAGCGCCTGCAAAAGTAATGAAAATCGGAATCAATGACGTGTACGGAGAATCAGGTCCGGCATTGGAATTGATTAAAAAATATGGTTTAGATGCGGAGAGCATTTATAAAAAAGTAAAAGAATTTGTATAAAGAAAATACACCTTAAGGCGTGGTCTTAAGGTGTATTTTTAGTAAACGAGGGCGAAATGAAAAGGGAAAAACTAGTTCAAAAAATATATAAATTAAGAGAAGAGTGGAAATATGATTTCTATGAATGTGTACAGGATATTGCGGAACACCCGGTAGTGTTGCGTATGAAATTATATCCTCATCACGGAACGACAAGTTGCTACAAACACTGCATGAATGTGGCGTATTACAATTACCAATGGTGTCGATTTTTTCACTTGGACGCAAAATCTGCCGCAAGGGGTGCAATGCTGCATGATTTGTTTTTATATGATTGGCACACCCACGCAAAAAAAACGGGGGATAAGTTTCACGGGTTGACACACCCAAAGACTGCGCTGAAAAATGCGGAAAAGTTTTTTGAACTGAATGATATAGAAAGAGATATTATTTATTCTCACATGTGGCCGGTGACTTTCTTCAGATTTCCGAAGACAAAGGAAGGGTTTATTACGACATTAACCGACAAGTATTGTGGTGCATGCGAGAGCAGTAAAAGAAGAAAAAGGGAGAAAAGGCGGGAAAAATAAAAATCCCGTCTTTTTCTGTATGAAAAAGTCGAAACTTTTCAGGGAAGAGATGACAATATGTGATAAAATCAGCGTTTCCTATATGCTAGTATGAAGAAAAATATGCGGACGAGGTGAATAGTTATGGAAAGAAAAATTCCTAAAAATGTAAGGCAGATAGGAAATGTCAGTGATTCTCTGAAAATTTATGTGGAAGATTATGTCGATACATATTTGAATCAACTCTGTGAAAAAGAGGCGGAAATTCCGGTGGGAGCATTTCTGATAGGAGATATTGTCAGGGAGGAAGAACTGGAGTACCAGTATATTTATGGTGCGATACAGATGGAAGAACTGGGACAAGATGAAAATGGTGTCTTTGTCAATGAAGAAACGTGGAGAAATGCCTGTGAAGTGTGTCAGACTTTCTTTGAAAACGGAGAAATTATCGGCTGGTTTGCCGCCATACCGGGCATTCCTTTTGCGATGAACGGGAACCTGAAGAAAGTGCATCAGGAAATATTTGCGAAAGATAAGGGGATTTTTATTTTGAAAGACCCTGTCTGCAAAGATGAAATGTATTTTGCCCCTAAATTTAACGATTTAATGCAGATGAACGGACATTATATTTATTATGAAAAAAATCCGTCCATGCAAAATTATATGATTTCTTCACGCAAAAAGATTGGCGTGACACCCAGTGAAATTGTTGTGGATAGGGCTGCAAAGAGTTTTCGTGATTTAGTGCAGACCAAAATGCTGCAACAGGAGAAAAAAGAAATAAGCAAGTGGACATACGGAGCGGCAACATTTCTTGTCTTGGTTATACTGGTTATCGGCGTGACGATGATTAATAATTATGACCGAATGAAATCCGTGCAGACGGCGATAGAGACTATCTCCAATTCAGTGGGAAAAGAAGAAGAGGTACATGCGAAGGAAGAGAATAAAAAGGAAGAAAAAACTGAAGAGAAGAAAGAGGAAGCGCAAAACGTTTATATTGTAGAAAAGGGAGATACATTAGAAAAAATCAGCAAAAAAGCATATGGCGATACTCAACATATAGAGGCAATCAGTAAAATGAATGGTTTGGAAAATGGAAACTTAATTTATATCGGGCAAAAATTATTACTGCCATAAAGAAAAAATATGCTATAATCATAAAATACAAAAGCAAAAGGGGAGAAAATAAATGGAAGGGAAGAAAAAGAAAAAATTTTTAATAAAGTTGCTGCTGATTGGTGCCGCTCTGATTCTTTTTGCTGCAATTGGCATTTATATTTTTCTGACACACAGAACATATAACAACATTCGTGTTCTGAACACGGTGACTCTGGAGCGCGACAATGGCGAGAAGTATGCGGAATTTGCGGACGGTATTTTAAAATACAGTAAAGACGGAGTTGCACTCTTAGACAGGAAAGGAAAAGAACGGTGGAATTTTTCTTATCAGATGCAGAATCCGGTTGTCAGTGTAAGTGAAAAATCTGCAGTTATCGCAGATAAGGGAGCGAATGATTTAGTTGTTTTACAAAGTAAAGGCGTGAAGGGGGAGATTCACACAAGCCTTCCGGTGGAGAAAGCGGAAGTTTCACGGCAGGGAATTGTCAGTGCGATTTTAAGAGACGGTGTCTCCGCAAAAATTGTCTGCTATGATGCGGAAGGAAATCTTCTTGTAGAGCATGTGACATCACCGACAACTACAGGGTATCCGTTGGACGCAGCCATTTCTGATGACGGATACACACTTTTAGTTTCGTATTTGTTTATTGAGCAGGGCAAAATGACGACGAAAGTTGCCTATTACAGTTTTGACGAAAAAACTGAGAAAAAGGAAAATCATCTTATTATGGAAGAAAAATATGAAAACACCATAGCGCCCAGTGTGTTCTTCCTTGATAACGAAACATCGGCAGTAGTCTCTGATAATCAGTTACATATTTATGAGGGTAAAGAAAAACCGAAGAAAAAGCAGACGGTTCAGATCAAAGAGCAGATTCAAAATGTATTTCACGATGATGAGTATATTGGTATGCTTTTAAAAAATGAAAAAAACTACATCGTAAAATTGTATGATAAAAACGGCAAAGAATTGCTGTCGAAAACAGTTGAACAGGAATATAAAAATGTGAAAGTAGAAGACGGACAGGTCATCATGTATGACGGGAAGAAGTGTCAGATTCTTACAAAAGCGGGAGTACGCTTATTTGACGGAGAAATGGAAAATGATATAGCGAATATCATTTCTGTATTTGGAGTGAATAAATACTTAGTGATAAATGCAAACGGTTTAGAAGAAATCAGGCTTGCAAATTAGGAGAAAATATGAATTGGTTGTTAATTGGAGTAGGGATTATTTTTTTCATCTGTATGGCGATAGGTTACGCCAAAGGATTTATTAAAATTATTGTGTCATTTGGTACGACGATTGCGAGCCTTGCACTTGTGATTTTTCTCACACCATACACAGGCAAGGCGATTGTAGCGATGACACCCATTGATGAGATGGTGAAGGAGAAATGTATTTCTATGATGATACCGGAAGGTGTGGATATAGATATAAGCGAAATTCCTTTGGATAAAATAGAACTTCCGAGACAAAAACAGATGGAAATTTTAGAAAAGGCGGATATACCGGAGTTTTTGAAAAAAGGGTTGATGGAAAATAATAATAACGAGGCATATAAACAGTTGGGTGTTTCTAATTTTATGGATTATATAGGCGCCTATGTGTCGGATATTATTGTTAAGATAATTTCCTTCCTGATTACGTTTCTTGTTGTTACCATTTTTATACGGGCGATTATATTTGCCTTGGATATTATAACGGCGCTGCCGGTTATCAATGGATTAAATCGCGTGGCGGGAATAGCGGTAGGAGGGTTGATAGCGGTTATTCTTGTGTGGATTGCTTTTCTTATTATTACACTATTGTATAATAGTGATATAGGAAAAGAGTGTTTCCGATGCATAGAAAACAGTGAATTTTTGACCTTCTTATATGAGAAAAATGTAATACTGGATTGGGTTACAAAATTGAGGTGATAGAGGGAATGAAGTTCTCCCTTAGTTATAAAACTAAAACCTCTAATCTTAGCTGATGACTTCTGCATTTAGATGCAGGAATTATCAGCTTTTTGCGTCTTAGTTGAGTTAAAGTGTATGGAAGAATTACTCAAGGAAACACTGATAATAAGAAAATGTTAAGAAAATTTGAAAAAGATGTTGACAGAAGAGATATTCGATGATATTATAGACAAGCACTCGAGAGACGGGCAGACAAGTCAAAAACAAAATTCAAAAAAATGAAAAAAGTTGTTGACAAAGAAGAATGGATATGATATTCTAGTATGGCTGTCGCAAGAGAGCGGCCGGTAAGTTCAAGAACAAGTTCTTTCACTTACGGTTGATTTGACAATGCACTGTGTGCATTACGGAAAGACAAAACAGCAGATAAGCAAATAAATTTGCAACCTGATTTTGTTTTTCTGACGTACTTCGTACGCTGTCAAATTTATACAGAACATTGATAATTAAACAATAGACAACGAACCTGAAAATTTCTAAGAGAAATTTAAAGAACGTATCAGAGGAATCTGATAAACCAAACAGTAAAAGGGATAGAATTGCTAGTAGTGATTCTTGAACGGGAAAACACTTTTAACGAGAGTTTGATCCTGGCTCAGGATGAACGCTGGCGGCGTGCTTAACACATGCAAGTCGAACGAAGCGCTTTCGATTGAATCTTCGGAGGAAAGAGGAAGTGACTGAGTGGCGGACGGGTGAGTAACGCGTGGGTAACCTGCCTCATACAGGGGGATAACAGTTAGAAATGGCTGCTAATACCGCATAAGCATACAGCACCGCATGGTGCAGTGTGAAAAACTCCGGTGGTATGAGATGGACCCGCGTCTGATTAGGTAGTTGGTGGGGTAACGGCC
>LR698958.1:0-128018 GCA_902381685.1 Lachnospiraceae bacterium | reverse complement strand
CAGGGTTGGGCTGTTCGCCCATTAAAGCGGTACGCGAGCTGGGTTCAGAACGTCGTGAGACAGTTCGGTCCCTATCCGGCGTGGGCGTAGGATATTTGAGAGGAGCTGCCCTTAGTACGAGAGGACCGGGGTGGACTGGCCGCTGGTGTATCTGTTGTTCTACCAAGAGCATGGCAGAGTAGCCAAGCCGGGAAGGGATAAACGCTGAAGGCATCTAAGCGTGAAGCCCCCCTCAAGATGAGATATCCCATAACGTCAAGTTAGTAAGACCCCTTGAAGACGACGAGGTAGATAGGGCAGAGGTGGAAGTGTGGCAACACATGGAGCTGACTGTTACTAATCGGTCGAGGGCATAACCAGTCAGGAATAGGTTAGATTCGGTTGTTATTTTTCTTGTGTGTGGTTTTGAAGGTACAGTACATAGGGGATTGGTCAAATGGTATGATAGGAGTCTCCAAAACTTTTGGTGGGGGTTCGATTCCCTCATCCCCTGTTAAAAGCCATATAAAACTTTGAAATATAGGTTTTATGTGGTTTTTTTGTATATAAAAAAATTATCTTATAAGACAATATATTACAATGGAAAAACTCTCATATTTTCCTCTGATGAATCATACGATATGTTATGGAAATGAAGGGAGATTTACATATGTGTGAAAGTCAGGAGAAATATCAATATGTGGACGAGGCACCGTATCCTCCGGTGCAGGTCTGCGGAAGAAACCAAGACTATGCAATTGCAATACTTGGAAACATAGGGGCGTGTAATTCAGAGATGTCCGCGATTGCACTTTATTTTTATAACAGTATTATTTTGGGAGAATCATATGAGGAGGTAGGACGCATATTTCATAAAATCAGTATGGTGGAGATGCATCATTTGAATATTTTCGGAAGACTGTCAGAGATGCTGGGAGCAGAACCTAGGCTGTGGAGTGTGAATAGAGGGAGATTTACTTATTGGACGCCAAAGTGTAACAATTATCCGAGAAAGATTGACTCACTTCTAAAAAATGCGTATAAGGGAGAATTAGATGCAATAGATAAATATACGAAACAGTTGTCTTGGATAGAAGATGAGCATATCCGCGCGAATTTAGAAAGAATTATTTTAGACGAGAAATGTCATTTGAAGATATTTGAATCTTTGTATGAAAAATATTGTGAATAAAAAATGGGAGAGAACAATTGAGGTTCTCTCCCATTTAACTTAACTGATTTTATTTTGCATATAATTTTACAATTTCTACGGCTACATCAGTCATTAAATCCATACCTTCTACTGTAATGTGTTCGTATGGTCCGTGGTAACCGTGTCCGCCTGTTCCAAGGTTTGGACAAGGAAGTCCTTTGAAACTTAACTGGCAGCCGTCTGTACCGCCACGGATTGGAATAATGTTTGGAGTTACTCCGACGTTTTCACATGCAATTTTAGCGTTTTCGATAAGGTGCATACAAGTACCTACGATTTCAGCCATATTTCTATATTGTTCAGCGATTTCTAATTTAACTGTACCTTCGCCCCATTTCTCATTCATTAATTTTTCAATTAAACGAAGTGTGTTAAGACGGGCATTCATTAAAGAAGCATCGTGGTCTCTGACAATGTAATTTAATGTTGCTTTGCAAACATCTCCGCTCATGCTTACAAGATGGTAGAAACCTTCGTATTCTTCAGTTCCGCGAGGAGTTTCTCCCGCAGGTAACATAGAATTGATTTCCATAGCAACTAAACTTGCGTTAATCATTGTATTTTTACTTGAACCAGGGTGAACGCTAAATCCTGTAATATCGAAAGTTGCTTTATAAGCATTGAAGTTCTCATACTGGATTTCTCCTTCCAAGTCACCGTCTAAAGTATAACCGAAGTCAGCGTCAAAAGTTTCTACGTCAAAACTCTGTGCGCCTGTTCCGATTTCTTCGTCAGGAGTAAATGCAACGCTAATCTGACCGTGAGGAATGTTTTCGCTAATGATTTTTTCCAACATAGTCATAATTTCAGCGATTCCGGCTTTGTTATCAGCGCCGAGAATAGTTGTTCCGTCAGAAGTGATTAAAGTGCGTCCCTTTAAACTTGGTAAATGTGGGAAATCTGCTACGGCAAGGGTACGTCCGCTTGTTCCGAGTACAAGATCTTCCCCATTATAGTTTTCTGTAACAACAGGAACAATATCATGGTCACAGAAGTCAGCAACCGTATCCATATGTGCGATAAAACCTAATTTTGTCTTATCTTCATAACCCGGTGTGGCTGGCAATTTTGCGTATACGAAGCATTTATCATTTACGTAGGCATTGTCAATTCCAAGTTGTTTTAATTCTTCTACTAAAATTTTTGCCAAGTCAAACTGACATTGAGAAGAAGGTACATTCTCACAGTTTTCATCACTTGGAGTGCGAACTACAACATAGTTCAATAATCTTTCATATGCTCTCATATTCACATATCTCCTTTAAAAAAATTTTTCATATCCTTATTATAGCATTAAAAAGACATATCTCAACAATTATTTTTCCAATGTATGCTAAATACTTTATGATGTATGAAAATACAAGTTTGACACTTATTTGTCAATGGTGTATAATTGAAAACAATTAGGCGAAAACTAAAGATTTATACAAGGAGGGTAATATGGGACAGATGAATAAATATACAATCAATGTATACTCAGAGTTAGTGAAAGAACAGGACAATTTATTGGAAGAGGAATTGTACGGAAAAGAGCAGACAACTATTGAACAGTTGACATTTGACTCAAAAAAGGTAACGGAAAATACACTTTTCATTTGTAAAGGAATGGCTTTTAAAGAGGAGTATTTAAAAGAAGCGGTAAAAAATGGCGCAGTTTGTTATATCAGCGAACAGAAATATGAATTAGACGAAGATGTTCCTTACATTCTTGTGAAAGATATTAGAAAGGCTATGCCGGTATTAGCGAATAAGTTCTTTAATGAAGCATGGAAAGAATTAAATGTAATTGGTATTGGCGGAACAAAAGGAAAATCAACTTCCGTATATTACATGAAATCTATTTTAGATGATTATTTAGCGGCAAATGGTAAGAAAGAGAGTGCGGTTATTTCTTCAATCGATATTTATGATGGTGTTGAGAAAATAGAATCACACATTACAACACCTGAGGCAGTAGAACTTCACGGATATTTCAGAAATGCTGTGAATTGCGGTATGGAATTTGTTGAGATGGAAGTATCCAGCCAGGCATTGAAATATGGCCGTGTAAATGAGATGATGTTTGATGTGGCAGTATTTTTGAATATTTGCGAAGACCATATCAGTCCGATTGAACATAAGGATTTTGAAGATTACTTCTCTTCAAAACTTCTTATTTTCCAGAAAACGAAGACTGCAGTTGTGAACTTAGACGCGGATTTCTCTGACAGAATTTTGGAAGCAGCACAGTGTGCTCCAAAAGTTGTGACAA
Source organism: Lachnospiraceae bacterium (assembly GCA_902381685.1). GTDB lineage: Bacteria > Bacillota > Clostridia > Lachnospirales > Lachnospiraceae > Faecalimonas. Next base: position 124,575 of record LR698958.1, on the reverse strand, counting down.
TCAGTACGAAGAATGAGAATGCAGATTTTTATGCTTACAATATCCATAAAGAAGGAGACGGAACGATTTTCAATGTTCGCTGTGCAGAGTTTGATAAAGAATTTGAATTAACTATGCCAGGATTCTTTAATGTGGAAAATGCACTTGCAACTATTGCCGTTGCAAACCAGTTTAACATTCCTGTAGAATTTATGTATTCCGGATTGAAAAAAGCAAGATCAAGCGGAAGAATGGAACTTTCGACAAGTGATGATAATAAAATCATCGCAGTTGTAGATTACGCTCATAATAAATTGAGTTTTGAAAAACTGTTTTCTTCTATTAAGGAAGAATATCCTGACAGAGAGATTATCAGTATTTTCGGCTGTCCGGGTAAAAAAGCATTTACAAGACGTCGTGATTTAGGTACAATCGCAGGAAAATATGCGAAGAAAGTATATTTGGCAGCCGAGGATCCGGGATATGAACCTGTAGAAGAGATTTCAAGAGATATTGCTGAATATGTGGAAGCACAGGGCTGTCCTTACGAAATGATTGAAGACAGAGGAGAAGCAATTAAGAAAGCCATCGAATCTGTGGAAAATCCGTCGATTCTTTTGATTACGGGAAAAGGAAATGAAACAAGACAGAAATACGGTTGTGAATATGTAGACTGTCCGTCCGATACAGATTATGTAAAAAAATATCTTGATGAGTATAACAAAAATCATCAGTAAAAGAAAACCCAAAGCAGATTGTGGTCTGTTTTGGGTTTATCAATTTAGTTAAAATGTTTTTGAATGAAAGTGATGAGTTCTGATACGAAATCAGCAGTTACATCATCTTTATCATATTCTTTGTTGTATTCAACAATGTCCAAGGCGGAAATTGGAAGTTCGCCAAGAATACGTTCAAATACATGATAAATCTCAGGAATAGTAAATCCATCGTTTACAGGAACGGAAACGCCCGGAAGTAACTGTGGATTTACAACATCAATATCAAAACTTAAATGAATATGTTTTAAATGAGAAAGATGGGAAATTGCTTCATTTAAGCAGAAGTCCAATCCTTTTTCTTTAATGTCATCATAGGTAAAGTGTTTGATGTTTAATTCTTTTAAAATAACTGCCTCAGGCGGGTCGATATCCCTTAAACCAATGTGGACAATATTTTCCGGTTTTACTTTCGGATTGTCTGTCAAGATTTTGGAAAGGTCTGCTCCGGCAGGACTTAAATTGCCGAGAAGGGCAGAAATCGGCATACCGTGGATATTTCCGCTGGCAGATGTTAAGTCTGTATTAATGTCCGGGTGAGCATCGATCCAAATTAATCCGATATTGTCATACTGTGTAGCAGTTGCCGACACAGTTCCGATAGCGGCGCTATGATCACCTCCGAGAAAAAGTGGTGTATTTCCTTTAGATAAAATGTTATTATAACTGTATTCTGCAATAGAAGTACAAGTTTCAAGAACACTTCTAAAATTTTTCATGTGTGCAGAATTTTCATCAGATACTGATATTTCAGGAATTGTTGTCAGATTCAAAGATGGATTATGTTCGTTCAGATAATCCAAACTATGAACGAGTCCTTTTTCGCCTACACCACAGTGCATAGGACAACCAAATATATTTAACATAGTAATAATAACCTCCGTTTTGTATTAAATATTGATAAGTTATGTTATTATAGCATGGTAAAATTATTATAGCAAGTGAGCCAAAATGCAGTTTATGCGGCGAATTGGGAGGAAAAATGTATTTTATTTCATTATATTTTGATAATAAGACGAACGAACGGATACAGCGGTATATAGATAAAATTGCAAACTGCAGTGGAAATGTGTTTATGACGGAAAATAAAGTGCCACCCCATATTACGGTTTCTTCCTTTGAAATGGGGGAGGAAAGAGAAATTATTGGAAAATTAAGAGAAAATATAGAGGTTTTGTCTAGAGGAGAAGTGATTTGGTGTTCGGTTGGAATGTTCCTGCCTTCAGTTATTTATATTGCACCGGTATTGAATAATTATTTACAAAATTTGTCGAAATTTATTTATAATATTTTTTTACAAACGGGAAATATTTCTGTAAGTCCTTATTATCGTCCCATGCAATGGTTTCCTCATGCGACTGTGGGAAAGAAATTATCAAGAGAAGAGATGATAGGTGCAGTCCGGGCATTACAGGACGAGTTTGGAATGTTCAGGGGAGAAGTGACACATATAGGACTGGCCAAAACAAATCCTTATGAAGAATTGTGGAAAGTGGAATTGAAGTGAATATCAGATTTTGTTACAGGGAGGAATCTTTATGGACGTAATAGAAATTAGTAATTTGACAAAGGACTATGGAAATAATAAAGGAATTTTCGACGTATCTTTTTCCATAAAGCAAGGCGAGTGTGTAGGATTTTTAGGCTCAAACGGAGCGGGAAAAACAACAACAATCAGACACCTTATGGGATTTATTCAATCTGAATGCGGTTCTGCAAAAATACTGGGCATGGACTGTTTTAAAGAGTCGGCTTCCATTCAGGAGAAAATCGGTTATTTGCCGGGAGAAATTGCATTTATGGACAATATGACCGGAGAAGAGTTTATACAGTTTATGGCTAAAATGAAGAATATAAAAGATTTGCATTACGCCAGAGAACTCATCAGTTACTTTAGTATTAACACTAAAGTAAAAATCAAAAAAATGTCTAAAGGAATGAAGCAGAAAATCGGTCTGATTGTTGCCTTTATGCAAAATACACCTATTCTAATTTTAGATGAGGCGACCACCGGTTTAGATCCGCTTATGCAAAACAAATTTATTGAATTGATAAAAAAGGAGAAGGATAAGGGAAAAACGATACTGATGTCATCACATATTTTTGAGGAAATTGAAAATACATGTGACCGAATTGTGATGATAAAAGAAGGACGAATTGTAGCAGATGAAAATATAAATATGATAAAAAGTAATATGAGCAAGCATTACGAAATTATGTTTGCAAATACAGAAGATGCAGTTCATTTTCAAAAGTTATACGCGGACAGTAGTGAAAGGCAGGAAAATGTGGTATATCTGATATCAAATGATAATGTGAATTTATTGCTTTCTGAATTGTGTAAATACGATATAAAAGATATAAATGCAAGGCATCAGACACTTGAAGAACTCTTTTTGAAATATTATGGAGGTAATAAACAATGAGTATTCCATTATTAAAAACCGAATTGAAATCAAACTGCAAAATTATTGTATTATTCTTAGCGATTATTACCATGTATGCCGGAATTATCACAGCCATGTATGATCCGAGCCTGAGTGAAGGAATCAATGAACTTGCTAAAAGCATGCCACAGTTTTTTGCGGCTTTTGGAATGGAGAATCCGGGGACAACATTGTTAGAGTTTTTAAATAACTATTTGTACGGATTTATACTAATACTGATACCTTTTATATACACGATCATAATGTGCTACAAATTGGTAGCTAAGTATATCGACAAAGGGTCTATGGCATATTTGTTAAATACACATTATAGCCGTATGCAAATCATACTGACGCAATTTGTAATTTTACTGATAGGATTACTTATCTTGATAGGATATGCAACCGGGCTAATCATCGCTGCCAGCGGAATGTTGTTTGAGGGAGAATTGGAGATTACAAAATTCTTATTTTTGAATTTGGGGTTATTCTTACTTGAACTATTTTTGGCCACACTATGTTTTATGTTTGCATGTATGTTTGATGAACTTAAATTCTCTGTCGGGCTTGGTGCGGGCTTGGGAATGATGTTTTTCTTAGTACAAATGTTGTCGCAGGTTAGTGAAGATATAGAGTTTTTAAAATATTTTACTCCTTTGACTTTATTCAATCCGGAAAGTTTAGTGAAATATAAAACGGACAGCTTTATATGTTTGGGAGTACTTTTTGGAAGTGCAATTGTATTTTTCGCTGTAGGTGCGATGAGGTTTCAGAAGAGAGATTTGTCGTTATAGTAAAATAGTATTATGATTAAATTAAAAAGTAGAGAATGAGGTGTTGATACTGAAAAGGGAAACTGAAAAAAGCGATGATGCAATATCCGCTAAAAATATGGAAGAAACATTGAACAAAAAATAGTTTATATGAAAGGGGTACTTATTTTACCACTATTGAATGAGCCTTGATATGACACAAAAATGGACATGGGAGATAGCACAAACATCTGTGTATCTCCCGTTTTTCATTCATGCAATATGGCATTTAATAACAGTTATCATCAAAGTATTAAATTGTCTTCTAACGATACGCCCGAAAGAAGATGTGCTATTTGCGGTGTATGGTTTTTGTCTTAGTGCATAGAGTGACATAAAAGGAAGAAATCACAATCAACAAACTTATCAAAAATAGAAAGAAACGAGGTGAAACACTATGGAAATGAAATATGTTGTATCAGATATGGCACAGTCTTTTGGAACTCTTGAATTTCCAGGAGAAAGAGAGCCTATCTATGAAAGAACTAAAAATAACCGCAGGGATAACCGAAAAATTAATAATTAATATATCATTTCGTACAATAGAATAGTATAATTGAATTAAGAGGAAAAGCGAAAGGAGGACTGGAATATGGGTATTTTTGTAACTTTGTAATAGCAAGGTGTATCAATGCTATTACGCCTTGCTAATCAGAAATAATATTAAAATTGATTAGGAGGCAAAATTATGTCATATTTTAAGTATCAGTCAAAAAGAATATTTTATAAAGAAATAGGGTGCGGAAAACCACTTATCATGTTGCATGGAGATGCAGTTTCTTCAACTATGTTTGAAATGCTGTTGCCGTTATATCAAGAACATTTTCGAGTGATTTTGATAGATTTTTTAGGAAATGGGAAATCAGACAGAGTGAAGAAAATTCCAGCAGATTTATGGAGTTCACAGGCTCATCAGGTTATTACGCTTATTGAACATTTAAAACTAGAAAAAGTAAATCTATTAGGAACAAGTGGCGGGGCTTGGGTTGCTGTCAATACAGCTTTAGAACGTCCAGACCTTATAGAAAAAGTAATTGCAGATAGTTTTGACGGCAGAAGACTAGATCAAAATTTTGTGGAAAATCTACTGAAAGAGCGTGAATATGCAAAACATGATACATACGGCAAACAGTTTTACGAATGGTGTCAGGGTGAAGATTGGGAAACGGTTGTAGACCTTAATACACAGGCACTTGTCGAGTGTGCAAAGAAAAAAATTCCATTGTTTTCTAAACCATTGGAAAGTTTGAGTATTCCGATTCTGTTTATAGGAAGTAAGCAAGATGATATGTGTCGAAAAGATATGTTAGAGGAATACGCGGAAATGAAAAAACTGGTTAAGCATGGCAGCATACATACTTTTGATACTGGTGGACACCCAACTATTGTCACAAATGCAGAAAAATTCGCAGATATTGTTTTACATTTTCTGAATGATTAAAGAATTGGGAGTGTCGCAAAATAACTGGTTAAATTCAGTTATGGAGCGATACTCCTAACTTTTTGCAAAAAAATGAGAAAATTAGAAGAAAGCGAGGATAATTAACATGAATTTCGGGCAAAATTTGTATCAATGTTTTTAAGCAACGCACAGAGCTTAGTGCTTATAGCGATTGTGGTAATCGGTATCTACTTAAGGATATGCAGGCAAAAGTCGGCTGTGAATATATTTCAGACCTGCCCTTTGAGGTGGACGGATATTCGGGTTTTGTATTTAAAGCAAAATCGGGCAGACCGTTTATGCCGAATGGCGTAAATAGTGTTTTATATAACATTGTAGACGCATATAACAAAACCGAAGTAGAAAATGCTTGACACCAAAAAAATAAAAATTGGTGTCAAATTGGTGTCAAAACAGAAAAAATCACAATTTTAGAAGATATAAAGGATTGCAAACCATTGATTTTACTGGGTTTGCAAAAAAATATGAAAAATATTAGCACTCACCTCTTGACATTGCTAACAGTAAGTGTTATACATAATGTAGAACAAGCAAAAGTAGAGGAGGAGTGACATATGAATATAAACAAATTTACACAGAAATCATTGCAGGCAGTGCAGGGGTGTGAAAAGATTGCTTACGATTATGGCAATCAGGAAGTGGAACAGGAACATTTATTGTACTCTCTTCTTACACAGGAAGATAGTTTGATTTTGAAATTGCTGGAAAAGATGAACATACAGAAAGAATTATTTATCAATCGTGTGGAAGAAGCCCTCAGAAAAAGGGTGAAAGTGCAAGGCGGACAAATTTATATCGGGCAGGATTTGAATAAAGTTTTAATTCATTCTGATGATGAGGCGACGCAGATGGGAGACGAATATGTTTCCGTAGAGCATATTTTCCTTTCCTTATTGAAATATCCAAACAGGGAGATAAAAACTATTTTTAAAGAGTTTGGAATTACGAGAGAACTATTTTTACAGGCTCTTTCCACAGTGAGAGGAAATCAGAGAGTGACAAATGATAATCCTGAGGCAACTTATGATACATTGAATAAATATGGAACAGATTTGGTGGAGCGTGCGAGAGAACAGAAATTAGACCCTGTTATCGGACGAGATGCGGAGATAAGGAATGTTATCCGTATTCTTTCCCGCAAAACAAAAAATAATCCGGTATTAATCGGAGAACCCGGAGTTGGTAAGACGGCAGCAGTGGAAGGATTGGCACAGCGTATCGTTCGTGGTGACGTCCCGGAAGGGTTAAAAGATAAGACAATATTTGCACTGGACATGGGTGCGTTAGTTGCAGGAGCAAAATACAGAGGTGAGTTTGAAGAAAGATTAAAAGCGGTACTGGAGGAAGTTAAAAGCAGCGATGGAAAAATAATTCTTTTCATTGATGAATTGCACACAATTGTAGGCGCAGGCAAAACGGACGGTGCGATGGACGCGGGGAATATGTTAAAACCGATGCTTGCCAGAGGAGAGTTACACTGTATCGGTGCCACAACATTAGATGAATACAGACAATATATTGAAAAAGATGCCGCATTGGAGAGAAGGTTCCAGCCGGTTATGGTGGGAGAGCCTACCGTGGAGGACGCTATTTCTATTTTAAGAGGATTGAAGGAACGATATGAAGTATTCCACGGAGTGAAGATTACAGATGGGGCGTTGGTATCGGCAGCAGTGTTATCCAACAGATATATTTCGGACCGTTTTCTTCCGGACAAAGCGATTGACTTAGTTGATGAAGCGTGTGCTTTAATTAAGACGGAACTGGATTCCATGCCGACAGAATTGGACGAGTTGAGAAGACGTATCATGCAGTTGGAGATTGAGGAGGCTGCATTAAAGAAAGAAAATGACAGGTTAAGTCAGGACAGACTTGTAAATCTTCAAAAAGAACTGGGAGAACTTCGAGATGAATTTGCAGGCAGAAAGGCACAGTGGGATAACGAAAAGGCTTCCGTGGAGAAAGTACAGAAAATCCGTGAAGAAATGGAAGCATTGAATAAAGAAATTCAGAAAGCACAGCGTTCTTATGATTTGGAAAAAGCGGCTGAGTTGCAGTACGGAAAACTTCCGCAGTTACAAAAACAACTGGCTGAGGAAGAGGAGAAAGTCAAAGCAAGAGAACTTACGCTTGTACATGAAAGTGTAACGGACGAAGAAATTGCAAAAATCATTTCCAGATGGACAGGCATACCTGTAGCAAAATTAAATGAAAGTGAAAGAAATAAAACGCTTCATTTGGAAGAGGAACTTCATAAACGTGTTATCGGGCAGGACGAGGGTGTTACGAAAGTGACAGAGGCAATTATCCGTTCAAAAGCAGGTATCAAAGACCCGAGTAAACCAATCGGTTCATTTCTGTTTCTTGGACCTACAGGTGTAGGTAAAACGGAACTTGCAAAGGCGCTTGCGGAAAGTCTGTTTGACGATGAAAACAATATGGTCAGAATTGACATGAGTGAGTATATGGAGAAATATTCCGTATCCAGATTAATCGGAGCGCCTCCGGGATATGTGGGATATGATGAAGGCGGGCAGTTGACGGAGGCAGTAAGGAGAAAACCATATTCAGTTGTTCTTTTTGATGAAATTGAAAAGGCACACCCGGACGTATTTAACGTATTGCTTCAGGTGCTTGATGACGGACGTATTACGGATTCACAGGGAAGAACGGTAGATTTTAAGAATACGATTCTGATCATGACATCAAATATCGGTTCGGCCTACCTGTTAGACGGAATTGATGATGACGGAAACATTCAAAAAGAGAGCGAAGAACTGGTGATGAGAGATTTGCGTAACCATTTCAGACCGGAATTTTTGAACCGTTTAGATGAAACGATTATGTTTAAACCGTTGACGAAATCAAATATTTGTGACATCATTGACTTGTTAGTAAAAGATATTAATCATCGATTAGAAGAGAAAGAAATTTCCATTGAACTGACGCAGGCGGCAAAAGCAATGATTACGGAGAGAGGGTACGAAGCAATGTACGGTGCAAGACCGCTTAAGAGATATTTGCAGAAACATGTGGAGACTCTTGCAGCTAAACTTATTTTGGCAGATAAGGTAAAAAGTCAGGATATAATTTTAATCGATGTGGAAAACAATGAATTAAAAGCAAGTGTAAGAGGATAAGATGACACCGATTATTTTTCATATTGATGTAAATTCAGCATATTTAAGTTGGACGGCAGTAGAAAAGTTAAAACAGGGAGCGGATATAGATTTAAGGGAGATTCCTGCCATTATCGGCGGTAATCAGGAATCAAGACACGGAGTTGTTTTGGCAAAATCTGTTCCGGCAAAAAGATATGGCATTCGTACGGGGGAACCTGTTGCGAATGCCTTTCGTAAGTGTCCGAATCTGATTATGGAACCACCTAACCATAAAATGTATAGTATATATAGTAAGGAACTAATGGAGTTTTTAAGGCAGTATACATCAGATATTGAGCAGGTGAGTGTTGACGAATGCTATATGGATTTTACGGGAATTGCGTACAAATATACATCTCCCGTAGAGGCGGCAGTGGAGATAAAGAATAAGATTTTGGAACAGTTTGGGTTTACGGTCAATATAGGGATTTCAACGAATAAACTGCTGGCAAAGATGGCATCAGATTTTGAGAAGCCAAACCGTGTTCACACGCTGTTTCCAGAGGAAGTTTCAAAGAAAATGTGGCCCCTTCCGGTGTCAAGTTTATATATGGCGGGAAGAGCAAGTGTGGAAGTGTTGAGAAAACTGGAGATAAATACAATAGGTGAACTTGCCGGAACGAATCCGCGCATATTGGAACTGCATCTGAAAAGTCATGGAAAGATGCTTTGGGAATTTGCAAACGGAATTGACCATGCAAAAGTACAGTCGGAAGAGACAAATGCGAAGGGGATAGGCAATTCAACAACTCTGGCGAGAGATGTTGCCGACAAAGAGACGGCGAAAGAAGTGCTTCTTTGGCTTTCGGAAAGTGTGGGTAAACGGCTCAGAAAAGCAGGGCAGAAAGCACAGATGATAAGTGTGGAAATCAAGTATTATAATTTCCGGAGTGTATCTCATCAGAGGCAGATGAGAAGGGCAGCGTATGAGGATAAAACTTTATATGAGAATGCATGCGCGCTTTTTGAGGAATTGTGGAATGGAGAGCCGATAAGACTTCTGGGAATCCGCACGTCCAAACTGGTGGAAGAAACGGCGCCGGAACAGTTAAGTATATTTGATATACAACAGGAGAAGCCAAAAGATGAAAAACATAGAAAATTAGATAAAGCATTGGACGAGATAAGAAAACGTTTCGGAGAAGACGCGGTGAAACGTGGAACATTTCTAAAATAGTAGGGAAAGGCAGTGGCATATGAAACTGACAAATCTGCTACGACCGATAAAATACAGTATATTACAGGGAGAATCAGAACCGGATATTGAGAAAGTGACACACGATTCGAGAGAAGTGGAAAGAGATACACTGTTTGTCTGTATAAAAGGTTCGGCTACAGACGGAGCATTATATGTCGGTGAAGCGGTAGAAAAAGGAGCGGTTGCCATTTTAGCGGACAGAAGAATAGAAGTACCTAGGGAAGTTACTTTTATTTTGGTAGAGAATGTGAGGGAAACACTGGCAAAAATAGCAAGTGTATTCTACGGAGAGCCGTCAAAAGAAATGACAGTCATAGGCATCACGGGAACAAAGGGAAAAACAACGACAGCCTATATGATTTATCATATTTTAGAGCAGTCGGGTTACAAAGTGGGGCTTATCGGGACGATTGAAATCCGTATCGGAGAAAAGAGAATACCGGCGAAAAATACATCACCGGAATCCGTAAATATACAGAGATTTTTAAAGGAGATGGTTCTGCAGAAATGTGATATCGCTGTCATGGAAGTGTCCTCACAGGGACTGAAACTGCACAGAACTGATGAAATACAGTTTGATATAGGGGTATTTACCAATCTGGGAAAAGACCACATTGGAAAATTTGAACATAAAGATTTTGAAGAATATAAAAATTGTAAGGCGAAATTGTTTAGTCAGAGTGATTTTGGAATTGCAAATATGGACAGTCCGTATTGGAGGGAAATGTTTCTGCGCGCGAACTGTGATGTGGAGACGGTTGGATTTTCTAAGGAGGCAGATTATTATGCTTCAGATGAAGTGGTGACAAGAAAAAGCGGGCGGCTGGGAATTCGGTATCGGCTTAATGGAAAAGATCGGGGCGATATTGTTCTGTCCATGGCGGGCAGATTTAATATTTATAATTCTTTATGTGCCATAGCGGTATGCAGAAGATTAGGCGTTTCGTTTGAAAATATAAGACAATCGTTATGTAAGACACAGGTAAAGGGAAGAGTAGAGCAGATAAGTACAAATAAGGGGACGATCATACTGATTGACTATGCTCACAACGCAATGAGTTTACAAAGTATTTTAGAAATGGTACACTCATATCGTCCGCATCGGATTATCTGTATTTTTGGCTGTGGCGGAAACAGAGCAAAAGAACGCAGGTATGAAATGGGAAAAGTATCGGGCGCATTGGCAGATTTTACGATTATTACTTCTGATAATCCAAGATATGAAAACCCTCTACAGATTATGAGTGAAATAAGAGAAGGGGTGGAGGACGGAAATGGCAATTATTTGGAGATATGTAATCGGGAAGAAGCCATTCGTTATGGAATAAAATATGCGGGTGCTGCGGATATTATAGTGATTGCCGGAAAAGGGCATGAGGAGTATCAGGAAATAGAGGGAATCAGGTATCACATGACAGACAGGGAAGTAGTCTGTCACATTATAGATGAGGAAAAGAAAAATGTATGCAGATATTATTATTGATATTACACATGAAAATGTAGACAGAGTGTTTCAATATATTGTTCCGCCACAGTTGGAGGGAAAATTAAAAGAGGGCATGGAGGTCCTCGTTCCTTTTGGTGCTGGAAATAGGGAGAAAAAAGGGTACATTGTAGGTTTTTCTGAAAAATGCAACTATGATTCCGCTAAGATGAAGGCGATTCATGATATTTCAGATACGGCAGTGCAGATAGAGGGAAGGCTTGTGTCGCTGGCAGGCTGGATAAAGGAAAATTATGGGGGAACGATGATACAGGCATTGAAAACCGTTCTTCCGGTTAAACAGAAAAGTCAGGCGAAAATAAACAGAACAATCAAACTCCTTCTGACGCAGGAAGAGGCAGAACAAAAACTGGAAGAATTTTTGCACAAAAATATGAAGGCGAGAGCGAGAGTGCTGGCAGAACTTATGGATAACAAAGTACTTCCGGAAAGTATAGTGATAAAGAAGTTAAATGTTGCCCGCAATGTGATAAAGGCATTGGAGGAGCAGAAAATTTTATCCGTGGAATCGGAGAGGATATACCGCAATCCGGTAAAAGCCGGAGAAAGAAAATCTGCTGAAATTACTTATACAAAAGAGCAGGAAAATGCCATAAGATTATTTAAAGATGATTATGATAAAGGAATACGAAAAACATATCTGATTCACGGCGTAACAGGCAGCGGGAAAACGGGAGTATATATGGAAATGATTGAAAAGGTGATTCGGGAAGGAAAGCAGGCGGTTTTTCTTATCCCGGAAATTGCCCTTACCTATCAGACTGTGATGCGTTTTTATCAGCGATTTGGCGACAGAGTGTCCATCATGCATTCCCGATTGTCAGATGGAGAAAAGTATGACCAGATGATGAGGGCAAAAAATGGAGAAATAGATGTAATGATAGGACCCCGCTCGGCACTTTTTACCCCATTTGAAAAGTTGGGGCTGATTGTTATTGATGAGGAGCATGAGGCGACTTATAAAAGTGAGCAGATTCCGAGATACCATGCAAGGGAGACAGCGAGAAGGAGAGCGGAGATGGAAGGTGCGAGCGTAGTGCTTGGCTCGGCAACTCCCTCGGTGGATTCTTATTATAAAGCGCTCCACGGAGAATATGTTCTGTTGGAATTAAAGTGTAGGGCAACAGGTCAGCAGCTTCCGGAAATGTACACGGTGGATTTGCGTGAGGAACTGAAAAGTGGAAACCGTTCTATTATCAGTGACAGACTGAGAACTCTTATGTCAGACAGATTGAAAAAGAGAGAACAGATTATTTTATTTATCAACCGCAGGGGATATGCAGGGTTTGTTTCCTGTCGGTCCTGCGGCTACGTGGCAAAGTGTCCGCACTGTGACGTGGCGTTGTCTGCGCATAAAAATGGAAAACTGGTGTGTCACTATTGTGGTTATGAAGAACCGATGCATACAAGTTGTCCCGAATGCGGGTCGCGACACATCGGAGGCTTTAGAGCGGGAACACAGCAGATAGAGGAACTTGTGAAAAAAGAATTTCCGACAGCGGGAGTGCTGAGAATGGATATGGATACGACGAAGGCAAAAGACGGTCACGAGAAAATTTTATCGGCTTTTGCAAATGAGGAGGCGGATATACTGATTGGAACGCAGATGATTGTAAAAGGGCATGATTTTCCAAATGTCACTTTAGTAGGCATATTGGCTGCGGATTTATCACTCTATGCGGACGATTATCGGGCAGGGGAAAGAACATTTCAACTGCTGACACAGGCGGGTGGCCGGGCAGGACGCGGCGAAAAGAAAGGTGAAGTAGTGATTCAGACATACAGTCCGGAGCATTACTGTATTCAGACAGCGTCCAGACAGGATTATGAAGCGTTTTACGAGGCAGAAATCAATTACAGGGAACTTATGGGGTACCCTCCGGCAGAGCAGTTGCTTGCCATTTATCTGACAAGTGAAGATGAGAAGTTGTTGGAAAGAGGGGCACATTTCCTTAAAGAGTATGCAGAAAGAGTAAATAAAAGAAAAGAATACCGGATTATCGGTCCTGTAAGTCCTTATGTGGAAAAAATAAATGATGTTTACAGAAAATTAATTTATATAAAACAGGAAAGATATGGTATGCTAATAGATATGAAAGATTTTTTAGAAAAATATATTGAGGTGAACTCCGGATTTCAGAGGATAAGAATTCAGTTTGACTTTAATCCGGTGAACGTATTTTAGAAGGGAGCAGACAATGGCTATTAGAGAAATCAGAAAAATAGGCGATGAAGTTTTAACAAAGAAATGTAAAGAAGTAAAAACAATTACACCGAGAACAGTAGAACTTATTGAAGATATGTTTGACACAATGTATGACGAAATGGGTGTGGGACTTGCCGCATCACAGGTAGGCATATTAAAGAGAATTGTTACGATTGACGTGGGGGAAGGTCCAATCCTTCTTATTAATCCGGAAATTATTGAGACAAGCGGAGAACAGACAGGAGATGAAGGCTGTCTCAGTGTTCCGGGCAAAGCAGGTCAGGTGACACGACCTTTTTATGCAAAAGTGCGGGCGTGCGACATTGATATGCAGCCTTTTGAAATAGAGGGAGAAGGACTTTTAGCGAGAGCGTTCTGCCATGAGATTGATCATCTGGACGGTCATTTATATGTAGATAAGGTAGAGGGCGAACTGCACGACGTTTCTTACGGGGAGGAAGAGTAAGATGAGAGTAATTTTTATGGGAACTCCGGATTTTTCTGTCGGAACTTTGGAAGAACTGATTCATGCAGGTCATGAAGTTGTGCTGGCGGTTACACAGCCGGACAAACCAAAAGGAAGAGGAAAAGAAATGCAGTTTACTCCGGTCAAGGAAGTTGCGCTGCAGCACGGCATACCTGTATTTCAGCCGAAGAAAATCCGTGATGCTGAAAGTATAGAAAAACTTAGAGAATATCCGGCAGATGTGATGGTAGTTGTGGCTTTTGGTCAGATTGTACCAAAAGAGATTTTGGAGATGACACCGTATGGCTGTATCAATGTACATGCCTCACTTCTTCCTAAATACAGGGGAGCAGCGCCGATTCAATGGTCTCTCATTGACGGAGAAAGCGTTACCGGAGTGACGACAATGCAGATGGACGAAGGTCTGGATACGGGGGACATGCTTCTTAAGACGGAAATTCCGATTTCTCCAAAAGAAACAGGGGGAAGTCTTCACGACAAACTGGCAGAAGCAGGGGCAAAACTGTGTGTGGAGACATTAAAGGCGTTGGAAGAGAAAACAGTTACAGGAGAAAAACAGGGCGAAACTCCTACTGCGTATGCGAGAATGTTAGATAAAAAATTGGGAAATATTGACTGGAGTAAAGGGGCGGCAGAAATCGAAAGATTAATCCGAGGACTAAATCCGTGGCCAAGTGCATATACTATGTGGGAAGGCAAAGTGATGAAAATTTGGGAAGCGGAAATTTTTGAAGGACAAAAGGAAAATGAGCCGGGAACAGTTGTGAAAGTGGAGAAGGACGGATTTTTCGTGCAGACGGGAAATGGACTTCTTAAAATAACACAGTTACAGATTCCGGGAAAGAAGAGAATGGAAGCGGGGGCATTTTTAAGAGGATATTCCATAAAAGAACAGACAAAATTAGGATAGTTTAGAAAGTAGAGGTAGTAATTATTATGTATTATCCAATGTATTTTGACCCGACATATATTTTAATTATCGCGGGAATGATAATCAGTCTTATCGCGTCAGCAAGAGTAAAAAGTACATTTGCAAAATATCAGCGTGTAGCAAACCACTCCGGTATGACAGGAAGAGATGCGGCGGAGAGAATCCTGCACGGTGCGAATATATATGATGTGCGTATTGAGAGAGTTTCAGGACATCTGACAGATCACTATGACCCGAGAGACAAGGTGCTTCGTCTGTCTGACAGCACATACCAGTCGGCGTCAGTAGCGTCAGTCGGTGTTGCGGCACATGAATGCGGACATGCTATCCAGCATGCGACAGGATATGCACCGCTTCGGTTCAGAGGGGCATTAGTTCCTGTGGCAAATTTCGGAGCGACAATTGCATGGCCGCTAATTTTGCTTGGATTTTTTATTAACAGTCGCTCATCAGATTTATTTATACACTTAGGTATTATTGCTTTTTCACTCTCAGTGTTATTTCAACTTGTCACTCTTCCGGTAGAATTTAATGCGTCCAGACGTGCTGTCAGAATTTTAGGGAGCAGTGGAATGCTATATCAGAATGAAGTGGCAGAAACGAAAAAAGTATTAGATGCGGCTGCGCTGACATATGTGGCAAGTGCGGCAGGTTCGATTTTGCAGTTACTTCGTATTCTTATTATTGCGGGAGGAAGAAGAGGAAATGACTAAGCAGATCAGCGAAAGAGAAATTGTATTAGGAATTTTGCTTGAAATTACAAAAGAGGGTGGATACAGCCACATTGTGCTTAGGAACACTCTGGAAAAATATCAGTATCTGGACAAAAAAGAACGCGCATTTATCACAAGGGTAGTGGAAGGTACGCTGGAGCATTTGATTGAGATTGATTACATAATCAATCAGTTTTCAAAAGTGAAGGTAAATAAAATGAAACCCGTTATCCGCACAATCATTAGGAACTCTGTCTATCAGATAAAATATATGGACAGTGTTCCTAATTCTGCTGTCTGCAATGAAGCGGTAAAACTGGCAGAAAAGAAAGGATTTTTCCAATTAAAAGGATTTGTGAACGGAGTGTTACGGAATATTGACAGAAATGTAAGCAATATTCAATATCCCGATAAAAAGAATATGGTAGAATACATGTCGATAAAATATTCTATGCCAATCTGGATACTGGAAGAGTGGGGGAAATCTTATGATTTTTCAGTGATAGAGAGGATTCTTCAAGGTTTCCTGGAGGAAAAAGGGACAACTATCCGCTGTAATTTAAACAAAATTTCTAAAGAAGAACTTGTGGAAAAGTTGAAAAAGGAGAATGTGCGTGTGAAGGAACACGCATATCTGCCATATGCTTTGGAAATTTCAGGGTATAATTATCTTGGAGATATGGAAAGTTTCAGGGAAGGGGATTTTCAGGTGCAGGACATCAGTTCCATGCTTGTCTCTGAGATAGCAGACCCTAAGAAAGAAGATTACGTCATTGACGTCTGCTCAGCGCCGGGCGGAAAGGCTTTGCACATGGCGGATAAACTGGGTGAAACAGGATATGTGGAGGCAAGAGATTTAACGGATTACAAGGTGAGCCTGATAGAAGATAACATTGAGCGTTCCGGAATGAAAAATATCCGCGCGGTGAAACAGGACGCGTTAATCTGCGATGAGGAGTCAAAAGAAAAGGCAGATATTGTTCTTGCAGACCTTCCCTGTTCAGGACTTGGCGTTCTGGGGAAAAAGACAGATATCAAATATAAGATGACAAGAGAAACTCAGCAAGAACTGAAAAAACTGCAGAGAAAAATATTATCGGTTGTGCAGAATTACACAAAACCGGGAGGAACACTTGTATACAGTACCTGTACGATTAATGAGGAAGAAAATATTGGGAATGTGCGGTGGTTTTTGAAGCAGTATCCTCAATATCAGTTAGTCTCAGTGGAAGACAGGTTGTGCGATGAACTGAAACCGTCCGTGAAAGAGGGCTGCCTTCAGTTACTTCCGGGAATACATAACAGTGATGGATTTTTTATAGCGAAGTTCAGAAAGGATTAGCATGGAAAAGAAAGATATTCGCTCTTACACACTGGAAGAGTTAAAAAAAGAGTTGGAAAGCATAGGAGAAAAGCCTTTCCGAAGTAAACAGATATACAGTTGGTTACATGAGAAACTGGCGGATTCTTTTGAAGAAATGACAAATTTATCAAAAGCATTGCGTGAGAAACTGGAAAAGGATTATGAAATTTATCCGGTGACAATGGTGGAAAGACAGGTTTCTAAATTAGATGGCACAAATAAATTTTTGTTTGCCCTCAGAGATAACCATGTTGTGGAAAGCGTGCTGATGCGATATAAACATGGAAATTCTGTATGTATATCCTCTCAGGTCGGCTGCCGTATGGGGTGCAGGTTTTGTGCTTCCACATTGGACGGGCTTGCAAGAAATTTAACTCCTTCGGAAATGCTTGGGCAAATTTATCAGATACAGAAGATAACAGGGGAGAGGGTTTCCAATATTGTCATTATGGGAACAGGAGAACCTTTAGATAATTACGAAAATTTCGTCCGCTTTATTAAACTGATAAGCGATGAAAATGGATTACATGTCAGTCAGAGGAATATTACTGTATCCACTTGTGGAATTGTTCCGAATATGAAGAGGCTTGCCGAAGAGAAATTTCAGATTACGCTGGCGCTTTCCCTTCACGGTTCAACGCAGGAAAAGAGAAGAGAACTGATGCCGGTGGCAAATAAATATGAATTAAAAGAGGTACTTGAAGCCTGTGACAACTACTTTGACAGGACGGGAAGAAGAATTACTTTTGAGTACAGTCTTGTGCAGGGAGTAAATGACAGGGAAGAAGATGCAGGGGAACTGATATCCATTTTAAAACCACGAAACTGCCACTTAAATCTGATTCCGGTGAATCCGATTAAGGAAAGAAATTTTGAAAAACCGACACGGCAGAATGCGGAAAAATTCAAAAATAAACTTGAAAAAAGTGGAATAAATGTTACTATAAGAAGAGAAATGGGCTCTGATATTGACGGGGCCTGTGGACAACTTCGGAGACGCTACTCGGAGAAAAGTAAAATATAAGGAGAAGTTTATGAAGATATTTTCATTGACGGACATAGGCAGAAAGCGTGAAGTAAATCAGGATTATGTATATGTAACAGATAAGCCTGTCGGTCATGTTCCGAATCTGTTTGTTGTTGCAGACGGTATGGGAGGCCACAAGGCAGGAGACTTTGCGTCAAAATATGCAGTGCAGGTTTTAGAGGAACATGTCAGAAATCATTCGGGAATGGGTCCTGAGTTGATTATCACTGACGCTGTCCGGGAAGCAAACAGAAAAATTGTGGAGAAGGCAAAACAGGATACCGGCCTGGAAGGAATGGGTACAACTCTTGTAGTTGCAACAATTATTGAACATACACTGTATTTTGCAAATGTCGGAGACAGCAGACTGTATTTAATCAGAGATGAGATAAAACAGTTATCGAAAGACCATTCTCTTGTGGAAGAAATGGTTCGTTTAGGGGGAATAAATGAGGAGGAAGCCAAGCATCACCCGGATAAGAATATTATTACAAGAGCAATCGGGGCAAAAGATGATGTGGAAGTGGACTTCTTTGAATATCGCTTGCAGAAGGGCGATATCATTTTGATGTGCACTGACGGCCTGACAAACATGGTTGATGATGATGAGATATTCAGAATCGTCAAAGGTGGGAGAGATGTCGTGGAGACTGCAATGCAATTAGTAGAAAAAGCAAATGAGAACGGCGGAAAGGACAATATTGGGATTGTGCTTGTCGAACCATTTGCATGTGAGGTGAATGTATAATGAAAGATGGAATTTTTATAGGGGATCGCTATGAGGTGCTGAGCAAAGTCGGCTCAGGCGGAATGGCAGATGTATACAAAGGAAAAGACCATAAATTAAACCGCTTTGTAGCGATTAAAATTTTGAAAAAAGAATACAGGGAAGATGAACTCTTTGTAAGAAAATTTCAATCAGAAGCGCAGGCGGCGGCAGGGCTTATGCACCCGAATATTGTAAATGTGTATGATGTGGGTGAGGAAAGCGGCTTATATTATATGGTAATGGAACTGGTGGAAGGAATTACGCTGAAAGACTACATCACTAAAAAAGGTGTTTTGTCATCAAAAGAAGTTATCAGTATTGCGATTCAGGTTGCAAATGGAATTGAAGCGGCACACTTACACAATATCGTTCACAGAGATATTAAACCGCAGAACATTATTATTTCCAAAGAAGGAAAAGTAAAGGTAACGGATTTTGGTATTGCGAAAGCAACATCATCAAACACCATCAGCACAAACGCACTGGGTTCTGTGCATTATACTTCGCCTGAGCAGGCAAGAGGCGGATTCAGTGATTTTAAGAGTGATATTTATTCGCTCGGTATTACGATGTATGAGATGGCTACAGGACATCTTCCGTTTGATGGAGATACGGCAGTTTCCATCGCAATTAAACATCTTCAGGAAGAAATTACGCCACCATCAGAATATGTGGAAGATATTCCGTTTAGTTTAGAGCAGATTATTTTGAAATGTACACAGAAAAGTGCGGACAGAAGATACCAGGACGTTGCTTCTTTAAAAGAAGATTTGAAACATTCTCTAGTGGATCCGGACGGTGATTTTGTCGTTATCGGTCCTATGCGTACGATGGACGAAACAGTAATGTTTAATCCTGACGATGTGCGCAAAGCAAAAAGAGAGACATCGTATGATGAAGATGATTTTTCAGAGGAAGATTATGACGATTACGATGACTTTGAAGATGATGACGATTATGATAAAAAAGGCCGAAAGAAGAATGGTGATGTGAATCCGAAGATGGCAAAAATGATGAAAGTGCTGACGATTGTTGCGGTTGTTATCATTGTGTTCATCGTTGTGTTCATTATAGGAAAAGCAACAGGACTGTTAAAGTTCGGTCCTTCAATTAATCTGGAAGATGATGCAGATAAAAACGAAAAAGTAAAAGTTCCTGATTTAAGAGGAATGACAGAAGAAGAAGCGAAAAAAGTTTTAAAAGATAAAAAATATGACATGACATTAGTTGTAGATTCAGAAGAAGAATCAACAACATACGAAAAAGGTCAGATTATCAAACAGACTCCGGGCAGCAACAAAGAAGTAAAGAAAAAACCGTAATTAAAGTTGTGATCAGTTCCGGTAAAAAAGAAGAGACAAAGGCTATTCCTGATGTATCGGGAAAAGATCAGAGCGAAGCGTTACAGTTATTAAGTGAAGCCGGATTTACAAATGTAAAAGTGGATAAATCAAGATTTGAGACAAGTTCTGAATATGACCAGGACGAAGTTATCCGCACGGAACCGTCTGCCAACACAGAAGTGGCATTAGATGAAGAAATCAATTTGATTGTAAGTCTTGGCGAAAATAAACCGGAAGTTCCGAATGTTATCGGTATGACACAGTCAAGTGCCGTTTCCGCACTGGAAGCGAAAGGTCTTGAAGTTTCCGTGGAGGAAGATTACCATGACAGCACGGAAAAAGGAAAAGTATTTTACCAGAGCAAACGAGCCGGCACTCGAGTGACAGAGGGAAGCACAATCATTATCCGTGTAAGTAAAGGAAAGAAACAGGTAGAAGTTACTGTTCCGGATATTATCGGTAAATCAAAAACTTATGCGAAAAACAGTTTGGAAGCGCAGCAGTTAGGTTACAGAGAAGTATATCAGGACAGCGATTTGCCGAAAGATACGGTTATTTCCTGCGACCCGGGTTCAGGCAAGAATGTTGTACAGGGAACTACAATTACGGTTTATATCAGCAGAGGCCCTTCAACAGATGGCGGTACAGGAACAGGCTCAGATAATTAACAGTAGGAAAAAGAGATGCAGGGGAAAATTATAAAAGGAATTGCCGGATTCTACTACGTTCACGTAGTAGAATTTGGCGTTTATGAATGTAAAGCAAAAGGTGCTTTCAGAAAAGAAAAAGTAAAGTTACTTGTCGGTGACAATGTAGAAATTGATATACTGAACGAAGAAAAGAAACTTGGAAACGTAGTTAAATTATTACCGAGAGAGAATGAACTGATTCGTCCGGCGGTGTCTAACATAGACCAGGCGCTTGTCGTATTTGCCATTACAAAGCCGAAACCTCATTTCAATTTACTGGACAGATTTCTTGTCATGATGGAAAGTAAAAAAATTCCCATTGTATTATGTTTTAATAAAAAAGATATTGCAGAGGAAAAGGAAATTCGGGAATTAGAAGAAATCTATTCTTCCTGCGGTTATCACATTATTTTTACAAGTGCAAAAGAGGAAGAGAACATAAAACTTGTGAAAGAAGTGTTAAAAGGAAAAACAACTGCGGTGGCAGGACCGTCAGGTGTAGGAAAATCTTCGCTAATCAATCTGTTTCAGTCGGAAATCCAGATGGAGACGGGCTGTATCAGTGAAAAAATAGAGAGAGGAAAACATACGACACGACATTCGGAACTGATTCCGATTGATGATAATTCTTATATTATGGATACGCCGGGATTTAGTTCTTTATATGTAAATGATTTTGAGAAAGAAGAATTGAAATACTATTTTCCGGAATTTGAACAATATGAGGGACTGTGTAAATTTAATGGCTGTGACCATATTCATGAGCCGAATTGCGCAGTAAAACAGGCTGTGGAAGAAGGAAAAATCCATAAAGTAAGATATGAAAATTATATAGAGATGTATAAAGAATTACAGGAGAAAAGGAGATACTAACAATGAAGTATATATTGGCGCCGTCCATATTGGCGGCAGATTTTAAAAAATTGGGGGAAGAGATTCAGGCAACAGAGAAAAGTGGAGCGGAATATCTTCATTTTGATGTGATGGACGGATTGTTTGTACCAAGTATTTCCTTTGGAATGCCTGTGCTACAGTCAATCAAGAGTTGTACAAATCAGGTGATTGACGCTCATTTAATGATAAATGAGCCAATTCGCTATGTGGAAGCATTTCAAAAAGCGGGAGCAGATTTAATCACTGTGCATTTGGAGGCGTGTGAAGATGTTCATAAGACGCTCCAAAAAATTAAAGAGTGTGGAATGAAAGCTGGAATTTCCATCTGTCCTGACACACCGGTATCTGCATTGGAAGAATATATAGAAGAAGCAGATATGATACTGATTATGTCAGTACACCCGGGATTTGGCGGACAGAAATTCATTGAGGATTCACTGACAAAAATCCGCATGACGCGAGAGATGCTTAACAGATATGGCCTGGAGACGGACATTCAGGTTGACGGCGGTATTTATACATCTAATGTAGAAAATGTGCTGAAGGCGGGAGCAAATATTATTGTTGCCGGTTCTGCTGTTTTCAAGGGAGATGCGAAAGAAAATACGAAAGAGTTTATGGAGATTTTAAAAAAATATGAATAGACGTGCAGTGATTGTAAGCGGTGGAACTATTCAGGAGGAATTTGTATATGCAAAACTCAAAGAATGGGAACATGATGTGCTTATCGGAGTAGATAAAGGGGTAGAGTTTTTATACCGGCATCAGATAAAACCGGACTATATTGTAGGAGATTTTGACAGTCTTTCTGAAGAAATAGTACAGTTTTACAAGGAAAAGACAGATGTTTTTATACGGGAATTCAATCCGGAAAAAGATTACTCGGACACGGAGATCGCCGTATATCAGGCGATGGAATTAAATTGTGAAGAGATAATTCTTTTGGGGGCAACGGGAAGCCGTATTGATCATGTGTTGGCGAACATTCAGGTGTTGGCTATACCGCACAAAAGAGGAATCCATGCGGAAATTCTCGATGAAAATAACAGAATTTCTCTTATCGAACATGAAAAGGTGTTGGAGAAAGAGAAGATGTATGGCAAATATTTCTCTGTATTTCCTTTGGACAGATGTATAGAAAAATTTTCTATTGCGGGAGCAAAATATCCGTTACACAATCACAGGTTATGTCCGTATGACAGTCTGTGCGTCAGCAATCAGGCACAGGAAGAAGAGGTAAAGATAACATTTTCAGAAGGAATTGTTATTTTAATAGAAGCAAAAGATGAAAACTAGAAAAAATGAAGGCGAGGATAAAGTAAATGAAATTAGGTATTGTGGGATTACCAAATGTGGGAAAAAGTACATTATTTAATTCCCTCACAAAAGCAGGAGCAGAATCAGCAAACTATCCGTTCTGTACAATCGATCCAAATGTGGGTGTTGTAACTGTGCCGGATAAACGTTTGGACGTTTTGGGAGAGATGTATCACACAAAGAAAATCGTTCCGGCGGCAATTGAATTTGTAGACATTGCGGGATTGGTAAAAGGAGCATCAAAAGGAGAAGGGCTTGGAAATCAGTTTTTGGCAAATATTCGAGAAGTAGATGCTATTGTACATGTTGTGCGTTGTTTTGAGGACAGCAACATTGTCCATGTAGATGGAAGTATTGCACCTCTTCGTGATATTGAAACAATTAATTTAGAGTTGATTTTCTCTGACATTGAAATCTTAGAAAGAAGAATTGCAAAAGCGGTAAAAGTGGCAAGAAATGATAAGACGGTAGCAAAAGAACTGGCGCTGTTAGAGCGTTTGAAAGCATATTTGGAAGAGGGGAACATGGCACGCAGTTTTGAAGCGGAAGATGACGATGAATTGGAATGGCTTGAAAGTTATAATCTTCTCACATACAAACCGGTTATTTTTGCCGCAAATGTAGCCGAAGATGATTTGGCAAATGACGCACAGGATAATGAGGGTGTTTGTGCAGTGCGCGAATATGCAAAGAAAGAAAACTGTGAAGTGTTTGTTGTCTGTGCACAGATTGAACAGGAGATTGCAGAATTAGATGACGATGAAAAGAAAATGTTTTTGGAGGATTTAGGTTTAGAGGAATCCGGATTGGAAAAATTAATCCGTGCAAGTTACAGTTTACTTGGTCTAATCAGTTATCTGACAGCAGGTGAACCGGAAGTTCGCGCATGGACAATTAAAAAGGGAACAAAAGCGCCGCAGGCGGCAGGAAAGATTCACACAGACTTTGAACGCGGATTTATCCGTGCAGAAATTGTAAGTTATGATGATTTGATGGAATGCGGAACATACACTGCTGCAAAAGAAAAAGGACTTGTCCGCTTAGAGGGGAAAGATTACGTTGTAAAAGACGGAGATATTATTTTATTTAGATTTAATGTATAAAAGATAAGCGGGGGAAAGAGTATGAATAAGATGATTAATTTCCCTAATTTAAACATTCATTGGGAAAATGTAGGGGAAAAGATAAATTTGTTTGGAATTGAAATCACATATTTTGGGATTTTGTTAGGGGTGGCAATTCTTTTTGGAATTGCATTGACAATGTGGCTTGCCCATAGAAGCGGGCAGGAAGCGGAGGAATACCTGAACCTTTCCATTTATGTCATTATATTTGGAATAGTCGGAGCGAGACTTTACTATGTTCTTTTCGGATTTGAACAGTTCAAAGGACATTGGACAAAAATTTTCAATATCCGTTCGGGAGGTCTGGCATTTTACGGTGCGCTTATAGCAGGGATAATTACGGTTTTTATTTTTTGCAAAAGACAGGGACTTCTTGTCTGGAAAGTACTCGATACAATCGTTCCGGCGCTTCTCATCGGACAGATATTGGGAAAACTCGGGAATTTCTTTAACAGAGAGGCTTTTGGGGAATGTACAGGTGGAATTTTTGCCATGCAGCTGCCGATTGATTCGGTGAGAGCGGTGGACGTGACGGAGAAAATGCGTCAGAATGTGGAGAAGATAGATGGAATCAATATGATTCAGGTCAGCCCGTCGTTTCTGTATGAAATTATACTCTGTTTAGTTATTTTGATATTTATTTTAATCTACCGTCGATTTGAAGTGTACAGGGGAGAAATTTTTCTTTTATACATTATCAGTTACGGTGCGGGAAGATTTTTTATCGAAATGGGACGTGTGGACAAGTTGAGAACGTTTATTTTCCATTTGCCGGTATCTCAGGTTGTGGCGGTTCTTTCGGTTATCATAGCGATGGGACTTCTTTGCATCACATACAGATCGGGTGACGGACAGGGAAAAGGATTCTTTCGTACCAACAAAGCAAAAAAGAAAAAAACAAAACTAAAATTTTCAAAATAAAATAGCAGTCTGGTGATAGTCGTATTGTTTTGTAAAAGGAACAAATAATCACTAGACTTTTATTTTTTATAGGGCTATAATATAAGTATATGTGAAAATTCAACATTAAAATTTGAAGGAGGACAAACCAATGGGAAGAAAAATGAAAACCATGGACGGTAATCATGCAGCAGCACATGCGTCATATGCTTTTACTGACGTTGCAGCTATTTACCCAATTACACCTTCATCCGTTATGGCGGAAGCTACAGATGAATGGGCTACTCAAGGTAGAACAAATATTTTTGGACAGACAGTTCAAGTTACAGAAATGCAATCAGAAGCAGGTGCAGCAGGTACCGTACACGGTTCTTTGGCAGCAGGTGCTTTGACAACAACATACACAGCATCTCAGGGATTATTACTTATGATTCCTAACTTATACAAAATTGCAGGAGAACAGTTACCGGGTGTATTTAACGTATCAGCACGTGCTTTAGCGAGCCATGCATTATCTATTTTCGGTGACCATTCAGATGTTTACGCTTGTCGTCAGACAGGTTGTGCAATGCTTTGTGAATCAAGTGTACAGGAAGTTATGGACTTAACTCCGGTTGCTCATCTTTCAGCAATCAAAGGTAAAATTCCGTTTATCAACTTCTTTGACGGATTCAGAACTTCTCATGAGATTCAGAAAATTGAAACATGGGATTATGAAGATTTAAAAGATATGGCGGATATGGACGCAATTGATGCATTTAGAAAACATGCTTTAAATCCAAATCATCCATGTCAGAGAGGTTCAGCACAGAACCCTGATATCTTCTTCCAGGCAAGAGAAGCATGTAACCCATACTACGATGCAATGCCTGCAATCGTACAGGAATACATGGACAAAGTAAACGCTAAAATTGGAACAAACTACAAATTATTCAACTATCACGGTGCTGAAGATGCAGAACATGTTATTGTTGCTATGGGTTCTGTATGTGATACTATCGATGAGACAGTTGATTATTTAATGGCAGCAGGACGCAAAGTCGGTGTTGTTAAAGTTCGTCTTTACAGACCATTCTGTGCGGAAGCATTAGTAAATGCAATTCCTGAATCTGTAAAACAGATTACAGTTCTTGACAGAACAAAAGAACCGGGAGCACTCGGTGAACCATTATACTTAGATGTTGTAGCAGCATTGAAAGGAACTAAATTTGATGCAGTACCTGTATTTACAGGACGTTACGGATTAGGTTCTAAAGATACAACACCGGCACAGATCGTTGCAGTATATGACAATAATGCAAAACAGAAATTTACAATCGGTATCGTAGATGATGTGACGAACTTGTCATTGGAAGTTGGCGCACCATTAGTTACAACTCCGGAAGGAACAATCAACTGTAAATTCTGGGGACTTGGCGCTGACGGTACTGTTGGAGCAAATAAAAACTCTATCAAAATTATCGGTGATAACACAGATATGTATGCACAGGCATACTTTGATTATGACTCTAAGAAATCAGGCGGTGTAACAATGTCACACCTTCGTTTTGGTAAGAGCCCAATCAAATCAACATACTTAATCAAACAGGCTAACTTTGTTGCCTGTCATAATCCATCTTATATTAATAAGTATAACATGGTACAGGAATTGGTGGACGGCGGTACATTCTTATTGAACTGCCCATGGGATATGGAAGGTTTGGAAAAACATTTACCTGGACAGGTAAAAGCATTTATCGCAAACCACAATATCAAATTCTATGTAATTGACGGTATTAAAATTGGTAAAGAAATCGGACTTGGCGGACGTATCAATACAGTTCTTCAGTCAGCATTCTTTAAACTTGCAAATATTATTCCGGAAGACCACGCTATTGAATTGATGAAAGCAGCAGCAAAAGCTTCTTACGGTAAAAAAGGTGATAAGATTGTTCAGATGAACTACGATGCTATCGATGCCGGTGCAAAACAGGTTGTAGAAATTGCAGTTCCTGAATCTTGGAAAAATGCAGAAGATGAAGGTTTATTCACACCTGAAGTAAAAGGTGGAAAACCGGAAGTTGTAGATTTCGTTAAAAATATTCAGGCAAAAGTAAATGCACAGGAAGGAAATACTCTTCCGGTATCTGCATTCACAGAATATGTTGACGGTTCTACACCATCAGGTACATCTGCATATGAAAAACGTGGTATCGCAGTAGATATTCCTGTATGGAAACCTGAAAACTGTATCCAGTGTAACCGTTGTGCGTATGTATGTCCGCACGCAGTTATCCGTCCGGTGGCATTGACAGAAGAAGAAGCGGCAAACGCACCGGAAGGACTTGAGACAATCGATATGATTGGTATGCCGGGATTAAAATTCACAATGACTGTATCTGCTTATGACTGTACAGGTTGTGGATCATGTGCTAACGTATGTCCTGGTAAGAAGGGTGAAAAAGCACTTGTAATGGAAAATATGGAAGCAAATGCAGGAAAACAGGACTTCTTTGACTATGGTAGAGAAATTCCTGTAAAACCTGAAGTAGTTGCTAAATTTAAAGAAACTACAGTAAAAGGAAGCCAGTTCAAACAGCCTCTCTTAGAGTTCTCAGGAGCTTGTGCAGGTTGTGGAGAAACTCCATATGCAAAATTAATCACACAGTTATTCGGTGACAGAATGTACATTGCAAATGCAACAGGTTGTTCTTCAATCTGGGGTAACTCTTCACCATCTACACCATATACGGTAAATGAAAAAGGACAGGGTCCTGCATGGTCTAACTCTTTATTTGAAGACAATGCTGAGTTTGGATATGGTATGTTATTGGCACAGAAAGCGTTGAGAAACGGTTTGAAAACAAAAGTAGAAAAATTAGTTGAAAACGGAGATAACGAAGCAGTTGTTGCAGCAGGAAAAGAATGGTTAGACACATTTAACTGTGGAGCGACAAACGGAACAGCAACAGACAACTTAGTTGCTGCATTAGAAAACTGTGATTGCGGCTGCGAATTAAGAGCAGACATCTTAAACAATAAAGATTTCTTAGCGAAAAAATCACAGTGGATCTTCGGTGGAGACGGTTGGGCTTACGATATCGGATTCGGTGGTGTTGACCATGTATTGGCATCAGGTCAGGATATCAATATTATGGTATTCGATACAGAAGTTTACTCTAATACAGGTGGACAGTCTTCTAAATCTACACCTACAGGTGCAATCGCTCAGTTTGCAGCAGCAGGTAAAGAAGTGAAGAAGAAAGATATGGCAAGCATCGCTATGAGTTACGGCTATGTATATGTGGCACAGATTGCTATGGGTGCTGACTTTAACCAGACAGTAAAAGCAATCGCAGAAGCAGAAGCATATCCGGGACCATCATTAATTATTGCTTACGCTCCATGTATCAACCACGGTATTAAGAAAGGTATGAACAAAGCGCAGACAGAAGAAGAATTAGCAGTAAAATCAGGATACTGGCACAACTTCCGTTTCAATCCTGCAGCAGAAGGAAACAAATTTACTCTTGACAGTAAAGAGCCAACTGAAAGTTACAGAGAATTCTTAGACGGTGAAGTTCGTTACAATGCTTTAGCAAGAATGAACCCTGAAAGAGCAGAAGAATTATTCGCAAAATCAGAACAGGCAGCAAAAGAAAGATATGCTTACCTGAACAAATTGATTACTCTTTACGGAAATGAAGAATAAAATGAAATAAAAGGACAGCACGGTTGTTTTGACCGTGCTGTTTTTGTGAAAATTTGTATAAATATTCAAAAAACATTGTCAACCATTTTTGATTATGTCCTAAAAATTTTTTATGATATGCACCGGTTTCCCGGTGCATATTTTAGCATATAAGCATAGTTTCTGTTATCTTATGATTTTTGAACTGAAGAAAAGTAGACATTCTCCATGGGTGCTTTGGCGATGGTAGATTCCGCTTTCGTGGTTTTTCCTTCAAAGGCTGGAGGTCAAAATTTTTTGAAAGGGGTTCATGTAACGGCACAACTTCCAGTTCATAAATCTTATTATTTACAGAAAACAGTAATCTCTTATCAAAGGTCTGTATAACCAATCCCTTTGTGCCTTTATGGTAATGCACCTGTATTCCGCATTCGTTAATTGTTTTATAGTACTGTTTTTGAAATTTAATACAATGCCCACAGTCAACAGTTCGTTCTGTTAAGACTGCAAGAATCTGATTGATTGTTTCACAATCGGGTTGCTTTTCAAATACAGATTTGTTATTGTTGATAGGAAGAGCGAATTTCGCGTTATATTCCTTTATGTAGGAGTTTAGGAATATATTTGCTTCGCTGATGGTTGTGATGCCTGCCAGACGTAATGCGATTGGCAGGCGTTGCTGTAAAGTTTGAAAAGCCCTTTCTACACGCCCTTTTGCCTGAGCAATACTTGTTGTTTTTATTTCTACGCCCAATTGCTTACAGGCGTAACTAAACTGGGTGTAAGTATCCAATTCTGTTTTATTCATTTTTTTATTCCGGTATTCAAAAACAGTTCTTCTATCCGTATAAAACATAGCAAGAATTCCATAAGTAGTAAGGATCTGATGGAATACGTTATAATAACCATTTAAGGATTCCTGTTCATCAAAAAAGGCACCGACAATACGGCTGGTAGAATCATCAATGGCGATATGAAGATTTGTTTTTGCATTGCCAAACCAAAGATGAACGGAAGCATCCATCTGAAGCATTTCACCAAAGTAGACACATCTTGGACGTCTGGAGTGAGGGGTTTCCACTGTAACGATAGCAGCCTGAAGTTCATCTTGTTTTTTCTTTGTAGAAACATTCTTTTGTTGTGTACGAAGTTCTTTTGCTAAGCGTTTGCGGACTGTTTTGGTAGTTCTGGGTGAAGGAATAAAGTTTTCATACATAATCTTTGTAAGAGCAGAAGGAGAGATAAAAATCCCGTCATTTTTTGCAAGCAGTTCACAGGCGTAAGTAAATGTAGCGTCATAGTACTTGTTGTTGTATAGAGTTAAGATTTCCAGTTTTTGAGATTCTGTAAAAGAATGTAGAGGTTTTCTGCCTCTGTTACCATGAATAAAGGCAGTCTTACCATTCTGTTTGTATTTTTGAATTAATCGATTGATGTGCCTTGTAGTACAACCGAGTTTCAAAGCCGCAGCCTTTTTGTTACCATTATGGTCTACTAGTGACTTAATCACTTCATACTTAAGTTGTTCATTCATTCTTAAATCCACCCTTTTCAATCTGTGTATACCTCTTTCTATAGTGTGAGGTTTTATCATACACCATATTTATCACTTGGGACATATGGTCCTATGTCAAGATTTAGTACAAGTTAAAATGAGGTTTTCCTCATCTTAACCTGCCAACTGCAATTCGTCTTGTTGAAGCCTACGATACAGTTCTTCATAATCGTTTGGTGACATATAATCACAGTGACTATGAATTCGTTTCGTATTGTAGAACGCTTCCAAATATTCAAAAATCAAACGATATGCATGGTCATAATCTCGAATCTTAAACCGATTCAGCCATTCTCTCTTAATCAGGGAATGGAATGATTCAATACATGCGTTATCCCATGGATATGACTTTTTAGAATAACTACACTGCATGGTTGCGGTTACACGTTTGTATTCTTTTGATACATACTGGCTTCCCCGGTCTGAATGCAGAATTAAAGGCTTATCGATATTGCGTCTTGCTTTGGCTTTCTTTATTGTTTCAATCACGCAGGATACCTCCAATGTTTTGGAAAGTGTCCAGGCAATGATTTTTCTGGAATATAAGTCCATGATACTGGTCAGATAAACAAATCCGTCTATCGTCCAGATATAAGTGATATCAGAACACCAAACAGCATTTGGACGTTCTGGATTAAACTGTTCATCAAGGATATTTTTTAATTCGCTGCTGAAGTCAGAATCTTTGGTTGTGATCGTCCATGGCTTGACCCACTGGGCTTTGATGCCCATTTGCTTCATATACTTACCAACAGTACGTTCGGAGATGATTTCTCCTGATTTACGCAATTCCCTGGTAATTTTAGGGGCACCATAATTCTGTTTAGATTCATCATATATATCCTTGATTTTAGCTTTTACGGCTTCACGTCTTTTTTCTGTATTAGAAGGAACACGTTTTAGCCACGCATGATAACCAGAACGAGAAACGCCAAGATGTTTCAACATTCCGGAGACAGAAACCCGGCGTTTTGCCTTATGGCAGTTTCTGCCATCTCCGTAACTTCGAGATAAATGGCTTCCGTCATTTTCCCAGAATGTTGATTGCTTAATACTTCAAGGGCATCCTGTGCATCTCGTAATTCTCGTTTTAATCGTGCGATTTCTTTTGCTTCATCAGAAGCATAGTTACCGGAACCACGGCTTTCAATATCACCTGTTTCACGCAGTTCTTTCTGCCAGCGTGATAAAGTCTGCTGACTGATTCCTAAGTTTGTAGCACAGCCCTGCAGTCCTAAGTTCTTGTGATCATGATAATACTGGACTGCATCCAACTTAAATTGTTTGTCATAGTGCTTTGCCATAATGAGATCCTCCTTCAGTGCGGTACCTACATTGTACCATAATTTTCTTATAAGGAATTCTCATTTTGACTTGTACTATTTATATTCTAACACCAATAATCAAAAGTGATATATAAGGACTTTATCAAAAATGGTTTATAAAATTTGTATAAATATTCAAAAAACATTTTACAATTCATAAAAAGTATGATATAATCAAAAGCAATTGAATAACTGAAAGATAGAGGTGCGTTTTTAAAGAGTACCGTTTAGTTTAAGTGGGACAGACTTCTAAATGGGAAAGGGAAAGATGCCGAAGGATAAATTCTTTGTCCGAGGATTTATTCTGGGACGTTGTATAAGATACAACGTACTGTCACAGAAGTGTGGAGCGCTATCATAGATTAGAATATATCATATGTCGTATATATTTCATTGTATACATAACCATAGACGTTCCCCCAAGAAGTCTATGGTTTTTTTCATTCTAAGAAGTGAGCAGTTTATTTCAGTCATTCAAAATACAAAAAGAATGAAGAGAGGGTTTATGATGAAAAAAGTTTCAAGAAGAAAAATAGTTTCTGTTGTGAGCATGGTTTTATTATGTGTACTGATGTGCTCCATGACAGTATTTGCGGCGGAGGAAGCGCCGAAACCGGAACTATATGCGACATTTTGGGCGTTAGTTCCACCTGTAGTTGCCATTGCGTTGGCGTTGATTACGAAAGAAGTTTATAGTTCATTGTTTGTAGGTATTTTAGTAGGTGCGTTGTTCTATTCGGGATTTTCTTTCGAGGGAACAGTGACACATATTTTCCAGGGGGGAATTATCAGTGTACTTTCAGACGAGTACAATGTAGGTATTTTAGTATTCCTTGTTATTTTAGGAGCGATGGTATCTCTGATGAACAGAGCGGGAGGCTCGGCAGCATTTGGACGCTGGGCAAGTCAGCATATCAAAACGAGAGTGGGGGCTCAGTTGGCAACAGTTGTTCTCGGCGTACTGATTTTTATCGATGACTATTTTAACTGTCTGACAGTCGGAAGTGTTATGCGTCCAGTTACAGATAAACACAATGTATCTCGTGCAAAACTTGCATATTTAATTGATTCAACGGCAGCGCCGGTTTGCATTATCGCACCAATTTCTTCATGGGCAGCCGCTGTTACAGGTTTCGTAAAAGGAGAAGATGGATTTTCTATTTTCATTCAGGCAATCCCATATAACTTTTACGCTTTACTTACAATTGTAATGATGATTGCAATTGTAACAATGAAAGTGGATTACGGTCCAATGAAAATACATGAGGATAATGCGAAAAAAGGTGATATCTATACAACTCCTGACAGACCATATGAAAATGCGTCAACAGAAGTGGTAAATCATAATGGAAAAGTAATCGACTTAGTTATTCCGATTATTTCACTTATTGTATGTTGTGTAATCGGTATGATTTATACAGGCGGATTTTTCAGTGGAACAGATTTTGTTACGGCATTTTCACAGAGTGATGCCTCAGTAGGTCTTGTGCTTGGAAGTTTCTTCGGACTGGTTATTACGATTGTGTTATATATGGTTCGTAAAGTTTTAAGTTTTTCAGATTGTATGTCATGTATTCCGGAAGGATTTAAAGCGATGGTTCCTGCGATTATGATTTTAACATTTGCATGGACGTTGAAAGCGATGACAGATAGTTTGGGAGCAGCGGTATATGTAGAAGGATTAGTAAAAAGTTCAGCAGGAAGTTTGATGAATTTCTTGCCTGCAATTATTTTCTTAATCGGTTGTCTCCTTGCTTTTGCCACAGGTACTTCATGGGGAACATTTGGTATTTTAATACCGATTGTTGTTCAGGCGTTTGCAAACGATCCGAAACTTATGATTATCTCTATTTCAGCTTGTATGGCAGGAGCTGTTTGCGGTGACCACTGTTCACCGATTTCTGATACGACAATCATGGCGTCAGCGGGAGCGCAGAGTAACCATGTAAACCATGTATCTACACAGTTGCCATATGCAATGACGGCTGCAGCAGTCAGTTTCGTGACATATATCGTTGCGGGCTTTGTACAATCCGCATGGATTGCATTGCCATTTGGTATCGTGCTGATGTTGGCAGTATTGTTTGTAATTAAGAAAAAAACAAAAAGTGCGTAAAGCATAAGGAGACGGGGCTATGCTAATTTTACATTGCATAAAAGAAAAACTGTATGAAGAGATGAGAGAAGACAGGTATTTCGGGAAAGTATTGTTGAAAAATAATCCGTTTATTCATTGTTCTTCCATCGAATATTTTTGGAGAGTCTCACCTCATTTTGACAACGAAAAGGAAAAATTGGTGTTGCTTGTAATTGATACGGACAATCTTGATGTACCTGTAAAATGGGAAGACTTAGAAGGCTGCGGAAGAGAATATCCGCATATTTACGGCTTAGTAAAAATGGAAGCAATTAAAAATGTCCTTCCTTATTTGAAGAAGGAAGACGGGACTTGGATAAAGAATGAAGAATTAAAACATATTGCAGATAAGTAAAAAATTGTGGTATTATGTATATAGTCAAAATGGCGGGGACGGTGAAAACCGTCCCTTAAAATAAGGAGGTTGTGACATGAAAGTTACAGAGAGAATCGCAAAATTGCGTGCATTGATGGAAGAAAAAAACATTGATATGTACATTGTTCCATCAGCAGATAATCACCAGAGTGAATATGTTGGAGAACATTTCAAGGCGAGAGAGTTTATCACAGGATTTACAGGTTCTGCAGGTACTGCGGTAATTACTAAGACAGAAGCGGGACTTTGGACAGACGGAAGATACTTCCTTCAGGCAGAACAGCAGTTGGAAGGATCAGGCGTGGACCTTTACCGTATGGGAAATCCGGGAGTTCCTACAGTTCTTGAATTTATAGCAGATAAATTAAATGAAAACGGTACATTAGGCTTTGACGGACGTTTAGTTGCGGTAGATGAAGGAAAAGAATATGCGAAAGCGGCATCGAAAAAAGGCGGAAACGTGAATTATGCATATGATTTAGTAGATGAAGTGTGGGAAGACCGTCCTGCATTATCAACAGAGAAAGCATTTGCGTTAGATGAAAAACTTGTAGGAGAAAGTACAGAGTCTAAATTAGCACGAATCAGAAAAGTGATGGAAGAAGTGGGCGCAAACGTTCATGTTATCACATCATTAGATGATGTTGCATGGACATTGAACGTCAGAGGAAATGACGTTGCATACTCTCCGTTATTATTAAGTTATCTTGTTATCACAATGGATCAGGTAGATTTATATGTGGACGAAACAAAATTAAATGATGAAATTAGAGCAAACTTCAACAAAGTGAATGTTGTCCTTCACCCATATAATGATATTTACGAGGCAATGAAAGTATACGATGCAAATGATACATTGCTTATCGATCCTGACAGATTAAATTATGCACTTTACTATAATATTGGTGCAAACGTTAATACGGTGGAAAGACAGAATCCAACAGTATTGATGAAAGCAATGAAGAATGAAGTAGAACTTGCCAACACAAGAAACGCACACATTAAAGACGGCGTTGCGATGACAAAATTCATGAAATGGGTAAAAGAAAATGTTGGAAAG
Source organism: Lachnospiraceae bacterium (assembly GCA_902381685.1). Lineage (GTDB taxonomy): Bacteria > Bacillota > Clostridia > Lachnospirales > Lachnospiraceae > Faecalimonas. Next base: position 89,371 of record LR698958.1, on the reverse strand, counting down.
ATGACGATTACGGAGATGAGTGCATCTGATAAACTGGAAGCATTCCGTGCAGAGCAGGAAGGCTTCTTATGGCCAAGTTTTGAGCCAATCTGCGGATATGGAGAACACGCTGCCATCGTACATTATACTTCTACACCGGAAACAGATGTGGAATTAAAAGAAGGGGCATTACTCTTAACAGATACAGGCGGAAACTACTATGAAGGTTCTACAGATATTACAAGAACATTTGCATTGGGCGAAGTAAGCGACGTTGAAAAATTACACTTTACAACAGTTGCGAAAAGTATGTTAAATCTTGCAAACGCAAAATTTATGTACGGTGCAATGGGTGTGAATTTAGACATTCTTGCAAGAAAACCATTCTGGGACATGAACTTAAACTTCAACCACGGAACAGGTCATGGAGTAGGGTACTTATTAAATATCCACGAAGGTCCTTCAGGAATCAGATGGCAGTACAGACCGGGCGAATCGACACCTTTTGAAGAAGGTATGGTTGTTACAGATGAGCCGGGTATTTACATTGCAGGTTCTCACGGTATCCGTACAGAAAATGAATTGATTGTCCGCAAGGGAGAAGCAAACGAGTATGGTCAGTTTATGTATTTTGAAACAATGACATTCGTGCCAATCGACTTAGATGCAATCAATCCGGATATTATGTCAGCAGAAGATAAGAAAATGCTGAATGATTACCACAAACAGGTATTTGAAAAAATTTCTCCATACTTAAATGAAGAAGAAACAGAATGGCTTAGAAAATATACAAGAGAAATCTAAAAATAATTTTAAGGAAAGCGGAAATCCAATCGGACTTCCGCTTTCTTTGTCTTAAACTACTGCGACGAACTTCTTTTTTTATAGAAAAGGTGTTATAATAGACTAAATTGGCAAAAATGTAAAAGAATGAAAATAAAATAGGAGAGAAGAAATATATGAAGTTACAGGAATTGACAACATATGAATTGATTCAGGAACATCATCTGAAAGATTTACAGTCAGAAGGCTATATATTAAAACATAAGAAAAGCGGTGCAAAAGTTGTGCTGCTTTCAAATGATGACGAGAATAAAGTGTTTTCCATCGGATTCCGTACACCGCCAAAAGACAGCACCGGATTACCTCATATTTTGGAACATTCGGTTCTGTGTGGTTCAAAGCGGTTCCCGTCAAAAGACCCGTTTGTCGAATTGGTGAAAGGTTCCTTAAATACATTTTTAAACGCAATGACATATCCGGATAAAACGGTATATCCGATTGCAAGTTGCAACGATAAAGATTTTCAGAATCTGATGCATGTATATATGGACGCAGTGTTCTATCCCAATATTTATGAACATGATGAAATTTTCCGTCAGGAAGGCTGGAGTTATAAACTGGACAGTGCGGACGCAAAATTAGAGTACAATGGCGTTGTATATAATGAGATGAAAGGCGCTTTTTCTTCTCCGGAAGGAGTGTTGGACAGAGTTGTATTGAATTCATTATTCCCGGATACATCGTACAGAAATGAGTCGGGAGGGGATCCGGAAGTGATTCCTGAACTCACATACGAGCAATTTTTGGATTTTCACAGAAAATACTATCACCCGTCCAACAGTTATATCTATCTGTATGGGGATATGGATATGGCGGAAAAACTGGAATGGCTTGATAAGGAATATTTAAGTCATTTCGATGCCATGGAAATTGATTCAAAGATTCAGAAACAGGAAGCGTTTGCTGAGAGAAAAGAAGTGGAAATAGCGTACTCTGTTTCAAGTAATGAGTCTGAGGAAGACAATACGTATTTATCTTATAATAAAGTTATCGGAACAAGTTTAGACAGAAATTTATACTTAGCATTTGAAATATTGGACTACGCACTTCTTTCCGCACCGGGAGCACCGCTTAAAAAGGCGCTTGTAGATGCGGGAATCGGAAAAGACATTATGGGTTCGTATGATAACGGAATTTATCAGCCCGTACTTTCCATCGTGGCAAAAAATGCAAATCAGGAGCAGAAAGAGGAGTTTATTTCCGTAATTGAGGACACGCTGAAATCCATTGTGGAAAACGGCATGGATAAAAAAGCGGTTGAAGCCGGAATTAATTATCATGAATTCCGCTATCGGGAAGCCGATTTTGGAAATTTCCCGAAAGGGCTTATGTACGGGCTTCAGATTTTTGACAGTTGGCTGTATGATGATGAAAAACCATTCATTCACTTAGATGCCATTGAAACATTTAAGTTTTTAAAAGAACAGGTAAACACAAACTATTTTGAACAACTCATTCAGAAATATCTGTTGGATAATACACACGCATCTATCGTGGTTGTAAAGGCAGAGAAAGGGCGTACTGCCAGATTGGAAAAAGAACTGGACGAAAAACTGCAGGCATATAAAGCGAGCCTTTCAAAAGAAGAAGTGGACAGGCTTGTGGAGAGAACGGCACAGTTAATCGCATATCAGGAAGAGCCGTCCACGGAAGAAGAGTTAAAAACGATTCCGGTACTGGAGAGAGAGGATATTTCTAGAGAAATTGCACCGATTTATAATGAGGAGAAATATTATGACGATACATTGATGGTATATCATAATATTGAAACAAACGGAATCGGTTATGTAGATTTATTGTTTGATCTGTCAGCGGTTCCGGCAGAACTGTTACCTTATGTAGGCATTTTACAGTCTGTTCTGGGGATTATTGATACAAAAAATTATGAGTATGGGGAATTGTTCAATGAAATCAATGTCCATACGGGTGGAATCGGCACTTCACTGGAAATGTATCCGAATGTGACAAAAGTAAAGGAAAAAGAATTCAAAGCCACTTTCGAGATGAAAGCAAAGGCGTTATATGATAAATTACCGACTGCATTTGCCATGATGAAAGAGATTTTGGTAAATTCTAAATTAGATGACGAGAAACGTCTGAAAGAAATTTTGGATATAACAAAATCAAGATTACAGATGCGTTTTCAATCAGCAGGGCATACGACATCGGCTCTGCGCGCAATGTCTTACGCTTCACCGCTGGCAAAATTTAAAGACATTACAAATGGAATCGGATTTTATCAGACGGTAAACGATATTTGTGAACATTTTGAGGAGAAAAAAGAGGAACTGATTCAAAATCTGCAGAAGTTGTGCAAAATGCTTTTCAGAGCCGAAAATATGATGATAAGTTACACGGCATCAGAAGAGGGGCTTGCGGATATGGAAAAACTGATTGCAGATTTGAAGACAGATTTGTATAAAGAAACAGTGGAGAGTGTACCGTGTATTCTTCAGTGTGAGAAAAAGAATGAAGGATTTAAAACATCGTCAAAAGTACAGTATGTGGCGAGAGCGGGAAATTTCATTGACCAGGGTGTGGATTATACGGGAGCGCTTCATATTCTGAAAGTTATTTTAAGTTATGACTATTTATGGCAAAATGTCAGGGTAAAAGGCGGAGCATACGGCTGTATGAGCAGTTTCAACCGCTTGGGAGACGGATATTTCGTATCTTACCGTGATCCGAATCTGGAGAAGACGAACGAAATCTATGAAGGCATTACGGAATATCTTCGTCAATTCGATGTGTCTGACAGAGATATGACAAAATACATTATCGGAACAATCAGCAATATTGACCAGCCGATGAATCCGGCGGCAAAAGGTGACCGTTCATTAAATCTTTACATGAACCATGTCTCGAAAGAGATGATAGAAAAAGAAAGAAAAGAAATATTAGATGCAACTCAGGAAGACATTCGCAAACTTGCCGATGTAGTTGATGCGGTGCTTAAGGCAAATCAACTCTGCGTTATCGGAAGTGAGGAAAAGATCGAGGAACAGAAAACGCTGTTTGATGAGACAAAAGATTTATTTTAAAAATACAAAAAGAGAGGTAAGCATGAGAGCAGATTATAAATCAGGGTTTGTAACCTTAATCGGAAGACCCAATGTTGGTAAATCAACATTGATGAATTATTTGATAGGACAGAAAATTGCAATTACATCAAATAAACCGCAGACGACAAGAAACAGAATACAAACTGTGCTGACAACGGAGCAGGGACAGGTTGTGTTTGTGGATACTCCGGGAATTCATAAGGCAAAGAACAAACTGGGAGAATATATGGTAAATGTGGCGGAACGCACGTTAAATGAGGTGGACGTTGTACTTTGGCTCGTAGAGCCGTCCACATTTATCGGCGCAGGAGAAAAACACATTGCAGAACAACTGAAAAGAGTAAAAACACCTGTTATTCTCGTTATCAATAAAGTAGATATGGTAAAAAAAGACGAAGTATTTGCTTTTATTGATGCGTATCAGAAAATCTATGATTTTGCGGCAATCGTTCCGGTTTCGGCAAAAAATGGAGAAAATACGGAGGAATTACTGAAAGTTTTATTTCAGTACCTCCCATACGGACCGCAGTTCTATGATGAAGACACGGTTACAGACCAGCCGCAGAGACAGATTGTTGCAGAGATTATCCGCGAAAAAGCATTGCACGCATTAAACGAAGAAATTCCGCACGGGATTGCGGTTTCCATTGAAAAAATGCAGTTTAAAAGAAAGATTGTGGAGATTGAGGCGACAATCATCTGTGAGAGAGATTCCCACAAAGGAATTATCATTGGAAAACAGGGAAGCATGCTGAAAAAGATTGGCACAAACGCCCGCTATGAAATAGAAAAAATGCTGGAAATGCAGGTGAATTTAAAACTGTGGGTAAAAGTGAAAAAAGACTGGAGAGACAGCGACTTCCTCATTAAGAACTTTGGCTATACAAAAGATGAATAATATTTTGGAAATGTTGGAAGTTTTTTGATAGTATAGAGCAAGTTTAATCGGAGAACCTAAAAGTAAAGAAACAGAAGAAGAGGTGATTCGATGGAACTTACGGCATGGGATAAATTTTCCAAGTCGGGAAAAATTGAGGACTATTTAGAATACTGTGAAAGCAGAATGGAAAAGACAGGGGAATACAATCGTGAATCAGCCGGTGATAGTGACAGGTATTGTGCTGTCAGTGACTCCGATAGGGGAGTACGATAAAAGAGTTGTGATTCTGACAAAGGAAAAAGGGCGGATTTCAGCATTTGCAAAAGGGGCAAGAAGACCGAACAGCCAATTTGGAGGTGCCGTAAGTCCTTTTTGCTTTGGAGAATTTACGTTATATGAAGGAAGAAACTCTTATAATATTATGCAGGTTCATATTTCCAATTATTTTCAGGAACTGAAAAATGATATGGAGGCTACATATTACGGGTTCTATTTTATGGAATTTGCAGAATATTATACAAGAGAGCAAAATGATGAGACGCAGATGCTAAAATTACTGTATCAGACGTTTAGGGCATTAACGAAAAAAAATATTTCTAATGAATTAATACGGTGTATTTATGAACTAAAGGCAGTTTATATCAATGGAGAGGGACCGCAAGTATTCCAATGTGTAAAATGCGGAAGCGCAGATGCTCCGGTTGTATTTAGTGTAAGACAGGGAGGCATCATTTGTAAGAACTGTATAAATGAGGTAAAAGACGCGGTGGAAATCGACACGTCCACACTGTATGCCATGCAATACATTGCAGGCTCATCAATTGAGAAGTTATATACATTTACGGTATCGGAAAATGTACTGAAAAAATTGAAAAAAATTGTATCAGGATACCTTTCTTTTTATGTGGATAAAAGTTTCAAATCTTTGGAGATATTGGAAATTTGCCTAAAGTAGACATTTACAAGTTTATAGAAAAACTGTATAATAATTAACAATTTATAAAATCTATAAATTACATAGAAAAGACATTTGTTACGGAAAAATTTATGTATCTGTAAGTTAAAAATAAAATGTGAAGGAGAGAAAGCGAATGGAAAAGACAATGGAAAAAATTGTAGCAGTAGCAAAATCGAGAGGATTTGTATATCCGGGTTCAGAAATTTACGGGGGACTGGCAAATACATGGGATTACGGTAATCTCGGTGTAGAATTAAAAAACAACGTAAAAAGAGCATGGTGGAAGAAATTTATTCAGGAAAATCCATATAACGTAGGTGTTGACTGTGCTATCCTGATGAATCCGCAGACATGGGTTGCCTCAGGACATTTGGGCGGATTCAGCGATCCTTTAATGGACTGTAAAGAATGTAAAGAAAGATTCCGTGCTGACAAATTAATTGAAGACTTTGCGGCAGAAAACGGAATTGAATTGACAGAAAGTGTAGATGCATGGTCAAAAGAGCAGATGGAAGCGTGGATTGCAGAACACGAAGTTCCATGTCCAACTTGTAAAAAGCATAACTTTACGGAAATCCGTCAGTTTAACTTAATGTTCAAAACATTCCAGGGTGTTACGGAAGATGCAAAAAATACAGTATATTTACGTCCGGAAACAGCACAGGGAATTTTTGTAAACTTTAAAAACGTACAGCGTACATCAAGAAAGAAAATCCCATTCGGAATCGGACAGATTGGTAAATCATTCCGTAACGAAATCACTCCGGGTAACTTCACTTTCAGAACAAGAGAATTTGAACAGATGGAATTAGAATTCTTCTGTGAACCGGGAACAGACCTTGAATGGTTTGCATACTGGAAAAAATTCTGTTTAGACTGGTTATATTCACTCGGATTAAAAGAAGATGAAGTGCGTGCGAGAGACCATTCTCCGGAAGAACTTTGTTTCTACAGTAAAGCGACAACAGACGTAGAGTTCTTATTTCCATTCGGTTGGGGAGAATTATGGGGAATTGCTGACAGAACGGATTACGATTTATCTCAGCATCAGGAAGTGTCAAAACAGGATATGACATATTTTGATGATGAAAAGAAAGAAAAATATATCCCATACGTTATCGAACCTTCTCTTGGAGCAGACCGTATGGTATTGGCATTCCTTTGCAGCGCTTACGATGAGGAAGAATTGGAAGGCGGAGATGTTCGTACTGTAATGCACTTCCACCCGGCATTAGCGCCAATTAAAATCGGTGTATTGCCGCTTTCTAAGAAATTAAACGAAGGTGCGGAAAAAGTATTCGCTGAATTATCAAAAACATACAACTGTGAATTCGATGACAGAGGAAACATCGGAAAACGTTATCGCCGTCAGGACGAAATCGGAACACCGTTCTGTGTAACATATGATTTTGATTCTGAGGAAGACGGAGCAGTTACTGTTCGTGACCGTGATACGATGGAGCAGGAAAGAATTAAAATTGAAGACTTAAAAGCATATTTTGAGAAGAAGTTTGAGTTTTAGTTTATTTGATTCATTTGGTGATTCATTTGGGGACGTAGTCATTTGCGATTTGACTACGTCCCCAAATGAGAAATACCCTGTCCCTTTTTACAGAATACCCCGTCCCTAAATGAATAATAAAAGGGAAGGTGAAATATGCCGCGTCAACGAAGAAGAAAAAGTGCTACCGGATTTTATCATGTGATAGCAAAAGGAATAAATAAAGAGAGAATTTTTAATCAAACGCGTGAAAAACTTTATTTTAAAAGAATTTTACGAGAATATCTTAAAGAAGATGAAGTGGAAATTTATGCATACTGTATTATGTCTAATCATGTACATCTAATTATCAAATCCGATATGGCTGTTTTAGCCGCATTCATGGCCAAATGTCTGGCAAAATACGCAGAATATTATAATTATAAACATAACAGAAACGGACACGTTTTCCAAAATCGGTTTAAAAGCGAATGCATTGAAAGTGAACGATATTTTTGGAATTGTGTGCGCTACATTCATTTAAATCCGATGAAATGTCATAATGAAAATACTTATTTACAGTACAAATATAGTAGTATAGGCGAATATCAATTATTAAAAAATGATATATTGCATGAAAACGCATTGACTATATTTCAAAGAAAATTTGAAGAGTGGGAAGATGTTGTGAATTTTCATAATAAAAAGCAATATGTAGTTATAGATGATGTAAAAGAAGATATGCATTTGCAAAGGCAGGAAATTGCTTTAAATATTTTGGAACAAATGAAAATGGAAAAGAATTTATCCAAAATAGAAGAAATTATAGAGGAAAAATCCTTGCGCGAAGAGTATAAGGAAAGGTTAATTGATAAAATGAAAATTTCTTCCACAAGGAGTGAGAACCTATATTTGTTTGTAAAGAAAAAGATTATTGGTGAGTAGTAGTAAAAAGGGACGGGGTATTCTGTAAAAAGGGACAGGGGATTTTGTGTTTGGGGACGTAGTGAAATGTAAAAAAACTACGTCCCCAAACACAAGGTGTTCACAAAAACTACATACAATCATCACAGAATTTTTTCCAATTATTGTTAGAATGGACAACGAAAGTATTTTGCAGGAGGTAGCAGGCAATGATTGAGGTAAAAAATCTGGTAAAGAAATACGGAGAGTATTTAGCAGTGGACCATTTGAGTTTTACCGTGAATAAGGGGGAAATCTATGGCTTTCTTGGACCAAACGGTGCGGGAAAATCTACGACAATGAACATTATGACAGGATATTTAGGAGCGACAGAAGGGGAGGTGATTGTTAACGGACATAACATTTTAGAAGAACCTGAAGCAGCAAAGAAGAGCATAGGGTATTTGCCTGAAATTCCGCCGCTATACACGGATATGACAGTTTTGGAGTATCTTTGTTTTGTGTCAGATTTGAAAAAGATTCCTAAATCCGAGAGAAATGAGCAGATTAATAAAGTTGTGGAACTTGTAAAACTGGAAGAGGTGGAGATGCGCCTGATTAAAAATTTATCCAAAGGGTATAAACAGCGTGTCGGACTTGCACAGGCAATTTTAGGATTTCCGGAGATTATTATTTTAGATGAGCCTACGGTGGGGCTGGATCCAAAACAGATTATTGAAATTCGAGAATTGATTCGGGAACTGGCAAAAGAGCATACTGTTATTTTGAGTTCGCATATATTGGCAGAAGTGCGGGAAGTATGTGATTATATTATGATCATTTCCAATGGAAAGTTGGTGGCAAGTGATACACCGGAGAATCTTGAAAAGAGGATAAGCGGAACAGAAATGCTTCATCTTGTGGCAAAGGCAGATGAAGTTGGAAGAGTGGAAAATATTTTAGAAAAAGTGGAGTATATTGAACATATAGAGTGTAAACAACGGGGAGAATTTGTGGAAGTGGATATTGAAATTGAGAATGGAAGAGATATTCGGGAAGAAGTTTTCTTTGCCTTTTCAAAAAACGAATGTCCGCTTGTGGAGATAACAAGACAGAAGGTTTCTTTGGAAGATGTATTTTTAGAATTGACGGAAGAGGAAAAACATGAAGCAATTGTAGAAGAGGAGGAATTGGAAGATGAAAGCGATTTATAAGAGGGAATTGAAATCCTATTTCGACTCAATGACGGGGTATGTGTTTATCGCCGCGATTATTATTTTTACCGGAATATATTTTATGGTATATAACTTGAATATGGGGTACCCATATTTTTCCTATGCACTGTACGGAGCAGGTTTTATTTTCATTTTGAGCATACCGATTTTAACTATGAGATGTTTTGCGGAGGAGAGGAAGAACAAGACGGATCAGTTGCTTTTGACATCACCGGTCAGTGTACTGTCAGTCGTTTTAGGAAAATATTTTGCCATGACGACAGTTTTTCTTGTTCCGAATCTTATTTTTATGGCTTTTCCGATTATTATTAAAAGTCAGGGGAAAGCAAATTTTCTGATTGATTATGCAGGGATTTTTACTTTTTTTGTTATGGGCTGTGTTTATATCGCCATCGGAATGGTAATTTCTGCTCTGACGGAAAGTCCGGTTATTGCATTGCTGAGCACTTTTGGAGTTCTTCTGGTGATGTATTTGGGAGATGCGCTTTTGGCATATCTGCCTACTTCGGCTGTAGGAAATCTGGCAGGGATTCTTGTCCTCATCGCACTGCTTTCTTGTATTGTCTATAGAAATACAAAGAACTGGGTAATTGGCGGTGGACTGGGAATAGTTGGATTTGGGATAACGATTGCAGGATATGTTTTGAAAAAGACATGGTTTGAAAATAGACTGGCAGAGTTACTTAAAAAAGTTCTTCTGACGGAAGGGTTTGAAAATATTGTGTTTAATCATCTGCTGGATATAGGAAGTCTGATACTATATATTTCTCTTATTTTTGTATTTGTTTTTCTGACAATGCAGACAATACAGAAAAGACGTTGGAATTAGGAGGAAACAGATATGCAGAAAATAAAAGAATTGTTTAAGAGCGTACATACTAAAAAAGGTACATACAGTATGGCGCTGACGGCTGTTGTTATAGCGATAGCGATTGTGGTAAATATGCTGGCGGGAAAACTGCCGTCGAGTGCGAAGACTATTGATGTCAGTGGAAATCAATTATATGAAATTACAAATACAAGTAAAAAAGTATTGAAAGAACTGGATAAAGAGATTACATTTACGATTTTGGCGGAGAAAAAGTCTGTGGACGACAGAATCAAAACTTTTGTAAAAAAATATGCCGCCTTATCTGATAAGATTGATGTAGAATATGTGGATCCTGTTTTACACCCAAGTGCTTTGGATAAATATGACGGGGAAGAAAATAGTATTGTTGTGCAATGTAAAGAAACAGAAAGAAGTATTGTGATTCCGTTTACGGATATTATTGTGTATGATGAAATGTCCTATTATAGCGGGACAATGCAGGAAAAAGAGTTTGATGCGGAAGGGCAGTTGACAAGTGCGGTGAATTATGTGACAAGTACGGTAAATAAAACGGTGTATCGCCTTGCGGGACACGGAGAGAGTACGCTGTCAACGGAGGTGTCGGCTCTTCTTGGAAAATCAAATATCAGCGTAAATGAACTGAATTTAATGATGAAAAAAGAGATACCGGAAGACTGTGATTTGATTTTTATCTATGCACCGACTACAGATATCACGGCAGATGAGCAGAAAACACTTTCGGCATATTTAAAAGAAGGCGGAAAAGTATTGTTTATGTCCGGTGGGGCAGATGCGGATACACCGAATTTGAAAAATCTGTTGAAAGAATACGGTTTACAGCAGGCGGAGGGGTATATTGCCGATACGGAGCGGTCTTATCAGGGGAATTATTATTACTTAATCCCGAATCTTTCCGTTTCAGGAAAGATGGCAAATGATATTTCGTCTGAAACGGTATTGCTTGTAAATTCGGTAGGATTTACGGAAACTACTCCGGCAAGTGAAAATGTGAGTGTTGACAGTTTCATGACAACTTCGGAAAAAGCATATGCAGTGACGGAGAAAGAACAAAAAGAGGGAACGTACATACTGGGTGCGGTTGCGGAGGACAGTGAGACAAAGGGAAGACTTACCGTTATCGGTGCAAGCACGATGATTGACTCGAACTTAACGGAAATGTTTAGCAATACGGAAAATCTGACCTTGTTTGTAAATGCCGTGACAAGTAATTTTGATGATGTGGAAAATGTATCTGTTAAACCAAAAAGTCTGGAAGTGACTTACAATACCGTCCGGCATGCAGGAGCATTCAGTCTGCTTGCTATTTTTGGAATACCGGCATGTATTTTAATTATCGGTGCTTCAAGATGCTGGAAACGAAGAAAGGCGTAAAGAAATGAAAAAGAAATCGTTATGGATATTACTTGGAATTTTAATTCTCCTAATTGGCGTTTATTTTGGAATCGGGCATTGGCAGAAAGTACAGAAGGAAAAAGACGATTTGGAGAAAGAAAAAAGCAAAATTACTTTGGTAAAGGGCAACGACTGGAAGAAATTGTCCTATACAAAGGACGGCAGTGAATTGCGATTTGAGAAAAAAGAAGATACATGGTACGTGGAAGGAGATGATAAAACAAAACTGACACAAAGTTATGTGACGGCAATTGCGGAAGCGTTTTCCGATTTGCAGGCGGTACGTGAACTGAAAGGCGGAGATGAACTTTCAGACTATGGTTTGGATAATCCGACATATACCGTAACCTTGACGGATAAGGACGGAAAACAGATAGTATGCTATATAGGAAACGGAGCGGGAGAAAATTATTATTTTACAATGGGAGAAAAAAAGAAAGTATATTTAATCCCGGGAGAAGTTGTCCAGACATTGCAGTACGATTTGGAACAGATGAAAAGTACGGAAGAATAGAAGATGATATTTTCGTTGCCTGTCCGAGATGAAAGGAATATAATAAAAACTATCAAAAGGACAGGGAGGAAGACTATGAATAAAAAGATGAAAGTGGCACTTGCAGGTCTTGGCAGCAGAGGGAAAGATACATATGCACCGACAGCAAAATTATTTCCGGATAAAATGGAAATCGTGGCGATTGCGGATATTGATCCTGCAAAAGTACAAGAGGTGGCAAAAGAATATCATATACCGGAAGAAATGTGTTTTTCCAGTGCAGAGGAATTGATCGCGCAGGACAAACTGGCAGATATTATGTTTATAACCACGCAGGATAAGCAGCATGTAGAGCAGGCGATCCCGGCATTGAAAAAAGGGTATCACCTTTTACTTGAAAAACCGATTTCGCCGAAACCGGAAGAGTGCAGGGAAATTGTAAAAGTAGCGAAAGAATACAACAGACAGGTAATTGTGTGTCATGTTCTTCGCTACACCCCAATCTATTCTAAGTTAAAAGACATTTTGGATACGGGAGTTATCGGTGATATTGTTTCGGTAATGTCCATTGAAAATGTGGGATATTGGCATCAGGCACACAGTTTTGTGCGTGGCAATTGGAGAAATTCGGAGACGACAAGTCCGATGATTTTACAGAAGTGCTGTCATGATATGGATTTACTTCTTTGGCTGACGGGGAAGACATGTGAGTCCGTTTCTTCATTTGGTGACACATATTTATTTAAAGAAGAATGTGCACCTAAAGGGGCGGCGCTTCGCTGTATGGACGGCTGTAAAGCAAGGGAAGACTGTCCGTATGATGCGGAGAAAATTTATTTGGAACACCATAAGATTGGTGCAAAGACAGGATATACGGAATGGCCGTTAGATGTATTGACGCTGCACCCTAGTGTGGAAACCATTACGGAAGCGATAAAAACAGGGCCATATGGACGGTGTGTGTATCATTGCGATAATAATGTAGTTGACCATCAGATTGTGAATATGAAAATGACGGACGGGACTACAATCAGCCATACAATGTGCGGATTTACCGCCACGGGAAGCAGATATGCAAAGTTTATGGGGACAAAAGGTGAAATTATCGCAGATATGACGGAAAATACAATCAAAATAACGGTATTTGGACAGAAAGACACAGAGGTAATTGACATCTCTAAAATCGCCACGGATTTTTCCGGACATGGCGGTGGGGATAACAGAATGGTGGAAGAATTTTTAGATATGCTGATAAATGAAACAGGGGCTACAAAACGGACAACTTCCGTAGAACAATCAGTGGAAAGTCACTATTGTGCATTGGCGGCAGAGGAGTCCAGAATAAATGGCGGAAAGGTGATTTTTTTGGACAAATACAGAAACGGGAAATAAATAGTTTTCTGTCGAAAAGACCTTGACGAACCTTGACAAACCGTATAAAATATATGTGCGATAGATTATCGTATTGCAATATGTTAATAATAAGAAGAAAACCTTTTTATTAAAAAATATTATGTAGGAGGTCGTAAAGACATGGCAAAATGGGTTTATATGTTCACCGAAGGTGACGCAACCATGAGAAACACTCTTGGTGGTAAAGGTGCTAACCTTGCTGAGATGACTAAATTAGGTCTTCCTGTACCACAAGGGTTCACAATTACAACAGATGCTTGTACTCAGTACTATGAGGACGGAAGAAAAATCAACGATGAGATCATGGAACAAATCATGGACGCAATCGTAAAAATGGAAGAAGTTACTGGAAAGAAATTTGGAGATAAAGAAAATCCACTTCTTGTATCTGTTCGTTCAGGAGCAAGAGCATCTATGCCAGGTATGATGGATACTATCTTAAACCTTGGTTTAAATGAAGAAGTTGTTAAAGTATTAGCAGAAAAATCAGGAAATCCACGTTGGGCTTGGGACTGCTACAGAAGATTCATTCAGATGTACTCTGATGTAGTTATGGAAGTAGGTAAAAAATACTTTGAAGAACTTATCGACAAGATGAAAGAAGAAAAAGGTATTACTCAGGACGTAGACCTTACAGCAGAAGACTTAGAAGTTCTTGCTAACCAGTTCAAAGCAGAATATAAAGAAAAAATCGGTGAAGAATTCCCGATTGATCCAAAAGAACAGTTAATGGGAGCAGTAAAAGCCGTATTCCGTTCTTGGGACAACCCTCGTGCTAATGTTTACCGTCGTGATAACGATATCCCATATTCTTGGGGAACAGCTGTTAACGTACAGATGATGGCATTCGGTAACATGGGTGAAACATCAGGAACAGGTGTTGCATTTACTCGTGACCCAGCTACAGGTGAAAAACACTTAATGGGTGAATTCTTAATGAACGCTCAGGGTGAAGACGTTGTTGCCGGTGTTCGTACACCACAGAAAATTGATCAGTTAAAAGAAGTTATGCCTGAAGTTTACGAACAGTTCGTAGGAATCTGTAATACATTGGAAGATCATTACAGAGACATGCAGGACATGGAATTCACAATTGAAGATAAAAAACTTTACATGTTACAGACACGTAACGGTAAAAGAACAGCACAGGCTGCTTTAAAAATTGCTTGTGATTTAGTAGATGAAGGAATGATTACAGAGGAAAAAGCGGTTGCTATGATCGATCCTCGTAACTTAGATACATTACTTCACCCACAGTTTGATGCTGCTGCATTAAAAGCTGCTGCACCGGTTGCAAAAGCACTTGGAGCATCTCCGGGAGCTGCTTGCGGTAAAATCGTATTTACAGCAGAAGACGCTAAAGAATGGGCTGAAAGAGGAGAAAAAGTTGTTCTTGTACGTCTTGAAACATCACCGGAAGATATCGAAGGTATGAAAGCCGCTCAGGGTATCTTAACAGTACGTGGTGGTATGACATCTCACGCTGCCGTAGTTGCTCGTGGTATGGGTACTTGCTGTGTATCTGGTTGTGGTGACATCACAATGGACGAAGCAAATAAGAAATTTACATTAGCCGGAAAAGAATACCATGAAGGAGATTCTATCTCTCTTGACGGTTCAACAGGTAACATCTACGATGGAATTATTCCAACAGTAGACGCTACAATCGCTGGTGAATTCGGAAGAATCATGGGTTGGGCTGACAAATACAGAACATTAAAAGTTAGAACAAATGCAGATACACCAGCAGATGCTAGAAAAGCACGTGAACTTGGTGCAGAAGGTATCGGTCTTTGCCGTACAGAGCATATGTTCTTTGAAGGAAACAGAATTGATGCTTTCCGTGAAATGATTTGTTCTGAAACATTAGAAGAAAGAGAAGCAGCTCTTGAAAAAATCCTTCCAGAGCAGCAGGGAGACTTCGAAGCATTATACGAAGCATTAGAAGGACACCCAGTTACAATCCGTTTCTTAGATCCACCTCTTCACGAGTTCGTACCAACAACTGAAGAAGATATTAAGAAACTTGCAGATACTCAGGGTAAAACAGTTGAACAGATTAAAGCAATCATCGATTCTTTACATGAATTCAACCCAATGATGGGACACAGAGGACTTCGTCTTGCTGTAACTTATCCTGAAATTGCTAAAATGCAGACAAGAGCAGTTATCCGTGCTGCTATCAACGTTCAGAAAGCACACAGCGACTGGACAGTAAAACCGGAAATCATGATTCCATTATCATGTGATGCTAAAGAATTAAAATATGTTAAAGATATGGTAGTAGCAACAGCAGATGCTGAAATCGCTGCTGCAGGTGTTGAACTTGCATACGAAGTTGGTACTATGATTGAAATCCCAAGAGCTGCTCTTACAGCTGATGAGATTGCAAAACAGGCAGACTTCTTCTGCTTCGGTACAAACGACTTAACACAGATGACATATGGTTTCTCTCGTGATGATGCTGGTAAGTTCTTAGATGCTTACTATGATGCAAAAATCTTCGAGAACGATCCATTTGCTAAATTAGACCAGACAGGTGTAGGTACATTAATGGAAACTGCTATTAAATTAGGAAAACCAGTTAATCCAAACCTTCATGTAGGTATCTGTGGAGAACACGGTGGAGATCCAAGTTCTGTAGAATTCTGCCACAAAATTGGCTTAGACTATGTATCTTGCTCACCATTCCGTGTGCCAATCGCAAGATTAGCTGCTGCACAGGCTGCTATCAATAACAAGTAATACACCATAGATAACAGGTGCAGAAACTTCATTAGTTTCAATAACAGAACCCCTTACGCAATGAAAGCGTAAGGGGTTTTTCGTCATTTTTTCGGTATAACTTCTATTAGATGCTATGAAAATATTTTAAGAATGAACTAATGTTACTATCCATATGGACGGGCATTTACAAGCGGCGGTAATCAAGCGATTATGGAGGTTGCCTTAACGTAGCTTGGCAATGCGGCTATCTTTTCATATATCGTCAACTCATTAAAAAAACTTGGTTCAAATGTATAGTTTAAGTTCGAAAAAATAACCGTTTTACCATATTCTTTAGTTAAATTTGAAATCTGAATCATAAACCCCCTTTTCCTCTCAAATCCATTTTAGTTAAACCAACTACTAACAATCCAATAAAAACTACCGTGTTCACAAATAACAGCATAACAATATTTTTTACCACTCCGAAAGTAAAAAGTATTGAGAAAATTTCTATTGACAACACAATAAAACACATATAATTTGTCAAATACTCTGTTATAATTTCTCCATAATAATTGTTCATTTGTAATTTCGCATAGATAAAAGATTTCAGTAGATAGCGGATTATAATACATATAACCGGATAAATAAAAATCCAGTTTTTATTTACTAAAGATGTTGCCACTCCATTACTCCACTGTACCGGAATTTCTGTCGGCAACTTAGAATAAGACAAAACCCCAATAATCAAGCATAATGCGGTAATAGTTGTCCAAGTAAGCATACTTCCCCATATATACAAAAAACTGACCGAATCTAGTTTGAAAACAGTTTGATTATCTTTCCAATAATCCTGCAATTCTGTTACATATTGTTCTACCTGTAATTTTTCATAACTAATACTTTTTTCCTCCAGCATTTTTCACACATGAGTTTCGCCTTGTTCAAATTAGTAATCTGATTCTTTAATACTTCATTCTGTTTCTCAATTATTTCCTGCAATGTTACTTTCTCAGATATAATACTTCGTATATCCTCAATAGAAATTCCCAGTGTACGCAGATATGCAATCTTCTTTATATTTTCCACATCATTTTCAGAATAATCTTTATAACCGTTACTTTCATTTCTTGAAGGCTCAATGAGCTTTTCCTTTTCGTAAAAACGAATATTAGAACGAGACAGACTTGTTTGTTCTTCTACTTCTTTTATAGTCATGCTATGCACCCCTTTCAAGCAGCTCTATTTTATCTTAAGAATAAGCTATAAACAAGGTTTACAGTCAAGCATTTTTTCAAAAATCACACCATTTTCCATATTTCTAAATTTTTTCTTCATACCCAAAAAAGTGGATAGGGAGCATATCAATTTAGTTATACTTCATCAAATTATATCTTTGAAATTATTAGATTTTTCTTTGAATGATATAAAAAATGCTCTTACCGAACAGGCAGATAGCATGCGGGAGAAAATAGATGTTGTTAAGTGTTTTGATGATGATACATTTAATCATATTGCACCAATTACACTTGATATTCAGTTATTAAGAAGAGAAGTCATAAGGTAAGCTCTGTGCGTTTTTATACAGAAATTTATAAAATCAAGAGTTTTTTTGTGAAAATAGAAAAAATATGAAAAATAACTAAAAAATAGTGATAAAAGTTGTTTTTGTAGTATAATAAAAGAAAATCTGGGACAAGAAGGTGAAGGTATGAAGAGGGAAAAGAAAAGTCCATTATATAAAAGTTTTGGATATGCTTTTGAAGGAATTTTTACCGGAATCAGGAAAGAAAGGAACATGAAAATTCATTGTTTGGCAATACTATGTGTCGTGGCAGCAGGATTTTTGGTGAGAATTTCAGTAGTTGAATGGTGTATGTGCCTGATTTTATTCGGACTGATTCTTTCACTGGAACTTGTCAATACTGCAATTGAAGCGGTGGTGGATTTGGTTACGGAAGAGAGAAAACCACTTGCAAAACTTGCCAAGGATACGGCAGCAGGTGCTGTTTTGGTTGCAGCAATTATGGCAGCGGGGGTGGGAATTTTAATTTTTGTCCCTAAAATTTTAGCACTCATATAGGTAATTAGATTGCAAAGAGAAAGGAGTTATCACTATGGAAGGGTTCGGAGAAAACATAAAAAAATTATTATTGGCAGGTATTGGCGCAGTGGCAACAACGGCAGAAAAATCAAAAGAATTATTGGAAGATATGGTGGAGAAAGGAGAACTCACAGTAGAGCAGGGCAAGGTGCTGAATGAGGAATTAAAACACAATATTAAAAAGACAGTTAAGGAAAATGTGAATGTTTCAGTGAAACCATCATCACCGGAAGAATTAGATGAACTTTTAGAAAAAATGACACCGGAACAGATTGCGACTTTGAAAGAAAGACTTCATTCAATGGAGAAAGTACAGTCGGATAATGGACAGGCAGAATAGGAAGATGTAAGAGATGAATCGGCAGGAATACAAGGAAAGATTGAAAGAAATGACGGAGGTGCTTCGAAAACACAATATTAAGAGAGGCGTATCTCCGGAAAAATTACGTTTGATTTTGGAAGATCTTGGACCAACATTTATTAAGTTAGGACAAATTATGTCCATGCATTCTGACATTTTGCCGAAACGATATTGTGACGAGTTGATGCGGCTTCGCTCGGAAGTGCCGCCGATGTTGTTTGCGGAGGTGGAGGAGGTATTGCAGGGAGCATATGGCTGTCCGTGGAGAGAAATTTTTGAGAAGATTGATGAAAAACCACTTGGCTCAGCCTCGATTGCGCAGGTGCATAAGGCGCTTCTAAAGACAGGTGAAGAAGTCGTTGTGAAAGTGCAGCGAAAAGGAATTTACGATAAGATGGCAAGAGATATAGGGCTCTTACATCGTGCGGTGAAATTACTTCCGCCGGTCAGTTTAAAAGGTATGGTGGATTTGGATATGGTGCTGGAGGAGTTGTGGGCTGTCACGAGAGAAGAGATGAATTTCCTGACTGAAGCGGCTAATCTGGAAGAATTTGCCCGAAGAAATAAGGATATTGCTTTTGTTGGTGTTCCTAAATTATACCATGAGTATACGAATCACTATGTGTTGGTTATGGAATATATTGAAGGGTATGCCGTCGATGATAAAGAGAATCTTTTGGCAGATGGGTATGATTTGGAAGAAGTAGGAGTTAAATTGGTTGACCATTATATTAAGCAGGTGATGGAAGATGGATTTTTTCATGCAGACCCACACCCGGGCAATGTAAAGATTCGGGGCGGAAAGATTATTTGGATTGATATGGGAATGATGGGACGCCTAACGGAGCGGGATCGTGAACTGATAGGAAAGGCAATAGAGGGAATTGCCATGAGTGACATCGGTATGATTCAAGATGCGGTGATGGCACTTGGAGATTTTAAGGAGGCACCGGACCAGAGTTGTCTGTATGAAGGCATCGGTAATTTGCTTTCGCAGTATGGAAATGCAGAAATGGGAAATATTGATATTGCAAAAGTGACGATGAGTCTCATGGAAGTGATGAAAGAGAATAAAATTATTATGCCTCATGGATTGACGATGCTTGCGAGAGGGCTGACTCATATGGAGGGAGTGATTGCGGACATTGCACCGGAGTTAAATATGGTAGAGATTGCCTCCAGACATATGGCGGGAAAATTGTTAAAAGAAAAAGACTGGAAACAAGAATTAAAAAACAGTGGAAAGACAATTTACCGGTCTTTTCATAAGGCAATGAATATTCCGTCTCTGATTTCGGATATTTTACAGGGATATTTGAAAGGTCAGACAAAGATTAATCTGGATTTACACGCATCTGCGGAACTGGAGAGACTTTTGCGGAGACTTGTAAGAAATGTTGTAATGGGGCTTTGGGTGATGGCGCTTCTGATTAGTTCCAGCATTATCTGTACGACGGACATGAAACCAAAGGTTTGGGGAATTCCGGCACTTGGAGCATTTGGATATTTGATTGCTTTTGCCATTGTAATGTATGTATTTTTAAAACATATTTTTTCAAAAAAGTAGATAAGGAAAAAGATAATGTGGACATATAAGGAACTTACAAGGGAAGAGTTTGAAAAAACTAAGGATAAAGTTGAACAATTTATAAGAGAGTTTGGTGGTAGAGTGGTAGATATTCAGTTACCCTATGAACAAAAAAGTACATCATATTCCGGTAATTTTATAGTTGAACATACTTCATTGCGACCGATATATGAGTTGAATAAAGAATACTTTAGGGTAGATGAAATATGTTTTCGAAACAAGCCATTTATTGTAATAGAATTCGGCTCTTATGAAGAATTAATGAGTAATACAATGGAAGATGCAGGGGCTTTTCCATATGATTTATCTGAACGGGATATCAGAAATGAAGTTTTAGAAATTTTGTGGAATTAGTGAAAAAAGTATTTTAGAATTTTGAGGAAGTTATGATTTTATGGACGATTCAACATAGGCTTTCATATGAAAATATGAAAAAGACAGGTGTGTTACGAGCGGATGAATTATATATTTGGGATAATTATTTGAAAAAGTCGTATTTATGGATGGCGGAACAAATGAAAAAACGCATAGGAAATGCTCCGGAGGGCGTTGTTTTTCCGGTATGGGCATGGTATCAGTGGGAGGGAAAAAGAAAAAGACCTGATATGAGAAAACATGGCTGCAGGTGGGGAGAAAAGGGAAGTTCGATTGTCCTGTTAACAGTAAATGTGCCAGATGATTGTGTATTGCTTTCAGATTTCGATTATTGGCATTGTGTTTTGAATGACACGGACATTATATTTCCCTATAATGAAACAAATGTTTACTCTGAGAATGAGAAACGAAAAAGTTGGGAAAACATATTTGATGTTAATTGTTCTTTTGACGGAGAGGTACATCATACTCTTTCAACGCAAGCAACGTTCTGGGAAATCAAAAGTGAATGGATAATAAAAGTAGAATATTTTATATCTCGATAACTTTTGGGTTACTAAAAAATAACTTTAAAAAGAAGAGCATATTGGAAATATAATGTATAAAAAATACAAGTTCTCACTTGCAGAACTTGTATTTTTTATGTCCATATTTATGATAAAGCGTTTCTCTTCACCTGTTCCAATGCTTTCTTAACAGCAGGAATGGAAAGAATGAGGATTGTGATTAATCCTTCTGCCAAAATGAACCCATAATTATAAATGAACGGATAGAGAGCCGCTAAACTTTTCGGGAAGTTTTTAGGCATATAGTCCATCCAATATAAATATCCGCCGAGAACATGGAAAGCGCCACGTCCGAGAATGGCAACGATATATCCTTTAACTAAACCGTTCTTTTTGTGAACAAAAAATCCGGCAAGACCAAGTGCGGCAAAAGCAAGCAGATAATCGCAGCATACCTGGAAAAATGAAAGGACATAAGGTCCTTGTAAAAACTGCATAATACCGTAAACAAATCCGATAAGAATGCCTGTCTTTGCTCCGTACCAATAACCGATTAATACAATAAACAACATACTGCAGGCAGTTACGGCTCCACCGAAAGGCAGTTCAAATATTTTGATATAAGACGTAACAAATCCAAGCGCAAGAGCCATCGCACAGTAAACTAATTGCTTTGTGCTGATTTTCTTTCTGTCTGAAGCCTTTCCGGCAAAAATGAATGCTGCTACCAGAACAAGGATAGCGACGATGATAGTGACGGCATAGCCTGTGGTTGTTAAACCGCCGTCCTGATTAACGAGTAACTGAAACATAAAAATTCCTCCTTTTTGACGGAGAACAAGAATAGGTAAAGAAGTCCCAAAAGATTCCTACGTTGGCATTATCCAAATCAGGTATAAGGGTCGAAGCATAATCTTCCTCTCAGCCTTGCGGCTCCCCTTCTTGTTCTTCTTAAATATTTTTCTGTTCAAATATATCACGCAAATGGAATTGTGTCAATATTGCGCAATATGATTAAAAAACATGGGATATAAAAAGGTTTTTTGTATAACAGGTGTCTTGTCACTTGTAAAGTACAGTGCTATAATGGGAGAAGTTTAACAAGGGAGAGGAAAAAATGGATATTATTGAAAAGATCAAAAAGTTAAAAGAGGAAAAAGATGCAGTTATTTTGGCACATTATTATGTGTCAGATGAGGTACAGGAAATAGCGGATTACATAGGGGATTCTTTTTATCTGAGCAAAGTTGCCGTCGGACTGAAAGAGCAGACAATTGTATTTTGCGGTGTATCCTTTATGGGGGAGAGTGCAAAAATTTTAAATCCGAAAAAGACGGTTTTGATGCCGGATATGTCTGCAGATTGCGCTATGGCACATATGGCTGATGTGGAAACCATTCAAAGAATGCGTGATACATACGATGATTTGGCAGTGGTATGCTACATTAACTCTACGGGAGAATTAAAACAACATTCCGATGTGTGCGTAACGTCTGCAAATGCGGTAAAAATTGTAAAAGCGCTGCCGAATAAATATATTTTCTTTATTCCGGACAGAAATCTTGCACGCTATGTGGCAGAGCAGGTACCCGAAAAACAGTTTGTTTTCAATGAGGGATACTGCCCGATTCATGAACAGATTCGTCTGGAGGAAGTGAGGGAAGAAAAAGAACTGCACCCGAATGCACAGATATTAACACACCCGGAATGCCCGAAAGCTATCTGTGATTTATCGGACTATATCGGAAGTACATCGGGAATTATTTCATATGTCGGAAAAAGTGATTGTAAAGAATTTATTATCTGTACGGAAAACGGTGTTCGGTACGAGTTGGAAAAGCAGAATCCGGATAAAAAATTTTATTTTACAAAGACGGAGCCTGTTTGTCGTGATATGAAACAGATTACGTTGGAAAAAATTGCGCATGTTCTTGAAACAGGGGAAAATGAAGTACAGGTAGAGGAAACGCTTAGGGAGGAATCTCAAAAAGCGTTGGAACGTATGTTAGAACTTGCGAAATAGTGGGAGGAAAGAGAAATGGAATTAAATGCGGATACGGTCATCGTCGGTACAGGCGTTGCGGGATTATTTTCCGCTTTGAATTTATCAAAAAAGAAAAAAATTATTATGATTACAAAAGCGGATATGGAGAGCAATGATTCATTTTTAGCACAGGGCGGCATATGCGTTCTTAGAAATGAAAAAGATTATGATAGTTTTTTTGAAGATACAATGAGAGCGGGCCATTATGAAAACAGAAAAGAGTCTGTAGACATTATGATTCGTAATTCACGGGAAGTTATTGAAGATTTGGTGGGTTATGGTGTAGAATTTGAAAAGAGAGACGGGGACTTTGCTTACACGAGAGAGGGAGCCCACTCAAAACCACGCATTTTATATCATGAAGATGTTACGGGAAAAGAAATTACAAGTAAACTGCTTGCGCAGGTAAAGCAACTTGAAAATGTAACAATATATGAATATACAACAATGACGGACATCATAGAAGAAAATGGAAAATGTATTGGAATAGAGGCGAAAAGAGAAGAAGAAGAGTTGCGGATCTATGCGAAAAATACGATTTTGGCAACGGGAGGGATTGGAGGAAACTATAAACATTCCACAAATTTCCCTCATTTAACAGGGGACGCCATTGATATTTCAAAAAAACACGGTATACGGCTGGAACATTTAGACTATGTGCAGATACACCCGACAACACTGTATTCTAAAAAAGAGGGAAGAAGATTTTTGATTTCGGAATCCGTGCGCGGGGAAGGTGCAGTGTTATATAATAAAAGCAAGGAAAGATTTGTCGATGAATTACTTCCAAGAGACGTGGTGGCAAAGGCAATTCAAAATCAGATGGAGAAGGACGGCACAGAGTATGTGTGGCTTTCTATGGAGCATATTCCGAAAGAAACGATTTTAAACCATTTTCCAAACATTTATCAGAAATGTCTCGACGAGGGATACGATGTGACGAAAGAGTGTATTCCGGTAGTTCCGGCACAGCATTATTTTATGGGAGGTATCTGGGTGGACGGCGACAGCCGCACATCTATGCCGAATTTATATGCGGTGGGAGAGACAAGTTGTAACGGTGTACATGGAAAGAACCGCCTGGCAAGCAATTCCCTGTTGGAAAGTGTTGTGTTTGCCAAGAGAGCGGCAAAGAAAATAGAGAGAGAAGCAGTATAGGAGAAAAGAAAATGAATACAATTACAATGAATTTACAGGCAGATAAATTGATTCGGGAGGCGCTTTGCGAGGATATTTCAAGTGAGGACGTGACGACAAATTCCGTGATGAAAGAAGCGGTTATGGGTGAAGTTGATTTGTTATGCAAAGAGGACGGTGTGATTGCCGGGCTGGAAGTATTTGAAAGGGTTTTTCATCTGTTAGACGAAAATGTAAAGGTAGAATTGTACTGTAAAGACGGTGATAAGGTGAAAAACGGACAGTTGATGGGAAAAGTGACAGGGGACATTCGCGTACTTCTTTCGGGAGAGAGGGTTGCATTAAACTATTTGCAGAGAATGAGCGGTATTGCAACTTATACGAATTCCGTATCGGCTCTTTTGGAGGGAACGAAGACAAAACTATTGGATACAAGAAAAACAACACCAAATATGAGAATTTTTGAAAAATATGCCGTGCGCGTAGGCGGGGGATACAATCACCGCTACAACCTGTCTGACGGAGTGCTTTTAAAAGATAATCATATCGGGGCAGCGGGAAGTGTGACAAAAGCGATTGAAATGGCGAAAGAGTATGCTCCGTTCGTAAGAAAAATCGAGGTGGAAGTAGAAAGTATTGAGATGGTAAAAGAAGCGGTGAAAGCGGGAGCAGACATTATCATGTTGGATAATATGTCTCCGGAAGAAATGGAGGAGGCAGTGCGTATCATAGACGGAAGAGCGGAGACAGAGTGTTCGGGAAATGTGACAAAGGAGAATATCGGGCGTCTGACTTCTATAGGGGTTGACTATATCTCCAGTGGGGCGTTGACACATTCAGCACCAATTTTAGACATTTCCTTAAAAAATCTTCATGCAGTTTCTTAGTGAGGAGAAAACAATGACAGGTTCAGAGAGAAGAGAAGAAATTATCAGTCAGATACAAAACAGTACAACGGCAGTGTCGGGGAAAAAACTTGCAGCGGCATATGACGTGAGCAGGCAGGTAATTGTACAGGATATAGCGTTGATTCGTGCGATGGGATATGATATTATTTCCACAAACAAAGGATATATTTTGAACGCTCCAAAGTCGATAAGTAAAATATTTAAAGTGCGTCATACAGATGAACAGTTGGAGGAAGAACTGTGTGCAGTTGTTGATAATGGCGGCTGCATTGAAAATGTAATGATAAATCATAAAGTATATGGGCATATGGAAGCGAATCTTCAGATTAATTCGAGAAGAAAGATAAAGGAATTTATGGAAGAAATACGCAGCGGAAAGTCAAGTCCGCTGAAAAATATTACTTCCGGTTATCACTATCATAAAGTTAGTGCGGACAGCAGGGAAACTTTGGAGATGGTGGAAAAAGAGTTGAAGCGAAAAGGATTTCTAATTCAAACGGAGTATGGGGAAAAAGAAGATGGAATTAATGTTTCCCGGCTGTAGGGAGAAATTGTTTTGCATTACAATCAGATTTAAAACTAAAATAAAATCGCAGTAATCAAAAAAGGCGGGGAATCCGCCTTTTTTGATAGAGAAATTTATTCGATTGTAATCAGTCGTGGTTCTTCAATTGCTTTCGGTGTATCTTTCGGCACCTGTAAACGAAGAATACCGTCTTTAAAAGCGGCTTTAATATCTTCTTGCGCTACCTGTTCTCCCACATAAAAACTTCTGTTGCAACTTCCGGTATAACGTTCTTTACGGATACAGTTTCCCTTTGCGTCTTTTTCTTCGTTTGTCTGGTTTTTCTCAGCGGTGATTGTCAGATAACCGTTTTTCAAATCAGCCTTAATGTCTTCTCTGGCAAATCCCGGAAGTTCCATTTCTATTAAATAATTACCATCTTGTTCATGAATATCGGTCTTCATAATCTGTGAAGAGGCATTCTCAAAAGGACGAGTAAAGAATGGGTCTTTAAACATTTCGTCAAATAAATCATAATTTCTGTTTGCTAATAACATAGGTCATACCTCCTTGAAAAATACATTGTTTTATTTGTTCTATATATTATATAACACATGGCGATGATAATGTCAACACTAATTTCAAAAAAATAAAAGAATCCAAGTTGACAAAAATGAAAGAAAGTATATAATGAAACATGAATAAAGTTCTAAAAAGAACAATTCTAAAAAGAACTATTAAGGGAGGAGACTGTTATGCAGCGTGCGACGGACATACTCTTGCTAATCCGCGGGTTGGGCAAATTAAATGATAAATGTTTGGAAACTGTGAGAAAAGAGTATGAACTTTCTCAAATAGAAGTGACAATCATGGGATTTCTTCATAACAATCCCGGAAAGGATACGGTGGGAGAGATTGCATACTGGCGCATGCTTCCGAAAGGAAATGTGTCACAGGGGGTAGAATCTCTTATTCAGAAAAGGTTATTACAGCGTATCTGCGACAAAGATGACAGGAGAAAAATACATCTTCAAATTACGGAACAGGCGAAGGACATTGTTCGGGGAATCGACAAAGCGCGGAAAAAATATGATGAGAAGATTTTTCTTGGATTTTCGGAAGAAGAGAAAAAACTGTATTTTCAATTAAATGGAAAGATACTGGAAAATGTTTTTGAAGGATTGGAAAGGAAAGAGAAAAATGGAGCAGAATAAAGATTTTCTTGGAACAGAGCCGGTTGGAAAGTTACTATTAAAATTAGCGCTTCCAACAGTGGCAGCACAGATTATTAATATGCTTTATAATATTGTAGACAGAATTTATATCGGACATATTAAAGATGTAGGGGCATTGGCTTTGACCGGTGTGGGTGTATGTATGCCGTTAATTATGATTGTTGCGGCATGTGCAGCACTGATCAGTAATGGTGGCGCTCCGAGAGCAACTATTTTCATGGGAAAAGGAGATAAGGAATCTGCGGAGAAAACATTGGGTAACTGTTTTTCTTTACAGATTGTTATTTCCATTTTACTGACGACAATACTTTTAGTATTTAACAGGCAGTTTCTAATGGCGTTCGGTGCAAGTGAAAATACGATTGAATACGGTGTAAGTTACATGAACATCTATGCTGTCGGTACAATTTTCGTGCAACTGACATTAGGCATGAATGCGTTTATCACTGCGCAGGGATTTGCAAAAACGGGAATGCTTTCCGTTTTAATCGGAGCGGTTTCTAATATTATATTGGACCCGATTTTTATTTTTGGTTTCAATTTGGGAGTAAAGGGAGCGGCGCTTGCAACCGTTATCTCACAGGCATTATCCTGTATATGGGTACTGTGTTTCTTATTTGGAAAGAAAACGCAGTTAAAAATAAAAAGAGGTTATATGAAATGGGAGAGGAAAATTATTCTTCCAAGTTTGGCATTGGGACTTGCCGTTTTTATTATGCAGGCAAGCGAAAGTGTAATCTCTGTATGCTTTAACTCTTCCTTATTAAAATATGGTGGCGATATTGCAGTAGGTGCGATGACGATTTTAACAAGTGTTATGCAGTTTGCAATGCTTCCGCTTCAGGGACTCGGACAGGGAGCGCAGCCGATTATCAGTTACAACTATGGAGCAAAAAACAAAAAGCGTGTAAAATCAGCATATAAATTGTTGCTGCAGGCAAGTTTTGGTTATGCCGTATTGTTGTGGGGACTGGTTATGTTATTCCCGCAAATGTTTGCAAAAATGTTTACATCTGATGCAGCATTACTCAACTTTACAAGTACGGCGCTTCGTGTTTATATGGGAGTCTTATTCATTTTCGGTGTTCAAATGGCGTGTCAGATGACGTTTAATTCACTTGGAAATGCAAAAGCATCTATTTTAGTTGCGGTAATGAGAAAATTTATTTTACTGATTCCGCTGATTTATATTATGCCGCATATTTTCACGGCAGATAAAACGATAGCGGTTTATATGGCTGAACCGATAGCAGATATTTTGGCAGTTACCTTTACCGTAATTTTATTTGTATTTCAATTTAAAAAGGCGCTGAAAGAAATTTCATAAATGTGTCAAAAGAAAATTCCATTCATATATTACTAGCGGAGGTGTGAGTAGTATGAATGGAATTTTTTTCGCCTTTTTGGGAGGTTTGGTTACATTTACGGTGACAACGTTGGGAGCGGCAGGTATCTTTTTTGTAAAAAGACAGATAAGCGAAAATTGGCAAAATGGATTTTTGGGGTTTGCAGGAGGGGTGATGATTGCGGCATCGGTATGGTCACTGCTGCTTCCGGGAATAGAGTTTGCAGAGGAAAATGATCAGGTTGGCTGGCTTGTTATTACAGGTGGTTTTCTTTTGGGCGTCATGACACTTCTGACGGCGGATTTTTTATTGCAGAAGTGGTATAAAAGACAGAGGAAGAAACCGATTACATTAAAGAGAAGTACATCTATGCTTGTTCTTGCCATTACCGTTCATAACATTCCGGAGGGAATGTCGGTAGGGCTTGCATTTGCCTTGGCAGGTCAAAACAGAGAAGATATAGCGTTAATGTCCGGGGCAATTGCGTTGACGATAGGAATTGCCATTCAAAATTTTCCGGAGGGAACAGCAGTGGCATTACCTTTGATGAAAGAAGGAATGACGAAGAAAAAAGCATTTTTAATAGGAAGCATGACAGCAGTTGTAGAACCTGTCTTTGCTGTTTTGGCGGCAGTCTTTGCGAATATAACACAATCCTCCATTGCGGTGTTTCTGGCGTTTGCAGCGGGGACAATGATTTATGTTGTTGTGGAGGAATTGATTCCGGAAGCGCATATGGGAGCGGACGGCGAGGAGGGAAAAGCGGGGACGCTTGGATTTATTGTTGGATTTTTAGTGATGATGATATTAGACGTAGCGTTGGGGTAAAATATATTTTGTGTGAGATTGCGCAGTTGCGCAATCTTTTTTGTATACAATCCACTTAAATTTTAATACGATTTTAATATTAAGGCTCTGTATTATAATACTGATTTAAAATCTTTTGTGCTATTATAATCTCTGCTAGAAAGGAAAGAAAAAGGAAGGGATTAGTTATGGATTTATTAATGATTTTAATTCTGGCAGTTTGTTTTGGCAGTATGAAATTACTGGTTGACTGGTGTGAAAAGCAGGTAGGTACTGCTGCAATAAGGGAGGAAGAGAAATGATACTATTAATTATTCTTATTTTATTACTTGCCGGATATTTGTTCTATGCGTTGATTTATCCGGAAAAACTATAAAAGATACATAAATTTGGAGGAAAAAAGTCATGTTACAGATTGCACTGACACTAGTTATATTTTTGGTTCTTGTAATTCCTATGGGAACTTACATGTACCATATAGCAACAAAACAGAGAACATTTGCTGATCCGCTGTTTGACAGACTTGACGGGGGAATTTATAAAGTTCTAAAAATCAGCAGAGAGGGAATGAATTGGAAACAATACGCGTTACATTTACTGATAACCAACGCGGTGATGGTACTTGTAGGGTATGTTATTTTAAGATTACAGGGAGTATTATTTGCAAATCCAAATGGAATAGAGGCAATGGATCCGACACTCTCATTTAATACAATTATCAGTTTTATGACAAATACAAACCTGCAGCATTATGCGGGTGAGTCAGGACTTTCTTATTTAAGTCAGATGACGGTCATTATTTTTATGATGTTTGTGTCAGCGGCCAGCGGATATTCAGCATGTATGGCATTTTGCAGAGGACTGGCAGGAAAACAAAAAGATGTGGGTAATTTTCATGAAGATATGATAAGAGTTACAACACGTATTTTAATTCCGTTTTCCATTATTATAGGTATACTTTTAATTTGGCAGGGAGTTCCACAGACACTTGATGCAAATCAGACGATAAAAACGCTTGAAGGAAATTATCAGGATTTAGCGATGGGACCTGTGGCCGCTTTGGAAAGTATAAAACATCTCGGAACAAACGGTGGAGGATTTTTCGGAGCGAACTCCTCAATGCCATTTGAAAATCCGACAATTATTTCAAACCTGATTGAGTTATTAAGTATGATGATACTTCCGGGAGCATGTGTTGTCACTTTTGGAAAAATGACAATGCAGAGAAGAAAAGAGAAGAAAAAAACACAGAGAGTGCTTTTGGGAAATCAGGGAAGAACAATTTTTGCAGCAATGTCCATTTTATTCTTAGTCGGCCTTATTTTATGTTTCCAGGCAGAAAAAGCAGGAAATCCGGTTTTAGAGCAGGCGGGAGTAAATCAGGACGTAGGAAATATGGAAGGAAAGGAAACGAGATTTGGCGTTGCACAGTCGGCACTCTTTACGACAACGACTACATCATTTACAACCGGTACGGTCAACAACATGCACGACTCTCTGACACCTTTAGGAGGTCTCGTTCCTATGTTACATATGATGCTGAACTGTGTGTTTGGCGGTAAGGGTGTCGGTCTGATGAACATGATCATGTATGTGATTTTGGCAGTATTCCTTTGTGGATTGATGATCGGACGAACTCCTGAATATCTTGGGAAAAAGATTGAAGGAAAAGAAATGAAACTGGTGGCACTTGTTTTAATTATCCACCCGCTTTTAATCTTAGGATTTTCAGCGCTTGCGGTTATGACCGGTGCGGGAATTGAAGGAATTACGAACGGAGGATTTCACGGCTTATCTCAAGTTTTATATGAATACGCTTCTTCCGCAGCAAATAACGGTTCCGGATTTGAAGGTTTGGCAGATAACACTGCATTTTGGAATATTACAACAGGTTTAGCCATGTTCTTTGGAAGATATATTACAATGATTGCACAGTTGGCGATTGCCGGAAGTTTACTTGCGAAACGCCGTGTAAATGAAACAGTTGGTACATTGCGTACGGATAATGTTATTTTTGTTGTGGTATTAGTAATCGTTGTTTACATTTTTGCCGCACTGACATTTTTCCCTGCACTTGCATTGGGACCAATTGCGGAACATTTATCATTATGGTTGTAATAGGAGTTAGAAAGGATTACGATGAAAATGGAAAAACAGGAGAAAAAAACAAAATTTATTACAAAGGATATTTTGAAAACTTCCATTATTGGTGCGTTTCAAAAATTAAATCCTAAATATATGATGAAAAATCCGGTCATGTTTGTCGTTGAAGTGGGATTTGTCATCAGTTTGATAATGACATTTTTCCCTACAATTTTTGGAGACGACAGCGGACTTCGCATTTACAACGGAATAGTAACCGTGATTTTGTTTATCACTATTTTATTTGCAAACTTTGCGGAATCTGTGGCAGAAGGACGAGGAAAAGCACAGGCAGATTCATTGAAAAAAACAAAAAAAGATACAATGGCAACTTTATTATTAAAAGACGGAACAGAAAAATTGATTAATGCGTCTGAATTAAAAAAAGGTGATATTGTTATTGTAAGAACAAATGAAGTTATTCCAAATGATGGAGAGGTTATAGAAGGAGTTGCATCAGTAGACGAGTCAGCAATTACAGGAGAGTCGGCACCGGTAACCCGTGAAGCGGGAGGAGATTTTTCTTCCGTAACAGGAGGAACAACAGTAGTCAGTGACTGGCTGAAAATTAAAATTACTTCTGAGCCGGGAGAATCTTTCCTCGATAAGATGATTTCACTTGTAGAAGGTGCTTCCAGACAGAAAACACCTAATGAGATTGCTTTAAATACATTACTTGTCAGTTTGACAATTATTTTCCTGATTGTTGTTGTGACATTATATTGTTTCTCGGATTACTCAGGGGTAAAAATTCCGATGGCAACAATGATTGCCCTTCTTGTTTGTCTTATTCCGACAACAATCGGAGGTCTTTTATCTGCAATCGGAATCGCAGGTATGGACCGAGTAACGCGATTTAACGTTATCGCCATGTCAGGAAAAGCGGTGGAAGCCTGCGGTGATGTGGACACGATGATTTTGGATAAAACAGGAACAATTACTTATGGAAACCGTCTTGCAGCGGATTTCCGGGAAGTGAAAGGAAAAAGCAAAGAAGATTTAATTGACTATAGTGTAATGACTTCTTTATGCGACGCGACACCAGAAGGAAAATCCGTAGTCGAATTGGGAAAACGTCTTGGAACAAAGATTAAAGACGAAGTGAAAGACCAGATGGAATTCGTAGAATTTACTGCACAGACAAAAATGAGCGGAGTAAACTTAAAAGACGGAACAAGAATCCGAAAAGGTGCTTATGATGCCATTAAAAAATATGTGCAGGAAAATAACGGTGAAATACCGGAAGATTTGGAAAGCATTGTTACCGATATCTCCAGTTTGGGAGGAACACCTTTGGTAGTGTGTGTCGGAAATGTAATTTATGGTGTGATTTATTTAAAAGATACGGTAAAACCGGGACTTGTGGAAAGATTTGAGCGCCTTCGTGAAATCGGTATTAAAACGATTATGTGTACAGGTGATAACCCGCTGACTGCAGCGACGATTGCAAAAGAAGCAGGGGTAGACGGATTTATCGCTGAATGTAAACCGGAAGATAAAATTGATGCCATCAAGAAAGAACAGGCGGAAGGTAAAATCGTAGCGATGACGGGTGACGGAACAAATGACGCACCGGCACTTGCGCAGGCAGATGTAGGACTTGCGATGAACAGCGGTACAACAGCGGCAAAAGAGGCTGCGAACATGGTTGACCTGGATTCAGACCCGACAAAAATTTTGGAAGTTGTAGAAATCGGAAAACAACTTTTAATTACAAGAGGTTCATTGACGACATTTAGTATTGCAAATGACGTGGCAAAATATTTTGCGATTATTCCGGCGATGTTTACATTAGTTATTCCTCAAATGGAAGTACTGAATATTATGCATCTGTCCACACCGTTTAGCGCAATTTTATCTGCATTGATTTTTAATGCGATTATTATTCCGTGTCTGATTCCGATTGCGATGCGTGGTGTAAAATACAAACCGATGCGTTCGGAAAAAATGCTGATGAAAAACATGGGCATTTACGGATTAGGCGGAGTGATCGTTCCGTTTGTTGCGATTAAACTGATTGATATTTTGGTAACGCCTTTACTGGCATTATTAGGATTATAATATGAGGTGAGAAAATGAAAAACTTTGGAAAATATATAAAGAGGGCAATAGTTATTACGGTTGCATTATTTGTTATATGTGGTGTTGCATATCCGTTTCTTCTTACAGGAATAGGGCAGGTAGTTTTTCCGAAACAGGCAAACGGAAGTATTGTGAAGGCAGAAGGAGAAGCGGTAGGCTCAGAAGTAGTCGGACAGAAATTTGAGGGAGATAAATATTTTCACGGAAGAGTTTCTGTAGTAGACTATAATACATACACAGAAGAAGAAAAAGAAAATGGTGATTACACGGGAGTGGCTTCAGGAAGTTACAACTACAGTGCCACAAATGAAGACTTGAAAAAACGTGTAGAGGAAGATGTTAAGGCATTTAAAGAACGCTATAAAAAAGCGACGGGAGAAGAGTTTAAAGGAGAAATTCCTGCAGATATGCTCACGGCATCGGGTTCAGGACTTGATCCTCATATCAGTCCCGAGTCGGCAAAAATCCAACTTCCTATTGTAGCGGCAAGCAGTGGTCTGTCAGAAAAAGAAGTGGAAGAGATTGTAGAGAAAAACACAACACATAAATTATTTGGTATTTTCGGTGAGGAAACCGTAAATGTTCTTCAATGTAATATTGATATTGCAGAGGCAATAGGCGAATAAAAAAGGGAGGTTTATGCCTCCCTAAATGTATTTGGGAGAGAAATATGGGTGGAGAAAGAGCAAATCCTGAAGAACTGTTAAAGAGGATTCAGGCGGCAGAAAAGCAAAAAGAAAATGATAAAAAGGGAAAATTGTGTATTTTTCTGGGATATGCGGCAGGTGTAGGAAAGACATGTGCCATGCTTGATATGGCTCATGAATTACAGAAAGAGGGAATGGACATTGTAGCGGGGTATATTGAACCCCACGCAAGACCGGAAACAAGTGCGAGGGAGGAAGGACTGGAAAAACTTCCCCCTCTTATGGTGGAATACAAAGGAATTCAACTGCGGGAACTGGATATTGACGGGGTGTTAAAAAGAAAACCGCAGGCAGTGCTGATTGATGAACTTGCCCACACAAATGCGAAGGGTATGCGTCATCAAAAGAGATATGAAGATATCGAGGAAATTTTAGATGCGGGAATTAATGTGTATACGACAGTAAATATTCAGCATCTGGAGAGCCTTAATGACGTTGTGGAAAGTATTACAAAAATCCATGTAAAAGAGAGAATACCGGATTTTGTTTTTGACGAGGCGACAAGGGTAAAACTCATTGACATCGAGCCTGACGAACTGATAACCCGCTTAAAAGAAGGTAAAATTTACAAAACCGTGCAGGCGGAGAGGGCACTGCAGAACTTTTTTGCAAAGGAGAAATTAATTGCCTTAAGGGAAATCGCCCTTCGGCGAATGGCGGACAAGGTAAACCGGCTGGGGCTTCAGGAACGAATCTTAAATGAAAATGTGGACGGAAGTGAAGGATATCAGGGGGAACATATTATGACCTGTATTTCAACGGCGCCGTCCTGTGAGAAAGTTATTCGGAGTGCGTCGAGAATGGCGTATGCCTTTCATGCGAAATTTACGGCGTTATATGTGGAAACACCGGAACTGCAAAATGCTGACAGTTCGGTGAAACAGATACGGGATAAAAATATTCATCTGGCGGAAGCGCTCGGTGCAAAAATCGTCACCGTATTTGGAGAGGACGTAGCGTTTCAGATTGCTGAATATGCAAGGGTAAGCAGTGTGACAAAACTGGTTTTGGGAAGGACGAATCACCGCATATGGTTTGGACAGAAAAAGGGGACTATCACGGACAAAATCAGTGAATATATGCCGGAACTGGATATATTTATCATTCCGGATACGACAAAGTACAGACGGAAAACGAGAGAAATTTTCACGCTGCCTAAGAAATCTGAAGGTCTGGCAAAGGATTTGCTCAAAGAATTTTTAATGCTTGCATCGGCTACGGGAATCGGCCTTTTCTTCAGACAAAACAGACTTATGGAAGCGGATATTATCATGGTATATCTTATGGGGATTCTTCTCTTATCCTTGTACACAAAACGAAGGTATGTTGCGGTATCTTCCTCGATTATCAGTCTGCTGTTGTTTGACTGGTTTTTCGTGCCGCCATTTCAAAGTTTTCATTTTTACAGTGGAAAATACAGCGCTACTTTTGCGCTGATGCTGATATTTTCCATAATTATCACGACGATTATCTCGAGAGAGCGGCGCCAGGTAAGAGAGAGTGCGAAGATGGTATACCGGACACAACTTTTATTGGATAACAGCAGAAGAATGCGGAGAATAGAAACGGTAAGGGAACTTTTGATGGAACTGAGTGAGAAAGTGTTGAAATTAATGAATCTTTCAGTTGTCTTTTATATCCGCAAAGGGGAAAAAACGACAGGGCCGTGGCTGTTTCCAAAACCGGAAATGTCCAAATCTGAGTTAAAGAAAATGATGACACCGAGAGAAAGAGCGGTAGTAGACTGGGTTATGGCGAATAAAAAGAGAGCAGGCTGCTGTACGCACACTTTGCCTGAGGCAGATGCAATGTATCTGCCAATCAAGACGGGAGATGCAATCTACGGTGTGATGGGAATTGTGCTGGAAGAAAAAAGAGAAATTCCAACTTTTGAATACGGACTTCTGACTGCCATGCTAAATGAGGCGGCTTTAGTTTTTGCGCGAATTTATCTTGTACAAAAGTAAAACTTGAAAGTCGGGTTCGTTATGTATAAAATAAGGAAGAAAAGGGGGATATGTATGGAAGAAACAAAATACACCTATATAGGAAAAGATATTT
Organism: Lachnospiraceae bacterium; assembly: GCA_902381685.1. Lineage (GTDB taxonomy): Bacteria > Bacillota > Clostridia > Lachnospirales > Lachnospiraceae > Faecalimonas. The sequence continues at coordinate 53,263 of LR698958.1, read as the reverse complement.
TCTATTGTATGATCAGCCTTGTTCTGTCGACACTGATAGCGTACATATTTTCCATATTGGGATTTACGGACGCAAACCTTATTATGATATATATTTTAGGTGTTATAATGGTTGCGCTGCTGACGAGCGGATATTGCTGGGGGCTGTGTGCAAGTGCGCTGAGCGTGCTTACATTTAACTTTTTCTTTGCAGATCCGATTTTCACCTTTTCCGTATACAATCCGGATTATTTAATCACATTTGGAGTTATGCTTGTCACCTCAATTACCTGTTCAGTTTTGACAAAGAAGGTTAAAAATTATGCGCAGGAAAGTGAGATGAAATCATATCGCTCGGAACTTCTGCTGCAGGCGAGCCGGAGTTTGCAGGAGGCATCAACTGCCAGGGAGATTATGCAAAAGACAGTAGAACAGTTAGGAAACTTGTTAGAGAAAAATATTTATTGCTATATGGGAGAACCATCGGTAAAGGAAATTCCCATCTCATATAAAAAAGATGATAATCCGAGACAACTTGACGAATCAGATGTTGCGATAGCAAAATGGTGCTATCAGAATAAGGAAGATGCCGGATTTTCTACAAAGATTTTGAGAGAATCCGCTTATATGTTTCTTGCGATACAAAGCGAAGAGAAAATGTTCGCCGTTATTGCGGTAGATATGGAGAAAGAAAAAATAGGAACATTTGAAAAAGGAATTATGGGAACGATTATCCATGAAAGCGTTCTGGCTCTGGAGAAGGAACAACTTCTCAAACAGAGAAGTGAATCGGAGATGCGGCTTGAAAAAGAGAGGCTGAGAGCGAACCTTTTGCGCTCTATTTCTCATGATTTAAGAAGCCCGCTCACGAGTATTTCGGGCAATGCGGAAAATCTGATGACGAATGAAACAAAGTTAAAGCAGGAAAAAAGACAGAAAATCTATCAGGATATTTATGATGATTCCGTGTGGCTGATTAATCTTGTGGAAAATCTGCTTTCCGTGACAAGGATTGAAAATGGAACTATGGAATTAAATATCCAGGGAGAAGTTGCGGAAGAAGTGATTGAAGAGGCATTAAAGCATATTAACCGCCGTGGAAAACAGCAGAAGATCATGATAGACTGTGAAGAAATTTTGATTGCAAAAATGGACGTGAAATTAATTTTCCAAGTATTGATTAATCTCGTGGATAATGCTGTCAAATATACACCTAAAGGTGCAGAAATTGTAGTAGGAGCAAAAAAATGTGGTGATAAAGTAGTATTTTTCGTGAAAGATAACGGACAGGGACTGACTGCCGAACAGAAGAAAAGAGTTTTTGATATGTATTACACGGTAAATAATACGGTGAGTGACAGCAGAAGAGGAATGGGACTTGGACTTCCGCTATGCCAGGCGATTATTCAGGCGCATGGAAGCGAATTGAAAATATATGATAATGCACCAACCGGAACAATATTTAGATTTGCGTTGGAGCAGGAGGAGATTGTGTTATGATGAAAGGAACAAAACCAAATGTTTTGGTTGTTGAAGATGATGAGCCAATTCGCAACTTAATAGTGACGACTTTGGAGATGGAAAAATATAAATTTGACACTGCGGAGAATGGAAAACAGGCAATCATGCTTGCGGCAGCAAATAATCCGGATATAATTTTAATGGATTTAGGATTGCCTGACATGGACGGAATAGAAGTGATTAGGAAAATCCGGTCATGGTCCGTCGTTCCTATTATTGTTATCAGTGCGAGAAGCGATGAGAGAGATAAAGTTGCCGCATTAGATGTGGGGGCAGATGACTACCTGACAAAACCGTTCAGTGTTGTAGAACTTTCAGCAAGGCTTCGTGCCACAATAAGACGTGTGCAGTATATTATGCATACGGACAATACAAATGAAAGCATGTTTCAAAATGGAGATTTAATGATTGACTACAGTGCGGGGGTAGTGAAGGTTTCGGGCGTGGAAATTCATCTCATGCCGCTGGAATACAGTCTTTTATGTCTTCTTGCACAGAATGTGGGAAAAGTACTTACATATCAGTTTATTTTGGAGAAGGTATGGCCAAATGGAATTGGAAGTGATATATCTTCTTTGAGGGTATATATGACGTCTCTCAGAAAGAAGTTGGAGAAGGACAAAGCAAATCAGACATATATCCAGACACATATAGGAGTAGGATATCGCATGCTGAATGTGGAAGAAAGCGGGGAAGAGTAAATTTTAATTTCTCTTTAATTCTATGCGGGTTTACTTTAAAACCCATTTAACACCCAATCTGCTACAATACAAATATAGACAAAGGGAGTCTATAAGAGATATTGTAATGAGAAAGGGAATGAATACAATGAAAGAACAGATGATAAATACAAAAGAAATAATGGAAGAAAGAGAATTAAGACAATTATGTTTCGATGTAAAACAATGCTGTTCTCAACATGATTTTATAAAAGCTGAAAAGATGGCAGCATTGGCAATGGAGAAATATCCAGATGCGGCGCAGCCACATAATTTATATGGAGCAATTTTAGAGATGACAGATCAACATGTATCTGCAATGAAACATTTTCGTGCAGCATTAGCATTAGATCCGACATATGAACCGGCAAGTTATAATCTGGAACAGTATGGGACACTGACTTTGGAAGGAAAACATTGTGCTTTTGATGAAGAGGATTTGGAAACAAAAAAAAGACCGTCCCACGGGCCTGCAAAAAAGCAGGCGGGGAACAGTACTTTAAGAATGATATTATATCCTCTCTATAGAAACAGAGATTCCAATGTTTCAAAAAATGTAGGATAAGATACATCAATGCAATGGCTGTTTATTATTTCTGTTTCTCCATCAGCAGCGAGACCTGCGATGGAGAAAGCCATTGCAATTCTATGGTCGAGAAAACTGTCTATTTTAGCACCGGACAAATATCCTTTTCCGGTAATAATCATTCCGTCTTCTGTAGGAATGACCTCTCCCCCCATTTGTTTTAGATTTTCACTTACTGTTTCAATTCTATCTGTCTCTTTTACTTTCAATTCTTCGGCATTTCTGATAACGGTAGTTCCGTCAGCAAAAGAAGCGAGAACAGCGATAATCGGTATTTCATCAATCAAAGTCGGTATAATGGAACCTTCAATAACCGTTCCGTGCAGATTACTTGTCTTTACAAGCAAATCAGCGACAGGCTCACCACCCACTGTTTTTTCATTTAAAAATGTAATATCGCCACCCATATTCTGACATACGGTTAAAATGCCGGCGCGGGTTGGATTGATTCCTACGTTTTGAATAAGTATTTCAGAGTCAGGAATCAGAAGTCCTGCTGCAATAAAATATGCGGCGGAGGAAATGTCTCCCGGTATGACAATTTTCTGTCCCTCCAGTTTAGGCTCAGGCTCAACGGAAACAGTTGGTAAATTTGTGTCAGGCTGAGTGAAACTGCGCAATTTTCCACCGAATCCCGCCAACATTAACTCGGTATGATTTCGGGATAAGACAGGCTCTGTCACGGAAGTTATTCCGTCAGCATAAAGCCCGGCAAGTAAGATAGCGGATTTGACCTGTGCGGAAGCCACCTTTGAATGATAGTGGATACCGTGTAATGCGGACGGTGATATATGTAACGGGGCGCAGTTATTTCCATGTATGCTTTTTATTTTTCCGCCCATAAGAGAAAGCGGTTTTATAATTCGCCCCATCGGCCGTGTATTTAAAGATGCATCGCCGGACAGTGTGCTTTCAAACGTCTGACCGGCAAGAATACCTGATAGAAGGCGTGTTGTTGTACCGCTGTTTTCTGTATTCAATATAGTTTGCGGCACATGGAGACCGTGAAGCCCTTTGCCGTGAATCAAAATCTTCTCCGGAGAGTTTTCAATCTCAATGCCCATTTCTCTAAAACAGTTGATTGTGGCAAGACAGTCAGCGCCCTGTAAAAAATTAGTAATTTCAGTTGTGCCGCCGGCAAGCGAACCAAACATAACGGCGCGGTGGGAGACAGACTTATCTCCCGGAATACTTATAACTCCTCGAAGTCCCTTTGTTTTTCTAATAATCATATCTAACCCTTTCCTAACGTTTATATACTGTATATCTGTGTTTTTCCAAAAGTTTTACTGCTTTTAAAGAGGAAGACTCATCATAAAATTCAATTCGGAGAACCCCCTCCTCAAATTCCCGGTTATGTACGATACCGATATTTTTCAAACTGATATGGTTTGACGCCAAAATAGTGGCAACGGTGGCGATTCCCCCTGTCTCATCTAAAATATCACAATAGATGGCGAAAACTTTCTTGATCGGTCCGGCTGAATGTTCAGGAACGGAATCGCGGTAGTTTTTTGCCCGGAGAAATAAATCATATAATAGCCCGTCTTCTTTCTGCTCAACGGAACATTTTATTTCCTGCAGGGCGTCTATATATTTTCCGAGAATATATGAAATATTTTTGCTATTCTGTGTGCATATATGCTGCCACATGATGGGAGAAGAAGATGCTATGCGGGTGATATCTTTAAATCCGCCTGCAGCGAGCCGTTTCATAAATTCTTCCTCTGTATCCGAGTTCCTGACAAAGTCCACAAGAACAGATGCGATAATATGGGGAAGGTGGCTTATGGCACCTGTAATATAATCATGTTCCTGATAATCCATTTCTACGGGAAGTGCCTTTAATGACTGAATAAAAGCAGTGTATTGCAGCACTTTTTCTCCGGAAACGGCAGCCGAGGGAGTGAGAATATAGTAGGCATTCTCAATTAAAAGTGCCTTGGCGTTTGAAAAACCTGATTTTTCCGAGCCTGCCATTGGGTGCCCTCCGATAAAATATTTCTCCAACCCAAGTGACACGATCTCCTCGTGAATGGAGGTCTTGACACTGCCCACATCTGTCAGAATACAGTCATCGTGAAGCAGAGGCTGAATCTGTTTTAAATAGGCGTTATTAAAGGCGACAGGCGTACACAAAAAGATGTAGGAGCAGTTTGCAAAGTTGTTATCTATGGTATTGCAGGAAACATCGATAATGGACTCGCTCATGGCGAGCGCAAGTGTTTCTCTGCTCTTATCAAAAGCGATAATTTTTGTGTCGGGATAGTAAAGGCGAATGGCTTTGGCGATTGAACCGCCGATAAGCCCCAAGCCGATAAATCCGACTTTTTCCGGTATATTCATGGACAAAATCCTTTCTTATTAAAATTAGTTCTTTATATTTTAATTGATTTAAAGAAATATGTCAACGCTATGATGATTTAAAGTGAAAAAGTAAAGAGGTAAGAGATGTGACAGTTCAGACGCACAGGTTCAAATTAACATATGTAAAAATATTGTATAAAATATATAAAAGAGTTGTAAAAAGACAATAAATTTAGTACAATATATACATTAGAACTAGAAAAATAAGGAGGCACCAACAATGAAAGTTTACAGAACAGACGAGATTAGAAATGTAGTCCTTTTAGGACATGGCGGAAGCGGAAAAACAAGTTTAGTGGAAGCAATGGCTTATGTATCGGGAGCGGTTAATCGAATGGGAAAAATCAGTGATCACAATACAATCAGTGATTTTGATAAAGAAGAGCAGAAGCGCGAATTCTCAATCAGCACGACATTGACTCCTATTGAATGGGAAAAAGCAAAAATTAACATTCTTGACACACCGGGATATTTTGACTTTGTAGGCGAAGTGGAAGAAGCGGTAAGTGCAGCAGATGCGGCTGTTATTGTTGTTTCAGGAAAAGCAGGTGTGGAAGTAGGTACGGAAAAAGCATGGGAGTTATGCGATAAGTATAATTTGCCGCGTATGGTATATGTTACGGAAATGGACGTTGACGATGCAAGTTTCCGAGAAGTGGTAAAACAGTTGACAGACAGATATGGCAAAGTGATTGCGCCTCATTTTCAGCCGATTCGTGAAAATGAAAAACTGGTTGGATATGTAAACGTTATCAAGAATGCCGGAAGAAGGTATACAGGTATCGGACAGAGAGAAGAATGTGAGATTCCTGAATATTGTCTTCCAAACCTGCAGATTTTGAGAGATGCCTTAATGGAAGCGGTAGCGGAGACGAGTGAAGACTTTATGGAGAGATATTTTGCCGGAGAAGAATTTTCAATTGAGGAGATTCGTTCTGCCATGCGTACAGAAGTAATGGACGGAAGTATTGTACCTGTGGCTATGGGCTCGAATATTGAAGCGCAGGGCGCTGCAAACCTTTTATCTGATATTGTTCGTTTCTTCCCAAGTCCTGACAAGAGAGAATGCGCGGGATTTAATCGGAAAACAAATGAGATTTTTGAGGCGAATTACAACTTCTCCAAAGCAAAAACAGCCTATGTATTTAAAACAATGGTAGATCCGTTTATCGGTAAATATTCTTTTGTAAAAGTATGCTCGGGCGTATTAAAAGGTGATGATGTTTTATACAATGCAGAGTCAGATACGGAAGAAAAACCGGGCAAATTATATGTGATGAACGGAAATAAACCGATTGAAGTATCCGAACTGCACGCGGGGGATATCGGTGCGATTGCAAAATTAACTGCAACGAAAACAGGAGATACCCTTTCTACAAAAAATACACCTGTTTTATATGGAAAGACAGAATATTCTACACCGTATACATATATGAAATACGTAGTGAAAACAAAAGGTGATGAAGATAAAGTATCTCAGGGACTTGCAAAAATGATGGCGGAAGATATGACAATGAAAGTGGTAAATGACAGTGAGAACCATCAGACATTGCTATATGGAATGGGTGAACAGCATTTGGAAGTGATTGTGAGTAAACTGGCATCACGATATAAAGTTGACGTGGAATTGGAAAGACCGAAGGTTGCGTTTAGAGAAACAATCCGTAAAACTTCCGATGTAGATACAAAATACAAGAAACAGTCGGGCGGACACGGACAGTACGGTCATGTTAAGATGAAATTTGAGCCGTCGGGAGATTTGGAAACACCGTACGTTTTTGAAGAGACAGTAGTCGGCGGAGCAGTTCCAAAGAACTATTTTCCTGCAGTTGAAAAAGGACTTCAGGAATCTGTACTTAAGGGACCTCTCGCAAACTATCCTGTTGTGGGAGTTAAGGCAACTTTATATGACGGTTCATACCACCCTGTAGACTCTTCGGAAATGGCATTTAAGACCGCAACAATGCAGGCGTTTAAGAAAGGTATTATGGAAGCTTCTCCGGTACTGTTGGAGCCAATTGCAAATATTAAAGTAGTTGTTCCTGATGAATATACGGGAGATGTTATGGGAGATTTGAATAAGAGAAGAGGACGTGTGCTTGGCATGACACCGCTTCCAAAGGGAAAACAGGAAATAGAAGCAGATATTCCAATGACATGTGTATTTGGTTATTGTACGGCACTTCGTTCCATGACGGGAGGACGAGGTACATATTCATATGAATTTGTTCGCTATGAACAGGCACCTTCAGATGTGCAGGAAAAAGAAATTGCAAATCGTTCAGAGGAATAAGAGAGAAAAGGATTGCTGCATGAAACGGCAATCCTTTTTCCGTGCAGAATGCTTGACAATTTTGGGAAGAGTGATACAATGAGCCTAATTACTTTTCACAGGAGGAAGTTATGAAAAATATGAAAATGAAAATCATAGGAGTGATTGCATTTTTGATTGTTGCGGGAATATATTATTATGTTACTTTGCCGGCAATTAATATTCACTCCAAAGACTTTTGGGTATTTTTGATTATACTCATGGTACTGTTAATTGTATGGTACGGCTGGAAGAAAAAAATCCGCACGAAAGAAGAAGTGAAGTCCTCGAAGGGAATGAGGACGCTGATTACTTTGGGAGTGGCGGTTGTTGTTATTTATGCTGTGGGGACATTGTTATCTTCACCAATCATTAATGCGAAGAAGTATAGAAATCTTCTGAAAGTGGAAGAGGGAGAATTTACAAAAGACATTGAAGAATTGTCTTTTGACCAGATTCCACTGTTGGATAAGGAATCCGCTTCGCTGTTGGGAAACCGTAAAATGGGAAGCATGGTAGATATGGTTTCTCAGTTTGAGATAGATGATATCTATACACAGATTAACTATAATGACAGACCGGTAAGAGTGTCACCGCTTAAGTATGCCAATATCATTAAGTGGTTTACAAACCGCTCGGAGGGTATTCCGGCATATGTACGAATTGATATGGCAAATCAGACAACAGAACTGGTTAAATTGAAAGAGGGAATGAAGTACACGACAAGCGAGCATTTCAACCGCAATATTTACAGACATCTCCGTTTCAAATATCCGACATATATTTTCAATGACTTAAGTTTTGAGACAGACGATGACGGAACACCATATTGGGTTTGTCCGGTGAAGAAGTTCAATATTGGATTATTTGGCGGCGAGACAATTGGAAGAGTTGTTTTATGTAATGCGGTTACGGGTGAGACAAAAGATTACGCCATTGATGAAGCGCCATCGTGGATTGACAGAGCATATTCCGCGGATTTACTTGTACAGTTGTATGACTACTACGGTTCTTTGAAACACGGATATTTTAACAGTATACTCGGACAGAAAGACTGTCTGAAAACAACAGACGGATACAATTATCTTGCCATTGATGACGATGTGTGGGTATATACAGGCGTGACATCGGTAAGTGGAGATGAATCTAACGTTGGATTTGTATTGATGAATCAGCGCACAATGGAGACAAAATTCTATCCGATTGAAGGTGCGACGGAGAAATCAGCCATGTCGTCGGCAGAAGGACAGGTGCAGCATTTAAAATATAAGGCAACGTTCCCATTGCTGTTAAACATTTCAGGGGAGCCGACCTATTTTATCGCATTGAAAGATGACGCCGGACTTGTCAAGAAATATGCTATGGTAAATGTGCAGAAGTATCAGTTAGTAGCAATCGGCGATACGGTCAGTGGCTGTGAAAAGCAGTATAATCAGCTGCTCGTGACAGACGGAGTTGTCAAAGAGGAAGAAAAGACAAGTGAAGTACAGACGGTAAGCGGTAAAATCAGTAAGATTGCGCAGGGCGTTATCGAAGGAAATTCCCACTTCTATATTATGTTGGAAGGCAACAATGAAATATTCGATGTATCTGTTGTAGACTTTATAGATGTGATTAAGTATGAGGTTGGACAGAATGTTACAATAGAATATACAAAAGGAAAGAACGCCAATACCGTTTTATCAATGAAATAGGACATAAAAAGAGGAAAATGAGTGAAAAATCATTTTCCTCTTTTATTTAATTGAGTATCTGACAGTCGGTTAAATCGATATCGCTTAAGTCTTCGCGTTTTGCACTGATGCTCAGGTAGAAATCGATATGATGAAGTTTACTGATGGTTTTGAGCCTTTCTACGAAACGAGGCATGTTTTCCAGTGAAATGTCGGATTGCTTTAAAATACCATCAATAAAAATACACTCAATGTCGTGATTACAACTAACCATGCCGTAGATAAAACCGGTGTACTCATCGATGTTTCGGATAGATGGGTAATCAGCCATACATATTGCTCTTATATCAAAAGAAACATTGTATGTATCATTATGGCTGTTTTTGATGAAAACTACATTTCCGTCCAATGTTTTTGCTTTCTCATTAGCAAAATCAATCATTTGTTGTGTTTTACCACTGCCCTTTGGGCCTACTAATAAATTTACCATAGCACTATCTCCTTTATGTATATTTCGTTCTGTCTTGATACTTATTATTATACAACAAACCGAGAAAATGAGCAACAAATTATCTAAAAAATATAAAAATAATACTTTTAATTTGTGCAAATTAATGTATAATACCAGTGGTATGAATGAATTAGGAGGGAAGACAAGATGATTCAGATTTTGATAATAGAAGATGACAGGCATATAGGAGAAGGATTGCAGTTTCTTTTAGAGAGTGAAGGATATTGTGCGGAACTGGCAATGAGTGTTTCGGAGGGAAGAGAGAAACTGGAAAAAGGGAAGACGCAGTTGCTGATTCTCGATGTGAATCTTCCGGACGGAAGCGGTTTTGAATTTTTTCAGAAAATACAGTCGAAAAAGATACCGGTTATTTTCCTTACGGCGCTGGACGAAGAGAAAAACATTGTGAAGGGATTTAATTTGGGGGCAGATGAATATATTACGAAACCTTTCCGGCCAAGAGAACTTGTCTCCAGGGTGAAAAATGTAATCCGGCTTACGGGAATTGAGGACAGCAGGAAACAGGAACTGATTATCGGAAATGTATCCATTCATTTAGAAGAGAAGGTTGCTTATAAGAATGGGAAACAGTTGGAACTGACTGCGCTGGAGTACAAAGTTTTATTATTGTTTTTTGAAAACCGTGGAAGAATTTTAACAAGAAATCAAATATTGTCCCATATATGGGACGATTCGGGAAATTTTGTTAATGATAACACGCTGACTGTTTACATAAAAAGGTTGAGAGAGAAGATAGAGGATAATCCTTATGAACCGGACATAATTAAAACGGTAAGGGGAATGGGATATAAAATAGGAGGCTAATGTGGAAAAGAAAAAATGGTTGGGAATACTCTGTTGCTGTATGATATTTAATTTTTCCGTATGTATTTTGTTTGGAATGGCAAAAGAAAGAAAAATAAACGGGTGGCTGTACGATACGACAGAAAAAATTTTGTCGGCTTACGGTGAGGAGCAGGGCGAAACGGACATATTAAGAAAATATGGGGTGGAGAAGAGCGATTTCAGTCCGATATCCATGGCGCTTGAGATTACGGGTATTTGTCTGCTGAATGGCATTTTATTTTTTTCGGTCAGTTGGTATGACAAGAAAAAACAGAGTGAAAAACTGCGGGAAATGGAAAGATATTGTGAGGACATTTTGTCCGACAGAGAAACGTTGCAGTTACATGATAATGAAGAAGGAGAAGCCAGCATTTTGAAAAACAAAGTATATGACATTACAATGCTTTTAAGGGAAAAGAATGCTTATTTGGAGGAGAGCAAATGTGAGTTGGAGAAATTTCTGGCGGATATTTCACATCAGTTAAAAACACCAATTACTTCTTTACATATGGCAAATGAATTGCTGCGAATGGATTTGCCGCAGGAGAAAAAAGATTTGTTTTTGGACAATATGCAAAAGGATATGATGAAGATAGAGTGGCTTGTAAAAGGAATATTAAATTTGGCTAAGTTAGATTCCCGGACACTTACATTGAAAAAGGAAGAAATTTTGGTAAAAGATTTGATAGCGGAAGTTGAAGACAGATTTTGTGCTTTATGCGAAATTACGGGAAGCATCATTGAAAAGAACGGAAAAGAGAACTCAAAGGCGTGGTGCGATTTTCGGTGGACAAAAGAAGGCATATGCAATATCGTAAAAAATGCTATTGAACATGGTGCGACAAAAGTAAAAATATCGTGGGAAGAGAATTATATCTATACGAAAATAAGTATATGGGATAACGGAGAGGGGATTGATGAAGAAGATTTGCCTCATATCTTTGAGCGGTTTTACAAAAGTAAAAATGCTAAGGAGGACAGTGTCGGACTTGGACTTGCATTCACAAAAAGCATTGTAAAACATCAGGGCGGGGATATAGAGGTTCACAGCGAAAAACAGAAAGGAACGGAATTTGTCCTGAAATTTTTTGCGGTATATTAAAACGAAAGAGGTTAATACATGAGGATAAATGAACAGGATTTAAAGAAAATTAAGGCATTACACGTTGCACTGAAGATGCCGGTGTGGGTATTAGATGAAAAGACGAACGAGATTTTGAAAAGTTATACATCTATTTACAAATATCCCATTTCTTATGAATTTAAAAAAAGAATTATCGCACAAAATGCTGTTGAATTTTACAGTGGCATATTAAATGAAATTTTTCTCTGTCTAAAATATAAAAATGTAAAGATTGTCATGGGGGCTTTCCGAATCAATAACGTTTCGAGAAAAACATTTTCCCTTGTCTATAATAATATGACGGAGAAGAATAAAAAAATGTTAAAAGAAGAGGAATGCTGGGAATATTATTCGACACTTCCGGTGTATCCGTTGGGAGATATTAGAGATTATCTTTCCCTGTTGGGATTTTTGTTTGATATGGAACTGGAAGACGGTTATTCGGCAGAACTGCATAAACAGGTGGAGGAAAATCAGTTTGAACTGAAAAAACCATTTTCTGAAGGAAAACTTTACAATACATTTAGAGTTGAGCGCTATACTTTTTATTATGAAAATCAAATTATGAATCTTGTAAGTCAGGGGGATCTCGAAAAGTTGAAAAGCGGTCTGGCGGAACTTGGGACGAGTGTTCTTCCAATTCTGACAAGCAGTTCTCTTCAAACGGAAAAAAATTATACGATTACTATTTTGGAAAAATTATCCTCTTTGGCAATTCAAATGGGGAAAGACATTTTATCTGTGATTAAACTTAGAAATTACTATATTAGAAAATTAGAGAAGCAAGAGGACTTTATGGGGGTTTTGGTCACAAGAGACAGTGCTATTATCCATTTCACAAAAGAACTTCACGGGGTATCTGTCCGTGCAAAATCTTCGCTGATTCAATGCGTTTTGCAGTACATTAACCTGAAAATTTATGACAGCATAAAGATATCGAAACTGGCAGAGCAATTCTATCTGTCAGAAAGTTCGCTGCGCCGGAAATTTAAAGAGGAAGTAGGCATGTCCGTTAATGAATATATCAATCATAGAAAGATTGAGGAATCTAAAATGATGCTGCAGTCCGGAATTCCCATAGGAGAAATTTCAAAAAGACTCAGTTTTTATGACTTATCACATTTTTATAAAACATTTAAGAAACATACCGGGATAACTCCGCAATATTTTCGGGATACAATAGCCACACCGGAAATGCCTCCTGAAAAAAATAACAATAAAATATCGACAGAGTCACTTTAAAGTCACTTTCGTCAGATATGATGGTACTGTCAAAAGGAAAAAGGAGGACAGTTATGGAAATTTTAAAAGTGGAAAATCTATGTAAAACATATGGAGTAAACGATACGGAAGTGAGGGCTTTGGATAATGTGAGTTTTTCTGTGGAAAGAGGAGAGTTTGTTGCGATTATAGGTGCTTCGGGAAGCGGAAAGTCTACATTGCTTCATTTGATTGGAGGAGTGGACAAAGCGACGTCGGGTAAGATTTATATTGACGGAACAGAAATTTCTGAATTAAATCAAGACAAAATGGCAATTTTTAGAAGAAGACAGTTAGGGCTGGTTTATCAATTTTACAATTTAATTCCAATTTTAACTGTGGAGGAAAATATAGTGCTGCCGTGTCGATTGGACGGTAAACAGGTGGAAAAAGAAAAATTAGAAGAAATGCTCTCTATATTAAACCTGACGGACAGAAGAGGGCATCTGCCAAATCAGTTGTCAGGAGGGCAGCAGCAAAGAGTTTCTATCGGAAGAGCGCTGATTAACCACCCGGCAATTGTGCTGGCAGATGAACCGACAGGGAACCTAGACAGTAAAGCGTCAAGAGAAATTATTGACCTGTTGAAAATGACAAATCGAAAATATGACCAGACCATTCTTTTGATTACGCATGATGAGAATATTGCGCTGGAGGCAGATAGAATTATCACTATCGCAGACGGAAAAATCGTAAAAGATGAGAAAGTGAGGTAGTTTATGAATATTTTAAATGAACTCACGGTAAAAAGTCTGAAGAAGAATAAGAGAAGAACGGTTCTTACGATTTTTGGAATTTTACTCTCGGTGGCGCTAATTACGGCGATAACAACTTTTGTATCCAGTATGCAGGGAAGCCTTGTCGATTTTGCAAAGAAAAATTCGGGAAATTATCATATTCTGGTTGAAAATGTGCCGAAAGATAAGCAGAAATATCTTTTGCACAACGAAAAGGCAGAAAAGAAAATCGTTATACAGACAATCGGCAATGCGAAACCTCTTTCATTACAGTATGAAGAGGGAGTAAACGAAGAAAATGCAACGAAGATTAAAGTGCGTGCGGTAAAAAAGGAAAATTTTTCGGATTTGGGAATGATTTTACAGAGTGGGAAATTTCCACAGAGTGAAAATGAAATTGTAATTCCCGAACATTTTCGGGGAGATTATACCACAAAAATCCGAGTGGGCGACAAACTGAAATTAAATATTGACGGCAAAGAAAAGGAATATACCGTGTCGGGTATTTCAGGAATGTCGGCAGTTGAATTCCACAGTGAAGAGGGGATGCTCGGGTGTAGTTTGTTTACAATATCCGATGATGAAAAAATCAGTGAAAATATAGATGTTGCCATGCTGATGAAAAATCCGAAAGATACATTTGCATTTCGGGAAATGCTTGAAAAAGAATTAGGATTACATGAGTTACAGATTAATAATATACTGCTTGACTTTCAGGGAGCAGTCGTAAATGCGAATGTGTTAGTCGTATTGAAAGTACTGGCGGGAATGGTTATCGGCATTATTTTACTGACCTCAATTTTTGTCATTAAAAATAGTTTCGATATTTCTATTACAGAGAGATTGAAACAGTACGGCATGCTGGTGAGTGTCGGAGCAACCTCTAAGCAGATACGGAAAAATGTTTTGTTTGAGGGAGTAGTTTTAGGTATTATAGCCATTCCTCTCGGCGTCCTGCTTGGCGTAGGGGCAATCTGGTGTACTCTTCAGGTTGTTATGAAGATTTTAGAGGGAACGTCGTTTGGCGGGGAAGTTGAATTGAAAATGTATGTGTCCGTTGTGGCAATTCTTATTGCCGTGGCGATAGCGATTGTTATGATTTATATTTCTTCCCTTATTCCGGCAAAGAAAGCACAAAAAGTTTCGCCTATGGAGGCAATTCGTGAGGCGAAAGATACAAAATTGGAAGCGAAGAAACTTCGTACATCAAAACTATTCCGAAAAGTTTTCGGGATAGAGGGAGAGATTGCGAGAAAAAATTTAAAGAGAAGTCGAAAAAAATACAGAACAACCGTATTTTCCCTTTTCATCAGTATTGTACTATTTTTATCTATCAGTTCCGTAAGGATATACGGACAGGAAATGCAGAACATGAAATTTGCGAAAATGGACTATAACTTGATTGCACATTATGATGAGGACGATTTGGGAAAACAGGGAGAAATTTTCAGAAGAGCAAGCAAGGTAGACGGAGTAAAGAAAGCGGAGATTGTAAAAGTTTGGATAGGAGATCCGAAAAATATTTCTTTTACAAAGACGGCGGAAAAGAGCAGAGGCATAGAAGAATTTACGCAGGAAGAGAAAGATAAAGAAGCGCAATATGCATTTTATTCCCTTTCCAACGAAACATATAAAGCGTTTGCAAAGGAATTGGGATTGTCCTATGAAGAAGTAAAGGATAAAGGTATTTTATGTGATACAAGTATTTCTTTTGTTCGGGATGAAGAAGATGAGAAAGCGAAAAAGACAAAATACCATGAACTGGCGGTGAAAGAAGGGGAAAAATTACAGTTTGATGGCGGAGAAATTGAGATTGTCAAACGTGCAGACAGGCTTCCATTTACACAAAACTTTTATTACGGGGTAAATGTGATTGTGTCGGAGGAGTGGATGTCTCATCGGGATTTCAGATATGACGGGCTATATATAGATGCCGAGGACACAATGAAAGTTCGTGAGAACATGGAAAAAATAACAGGAAAAGACGGCTGGACGTATATGGATTTTGCAGAACAGGCGAGAGAAAATAACAGTATCAATCTGATTATTTCCATTTTCTTATATGGATTTGTGGCGGTCATTTCCATTATCGGTATTACGAATGTATTTAATACGATTACGACAAACGTGGCATTGCGCAGCAGAGAATTTGCTACGCTGCGGTCTGTCGGAATGACGGATAAAGAATTTAAGAAAATGATATGGTATGAAAGTTTTCTGTATGGAACGAAATCGCTTTTATATGGCGTTCCGGTTGGATTAGGTCTGTCATACATTTTCTACAGACAGTTTACGAACATTTTGGAAATGTCATATATTGTGCCGTATCAACAGGTAATTATCTGCATTCTGTTTGTATTTATCATTGTGTGTTTAACGATGCAGTATGCGGTGAAAAAGGTAGAAAAACAGAATATTATCGAAACAATCCGGAGTGAAAACATATAGGGTTAAACAGAGGGAACGCGATAAATGTATTGCGTTCTCTTTTTTGTATGTATAAAGTGGGAAAACAATGTAAGAAACGATTGCTTTTGGCTGAAAGGGTTGTGTACAAGACAGATGTGTATTATAAGAAGATGAAGAAAAATGTAAAAGAGTATGACAGAAGGAGGAGAATATATATGTCTAAATATGCAGGAACAGAGACAGAGGAAAATTTAAAGAAAGCGTTTGCGGGGGAGTCTCAGGCAAGAAATAAGTACACATACTTTGCTTCCGCAGCGAGAAAAAACGGATTTGTACAAATTGCAAATATTTTTGAAGAGACTGCTAATCAGGAGAAAGAGCATGCAAAAATGTGGTTTAAAGAATTGCTTGGAATAGGAACTTTGGAAGAGAATTTAACAGATGCCGCTCAGGGAGAAAACATTTAAAGGAGATGCCCCGAAAGGTTGGAAATGTAATAATTGCGGCTATATTCATGAAGGTGATGAGGCGCCGGAAGAATGCCCGATATGCGCGCACCCAAAGGCATACTTTGAAAGAAAAGCAGAAAATTATTAGAAATAACGATAAGAAGACTATGTGATAACTAAATGCAGACGATAACAATGTTATCATTCAAAAAAAGTCAGAGTGGGAGGTAGAAAAAACATGATTTAAAACAGGCAGATAGAAAACTGTGTAACAAAAGAAAAATATTTATAAGGAGACAAAATTATGGGTTTAAAAAGAAAATTACTTGGGGTAACAACGGGAGCAATGTTACTTTGCTCAATGATTGGAGGAAGCGTTTTAGCAGCAGGTCATGTGACGACGGGCGGAAATCTTCAGATTGAAAAAGATGTTGTATTAGATGGTGGTTCAATCGTTCCAAATCAAAAATTTAGTTTTAAAATCGAGCCGCTTGACGTTCAACCAAATACAAAAGAGAACAATCTGGAAGTCAAAAAAGGAAAAGAACTGCAGGGTGCAGATGCAATTCAGTCAGGGCAGTTTGACAAGGATACGCAGACAACCGATGAGGGCGGAAAGAAAGTGGCAAAAGACACAACTGCACAATTTGACTTTAGCGGAGTTCAGTTTGAGCATAACAAACCGGCAATTTACAGATATAAAGTATCGGAAAATGCGGGACAGGGTACAGGAATGTCCTATGATAACACAAAATATCAGTTGGACGTATATGTAGATAAAGATGGAAATCCGACATCTCTTGTGGCTAAAAAGTTAAATGATCAGAATCAGGCAGAAGGAGAAAAAGTACCTTTAAAATTTGTGAATACTTATAAAACAGAAAGCCTGACAGTAGAGAAAAACGTAACGGGTGCTTCCGGAGAAACAGAGAAAGCATTCGAGTTTCATATCACGGTAAAAGAAAACGATTCTCTGAAAAACGGCTCTGCCATTCAGGCAAAATTACATAAAGCAGGCACACAGACAGAGGACGTTCAGATTGTTGTAGGAACTGAAGCAACATTTTCACTGAAAAGCGGAGAAAAACTGGTAGTGCCTGAACTTCCAAAAGATACTGACTATACATTGTATGAAACTGAACACGGACAGAATGGATATACAACAACAGTTACGGTAAACGATCAGAACAAAGACAATGCAGATACAAATAGAGAATATAAGGTTGTAGAGAATACAAATAAAGTTGTATTTACAAACAACAGAGATGAAATCACACCAACAGGTATTCTTTTAAATGTGGCTCCGTATGCAGCAGGAGTAATTTTAGCAGCATTTGCAGCAGTTCTCTTCTTAGCAAAGAAAAGAAGAAATCGTCGGGCATAATATAAAATCATATGGAAAGAGCGGAGGGGGGACAAATACACTGTCTCCCCTCGAGTAAGTTAGCACGAAAGGAGATAGAGCAGGGTGAATCTATGGAAAAGGTAAATAGAAATAAAAGGAAAAATCGGAAAATATTTTTTGCATTCTGTATTCTGCTTTTATCAGTTATATGTATGGGAGGTCTTAGAACAGAGGCGGAAGAAAATAAAATACCATTAAATCTTGAGATAGAAAATGATATCGGGCTCAAAGCAGGGACAGATAAAAATATAGGTCAGGACATACCGTTTGTGTTTGAGATTATTCCGGAAGAAGCGAAAAATCCGGTTCCGCCAACAAGAGAAGTGAAAATTATCGGCGCAGGTAAAGCGGCATTTAAGACGATTTATTTTACAACTCCCGGAAACTACAAATATATCATTAGACAAAAAACAGAGGGAAATAAAAACTGGAACTTAGATAATAGAGAATACAGAGTAAATGTATCCGTAAAAAAAGCGGAAAATAACAGACTTTCATTGAGTGTATGGGGATTTATTAAAGGTTCTGATGAGAAAGCAGATGTTTTCCGGTTTGAAAATTTTTATCGGGGAAAAACAGGGACTCCTCACCCGATAAAAACAGGTGATGAAAGCCATGCAGAGCCGGCAATTTTAGTATTGCTGGGAGCAGGAGCGGTAATAACGTGTATCATTGCCAAAAGAAAACATTAAAGGGGCGGACATGGAGAATAAAAAGTTAGTTGTATATTTTTTGATAAAACTGGCAATTGTCTTTGCGGTAGTGGTGGCAATGTTTACCTTAGTATTCGGAGTGCTTTTTTGTAAAGGAGAAACAATGTATCCCCGCCTTCGTGATGGAGATGTCGCAATTTATTATCGCCTGACTACAGATTATCAGGTGGGAGATGTGGTGGTATTTGAAAGCGGCGGACAAAGTATTGCTGCCCGTATCGTTGCACGGGAAGGGGATACGATAGAATTAGATAAGGAAGGGCGGTTGCTTGTGAATGGGAATATCCAGCAGGAAGAGGTCTTCTTTCCTACTGAACCTATTGCGGGGGGAATTACTTATCCGTACAGGATAGAGAAAGACAGTTTTTTTCTGCTTTGTGATAATCGCCCGGCAGCAAGTGACAGCCGATTTTTTGGAGCGGTTTCTCAGAAGAAAATCAAAGGAAAAGTAATCAACCTTTTTAGAAGGAGAGGAATCTGACATGCGGGTACAAACATGGATAAGGGCGGTGGATAAAGTGGTAAACTGCATAATCTGGGTATTGATTTGTATACTGCTTTTGTATAGCGGATTGGGTTTGTGGGATACATACAGCGTCTATAGGGGCGCTGAAAACAGTGAACTGATATATAAATATAAACCTTCAGGCGAAGGGGCAAATCCATCGCTGAAAGAATTACAAAAACTGAATCCAGATGTCTGCGCATGGCTGACTGTGGATAACACAAAAATCGATTATCCGATAGTGCAGGGAAAAACAAACATGGAGTATATCAATAAAGCGGTAGATGGAAGTTTTTCTCTATCAGGCAGTCTGTTTCTGGACTATCGCAATGAACGGAATTTTCACGATTTCTATTCTCTGATTTACGGGCATCATATGGCGGGAAATGTTATGTTTGGAATTTTGCCGTCTTTTCAGAAAAAAGAATTTTTTGAAAGTCATACTTCGGCAACTCTCTTTCTTCCGGACAGTACGAAAAAAATTGAAATTTTTGCCTGTGTCTACACAGACGCTTATGACAGTATTGTATTTAATCCGAAGTGCAATGATGCAGATGCGCGCACAAAAGTGTTGAACAGAATACGGGAAAAGGCGGTTCGATACCGTGATACGGAGTTAAAAGATGGAGACAGAATCGTGGGATTTTCAACATGTTATAACACAACTACAAATGGAAGAATAATTGTTTTTGGAAGATTGAGATAATTTTTAGGAGGACGAAGTATTGAGAGCAGAAAAGGGTATTCAATCGGAATGGATTGAAAGAATGTCTAAACAGGTTGGCCTGTTAAGCCTGTACCAGGATAAGTTTGAAGTTTCATACTTGAATGAATTATTAATTACAGAGTTAAAATACAAAAACTTGGAAGATTTTAAAACACATATTGGCAATTCTGTATTAGAAATCGTTCACCCGGAGGACTTGGAAGAATTTCGCAGATTTTTGTTATTGAAAACGGAATACCCGGAAAATCCTAAGTTTAAATGTCGTCTCAGATGCAAGGATAACAGTTTCACATGGTACGAGGTGTCGCGCGTTCACTGCGTGGGACGGGAACAAAAACCAATGCTTTTATGTACTCTGATAAATGTTTCGGGATATATGAAATTTCCAAAAAAGATGTATCAGGCAGCAACTCTTCAAAACGGGGAAATCGTAATCCGAATTGAAGTTGAAGAAAAGACGGCATATATTCCGGTAGAGTTGGCTGCGAAATATAATCTTCCGGAAAAATTTTTGAATATGCCATACAGTCTGATAGAATCAGGATATATTTTGGACGAGAGTGTTGTGGACTATCTGAAGTTTTATGGAAAGATAGTGAAGGGGGAAGAAGGTACAGTAGAAGTACAGTCGAGAGGGATAGACGGTGTTACAAGATGGCTGTACGGAAAATCTGTCGTTAAATGCAATGAAGAGGGGAAGGCGGTGACAGCCGTTGTGTCATTCCTTGATATTACGGAAAAAAAGAAAAAAGAGATAAAGATAAACAGACTGCAGCAGTCGGAAATGTTTTTTAAGAAAGTGGCTGAACTGTCTGAGAGAATTATTTTGAAATACGAATTTCATACAGACTGTTTTATCCCGGTTACGGGAAGAGCCGGTAAAATATTAGAAAAATTTCCTGAACCGTTATCACCGCTAAAAATCATCAATGCGCAATTTATAGAAGATGAATATTTGTGGGAAGTACATAGGGCATTTTACAACATGAAAAAGGAAGCAAGAGACGGCAGTCTGTGTGTGAGGATAAAAAGTTTAAGCGCAGAGAAGCGGTGGAAATGGTATAAGTTCACATACTATGTAATAGTTGACAGTGAGAAACAACCGACTCATGCAATTATATTTTGTGATGATATTACAAAAATGAGAAGCGGAGAACTGGCAGAACAGTGTTTGGAGAATAATTTAAACAGAAAAAGTCAAAAACCGGTTTTTAATCTGGTCTATAATCTATCGTTAGATGCATTTGAGAAGAGTGAGGGAATGGTTCCGGGTTATTACGCAGATGGTGTTATCGCTTCATATTCTAAAGCGTTTGACTGGATCTGCGGGCAGGTGCTCCCTGAATATCGCGAAAAATTCCGAAAATGTTTTTCAAAAAACATACTTTTGAAAAAAGGCGAGGACAGGGGAGAGGAAATTTTCCCAGTTAAATATAAAGAGCGCACGATTTCTGTAAAAGCAGCGTATCAGGTATTCAAAGATGTGTATACGGAATCGCTTATCATCTGGATTCAATGTCAGGAAACTGATGTGGGAACGACAGAAGCGGAGAAAACAAATATAATCTGCAAAGGTATTTATATACGCACATTTGGTCATTTTGATATTTTTATCAATGGAAAAGCAGTCCCGATACAAAATGCAAAAGCGAGAGAATTACTGGCTCTTCTCGTAGATAAAAGAGGTGGATTTATATCTGCCGAAGAGATTTTATCGGTTTTATGGGAAGATGAGCCGATGAGTACAAAAGCGTTGGCTAAAATCAGACAGACAGTGATGATTCTTAAAAATGTGCTGAAGAAATATACGGAAGAGGAAGTAATTGAATCCCAAAGAGGATTGCGGAGGCTGAATATAGATATCGTAAAGTGTGATCTGTATGATTACTTATCGGGAGCAAGCGAATATGTTTCTCTATATCAGGGAGCATATATGCCGAATTACAGTTGGGGAGAAATGATGATCCCCGAATTAAACAGGAGAAAAGTTCGATTTAGCGAGCAGGATTTTTATGAAGAGTAGAAAAAAGCCTTTAGGCGAAGAAAGGGAGAACGTGATAAATTTATTGCGTTCTCCTTTAAATTTTGTTTGATTTACAGAGGAAAAAAGTATTATAATAAATCCATTGCCATGTAAAAAAATACGATAAAGGAGGAGAAAAAATGATAAAAGAACTTTCAAAAAGCATTCGGGAATACAAAAAACCATCTGCGTTAGCACCGGTTTTTGTTTCTTTGGAAGTTATAATGGAGTGTATTATTCCATTTGTAATTGCCCGTCTTGTAAATGAGATTAAGGCAGGCTGTGAATTCAAGACAATTGCGATTTATGGCGGAATTTTAATTTTGATGGCAGGCTGTGCATTGCTTGCAGGCGCGATAGCAGGCTCTGTCTGTGCTACAGGTTCATGCGGATTTGCAAAAAACCTGAGAAAAGATATGTTTTATAAGATACAGACATATTCCTTTACCAATATTGATAAATTTTCCACTTCGTCACTTGTGACAAGGCTTACGACTGATGTGACGAATGTGCAGATGGCATATATGATGCTGATAAGGGTGGCAATCCGTTGTCCGCTTATGCTTATTTTTTCTTTTACAATGGCATTTATTATGGGAGGAAAAATGGCATGGATATTTGTTATATTAGTTCCGATACTGGCAGTGGGATTGTTCTTAATTATCCGAATGGTTATGCCGTTGTTTAAGCAGGTATTTAAAAAATACGATAAGTTGAATAATTCCATTCAGGAAAATATTAAAGGAATGCGTGTTGTAAAATCTTATGTGCGCGAAGAATATGAGAAAGAGAAATTTGAAAAGGCGGCAGATGATATCTGTAAAGATTTTACAAAGGCAGAGAAAATTTTGGCGTTCAATAACCCGCTTATGCAGTTCTGCATGTATACGGTTATGATTTTCGTTTTATATTTTGGCTCATATGTCATTATCACATCAAGGGGACTTGACTTAGATGTCGGACAGTTCTCGGCACTTCTGACATACAGTTTTCAAATTTTAAACTCTCTTATGATGATGTCTATGGTATTCGTTATGATTACAATGGCAAGTGAGTCGTCAAAACGTATTATGGAAGTTTTACAGGAAGAGGGCACAATTAAAAATCCAAAAAATCCTGTTTATGAAGTGAAAGACGGTTCCGTTGATTTTGAAAACGTCAATTTTAAATATGCGGAAACAGCCGCGAAGATGGCGCTTTCCAACATTGATTTACATATACGTTCCGGCGAGACAATCGGAGTGATTGGAGGGACAGGTTCTTCCAAATCTTCGTTGATTCAGTTGATTTCAAGGTTGTATGATGCGACGGAAGGCAGCGTAAAAGTCGGCGGAGTTGATGTAAGAGAGTATGACCTGACATCATTGAGAGACGAGGTATCCGTTGTATTGCAGAAAAATGTACTATTCTCCGGAACGATTAAAGAGAATCTTCGCTGGGGAAATAAAGAGGCGACAGATGAAGAACTTGTCGAAGCGTGTAAACTGGCACAGGCGGACGATTTTATCAGACAGTTCCCAAGACAGTATGATACTTACATTGAGCAGGGTGGAACAAATGTATCCGGCGGTCAGAAACAGAGATTATGTATTGCGAGAGCGCTGTTAAAGAAACCTAAAATTTTAATTTTGGACGACTCGACCAGTGCGGTAGATACAAAGACAGATGCGCTTATCCGTAAAGCGTTTAAGGAATTTATACCGGAAACGACAAAGATTATCATTGCTCAGCGTATTTCTTCCGTGGAGGAAGCGGACAGAATTATCGTGATGGATAAAGGAACGATTAACGCAATCGGAACACATAAACAGTTACTTGCAGAAAATGAAATTTATCAGGAAGTATATATTTCCCAGAATAAGGCAGGTGAAAAAGATGAATAAAAAGAAGAAAAAAGGTACACTTGGAAGAATACTGAAAACGTTATTTGAGTTTTATCCGGTAAGAATGCCAATCGTTTTTTTCTGCATTATTTTCAGTGCGGTTGTCAGTTCGATCCCTGCGATTTTCATGCAAAACATTATTTCTATAGTAGAGACAAGTTGGAAGACGGGAGATTGGGACGCAGTTGGTGGAAAGATTGTCACTTATGTGGGGATTTTGTTGATTTTCTATATACTGTCACTGCTTTCGGCTGTCACTTTCACGCAGATGATGGCAACGATTACACAGGGATTTTTGAAAAAACTGCGTGTAAAAATGTTCCACGGAATGCAAAACCTTCCGATAAAATATTTTGATACGCATAACCACGGTGATATTATGAGTTACTACACAAATGATATAGATACGCTGAGGCAGATGGTATCTCAGAGTATTCCACAGTTATTGATTTCATCGGTAACCGTATTAACTGTGTTTAGTATTATGTTATATTTTAGTTTATGGCTTACTCTGGTAGTTATCATCGGTGTAGTATTTATGTTCATCGTGACAAAGAAAATCGGAGGAAATTCAGCAAAATATTTTATCCGTCAGCAGACTTCTCTTGGAAAGGCAGAAGGGTACATCGAAGAAATCATGAACGGACAGAAAGTTGTTCAGGTATTCTGTCATGAGAGAGAATGTGAGGAGGCATTTGATGAGATAAACGAAAAACTGTTTTCGGATTCGGAAAGTGCCAATAAATTTGCAAATATGCTTATGCCGATTTTAAATAATATTGGAAATGTTCTTTATGTTACCGTAGCGCTGACAGGAGGAATTTTACTGCTGGCAAAAGCGCCTAACGTCAGTTTATCCGGAATGGCAATCGGAATCAGCATTGTTGTACCGTTTTTGAACATGACGAAGCAGTTCTGCGGAAATGTCAGCCAGGTATCTAATCAGGTGAATTCAGTTGTTATGGGACTTGCCGGTGCGGAAAGAATTTTTGAATTGATTGATGAAGAGCCGGAAGAAGATGAAGGATATGTAACTCTTGTCAATGTAAGAGAGGAAAACGGAGAGATTGTAGAGTGTAAAGAACGCACGGGAATGTGGGCTTGGAAACACCCTCATCAGGAGGACGGAACGGTAACGTACACAAAACTTGCGGGAGATGTCCGTATGTTTGATGTGGACTTTGGATATGAAAAAGATAAAACGGTTTTACATAATATTACTTTATATGCAGAACCGGGCCAAAAGGTTGCGTTTGTAGGTTCAACCGGGGCAGGAAAGACAACGATCACAAATCTGATTAACCGCTTCTATGATATAGCAGACGGAAAAATCCGCTATGATGGAATCAACATCAATAAGATTAAAAAGTCAGATTTAAGGCGTTCGCTCGGAGTTGTTCTTCAGGAAACAAACCTGTTCACGGGAACGGTTATGGATAATATCCGTTACGGAAGATTAGACGCGACAGAGGAAGACTGCATTGCGGCGGCAAAACTTGCGGGGGCAGATGACTTTATTACACGTCTGCCGGAAGGTTATGACACGCTTCTGACAGAAAACGGAGCAAATCTTTCGCAGGGACAAAGACAGTTGATTGCGATAGCAAGAGCAGCGGTTGCAGATCCTCCGGTAATGATTTTAGATGAGGCTACGTCCTCCATTGATACCCGAACCGAGGCGATTGTTCAAAAAGGAATGGACGCACTTATGGAAGGAAGAACTGTTTTTGTCATTGCACACCGCCTTTCTACCGTGCGAAATTCAGATGTCATTATGGTTCTCGAGCAGGGACATATTATTGAACGCGGTACACATGAAATGCTTATAGAAGAGAAAGGTAAATATTATCAGTTATATACAGGGGCATTTGAACTGGAATAACAGCGAAGGAGAGAAAAGCCATGGGAATGAGAGTAAACAAACAACTGCCTCTTCCGTCAGAGTTGAAGGAAGAATATCCTATGTCAAAGGATATTGTGGAGTTAAAAAGAAAAAGAGATAAGGAAATCAGAGATATTTTCACGGGGAAATCGGATAAATTTATTGTACTTGTGGGCCCTTGTTCGGCGGACAATGAAATTGCAATCTGTGACTATGTGAACCGCCTGTCCAAATTAAATGAACAGGTATCAGATAAATTGATGATTATTCCGAGAATTTATACAAACAAACCGAGAACAACGGGGGCGGGATATAAGGGAATGCTTCATCAGCCGGAGCCGGACAAGGCTCCCGACCTTCTCGGTGGAATAATTGCAATACGAAAAATGCATATTCATGCCATTGAGGAGAGCGGACTTACCTCGGCAGATGAAATGCTATATCCGGAGAATAGAAGTTACCTGGACGATGTATTATCTTATGAGGCGATAGGAGCGCGTTCTGTGGAAAATCAACAGCACAGACTGACAGCCAGCGGAATGGATATTCCGGTGGGAATGAAAAATCCGACAAGCGGAGACTTTTCCGTAATGATGAATTCTGTAATTGCGGCGCAGAGTTCCCACACGTTCATTTACAGGGGAATGGACGTGACAACAGATGGAAATGACCTTGCACATGTTATTTTGCGCGGTGGGGTGGACAAATACGGCACATGTATTCCAAACTACCATTATGAGGATTTAGTCAGATTGCAAAGCACATATGAGAAAATGAGCCTGCAGAATCCGGCAGCCATTGTTGATGCAAACCATTCAAATTCCAACAAACAGTTTAAAGAGCAGATTCGCATTGTAAGCGAAGTGCTGCACAGCAGAAATTATAATCCGGAGATTAAAAAGTTAGTGAAAGGGGTTATGATTGAAAGTTATCTGGAAGAAGGGTGTCAGAGCATTGCGGAGGATAGGATTTACGGGAAATCTATTACCGATCCATGTTTAAGTTGGAAGGATACGGAAATACTGATTCATAAAATCGCTGAAAATTGTTAGAAAAAATATATATAAATATAGCCTCGTGTGATATAATTAGAAATAAGAATAAATTTTCGGAATTATATAGAAGGAGGCTGAGGGTATGACTGATAATATTATCATTACAATTGGAAGACAATTTGGAAGCGGCGGACATGAAATTGGAAACAGACTGGCAACAAGACTAGACATTCCTCTTTATGACCATAATCTTGTCAAGATGGCCGCACGAGAGTTACATTTGGACGAATCGGTTGCGGAAGAGGCAGATGAGAGTATGCTTGGAAAATTCCTTTCTGCTTATGTTGTAGGTGTAGGAAGTTATACGTCCTTTATTACAAATGAAGCCGTTGTAGAGCCTGTGAGTGACAGATTGTATGCGGAGCAGACAGAGATTTTGAAGCGGCTGGCAAGAAGAAGTTCCTGTGTGATTGTAGGGCGATGCGCAGACTATATATTGGGAGATTATTCGAATTATATACATACTTTTATTTACGCATTTTGGGAAGACAGAGTCAGAAGGATTATGTCTATCTATGGAATGACTGAAAAACAGGCAAAAGAAAAAATAAGACAGGTAGACAAAGAGAGAAGATTATATTATGAAGCCCACACAGGAAGAAAATGGGGAGATATAGAATCTCACCAGGTATTGCTTAACAGCAGTCTTCTGGGAATAGACGGTACGGTGGATATATTAGAAGCGGCCTACCGAAAGAAAGTGGAACAAATAAAGAAAAGCAGATAGCAAATGGCAGGAGATTTTACTCCTGCCATTTGTCGTATTAGCATGAAACGGTTTCTTCATCTCTTTTTAAGAAAAAGTTGAATACGGAATGAAAGAGTTTATCAAATACTAACCCATATAAAGAACCGAAAGCGTTGTTAAATATTCTGAGAAAAATAGCACCGTACAGTGAAAACATCGGAACGGCGATGGCTAAAGCGCCAAAAGAGTTAAATACGGTCTGCCAGCCGTAACTTGCGGAAAGCCCTACACCGATACCTCCAATCATACCGATACAGCCATAAGCGCTTTCAGGCAAAACAGTGTATAAAACTAAGAATAAAACTGCACCGAGAATATTTCCCGGGGCACGAAATTTCACACGATATACCAAATCTTTACGAAATGGAAGAAGGACGGACATTGCGGAAATTCCGATCCACATGGCGCGTGGAATATTCAATAAGGAAGCAATCAGCAAGGCGGTAGATACGCCGAAAGTAAAGCGCAGATACCACTGAGTACGGCTGGAAGTCAAATCAAATTCTTGAAATAAATGTTTAAAATTTCTTTTATATGTGTATTTTTTGTGGTTACGGTATAAGATAAGTGAGGTCATTACAGCGCCGACCAAAAGTCCTGCCAATCGCATTTTATAGGCGTGACCGCTAACGTCATATCCCTGTAAAAGCAGATACCCCAACACGAATGTGGAGTGGTTGGACATAATAACATTGTGGCAGCCGAAAAACATTAATAAAAAGATACAGATAGCATTAATGAAAAAAGCAGGAACAGGTGAAACCATATTAGTTAAGCGGGGACCGAAAGCAAGTATGCAAAAAATTCCCAGAAGAACAGCGGAGCCGTGTGGTGTATGAATTCCCAAATCTGCCTGTCGGAATACCATGACGGACAGGAGAACAACCACACCTACAATACTGTTATCTGCCCCAAAAAGTTTCGTGTATAATGTGACAAAAAGAACACAGAAAGCAACGGTGAGAAGAATTTTAAATAAATAGATTCCCCAATGTTTCACTTTCTCCTTCGGCTCGTTTATACTCTTTAGAAGTGTTTTTGAGCCGGATTGATTTAATTGTAATTCCTGATAAAAAGTCAAATCAATTACCTCCCTTTTCTTTTAATAACAATTCGTTTGCTTCTTTAATTTTTGTGGTGAGAGATTCAAAAGAGTCATCTCCCAATACTCTTCTTAACCAATATATCGGTTCCAGGTAGTATGCGTATGTTAAATTTAATTCTTCGTTCCCCTTTTTTGTAATAAGTAAGGAATAACTTCTCTTGTCCGTCGGATTGGATTCTTTATATAGAAACTTCTTTTTTTCCAAATTCTCGATTAAACGGCTGACGGCCGATTTACTTAATCCCATTGAAGAACAAAGGTCGTGAGGTGTCAGAGGAGTATCTGACAATACTATGCGGGAAAGTAAATCAAGTTCCTGCGAAGAGGTAATCCCTTCATTTTTACTGCGTCTGATGTGCAAACTGGAAAAAAGGCGTATATCCTGCATTTTCTCTATCATTTCTGTCCAATGATAATCTTTCATTACATAAATCTCCTTGATACATATAGTTTACAATGTGAACTATATGATATACTATGATAAAAAAACTGATTTGTCAACAAAGAAAATGTGATTTTATCACAAAGATATAAACCATTTTTGATAAAGTCCTTATATATCACTTTTGATTATGTCCCAAGTGATAAATATGGTGTATGATAAAACCTCACACTATAGAAAGAGGTATACACAGATTGAAAAGGGTGGATTTAAGAATGAATGAACAACTTAAGTATGAAGTGATTAAGTCACTAGTAGACCATAATGGTAACAAAAAGGCTGCGGCTTTGAAACTCGGTTGTACTACAAGGCACATCAATCGATTAATTCAAAAATACAAACAGAATGGTAAGGCTGCCTTTATTCATGGTAACAGAGGCAGAAAACCTCTACATTCTTTTACAGAATCTCAAAAACTGGAAATCTTAACTCTATACAACAACAAGTACTATGACGCTACATTTACTTACGCCTGTGAACTGCTTGCAAAAAATGACGGGATTTTTATCTCTCCTTCTGCTCTTACAAAGATTATGTATGAAAACTTTATTCCTTCACCCAGAACTACCAAAACAGTCCGCAAACGCTTAGCAAAAGAACTTCGTACACAACAAAAGTATGTTTCTACAAAGAAAAAACAAGATGAACTTCAGGCTGCTATCGTTACAGTGGAAACCCCTCACTCCAGACGTCCAAGATGTGTCTACTTTGGTGAAATGCTTCAGATGGATGCTTCCGTTCATCTTTGGTTTGGCAATGCAAAAACAAATCTTCATATCGCCATTGATGATTCTACCAGCCGTATTGTTGGTGCCTTTTTTGATGAACAGGAATCCTTAAATGGTTATTATAACGTATTCCATCAGATCCTTACTACTTATGGAATTCCTGCTATGTTTTATACGGATAGAAGAACTGTTTTTGAATACCGGAATAAAAAAATGAATAAAACAGAATTGGATACTTACACCCAGTTTAGTTACGCCTGTAAGCAATTGGGCGTAGAAATAAAAACAACAAGTATTGCTCAGGCAAAAGGGCGTGTAGAAAGGGCTTTTCAAACTTTACAGCAACGCCTGCCAATCGCATTACGTCTGGCAGGCATCACAACCATCAGCGAAGCAAATATATTCCTAAACTCCTACATAAAGGAATATAACGCGAAATTCGCTCTTCCTATCAACAATAACAAATCTGTATTTGAAAAGCAACCCGATTGTGAAACAATCAATCAGATTCTTGCAGTCTTAACAGAACGAACTGTTGACTGTGGGCATTGTATTAAATTTCAAAAACAGTACTATAAAACAATTAACGAATGCGGAATACAGGTGCATTACCATAAAGGCACAAAGGGATTGGTTATACAGACCTTTGATAAGAGATTACTGTTTTCTGTAAATAATAAGATTTATGAACTGGAAGTTGTGCCGTTACATGAACCCCTTTCAAAAAATTTTGACCTCCAGCCTTTGAAGGAAAAACCACGAAAGCGGAATCTACCATCGCCAAAGCACCCATGGAGAATGTCTACTTTTCTTCAGTTCAAAAATCATAAGATAACAGAAACTATGCTTATATGCTAAAATATGCACCGGGAAACCGGTGCATATCATAAAAAATTTTTAGGACATAATCAAAAATGGTTGACATGTTTTTTTACATATTTTTCACTTCTATTTTATTCTTCTCTTTCTACAACTTTTGCAATACGTTTTTTTACTTCAATTGCTATCTCAGTTGTCTTCATATCTTTGTATTCTTCATATAACATAGGTTTTAAAAAATGTACTTCCACATTGACAGGTTTAATTGAATTTGTATCAAACGGTTTAAATGAATTTACAAGTGCAACCGGGACAATAGGACATTTTGCTTTTGTAGCCGCCTTAAAACTTCCGCCCTTGAAGTCTAATAATTTATTTCCCAGTTTGGAGCGTGTACCCTCCGCAAAGATTAGGTAGTTTCTTCCTGATGCCACTTCTTTTGATACGTCGATGATTATCTGCATGGATTGTCTTACGTCATCTCTGTCAATCAGATACGCTTTCATACAGGCAAATACCTGCTTTAAAAACTGAATATTTCCCACTTCTTTTTTAGCCACAACAGAAAAAGGTACATCACATGCCTCAACTATTGCAAGTACATCATACAATCCCTGATGGTTTGGGTAGAACATAAATCCATTTTCTTTTGGAATGTTTTCTTTTCCGAAAACATCAATATGCATATTTCCGCCTTTGTTTGCGCGAAAAACAATAAATCGTAACATATCATATCTCTTCTGCTCCGAATATTTCTCTACATGTGAAGCGTAATAACACAATTTGCACCACATATACGGAACTAATATAATATTTCTGAACACCATTAATAAAATTCTTTTCATTTTATTTATCCTTCTTTATATTCTTCTATTGCCATTTCATACAGATTATTTCCCTCGCTGTCAATTACAACGATAACAGGAAAGTCCTCTACTTCTAATCGTCTGATTGCTTCTGTTCCTAAATCATCGTAAGCGACTACTTCTGACTTTTTGATACATTTTGACAATAACGCTCCGGCTCCGCCTACTGCCGCAAAATATACCCCTTCATTCCTTATAATTGCATCTATAACCTCTTGACTTCTCTTCCCTTTACCTATCATTCCCGAAAGTCCTAAATCCATTAATCTCGGAGCATATTTATCCATTCTGCTCGCAGTTGTAGGACCTGCCGAGCCGATTACTTTTCCTTCTCTGGCAGGAGAAGGCCCCATATAATAAATAATTTTATCTTTTATATTAACAGGCAATTCTTCGTTTCTGTCTAATGTCTCATTCATTCTTTTATGCGCAGCATCTCTTGCCGTATAAATTTCGCCCGTAAGATAAACATAATCTCCTGCTTTTAATTCCCGAATAATTTCTTTTTGAATTGGTATTTGTATCTGCTTTTTCATTTTAAACCTCCCGAATAATATGTCTGTTTACATGACAACAAATATTAACTGCCACCGGAAGCCCTGCGATATGAGTAGGGTATGTGTTAATATGAACTGCAAGTGCCGTAGACGTTCCGCCAAGTCCTCCCGGTCCTATTCCCAACCGGTTAATTTTCTTAAGCATTTCTTCTTCCAATTCTTTTACATGTGGTATTTCAGAATGCACTCCTGTCTCTCGTGTCAATGCTTCTTTTGCCATCAAAGCACATTTTTCAAATGTACCTCCAATTCCAACGCCAACTACCATTGGAGGACAGGCATTAGGTCCCGCATCTTTTACTGCTGTCAGTATTGCATTTTTTACCCCTTCTAAACTGTCTGCAGGTTTAAGCATAAATACGCGACTCATATTTTCACTTCCAAATCCTTTTGGGGCAACTTTTATCTTTACTTTGTTTCCCTCTACCATTTTATAGTGAATAACCGCAGGCGTATTATCTTTTGTATTTTCACGGATAATCGGGTCATTTACTACTGATTTTCTCAAAAATCCTTCCTGATATCCCTGACGCACTCCTTCATTTACCGCATCTTCTAATAAACCGCCTTTAAAATGAACATCTTGTCCTATTTCCAAAAAAACTACCGCCATTCCCGTATCTTGACAAATGGGAATCATCTCTTCTCCTGCAATTTCTAAATTTTCCTGTAACTGCTCTAAAATCTGTTTTCCAAGAGGTGAGCGTTCTGTATTTTTTGCATTTTCCATTGCACAAACCATATCCGATGATAGAAAATGATTTGCTTCAATGCACATTTCTTTTATTTGTTTTGTAATTTCATTTACATCTATCGTCCGTACCATATTTGCCTCCTGCTTTTTAATCTATTTAATTTTAATCATAGCATATGTACTTTAAATATAAAAGTCACTTCCTTATTTTAAAAATAATTTGCCTCTATTTACCACGCCATGATAAAATTTGATATAGGAATAAATTTTAAACTTTATTTTATAGGAGGATTTTATTATGACAACAAATATAGATATGCAGGCGTTAAGAAACGATGCTGTTGAAATTTTTAATCATGGATTTGCCTGTTCTGAGTCTGTTATTTACGCAATAAAAAAACATTTTGACTTGGATTTATCCGACGATGCCATTGCAATGAGTTCCGGTTTTCCATGGGGTCTCGGCGGAGGTGGCTGTATTTGCGGTGCTCTTGCCGGCAGCACAATGTGCATTGGCTATTTTTTTGGCAGACGTACGCCTAATGATCCTGCAATTCAGAAGTGTTTTGAATTAACAAATGAATTGCACGATTACTTTAAACAAACCTGTGGCGCTACCTGCTGTAGGATTTTAACTAAAGGATTAGAAAAAAATTCGCCGGAAAGAAAGGCGCAGTGCACACGATTTGTTGCGGATATAGTTCAAAAAACTGCTGAAATCATATTGAGAGAATTGTAAAAAGGGACAGGGTAAAACTTAATTGGGGACGTAGTGTTTTTGAATTTTACTACGTCCCTGTTCACATTTATTCCACAATTTCTCCGCAGGCTATTTTCATTCCTGCGTTTCCCGATGGCTGTGTTTTGAAATCATCTGCCATACCATGTATGATTACTGTTTTACCGACAACTTCTTCAGGGTAAAACCTATCCGTATATACGGCACTCCACGCTATTCCTTCATTTGCTAATAAAGGCGGTAAATCTCCCCTATGTTTTGGGTGTTCCGTTTTGTCCGGATTATAGTGCGCTCCTGCATTTTTAAAGGAATCTTCCATGTCTCCCGTACAATATTCCCCTTCATGTATATGGAATCCGTAAAAATTTCCGTTATCTTTTTCCTCTGTATTTGGCAAACCATAAATTTCCGCAACAACAAGCGTGCCATTATACATTCCGTAAAAATATACATTTCCATATATTTTGGAGTGTGCTGCATCTCCTCTAACCTGTGCGTATGCGTCCGGCATACCGTTTATATTTCGCATCATATTATTCCCTCCCTTATCAGTATATTCTTTAACTATTGATTTGCTAAAAGTTTTTTACCTGCAAAAAGGGACAGGGTAAAACGCAATTGGGGACGTAGTGAAATTTAAAAACACTACGTCCCCAATTGCTATTTATTCTCATTCTCTTTATTTTTTTTATCGTCATATTCGGCTTTACTTATCTTATAACCTCTTACCACACTAAATACAATTAGTACTACGCCAATAACTGCAAATGCAATCATTGCCACAAACAATACGAATTGTTCTGAACCCGCACTGTCTGATAAGCCTTTAAAGATACTATATGCCATATAAAGAATATAAAGTCCGGCCATGCCATAAATTGCCAGCCTTCCTTTTTCTCTTGCTTTGTCGCTCATAACTTCTCCTATTTACGAACAAGGTATTTTCTCATATCGATTGCACAAGCAACTAAGATAATTAAACCTTTGATTACATACTGTAAGTTCTGGTTGATTGATAAGAAGTTCAATGCTACGAAGATGATACGAAGGATAAATACACCCATTACAACGCCACGGATTTTACCAGTACCACCTACGAAAGATACACCACCGATAACGCAGGCTGCGATAGCATCACATTCATAGTTAAGACCTGTATTTGCCTGGTTTGAACCGATACGCGCTGCTTCAATGAAACCTGTTACAGCATACATTGCACCAGCTAATGTATGTACTAAAATAATTGTTTTTGCAACGTTTACACCAGATACGTTTGCTGCTTCCTGGTTTGAACCAACAGCGAACATGTTTTTACCAAATGAAGTTTTATTCCAAATAAACCACATTAAAATAACAATGATACAAGCGTACCAAACGTAGTTTGGAATCGGAACACCATCAATCTTTAATACACTACCTGTTACAAAGTCTTTGAAAGACTGGTCTAAACCTGATAATGGCTGTCCGTTGTTTCCGTTTAACATAATGTACATTAACAGAACACCATATACGATCAACTGAGTTGCCAATGTAACAATAAATGGGTGTAACTGGAAGTGAGCTACGAAGAAACCGTTAACTACACCGACAATCGCACCAACTAACACTACGATTAAAATAACGAGTGGAATTGGTAATACCGGTAAATCCGGGAAAATTTTTGTTGGATAATCAACAGCCTGTAACAATGATGCTGAAATACATGCTGTAAGACCAACTACACGACCTGCTGAAAGGTCAGTACCTGTAAGTACGATACACCCCGCAATACCAACAGCGATTGGAATATTTGCTGCTGAAAGTGAAATAATATTTACGATAGATGATGTACTAACAAATTTAGGGTTCTGTACTGCAGTGTAAATAACTGCAACGATAATTAAGAAATATAACGCATTGTTTAACGCAAATTCCTTCCAATATGTTCTTTTATCTTTGCTGTCTAAGGCTTTGTAACTTGCCTGACGTTCTTTTATATTTGCAACTAATCTCATAAAAACGCTCCTCCTCTATACAAATTTTGCCGCAAGGGTCATAATCTCTTCCTGTGTCGTCTCTTTTGCATCTACTTCTCCTGCAAGGCGTCCGCCTGACATAACAAGAATTCTATCACAAATTCCAAGTAATTCCGGCATCTCCGAAGAAACTACCATAACGACTTTTCCTTTATTTGCTAAATCAAGTATTAACTGATAGATTTCATATTTAGCACCAACGTCAATACCACGTGTCGGTTCATCAAGAAGAAGAACTTCCGGTTCTGTTAGAAGCCATCTTCCAAGAATAACTTTCTGTTGGTTACCACCTGACAGAGAACGGATTTTCGTTTCCTGAGTAGGTGTCTTTGTATGCATTGCATCAATAGACCATTGTGTATCCTTTTTCATTGATTTCTCACTTAAGTAAACACCGGCCTTTTTATGTTTTTTCAAACTTGAAATAACTGTGTTTTCACGAATACTTAAAATTCCAAAAATACCTGTTGCACGTCTTTCCTCTGTTAATAATGCAAAACCATTTTTAATTGATTCTCTTGAATTACGATTTTTAACTACTTTACCATCTAATTTAATTGTACCTGAATGTCTTGTAGCGATACCGAAAATATTTTCCAATGTTTCTGTACGTCCACTTCCATCTAGTCCGGCAAGACCTACAATTTCTCCTTTTCTTACATTAAAGGAAACATCTTTTAATGAAGAATACTGCGCTGTTAAGCCTTCTACCTCTAATGCAATTTCTCCCGGTTTATTTGTTTTTGGCGGGAACTGGTTTGTCAATTCACGACCTACCATTAATCTGATGATATCGTCCATAGATAATTCATCAGCAGGTTTTGTTGCAACCCATGTACCATCACGCATGATAGTAATTTCATCAGAAATTCTCTTAATTTCTGCCATTTTATGCGAAATATAAATAATACCTACTCCGCGGTCTCTTAACATATTGATAATCTTAAATAAATGTTCTACTTCTTCTTCTGTAAGTGAGGAAGTAGGCTCATCAAATACGATTACTTTTGAATTAAATGAAACTGCTTTTGCAATTTCAACCATCTGTCTCTGCGAAACCGGCATTGTGCTCATAACTCTTCTTGGATCTACGTCAATTTCCAACTCTTTGAAAATATCCATTGTATCCTGATAAATTTTCTTTTCATTTACCATGAGACCGGCAACTTTCGGATAACGTCCAAGCCAGATATTATCCATTACGTTACGTTTCAGAGCCTGGTTCAATTCCTGATGCACCATTGCTACACCATTTTCCAATGCCTCTTTAGAATTTTTAAAATCTACTTCTTTTCCTTCTAGTTTAATTGTTCCGCCATCTTTTTTGTACATTCCAAACAGACATTTCATCAGTGTCGATTTTCCTGCACCATTTTCACCCATAAGTGCGTGTACAGTTCCCTTTTTTACAGTAAGGGAAACATCATTAAGTGCCTTAACACCCGGAAATTCTTTACTGATATGACTCATCTGCAAAAGAACATCGTTTGCCATGACCATTCCTCCATTCTTTTAGATTTTAGACTTTAGACTTTAAGAAAGCAGCCGTCAACTTTTGGCAGCTGCTTTCAATATTTGTTATTTTACAGTCCCGATTATTTACCTTCACCTGTGTAGATTCCGTATGGAATGTAGATTTTTGTACTAACTTCTTTAGATTTGTTGTATGAATCTGTTCCTTCCATTAAATCTTTTCCTTCAGATGCGTTCTTTGTTAAGTCAGCGATACATTTAGCCATACCTTCAGCGTCCTGTTTGATTGTACCAACCATTTTTCCGTCAGCGATTAATTTCTTAGCTGCGTCTGTAGCGTCTACACCAAATACAGGAATTGTTTTAGCTGCATCACCTTTGTTCCAACCTTTATCGTTTAATGCTGCGATAGCACCTTCTGCCATACCGTCGTTGTTACAGATAACAAGTTCGATCATGTTGTTGTTACCTTCATTGTACTGTGAAAGGTTTGTTGTCATGTAGTTGTTTGCTGCTCCAGCACTCCAGTTACCATCTTGGTCAACCTGGTATTTGTCTTTGTTAGATGCATCAAAGAACTGTAATTCTGGTTTTCCTGCTTCAACTAATTTTTTGTTAGCATCTTCTACAGCGTACTGTGTACGGTAAATTGCTTCAACATTTCCTAACTGTCCCATGAACATAGCGTAAGAAATTTTTCCATCTTTGTTAAGGTCTACTTTGTCATAGTTTTTAACTAAGTAATCACCAATCATTTCACCCTGCATATGTCCTGCTTCAGGAGCGTCTGTTCCAACGAATGCACATTTGTCATATGTGTTAAGAACTACACCTTCTTTTCCCTTAGGATCTTCTACTGCACGGTTGAAGAAGATTACAGGTACGTCTGCTGCTTTTGCTTTTTCAATTACCTGTGTAGAAGCATCATTTGAACCTGATGTTACGATGTTTACGATTAATAAGTTTGTTCCTGACTGAATTGCTGTATCAATCTGTTCGTTCTGTGTTGTCTGGTTACTGTTTCCATCATAATCCTGGTAATCAACACCCATGTCATCTAATTGTTTGTCAAGTGCTGTACGAACTGATGAAATATAAGTATCAGCATATGTGTAATAGAATACACCTACTTTTAAGTCTGATTTCTTTCCTCCATCTTTTTTACCATCGTCAGATGAACCACAACCAACGAGTGTTGCTGCTACCATTGCCACGCAAAGAACAGCTGCTAATAGTTTCTTTTTCATGATTGTTTCCTCCCTTTGCTAATCATTGATGAGGTTATTATAACACGAACTTGTACTTATTCCTATTAAATTATTTATTTTTTTTGTATGATTTTTTACGATTTTTATCAAATTTACTCAAATGCGAACAATGTTTTTTGATATTCGTCATCATACATATTCTCTCGTGTGGCACAAATTGTCTCCGTATCCACCTGTTTCCCCTTTATCGGAATTTCATTTAACAGGTTATATGCACTCTCCACTCCTAAGTATCCCATAGCATATGGATTCTGTACAATCAGTGCATCTACCTCACCTGTTTCCAACATTCCTACGGAGATGACATTATTATCAAAGGCGACTACCTGTATTTTGTCCTGTAGTCCCAATTCTCTGACCGCATATCCTACACCCAAACTTGTCCATTCATTGAAAGTCACAAGTACGTTCATTTCCTGATGTTCTTCCAAAAATTCTTTTGTCTGATTCTTCGCCTGTTCCACTGTAGAGATAACATTGATTGTTTCTACATTTTTCACACGATTGTCTTTTTTAACAAAGTCCTTAAAACCTCTTTCTCTCTCCTGACCGTTTCTTGAATTCTTATCAAAGTTTACAATCCCGATATTTAACTCTTCAGATTTGTTTTCCAATACGGCCTGACCTGCCATTTTACCTGCCTTATAGTTGTTTGTGCTGATTCTGCAATTTACCTTTTTACTGTTTACATCGCTGTCAATGACAATTGTTTTGATTCCCGCATGAGCGGCTTTATCTATCGCCTCAGCATTTGCATTATAGTCTACTGCCGAAAATACAATTGCATCATATTCTTCCTGAATTGCCTGCTCAATCATTTTATTTTGTGTCTTATAATCTTCCTCGTTTTTGGGACCTTCAAATAAAATCTCCATATTGTACGCCGTTCCGGCAGCATTTGCTCCCAAACTTACCGCTTTAAAAAAAGCAGAATCCGTTGATTTCATGATGACGGCAACTTTTCTTTTTTGTATATTTTCACTGTTTTCCATACCGCAGCCGGATATGAATAGCATACAAATACAGAAAAAGGCAATTACTTTTTTCTTATTTTTCTCCATAATCGTTCTCCGTTATTTTGGGCATACTAATGGTTACTCTTGTTCCCTCGTCCAGTTCACTCTGTATAGTTAAACCGTATTCCTCGCCAAAATAAATTTTGATTCGGTCATTTACATTTTTGATTCCGATTCCCACTCTGTCACCCGCATCTTTGTGTAAAATTTCTTCACACTGTTCTTCTGTCATTCCGACACCGTTATCCTCTACCGTAAAAATAATCTTATCGCCTTTTTGATGAATGCCGATATTTATTTTTCCTTCATCTACCATTCTGTCTATTCCGTGATAAATGGCATTTTCAATAATCGGCTGCAATGTAATTTTGTTACAGAGATAATTTAAACATTCCTCATCTACATCAAATGAATAGGTAAATTGATTTTTGTAACGGAAATTTTGGATTTTCAGGTAACTTTTTGCATGCTGCATTTCCTTTTCGATCGTAATCAGTTCATGTCCTCTGCTTATACTGATTCTAAACAGTTTTGCAAGAGAATTCACCATCTCAACAGCATCTTTATGCCGTTCTTCCTCACACAGCCACGCTATTGCGTCTAACGTGTTATAAAGAAAATGTGGATTAATCTGTGCCTGAAGAGCCTTCAATTCTGTTTTTCTTAACGTAATCTCTTCCTGTCTTACCTTCTCAACCAGTTCTTTAATTTGTACAACCATATGTTCAAAAGATTCTGTAAGGGAAGTGATTTCCGCCGTTCCCTCTATTGATTTGAACTCAAAATTATTTGTATCTTTTTCAAATTCCTGCATGGCATTTGCAAGTTCTCGGGCAGGATTGGAAAAAAGTTTAGAAAAGAAACGGATAATGAGTACCGTAAGTAAAACAACTATAAGAAAAATGACAGACAGTGTCTTCATGATGTGATTGACTTTATTTGTAATCATTTCATCAATATAACAGACACCTATAATTTTCCACTCGCAATTATCAAGCGACCGTACAGAATAAATTGCATCTTTCTCAACATGAGAACCGTCCTTTAAATAATTATATTCCTCTTCTTTTAATCCTGAATAAATCAACTGTTGCTGTGGGTGATAAATAATATCGCCCTTCTTGTCGGCAATGTAGCAATATCCGTGCTGGCCGATTCCTACATCGTCCATATAATTTGCAATCTGCGAAAACTGAATATCCAGCGCCACCTGAATAGTATCTCCTTCAGAGTTCTTCATGTATTCTGAAATCGTAACAACCCACGGATAATAATCTTCAAACAGAGATTCCACATGCGGTTTTGTAACGTTTAGCATTTCCTCTTTCTCTTTTGGAACATTTGGATTAAAAGAAAGGTTTTCAACAATATTTTCTTTTAATTTTCCTCTGTCAGACCATGCTTTTAATAAATTTCCCTGTTCATCATATGTTGTAATTGCCACGATATCCTTTCGGATACTGATTAAGTTTTTCAGATACGTATCTGTATTTTCTTTTCCCCGGCTAATATTTTTCTGAATCATCTCCATCAAAATTTCCATGTCTTCAGTATAATTTTCCACCGTATTCTTTACCTGTAAAACAGCCTGTTCACTACTTGTAACTACATTTTCTTCCGTTGTGTTTTTGTAAATATTAACGAATGCAAAGAAGAACGTTACAGTCAGTACAAGCACAATCATGACAACAATCCCCGTCAGCATTTGCGAAAGAGAAATTTTTTTCATTATATTTCGTTTATTCTTTATTCTCTTCATAATTTCTCCTGCAGACATTCGGTGACATTCCCGTATACTTTTTGAAACAATAACTGAAGTAGTGCTGGTCGTTATATCCGCATTTTTCCGCTATTTCTCTTATTTTCATTGATGTACAGAAAAGCAATTCCTGTGCTTTTTCAATTCTTTTCTTTGTCAGCAAATCTTTAAATGTACTTCCGTTTTCTCTTTTGATTACCGCACTTAAATAGTTCGGACTTACCGAATTCTCACTGCTGACGTCCGACAAAGATAAATTTGGATCCATATATTGCTCATTGATAATGCGAATTGTATTTTCACATAACACTTCACTGCTCTTTTTTCGCTGTTCCGAGATAATGTTTCTCGCCATTAAACAGATTTCTTCGTAATATTTTAAAGTGGATTTTGTACTTCCGGATAAAACCGGCATACTGTAAAATGCAAAATTTTTCTGTATTCTCTGTACCGCGTCATTTCCGGCAACCGCATATACAACCTGAAAAACAGATGCAATCAGTTGTACAAATATGAAATTAATTGCCACCTTTGTAACCTTCCTCTGTTCGATCAACTTTCCAAAAGAAACAAAATATTCCTGAATTTCTTCCTGACTTCCACTTCTGATCAGATTTTCAATATCCTGAATCGTCTGCTGTACCAGTTCCTGATCCAGCGTATTCATTCTCTCCTCGTCACCGATAAAGTGAATATTTCTTCGGTTTTTCTTAGAATAACTTATGGCATTCATTGCCTCCAAATAGCACTCGTGGATACAGGACAAATCCTCACCCACACGGCTTACACCTATTGTACAGTTTAATTCCATAATACGTTCGACACTCTGGCTGATGTCCTCCACGATAATATGCAAATATTTATTAAATCCCGTTTTTGTCGCACTGAGAAGAGAAACTACTTTTCCATGCATATATACACTGGAATGTTTGACATATTTCTTTAAAATTGAATCAATGGCATTTACGCTTGTCCTGTCCGTACACACTTCCCCATCTTCATTTAAAATTCGTGTGACAAGAACAACATATTTCAGCACATCTAAATTTCCCGGTTCCAATACACCGCATTCCACTGCTTTTTCTACCAATCTCTTTTTTTCTTCCTCAGAGCGTTCTTTCTGAAAACTGTCCAACAATAAAGGCATTAAAAATTCTGATTTTTCCATTTTTTCAGAACTTGGCGTCTTCGTAGCAAACTCTTCAAATTTTCTTTCAATTTTTAATTTGATATTTTTCAGTTCTTTTGTAATGTCCCCCGATGAGATTGGCTTTAACATATAACTTACGATATTGTATTGAATTGCCTGCTGTGCATACGAAAAATCATCATATCCGCTTAAAAATGCAATCTGAATTGTCGGTCTGATTTCCCTTACCTGTCTTGCAAGTTCAATTCCCGATATAAACGGCATCTTTACGTCCGTAAGCAATAAATCCGGTTCCAGTTTTTCCACAAGTTCTAATGCATCTTCGCCGTTTCCGGCCTCTCCCACAACTTTAAACCCAATACTCTCCCAATCAATCTTTCTAATCAGAGAACGTCTGATTTCTTCTTCATCATCTGCAATGATTACTGTATACATTCATTCTTTCCTTTCTTTTTAGGCTGATAAATTTCTGAGCCTATCGCCCCCACAACGATAATAACTGCACCTGCTATCTGTAAAAAAGTCAGATGTTCATGGAAAATAAAAAATCCTACAAGTGTTCCGACTACAACTTCCAGTGCAGAAAGAATACTTGTTGTCGAAGCCTCCACATACTGTGTAGATTTTACACAGGCTGCATTTGCCACCATTGTACATAAAATTCCAATTCCAAATAAATCCCATATTAAATTTGTCATTGGCGTATTTGAAATATGTTCGGCAACCGAACCGAAATCCATTCCAAAAAGCAGTACAGATGCTGCTCCCAAAAATCCATAAACAAGTAACGTATCTCTATCATACTCTTTTGCGAAAAATTTAGGAAGTAAAATTTGCAATGCAACTCCAATTCCGTTAATAATTCCTGCTAAAATTCCTATGGCGTCCAGTTTTATCTCTCCTCCGCCGATAAGATTTGCCACAAGAATTGCACCTATAAAGCAGATGACAATCGTAACTATCTTACTTTTCTGTAATTTTTCCTTAAACATCACCGTTCCTAAAATCACAACCCAAATCGGGCTCATAAACATTAAGACAGTTGCCACTCCAACAGGAATGCGCGACACTGATACGCTATAACTTACAAAACTGATACTGTATGCGACCGCACCGTATAAAACACAGATGACAAGTCCTTTTATGTTAACTTTAAGCGCCGACGGTTTTGTCAGTAACAAGAAGATAAAATACGCTGCCCCCGCCAACGCACATCTAAAAAATGAAATTTCAATATTGGTAAATTGATTGTGAGATAAATCTCTCACAAAAATTCCCATAATCCCCCACATTACGGCAGTTGTGACCGCCAAAATAATTCCTTTACTCCGCTGATTCATTTGTATCTTCCCCATTTTTGTAAATTACTTTATTTTCTTTAATTGTCATCAGTACTTTTATGTCGGCAAGATTTTCTTTCTCTGTCTCCAGGGGATTTTTATCTAAAACAACAAAGTCAGCATATTTTCCTTTTTCGATTGTTCCCTTGTCATTTTCTTCAAAATATTGGTACGCACCGTAACTTGTAATTGCTTTTAGCGCCTCCAAAACGGAAATTCTCTGATTTTCTCCAATACTCTGTCCTGTTCTTGACACTCTGTTTACCGCACAGGAAACTGTACGCATCATATCCGGCGGAACAACCGGTGTATCCTGATGAAATGTATATTTCATTTTCAATTCCACGGCATCTTTTACCGGTGAAATCCGGCTTCCTCTTTTCTCACCAAAATTTTTCAGATGAATGTCCCCCCAGTAATATGTGTG
The DNA here is from genome assembly GCA_902381685.1 of Lachnospiraceae bacterium. Lineage (GTDB taxonomy): Bacteria > Bacillota > Clostridia > Lachnospirales > Lachnospiraceae > Faecalimonas. The sequence goes on along the minus strand of LR698958.1, from coordinate 9,434 downwards.
GGCAACGAAGAAACTTGGTATCATTCCCATATCGGCCATTCTCTCTAACTGGTCTTTTCTTACAAGTTGTGCATGAACCATAACCGCACGATAAATATTTTTTTCTTTTCGCTCTCTTAATGCCTGCTCAAACATTGAAATATACTGTTCCGCAGCCGCATCGCCATTACAGTGAGCAAGCAACTGCTGTTTTTTATCTAACGCAAGGCAAATATATTTTTTCAGTTCGTCATTACCGTGAATCGGATAACCTTTATATTCTTTTTCATTCTCATACGGTTTTGTAAGCCACGCTGTTTTTCCCTGGGGTGAACCGTCCAAAAATACTTTAAATCCGCCTAACTTAAAATGATTTTTATACTTTCCGATATACTCCGGTTCTTCTTCAACTAAATCAGATGCCGTCATAATATCTGCATAACCGACTACATCTAACTGCAGTTTTCCCGTAGAGGAAACATATTTCAAAAGTTCAAATAACGGTTTGCCAACCATTCCGTCCTGAACGGTTGTCACCCCATAACCCGCATACATTTTCTGTGTGTCCTGAATACATGAAAGTAATGTTTCAACGGACTGCATCGGAAGTTTAGACTGAAATGTTAAAAACGCTTTTTCCTCCATATAGCCGTCAGGAATATTCGTTCCCTCTACTCTTCCATATCTTCCCCCTGCACAATCTTCTGTTTTCTCATCTATTTGCTGTATCTCCAAACCTTTACTGTTTGTAACTCCCATGTGGGAAGATGCATGGATTAAAAGAATAGGATTTACTTCACTAATCTGATCTAATACATCTTTGTCCGGGTGTCGTCCCTCTTCCAGAAAATTTTGGTCATAATTGCTGCCTATGATCCACGATTCATCAGACAGTTTTCTTTTTTCCTTAAATGCTCTCATTGTCTGAATAATGTCATCAAAATTTTTACAGAAAGATAAGTCACATTGTGTCATTGCATTTGCTGCCCCTACGAAATGTGAATGCGCATCTATGAATCCCGGAAGCATTGTCTTTCCTTGTAAGTCAATCACTTCGTCCGGTTCTTCCTGCAATTTTATAATCTCATTGTACTCTCCAACAGAAACAATACGTCCATTTTCTACACATACCGCCTCCGCATACAAATTTGACTCATTCATCGTAATAATTTTTCCGTTTACATAAAAAGTTTTCATATTCCCTCCGCAGTTCGTTATAGCAGAAAATCAGAGCAGATATAGAAATGTCTTTCTTATCCCCTCTGATTTTTATTTTTTATTCCACTGTTTCCTCTGCGTTTTCTTCCAACTCAGAAGAAGCTTCTCTTACTTTTGCAATACTTGCAACTTTTTCATCGTCATGTAAATTAATCAGTTTTACACCTGAAGTAATACGTCCCAGAACAGAAATGCTGTTACATTCCATACGGATAATAATTCCCTCCGTGTTAATAATCATTATTTCATTGTCTTCACTGACTGCCTTAACACCGACTACATTTCCTGTTTTTTCTGTAATCTTGTAGCATTTCACACCTTTACCGCCACGGTTCTGGCTTGTAAATTCGCTCATTTCCGTACGTTTTCCCATACCTTTTTCAGATACGATCAAAAGATGTTCTCCCTGTGTGTTTAACTGCATTCCAACAACTTCATCTCTGTCTCCCAAGTTCATTCCGCGAACCCCCATAGAAGTTCTGCCTGTTGAACGAACATCTTTTTCATTGAAACGGATACACTGACCGTATTTTGTCACTAAAATAATATCTTTTTCATTGTCTGTCGCTTTTACTTCGATTAATTCATCTTCTTCTCGAAGAGTGATTGCCGCAAGACCTGTTTTTCTTACATTTGCATAGTCTGTAATAGGTGTTTTCTTCACAAGACCTTTTTTCGTTGCCATAAACAGATATTCACCCTGCACATATTCTTTGATTGGGATAATGGCAGTAATTTTTTCTTCCGGCATTAACTGAAGCAGATTAATAATTGCCGTTCCCCTTGCAGTTCTGCCTGCCTCCGGAATCTCATATGCCTTCAGCCTATACACACGTCCCGTATTTGTAAAGAACATAACATAGTGGTGGGTACTTGTCATAAATAAATCCTCAATGTAGTCCTCCTCAAGAGTCTGCATTCCCTTTATGCCTTTTCCTCCTCTGTTCTGGCTCTTAAATGTATCTACCGTCATGCGTTTAATATAACCGAGTTTTGTCATTGTAATTACGACATCTTCTCTTGGAATTAAATCTTCCATGGAAATATCATACTCGTCAAATCCGATAGCCGTTCTTCTCTCATCACCGTATTTATCGCGGATAACAATGATTTCTTCTTTGATCACGCCCAATAATAATTTTCTGTCTGCAAGAATTGCTTTCAACTCTCCGATACGCTTCATCAGTTCGGCATACTCTGTTTCCAGTTTTTCTCTTTCCAAACCTGTCAGAGCACGCAGTCTCATATCGACAATTGCCTGTGCCTGCACTTCCGTTAAATCAAATGCTGCAATCAATCCTTCTTTGGCAATCTGTGTTGTCTTGGAACCTCTTATGATCCTGATAACTTCATCAATGTTATCGAGGGCAATCAATAATCCCTGTAAAATGTGGGCGCGTTCTTCCGCCTTATTTAATTCATATTTCGTTCTTCTTGTCACGACCTCTTCCTGATGTTTCAGGTAGTGGTTTAACATATCAAGAAGATTCATTACTCTCGGCTCATTATTTACTAAGGCAAGCATAATTACACCAAAAGTATCCTGCATCTGTGTATGTTTATATAACTGATTTAAAATGACATTCGCATTTGCGTCACGGCGAAGTTCAATACAGATTCTCATTCCTTCGCGGTTTGACTGGTCACTTAAATCCGTAATACCGTCAATTTTCTTATCACGCACAAGTTCTGCAATCTTTTCAATCAGTCTTGCTTTATTTACCATGTACGGAAGTTCCGTCACAACAATACGGCTCTTACCGTTCTGCATCGGTTCGATGTCCGTCACTGCCCGAACGCGGATTTTTCCCCGTCCCGTACGGTACGCTTCCTCAATCCCTCTTGTGCCGAGGATTGTAGCGCCTGTCGGAAAATCAGGACCTTTCACAATCTGTAAAATATCTTCGATTGTCGTTTCTCCCGTTTCTTCAATCTGGTCATCAATAATTTTTACAACCGCATTGATGACTTCTTTTAAGTTGTGTGGCGGAATATTTGTCGCCATACCGACAGCGATTCCCGATGTTCCGTTTACAAGAAGATTAGGAAATCTTGCCGGAAGAACGGCAGGTTCTTTTTCCGTCTCATCAAAGTTTGGTACAAAATCAACAGTATCTTTATTGATGTCCGCTGTCAGTTCCATGGAAATCTTACTTAAACGTGCCTCTGTGTAACGCATTGCGGCCGCACCGTCACCGTCCACTGAACCAAAGTTTCCATGTCCGTCTACAAGCGGATATCTCGTTGACCATTCCTGCGCCATATTAACTAACGCACCATAGATGGAACTGTCACCGTGCGGGTGATATTTACCCATTGTATCACCGACGATACGGGCACATTTACGATGTGGTTTGTCCGGACCGTTGTTCAACTCTATCATTGAATATAAAATTCTTCTTTGTACAGGTTTTAATCCGTCTCTGACGTCAGGCAATGCACGGGAAGCGATAACACTCATGGCATAATCGATATATGAACTTTCCATTGTCTTTTTCAGGTCAACATCATGAACCTTATCAAAAATATTATCTTCCATTTTTCTTTTCTCCTTCTGATTATCCTAGACGTCTAGGTTCTGGACATATTTTGCATTTTCCTCAATGAATTCTCGTCTTGGCTCTACTTTATCGCCCATCAGCGTTGTAAATGTCAAATCAAGTTCTGAAGATGTTTCCTCGTCCATTGTAACGCGCAGCAATACTCTGTGTTCCGGCGACATTGTTGTCTCCCACAACTGCTCTGCGTCCATCTCTCCAAGACCTTTATATCTCTGAATCTTATTGTTGCCGTCTCTTCCCACTTCTGTAAGAATTTGATTTAATTCATCATCACTGTATGCATACCATACTTTTTTGTTTTTCTCCAATTTGTAAAGAGGCGGCTGTGCCAGATACACATAACCCTCTTTAATTAAATCCGGCATGAAGCGGTATAAGAACGTGAGCAATAACGTACTGATATGTGCACCGTCCACATCGGCATCGGTCATGATAATGATTTTATGGTAACGCAGTTTTGAAATATCAAAATCATCATGGATTCCCGTACCAAATGCAGTAATCATCGCTTTAATTTCCGCATTGGCATAAATCTTATCTAATCTCGCTTTTTCTACATTCAAAATTTTTCCGCGAAGTGGCAGAATTGCCTGTGTCGCCCTGTCTCTCGCAGTCTTTGCAGATCCGCCGGCAGAATCACCCTCTACAATGTAGATTTCACAGTTTGCCGGATCTTTATCCGAGCAGTCTGCCAATTTTCCCGGAAGTGACATCGTCTCAAGAGCAGATTTTCTTCTCGTCAAATCTCTCGCTTTTCTTGCGGCTTCTCTGGCACGCTGTGCCATAACGGATTTTTCTACCGTCATTTTTGCAACGCTTGGATTTTGCTCTAAAAATATCTGTAACTGTGTGCTGACAATGTTGTCTACCGCACCTCTCGCTTCACTGTTGCCCAATTTCTGCTTTGTCTGACCTTCAAACTGAGGATCTCCAATCTTTACACTGACAATGGCAGTAAGACCTTCTCTTATATCTTCTCCTGAAAGATTAGGTTCACTGTCTTTTAACAGTTTGTTCTTTCTCGCGTAATCATTAAATGTTTTTGTAAGGGCGTTTCTGAATCCGACTATGTGAGTTCCGCCTTCCGGAGTTGTAATGTTATTTACAAATCCATATGTGTTGTCGCTGTAAGAATCATTGTGCTGCATGGCAACTTCCACAGCCACACCGTCCTTTTCTCCCTCACAGTAAATAATCTGCTCGTATAATGGAGTTTTGCTTTTATTTAAGTATGACACAAACTCCTTAATACCGCCTTCATAGTGAAATGTTTTCTCGATACGCTCCTCAGGACGTTCGTCCGCAAGAATAATTTTAAGATTTCTTGTTAAGAATGCCATCTCTCTAAAGCGCTGTTTCAATGTATCATAATCAAAAATTGTCTCTTCAAAGATTTCTTTATCCGGTAAAAATGTTACTTTCGTTCCCGTTTTTTCCGGCTCGCAAGTGCCTGTAACTTCCAGTTTGTACATTACATGGCCTCTCTCATAACGCTGTTTATAAATCTTTCCGTCCTTGTAAATCTCTACTTCAAGCCATTCTGAAAGTGCATTTACAACTGACGCACCTACACCGTGAAGTCCTCCGGATACTTTGTATCCTCCTCCACCAAATTTTCCGCCTGCATGAAGGACCGTAAACACGACTTCAACTGCCGGAAGTCCCGCTTTGTGATTGATTCCAACAGGGATACCACGCCCATTATCTATAACCGTAATGGAATTATCTTTGTTAATAGATACATAAATTGTATCACAATACCCTGCAAGCGCCTCATCAACCGCATTGTCTACAATTTCGTACACCAGATGGTGAAGTCCTCTTACCGATGTACTTCCAATGTACATTCCCGGTCTTTTTCTTACCGCTTCCAATCCTTCCAGTATTTGAATCTGATCTGCACCATATTCTGTACTCATATTAATCCTCCTAATTTTCTTTCTTTACCTGTCCGCCATTAACATGAAATATTTTATTTATTAAAAAGCGTCTGTTGACAAATTCGTCCACACCTGTGCAGGTGACGATTGTCTGTATATTGCTTATGCTGTCCAGTAAATAATTCTGCCTATTTTTATCCAACTCCGATAACACATCATCAAGTAACAAAATAGGGGTATCGTTAATTAACAGTTTTACCAATTCTATTTCTGAAAGTTTTAAAGACAATGCCGCTGTGCGCTGTTGACCTTGCGAACCGAATTTCCTGATATCGAGATCCCCTGCCTTAAAACATATATCATCTCTGTGCGGACCGACAGATGTACTTTTCATTCGTATATCTCTCTCTCTGTTCTTTAAAATTGCCTCAGAAAAATCCGCATCTCCAATACTTTTTTCATAAAATAAATTCAATTTTTCTTTGCCGCCGGTCAATTTTCCATGCACGTTCTCAATAATTCCATTAATCTGTGCAATAAATTTTGCCCGCCTCTGCATAACCCTGTCTCCATAGTGTGCCATCTGCATATCCCATATATCGAGAGTGGAAATCAGGTCTTCCCTGCCGTAAATGTCTTTCAGCAGTTTATTTCTCTGGTTAATAATACGATTATAATTTGCCAAATCATTTAAGTACACCTTATCCAGTTGGGAAAGTTCCATATCGATAAATCTTCTTCTCTCCGCAGGACCGTTTTTGATGATATTCAAATCTTCCGGTGAAAAAAATACAAGGTGAATTACGCCAAACAGTTCACTTGCCTTTCTGATTGGCATTTTATTGATGGCAATACCTTTCGGGCTGTTCTTCTTCAAATGAATGTCTGTCTTAAACTCTATTCCCTTTTTCTCAATAACAGTTTCAATGTGGGACTCTTCCTGACCGAACCGTATCATATCCCTGTCTTTTGTTCCTCTGTGTGATTTTGTTGTCCCTGACAAATAGATTGCCTCCAAAATATTTGTCTTTCCCTGGGCATTATCACCGTAAAGGATATTGGTTGCAGAATCAAAATCAAGATTTAGCAAATCATAATTTCTAAAATTTTTTAATTTCAAAGATTTAATAATCATTTCTCTATCTGAATTTCTTCTCCGTCAAAAAAGACTACATCTCCGTCATACAGTTTTCTTCCGCGTCTTGTATCAATTTCACCGTTTACCTGCACGAGACCGTCCTGAATGACTTCCTTTGCCTCAACGCCGGACTCAACAAGTCCGGCAGCCTTTAACGCCTGTCCCATTTTAATAAATTCTTCTCTTAATTTTATTTTTTCCATCTTCTACACCACCGCATTAAAATTTACCGGTAAAATCAGGTAAATATAACTTTCTTTCTCATCTCTGATAAAGCATGGCGCTTTCGCGTTCGTCAGATAAATCTGAATCTCCTCATCTTCGATAACACGAAGTGCGTCCATCAAAAATTTAGGGTTAAATCCAATCAATAAATCTTTTCCCTCTTTTGTAATCAAAATATCTTCATTCATTGAACCGAGTTGAGACTGAATCTTTAATTCCATCGCCTCATCGCCGATGTTAATGATAATCGGTTTTTTATCTCCCTCTTTTACAAGGAGCATCGCTCTGTCAATACAACTTAACAATTCTTTTTTGTTCACTCTTACTTTCGTCTCATAATCACTTGAAAGCATCTGATCAATCTTAAAATATTCCCCTTCAATCAAACGTGATACAACAACCGTCTGATCAAATTCAAACACAATATGGTTAGGGGTAAAGTAAATGTTGGCTTTACTCTCCACTTCACCCGAAAGGATTTTACTTACTTCAATAAGTGTTTTTCCCGGAACGATTACTTTCTTCGATGCATAATTATTCATCAGTTCTACTTTTCTGATGGAAATACGGTGTCCGTCCAGGGCAACCACTTTCAGAATATTTTCATTTATTTCAAACAATTCCCCTGTCATCAATTTGTTGCTGTCATGGTCAGAGATAGTAAAAATAGTCTGTCTTATAATTTCTTTCAAAGTAAACTGAGATAATTCCACCGGTTCTTCTTTCTCAATATAAGGCAGATAAGAAAATTCTTCTCCTGATTTTCCCGAAATATTAAATTTTGCTTTTTCACAGGTAATCAATGTCTGCAGATTGGAATCTGTTTCAATGACAACTTCATTATCAGGTAATTTTCTAACAATTTCGGAAAAGATTTTTGCATCGATGGCAATTAAACCTTTCTCAATAATGTCACCTTCAATAATTGTTTCGATACCAAGTTCCATATCGTTCGCTGTCAACTTAATAATATCTGTTGTTGCATCTATCAGAATACATTCAAGTATAGGCATTGTTGTTTTTGAAGGTACTGCCTTGGAAACAATGCTTACACCTTTAACTAAATTCGATTTTGTACAAATAATTTTCATGTGTTGTTAACTCCTTTCAGAATCCCCATAGGGAGTAAATAATATAAAAGATATCCGCCTTATTAGCCGTAGGGGCTGGGGATATGTGGATAACTCCCCTTAAACCTGTAAATAAAAGCATTCTAAGGTTGGATAAGTATGTTCATATCAGCTTTATAATGTGTGTAACTTTTAAGGATAACTTTTAAACCGGGTTTAATTTTTTCTTAATGATGTCGATTGTATTGTTAAGTGTGTCATTTGTTTTCAACTCTGCCTTAATCTTATCCACACCGTGGTTAATAGTGGAGTGGTCGCGGCCGCCAAGAATGATTCCTATTGATTTTAAAGGCGTATCTATCATTGTTCGGCAAAGATACATTGCAATCTGTCTTGGCATAACGATTTCAGAGTTACGTTTTCCGCTTTTTAAGTCGGCAACGGACACATTAAAATGTTCCGCAACAACATCTATAATTAAGTCAATAGTAATAGTACGGTTTTCATTCGGAGAAATTATATCCTTCAAAGCTTCTGCAGCAAGAGGAATATCAATTTCTTTGGAAGAGTTATAATTTAATTTATAAAGAGCAATCAATTTATTTAAAGAGCCTTCCAATTCACGAATATTTGATTTAACGTTGTTGGCAATATATTCAACAACATCATCAGGAATATGATAAACATCTAAATTATCCAGTTCGATTTTCTTCTGAAGAATAGCCATTCTTGTCTCGTAATCCGGTGAGGAAATATCCGCAATAAGTCCCCATTCAAAGCGGGTACGAAGGCGCGCTTCTAAAGTTTCAAAGTCTTTTGGCGGTTTATCACTGGAAAGGATAATCTGTTTTCCTGATACATGAAGGTGGTTAAAAGTATGGAAAAATTCTTCCTGTGTACTTTCTTTACCAATAATAAATTGAACGTCGTCGATTAAAAGCACGTCAATATTACGGTACTTTTCCCTAAATGAAGTCATTGTTGACTCGTTTCCTGTGCGACCGCTTTTGATTGCTTCAATCAGTTCATTTGTAAATGTTTCGCTGGTAACGTATAACACCTTTTTTTGTCGGATCTTCTTCTAATATGAAGTGGGCAATTGAGTGCATAAGGTGGGTTTTACCCAATCCAACACCCCCGTATAAAAAGAGAGGGTTGTACACTTCACCCGGAGATTCGGCAACAGCCAGAGAAGCGGCATGGGCAAACTGGTTGTTGTTACCTACGACAAAAGTATCAAAGGTGTATTTGTGATTTAGGTTGGCTTGTTCAATAATGGTCTTAATTTTCTGGTTTTCTTCTTTTGTTTCGGTTTGTTTAATATCGTCTTCACAAATAAAAGCCACATTAAATTCCTCATCTG